>NZ_LT906448.1:0-1342500 GCF_900186835.1 Pasteurella dagmatis
ATGAAACCAGACCTGTCTTCTCTCTGGCAGCAATGCCTTTTACAGCTTCAAGACCAAATTTCACTAACAGATTTTAGTACGTGGTTACGTCCTTTGCAGGCCGATTTTAATACGCCAAATAGTATTATTTTATATGCTTCTAATGTTTTCATTAAACAGAAAGTGGATGAAAGCTATCTAGAACAATTAACTAAGATCGCACAAGAATTGAGTGGTAATAGTGACTTAGTCGTACAGGTTAGAGTGGGGGTGAAACCTGAGGAAAAAACTGTTCAACAAGGTATTAATCAAACAGCAGTAACAGAGGATAAAGTAGGAAGCAAGCCACAGATGGTAGTGCGTTCTTATTTGAACCCAAAACATGTGTTTGAAAACTTTGTAGAAGGTAAATCAAACCAATTAGCTCGTGCAGTGGCGCAAAAAGTGGCTGATAATCCAGGGGAAACAAGCTCAAATCCGCTTTTTCTTTATGGTGGTACAGGTTTAGGTAAAACTCACTTATTACATGCAATAGGTAACGGTATCTTAGCTAATAAACCGAATGCGAGAGTGCTTTACATCCATGCAAATAACTTTATTCAACAGCTTATCAATGCGATTCGTGATAATAAAATGGATGAATTTAAAAAATTCTACCGCTCTTTAGATGCATTGTTAGTAGATGATATTCAATTCTTTGCGGAAAAAGAAAAAACGCAAGAGGAGTTTTTCCATATTTTCAATAATTTATTTGATGCTGGTCGTCAGATTATTTTGACATCGGATCGTTATCCGAAAGAAATTGAAAAGTTAGAAGAGCGCCTAAAATCACGCTTTGGTTGGGGATTAACAACAGCAATTGAGCCACCTGAACTTGAAACTCGTGTAGCAATTTTATTGAAGAAAGCGGAAGAGAAAAATATTCATTTACCTGAAGAAGTAGCCTTTTTTATTGGTCAGAAACTACGTACTAATGTGCGCGATTTAGAAGGTGCGTTAAATCGTGTTGGTGCAAATGCAGAATTTATGGGAGCGCCAATAACCATTGATTTTGTACGCGAAACCTTAAAAGATATGTTAGCGTTACAAGATAAATTGATTACTGTTGAAAATATTCAGAAAACGGTAGCTGAATATTACCGCATTAAAGTATCTGATTTAAAAGGAAAAAGTCGTTCACGCTCAATTGCACGACCAAGACAGCTTGCAATGGCGCTGTCAAAAGAATTAACTAACCGCAGTTTGCCAGAAATTGGTAAAAGTTTTGGTGACAAAGATCATACGACTGTATTACATGCTTGTCGTAAAATTGCAGAACTCAGAGAGCAAGAACATTCTTTGGAAGAAGATTGGTCAAATTTAATCCGTACACTATCTGTGTAAAAAGGGGAAAATATGCAGTTTATTGTTTCAAGAGAAAATTTATTAAAGCCATTGCAACAAGTGTGCGGTGTGTTAAGTAGCCGTCCAAATATACCAGTGCTTAATAATGTGCTATTACAAATTAATGGCGATTGTTTAGTCATTACTGGTACAGATTTAGAAGTTGAGCTTTCAACTCAAAGTGCTTTATTAAGTACTGACGTAAAAGGTAATTTCACTATTCCTGCGAAGAAGTTTTTAGATATTTGCCGCAGTTTGCCTGAAAATGCTGAGATCTCTGTGAGTTTTGAAGAAGATCGTGCGATTGTGAAATCGGGACGTAGTAAATTTAATTTATCCACATTGCCTGCGGAAGAGTATCCAAACTTAACTGATTGGCAGTCAGAAGTGGATTTTACGATTGAGCAAAGCACGTTGCGTCGCTTGATTGAAGCGACTCAGTTTTCAATGGCAAACCAAGATGCTCGTTATTTCTTAAATGGAATGAAGTTTGAAACGGAAGGCAATTTATTGCGTACCGTAGCGACTGACGGCCACCGTTTAGCAGTTTGCACCATCGCATTAGAGCAAGATTTACAGACCCATTCTGTAATTTTACCTCGTAAAGGTGTATTGGAATTAGTGCGTTTGTTAGAAAATACAGATTTACCGGCGCGTTTACAAATTGGTACGAATAATTTGCGTATCGAATTGGGTAATATTATTTTCACTTCAAAATTGATCGATGGTCGTTTTCCTGATTATCGTCGTGTGTTGCCACGTAATGCAACACGTATTTTAGAAGCGGATTGGGACGTGTTAAAACAAGCGTTTGTGCGTGCAGCGATTTTATCGAATGAACGTTTCCGTAGTGTTCGTTTACAATTAAGTGAAAATCAGTTAAAAATCACGGCAACCAACCCTGAGCAAGAGGTTGCAGAAGAAATTATTGATGTGTCTTACATTGGAGAAGAAATGGAAGTAGGTTTTAACGTGAGTTACATTTTAGATGTGTTGAATGCGTTAAAATGCCAACGTGTGCGTATGCGCTTGACTGATGCATCTTCAAGTTGCTTAATTGAAGACTGTGAAGATGCAAGCGCTGAATATGTTATTATGCCAATGCGTTTATAATTTATTTTTTCGTGTATGGCAATTTCTCGTTTACTGATTGAGAATTTTCGTAATTTAACAGCCGTTGATCTTGAATTTGATCGCGGCTTTAACTTTTTAGTAGGTAATAACGGTAGCGGTAAAACCAGTTTGCTGGAAGCTATTTTCTATCTCGGCCACGGTCGCTCTTTCAAAAGTGCGGTCAGTAATCGCATAATTTCTTACGAACAACCTCATTTTATTCTTCACGCCAAAATTCAAGAACAAAACCACCAATGGTCTGTTGGTCTACAAAAGTTACGTCAGGGTAATTCCCTCGTTAAAGTCAATGGTGAGGATGGCAATAAAATTTCGGATCTTGCCCATTTGTTACCAATGCAGTTAATTACACCCGAGGGCTTGATCTTATTGAATGGGGGGCCAAGTTATCGTCGTGCGTTTTTGGATTGGGGATTATTTCATCATCATAATCATTTCCATTTAGCGTGGGTAAACTTAAATCGCCTTTTAAAGCAACGTAATGCGGCATTACAACAAGTAACACATTATTCTGAGCTTGAAATTTGGGATCGTGAGCTAGTCAAATTAGCTCAACAAGTGAGTGAATGGCGAAAAGAATATGCGGAAGCATTACGCCCTGAAATTGAGCAAACTTGTCGATTATTTTTACCTGAATTAGAGATTAGTGTGAGTTTTCATCAAGGTTGGGAGAAGGATCGTGATTATGCAGAGTTATTAGCCACTAACTTTGAACGTGATCGTGCTATTGGTTATACGGTTTCAGGACCACAAAAAGCAGATTTTCGTTTTAAAGCCAATGGGTTACCAGTGGAAGATGTGCTTTCTCGTGGGCAATTAAAATTATTGATGTGTGCTTTGCGTTTGGCGCAAGGGGAGCATTTAATGAAGCAAAAACAACGCCATTGTTTATTCTTGATTGATGATTTTGCTTCCGAGCTTGATGAACATAAGCGTGCACTTTTGGCAGAACGCTTGAAACAAAGTGGCTCACAGGTGTTTGTGACTGCAATTACTGAATCGCAGTTAAAACAAATGCAGCCAGAAAAACACCGCACTTTTCGGGTGGAGAATGGCTGCATTTCTGTGCTTTGATCTTATTTTTGGCTACATACCGCAATAAAATTCAATTTATCTTTTGGATCATTAAATGTTTTGAACATTTTTTTAAACTGTTTGCGATTTTCTGACTTCAATGCGTTTTTAATGATTTTGAATGTGCCAAGAACGCCTTCATCGTAAATCAACCCTTTTGGAGAAAGTAAGGTCATTTCACCTGAATAAGTCTCCACATTGCGGAAACCACATTCACTAAATAAATTTTTCCAGCCTTCTTTTGTGAGAGGAGTTACTGTCACATTAATTGCATCACGAATATTTTCTAAGATTTGTTGCTGGTTATCAGTGACTAACATCACATCGTGTGTAAGTAAGAAACCGTTGGGTTTTAATACACGTAAATATTCTGCAATAGCTTTTTTTTTGGCTTCGATAGGCAACATTGTTAACATTGCTTCATTCACAACAATATCAAAACTATTGTCAGGAAATGGTAATTTCATTGCATTTGCACGTTGTACGTGAATGAGGTCTTGTAGCCCTTCATTGACGATATTCTCTTTTGCTTTTTCTAGTGCGTGTTCGTCTAAATCAACACCTTCAATATGACAACCATATTGTTTTGCTAAACCAATGGCGGTTGTTCCCATATTACAGGCAACCTCAAGCACTTTTTTATCTGCACTAAAATCACCATTTGCGATAAGCCAATCAGTGGCTCTTTTACCGCCTGGACGCAAACGGGTTTTCCCTAAACGAGCGAGAAAATTGTGTCCAACTTCTTCTTTACTCATAGTTTACTCCTTAAGGTTAGTCAATTTTCCTTTAGCTTATCATTTTCAAATGAAAATAAGAATGATAATTAGTCTATTATTTTTAAATAAAAAATGCGGTCATAATTGACCGCACTTTCCTGATATTAAAATAGATTATCTTGTACCATAAACGACAATGGTTTTGCCGTGTGCAGAAATCAAATGTTGATCTTCTAGCATTTTTAGGATTCGTCCGACAGTTTCACGAGAGCATCCCACCATTTGCCCAATTTCTTGACGAGTAATTTTAATTTGCATTCCATCAGGGTGAGTCATCGCTTCGGGCATTTTTGCTAGATTTAATAAGGTCTGTGCAATACGCCCTGTTACATCTAAGAATGCTAAGTTACTCACTTGTCTGGAGGTGTTTTGTAGGCGACGTGCTAGTTGTGCTGATAAATGCATTAAAATTTCAGGGTTTACTTGGATAAGTTGACGGAATTTTTTATAAGAAATTTCAGCAATTTCACAAGGGCTTTTAGCTTTAATCCACGCAGAACGTAGCTGGCCTTCGTCGAAAAGACCTGCTTCACCAAAAAAATCACCTTGACTTAGATAAGTTAAGATCATTTCTTTACCATCTTCGTCTTTTACTAACACTGCAACTGATCCTTTAATGAGATAATACAGTGTTTCGGCTTTTTCTCCTGCATGAATTAACGTGCTCTTTGACGGATATTTATGAATGTGGCAATGAGATAAAAACCATTCCAACGTAGGATCCATTGAGAGTGTTGACTGTATTTGTTCTTGCATGGAAGACCTCCATAATTACATTTTCCGACAAAGTAAAAATTATTTTAAAAAATCCATTTTATCTTTTATATCGATAGATTCGTGCAGTTCTGACCAAACTATTACGGCACTTCCTTTTTGTATTTTTAATCGTAAGTTTTCTTTTTTTTGTTCTAAGGAAAGTTCTTGTGAACCATAATCCGTTCCTTCACGTAGGATAAAACTTTCTATGATGTTATCTAAAGTTTCACTTTCCAATTCTTGCCAAGGAATGAGCATATTTTCACCTAAATTGATTAATTATGCAAATAAGGTTTCTAACAAGCGCCATTGCTGCTCAAAACCTTGGTTTGGTGCGTGACGAAAATTAGAACGTACATAGCGCATAAATTGCCCTTCACAGACATTTACAAGGTGAGATGCAAGTATGCGTTCATCATACGCAAAAGATCGTCCTTCTCGTAGTTTACGCATTTGTAAAATGTTCACAAATTGTAGCTCTAAGCGATCGAAGAACTGTGCGACTCTGGCTTGTAATTGGGCTTCTTCAAACATCAATGCGTGACCTGTCAATATGCGTGTTAGGCCGGGATTCTTACGGGCAAAATCTAAAATCATCTGCAAAATGTTATGCACACGTGTTTGCGTATTGGTTTCATTTTTGACAACTTGACTAATGCGTGTGAAAAGATGGCTTTCAAGGTTGTCTATGAGAGCCTCAAACATTTTGGTTTTACTTGGGTAATAACGATAGAGCGCTGCTTCTGATACTCCGACTTCCTCGGCAATACGTGCGGTTGTCATACGTTCCATTCCACGTTCAGAATGGAGCATATGAGTCAGTACAGTAAGAACTTGTTGGCGTCTTTCCTTGAGGCTACGTTTTACTGGTTGTTGCATATTTAGTTTTTACCTGAATGTCCAAACCCACCTTCGCCACGATCTGTTTGTTCAAACTCGCTTACGATATTAAATTCTGCTTGTACGACAGGTACAAAAACGAGCTGTGCAATACGATCGCCAACTTCTACTTTAAATGGCTCTGTGCTACGGTTCCACATTGATACCATCAATGGGCCTTGATAATCTGAATCAATTAAGCCCACTAAATTGCCTAATACAATCCCATTTTTATGACCTAAACCAGAACGAGGTAAAATCACCGCCGCTAAGTTTGGATCGCCGATATAAATGGATAAACCCGTAGGGATTAATTTGGTTTCACCTGGTTGTAATTCAAAACCTTCGTCAATACAAGCACGCAAATCTAAGCCCGCTGAACCGCTAGTGGCATAAGCAGGAAGAGGAAATTGGCTACCAATACGTTGGTCGAGAATCTTTACATCGATTTTTTTCATTTGAGTATCCTTTACAGATTATTTGGATTGACGAAAACGGTCAAAAATGTGTTTAACTACTTGTTTTGCTATATTTTTCTTATCATCTAACTCTAATATAATGTTGCCATTTCGCCAGAATAAGTGAAGGCTGTTTTGATCTTTACCAAAGACTTTCCCGCTGGACACATCGTTTGCACAAATCATATCTAAATTTTTGCGTTGTAATTTATCTTGCGCATATTGCTCAATATTTTGCGTTTCAGCTGCAAATCCCACGGTAAAAGGGCGTTTAGATTGTAAATGAGCTACATCAGCAATAATGTCAGGATTTTTGATTAATGTGAGTGTGATCTCATCACTCGATTTTTTGATTTTTTGTTCTGCTACTTGAGTAACACGATAATCGGCAACTGCTGCACAGCCAATAAATATTTGATTTTCGACCGCACTTTTGAGTGCTTGTTGATGCATTTCTTGTGCGGAAGTCACATCAATTCGATGTACATTTGCCGGTGTTGCTAAATTAACAGGGCCTGAAATTAGGGTGACATTTGCACCACGTTCAGAAAAGGCTTGAGCAATCGCAAAGCCCATTTTGCCAGAACTGTGGTTACTTATATATCGCACTGGGTCAATAGCTTCTTGTGTTGGTCCCGCAGTAATTACGACGGATAGGCCCTTCATATCCTGCTTCTGAGCAAAAAGATCTTCAAGTGAGGCATAAATTTCTTTTGGTTCGGACATACGTCCAAATCCCATATCTCCGCAAGCTTGCTCACCTGAGTTTGGACCAACAAACCGATACCCTCTATTTGAAAGTGCGGTTAAATTTTGTTGAGTTATGCTTTGGGCAAACATCTGTTGGTTCATTGCTGGTGCAAGAAGAATGGGGGCTGCTGTAGCTAGACAAATCGTAGCAAGCAAATCATTCGCCATTCCGACAGTCAATCGAGCGAGAAAATCAGCACTTGCGGGTACAATCACAATCGCATCTGCCCATTTGGCAAGTTCAATATGCCCCATTGCGAGCTCTGCTTGAGGATCTAATAAGGAATGCGAAACAGCGTTGCCTGAAATGGCTTGTAAGGTTAATGGTGTGACAAATTCAGCTGCTGCTGGTGTGAGAACAACACGCACTTCAGCGTGACTTTTACGTAATAAGCGAATGAACTCAATGGCTTTATAAGCGGCAATACCACCTGTGATACCCACGATAATGCGTTTGTGTTGAAGAATTGTCATTGTGAATCCTTGCGCTGAATTTTTACACAAAATAACTAAGGGGACTATTCTACTTTAATTTTGTGCAATAAAGAATGGTATTTTTGCGATCCTCTTTCCAAAACTAGCCAGACTCTTTTGGCAAAGTAAGAAAATTTTGCTTCACTTTTATTTTTTGTATTGAATAGGGTGTTATATGTCAGAACATCATTCGTTGATGCCACGAGAAAAGTTGCTTACATTTGGGGCAAACACATTAACAGACAGTGAGTTACTCGCTATTTTTTTACGCACAGGGATAAAGGACTGCCCTGTAATGCAATTATCGACTAAGGTACTTGATCATTTTGGATCTTTACGTGGACTTCTTTCAGCAAACCAACAGTCTTTTTGCCAAGTAAAAGGTATTGGTATTACTCAGTTTATTCAGCTACAAGCTTGTATCGAAATGACGAAACGTTACTTACAAGAAGAATTACATCAAATGCAGGTGTTTGATAATCCCAACAGTGTCAGATTATATTTACAAGCATCATTACAACATAAAGAAAGGGAAGTTTTCCTTGTCCTTTTTTTAGATAATCAACAGCGTTTAATTAAACAAGAAGAAATGTTTTTAGGTACTATTAATATGGCAACTGTTCATCCTAGAGAAATCATAAAAGCGGCATTATATTGTAATGCGGCAGCGTTGATCCTTGCGCATAACCATCCTTCGGGTATTGCGGAGCCGAGTGAATCAGATAAACGTATTACGCAAAAAATTAAAAATGTAGCAGAATTAATGGAGATCCGCATTTTGGATCATTTTATCATTGGTAAAGGTTGTTATACCTCTTTTGCTGAAAATGGACTGCTATAAAATTTTCCGCTACAATCCTTCGTTGTTGTGCAAAATATTTGCATTTATTTGGTGAAATGTTGTATTTAGTCTTGAGAATAAAACATAAAGTGAGTATAATTCACCACCTTTAATATAGTATGCGGGTCGGTTACAGCGACCTGACGAGGTAGCTATCAAAATTACCATTTATTTAATTTTGAAGTAATCCGAACCCTAAGCTCGAGCTTATATTTGATTTATTGGAGATTAATATGTCTAGAGTCTGTCAAGTAACAGGCAAGCGTCCGGCAGTTGGTAACAACCGCTCACACGCAATGAATGCGACTAAACGTCGTTTCTTACCAAACCTTCATACCCACCGTTTCTGGGTTGAAAGCGAAAAACGTTTCGTAACTTTACGCTTAACTGCGAAAGGTATGCGTATCATCGATAAAAAAGGCATTGATGCAGTTTTAGCTGATATCCGTGCTCGTGGCGAGAAAATCTAAGGAGCTAAAAAATGGCAGCTAAAGGACCTCGTGAGAAAATCAAATTAGTTTCAACAGCAGAAACTGGTCATTTTTACACTACAACTAAAAACAAACGTAATATGCCTGAAAAAATGGAAATCAAGAAATATGATCCTGTAGTGCGCAAACACGTTGTTTATAAAGAAGCTAAAATCAAATAATTTTAGTAATATTTTGAAAGCCCGACTTTGTTCGGGTTTTTTTATAACAGAAATTTGAGGATCTTATGCCAGAGTTACCGGAAGTTGAAACAACAAAAAATGGGATTAGCCCTTATCTGGAGGGTTTTATCATTGAAAAAATTGTTGTTCGCCAACCAAAATTACGCTGGATGGTGAGTGAAGAATTAAAACAGATTACTCAGCAAAAAGTGACAGGACTGAGTCGCAGAGCAAAATATCTTATTATTCACACAGAACAGTGTTATATCATTGGACATTTGGGTATGTCTGGCTCATTGCGTATTGTATCTCCTCAAGATACGGTCGATAAACACGATCATTTAGATATCGTGATGAACAATGGTAAGATCTTACGTTATAACGATCCTCGTCGTTTTGGTGCGTGGTTGTGGACAGATAATTTAGAAGAATTTCATCTGTTCCTAAAATTAGGACCTGAACCTCTTTCTGAGGAATTTAATGCCGATTACCTTTGGAAAAAAAGTCGCAAAAAACAGACCGCACTTAAAACCTTTTTAATGGATAATGCAGTGGTGGTGGGCGTAGGCAACATTTACGCCAACGAAACTTTATTTTTATGTGGATTACACCCTGAAAAAGCAGCAGGAAGTCTCACGAAAGCACAATGTTCACAACTTGTTGAGCAAGTCAAACAAGTACTAACAACTGCAATCCAGCAAGGTGGCACAACTTTAAAAGATTTCTTACAACCTGACGGACGTCCAGGCTATTTCTCACAAAAATTGTTAGTATATGGCAACAAAGACAAACCTTGTCCAAAGTGCGGTACAAAAGTTGAAAGTTTAATGATAGGACAACGGAATAGTTTCTATTGCCCTAAATGTCAGAAGAAATAAACCTATTTTACTAGCCAATCGGGATTAATCTGTGTAGGTGACAGTTCATTTATATTTTCTTTATAAAAAAGAATATGTGTGTCTGCTTGGCTTTTTGGCTGCCAGTTCGTAAAATTGGCTTTTTCTTTCTTATAGAATGCAATGATAGGTTTATTAAAACCTGATGCGATATGAACAGTTGATGTATCTGGTGAAATTAGCTGATCACAATATTTAATAAGCTCTATTGTATGGAATATATTTTTAGTTGGATATAAAAAAACGCTACTCTGTTGACTTATTGTTTCTTTCAGAGTTTCATATATGCTAGGGTAGTTGAGCAATATAATAGGCTTATTATTAGTTATTGTACTTATTCTTGATAAGAATGCTTTAATATTTTCATTATTAAATCTTCTCGAACTAGATGCGCCATGAAAATTTATAGCAATATAATTTTGTAGTCTATTTTCTCTTAAGAATTGAGCGATTTCAGTTGCACTTTGATTATCAAATGGAACATCGTAACTTATATCTTTCACCGGAATATTCGCTTTCTCTAAAGCTAATTGATATAACTCAGAAAAGTGAAATTCTCCTTCAAGATTAATGTTGAATAGACCATAATTTGCTTTTTGGTAGCCAATATAATTTTTAGCATTAATTAAACGTAGAAGTAATAAGTCACGGTTACGAATCATTACTGTTGGATCTATAACAAGATCGTATTTTTCTTTAGCTACGCTCAAGCCACATTTAATATAGTTAATAATGCTTCTTTGCTTTACATAGTAAAGTTGGTCAATATACTGATTTTGCTGAAAAAGGTAAGCATTTTTCTTAGTACAAATCACCCCTATTTTGATTTGAGGGTTAAATTTTTTAATTTCGCGAAAGACAAATGAGCTGACAATATAGTCACCAATTTTTCCATCTTGACGTAGAAATAAGATGCTTTTTATAGCTTTTTCAGCTTGATGTGGAGCTATTTTTTTATCAAAAAAAACAGCTCCAATTTGTAATCGTAGATGGCGTAATTTGTCTTTGATTTTCATCTTAACGAGGTTCCATTGCATCTATTTCAGAAATAGTTCCTTTGAATACGCAAGGAGGTTCTACTCCATAAGCCTTAAGTTTAGTTAACTGTAATGCACCAGTTAAGTAGTCTGCAGGCATTCGAAGCGGATAAGCTACCTTGAGTAGTTTTTGTGCTCCAGATAATGTGATTAAATATGCTGTTGCACATATAATGACACGCTTAGAGTTTTTGGAAGGTCTTCTATAATGTACTAACCTGTAATTTTCAGATATAGTTTTTCTCCAACAATAGCTTTTGGCCTTACCATGATCATAAAAGATAATTTCAGTATTATCTGGACTTTTTCTGATAGAGTCTTTAACAAGTGATTCGAAAACTTGTGATACAATAGCATCATCTTCCAGAATGATTGCTTTTTCTATCTTATTTTGAACAATCATTTCATAAATTGATAAGTGGCTTAGAGCACAGCCAACTTCTCCTATAGTTAATGGTTTACGGCTATTAAATCGTTTGAGATAAAATTCATAATCAACTTTATTTAATTCATCTTGTGTAAGCTCTTTTCCATTAATTCCATCAATGAATCTAAAGTTTAAGTTTAAACCATTTAAACGTTGAGAAATAACATCTCGTCTAGGTGATCCTTTTAAGCTAATCACGAAGATTGGTGGCATTTGTTCCATACTTTAACCCTTTTATACCCCTATATAGAATTAAACCCTGTAAAAAACAGGGTTTAATTCTATTCCGTCAACTTATTTTGTGCTTGGAATGCTGAAACGTTTGTTGAAGCGTTCTACACGACCACCAGTATCAACAACACGTTGTTTACCCGTGTAG
This sequence comes from Pasteurella dagmatis, assembly GCF_900186835.1. NCBI lineage: Bacteria > Pseudomonadati > Pseudomonadota > Gammaproteobacteria > Pasteurellales > Pasteurellaceae > Pasteurella > Pasteurella dagmatis. The sequence goes on from NZ_LT906448.1 coordinate 11,896, forward strand.
AATGGGTGGCAGTTTCCACAAACGTCTAAGTTTAAATCTTTACCCACTGTTGAGCGAGTTTTAATTACGTTACCGCAAGAACAAGTTGCTGTAACTTCCACATAATTAGGGTGAATACCTTGTTTCATAGAAAACCTCAAATTGAAGCCACGCCGCTATCAAGCTCAAAACCGACACCGCGTGTAGTTAATATTACGCCAAAAGGCAGTTTGTATGTAAGATGGCGAATTGTACAAAAAAAGCGATAAAGTTGCAAGTCCGATGGGACTGGGGTTGATAGACAAGTTTCGTGTCAAATGATATATTTTGTCATGTTATATTCAATTAAGATGAATTTTATGAGTTTATTAAAAAACTATGTGATCAGTCTTTCTAGCGCAACAGATCGTAGAAAGCACATTTTGGAAGAATTTTATCAACATAATATTCCTTTCCTCTTTTTTGATGCATTAAGCCCTTCTTTAGAGTTCAACCAATTAGTTGAACAGCTTATACCAAATCTATCACGATGTAATTTAACTAATGGAGAAAAAGGCTGCTTGATGAGCCATTTATCATTGTGGCATAAGTGTGTTGAGGAAAATTTGCCATATATCGGAGTTTTTGAGGATGATATTCTCTTAGGTAAAGATGCGGAGGAATTTCTCGCTAGTGATGAGTGGATTCACTCTCGTTTTCAGCATGGCGATAATTTTATTATTCGTTTGGAGACTTTTCTACAGAAAGTATTGTGTGATGCTACAAATATATCTCCTTATTTAGATAGGGATTTTCTCAAATTGAGATCTACTCACTTTGGTACGGCTGGTTATATTATTTCTTTTTCGGCTGCTAAATATTTCTTAAATATTTTTGCAAATATGAAGGAAGATGAGATCGAGCCAATTGATCAACTTATTTTCGATAGATTTTTACCAATGGATAATTTTCAGGTTTATCAGCTTTCACCAGCAATCTGTATTCAGGAGCTACAGGTAAACCAAGAGCATTCTTTGCTTTCTAGTCAGTTAGAGGATGAGAGAATCATAGCGAGGCTAGATAGAGATCGAAAAAGGAAACAGAAGAAAATTAAAGATTTGTTTATACATTTTTTGAAGAAGCCTCAGAGAATGATTGAAAAGAGTAAAAAGAAAAGAATACAGTTAAAAAATAATGAAAATTCTGTAGTAATAGAATTTAAATGATTGGAAATTAAGTTATGCTAGAATTACCTTTAGTTTCAGTTTTGATTTGTGCTTATAATGTTGAAAAATATATTGAAGAATGTATCAATGCAGTAATTAATCAAACATATAAGAATTTAGAAATTATCGTAGTTAATGATGGTTCTTCTGATAATACTTATTTTCTATTAAAACAATTAGCTAAAAAAGATAATCGTATCAAAATATTAAACTTAGAGAATAATGTAGGAATAATATCTGCGTTAAATGAAGGATTAAAAGAAGTTAGTGGTGAGTATATTGCTCGAACTGATTCCGACGATATAACTAAACCTGATTGGATTGAGAAAATATTAACCTGTATGGAAAATGATCCTGAAATTATTGCGATGGGATCTTATCTTACTGTCTTATCGGAAGAAAATAATGGTAGTGTGCTTGCTAATCACCATAAAGATGCGGTTGAATGGAAAAATCCTTTAGAACATAAAGATATAGTGGAAAAAATGTTATTTGGCAATCCCATTCATAATAACTCAATGATAATGAGAAGTAAGATATATACTAAGCATAAATTAATTTATGATTTAGATTATCCTTATGCTGAAGATTATAAGTTTTGGTTGGAAGTGAGCAGAATTGGTAAATTAGCGAATTACCCTGAATCTCTAGTCTATTATAGATTGCACCATAATCAAACATCTTCTATTCATCATGATCAACAAGAAAGAATTAGTAAAAAACTACGATTGGAAGCTCTTAATTATTATTTAAAAGCTCTTGGTATTGATTACTGCTTACCTGAGAAATTTTTATTCAAAGATATAGCCACATTACATGAAATATTTTATAAAAATGGGGCTTTACAAGAAAATATAATAAAACGTATCATCTACGAATGTTATCTTTCTTTGACTGAATATCATTATAAAGATATTTATTGTTTTTTAATAAGTGAGAATAATTGTTTTTCTATCAAGGAGAGGTTTAAAATTATAAAGAAGTTCCTTCGTCCAAGTAAATATTCATCTACTTATTAGAATGATTTTTATTTCAAAGTGGATTGGTTAATATTTAATGATAAAGTATTTTATAAATATATTATGAAATTTCTTCTATATTACAATCTAAATGTGTGGAAATGAATTTATGTTAAATGAACCTTTGGTCTCAGTTTTGATTTGCGCTTATAATGTTGAAAAATATATTGAAGAATGTATAAATGCAGTAATTAATCAAACATATAAGAATTTAGAAATTATCGTAGTTAATGATGGTTCTTCTGATAATACTTTATCAAAACTTCATTCACTTTCTAAAAAAGACACTAGAATTAAGATTATTAATAACTCTAAAAATTTAGGTTTTATTAGTTCCTTAAATATAGGTATTGAACATGTAAGTGGAGATTACATTGCGAGGACGGATGCGGATGATATTACTAAGCCTGATTGGATTGAAAAAATTTTAGGTTATTTGGAAAAGGAAAAACATATCATTGCTATGGGGTCTTATATCCAAGTTTTATCGGAACAAGGTAATGGCAGTAACCTTTCTAATTATTATGCAGATGGGCAGATATGGAAAAATCCAACAGAACATAAGGATATTTTTGAGCAAATGTTATTTAGAAATCCTATTCATAATAACTCTATGATTATGCGGAGTAGTATTTTTAAGCATTATGGCTTGAGATTTGATAGCTCTTATAAACATACGGAAGACTACAAGTTTTGGTTGGATGTTAGCAGACTTGGCGATTTAGCAAATTATCCCGAGCCTTTAGTTTATTATAGATTCCACTCTAATCAAACATCCTCATTGCATAATGAGTATCAGAACTTAATGGCTAAAAAGATTCGGCGCATCGCTATAAATTATTATTTATTAGATCTTGGTGTAGAGGGCTATGTTGGGGATACACACTCTTTTGAGGATGTAGTTAAAATTCAGTCCCAACTATCTCACCTAAATTTGCTAAAAAATGATATAGTCAGAAAAATAATATATGACTTGTATTTTTCTTTAGAGAGTTATTCTTTTTTTTATATATTTAATTTCATATCTAATAAAGATAATTATATTTTTTCTAGAAAACAGAAAATTAAAATTATAAAAAAAATGATTAGACCTTATAAATACCATTCACCTTTGTGAGCGTTTTATGAATATTCTTTTTTCTTCAGATGATAAATATGCTTATCATCTTATGGTAAGTATAAAAAGCATTTTGAGTTTTAATGATAAATGCATAAATTTTTACGTGTTTGATCTAGGTATTAGCACAGAAAATAAGAATATAGCTTTACAAATATTGAATTCATCAAAAAGCAATATAATTTTTATTCCAGTTGATATAAATGATTTTAAAAACTTTCCTGAGAATATAGGATATATATCATTAGCAACTTATGCAAGATTGAAAGCAGTTGATTATTTGCCTACTGATCTTAACAAGATTATTTACTTAGACGTTGATCTCTTGGTGTTTGATGATTTGACTCCATTATGGGAAATTAATATTGAAAAATATGGAGTTGCAGCTTGTTTTGACTCATTTATTGAATATGAGAGACCAGAACATAAGTATACAATCTCTTTATCTCGCCAAAATTATTATTTTAATGCTGGTGTAATGATTTTTAATTTGGATCTTTGGAGAGAAATTGATGTATTTAATAGATCTTTAGATTGGCTAGCGAAGTATGGAGAAAAAGCAATATATCAAGATCAAGATATTTTAAATGGTATTTTTAAAAATAATGTATATTATTTAGATTGCAGATTTAACTTTATGCCTAACCAACTTGAGAGAATTAAGAAGTATCGTTCAGGAAAATTAGATATCTTAGATGATATAGAAAAAACAACTATGCCTGTTGCTATTTCTCATTTTTGCGGACCAGAAAAACCTTGGCACTCTGATTGCCATCATTTTAAAATGCATTATTATTATATTTTATTATCTAAAATAAAATATATTAAAGGTGCTAAATTACCTATTATTCTTTTTATTCGTTCAGTAATTAGGGATTTTAAACGTAAGTTAAAATATAATGTTTATTAATTTTTTATAGTATTTAAAATTTTTATTAATGATAGTTTAATATCATCAAAATGGAAAGGACTCACCGCAAGGTCTAATTTATTCTTGTAATCATTATATTCTCGTCCATCTTTAAGGATGGATAATGTCTTTTGTATAAAAGCTTGTTCATTTTTTAATGGGATTAGAGCTCCAAATTCTCCATCATTTAGTATCTCTTTTGGTCCGGTTGGACAATCCATTGAAATAACAGGAACACCGCATACCATGCTTTCAATAAGAACTGTAGGCAAACCTTCTTTAAGTGAAGTGCTTAAAAATAGTTTTGCTCTTTTCATAAAAGGGTATGGGTTATTTTTATTACCTAATAAAATACAGTGTTCTGACAAATTTAATTCTTTGATATACTCTTCAATTTTACTTCGATATTCCCCATCTCCGATTATATAAAGTTTTTCTGTTACACCTCGCTTTCTAAGTTGATAATAAATATTAATCATCTGTATGTGATTTTTATTTTCATCTAATCTGGATACGTTAATTAAATAATCTTTATCCATAAAATCAAGGTCAAAGTTAGCTTTTTCTTGAATAAGATTTATATCAATAGGGTTATATAACATTTGAACTTGTTCTGGCTGAATGCCATAATTGCTTAATATTTCTTGTGAGCTTTTTTGCATTTCTCTATTGATAGCAAAAAAATAAGTATGTTGAGGTAATATGTTCTTATAGTATTCTCTATCTCTTTCCCAGCAATCTAAATGTGCTTGACCATGAATCCAACGGAAAAGTGGATAGTTGATTTTATGTTCCCTAAGAAAAATATCTAAGTGCGAGTTAAAATTTATGACGAGATCGATAGGTGTGTTGTGTAAATAATGCCCTATTCTTTCTATAATTTTTTCATTAGTTTTTCTGTATTGATATTTATAATATTTTCTGAAAAGACTTTTGTTTTGAATTTCATTTTCTGATTTAGCATATTTTTCTGATTCTTTTGTATTCAAAATGAATTGAATATTAATATTTTTATTAATATCTTCGATATTTATATTCTTTTCCCCTCTATTTTCTAATAAAAGTAAAGTGATGTTTAAGTTTTCAACAGAAGATAATAAATTTAAATAATTGATCAAAATTCTTTCAGCACCACCGGTGACTAAACTTTTGTGTACAAAGGTTATATTCATTTATACTATATCTCTTGCTAGATATGTAAGATATTTATGGTTGTTACTATTGTGCATTAGATAAAAAAATATCACAATAATTCAACATTTAATTTTTAACTCAGACTATGCAACTCATCCGTGTGGCACTAGCAGTGCCGTTATTTCGTTTTTTTGATTATCTTTTACCTACTGATTTAAAAGCTGTGATTGGTGGGCGGGTTGTTGTGCCTTTTGGAACGCAGAAAAGAGTTGCTATTGTGGTGGATTTCCCTACTGAGTCGGAGATTGACCCGAAACAGTTAAAGGCGGTTGTTGAGGTATTAGATAACGAAAGCTTATTTAACACAGAAACTTGGAAGTTGTTGCACTGGGCTTCGAGCTATTACCAGACAGCATTAGGTGAAGTGTTGTTTCAAGCGTTACCAGTGAAATTGCGTCAGGGGGAAAGTGCGGTAGAAAAAAGTAAAATTTTTTGGAAATTGACCGCACTTGGTGAGCAAGCATTTGCTCAACAGTTTGAAACAGGCGAATTTAAACACGCTAAGAAACAACTTGAAGTGCTCCATACTCTTTTACAAATGCCTTTAGAAAAGGGCAATAATCCTTTTAGTGCTGCAATTTTTTCTACTCTTAAACAAAAAGCTTTTATTGATGAAGTGGAAGTTGCACCAATTGCACAAATGTGGCTGGAAAGTTTAGGGGATTTGCCAATCACGAATGCTGAAAATCGTTTAACGTTTAATAAACAGCAGGCATTAGCGTTTAGCCAGCTAACATTTCAGCAGGGTTTTTCTGCTTGGCTGTTAGATGGTGTAACGGGATCTGGTAAGACCGAAATTTATTTGCAGTTTATTGAAGAAGTATTGAAAAAAGGTCAGCAAGTGTTGGTTCTGGTGCCTGAAATAGGTTTAACTCCTCAGACAGTACAGCGTTTTCGCATGCGTTTTAATGTGGTGATTGATGTGTTACATTCCAACGTGAATGACACTCAACGATTAAATGTATGGCAACGAGCAAGAACGGGTCAGAGTGCGATCGTTATCGGAACAAGATCAGCCCTGTTTACGCAATTTTCAGATCTTGGCTTAATTGTGATTGATGAAGAGCACGATGCCTCATTTAAACAGCAAGATAGTTTCCGTTATCACGCGCGTGATCTGTCATTGGTGTTGGCAAAACAATTGAATATTCCGGTTTTAATGGGATCGGCTACGCCAAGTTTGGAAAGTCTTAATAATGTCAAAAATGGTAAATATCGCCATATTGTCTTATCAAAAAGAGCGGGAAATTCGACCGCACTTCGCCATTCTGTGATTGATTTAAAACAGCAAACCGTACACAACGGCTTGTCAGAACGTTTGTTGAAACAAATGGAAGTGCATTTGCAAAAAGGCAATCAGGTTTTACTGTTTTTAAATCGTCGTGGGTTTGCGCCTGTAATGTTATGCCACGAATGTGGGTGGATGGCGGAATGTCATCACTGCGAAAAGCCTTATACCTATCATCAACATCAACGTGCTTTACGTTGTCATCATTGTGCTTCTCAAAAGCCAATTCCTATGCAATGTGGACATTGTGGATCTACGCATTTAATTACGACGGGGCTGGGTACAGAGCAGTTAGAACAGACATTGGCAGAGTATTTTCCACAGTACCAAATTACACGAATTGACCGCGACAGTACAGCAAGTAAAGGTAAGTTAGAGAGATATTTATCAGATATTCAGCAAGGTAAAAGCCAGATTTTAATTGGTACGCAAATGTTGGCGAAAGGTCACCATTTCCCTGATGTGACATTAGTGGCGTTGGTGAATGTGGATAGTGCATTGTTTTCCGTTGATTTCCGTGCAGAAGAGCGTTTAGCACAGTTGTATGTGCAGGTGGCTGGTAGAGCAGGAAGAATGGAAAAGCAAGGCGAAGTAGTGTTACAAACGCATTATCCTGATCACCCGCTTTTACAAACTTTACTCATACAAGGCTACGACAAATTTGCGGAGCAAGCCTTGCAACTTCGACAGAATATGGGGCTACCGCCTTTTAGTGCACAGGCGTTGTTTAAGGCACAAAGCCGATATTCTGAAGAAGCAGAACAACAGTTACAGAAAATTGCAGATTATTTTTACCAATGGAATGCGACAACCAATAATCAATTGCAGATTTTAGGGCCGATTACTGCACCGTTTAGTAAAAAAGCAGGACAGTTCCGTTGGCAATTGTTATTACAACATCCTTCACGAATGTTGTTACAACAAGCCTTAGCACAATTTCAACAAGCGAATATTGTGACCTCAAGCAAAGTGCGGTGTGTTTTAGATGTGGATCCAATCGATTTAAGTTAGCTTAATTTGAGTTAAAAAGGATTTTTCAGTAAAATTGTTCAGATTTTTTGATTATTTTGAAAAGGTAATATCGTGGCAAGACGCAATCATCCCGCAAGAGGCGGTAGTAAAAAGAAGAAAGGAACAAGTAAAACAGTGCTATTTTTAATTGCAGGTGCTGTGATTGTTGTTTTTGCTTTGGTGTTATTTTTTATGAAAGAAAAAGCACCAGAAGTCGTTGTTCCTAAGGTAGAGAAAACAGCACCGAAAAGCGTATTACCAAATCGTCCAGAAGAAGTGTGGAGTTATATTCAGGCTTTAGAAACTCGCACGGTACCAGTAGATGATAATGCAAAAAATTTAGATAAAAATATGCGCTTAACCGAAGAACAAAAGAAAATTTTGTTAGCAATGGAAAAAGAGCAAAAAGAAGCAGAACAAGCGCGCTTGAAACAACAGGAAGAACGTCAGAAAGCAGAAGAAATGGCGAAGAAAGAAGCCGCACTTTCTACACCTAAAGCTCCTGAAACACCAAAACAAACTAAACCACAAAATACACCGGCAACGGTTGTCGAAGCGAAAGCAAGCGAGTCGAAAAAAGTGGACATTGTAAAAGAAGTGCCAAAAACAGAAACGCCAAAAGCAGAAGTCGTGAAAAAAGTGGAAAAGCCGGTAGAGAAACCTGCTGAAAATCCAGCGCCAATAAAAACGACAACGAACGGAAGACAATATGGTTTGCAATGTGGTGCGTTTAAAAATAAAGCGCAAGCTGATAATTTACAAGCACGCCTTGCTTTAACGGGCTTAAATGCTCGAGTCAATTCAAGTGCCGAATGGAACCGAGTTGTCGTGGGGCCTTTGGGCGATAGAGCCTCTGCGGTTCGAGCGCAAGAAAAAGCAAAATCAGTGATAAATTGTGTTGTTATCGGCATGTAATTAGTTAAAAAAACGTGGTGTAAAAACTGCGTTTTTTTGTTTTTGAACTTGCTTAAATTTTAAAACTCTTTAAAATGAACGAACGTTCATTCAGTTAGTGCATACATCATATGTGCTGATTGTTCCCTTCTAAATGTAAATCAATTGAGTGAATTTTATTATGCGTCAATCTGATACAGATATGACCGAGCATATTTTTACGGCAATAGATCATCTGATGGCGAAAGATGGTTTACATAATTTGTCGATGCATAAAATTGCAAAGGCAGCCAATATTTCGCCAGGTACAATTTATATTTATTTTAAATGTAAAGAAGAATTGCTAGAACAATTTGCTCGGCAAGTATTTGCACGTTTTCAGCGTGAATTAGAAAAGAATTATGACGAAAGTCAGTCACTTTTCGGACAATATCGTCAAATGTGGTGGAACATTTGGCATTTTTTAGGTGAAAACCCAAATATTATATTGAATATGCATCAATATCAGTCCTTACCGGGATTTGATAAGGTGATAAGAGAGTGGGATCGTAGCCACTGGACATTATTCTGTGAAAAAGGGCAGAAACTCGGTGTGTTATGTGATTTACCAAGTAATATTCTCTTTTCTTTAGGGTTAGAAAGTGCGATGAAAATTGCGTGGAAACAAATCTATTTTAAAGAATCGTTTTCTGAAGGATTACTGGAGTCGGTAATTCAATGCTCTTGGCGAGCAATGCAAAAATAGTTTATTTTTTGATATTAATGGAGTTTTTGTATGAGTGGGACTCAAGCAAATCAACCTAAACGATCTCATTCGGTGATGATGAAAATCATTTTAGGGATCATTGTATTTTTATTTGCAGTGGTGATCGTTTTCAATGTGATCAAAGGGAAAATGATTGAGAAAGCCATTGCTGGAATGGGAGAAAAAATTTATCCCGTAACGGCGATGACAATTCAACCACAACAATGGACACCTGTGATTGAAACAACGGGCTTGGTGCGACCAAATCAGGGCGCAATGTTAAGCTCGCAAACATCAGGTACTGTGAGCGAAGTGTTAGTGCAATCTGGTCAAGAAGTTAAAAAAGGTGACATCTTAGTGGTGTTAGATAGTTCAGTAGAACAATCTAACTTACGTGCGTCGCTTGCACAATTATCTTCTGTCAAAGCGACTTATCAACGCTATTTGAATTTGTATAAAACCAAAAGCGTTTCTCAACAAGAACTAGATAACGCAAAAGCGGCTTATGAAGCATTAGAGTCTAATATCGCTGCATTAAAAGCGGGGATTGCTCGTCGCCAAATTGTTGCCCCCTTTGATGGTAAAACTGGTATTGTGAAAGTCAACGTTGGGCAATATGTAAATCCAGGTTTTGAGATTGTGCGTGTTGAAGACACAAGTAGTATGAAGATTGATTTTGCACTTTCTCAAACTCAATTAGAAAACTTATACATTGGTCAAAAAGTCACCGCAACTGCGGATGCAAGAAGTGGTGAAACCTTTGCAGCAAAAATTACAGCGATTGAGCCCGCAATCAGCTCAACAACTGGTTTAATTGATGTGCAAGCGACTTTTGATGTAGAAGATGGCCGTAAATTGTTGTCTGGAATGTTCACACGTTTGCGTGTGGCATTAGCTACAGAATATGACCAAGTTGTCGTGCCACAAGTGGCGGTTAGTTACAATATGTATGGTGAAATTGCTTATGTATTGATACCTCTTTCAGACGAAGATCGTGAAGCATTAAGTCATCGTAAAGATTTTGACCCTAACAATTTAGACAAAACGTATCGTGCAAAACAAATCACCGTATTTACTAAAGATCGCCAAGGCATTTATGCACAGTTAAAAGGCGATGACGTGAAAGTTGGCGATAAAATTGTGACAGGTGGTCAACAAAATTTAAGTAATGGTAGCTTAGTTATCGTGGCTGACAAAGCTGGCGTAGGTACACAACAACCTGCGAAGAAAAATAACCTATAAAGTGCGGTAGAAAATAGGAAAGATTTTATGAATTATTCATTATTACTCAAACAATTAGAGCAAATTTTAGAGACTGAAACTTATATTATTTCAAGAATGGCAAACACCTCCGCATTTATTTATGAACATATGCCAGACTTGAACTGGGTTGGCTTTTATATTGTGAAAGACGGCGTGTTAAAAGTAGGTCCATTCCAAGGGAAAGTGGCTTGTTCAGATATCGGCTTTGGCAAAGGCGTGTGTGGCTATACGTGGAAAACTGGCACAACAACGGTGGTGGAAGATGTGCATCAATTTGATGGGCATATTGCTTGTGATAGCGCATCACAGTCAGAAGTTGTTGTTCCGATTTTTAAAGACGGTGAAATGATTGCAGAGTTAGATGTAGATTCACCTCGTTTAGCGCGTTTTTCAGCGGAAGATGTAGAATTTTTAGAAAAATGTGCCGCACTTATCTGAATGAAAAAGTAGGAAACTAAAATGCGATTTACCGATATTTTTATTCGACGTCCTGTCTTGGCGGTGTCAATTAGCTTGTTAATCATTATTCTTGGTTTACAAGCTATTGCTAAGCTTGCAGTACGAGAATATCCAAAAATGACAACGACGGTAATCAATGTCTCGACGATTTATCCCGGCGCAGATGCAAGTTTAATTCAAGCGTTCGTAACGTCGAAATTAGAAGAGGCAGTTGCTCAAGCGGATAATATTGATTATTTGTCATCGAAAAGTTTGCCAAATAGTTCGTTAATTACGATCAAAATGAAATTGAATACGGATCCTAATGCGGCATTGGCAGATGTGTTAGCCAAAGTAAACTCTGTGCGTTCTCAGCTACCTAGAGGGATAGATGATCCTGTAATTACTTCATCAACCGGTGGTACGGGTATGATGTATATCCAATTTAGCTCGGCGAAATTGGATGCAAGTCAAGTTACTGATTATATTGAGCGTGTGATTAAGCCACAATTCTTTACGGTAGAAGGTGTGGCAGAGGTGCAAATATTTGGTGCGTCTGATTATGCGTTACGTATTTGGTTAGATCCAGCCAAAATGGCATCACAGAACTTATCCGCAATGGCTGTGAGAAGTGCATTGTCATCGAATAACGTACAAACTGCGGCAGGTAATGACAATGGTTTTTATGTTACTTATAAAAATAAAGTGGAAACCACAACAAAATCTGTTGAAGAATTGGGTAATTTAGTGATTTCATCGAAAGGCAATAAGCTGGTACGTTTACGTGATATTGCCGAAGTGGAATTAAATAAATCCAGTGATAGTACTCGAGCAGTTGCCAATGGCTTGGAATCTGTAGTGCTTGCAATTAACCCAACTTCGTCAGCAAACCCATTGGTAGTAGCCGAAAATGTTCGCCCCTTGTATGAGCAAATTAAGCGTAATTTGCCAGACAGTATGAGCGCAGAAATTCTGTATGATACCACAATTGCGATTAATAATTCGATTGATGAAGTAGTGAAAACCATTCTAGAAGCAACCATCATCGTATTGGTAGTAATCACTTTATTTATCGGATCATTGCGAGCGATTTTAATTCCAGTAATTACAATTCCTATCTCGTTAATTGGGGTAATAATGCTATTACAAGCGTTTGATTTCTCCATTAACTTAATGACCTTGCTAGCATTGATTTTAGCGATTGGCTTGGTGGTAGACGATGCGATAGTTGTACTTGAAAACGTTGATCGCCACATTAAACTCGGTGAAACACCATTCCGAGCAGCAATTATTGGTACACGAGAAATTGCAGTACCTGTTATCTCAATGACAATCGCATTGATGGCGGTATATTCACCGATGGCATTGATGGATGGTATTACAGGTTCATTATTTAAAGAATTTGCTTTAACACTTGCAGGTGCAGTGTTTATTTCAGGTGTGGTGGCATTAACACTTTCACCAATGATGAGTAGTACTTTATTAAAACCGCATACTGATCCAAGTAAATTAGAAAAATGTATCGAGCATATGTTGACCAAAATGAATAATGGTTATAACTATGCGTTAAATCTAGTGATGGCTAGCCGCAAATGTATGTTGGCATTTGCTGCAATCATCTTTGCAACTTTACCGTTCTTATTTAATTCTCTGGCTCATGAATTAACGCCAGCAGAAGATAGAGGCGCATTTATGGTGGTCGGTCGTGGGCCTTCAAACGTGAATGTGGACTATGTTCAAGAGGGAATGCGTGAGTTCGAACAGATTTTAAAAAATACGCCAGAAGTGGATTTTTCAATGGTGATTTCTGGTGCAATGGGTAGCAACCAATCATTCAGTGTAGTGACATTAAAAGATTGGAGCGAGCGTGATCGCAAACAATCAGAAATTCTGAATGAGCTTAACAAAAAAGCGGCGCATATCCCAGAAATTGCTCTTACTGGTTTTAACTTCCCAGAAATTAATACCGGTGAGCAAGGACCTCCAATTGGTTTTGTAATCAGTACAGCCAATGACTATAAAGACTTAGCCAATGTTGCAGGCGAGTTTTTAGATAAAATGAAAAAATCAGGTAACTTCGTTTATACTGCATTGGATTTAAAATTTGATACAGCACAAATGCGTATCAAAATAGATAAAGAAAAAGCGGGGACTTATGGTGTCACAATGCAGCAAATTAGTGCAACATTAGGTAGTTTCTTATCTGCGGCGACGATTGAACGTGTAGATATTGATGGTCGTGCGTACCGCATTATTATGCAAGTAAAACGTGACCAGCGTTTATCGCCAGAAAGCTTGAATAATTACTATGTGACAGCAAGTAATGGTAAATCTGTGCCATTAAGTAGCTTTTTAACTGTAACGTTAGAACCACAACCAACTTCATTACCTCGTTTTAGTCAGTTAAACTCGGCGGTAATTAGTGCGGTGCCTTTACCAACGAAAAGTATCGGTGAAGCGGTTGAATGGTTGAAAGCGGCTGCGCAAGAAAATTTACCGCAAGGTTATAACTATGACTTTACAAGCCAGGCTCGACAGTTAGAACAAGAAGGCAATGCTTTAGCATTTACTTTCGTGTTAGCAGTCATCATCATTTTCTTAGTGTTAGCGATTCAATTTGAATCAATTCGGGATCCACTTGTGATTATGATTTCTGTACCGTTGGCAGTCAGTGGTGCATTATTGACGCTCAACATTCTGAGCAATACAGTTCCGGGTCTTTTAAGGGCGTTTGGTATCGTGATGAGCTTCCCTGGCACAACCTTGAATATTTATTCTCAGGTTGGTTTAATTACTCTTGTGGGCTTAATTACTAAACATGGTATCTTGATGTGTGAAGTAGCAAAAGAGCAACAATTGCATTACGGCAAAAATCGTACCGAAGCAATTATGGAAGCAGCGAAGGTGCGTTTACGTCCAATCCTTATGACAACAGCTGCGATGGTGGCGGGTGTAATCCCATTATTATATGCAACAGGTGCAGGTGGTGTTTCACGTTTTAGTATCGGGATTGTGATTGCTTCTGGTTTAACCATTGGTACGCTATTTACCTTGTTCGTTTTACCAGTGATTTATAGCTATATTGCAACTGAACATAAACTGTTGCCAGAGTTTGATGAAAGTATCAAACCATTGACGGATAATTCTTCTCACTAAGCTTGAGAAAACTTGATAAAAAAAGACCGCACTTTTAAACGAAGTGCGGTCTTTTTTTATGATCTTTTTTATCGCTATGCGTGTGGTGTTTGTTCTGATGAAGGCCATGCATTCACAACGGCTTTCACTAATGTTGCTAATGGAATCGCAAAGAACACGCCCCAGAAACCCCATAAACCACCGAAAATTAAAACCGCAATAATAATGACAAGCGGATGTAAGTTTACAGCCTCTGAGAATAAGAACGGCACTAATAAATTACCGTCTAAAAGCTGACTCACAATATAAGCAATAAGGATATACCAAAATGTTGGGCTAATACCAAATTGCGCTGCAGCCACTAACGCTACTGGAATAGTCACTAACACCGCACCGATATAAGGCACAAGCACAGATAAGCCCACAGCAACCGCTAATAACAAGGAATAATTCAAACCAAAGAACAAGAAAATTGCATAAGTTACTGCGGTTACAATGATAATTTCAAATAATTTTCCACGAATATAGTTAGCAATTTGTTGTTGCATTTCTTGCCAAACGTTAGAGGCAAGGGTGCGGTTTTTCGGTAGGAAACGGCTTACGCCAGTCATCAATTCTTTTTTGTCTTTTAATAAAAAGAACACCATTAACGGCACTAAGAAAGCATAAATGCCAAGTGTCACCAAACTTAATAACGAGGTAAGAGAGAATTTTAATGCAGACTCACCGAAGCCAAGAATTTTGGCTTTCACAGAGTTGAGTACAGAATCAATAGTTTGATAATCCACAAGTTCAGGATAATGCTCAGGCAAAGAAAGTAACCACACGTTAATCGTATTGAACATATGCGGAAGATCACTGACTAAGTTAACAGTTTGTGTCCAAAGTGTTGGAATAAGCACAAGCACAATCACTAAAATCAAGCTAAGAAAACCGCCAAAAATCAGTGCGGTTGATAATAAACGTGGGAATTTAAGTTTATCGGTCAGAAAACGAATTGGCCATTCTAAAAGGTACGCCAACACAATTGCAATCAGTAACGGTGCGATTAAATGACTGAAAAAATAAATAGAAATAAAACCAAATAACAAGATAGCAAACAACCCCATCGCCTGCGGATCGCTAAAACGGTTGTTATACCAACTTTTTAACATTTCGATCATAATATTCCCTTAAGGTAAGCATTTTGAGCGATTATAAGTTAAAATCTAACGAGATCATATTATTAAGCGAGGAAATTCTATGACAATCACGATTTATCACAATCCACGTTGTTCCAAAAGTCGCGAAACATTAGCACTTTTAGAACAAAAACAATGTGAGCTTGACGTACAAGCCTACTTAAACCATCAATTCACTACTGAAGAATTGCAATCAATTGCAAAAAAATTAGGCGTGAAAAGTTTTCGTGAAATGATGAGAACCAAAGATGAATTATTTGCCACTTTAGGCTTAAATCAACCTGATGTGACAGAACAACAATTGTTAGACGCTTTGGTAGCAAATTCCGCATTATTAGAGCGTCCAATCGTGGTCAACGGTGAGCGTGCTAAAATCGGTCGCCCACCAGAATCTGTACTTGAGATTCTCTAATTTCGCTTTATAATGTTGCCCGTTTGTTAATTAAAATAAACGGGCAAATGTTAATTACTTTATAAGGAAAAATTATGGCAAAAAAACATCAGCCACAAAGTGCTCAGCCTTATCAGCACAAGCGTGGAACAATTAAAGATAATGCCATTTGCGCATTATTACACGATCCGTTATTCCGTCAGCGAATTGAGAAAAAACGCAAAGGAAAAGGCAGCTATCAGCGAAAAGCGAAACATGTAGGGAAATTTTTTGAAAAGCCCGATTATAAAATTTTTGATTTGAAAGATTTTATAATCGGGTTTTTCTTAAACAACATTTACAACAATGCAACTCATTTAAACTCAGCGAGGTAAATTTATGACTATGCAAACGGAAGTACTTTTTAGTAATAATTGGAATGTAAGAATTAGTGACCCTGGTGAAGAAGGGGCGCAAAGCCACTTTTTTGAAACCATTTATATCACACTTGAAGCGCATATTAAGGGTGATGAAATTGCTTATGAATTTACACGTAAAGTAGAAGATCAAGTAAAAATCAACCGCACTTTTACCGATTTAAGTGAGCTTTTCAAATTCCTCGGTGACTACCTTGACCCAGTGAGTATGGGCTTTTTAGGTATCAAAATCGGCAACTTAGGCGTTAAGGCTTAAGTTTCATTCCTTCTAGAAAAACGATGCCCCTTGAAATTCTCATCTCAAGGGGACTGAAAATATTGCTATTTGAGCAATAGAATATATTTCTTAATGCTTAAATACATAAATAACATAAAATACTTTCGGGATTTTTATATAAAGCTATAAAATAGCGAAATAAAAATTCATAAGAAAGCAATTTAAAGCCAATAGTTATTGATTTAGTTAAAAAATAAATATTAGAACGGCAAGGAGAATATCTATGAAATTAAAAAAATTAGCCTTTTCAGCTTTAGTTGCATTGACGTTAGTTGGGTGTAATGAACAGTCTATTACAGGGACCTACTCAAACCCAGAAGAAAAGAATTTAACAATAGATCAAGACGGTAAAAAATACATTGTAGCAACATGGATTAAAGGCACAGCAATGATAAGTGGCAGACCAACTTTAGGAGGTTATAAAGTAGTTACTTACAAAAAGAATAATGTTTTATACCATATAAGTGATGACTCAGAGGTTGGAACAATCAACGGCGATAGTTTTACGCTAAATAAAAATGGCAAAGTATATAAGAAGAAACTTTAATTTTAAAAGAAGCTTATCTAAAAATAGAATTTATAGTTAAATGTTTTTTTCAAATTTAGGAAACAAAAATCCGCACTTAATATTGCGGATTTTTGTTTTTAAGATTTTATTTGTTAATGTGTAATTTAAAAGTCACAAGTATCTAGTAGAGCTTCCTACATTTAGACACTTCCCAAAAGGACTATTTCACCTTTCTGCTTGCGTTTAGGGCGCCTCATCGTTTTTCAAATAATCGATAGTTCAAATTTATCCCTATTTCATTTTCTAATCAACAATCAACTCAGCTCAACCCCCTCAATTTCTTATCGCATTTTCTTTGTATTGCTTATATTATTAGCCCATCTTTTTTATGGGCAGAGATGATGCAAAAAATTTTGTTAATTTTGACCGCACTTTGGGGGCTTCAGGGGTGTGGGACTGTGGTGAAGTTGTTAGACCCTACAGCACCCTATACAGCCTATGCGGGCACAAAATATGATTTTGAAATGGCGAAGAAATGGGGATTGCCTATCTTAGATTTGCCTTTATCTTTTTTACTTGATTCCGCACTATTGCCTTATGTGTGGGCGCAAGAATCTGAATAACGAATACGATGAAATTAAATTCACAACAACAGCAAGCCGTTGAATATGTCACAGGCCCTTGCCTTGTATTGGCTGGGGCTGGCTCTGGCAAAACACGTGTTATCATTAATAAAATCGCACATTTAGTTGAAAAGTGCGGTTATTTACCACGTCAAATTGCCGCAGTCACTTTTACGAACAAAGCCGCACGTGAGATGAAAGAGCGTGTCGCTCAGTCTATTGGTAAAGAGGCGAGTCGTGGCTTGATTGTGTCAACTTTCCACACCTTAGGTTTCGATATTATCAAACGTGAATACAAACATTTGGGTTTTAAATCCAATATGACGTTGTTTGATGAACACGATCAGCTTGCGTTACTCAAAGAACTTACCGCAGATTTGCTTTCGGAAGATAAAGATCTTCTGCGTGAGCTGATTTCAACGATTTCCAACTGGAAAAATGATCTGATTTCACCACAGAAAGCGAAGGCACAGGCAAGGGATGCAAAAGAACATACTTTTGCACACTGTTATGAACGTTATAGCCAGCAAATTCGAGCTTACAATGTGTTGGATTTTGATGATTTGATTATGTTGCCGACCTTGTTGTTCAAGCAAAATGAAGAAGTGCGGTCGAAATGGCAGCAGAAAATTCGTTATTTGCTGGTGGATGAATATCAAGACACTAATACGAGCCAATATGAATTGATCAAATTATTGGTGGGCGATCGAGCTTGCTTTACAGTGGTGGGTGATGATGATCAGTCCATTTATTCGTGGCGTGGTGCTAGACCGCAAAATATGATTCGCTTAAAAACGGACTTCCCACAATTAAAAGTGATTAAACTTGAGCAAAATTATCGCTCAACGCACCGCATTTTACATTGTGCCAATATTTTGATTGATAACAATGAACACGTGTTCGATAAAAAATTGTTTTCTAATTTGGGCGAAGGCGAAAAGTTGCAGGTGCTGGAAGCAAAAAATGAGGATGATGAGGCCGAACGTGTTGTGGGGGAGTTGATCGCACATCGTTTTATGCGGAAAACCAAATATAAAGATTATGCGATTTTGTATCGCGGTAACCATCAATCCCGTTTATTGGAAAAAGTGTTAATGCAAAACCGTATTCCTTATAAAATTTCAGGTGGCACTTCGTTTTTCTCGCGTGCTGAAATTAAGGATATGATGGCGTATTTGCGCTTGTTGGTGAATCAAGATGATGATGCAGCATTTTTGCGTATTGTGAACACGCCAAGGCGTGAAATTGGTACTATCACGCTGCAAAAGCTAGGTGAGCTAGCACAAGAAAAACACACGAGTTTATTTGATGCGATTTTTGATTTTGAGCTTATTCAACGGATCACCCCTAAAGCCTACAATGCATTGCAAAATTTTGCGCAGTGGATTGTGAACTTATCAGATGAAGTGGCGCGTTCTGAACCGGCTCAAGCCATTCGTACAATGTTGGCTCAGTTGCATTATGAAGAATATCTTTATGAATATGCAACCAGTCCCAAAGCGGCTGAAATGCAAAGTAAAAACGTTGCAACTTTGTTTGACTGGGTTGCAGATATGCTGAATGGAAATGACGTTGATGAGCCAATGAGTTTGAATCAAGTTGTTACCCGTTTAACGTTGCGCGATATGTTAGAGCGTGGCGAAGATGATGACGAAAGCGATCAAGTGCAATTAATGACATTACACGCTTCAAAAGGGTTGGAGTTTCCTCACGTGTTTTTAATTGGAATGGAAGAAGGCATTTTGCCTCACCAAACTAGCATTGATGAAGACAATGTGGAGGAAGAGCGTCGCTTAGCTTATGTTGGGATTACGCGCGCACAACAAACATTATGTTTTTCATTGTGTAAAGAGCGTCGTCAATTTGGTGAGATATTAAAAACTGAACCGAGTCGCTTTTTAGCAGAATTACCGGCAGACGATATTCAATGGGCTCGTAATAAGCCACCAATGAGTAAAGAGCAAGAAAAACAAAATACAGCTAATCAATTGGCTAACTTACGTGCTATTTTGCGTGGGAAATAGGATTTCTTATTTTTTTGTAGAGAAATTATTCAGTCGAATAATTTTTTGTAAAAATGATTTGACTTATTTTTATAAAACCGTATTATACCGCCCACAAACCGATTGCGGTGAGATGGCCGAGAGGCTGAAGGCGCTCCCCTGCTAAGGGAGTATAGGGTCAAAAACTCTATCGAGGGTTCGAATCCCTCTCTCACCGCCATTTACTCAGGTTTTACTCACTAAATTAGTGAATGTAAAACGATGCTGCACCCGTAGCTCAGCTGGATAGAGTACTCGGCTACGAACCGAGCGGTCAGAGGTTCGAATCCTCTCGGGTGCGCCATTTCCAAATAGGCTCTAATATTTGAAATGGTTAATGCAAGTAAATAAATGGGAATCAAATATACGCACCCGTAGCTCAGCTGGATAGAGTACTCGGCTACGAACCGAGCGGTCAGAGGTTCGAATCCTCTCGGGTGCGCCATTTCATAATCCACATCCTGATACTTCATTTTAAAATTCATTTCATTTATAGATATTAAGTATTTATAACTCTAAATTTTTTTATTGCTTTGAGCATTTTAAGCTTAAAAGTGCGGTCAATTTTTTATGATTTTTCATATCCTAAAGCTTTCTTATTGTAACTTATTTAAAATTTCAGGTTGATCTAATAACAGCGCATAATAATTGGCGAGAAAATAAGTTTGTTCGTTTGCTGGAATTGGGAAAGGAATAAGCTGAAGAATTTCTTGATGCATTGCAGAAACTATTGGAAAACAGACTGAGCTTTGAATTTTATGTTGAAAGTCTTTATGTAATGGGGATGCACAATGCTGTCTTTTAATACGTCCGAGCGCATTTGCTAAATGCACTAACATTGTTTGTACTTGCGATGTTTCAACGTTAACGTGCCAATGTTCAGCTAAATGTGTTTTGGTATTGAACACAATTTCTACTATTTGCTCATCAATTAATTTTCGCACTTGTAACATTTCTAAATGTGCTTGAATATCCATACAACCCTCGCATCTGAGTCTAGTGAAGTCTAGCTTACTTTGAACAAATTAAACAGTGCAGAGATCACAAATTTATAGCAAAATAAGCTTACTTTTCATTAATGTTTAAAAAGAGTGAGTAATGTTAGATTCAACAGTTCTTGAGCAATATGATGGATTAATTTTTGATATGGACGGCACCGTGATTGATACAATGCCTTGCCACGAGCGTGCGTGGATAATGGTCGCAGAAAGAATGGGTTATCCTTTATCGCCTTCAGTAATGTACGAATTAGCTGGTGCACCATTAAAAACCATTGCTGAAGAAATGATGATGAGGGCTAATATGCCGTTGGAACATTTAAAAGAAGTCATGACATTAAAACGTCAGTTTGGTTCAGCTTTAATTCTAAGTGAAGCGACTTTATTACCTGCCGCAAATATTGTACAACGTTATTATGGTAAGAAACCGATGGCGTTAGGCACAGGATCTCATCGAGAAATTACGCATAAATTATTAAATAAACTGGAAATTGCACATTGTTTTGGTGCAGTTGTCACTTCTGAAGACGTTGCACAACATAAGCCCGCACCAGATACTTTTTTACGCTGTGCTGAATTAATTCATGTTGATGCGAAAAAATGTTTAGTGTTTGAAGATGCGGATTTTGGTATTCAAGCTGCATTGACTGCAGGTATGCATGCCTTTGATGTGCGCACAGAAACTTTAATTACAGGTTAATTGTAGTACTTCATGAGCGTAGAATAAGATGTGGGATTGGCTTTCATTACAATGGTGGGAAAGTGTTTCGCCGCAATATGACTTGTGGTTAATGTTTGCCAGTGCATTTCTAAGCTCGACAATTTTACCAGGTAATTCCGAAATCATTTTTGTTGCGTTGTTAACTAAACAAATCGATCATGTTTCGTATTCTTCGATTGCAAATTTATTTGCTATCGCAGTTTTGGGAAATAGCTTAGGTAGCTTAACAACCTATTGGCTTGGGCGTTTAATGCCAAGAGCTCAACAAAAACAGCAACAAAATCCTCGCTTTGAGATAACAATTAGATTATTACAACGGTATGGTATATGGGCATTGTTGTTCAGTTGGTTGCCGGTTATTGGGGATTTGTTTTGTGGTATTGCAGGTTGGTTAAGATTAAATGTGTTTGGGGCATTTATTTTAATCTTTATCGGGAAAATGGTTCGATATGCTTTTTTACTATTTTTAACGATAAACTTGTTTTAAATTGTGAAGAAAATTGGTCTAATTGGGTATTAGACATAAAAAAACACCACCCAAGATGGGTGGTGAAATAACCTAAGGAACCAATTTTATTAAAAACAACTGCAAGTTGCTGTAATTTAAGACTAGTAGTTTTTTAGAAAGTTCAATAAATTTATCAAAATTTAATCAAAACTAAAATAAAAGGAAGAATTATGCCATTACTTGATAGCTTCAAAGTCGATCATACAAGAATGAATGCGCCTGCAGTGCGTGTCGCAAAAATTATGAAAACACCCAAAGGTGATGAAATTACAGTGTTTGATTTACGTTTTTGTGCACCAAATAAAGCGATTCTTTCTCCACAAGGTATTCACACATTAGAACATTTATTTGCAGGTTTTATGCGTGATCACTTGAATAGTGAAAGTGTAGAAATTATTGATATTTCTCCAATGGGATGCCGCACAGGGTTTTATATGTCATTAATCGGCACACCAACAGAACAGCAAGTGGCAGAGGCGTGGCTAGCATCAATGCACGATGTATTAAAAGTGGAGAAACAAAGCCAAATTCCCGAATTAAACGAATATCAATGTGGTTCTTATAAAGAACATTCTTTGCCTGATGCACATCAAATTGCTAAAGATGTGATTGCAAGTGGTGTAGGTGTTAATAAAAATGACGATTTATTGTTGGATGAAAAATTATTAAATCCTTAATCTATTATTATTCAAATTATCCAAACACAATATCCAGAAGGAAATAAAAATGACAAAAATTGGTACCGCACTTACAGCTAAAGCCACCAAAGTAATGATGTTAGGCTCGGGGGAATTAGGTAAAGAAGTGGTCATCGAGCTACAGCGTTTAGGCGTTGAAGTTATTGCAGTGGATCGTTATGAAAATGCACCAGCACAACAAGTTGCTCATCGTGCTTATACTATTTCAATGCTTGACGGAGAGGCATTAAAGGCTTTAGTTGAGAAAGAAAAGCCAGATTATATCGTGCCAGAAGTGGAAGCGATTGCTACAGCCACTTTAGTTGAATTAGAACAAGCGGGTTTTAATGTAATCCCAACAGCAAAAGCAACACAATTAACAATGAACCGCGAAGGTATTCGTCGTTTAGCTGCGGAAGAATTGGGTTTACCGACCTCAAATTACCAATTTGTAGATAATTTTGAGGACTTCAAAGGTGCGGTAGAAAAAATTGGTATTCCTTGTGTAGTAAAACCTATTATGTCTTCTTCTGGACATGGGCAAAGTATTTTGAAATCCGCTGATGATATCCAAAAAGCGTGGGATTATGCACAACAAGGTGGTCGTGCTGGAGGTGGTCGTGTTATTGTTGAAGGTTTCGTCAAATTTGATTATGAAATTACGCTTTTAACAGTACGTCACATTCACGGCACATCATTTTTAGCACCAATTGGGCATATTCAAATTGATGGTGACTATCGAGAGTCTTGGCAGCCACAAGCAATGTCAAAGATTGCATTATTGAAAGCACAAGAAATTGCAGAAAAAATCACAGGTGCATTAGGCGGGCGTGGCATTTTCGGTGTGGAAATGTTCGTATGTGGTGATGAAGTGATTTTCAACGAAGTGTCACCACGCCCACATGACACAGGGATGGTAACTTTAATTTCACAAGAATTATCAGAGTTTGCATTACACGCACGTGCGATTTTAGGATTACCAATTCCTGAAATTAATTTAATCAGCCCGTCAGCATCAAAAGCAATTGTGGTGGAGGGTAAATCAAATCAAGTTCAATTCAGCAATTTGAACGAAGTACTTGCAGAACCAAATACCAATATTCGTTTATTTGGTAAAGGTGAAGTGAATGGACACCGCCGAATGGGGGTGATCTTAGCTCGTGATGAATCTGTGGTGGCAGCATTAGAAAAAGCACGTAGAGCTTATGATAAATTAGAAATTATATTGTAATTAAAACTTTCTGAAAACTGACCGCACTTGATACCTTAAAGTGCGGTCAGTTTTTATTTTTTTAAGCTATTATTTTTGTGTTAAATAGTCCAACACGACTTGATGGTGGTTTGAGGTTTTAAATTGTGTAAACACTTGCTCAATTTTGCCTTGTTCATCGACCAAAAAGCTAATGCGGTGAATACCATCATAAGTTTTGCCTAAAAATTTCTTTTGTCCCCACACGCCAAATTGGTCTGCAACTTGATGCTCTTGATCGGCTAATAAATAAAAATTCAGATCTTTTTTTTCCGTGAATTTATGTAATTTTTCTGGAGTATCTGGGCTGATCCCTAAAATCACTACGCCTAATTTTTCTAATTCTGTTTTGCTGTCACGTAAGCCACAAGCTTGCGTATTACAGCCGGGTGTGAGTGCTTTAGGGTAAAAATAAATAAGCACTTTTTTGCCTTCGAATTGTCTTAGAGAGATAGGTTCATTGTATTGATTAAAAAGCGTAAATTGTGGCGCAATGTCACCAATTTGTAAGGTTTTCATTAAAATCTCCTTGTGGGAAATAAGTTTGTTCAAAAAATTGAAAAAATTGCTTGCAAATTCAAATCATTTTAGCGATCTTAAATTAATATTTACAAGCAAACTCAACAATCAATATAGTGTAATCATTCTAAAAATGATAGCTATTTAAAACTCTCAGTATCCTCAGGAGGATTTATGTCATCGCATAATTATTTATTCTCAGGTAGCATCGTGGCTATCGTCACCCCAATGGACAGTTCTGGCGAAATTGATTTTGTCAACCTGAAGAAGTTAGTGGAATATCATATTAATGCAGGAACGGATGCTATTGTTTCTGTGGGAACAACGGGAGAAGCAGCAACATTAAGTATTGATGAAAATGTTAAGACAATTTTAAAAACATTAGAGTTTGCTGATGGACGTATTCCTGTTATAGCAGGCGCAGGTGCTAATGCTACAAGTGAAGCTATTGTGATGACAAAATTATTGAACGATAGCGGTGTGGCAGGGTGTCTTTCTGTTGTGCCTTACTACAATAAACCAACACAAGAAGGGATGTTTCAGCACTTTAAAGCTATCGCAGAATGTACCGATTTACCGCAAATTCTTTATAACGTGCCAAGCCGTACAGGGAGTGATTTGCAACCAGAAACAGTGGGACGTTTAGCAAAAATTAAAAATATTGTAGGGATTAAAGAAGCAACGGGTGATGTGAGCCGTGTAGCGAAAATTAAACAATTAGCAGGCGAAGATTTCATTTTCTTAAGCGGTGATGATTCAACAGGTTTAGAATCGATGAAATTAGGCGGTCAAGGTGTAATTTCTGTTACTAATAACATTGCAGCTGCAGATATGGCGAAAATGTGCCATTTAGCGTTGAATGGTCAATTTGAAGAAGCAGAAAAAATTAATCAGCGTTTAATGGCATTGCATCAAAATTTGTTTGTGGAATCTAACCCAATCCCAGTTAAATGGGCTGCCTATCGCTTAGGTTTAATTGAAACTCCGACTTTGCGCTTGCCATTAACCACATTAAGTGAATCTGCACAGTCTAAAGTAGAAGACGCATTAAAAGCTGCGGGTTTACTTTAATTAGTCATTGATGAGGTTTAGGGTCTGGCATATCAGACCCTAAACTTTTATTCAATGTGATTGTCAAAGTGCGGTAACTTTTAAAATAAAATTAATCATTTGAGGAAATATGTATGAAGAACTGGTTATTACCCCTTGCTTTGTTAGGTACACTTGCCGCTTGTTCTACCAGTAATGAAAGTAAACAACGTGCAAATGATGCTTACCAAAATTCAGACGAAGCATTACCTGCATTTGCACCTTTAGCAACTGGTGGAGTGAATTTACCAAAAGCAGATAACACTTATCAGATTCCTCAAGTTAAGATCCAAAGAGCGGATAATGTAGATATTCGCCCACCAGAGAGCCCACGTGCGATTATTCAAAATTCCGTGGCACAATTTGATGGTGAAAGAGCATTGATTGCTTATCCAAACGATAAAAAGCAAATTTATAGCCTTGAGCAAGTGGCACGATTATTAACAGAACAAGGTGTGGAATATAAACTCACAGGAAATAAGATCACAACAGGTTGGACAGGTGCTGGGCGTACTGATGATATTGGCAATGTTCAGCTACAATATGATATTGAACAAGTTCATTCAGGTGGTTACAGTGCTTTGTTTGTGTCAGTGCTACAAGCTAAACGTGATGATGTGATTTTTACTCCAAACCTGAAAGATAAACAGCGTTATACCTCAGATCGTTTAAATCAATTAATTGGTCAGTTAAATTCGACCTATCGTAAGCAATTGCAAGATCTCAATAACTCAGGTTTTAATCCAATTCAATCAGCATTGAGCAAAGACAGCAATGGTCGTACGGCCTTGGCATTGAATGCGACATTTAATCACGCTTGGGTAAAATTAGGTCAAGTATTACCACGTTTAGATTTTGAAATTAAAGATGAAATTATTGGTCGGGGAACACGAAAGTTGGATTATCGTCCAGTTAGTAGCTCAATGTGGTGGCCGTTTAGTGGTGGCGAAGGTAATATTTTGGATAAGGGCACTTACTTTATGCAGTTAAGTGCATTAGGTAAACAAAGTGCGGTTGTTTTTACGGATGAAGGGGGCAATGAGCTCACACCAGAAAAAGCGCAAGCACTTTACCAAGCATTAAAAAATGCATTATCAAAATAATTGATTTTGAATAACAACACTGTGTGAAACTTAAGCGCAGTGTTGTTTTGGTTTTAATAGATATAGAAATCAGTAAAATCTTGGAAGATTTATTTCGGTCTTAAATATCAGTCTACAAGGTTATTTTATATTGAGTGATCTTTGCTAGTGCGAAAATGCCGACTTTCTATTATAATCGTGCTAATTTTGTGTTAATAAAAATAGTTATAGGATAACAACAATGTTAATTGAGAAACTTCACAGCATAACAAATAGTTGGGTATCAAAACTGGTGTTAGGTCTGATTGCTGTGGCTTTTGTTTTAAGTGGTATTACAGGTTATGTTTTTACCAATGTAGATACTTCTGTGGCTAAAGTAAATGGCGAAGAGATCACACAACAGGCGTTTCACCAACGTTATGAGTCTGAGTTTGAGCGTTTAAATCAACAATTAGGTTCACAATTTGCAGCAGTTGCGGGCTCCAAAGGTTTTGTATCTAATTTGAGACAAAGCGTTTTAAACAGCTTAGTTAATCAAGAATTATTACGTCAATATGCAAATGATCTAAAACTTGCGGTGAGCGATGAGCGTATTAAACAAGAAATTGTAACTAGTGAGCTTTTCCAGACTGACGGCAAATTTGATAATAATTTATATCAAAGAAGATTACAGCTAAACGGGATGAATGCGGATATGTATGCCGCTTATGTGGGTGAGGCATTACGTTTAGATCAACTACAATCAGGTTTAGCAGAAAGTGCGTTTAGCGTACCAGCACAGCAAGATCAACTAACAGAATTATTCTTTCAAACTCGTAAATTACGTTTAGCTAAATTTGATTTGAAGGATGAAATTGCACAACAACAAGTGACTGAAGAGGAAATCAAAGCATATTACGATGCGAATAAATCAGCGTTTTCGGTGCCTGAATTAGCGAAAGTTCAATATATTGAATTAACTCGTGCGGATGTTGAGAAAAATATTCAAGTGACTGATGTTGAAATCGCACAATATTATCAAGACAACAAAGCATTATATGTTTCTCAAGGTCAACAACGTATTTCTCACATTGAGTTAGCAACTGAGCAAGATGCCCAAGAAGTGTATGCTGCATTACAGGATGGCGCAAATTTTGCAGGTTTAGCAAGTGCACGTTCCTTAGATAAAATTTCTGCGGCAAATGGAGGTGATTTAAGCTGGTTAAGTGCAGGTGGTTTGCCTAAAGCCTTTGAGGATGCAGCAAATGCACTTGAAGTAGGCAAATTTAGCCAACCAGTGAAAGTAGATAGCCATTATCATATTATTTTAGTGACTGATCGTAAATCAGCAGAAGCTTTACCATTATCTGTAGTGAAAACACAAATTGCTGATCAAATCCGTCAAAACTTAGTAAATAACCAATATTTTTCTGTGGAAAAACAAATGGCTGAAAAAGCCTTTGAAAATCCTGAGAGTTTAGCGAAAGCAGCTGAAGTTGCGGGCTTAGAAATTAAAGAAACTGATTTCTTCTCAGCAAACGATATGCCTATGGAGTTGAATTATCCAAATGTGGTGTCTGCGATTTTCCATTCTGATATTTCACAAGGTGGTGTGAATTCTGAGCCAATGAATGTGGGCGACCAACATTCTATCGTAGTGAGAGTATTGAAAAATACCCCAGAAGGTGTGCGTAGCCTAGAAGAAGCGAAAGCGGATATCGAAACTTTATTAAAGCGTCAGAAAGCAGAAAGTGCGGTATTGGCGGCAGTATCTGAAATTGCTAAAAATTTAACACAAAATCCAAAGCAAGAGTTACCAAAAGGTGTTAACTTTGCTAAAGAAGAAAGCTGGGTATTTGCACAAAATAGTGATCAAACATTGGCAAATGCAGTGTTTGCAATGCCGTTTAAAGCAGGTGAAACGACTTACCAAGCAGCTAAATCAGGTAATGGTGAAATCGTGTTAATTCAATTGAATGCGGTTGAACAAGGTTCGTTAACTGAAGAACAGCGTAAAGCATTTGACTTACAAGTTGAACAAACGCGTGAGTTCGAATTACAAAACAGCCTAATTCAAGCATTACGTTCTCAAGCGAAAATTGAGGTGAATGATAAATTCTACGAATACACTGAAGAATAAGTATTAATCAATACTTTTATTAGTTTAAGGACCGAATTCAATAGAATTTGGTCCTTTTTATTTTTTATGTACTCTCTGTGCTCATTTATTTTATAAAAAATATCAGCCTTCAATATTATTTGAGGGCTGATTGATTACTTTTTTATTTATTTTTAGCACATTATATAGTTTGTAATGTTGTTGATAGTGCAGTGATTTTACGTAAAACCATATTTAATACCACACCATAAGCTGGCACGAAAAGCAAAATACCAATAAAGAGCTTAAATAAATAATCGACAAAACCTAATTCCATCCAATGTTCTGCCATAAATGGATCGCTGCTTGCATAGAATGCGATAGCAAAGAAAAGGAATGTATCTGCCATTGAGCCGAAAATCATTGAACTACTTGGAGCAATCCACCAGGTTTTCAACTGACGTAATCGATTGAAAACTAATACATCTAATAATTGTCCGAATACATAGGCAAAAAAACTTGCAATTGCAATACGGAACACAACATTATTAAAAGTGGCTAATGCATTCAGACCTTGATATTGTGAGTCAGAAAACAGTGTTGAAATTACATAGCTCATAACTAAGGCTGGAATCATCACGATAAAAATGATCCATCTTGCTTCTTTGGCCCCGAATAGACGTACTGTCAAATCAGTGGCTAAGAAAATAAATGGGAATGTTAATGTTCCCCACGTACTATGGAAACTAAAATTTTCACTTTCTCCGAATAAACTCAAAGGAAGTGTAATTTTGAAAGGGATTTGTACAAGATAGTTACTTGCAGCAATGATAAAAATGTGGAAAAAACTCAGAAAAATAAGTGCATGTCGAGTTTGTTGATTTGTAAATATTGAAAGTGTTTTCATGTTGTACCTTTTTGATATGAATTGGGGTGAGGGAACCCAAAAATGAGAAATAATAGAGTGTTCACTTTGTGAGTGCTCAATCATACTAATTTTAATCAGGATTGCAAGCCACCTTAAATGAGGTAAACGTTTGCAGTTGAAAATATTCTCGTTACAATAGGGGAGAGTTTTTTAGATTGGATAAAATATGTTTATTCTTTATATTTTAATTGCGCTAGTGGCGGGTGTTGCTTTGGCTTCTCAAGCAGCAATTAATTCCCAGCTTGCAAAGGCGATGAATAATGAGCCATTAATTGCAACTTTTATATCCTTTGGATCTGGGGCAATTTTATTGCTGATTATTGCCTCACTGAAAACTGATTTAGTGGGTAATTTAACGACGGCTCACCATCATTCTTGGTGGAAGTATCTCGGCGGCGCATTAGGTGCATTGGTCGTGTTTACTACAGTATTATTATCCCCAAAAATGGGAATTACTAATATGCTGTTTTTCATTATTGTAGGGCAGTTGATTACAGCGATGATCATCGATCATTACGGGTTAATTCATATGCCTATTCGTGAAGTCAATTTGTTTAAACTCATTGGGTTAGGGATTGTAGGTATTGGATTAATAACCTTTTTCTTTGGTGACAAATTAGTGAAATTTTTTAATTGATTGTGCACTAAGAAAAAAGTGCGGTACTTTTTATAATAACTTTGTTGTATGTTGTTCAACTAAATATGGAGAAAGGAAATAGTATGCAAACAATTATGCTTAAAGTCGAGGGAATGCACTGCAGTGGTTGCGTGAAAACTGTGACTCGAGTACTGGATGCATTAGAGGGCGTTTCAAATGTTGATGTTAGTTTGGAGAATGCCTCTGCTCAAATTCAATTTGATTCAAGTCAGGTCTCTGTGAATAAATTAATTGATGTAGTTGAAAATGCAGGTTTTGATGTATCACTTACTTAATGCCTATTTTAAATATAGACTGAAATTTTCAGTCTATATTTTTATCTATTTTTTAAAGTTTTTCGGAAAGATAATATGCAACAGAACATCATAATCCAAATACAAGGAATGACTTGCCAAGCTTGTGCGACTCGTATTGAAAAGGTCCTTAATAAAAAGCCTTTTGTAGAACAAGCTACTGTTAATTTTGCTAGTGAGCAACTGCAAGTGAGTTTTGACGACGCCCAACATTCGGCAGAGGATATTCTACAAATCATTCAAAATACAGGCTTCGATGGCAGTATTAAATCAGAAAAAACACCTCAAATTATTCAAACAAAGACACTACCTTGGCGTTTGTGTTTACTCTTATTGATTAATATTCCTTTTATCATTGGTATGTTTGGAATGATGTTTGGTAAACACCAATGGATGTTGCCTACAAAATGGCAATTTGTTTTGGCAAGTATTGTTCAGTTTTGGTTAGCAATTCCTTTTTATAAAAGTGCATGGAGCAGTTTAAAAGGTGGTTTAGCCAATATGGATGTACTTGTTAGCCTTGGTACCTTAAGTATTTATTTTTATTCTATGTTTATGTTATTAGTAGCTCCAGAGCACCACCACGAAGTCCCACCTGTGTATTTTGAAGCTAGCGTAATGGTATTAGGTTTCGTGAGTTTAGGTAAATTTCTGGAAGATCGAACTAAAAAACACAGTTTAAATAGCCTTGGACTATTAATTAAACTCACACCACAACAAGTCATGGTACAACGTAATTCTCAATGGCAAATGTTACCCTTAGATCAAGTTCGCATTGGCGATCTATTGCGTGTAAATCAAGGTGAACGTATTGCGGCAGATGGTGTGGTAGAAAACGGTACCGGTTGGGCAGATGAAAGTCATTTAACAGGTGAACTAAAACCAGAAATGAAAAAGTCCGGCAGTAAAGTGCTTGCTGGAGCAATGCTAAGTGAAGGCTCACTTGAATATCGTGCACAGCAATTAGGTAGCCAAACCTTATTAGGCGATATGATGAATGCGTTGTCAGAAGCTCAGGGGACTAAAGCACCCATAGCTCGTTTTACGGATAAAGTGGCTTCGGTATTTGTGCCTATAGTGGTACTGATTGCATTACTTACCTTTGGATTAACTTATTGGTTTAAACAAGATTCTGTAACTGCTTTAATGCATGCTGTTGCCGTGTTAGTGATAGCTTGCCCTTGTGCTTTGGGCTTAGCAACACCTGCTGCGATTATGGTAGGAATGGGTAATGCGATTAAGCACGGCATCCGTTTCAAAGATGCTGCTTCAATGGAAGAGAGCGCACGAGTAAATGCTGTAGTATTAGATAAAACGGGAACTTTAACTGAAGGAAAACCACAAATTGCAGCAGTTTGGATAGATGAAAAGTGCGGTTATTCTGAGCGAGATTTTTATCGCTTGGCTGCTTCCGTAGAACAATATGCAACCCATCCATTAGCCAAAGCTATTGTGCAAAAGGCGCAACAAAAAGGCATTACTTTATTTGAAATTTCACAAATTCAGACCGCACTTGGAGCCGGTGTCCAAGCAGATGTTGAAAGTGTGGGTTCGGTGAAAATGGGTAAGGCAGATTATTGTCAACTTCAATTGCCAGAGTTAGACGATCCTATTTGGCAGCTAGCGAGCATCGTGGCTGTTGCTGTCAATGGTCAACCTATTGGTGCATTTGCTATTGCAGATAAATTAAAACCAGATTCTGCTCAAGCGATTAAACGATTACAGGCACATAACATTGAAGTCTATGTGATGAGTGGCGATCAACAAAGTGCAGTGGAATATATTGCAAATCAATTAGGTATTCAAAAAGCCTATGGGAATTTATCACCACGCGATAAAGCAAATAGAATCGAGCAGTTAAAAACAGAGGGTAAAGTTGTTGCAATGGTAGGTGATGGAATCAATGATGCGCCTGCGTTAGCAACTGCTAATGTGAGTTTTGCAATGAAAAATGGGGCGGATGTAGCAGAACATACTGCATCGGCGACATTAATGCAACATTCTGTAAATCAAATGGTCGATGCATTGCTACTTTCCCAAGCAACATTAAAAAATATCAAACAGAATCTATTTTTTGCCTTTATTTATAATGTATTAGGGATACCATTGGCAGCGATTGGCTTGTTAAACCCAATTATTGCAGGTGCGGCGATGGCGATGAGTTCGGTGTCAGTGTTAATGAATGCGTTACGTTTGAAACGTATGAAAATAGAATGATGGCTTGTCTAAAAATAAAAGGGCAAACCAAGTAGGTTGCCCTTATTTTATTTATCTAAGCTTTACGGCGTAAAATCAGAAAACGGCAATCATAAGGATTATTTTCATCGGACTTGCGCAATTCATCGTGTTCAATTGTCCATTCATCCCACATAATTTCAGGGAAATAAGTATCGCCTTCTAATTCTGTTTGGATTTCGGTTAAATACAGTTTATCCGCTTTCGATAAATATTGTTTAAATAACTCTCCGCCGCCAATCAGCATAATTTCAGGTGAATCTTTGACAAAATCGACCGCACTTTCAAGGCTGCTTTTCCAAGTGATGCCTTCGTGTTCATAAGGTTGGTGAGACAGTACAATATTAACACGTTTAGGTAGTGGGCGACCAATGCTTTCAAAGGTTTTACGCCCCATAATCACTGGTTTGCCAGTGGTATTTTGGCGGAACCAAGCTAAGTCGGCAGGTAAATGCCAAGGCATTTGATTGTCTTTCCCAATCACGCGGTTTTTTGTTATCGCAACAATAAGACTAAATGTCATTTGAGTTTCCTGAAATAGAGCATAAAAGTGCGGTTACTATACCACAGGTTTTTGTCTATAGAACAGTAAGCCGGGTAATGCTAACCCAAAAACTAATGCACCGAGAATAAATCCTGTTTTAATAAAGTTGTCAAATAGCAGTGCTGTGAGTTCATGTGACCAACCTTCGTTATGTACTTGGACCACTGTCAACATTGCTTTATAAGCATAAACACCTGGGATCATTGGAATAATTGCAGCGACAGTAAATACTTTTGGATGTGCTAAGTAACGATGAGACAAGTGTACCCCAATAAAACCAATTAATGCAGCACCGCAAAAAGTTGCGAACACTAATGGAACATCAAAATGCACTAACAACATACGGAAGCCATGGCCTAAAGCACCTAAAATCGCACAATATTTTAAGGCATTAGGTGGAACATTGAACACAAGCGCAAAGCCGACAGCAGGAATGGCAGCAAAAAACATATCGTCTAATAAACTAAATAATAACATTTTATTTTCCCCATTCTGTAATGCCTAAAACACTTAGCGCAAAGACAATACCTAGGCATGCGCCAAAAGTTAAAATGGTTGCAATAGCCCAACGAGCAATGCCCATATTAATATGCCCTTTTAAAATATCTGCTAATGCATTGATTAAAGGGAAACCTGGTACTAATAACAAGACGCTAGATGCCATTGCTATTTGTGGTTGATTGCCAATATTATATTTGAATGAAATCCCCGCAATTAATGTGGCAACAAATGCAGTAATTGAAAATACAATAAGTGGATTGTAGTGGCGTGCTGCAAGTAATTGACGTACATACATTGCAATCGCAGCAGCGATAAATGTGATTGATGAAACAAGCGGATCTCCGCCGGATAAATGGGCAAAAGAGGCACAAGATAAGCCGATCATGAATACTACAAAATAACGGTTATATTTAAGTGGACGAATACGATCGAGTTTTTCTTTTACTTGGCGAATATCATAAATTTTGTGTTCTGCCGTGATGACAATGCGTTGAACTTCGGTGACTACCTGCATATTAATTCCTTTATCTTGGTTTTTCCGCACAGTAGTAATGCAATGATTATTATTTAAGGTAGTGAGAATAATTGCATTTGGGGTGAGGGCGCATTCAACGCTTTCAATGCCTAGGGCAAGTCCTAATCGATGTGCCATTTGTACGATAACCGCACTTTCTGCGCCGTGTTGTAGCAATAATTGAGCAACTTGAATACAAAGACGTGTGACTTCTCTTTGCCGTTCCGTGTCTAAAGGATGTGATGAGTCCATAACAAGAATCCTACGTAAAAAAGAAATGTTGTTTATTATATGCCCTTTTAGTAAAAAAAATTTGTTCTAAATCATACAAAGTGCGGTGAAAACTTGATGATTTTTCTAATTATTAGTGATAATTTACAGATTATTTTTACAAAATTAAGTTATAAAATGCAGAAAATTAAAACTGATAAAACCATTGTTGTGAAATTTGGTACAAGCACCTTAACGCAAGGTACAGCCAAATTGAATTTGCCGCATATGATGGAAATTGTGCGCCAATTAGCTCAACTTCATCACGCAGGCTTTCGTTTAGTGATTGTGACCTCTGGAGCGATTGCAGCAGGTCGTCATTATTTGAATCACCCTCAATTACCCCCAACGATTGCATCTAAACAATTATTGGCTGCGGTAGGGCAAAGCCAGTTAATCCAAACGTGGGAAAAGTTGTTCGCTATTTATGATATTCATATTGGACAAATCTTATTAACACGTGCGGATATTGAAGATCGTGAACGTTTCCTCAATGCTCGTGATACTTTGCATGCGCTACTAGATAATCAGATTATTCCAGTCATTAATGAAAATGATGCAGTAGCTACTTCTGAAATTAAAGTGGGGGATAATGATAATTTATCCGCATTAGTGGCGATTTTGGTACAAGCGGAACAGCTATATTTATTAACCGATCAACAAGGATTATTTGATAGTGATCCGCGTAAAAATCCAGATGCTAAATTGATCACTGAAGTGAGTAAAATTACGGACCATATTCGTTCTATTGCGGGTGGCAGTGGTACAAACCTTGGTACAGGTGGTATGTCAACTAAAATTACTGCCGCAGATGTTGCAACTCGATCTGGCATTGAAACCATTATTGCCCCAGGTAATCGCTCAAATGTGATTGCTGATTTAGCCTATGGTGAAACTATCGGAACAAAATTTATTGCTCAGTCTGATCGGCTTGAAAGCCGTAAACAATGGCTTTATGCTGCACCTTCAGCAGGCATTATTACTATTGATGACGGTGCAGAAAGTGCGGTATTAATTCAGCATAAATCATTATTACCTGCGGGTATTGTTAGTGTAGAAGGGCGTTTCTCTCGTGGCGAAGTTGTGCGTATTCGTACTAAAGGTGGCAAAGATATTGCTTTAGGTATGCCACGTTATAACAGCGATGCATTGAGCTTAATCAAAGGCAAAAAGTCACAAGATATTGAACAAATTCTTGGTTATGAGTATGGTTCAGTTGCGGTACATCGTGATGATATGATCGTCTTGTAAAAGTTGTAAAAGTTGTAAAAGTTGTAAAAGTTGTAAAAGTTGTAAAGGTTGTAAAGGTTGTAAAGGTTGTAAAAGTTGTAAAGGTTGTAAAAGTTGTAAAGGTTGTAAAAGTTGTAAAGGTTGTAAAAGTTGTAAGAGGAGTAAAAATGAAAGTAATTAAGTTATGTGCATTTGGGTTAATTACTCTCGTAATGGCAGGGTGTGTACAAAGTTCAGGCACATCTTATCAACGAATTGAAGCGCGTAAACCGTTTAATGTGACAAGTAGCGAAAAACGGATTAATACAGTGGAATGTTTAGATAATGATGACTGGTATTTAGACGGTTATAGAGTAGGAAAATCATTCCGTGAACATAAACAAAAATTACTTTCACAACGTAAAACTTATTGTGAAGAGCAAACCAAGCAGCCAGTGCCAGATCGATTTTTAATCTCGTGGGAAAATGCTTATAAGCGAGGTTCAAAAGCTTAACAAATAAAAAAGTGCGGTAAAAATCACCGCACTTTTTTTATGTTTCATTATTAAAGAATATCTAATAATTCAACTTCAAATACTAATGTACTGAACGGAGGAATTGAGGCACCTGCACCACGCTCGCCGTAAGCAAGGTTGTGAGGGATGATTAAGCGCCATTTTGAACCTACTGGCATCATTGATAATGCTTCAATCCAACCTGCAATGACTCCATTTACTGGGAATTCAGCTGGTTGACCACGTTTTACAGAGCTATCAAAGACTGTACCATCGATTAATGTACCAGTGTAATGAACTCGTACTTTGTCTTCACGAGCAGGCACTTTACCATTACCTTCTACTAACACTTCATATTGTAAACCTGACTCAGTGGTTTTAACTCCGCTTTTTTGTGCATTTTCTGCTAAGAATTGTTTGCCCGCAGCTTCAATTTCTTTGAATTGTGCTTGTTGCGCTTCAGCTGCTTGTTGCTGTAATGTTTGTAACGCTTGACCTACTTCGTTTAACTCAAGTGCTGGTGCATTTTGATTTAATACATCAAAAATACCTTTTGCTACAGCTTCAGCCGTCACATCAAGTTGGCTTTCTAATAATTGCTGACCGATTTGTAAACCGATACCATAGCTACCTTTTGCTGAAAGGCTTTCTAATGACACTTGGTCAAAAAATTGTTTACTCATTGTTTTTCCTATTGTTTCTATTGTAGTTAAATAATTAAGAATTATTTTTTATGTGCAAGAATTTCACCCATACGCACAGGGCTATCCACTTGCAAATGATCCGCCAGTTGCACACGATCTTTTTCAAATAAATTGATTACTGTAGAGCCTAATTGGAATGCGCCCATTTCTTGACCCTTGATTAATTTGACCGCACTTTCCCCCTCGTAAGTCCAAGTCGTGATTTCATTTGGACGAGGTGGATTAATCACGCCAGCCCACACAGTACTCATACTTGCTGTAATCGTTGCACCCACTAAAATTTGTACCATCGTACCAAATTCAGTATCAAATACGCAGATTACACGTTCATTGCGAGCAAATAAGTTTGGTACGTGCTCAGCTAAAAATGGATTGACTGAGAATAAATCGCCTGGTACATAAATCATTTTGCGTAAAATAGCATCACAAGGGATATGTACCCTGTGATAATCACGTGGTGATAGGTAAGTCGTGACAAATTCACCGTTTTTGAACTGATTTGTTAATGTTTCATCGCCTGCTAATAAATCGCTCAAGCTGAAATAATGACCTTTAGCTTGTAGTAATAAATCATTGTCGATATGACCGATTTGGCTAATGTGCCCATCCGCGGGTAAGCAAAGCGCAGTCGGATTTTGATTAATTGGACGAGCATTTTCCGCTAATTGTCGGATAAAGAATTCATTGAAGCTTGCATAATCATTAAAGTTCGGTTTTGCCGCTTCACTCATATCCACATTGTATTTTTTTGCAAATAATTTAATCACAAAATGCGTTACTACTCCCCATTGTTGTTTGGCAAACCAACCGGCAATTTGTGTTAAATAAAGTTGTGGCATAACATATTGAAAGGCAATTTTAATACGTTGCCAATAACTCATTTTTTCTTTTTTTCCTAATATATTCATAGTGATAAATCATCTTTTTAAGTTAGAATAACAGGCTTAAATAGCCAAATGCTCGGCGATTATAACAAGTTATTACGTTTATGTAAGTATTTGCGTGAATTTACGCAGTATTACCGCAAGATTACATAGTAGCGAAAAACATAGGTGAAGTAATGGACGAACAACAACTTTTAGCACTTGATCAGCAACATATTTGGCATCCTTATGCGGCAGTTAATTCAACAATGCCTTTATTTGCGGTAGAGCGTGCAGAAGGCGTATATATCCAATTAAAGAATGGCAAGAAACTCATTGATGGTATGTCTTCTTGGTGGTCAGCAATTCATGGTTACAATCATCCTCGTTTAAACCAAGCAGCTATCCATCAGATCAATGAAATGAGTCATATTATGTTTGGTGGATTTACTCATCAACCTGCGGTTGAACTTGCACAACAGTTAGTTAATATTTTACCTTCAGGTCTAGATAAAATCTTTTTTGCAGACAGCGGATCGGTAGCGGTCGAAGTAGCAATGAAAATGGCAGTACAATATCAGCAAGCAAAAGGCGAAACTCAACGTCATAAATTCGCTACAATTCGCTCGGGTTATCATGGTGATACTTGGCACGCAATGTCAGTCTGTGATCCTGTTACTGGAATGCATAGTCTGTTTGCTAAAGGCTTACCTATGCAGTATTTTTTACCGCAGCCGAGAGTGAAATTTGGAGAACCGTGGCAACAAAGTGCGGTACAACCTTTAAAAGATTTATTTGAACAGCATAGTCATGAAATTGCAGGTTTGATTTTGGAGCCGATTGTGCAAGGTGCTGGTGGAATGTATTTCTATTCGCCAGATTATTTAGTGCAAGCTAAAGCGTTGTGTAAAGAATATGGCATTTTGTTGATTTTTGATGAAATAGCCACGGGATTTGGGAGAACAGGTAAATTATTCGCTTGTGAACATGCTAATATCATTCCAGATATTATGTGCATTGGCAAAGCGCTAACAGGTGGTTATCTCACCTTATCTGCGACTATAACTAATCAAGTGGTGGCAGAAACGATTTGTTCTGGCGAGGCAAAATACTTTATGCACGGTCCAACTTTTATGGCAAATCCATTAGCTTGTGCCATAGCGGCAGAAAGCATCAAATTGTTATTAGAAAGTCCTTGGCAGCAAAATATTCAGCGCATAGAGCAACAATTGCAACAAGAATTAGCACAAGCAAAAGCATTAGATTGTGTTGCAGAAGTGCGTGTTTTAGGGGCGATAGGAGTCATTGAAATGAAATCGCCCGTCAATATGGCAAGTTTGCAGCCTCGTTTTGTTGAAAATGGCGTTTGGGTGCGCCCATTTGGTAAATTAGTCTATTTAATGCCACCTTATATTATTTCATCTGCACAACTCTCTCAGTTGATTCAAGGTACAATCAACAGCCTGAAACAAGAATATCTGCAAGAGGAAACGGGCAATGCATGATAATTATCTGCGACATTTAGATGCTTTAAAAGAGCAAAATCAATTTCGACAGCTACCTCAATTAATTCATCAAGGGCGATTTATTCAGCGAGAGGGAAAAACAATGCTGAATATGTCCTCTAATGATTATTTAGGCTTAGCTAATAATCAAGCATTGCGCCACGCTTTTTTGAATCAGTATCAAGAGCAGCTGCCTGCATTTACTTCTTCCTCATCCCGTTTATTGACGGGTTCTTTCCCAATTTATGATGAGCTTGAAAGTCTAATGGCGAGAGCTTTTAGGCGAGAAAGTGCGTTACTGTTTAATAGTGGATATCACGCCAATATTGGTATCTTACCGGCATTGTCAGATAACAAAACATTAATCATTGCAGATAAGCTAGTGCATGCCAGTATGATTGATGGCATTCGTTTGGCACAATGTGATTTTTTACGTTTTCGCCATAATGATTACGAACACCTCGAGCAAATTTTGCAAAAAAATCACCGCTCTTTTGAGCGTATTATCATTGTGACCGAAAGCGTATTCAGTATGGACGGCGATTGTGTGGATCTGACTAGGCTAGTAGCACTAAAACAGCAATTTAGCCAAGTGATGTTGTATGTGGATGAAGCACATGCTATCGGAGTGTATGGTGAAAATGGTTTAGGTATCGCAGAACAACAAGGTTGCATTGATGAGATTGATATTTTAGTCGGTACTTTTGGCAAAGCATTGGCTTCAATGGGCGCTTATGTGGTTTGTGATCAAGTGCTCAAAGATTATTTTGTTAATAAAATGCGATCGCTGATTTTTTCCACTGCATTGCCGCCATTTAATATCGCTTGGACCCATTTTTTGTTCCAACAATTGCCTAGTTTAAAAGCAGAGCGAACACATCTTGCCATGTTAAGTCAGTATTTACGCAATGCAATTGTGAACATTTTTGATACTAAAATGCCGAGTGAAAGTTGTATCGTACCTTATATTCTTGGTGATAATGAATTGACTATCAAAACAGCCCAACACTTGCAACAGCAGGGGTATTATTGCTTACCTATCCGTCCGCCAACAGTGCCTAAAGGCACATCACGCATTCGCTTTTCTCTTACAGCAGATATGCAACTCGCTGAGGTGGATCAATTAATTGCTTGTTTACAGGATTTAGCCGTATGAAAACAGAATATCTTCGACGCGCAGGAGAAAATCTAATTGTTTACTTTGCAGGTTGGGGCACAGCTCCGAGCGTAGTAGAACATCTTTCTCTGCCAGAAAATTACGATTTATTGATCTGCTATGACTATCAAGATTTGAATTGTGATTTTGACTTTTCCGTTTATCATCACATTCGTGTAGTTGCATGGTCAATGGGTGTTTGGGTCGCTGAGCGTGTAATGCAAGGTTATCGTTTGTTATCAGCCACTGCGATTAATGGTACAGGGAATCCTTGCCACGATAAGTTTGGCATTCCTGAAATGATTTTTACCGGGACGTTAAATGGTCTGAATGAGGAAAATCGTCATAAATTTGAACGGCGTATTTGTGGCTCTAAAAGTGCATTAAATAATTATCAACAGTTGGCACAACGTCCAACCCTAGACGAAATTCATGCAGAATTAACCGCACTTTATGCTTTTTTACAGCAAGATCATCGCACTGATTTGATCCAGTGGACAAAAGCCATTGTGGCATCAAAGGATAAGATTTTCCCAGTACAAAATCAGAGAACTTATTGGAAAGAGCGTTGTACCATCTGCGAAATTGAAGGTGAACATTTAGTGTTTCCACTCTTTTCTCATTGGCAAGAATGTTGGCTGTGACTATGCAACATATTGATAAAAGATTAATCAAGCGACGTTTTTCATCCGCAGTGTTGGATTACGATCAACAGGCAACCGCTCAACAAATGATTCATCAACGGCTAATTAGTTTATTAGCACAAATACAGCATAGACATTTTGCTGATGTGTTAGAAATTGGTTGTGGCACGGGCGGATTGACGAAATTATTAATGCAATATTTGCAGGCAGAATATTGGGAGCTTAATGATCTCTGCGATATGCAGGCTCATTTGCAAGAATATCTACCTAAACCTTTTCAATTCCATTGTGGTGATGCGGAAACGCTTTCATTTGAGAAAAAATATGATTTGATTGCTAGTGCATCAGTAGTACAGTGGTTTGCTGATAAAGCGGGGTTTATAGAGCGGAGTACTTTATGGTTAAAAAAGCATGGATTTTTATTGTTCAGTACATTTACTTCCAATAATTTAAAACAGATTAAGACTCTCACTGGTGTAGGGTTAAACTACCCAACTATTGATGATTGGAAAGGCTGGTTAAGTCCTAAATTTGAGATTTTAACTTTGGAGCAATCAGAAATTGTCTTGTATTTCGAAGATCCTTTGGCGGTGCTAAAGCACTTAAAACAAACAGGTGTTACAGCTACGCAACAACAAGGTTGGACAAAAGGCCAATTGCAAGTATTCTGCCAACAATACCAGCAAAATTACACTAATTCGCAGCAAAAAATTGAGCTGACTTATTCGCCATTATACATATTAGCGCGTTTAAAATAACAAACTTGACAGGAAGAAAAATGACAGCAACTGTTTTATTTGTGACAGGTATTGATACCGATATTGGTAAAAGCATCGTAACAGGTTGGTATGCCAAAAAATTAATGCAACAAGGTGCGCGAGTTATTACTCAAAAAATAATCCAAACAGGTTGCCAGGGCATCGCTGAAGATTTATTGATTCACCG
Organism: Pasteurella dagmatis; assembly: GCF_900186835.1. Lineage (NCBI taxonomy): Bacteria > Pseudomonadati > Pseudomonadota > Gammaproteobacteria > Pasteurellales > Pasteurellaceae > Pasteurella > Pasteurella dagmatis. Next base: position 53,936 of record NZ_LT906448.1, read on the forward strand.
TAAAATACAAGGGATTGATCTGACTGAAGAAGATAGAAATGGGGTGACTTGCCCTTATGTGTTTAGTTATCCTTGTTCACCGCATTTAGCTGCAAAATTAGAGCAGCGTGAGATTGATGACAAAAAAATCGAAAAATACACCGCACTTTTAAGTGAAAAATATGATTATGTACTGTTAGAAGGTGCTGGTGGCTTATGTGTACCCTATAACGAGGAAAAAACTACTTTAGACTATATTGCTGAACAACAATATCCTGTGATTTTAGTTACTTCTGGTAAGTTAGGGAGTATTAATCATACCTTATTGAATTTACAAATACTTCACTCCAAAAGTATAAAAATTCATTCAGTAATATATAATCTGCATCCAAAAACAGATGAAATTATTAGTCAAGAAACAGAGGCTTTTTTACGCCAATATTTAGCCAAGAATCACCCTCAAACACAATTTGAAATAATTAATTTTATCGAAATGTAAAACTCACCTAAAAAAGCAAAATGGCACTTGAAATGGAGTGTCTTTTTTCCTAAGATGGAGATGCTCTTATTAAGATGTAAGAGAGTTAAGTTGTATTGTCAATTTATTTGTCTTAACTTTAATAAGGAATCACATAATGAAAATGACCAAAATTTTTGCGATTACTTTAGGGGCATTAGCATTAACTGCGTGCAGCCAAACCATGAAGCAACCGGAGAAACATAGTCATTGGGGTTATACTGGTCATGAATCGCCAGAACATTGGGCGCAACTTTCACCAAAATTTGCAATTTGTGGTGAGGGTAAAAGCCAATCCCCGGTTAACATTGTCAATACGATCGATGGCAAATTACCGCCAATTAAAATCGATTATCGTCCGTCTAATGTTGAAATTGTCAACAATGGACACACCATTCAAGTGGACTTCAAAGATGCAAATAACATGATGCATTTGAGCGGTAACACTTATACTTTGAAACAATTCCATTTCCATGTGCCAAGTGAGAATCACATTCGTGGAAAATCTTTCCCATTAGAAGCGCATTTCGTACATGCAGATAAAGACGGCAATCTCGCTGTGTTAGGCGTGTTATATGTGTTATCGAATGAGAACCAACGTTTATCACCAATCTGGAGCAACTTCCCACAAAAAGCTGGTGAGAAATACACTCCGGATACTGCATTTGATCCATCTACACTTATTCCGGAAAAACGAGATTACTATCGTTTCAGTGGCTCATTAACTACACCACCTTGTTCAGAAGGGGTAAATTGGTTAGTACTAAAACAGTATGACAAAGTGAGCCAATCACAAGTTGATGCTTTTTCTGCAGTAATGAAAGGGAATAACAACCGTCCTGTTCAACCAATTAATGCTCGTGTGATTGTTGAATAGATAATTTTTCTCATACTGTAAGCATAAAGTGCGGTCAATTTTGCTGAAGTTTTAAATTTTAAACTCGCAAAAAAACAAACCGCACTTTTTTGTGCGGTTTAGTTTTTTGGATTAGTTTGCTTTAAAACAAGCAACAAAATGATTATTGTACCCTTTTAGAATTGGCTTATCAGCAATGCAGTGTTGATCTGCTAGTGGACAGCGTGTTCTAAATACACAGCCTGATGGTGGATTAATCGGTGAAGGAAGATCGCCTTCAAGCAATTGGATTTTTTTATTGCGTTCCAATTTAGGATCGGGAATTGGTACTGCAGACATTAAGGCTTTTGTATAAGGGTGTTTCGTATCATGATATACTTGTTCATAATCACCTAGTTCGACGGCATTGCCTAAATACATTACTAATACGCGATCAGAAATGTGTTTAACTACCGCAAGATCGTGCGCAATAAAAATTAATGATAATCCCATTTCACGTTGCAATGATTTTAGCAAGTTAACGACTTGTGCTTGGATTGATACATCCAAAGCAGATACAGGTTCATCACAGATAATCAATTTGGGTTCAACAATTAATGCGCGTGCAATTCCAATACGTTGGCATTGACCACCAGAGAACTCGTGAGGGTAGCGGTTAATCAGATTTGGTAATAAGCCCACTTTCATCATCATCGCACGCACTTTTTCCTTCACTTCATCATTGGTTAAGTGTGGTTGATAAATTTTCAGTGGCTCTGCAATAATGCTCCCAATAGTCATACGTGGATTGAGTGATGCAAGGGGATCTTGAAAGATCATTTGAATGTCACTACGTACATTTTTCCATTCTTTTGCATTTTGTCTGGTTAAATCTTTACCTAACCATAGAATGTTACCACCAGAGCTGTTCACTAAGCCTGTGATCGCACGTGCAAGGGTAGATTTACCACAACCTGATTCACCGACCACACCTAAGGTTTCCCCTTCATATAAATCGAAAGAAACATTATTTACGGCTTTTAATGTTTGATGCTTACTAAATAGTAATGACTTGGTATCTTTAATTTTGAAATGTACGCTTAAATCTCTGACTTGTAGAATCACTTTTCTTTCTGCATTCATTATGCGTTACCTCTTATTAATTGTTCAGCAGGGATAAAGCAAGCGCGTAAACGTTGATCTGGTAATAAATCTAAACTTGGTGCTTTTAAGCAACTTTCAGTTGCGTGCATACAACGTGGTTGGAACGGGCAACCACTTGGTAAATGTAACAAGTTAGGTGGGTTACCGGGAATTGTAATCAATTCTTCTTCTTGTCCATCAACACGTGGCACTGCACCAATTAAACCGATTGAATATGGGTGGCTTGGGGTATAGAAAATTTGCTCAGCAGTGCCGTATTCCATCGTACGACCCGCATACATAACCAATACGTTGTCGCAGATGCCTGCAACGACACCTAGATCATGAGTAATCATAATAATTGCGGTATTAAATTCACGTTTTAGTTCATTTAATAATGTCATAATTTGCGCTTGAACTGTTACATCTAGTGCTGTTGTCGGTTCATCCGCAATTAATAATTTGGGGCGGCAAAGTAGTGCCATTGCAATCATTACACGTTGGCGCATACCACCAGAGAATTCGTGTGGATACATATTCATACGCTTGCGAGACTCTGGCATTTTTACGGCATCAAGCATACGTACTGATTCTTCAAAAGCTGTTTTGTGATCCATTCCTTTATGCAAAATCAGTACTTCCATTAACTGTTCACCAATTTTCATATAAGGGTTAAGAGAGGTCATTGGATCTTGGAAGATCATCGCAATTTGTTCTGCGCGTAAGCGGTTAAGTTGTGTTTCTGGTAAGTTTAAGATTTCTTGACCGTTGAATTTTGCAGAACCTGAAATGCGGCCGTTATCTGCAAGTAAACCCATTAAGGCGAATGCAGTTTGTGATTTGCCTGATCCTGATTCACCTACAATCCCTAAAGTTTCACCTGCTTTTAATGAAAATGTTAAATTATTGACCGCAGTTACATCACCATCTGGGGTTTTAAAAGTAACGCGCAAGTCTTGAACATCGAGTAGTAAATCGTTTGTTGTCATTTTTCTCTCCAAGAGCTTGTATTAGCGATCTTTCGGGTCTAGCGCATCACGCAAACCGTCACCAATAAAGTTAAAACAAAATAGCGTAATAACTAAGAATAAAGCAGGGAAAACTAATAACCAAGGCGCTGCTTCCATTGATTTTGCACCATCATTTAATAATCCACCCCAGCTACTGAGTGGCTCTTGTGTACCCAAGCCTAAGAAACTTAAAAATGATTCAAATAAGATCATACCCGGTACAAGTAAAGAGGCATAAACTACCACTACACCAAGTACATTCGGGACGATATGACGCCATACAATTTGGCGAGAAGAAACGCCACATACGATAGCAGCTTCAATGAATTCTTTTTGTTTCAAGCTCAATGTCTGACCACGTACAATCCTTGCCATATCAAGCCAAGATACCATCCCAATCGCCACGAAGATGAGGAAAATATTGCGACCGAAGAAAGTCACCAACAAGATGACGAAGAACATAAAGGGAAATGAGTTGAGGATTTCAAGGAAACGCATCATAAAAGTATCCACTTTACCGCCAATATAGCCAGAGGTAGCTCCATATAAGGTACCGGCTAAAACTGCGATTAGTGCACCAGCAATACCTACTAATAATGAAATACGTCCGCCGATTGCCACACGTACAAGCAAATCACGACCAGAGGCATCAGTCCCGAAATAATGCATTGTTTCCCATTCTGGTGCGGTTGAAATGGCGCTAAAGTCTAACTCATCGTAGGGATAAGGTACCAGCATTGGCGCAAAAATCACGAAAAGGCTGATACAAAAGAGAATAAATAAACTTGCTAATGCTGCTTTATTATGGAAAAAGCGACGGCGAGCATCTTGCCATAAACTACGACCTTCAATGCTATCCAGTTTTTCTGTTACTGTTTCAAGTAGCTCAGTATCTTTTTTATTGTTTAACATTATTGTGATTCCTGTCAAAACTGCAAATTAATAACGGATTTTTGGGTCAATAACGGCGTATAAAATATCAACGATTGCATTGAAAGCGATCGTTAAAGCACCGACTAAAATCGTTAAACTTAATACCAGTGAGTAGTCACGATTCAATGCTCCATTAACGAAAAGTTGCCCAATACCGGGGATACCAAAAATACTTTCAATCACCATTGAGCCTGTAATGATGCCTACGAATGCAGGTCCCATATAAGAAATCACGGGTAATAATGCAGGGCGTAATGCGTGTTTCAATAAGATACGGCGCATTGGTAAGCCTTTGGCTTTTGCAGTACGAATAAAGTTAGAATGCAGCACTTCAATCATTGAACCACGTGTAATACGTGCAATACTTGCAATGTAAGATAAACAAAGAGCAATCATTGGCATTAACATAAACTTAAATGCACCGCCTTCCCAGCCACCTGAAGGTAGCCATTGTAATGAGATGGAAAATACTAATACGAGTAACGGTGCAACAACGAAGCTTGGAATAACCACCCCTGTCATCGCAAAGGTCATTATGAAGTAATCTAGCCACTTATTTTGATTGAGTGCAGCTATGGTGCCTGCACTTACTCCTAGTGTGAGAGCAATTAAAAAGGCAGAAATCCCCAATTTGAAAGAAACCGGGAAGGCGGAAGAAACAAGTTGATTTACAGTATAGTCTTTATATTTAAAAGATGGGCCAAAATCACCGTGAGCGAGATCTTTCAAATAAATGACATATTGTTTATAGAGCGGTTCATTTAGATGATATTTTGCTTCAATGTTGGCAATTACTTCAGCAGGGTAATTTTTCTCACTAGTAAATGGGCTACCCGGTGCTAACCGCATCATAAAGAATGAGATAGTAATTAAAATAAAAAGTGTTGGAATTGCCTGTAAAAGACGACGAAGAATTAATTTAAACATACAAGATAATCCAATCCAAACATCGCAAGCTGCGAAAATAAGAAAAGTGCGGTCGGTTCTTGCTAAGTTTTGACCGCACTAATTAAAGTATAAAAATTAATGTTTAATTAAATAAACATCTTTTAAGTAGACATTTTTACCAGGGTGGTTGATTGGGAAACCTTTAACATAAGGTTTAACCATACGAGGATCAACATAGTAGTACACCGGTACTAATGCAGCGTCTGATGCTAATTGAGCCTCTAACTTCGCATAAATTTCCGCACGTTTTTCGTCGGTTTCCGATAAGTAGGTTTCAGCAAGAAGTTTGTCAAACTCTGCGCTTTTATAAAATGCAGTGTTGTTACTACTGGTTGATAAGAAGTAGTTTAAGAAAGTACTTGCTTCATTATAGTCAGCACACCAACCTGCTCGGGTCACTTGGTAGTTACCTTGATGGCGTGTATCTAAGTAAGTTTTCCATTCTTGGTTTTCTAATGATACTTTCACTAAACCACCTAAGTTTTTCTGCCATAATGAACTTGCCGCAAGTGCAATTTTTTTATGGTTTTCAGAAGTGTTATATAATAAGGTGAAATTTAGTGGGTTACTTTTATCGAAGCCAGCTTCTTTCAATAATTCAATCGCTTTTTTGTTGCGATCTGCTTGGGATAATTCAGCCCAGTCTGGTTTTTGGATTTTTTCACCGCCGTTGATATATGGTGGAGTGAAGCTATATGCCGGTGTTTGACCTTGAGCTGTCACTTTACCTGTAATAATATCGCGATCAATGGACATTGTAAGTGCTTTTCTTACACGCACATCATCAAATGGTGCTTTCTTGTGGTTGATTTCGTATAAATAAGTACAAAGTGAAGCCGGTGTATAGACTTCGTTTGGATATTCTTTTTTCAGTTTGGTAAATAACTCAACTGGTAATGCGTGGTTAGTGATGTCTAAATCACCTGCGCGGTAGCGTGCTACGTCTGTATTTTCTGATTCGATTGGGTATAAAGTAACGTTAGTTAATACGGTTTTTGCGTGATCCCAGTAATGAGAGTTTGGCACTAACTCTAATTTTTCGTTAATGGTCCAGTTTGCTACTTTAAATGCACCGTTACCTACAATGTTTTTCACATCAGTCCATTTATCACCAAATTGTTCAACCAATTTTTTGTTTACTGGCGCTAATACATAGTGTTCACTTAATTTATCTGCGTAAGGTACGCTTGCAGATAAAGTTAATTCTAATGTGTGAGAGTCAAGCGCTTTTACCCCGAGTTCTGTGACAGGTTTTTTACCTGCAACAACATCCTCAGCGTTGAGGAGTTTCAAATATTTTAAATAGCTTGAATAAGGCGAAGCGGTTTTCGGATCTGCTAAACGTTGAAAAGAGAACACGAAGTCTTCAGCAGTAACCGGTTCACCATTTGACCATTTGGCTTCAGGACGGAGATGGAATGTCCATTTTTTGAAATCTGGGCTGTGTTCCCATTTTACTGCTGCACCAGGAATGATATGACCTTCTGCATCAGAAATTACCAGTGTTTCAAATAATTGACGAGAAGCGAAACTTTCTGGAGTACCCTCAATTTTGTGGGGGTCTAATGATGTTGGATTTGAACCAATATTCCAACGTAATTCTTGTTTTTCGGCTAATTCAGTACCAGCTGGTACATTGGCAGCAAGTGATTGTGTCGCGAACAGTGTTAATGTGCTTGTTAATGCAACACTAAGGAATGTTTTTTTCATTGTGTTTGTCATAGCCCTTCCTCTGTTATGGGTAAAGAACTTTATTAATAAATCAAAAAAACAAGGCTGTAAAGTATATGGCGTATGATTTGTGAGCTAATTTAGAAAAAAATGATAAAATCTCACCGCACTTTGTTGTTTTATTCACAAATTTGCTTTTTTTCTCAGCAATAAGTGGCGATAATATCAAAGAAAATCCTTGTAAAAAAAGAGTGTTTATGGTGGTTTGAAGGGAATTCCCGTAAAAATGATAATTTCCTTTGACTATTTTCTTCCCAAAAGGTAATATTCACGCCCTATGCAAAAGGTAAAATTACCCCTAACTGTTGACCCTGTTAAAGATGCTCAGCGCCGGTTGGATTATGATGGCTATTATGCAACCAAGCAGCTAGAACGTCTTACTGAGTCAGTGAGTAAAGTGCTCAGCGATGCACAGGTTAGATTATCGTTTTTTATTGATCCACAAAAATTAGTAGTAATGAAGGGGCAGGCCAGCGTTGATGTTGAACTAATTTGTCAGCGTTGCGGTCAACCTTTTATACAACCCCTTGATTGTACATTTTGTTATAGTCCAGTGGCTAATTTGGATCAAGCCGATGTATTGCCAGAAATTTATGAGCCAATCGAATTTGATGAGTTTGGTGAAATAGATTTACTTGGTACTATTGAGGACGAATTAATTTTAAGTCTTCCGATTGTGCCATTGCATTCATCTGAACACTGTGAAGTGTCCGTGGCTGAACAGGTTTTTGGCGAATTGCCCGAGGAGCTGGCAAAAAAACCGAACCCGTTCGCTGTATTAGCTAGTTTAAAGCAAAAGTAAATTTAGGAGTATAGCCAATGGCTGTTCAACAAAACAAAAAATCTCGTTCACGTCGTGATATGCGTCGTTCACACGATGCTCTAACCACCGCTGCTGTATCAATTGAGAAAGCGACTGGTGAAACTCATTTGCGTCACCATGTAACTGCTGACGGTTACTATCGTGGTCGTAAAGTGATTAACAAATAATTTCTAAATTCTTTAGAAAAGGTAATCACTTGAGTCGTCTAACCCTTGCGTTAGATGTGATGGGCGGGGACATTGGTCCCCGTATTACTATCCCCGCATCCCTCATTGCGTTGGAAAAAGATCCAATGCTTTCCTTGTTATTATTTGGCGATAGCCAGCAAATTCTACCACTCTTAGAAAACACGCCTTATCCAATAAAAGAACGTCTTACGATCTGTCATTGTTCACGTACAATTAATAATGAACACGGTATTTCTTATGCTTTGCGTCATAGTAAAGGCACATCTATGCGTCTTGCGATTGAAGCAGTGCAAAAAGGAGATGCTCAAGGTTGTTTAAGTGGTGGGAATACTGCAGCATTGATGGGCTTATCAAAGATTTTATTGCAACCTTTACAAGGTATTCAACGACCAGCATTAATTTCAGTGATCCCAACGGTCGAGGGTGAAAAAAGTGTGATGCTGGATCTTGGTGCAAACATTGATTGTGATGCAGAGAATCTCTATCAATTTGCATTAATGGGAGCTATTTTTGCTGAAAATATCTTGAATTTAGTCTATCCTAGAGTGGCACTTTTAAATATTGGTAGTGAAGATATTAAGGGACATAAGTCAATTCGAGATGCTGCAAGTTTATTAGAAAAAGATACCGCACTTAACTATGTAGGCTTTATTGAGGGTAACTTTCTCTTAAATGGAAAAGCAGATGTGATTGTGAGTGATGGATTTGCTGGTAATGTAGCACTGAAAACCTTAGAAGGTGCTGCGAAAAATGTTATTTCTTTATTGAAAGGGAAATCTAAGAATAGTTTACTAAAACCTGTCTTTTCATGGTTATTAACTCATATCTTTAAAGACAGCTATTTACGCTTGAAGCGTATTAATCCCGATGAATACAATGGCGCATCTTTAATTGGATTGACTTCTGTCGTGGTAAAAAGCCACGGTAGTGCAAATATTGAAGCGTTTTCTTACGCAATTGCTGATGCGGCATTTCAGGTTCGTCAGCAAATTCCTAATAAAATTTTAGTGGGTCTAGAAAAATATCAATAGACCAGTCATATAATAAAACAAAATTTATCATTAATTTAAAGTAGCGAGTTCGCTGCCTTTTTAACGAGATTTATTATGTATAGTAAAATCTTATCGACAGGTAGTTATTTACCGAAAAATATTCGTACCAATGCTGATTTAGAGAAAATGGTGGAAACTTCCGATGAGTGGATTTCTGAGCGTACGGGTATTAAAGAACGTCGTATTGCTGATGTAAACGAAACTGTGGCAACTATGGGATTTCAGGCTGCTAAAAAATGCTTAGAAATGTCTCCTATTGATGTCAATGAGATTGATTTGATCGTGGTTGCAACGACTAGTTCAACATATGCATTTCCAAGTGCCGCTTGCCAGATTCAAAAAATGCTTGATATTAAAGATGCGATTGCGTTTGATGTCGCTGCTGCTTGCTCTGGTTTCGTTTACGCATTGACTGTTGCAGATCAATTTATTCGTACGGGTAAAGTGAAAAAAGCTTTAGTGATTGGTGCAGATCTTTTTTCTCGTGCATTAAATCCAGAAGATCGTGGCACAATTATTTTATTTGGTGACGGTGCTGGTGCTGTGATTTTAGAAAGCACTAATGAGCCTGGCATTATTTCGACACATTTACACGCAACAGGTGAAAATGCAGATGTATTAACGTTAGCAAATCAAGCACGTGGTATTGAAAGCGATCCGGCCTATCTTGAAATGCAAGGCAATGCTACTTTTAAAATTGCGGTGCGTGAGCTTGCTAATGTGGTAGAAGAAACTTTAGAAGCAAATCAGTTAGATAAGAAAGATATTGATTGGTTAGTCCCTCACCAAGCGAATTTGCGTATTATTTCAGCGACAGCGAAAAAATTAGATATGGATATGTCACAAGTGGTGGTGACGCTTGATCGTCACGGTAATACCTCGGCAGGAAGTATCCCAAGTGCATTAGATGAAGCTGTTCGTGATGGACGTATTAAACGTGGTCAACTGTTGTTATTAGAAGCATTTGGTGGTGGTCTGACTTGGGGATCTGCGTTAGTTAGGTTTTAATAATAGAATTACCCCATATAAAGTGCGGTTGATTTTTACAAAGTTTTAAAGAATAAGGAAAAGAAGATGAAAAAATTCGCAATGGTTTTTCCCGGTCAAGGTTCTCAAGCAGTAGGTATGCTTGCTGAATTAGCGACTGAATATGCAATTGTAGAAGAAACTTTCAAACAAGCATCTGATGTATTAGGTTATGATTTATGGCAACTTGTACAACAAGGTCCTGCGGAAGAATTAAATAAAACTTGGCAGACTCAACCTGCGCTTTTAGCAGCTTCGGTAGCAATTTATCGTGTATGGCAACAAAAATATCCACAATTAAAACCATCCGTAATGGCAGGTCACAGTTTAGGCGAATATTCAGCATTAGTGTGCGCAGATGTGCTTGATTTCCAAGATGCGATTAAATTAGTGGAATTACGAGGTAAATTAATGCAACAGGCTGTGCCAGAGGGTACAGGTGCAATGTATGCAATTATTGGTTTAGATAACGAATCGATTATTAAAGCTTGTGTCGATGCTGAGAAAGGAGAGGTTGTTTCTGCGGTGAACTTTAACTCTCCAGGGCAGGTGGTGATTGCTGGTGCTAAAGCAGCAGTTGAACGTGCAGCGGTAGCCTGTAAAGAAGCTGGTGCAAAACGCGCATTACCATTAGCTGTGAGTGTGCCTTCACATTGTGCATTAATGAAACCCGCAGCGGATCAATTAGCAGTTTCTTTAGACAATATCGCAGTCAAAGCACCGAATACATTGGTTATCAATAACGTAGATGTTAAAACTGAAACCGAAAGTACACAAATTCGCACTGCACTTGTACGTCAACTTTACAGCCCAGTACGTTGGACTGAAACAGTCGAGGCAATGGCAAAAGATGGGATAGAGGTCTTAGTAGAAATCGGTCCAAATAAAGTATTGACGGGTTTAACAAAACGTATAGTTGCAGATTTACAAGCAGCTGCAGTAAATGATCTTACATCATTAAATGCAGTTGAAGAAGTATTAGCTTAACTCATTCAAAAGGGGATATTCAATGCAAGGTAAAATTGCGTTAGTAACGGGGGCAACGCGTGGTATTGGTCGCGCGATTGCAGAAGAATTAAGTGCAAAAGGTGCTTTTGTTATTGGTACTGCGACATCTGAGAAAGGTGCAGAAAGTATCTCCGCTTATTTAGGCGAAAAAGGGAAAGGTCTTGTATTAAATGTGACAGATCTTGCCTCAATCGAAGCAACATTAGACAAAATCAAAGCAGATTTTGGTGATATTGATATTTTAGTGAACAACGCAGGTATTACTCGTGATAATCTTTTAATGCGTATGAAAGATGAAGAGTGGTTTGATATTATGCAAACTAACTTAACATCGGTATATCATTTATCAAAAGCGATGTTACGTTCGATGATGAAAAAACGCTTTGGTCGTATTATCACAATTGGTTCTGTAGTTGGCTCAATGGGGAACCCAGGTCAAGCTAACTATTGTGCGGCTAAAGCGGGTGTTATTGGTTTCAGCAAAGCACTTGCTAAAGAAGTGGCATCACGTGGTATTACTGTGAATGTTGTTGCACCAGGCTTTATTGCAACAGATATGACAGATGTCTTAACTGAAGATCAAAAAGCAGGCATTTTATCGCAAGTGCCAGCAGGTCGTTTGGGGGAACCGAAAGATATCGCAAAAGCGGTTGTATTCTTAGCATCTGATGATGCAGCTTATATTACGGGTACAACCTTACACGTAAATGGCGGTATGTATACCAATTAATTGGTGATATAAAAAATATTAATGGGATAAAAATCATAGCCAAAATTAGAGCTTAGTGATAAAATCCCGAATGCAATGTAACTTGGTTACGCCACTTTAAGCGTAAATGAAGTAACGTAACTATATTTTCACAGTATGTGTTTTTGCTTGATTTTGAGGTTTGACCAGCAATAAAAAGCGTTGTAAGTTAAGAAAAAATACATACACTAATTAACTCGTCGCAGTGAGCGAAAAAACTAAACTATAGGAAGAAACAAATGAGCATTGAAGAACGCGTAAAAAAAATCATCGTTGAACAATTAGGCGTTAAAGAAGACGAAGTAAAACCTGAAGCGTCTTTCGTTGAAGATTTAGGTGCGGATTCTTTAGATACAGTTGAATTAGTAATGGCTTTAGAAGAAGAATTTGATATTGAAATTCCAGATGAAGAAGCTGAAAAAATCACAACAGTTCAATCTGCGATTGATTACGTTCAAAACAATCAATAATTTTTATTTAGGCGATGAAATCATCGCCTAAATTTTTTCTCTTTTTGTTTTTCTTTTTCCCCTTTCTTATCATTTTCCCTACTTTATTTTCTATTTTTTGATTTAAACTAAAGAATTGTTTAATTCCTATAAAATTTGCTTAAAATGCAAGCTAAAACGATTGTTTATAAACATAAATACAGTATTATTACCAACAGTTTTATATAACATTTTAGAGGTATAATTATGCTTTATTTAGAGTTTTTATTTTTGCTACTGATGCTATATATAGGTAGCCGTTTTGGTGGCATTGGCTTAGGGGTTGTATCTGGTATTGGATTAGCTATTGAGGTGTTTATTTTCCGTATGCCAGTTGGTAAAGCCCCTGTCGATGTGATGTTAATCATCCTTTCTGTTGTGACTTGTGCATCTATTCTTGAGGCAGCTGGTGGTTTGAAATTTATGCTACAAATCGCAGAGCGTATTTTACGTAGTAATCCAAAACGTATTACTTTACTTGGACCGATTGTAACTTATTTAATGACATTTATGCTGGGTACGGGTCACTCAGTTTATTCAATTATGCCAATCATTGGTGACGTTGCATTAAAAAATAAAATTCGTCCTGAGCGTCCAATGGCGGCATCTTCTGTTGCATCACAATTAGCGATTACTTCAAGTCCTCTTTCTGCTGCAGTGGTTTTCTATTTAGGTAAAATTGTTGAACTGCCTGGTTTTGAACATATTTCATTACTCAATATTATTGGTGTAACTGTACCAGCAACTTTTGCAGGAACAATTGCATTAGCACTATACAGTATGCGTCGTGGTAAAGAGTTAGAGGATGATCCAGAGTATCAACGCCGTTTACAAGATCCAATTTGGCGTGAGCGTATTCTAAGTACCACAAATACTACATTGAATGAAGAATTACCACCAGCTGCGAAACAATCTGTGTATTTATTCTTATTATCTTTAGCTGTAATTGTTATTATCGCGATGTTGCCAGAAATCCGTACTATAGGTGTAGGTGAGAAAGTTAAACCTATTTCAATGTCATTAATCATTCAAATGATGATGCTTTGTTTTGGTGGTATTATTTTACTTGTCACAAAAACTAACCCACAAATTGTGCCAAATGGTGTGGTGTTCAAATCAGGTATGGTAGCTGCGATTGCGATTTTTGGTATCGCATGGATGAGTGATACTTATTTTAAATTTGCGATGCCTGAATTTAGAGAAGGAATCACCTCAATGGTAAGACATTATCCTTGGACATTTGCACTTGCCTTATTTGCGGTGTCAGTGGTAATTAATAGTCAGGCAGCAACGGCCGTTATGATGTTACCAGTTGGTCTTGAATTAGGCTTACCTGCACCATTATTAGTTGGTTTAATGCCTGCAACTTATGCATACTTCTTCATTCCTAACTACCCATCAGATATTGCCACTGTGAACTTTGACGTAACAGGTACAACGAAGATCGGTAAATTCTACTTTAACCACAGCTTTATGTTACCTGGTTTAATTGGTGTAACAACAGCATGTTTAGTGGGTGTTGCTATTGCAAATGTGGTGATTGCATAACATCTAAATTTTGATATGAATAAAAAGTGCGGTCAAAAATATTAAAAATTGGACCGCACTTTTTTGTTTATTGGATTCATCTTGTTAGTAATAAAAAAGCCACATAGTTGCGGCTTTTTTATTTTTTGTTTTGGTCTTATGAACGTTTCATAATTTCGAAGAACTCATCATTGGTTTTTGCCACCATAAGTTTATCGATAAGGAATTCCATCGCTTCCACCTCACCCATTGGGTTAAGGATCTTGCGTAAAATCCACATTTTTTGCAATTCGTCTGGTGTTGTGAGTAAGTCTTCTTTACGTGTACCAGAACGGCTGAAGTCGATTGCTGGGAAGACACGTCTTTCTGCAATTTTACGAGAAAGATGTAATTCCATATTACCTGTACCTTTAAACTCTTCAAAGATAACTTCATCCATTTTTGAACCGGTATCGACAAGTGCGGTTGCGATGATTGTTAAACTACCGCCTTCTTCTACGTTACGTGCCGCACCGAAGAAACGTTTTGGACGATGTAAGGCGTTTGCATCCACACCACCTGAAAGGATTTTACCTGATGCAGGTGTTACCGTATTGTACGCACGAGCTAAACGCGTGATGGAGTCAAGTAAGATCACAACGTCTTTTTTATGTTCAACTGAACGTTTTGCTTTTTCGATTACCATTTCTGCAACTTGAACGTGGCGAGTGGCTGGTTCATCGAATGTAGAAGCAATCACTTCACCTTTTACTGAACGTTGCATTTCAGTTACTTCTTCTGGACGTTCATCAATTAATAACACTATCAATTCACATTCAGGGTAGTTGTGAGTAATGCTTTGTGCGATATTTTGTAGCAACATAGTTTTACCCGCTTTCGGGGGGGCTACAATCAAACCACGTTGACCTTTACCGATCGGTGATGCTAAATCAAGAATACGTGCTGTTAAATCTTCAGTTGAGCCATTACCACGCTCCATTCTTAAACGTGAATTGGCGTGAAGAGGGGTTAAGTTTTCGAAAAGGATTTTACTACGTGAAACTTCCGGTCTATCGTCGTTAACTTGATCAACTTTCAATAATGCAAAATAACGTTCACCTTCTTTGGGTGGGCGAATTTTACCTTCAATTTTATCACCGGTTTGTAAGTTGAAACGACGGATTTGACTTGGAGAAACATAAATATCATCAGGACCCGCAAGGTATGAACTGTCTGCTGAGCGTAAGAAACCAAAACCATCTGGTAAAATTTCTAAAACGCCGCCTCCAAAAATATCTTCACCGCTTTTCGCGTGTTGTTTTAAAATAGCAAAAACAATATCCTGTTTACGTAAACGAGCTAAATTTTCTAAGCCCATTTGACCTTCGCCGAGTTCCACGAGTTCGGAAACTGGTCTATTTTTTAGTTCTGTAAGATGCATAATTTTTGAGGGTTGTTTGATTTGATAAAAGAAATAATAGAATGAAAAATATGAATATTTAGAATGTGCGTAAATTATCACTAAAACCTATCAGTGTCTAGTTTTTGAAAGGTTTTTTTTGTAAAAAAATGAAAATGTGTGGGCAATTTTTGGGGATTTGTGTACTTCGTGCTATTCTTAGTACAATTTTTTTCCCAGAGATTCATTCTTTTTATGCAAAATAATTATTTATCGCAACTCCGATTTTCCGATTTACCCTTAAATTCCAAGGTATTAAGTGCATTGGAAAGGAAAGGTTTCGAATATTGTACACCTATTCAAGCACTCTCATTGCCAATTTCATTAGCTGGAAAAGATATTGCGGGTCAGGCTCAAACTGGGACTGGCAAGACGATGGCATTTTTAACTGCTACTTTTCACCATTTATTAACTCATCAATCTGAAAAAAACACTTCACAACCGCGAGCATTAATTTTAGCACCAACCAGAGAATTAGCTGTTCAAATTAACAATGATGCGGAGTTGCTCAGTAAAGCAACAAACTTAAAAACAGGGCTTGCTTATGGCGGTGATGGTTATGAAAAACAACTAAAAACTATTGAAAAAGGTGTAGATATTTTAATTGGTACAACGGGTCGTGTGATTGATTATGTTAAACAAGGCATTATCTGTTTAGATCAAATTCAAGTAGTAGTGCTTGATGAAGCGGATCGAATGTTTGATCTGGGATTTATCAAAGATATTCGTTATTTATTACGTAAATGTCCTGCACCAGAAGCTCGTTTGACAATGCTGTTTTCTGCAACGTTGTCATATAAAGTGCGTGAACTTGCATTTGAAGATATGAATGATCCTGAGTATGTGGAAATTGAACCATTACAAAAAACAGGTCACCGAATTAAAGAAGAATTATTTTATCCGTCTAATCAAGACAAAATGGCATTATTACTGACTTTACTGGAGGAAGAATGGCCAGAGCGTTGCATTGTTTTTGCCAATACAAAACACCGATGTGAAGAAATTTGGGGTTATTTGTCTGCAGATGGGCATCGAGTAGGATTATTGACGGGAGATGTAGCACAGAAAAAACGCCTTTCATTATTGAAGCAGTTTACGGATGGTGATTTAGATATTTTAGTCGCGACAGACGTGGCAGCACGTGGTTTACATATTTCTGATGTAACACATGTATTTAACTATGACTTGCCTGATGATTGTGAAGATTATGTTCATCGTATTGGACGCACAGGAAGAGCAGGAGAAAGTGGAGTGTCGATCAGCTTTGCGTGCGAAGAGTATGCAATGAATTTACCTGCGATTGAAAACTATATTGCGCATAGTATTCCAGTGAGCCAATATGATGCGAAAGCATTACTTGAATTACCAAAACCACATCGATTAAAACGTGCTACGCATACAGCAATGAGAAATCATTCAAAAAATGACCGCACTTTTGCTAATAAAAGAAGCGTAAAGCGTCACTTTTAAGCAACGTTAAGTCGTGGTAGAATTTGCGACTTTTTAAAATGAAGGAAACAAGATTTTGAGTACATTAGTCGATTTTATTATTGATAAATTAGATGATTTAAAAGCTACTGAAATTTTACGTTTAGATGTGCGTGGTAAGTCGCCAATTACAGATGATATGGTGATTTGCACTGGGAATTCTAGCCGTCACGTATCATCACTTGCACAGAATTTAATTACCGAATGTAAGCAAGCCGGTTACGAAACCTTTGGTGATGAAGGGAAAGATACTGCAGATTGGATTGTAGTCGATCTTGGTCAAGCGATCGTGCATATTATGCAACGGGAAAGCCGTGAAATGTATCAACTTGAGAAGCTTTGGGGCTAGTTTAGCCGAATTTTAGGAAAAAGTGCGGTGAAAATTCAGTTAATTGCAGTTGGTACAAAAATGCCTACTTGGGTGACGGCAGGTTTTGAGGAATACCAACGTCGTTTTCCCAAAGAAATGCCTTTTGAGTTGATTGAGATCCCAGCAGGGAAACGTGGTAAAAATGCGGATATTAAACGTATTTTAGAGCAAGAAGGTAGAACAATGTTAGCTGCTTGTGGTAAAAACCGCATTGTGACATTAGATATTCCTGGTAAACCTTGGCGTACAGAGCAATTGGCACAACAATTAGAAGTTTGGAAAAATGACGGACGTGATGTTTGCTTATTGATTGGTGGGCCTGAAGGTTTATCACCAGAATGCAAAGCAGCAGCAGAGCAAAGTTGGTCCTTATCTCCCTTGACCCTGCCACATCCATTGGTACGAGTGATTGTTGCTGAAAGTTTGTATCGTGCTTGGTCAGTGACCACAAACCACCCTTATCATCGAGAGTGATATGAATATAAAGAAATTGCTTTCACAACCACAGCACGAAGTGATTAGGGATAAAAAGTCAGAACGCAATTTATTTGTGCGTCGTGCTTTGTTGTCTTTTATTGGCGTATTGGTGCTGACAGCAATTTTGACGACCAATTTATATCATTTACAGATTTTAAATTACGAAACCTATCAAACTCGTTCAAATGGTAATCGCATTAAATTATTGCCGTTACCGCCAACTCGTGGCTTGATCTACGATCGCAATGGTCAATTATTAGCAGAAAATTTGACGTTCTTTGGGCTATATATCGTACCTGAAAAAGTAGAAAATTTAGACCGTACTTTTAATGAGTTGAAAGAGCTTGTCGGTTTAACAGAAGAAGATATTGAAGCTTTCAAAAAAGAGCGCAGACGTTCTTCTCGCTACACTTCTATTTTATTGAAACCGAACTTAACGGAAGAGCAAATTGCACGTTTTTCGGTGAATCAATACAAGTTTGCTAGCCTTGAGGTGAAACCCTATTTTAAGCGTCACTATTTGTATGGTGAGCCGTTAACTCATATTTTAGGTTATGTAGCTAAAATTAATGATAAAGATGTTGAGCGCCTGAAAAAAGAAGATAAATATGCGAATTATGCGGGTACACACGATATCGGTAAACTTGGCATTGAGCGTTATTATGAATCACAATTGCATGGCACCACAGGTTTTGAAGAAGTTGAAATTAATAACCGTGGTAAAGTGATTCGTAAATTGCGTGAGCAACCTGCCATTGCAGGGAAAAGTATTCACTTAACCATTGATTTAGAACTCCAACGTTATATCACTGATTTATTAGGTAATCAAAAAGGTGCAGTGGTTGTATTGGATCCGAAAGATAACAGTATTTTAGCGATGGTTTCTACCCCAAGTTATGACAATAATCTGTTTGTAGATGGTATTTCGGGAACTGATTATCGCCGTCTACTTAATGACCCAAATCGTCCTTTATACAGTCGTGTGACACAGGGAGCTTATCCGCCAGCGTCGACAGTGAAACCTTTTGTTGCTGTAGGTGCATTGCAAGAAGGGATTATTACCCAAAATATGACAATTTTTGACCCAGGCTATTGGATTTTGCCAAATTCCACTAAACGTTTTCGCGACTGGAAACGCTCAGGTCATGGTTATACCGACTTAAACAAAGCTATTGTAGAGTCTTCAGATACGTATTTTTATCAAACAGCCTATAATTTGGGGATTGATCGCTTATCTGAGTGGATGAAGAAATTTGGTTTTGGTGTGCCAACAGGCATTGATATCCAAGAAGAAACTGCTGGGATTATGCCTAGCCGAGAATGGAAACAGAAACGCCATAAAAAATCGTGGCTACAAGGGGACACTATTTCAGTTGGGATTGGGCAAGGTTATTGGATTGCCACACCGTTGCAAGTTGCAAAGGCTACAAGCATATTAGTGAATAATGGTAGAGTCAATACACCCCATTTAATGAAGTTTATTGAAGGGAAAACTTTAGAACCTTATCAAGATCCGTTGCTATATGAAGATATTACTACACCCAAGCAAGCCTTTTGGGAGGCCGCAAAACGGGGTATGTATAATGTGATTAATTCGTCAAATGGAACGGGGCGTAAAGCCTTTGTTGGTGCAAGTTATCGTGCCGCAGGCAAATCAGGCACTGCACAGGTGTTTAGTTTAAAAGAAAACCAAAACTACGATGCAAGTGGTCTTAAAAAAGAGTTACACGATCACGCTTGGTTTATGGCTTATGCACCTTATGAAGAACCTAAAATGGTAGTGTCGATTATTTTAGAAAATGCGGGTGGTGGCTCAAGTGCCGCAGCACCAGTGGTTCGTCAAATTATGGATTACTACTTGAACAAACGCTTACCGCAATTAAATAATCAACCTGAAGTGATACAAGATGAGGTCACCGAATAATGCAAGAAAAAAACATTTGGCTATCATTATGGCGCAAATTGCACATTGATTTTTGGTTATTTTTGGGCTTAGTGGTGATTTCTGCTTATGGTTTGATTGTGTTATATAGTGCATCTGGTGGTAACGAAAGTATGTTTCGTAGCCGTATTATTCAGGTGTGTTTAGGTTTTACTGTTATGTTTGTAATGGCGCAATTCCCACCTAAGTTTTATCAACGTATTGCCCCTTTGCTATTTGGTTTAGGGATCGTACTATTGATTTTAGTGGATGCAATTGGAATCACAAGTAAAGGTGCTCAACGCTGGTTAGATTTAGGGATCTTTCGTTTTCAACCCTCTGAAATTGTGAAGTTAGCTGTGCCATTAATGGTAGCGGTTTATTTAGGACAACGCCATATTCCTCCTAAACTCACTCACACTTTTATTGCTCTTGTTCTTATTTTAGTACCCACATTATTAGTGGCAATTCAGCCTGATTTAGGAACATCGATTTTAGTTAGTGCATCAGGGTTGTTTGTGGTCTTTTTAGCAGGGATGAGTTGGTGGCTTATCTTAATCGCAGTAGTCGCTCTAGCGGGATTTATTCCGATTATGTGGTTTTATTTAATGCATGATTATCAACGGACTCGAGTTTTGACTTTACTTGATCCTGAAAAGGATCCCTTAGGTGCAGGCTATCATATTTTGCAATCAAAAATTGCTATTGGTTCTGGCGGTATGTCGGGAAAAGGTTGGATGGAAGGTACTCAGTCCCAGCTTGAATTTTTGCCTGAACCACATACTGACTTTATTTTTGCTGTCCTCAGTGAAGAATATGGAATGATTGGTTTTATTATTCTAATGGCTATTTACCTTTTTATTGTTGCGCGTGGCTTGATGATTGGCGTTAATGCCCAAACAGCATTCGGGCGTATTCTTGTAGGTGCAATTACATTGATTTTTTTTGTATATGTCTTTGTTAATATTGGTATGGTGAGTGGAATCTTGCCTGTTGTCGGTGTACCGTTACCATTGTTTAGTTATGGAGGCACTTCTTTTGTCACGTTAATGGCAGGATTTGGCTTAATTATGTCGATCCATACTCATAAAGAGCACTTCTTAAAGGGAACTAATTAGTATTTTGGGTATCTTAGTTTATGGTTAAAAAATGGTAACTCTTATGAAGATACAAAAAATCTTTAAATTATTGTCCGCACTTTTGATGTTGTCTTTTGCAGGGTTTTCTCTGGCGGAAACAAAGAAGCTTTATGGGGTCAAGGGGCCCAAATTGGCTTATCAGACACATTATAAGCAAGCGGATACTTATGTAGTGAAAGGGGTGACATATTCCACAACCCCAACAGATAAAGCAAAAAATTATTCGCGTGAAGGTATCGCAAGTTTTTATCATAAAAAATTTAATGGTCGTAAAACGGCGAATGGTGAGATTTATAATGAAAATCTCTATACTGCCGCACATAAAACATTACCATTAAATTCTTATGCTTTAGTAACAAATTTACGTAACAATCGTAAGGTGATAGTCCGTATTAATGATCGTGGTCCGTTCATCAAAGGGCGAATTATTGATTTATCTCGGGCAGCAGCAGGTGAAATTGGGGCTATTGGCAGTGGATTATCGAAAGTACGTGTTGAAGCATTACACGTGAATCGGCAGGGTAAAATTTCAGGTCCTGCTACGAATACATTAGCTAAAATGGCGAAAACCGATGATGCTCGAGCAAGGCTAATTACCTTTAAGGATGCTGACACCAGAGATACTGACGATAAATATACAGAAAAGACTGACAGTAAAAATAAGAAAGCGATTGCAAGTACACAATACCAATTACGTGCGATGAGTGTTGGCTCAAAGAAGCAAGCTGAAAATTTAATTGCCAAATTAGAACACAAAAATTTGATTGCTGAAATTAAGCAAAATGGTAAGAAATACGATATTTACTTCGGTCCTTTTAAAGAGAAACGTGAAGTGGATGAATTAAAAACACAATTACGTAATATGAACTATTCAAAACCAGTAATTGTGTACTCATTTGATAATTAACCCTATTCGATTTTAGGATATAGCAATGATGTTCAGAAAAATTGTACAAAATACGCAAATCGCTTTATTAGCAGGTGCATTTGCATTACCTATAAATGCGTTTGCACAAGATGTGGATTATGGCATTACCGCACCACAATTAAATGCACAAACCTATATTTTAATGGATTATAATTCGGGCGCAGTGCTTGCATCATTGAATCCAGATCAACGCCAATATCCAGCATCACTGACTAAAATGATGACTAGTTATGTAGTGGGTGATGCTTTAAAACAAGGCAAAATCAACAATAATGATATGGTCACAATTGGTGAAAGTGCGTGGGGGAAAAATTTCCCCGGCTCATCAAAAATGTTCCTAAATTTGAACCAACAAGTCTCTGTATCTGACTTAAATCGCGGTGTGATCATTGTGTCTGGTAATGATGCTTCCGTTGCTATTGCAGAACATGTGTCAGGATCTGTACCTGCTTTTGTGGAGGCTATGAACAAATATGTGCAGCAATTTGGTTTGAAAAACACGCATTTCACAAGCGTGCACGGTTTAGATGATGACAACCAATATTCATCTTCACGCGATATGGCGATTATTGGTGCACACCTCATTCGTGATTTACCAGAAGAATATAAAATCTATGCTGAAAAAGATTTTACTTTCAATAAAATTAAACAAAATAACCGCAATGGTTTGTTATGGGATAAAACTATTCAAGTTGATGGTATTAAAACTGGGCATACTGATAAAGCAGGTTATAACTTGGTTTCATCTGCGACTAATTCAAACAATATGCGTTTGATTTCAGTGGTGATGGGGGTACCAACAATCAAAGGTCGTGAGGTCGAAAGTAAAAAACTGTTACAGTGGGGATTTGCGAACTTCGAAACTTTTAAAACTCTTGAAGCAGGAAAAGCGATTTCTGAACAGTCTGTATACTATGGTGATATTAGTGATGTTGCTTTAGGTGTATTAGAAGATAGCTTTATTACGGTGCCTAAAGGGCGTAATACTGATTTGAAAGCTCGTTATGAGTTGGATACAAAATATTTGCAAGCACCTTTAGCAAAAGGTCAAGTAGTAGGTAAAGTTGTTTACCAATTAGATGGAAAAGATATTGCAAAGGTGGATTTGCAAGTGATGCAGGAAGTGCAAGAGGGTGGTATTTTAGGTAAAGCATGGGATTGGCTAGTGTTAACTGTAAAGAGCCTACTTGATTAATTACAAATTAACCTTATATACAAAACCACAAAATTTCTTATTTTATGACCGCACTTTTCCACGCAAGTAAAAGTGCGGTTCATCTTTACTTAATTTTAGGAAGAAACAATGACAGATAAAATGATAAAACTAAATGAAGTACCACAAGCAAAGTTGAAAGATCTTTTAGAGTTTCCTTGCTCATTTACTTTTAAAGTGGTTGGGACAAACCGTCTTGATTTGATTGATGATGTAGTCGTCGTCGTTCAGAAGCACGCAAAAGGTGATTATAATCCTCGTCAGCAGTTAAGTAGCAAGGGAACTTACAATTCTGTATCTATTGATATTATTGCAGAGCATATTGAACAAATTGAAGTGCTTTATGTAGAACTAGCAAAAATTGATGGCGTGAGAATGGTGTTATAACAAAAATGAAAAATCCGATAAGCCTTATCGTGCGTCAGCTTGGTATACAAGATTACCAGACTGTTTGGCATAACATGAAAACTTTTACTGATGAACGTCATGCTGAAACACCTGATGAAATTTGGCTTGTCCAACATCCATCAGTATTTACACAAGGTCAAGCGGGGAAAGCCGAACATTTATTACAACAAACCGCAATTCCGGTTGTACAATCTGATCGTGGTGGGCAAATTACCTATCATGGATTAGGTCAGCAGGTGATGTATGTTCTGATTGATATTAAACGTCAGAAATCCCTTGGTAATAATTTGAATGTGCGTGATTTAGTGACTGGACTTGAACAGGCAGTAGTTAAGACATTAGCGGATTATGGTATCAAGGCTTATCCAAAGCCAGATGCACCAGGTGTTTATATTGATGAAAAGAAAATCTGTTCTTTAGGTTTAAGAATTCGCAAAGGTTGTTCATTTCATGGGCTCGCATTAAATATTAATATGGATTTATCTCCTTTCTATTTCATTAACCCTTGTGGATATGTAGGATTAGAAATGTGTCAATTGGTTGATTTTATTCATCCTGAAGAAGCCACTTGTGAAAAAGTTGCACCCAAATTAGTTACACACTTTGCCCAATTATTAGGATATAATGCAACAAATTTTTAACATTCCCGGAAATTGTTGAAAACTAACCGCACTTTTCGAGGTAGTCATTAGAATTTAAGGAAGAAAAATGGGTACACCTTTTAAAATGGAGCGTGGTGTGAAATACCGCGATGCTGCGAAGACATCCATTATCCCAGTAAAAAATATTGATCCTAATCAGGAATTACTCAAAAAACCTGAATGGATGAAAATCAAGTTGCCGGCGAATTCAGCAAAAATTGATAGTATCAAAAATGGTATGCGTCGTCACGGATTACACTCTGTTTGTGAAGAAGCTTCTTGTCCAAACTTACATGAATGTTTTAACCACGGTACTGCAACATTTATGATTTTAGGGGCGATTTGTACTCGTCGTTGCCCATTCTGTGACGTTGCACATGGTAAGCCCTTACCGCCAGATCCTGAAGAACCTCGTAAATTAGCTGAAACTATCCAAGATATGAAGCTGCGCTATGTGGTAATTACTTCTGTTGACCGAGATGACTTACCCGATCGTGGTGCAGGACATTTTGCTGAATGTGTCAAAGAAATTCGTAAACTTAATCCAGAAATTAAAATTGAAATTTTAGTGCCTGATTTTCGTGGTCGAATAGAACAAGCTTTGGATAAACTAAAAGATAATCCACCTGACGTATTTAATCATAATTTAGAGAATGTACCTCGTTTATATCGTGAGATTCGCCCTGGTGCAGATTATGAATGGTCATTAAAATTATTGAAAGATTTTAAAGCAATGTTCCCTCATATCCCAACTAAATCAGGTTTAATGGTAGGATTAGGTGAAACTAATGAAGAGATTTTGCAGGTAATGCAAGATTTACGTGATCACGGTGTAACAATGCTGACTTTAGGACAATATTTACAACCAAGTCGCCATCATTTACCCGTCGCTCGTTATGTCCCACCTACAGAGTTTGAAGATTTTCGTGAGAAAGCTCAAGCAATGGGCTTTGAACATGCTGCTTGTGGACCTTTTGTCCGTTCTTCCTATCATGCGGATTTGCAAGCAAAAGGTGAAATAGTTAAATAATATTTAAAAATGCTTAAATGAAAAAGGTGGAAAGGGTAATACTCTTTTCACCTTTTTCATTTAAATTGAATAAATAAGTTTATAAATAATTATTTCATATGTTCTTTATCATCAGATATCCCTCACCTCTTTTCTGTTTGAAAATTAGTCAGTTATTGATGTTTTTTTCATAAATAATTGATGAACTACTCTTTATACTTTAGAATTGTAAAGAAAGTTAAATTTATTGTATATCTTTGTAAGAGTGGACAGCATGAAAAAGAAATATCAACGAGTTATTATACCTACTTTATCCATTCTTCTCACCTCTTGTGGCGGTGGTGGGGGAGGAGGTTCTACGCCAAACTCACAAGATTACAGCTACGGTAGTAATAGTGAAGGAGGAGATAATTCAGCAGTTTCATTAACCTCGAATTTGTCATATTCTTCTTTAGATAACTATCCAAGCAGTTTGCCTTTACATTCTTTTAATACCGTTAGTAGTCCTATTAGTAGCGACATTTATAACATAAATCCTTCATTAAAAATTTTTTCTATCAATAAAGATATGGAATATATTAATGATGAAAAATTAGTGAAAAATATAGGTCTTATCGATACAGAATTTTATCTGAGTGATACTTTTAAAGATCGGTCAGGGAAATTAAGATTGATAGAACACGAGCAGAGTGCAGAATTACAACCCAATTTTCTATCGCATGGCACAATGGTTGTTGGTGTGCTAAATAGATACAATAAAACAGCAGATTTTTATGCTTATAATGCATATCATAATAAAAACAGAGAGTTTAGAGTAATCGCTACAGATTATGACCGTGCACATAAGGAAGGCGTTAGAATTTTCAATAACTCATTTGGATCTAGCGCATTTGATTATGAATACACTTTTCCGGTGAAAGCTAATATAGCTAAATATGCAAAAGAGGATAGTATTTTCATTTGGTCTGCTGGAAATGAAGGTAAGTGGCATGGTACACCTCAATCTTTGGCACCTAAAGATGATGATAACCTTAGAAATGGCTGGATTAGTGCTGCAGAAGCTGATTATAGCCAAGGCTATGCAAATACAAATCGACGGAAAATATATACAAATAATAGTGCATCTAATTATATTGGAGAAAGTGCAAAAACTTGGGGGCTAGCTGCACAAGGTACGTATCGTTTAGTATTAAAACATCAAGGCAAAGATGAATATAGCTATGTGTATACAACAGGTACATCATTTGCTGCCCCTCGGATTAGTGCAGCAGCAGCTAATGTGTGGACTAACTTCCCTTGGATGGATAACCATTTGGTTGTAGTGACTCTATTATCAACAGCGGATAAACCAGCTACCTTTTTAAAAGGGCAAGATGGAGTATGTGAAACGAGTAATCTTCAAGGATGTGGAATACCTACAACAGCTCCTGATGCTTATTTCGGTTGGGGATTATTAAATGAAAGGCGGGCTTTAAAAGGGCCGGCACTTTTTGATAAAAGATTATTGACAAATAAAGATGCAAAAACAACTGATAGAGCTAACTATTTTGAGAAAACTCAGGGAGTTTCTGGATCGAATAGTAATAAAGACTTATTAGTTGTAAATTTTAATTTTAGGAATTACAAAGATAAAAATAAACTTACTTGGAGCAATGATATTAAGGGTGATGCAGGTATCTTAAAACAAGGTACAGGGGTCTTATATCTGAATGGTAAAAATTCATACTCAGGTAAAACTATCGTAGATGGTGGAATTTTAGCCATTGGGCATTCACTAACCTCTTCTGATGTAATTATTACTAAAAATGGTAACCTTTTAGCAGAGTTTGATACTGAAAAACATAAAATTAGTTCAAGAGTTGAATTCGGTAATGACAAACAATCTTCTCTGTACAAAGTTAAAAATGAAGGCACATTAAGTGTTTATGGACTTGGTCTAAAAATTAATGGTAACTACGAAGGGGATGATAAATCTAATATTGTTATCGATATTGATAAATCGAATCTAGAAGTGACAGGAACACTTAAGTTTGGTAATAACAGCAAAATTGTTGCTGACATTAATAAGCTTGGCGTAAATGGAATCCCTAAGACAGAAACACAAAAGAGAAAAATCATTACAGCTGAATCAATAACAAACCATGAAAAAGTTACTTATGTGAAATCTGACAATATCAATGGATATATTGATATTTCTGGTTTCTATGTTGTTGACGGTAAAGATATTAATGTTGAGTATAAGAGAAACTTAACAACTTATGTCCTTAAAGAGGCAAAATACACACCAAAAAGTGCTATGAATACAGCAGAGAACATTGATAGAGTATTTAATACGCTATCAAATAATCAATCTCATCCTTTAGCACCACAAGCAGCACGTTTATTCAAAGTAGATCCGACTAGATTATCTGTTGTGATTGACTCGCTTTCAGGTGAGCTTTATGCTTCAAGCCAAAGTGCGGTTGTAAATCAAAACTTAGTTGCAAATAAATTGCTTAGTGAACGTATGATGTCTGTAAATAATGGGACAAAAGGCGGATTTTGGGTAGATGGCATTTATGTAAATAGCAATATCAAACAAAATGGCTATGCAAGTGCTAAAATGAAAATGACTGGCTCGCAAGCTGGTATTGATAGCAAGGTTTCTGATAAATTATCATTAGGCATTGCATTAAATCAGAGTTTTGGAAATGCAGACTTTAATCGTGAAGCGGGCAAAAGTAAAACGAAAAGTTTAGGTGCATTTGTTTATGGTTCTTATGATTTCGATAAAGCATATTTATCAACAATGGTGGGATTTAATCATGCAAGAAGCAATGTGAATCGTGTGATTTTTGATAAGTATACAACCTCCAAATTCCGCAGTAATATCTATAATATTTACGTTGAATTAGGTAAAAATATTAAATTTAATAAAGTGATAATTAATCCATTTATTGCAAATTCACATACACATATTCATCGTGGTAATTTCAAAGAAAATACAATATTCGGGATTGATGCAAAATCTAAGAAATATAGTATGAATTCCTTTATTACAGGGATGAGATCTGAAATTCAATTTGATAAATTAACCTTAAATTCAAACTTAAGTCATGCTTATACACCAAAACGTAATAATTTCGGTTTTGAGGCAAAATTCACAGGTTTTGACGATATTATTTATATTAATGGTGTAGAGCAAGATAAACACATTACGTGGCTTGGATTTGGTGCATCTTATTCGTTCTTTGAAGAATTTAGCTTGCAAATGGGTTATAACCTATCGATTAGAAATGGTAAGAAAGATAATGACGTCTTTAATTTGGGGGCAAGTTATCGATTCTAGTTTGTTAATATAAAAAAATAAGGCAGCTAAAAATAAAGAATGGAAAGTGCTATTTACTTTCCATTTTTTATCTCTATTAATTTTCAATTTGTTGGATAAGCACGATTGAGATCATATTTAAACAATACTAATGCTATTCCAATTAATAAAATATCTTTAAAAATAAAACCATCGAAACCCAACTGGGGAAGTAGGCTAACTGTCACTAATGCTGTTAATAAAATAAGCAGGCTACCAATTAATCCATATTTGGGTTGTCGGATACCAAGAAATAATCCTATATAAGCAATACTTTCAACAATACCTAATAAATAACTTGTGTAATGAAATCCCAATAAACTATATAGAAAACTCAGCCAGCTATTTGAAATAATAGGTTTTAATGCTTCAACTTCAAAATCAAACCATTTAATATTACTGAAAATAAAAAATAAAATAATTACACTAATTCGTAATATGAGTATATCAACATCTGATTTTTGAAAGGAGAGAATCCATTTTTTCATATCATTTTCCTAACTTAATTTGTGATCAATTAAATCATATTAGACGAGGGATAAGTTAAGTTCTTACACAAATATGAAGAATATAGGGATGAATATGCGGGATTAGATGGACTATTTATTATTCAACTAGCAATTGGTAGAAGCTAAATAAAGTACTATTTTTATTAATAAAAAAATATGTCCACTTGAAAGCTGATCATTTGTTTGAGTACGCAAACAAAGTAGAATTTTATGGTACATTTACGGCGCATGAAGCGAAAAATCAAAACCTAAGGATCATTGAGTGGCTTGTAACGTATTGATAAACAGGGGTAATTAATGGCACGCCCTATTGGATTCGAACCAATGACCTACGGCTTAGAAGGCCGTTGCTCTATCCAGCTGAGCTAAGGGCGCATTTCAAATGGATATTAAGATTAAAAAGTAAGTGGTCGGCGAGATAGGATTTGAACCTACGACCCACTGGTCCCAAACCAGTTGCGCTACCAAGCTGCGCTACTCGCCGAACAATGTGTAGCATTATAGTTTTCTTTTAATTACAGTCAATTATTTTTTTCTATTTTTCATTCAATCGTTCAAAATTATTTCAATTTTGCTTACATTAGATGGTATTTTCTGACAAAATAGCAAACGATTACTTTCACTAAAATAAAGGACAGATCAATGACTGCACAAGTTATTTCAGGTACTGAATTATCAAAAAAAATTAAATCTGAAGTTGCACAAAAAATTGAAAAATATCAACAGCAAGGGAAACGTTCTCCTGGTTTAGCTGTAATTTTGGTTGGGGAAGATCCTGCATCACAAGTTTATGTTGCAAGTAAACGTAAAAGTTGTATAGAAATAGGCATTCAGTCTAAATCTTATGATTTACCTGAAACAACAAGCGAAGCTGAATTACTTTCGCTCATTGATGAATTAAATGTGGATAATGGAATAGATGGTATTTTAGTGCAATTGCCTTTGCCTAAACACATTGATAGCACAAAAGTGATTGAACGTATTGCACCGAATAAAGATGTTGATGGTTTCCATCCATATAATGTAGGGCGTTTATGTCAACGTATTCCAACATTACGAGCTTGTACCCCTTATGGTGTAATGAAATTGTTAGAAACAACAGGCATTGATTTATATGGTCAACATGCTGTTATTGTTGGTGCTTCGAATATTGTTGGTCGACCAATGGCACTTGAGTTGTTATTGGCTGGCTGTACTGTGACAGTTACTCACCGCTTTACTAAAGATCTTGAATATCATATCCGCCAAGCAGATATTTTAGTCGTCGCAGTGGGTAAACCGCAATTTATTCCAGGGGAATGGATTAAAGAAGGAGCAGTTGTGATTGATGTTGGGATTAATCGTCTTGATGGGAAATTAGTCGGTGATGTGGAATATGATGTTGCCTTAGAGAAAGCAAGTCATATTACACCAGTGCCGGGTGGCGTGGGTCCAATGACTGTGGCAATGCTAATGTCTAATACCTTATCTGCCTATGAAAACCACCTATAATAAATGGAATAATTAAGATAAAAGTGCGGTTGATTTTTGAGGAATTTAACCGCACTTTTTTTATGTCTAAATTGTATTTTATTGTTGATTAATTGCTCATATTGTTTTAAATTTAATTTAAGAAAGCTGAATGGAGTCAACAGGTATGCAAGCTATTCAACACAGCTCTTCAGGTAATACAAAAATTGCACTTGCATTATCAGGTGGTGGTATTCGTGCGATGGTCTTTCATCTTGGTGTTCTAACTTATTTAGCAGAGCAAAAACGTCTTGAACAAGTCTCACATATTTCAACTGTATCTGGTGGTAGTCTGATTACGGGTTTAATTTTTCAGCAAAACAATATGCAATGGCCTACCTCAGAACAGTTTTTATTTTGTGTCCGACCTAAGATTAAGCAGATTTTATGCCAGAGTAGTTTAATGGGGGGGACATTAAAACAGTTCCTAAACCCCGTTAATTTACAATATGTTTTTTCTCGTGCACATGTGCTATCCAAAGCGATAAAATCAGAATGGAAGATAAGTGCTAACCTTACAGAATTACCCGATTATCCAGAATGGAGTATCAATGGCACTGTGGGGGAAACTGGTCGTCGCTTTCGATTTAAAAAAAGTGATTTTGGAGATTATGACTCAGGTTATATCAGAACGATAGAGCATGCTTTTCCGTTATGTGATGCTATGGCAATTTCAGCAGCATTTCCAGTTGGCATAGGTCCACTTTCTATCGAAACAAAAGATTATATTTGGTACAAACGTAAGTGGAATGAGCCACCAGAAAAAGCCGTTCATTGCCATCAAAAACATAAAACATTGCATTTATATGATGGTGGCGTATATGACAACCTTGGTTTAGAGCCTTTCTTTGATATTGCCAAACAAGAGAAAAAAGAAAAATTAAGTGAAGATACTATTTTGATTGCCTCGGATGCTAGTTCACCTTTAGATGAACACGTACCAAGCTTATATAAACTTGCTACACGCTTTCTTCATATTATTGATATTATCTACAATCAAAACCGTTCTTTACGTGTGCGTAGTTTGGTATCTTATTTACGTAAACATAAAGGTAAGGGGGTTTATTTACCAATTAAAACCAAAATCCCAGAATCTAATGGCATAGACGAATTTGCTATGCATTTTTCAACCAGTTTACAACAACTCTCTCAACAAGAATTCGATCGTCTTTATCAACACGGTTATAACGTCTGCAAGAAATATTATTTCTTTATTGCGGACCAAACCGAAAAAGAACTTTTTTAGTCAATTATTGTTAGCAAGACGCTAGCAATTCAAATTTATCACATCAGGGAATGAGCAATTCTGTGTATTGCCCTCATTAATGCCGTTTATTTCTGACTCCAATACAAATGAAACATGACTATTATCTCTTTACCTCTAATAAGGAGAATCATATGACAAGTAAGCTGATAAGTATTATAGGTATTGATAGCCCTTTGAAAGCAATATTAAAAGAAAAGGGGAATATTTCGACAGTCAAACAATTTTCTGATGCCACTAGAACTTCAGAAGCCAGACGTCAACTAGCTCAGAAGACGGGGATTCCTCTTGCCAATATTGCGAATTGGGCTGTACAGACCGAATTATTGAGAATAGAAAAAATGTCCCCAGAAAATGCATTTGATTTGATGAATGCAGGGGTATACAGCACATCTCAATTTAAAGCTAGCAATCCCAAAGTGATCTTGGAAAAACTAAAAGATCAAAATGCGATGAATTATATAACAGAAGCTGTGATTGAAAAATTGCAGGTTGGTAAAGTGAAGAAAGCAACTGAGTTTGATGACATTGGTATTCATGAAGAATTGATCGCAGAGAAAACCAAAGCACCAAGTATGTATGCTAATTTATCAGACATTATAGCTGAGCTAGGTAAAGGTATTGCTCAAGCACAGAGAGCTTTAGATGAAAGTGCGATTGAAACACAAAATAAAATCTTAGCTGATGACCGTTTATATTCTATGGGGTTACAAGCGACGTGGTACACAATGCCTGAAGCAGAATTCACTTTAAAAATGGATTATATGGTGACAGAAGAGAAAAATAGCTCGGGTAAGGTGCTAGGTCGTTCAATTAAAGCTGTACCATCTAACGCTACTTATAATAATTATTTTAAGTCTGAAAGACGAGAGTCTAGCAGTGTACGATTACGTTTTTTACCCATTCCAATGACAGATCGTATGCTTGAACGTGTTTATATGCCAGATCTCTCTGCGTGTAAAAGCGTGCAAGAGGTGATTGCAATACTCGAAGAGAATGGAATTACTGATTATCGATTGTTACCAGCCGATGCTATTGAATGGGGAGATAAAACGATTCAACATATTTTGCAGTCCCCAGCCGCCAATAGTGTCATCACAATTGGTGCGCCAAAGCCAGTTATTGAGGTTAAGGCTTAGCTGTTTAGAGTAAGGCTTATCAGATTAAGGAGTCGAATATGACAAAAATAAAAAGAAGTTATGCCAGCATTATTCGAGATGAAGTCGGATCAAAGTTGACTGCCAATCAGCTGGAGGTCTTGGCTGCGTTATCAAAAAAAGAGGATGACTATGAGCTAAAAGTCGAGGCGTTAAATCAGGCTAATGTTGCATTAGTAGATAAAGAGAAACATTTAGTAGAGATAGAAAAAGCCTTGCTAGATAAGACCAATTTACTTCAGAGGGCTGAATCCAAACTACTTGAGCGAGAAAAAGACCTTGTAAACATAAAGGCGCAACTTGTTGATAGAGAGAAAATAGTGGCGCAGATACGTGCTGAGTTAGAAGTGGAGCGTTTCGAAAGCCAGCAACAATTAGCTGCGTTTAAAAACCAATTGGAACATTATCACCAAGTTGAGTCAGAGCTAAAGGGTTTAAAAGAAAAAGTAAAAACATCATACAGCACTAAAGATGTATCTGATTATCTCAGTCAAGTTATAAGCACGTTCAATGAAAGTACGGCTTCTGATAACCAATATGCTAAATATGTTATCAATAACATGGATGTCGATTTAAAAGTCAGAGTATATGGTGATGATAAGAACTCTCTTCGTTTTACTGCTCCTAATGTGACAGAAACTACGGAAGAGAGCTTGAGCAGCATCAAAATCTCTATTCAGGCAATTCCTAATTAACTAGGCATCTCGTTCCTATAAGGAGGACAATATGGCAAAAAATATCGGACAAGAACTTTTGAACGTTCCATTCGGTGATATGGTTCTTCAACTTGCCACTGCGATTGCAGATGGTCAATACAAGATGGATGTAACCAGTGTTGAAATCGCAAAAAAAATGGGTAAGGAAGAAATTGTATTACCAAAAATATCTGGTAATGGAGATGTAAAAGTGACCTTATTAGGCGCAGGTTTTCAACCTACTTTCTATCAGTTCACTGATTCTATTATTGAAGTAAAAATTGCGATTACTATGGCTGAATCTCGTGAGGTCGGTATTTCTGCTAAAGCAAAGGTTGGGTTTGGTTGTTTTTCAGCCTCTGTTAATGCATCCTACTCTAGTAAATATTCTTATTCAGTCGAAGGTTCTAGTTTGCTTAGAACAAAAATTACGCCATTACCACCGAATGCATTTTTGGCAAGTTATCTTGAAGCTTATGCAGAAAATCAACAGAAAGCATTGAAAGATGAAATTGATGCTAAAAATAAGGCAGTGGCTAACTAATAATATGGATTTGGCAGCTTAGGTAAGCTATCAGAATACCAATTATATTTGCCATTTATATAATTTTTAAGGAGGCAACAGAATGACTCGTAGTGTAGGAAAAGAACTACTCAATGTGCCGTTTCCTGAGCTAGTGCTTCATTTAGGCTCAGCGATTGCAGAAGCCCAATATAAAATGGATTTAGAATCCATTGAAATCTTGAAAATGATGGGGGAAAAAAATACTGTAACTATTCCAACCCCAACATTCAAGGGGGATGAGGGTATAAAAAATGAAATTAGTACATCAATGATCGGTGCAGGTTTTCAGCCAACTTTTTATCAATTTGCTGAAACGATTATTGAGGTGAAGATGGCTATTTCGATGTCAGAAGAAAAAGAAACGGTGGAGGAAGGTAAAAAAACTTCTTTATTATGGGCTCCGTCAGTGCTTTATCGTCCAATAAAAGGAGGAAGATATATCCGAACGCGTCGAGTGCTTTATACTACGCCAATGGATGCCAAATATACGAATAAGTATTCATACCATCAAGAAGGTGAAAGTACTTTGCGAACAAGACTTGTCCCTGTACCACCAAATACGATTATCCAACGCTTTATTGATTTGAAAGCAATGGAAATTGAAGCTGAGCTACAAAAAGACCTTGATGATTTGGAAAAAAGTACTCAGCCAGCCTAGTAAAGGGTAATTAGGCAGTGAACTTAATAAAGTGTGGTGCTTTTTTTAAATTTGTGTACTACAACTTTGAT
Source organism: Pasteurella dagmatis (assembly GCF_900186835.1). Lineage (NCBI taxonomy): Bacteria > Pseudomonadati > Pseudomonadota > Gammaproteobacteria > Pasteurellales > Pasteurellaceae > Pasteurella > Pasteurella dagmatis. The sequence continues at coordinate 88,698 of NZ_LT906448.1, forward strand.
TTGATAACTGCCTAGATGGGAAGGGGAGATACATAGCATTAAATTCTCCCCTTAATCTCTTATTCAGATATTAGGGGGGATAGATGGCTGATTCATCATTACCTATTAAGCAATCATTATTGCTAGAAATGGATATTTTTTCAGAAGAATACGATGATGAGGAAACTGTAAGTATTTCTGAAACAGTTGAAACTCTCATTTTGCCAGAACCTTCCATTTTTCCTACTAAAATAGTACAACCTGATGAAAATGCACCCGACAATTGTTCAATAGATTTGATGACAATGGAAATGCCTATTGAAGAAAAGGTGGTGGAGGTTGAACCAGTCATTGCTGCGAAAGCAGAGTTTTCTGCTTACATGAGAACAACGCACAAGCATAAAAAATCTAATGGTAAATACATAAAGAAAACAAAGTTAGCGTCTTTAGCGTTGGAGGAATGCACGAAAACATCATCAGTTAAGCTTCCCTTTGAGAAAAAAAACTCACTATTGGCAATATCATCTGACAATGTTCCCAAAAATTTTACAAAAGCGGACCGCACTTTTGCCTCAAAGAATGCCAAAAAATTAGGTGCTCTTCGTTTAACCACACAATCAAAATCCAGTGCATTTAGTACAACGAAGCAACACAAATCAAGCAAACCTGACCCACAGAATACAAAAAATCTTAAAGTAACCTACGCTCAGCCTACAACAAAAGTAATTAAAGGACAGAGCAATGCTCAAACAAAGAAAATTTCCATAACAGGCAGAGTTGCCAGACAATTACATTTATCACCACTGAAATTACGCTTATCAATGAATGACAGCTCATCAGATATGCGAGATTTAATGAGAATGGATATGACACTTTAACGGAAAATAGCGAGGAAATTATGGAATGGTCAGATATTATCGTGGCTAAATATAAAGAAATGTTTAACATGGCTTATGTGTTGATTGAACAAGAAAAGTATGAGGCAGCAGAATGTATTTATAACGAGGTTATTACTTTGAGTGACCTAGTTCAGTATCAAGAATCTAAACGAATGGCATATATTTGCTTGACTAATTTGATGGTTCTGCAAAAACGTATGAATGATGCGTTAATTTGTGCGATTAATGCTCGTAATTTCAGCGTCGACATGGAACAAATCAAGCAAGCAGATGAACTAATTAAATCAGTTTCTCTTACTTTACTCAAACAAGGTATTGAGTTTGAACGCGTTGGGAAATATGTAGAAGCATATCATCTTTTCCAATTAATTTATCCTTATCTTTCTAGTAAACGGCAAGAGGTTGTTAAACAAGAAATGGCTATGTTAGCTAAACATATTGCAGAATAATTTGAGGGGGTATTATGCATGAAGAAACAATCGTTACCTTACTTAAGCAACATAATAAAGATGCCATTTTATCTGTTTATGCAGGAAATTATGAGCAGGCTGTCAAATATTTTCGTAATAGCCTTGTAATTGAAGATCAACTTAATTTAGGTATTCATCGAGCAGAAACACGTATAAACCTCGCTAGTACATATTATTTATTACAAGATTATTCACAAGCTCTAGATATGTTATCAGAAGCAGAAAAAATTTTTCAGACTGAAAAATGCATTGATGAATATCAACATTGTCAAATCTTCAAGGCACAAATTTTGTTTTGTGAAAATAAAATAGACGAAGCTGAAAATATAATTAAAGATTTAATTTTAAATGTAAGAACTGAATTGGTTAGAGCTAGGGCTAGCCTAGTTTTATATAAGATTTATACTGCTAAAAAGTCAGTAAAAGCTTTGGATGTGTTAAATCGGTCTATAAATATATTTGAAAGAGTTGGTAACATTGAAGGACTTGCAGAGGCGCTTTCTTTACGTATTGAACATTATAAAAATAATAAAAAATATAATTTATCAGCTCTCGATGAGAATAAATTACTAAGTTTGTATTCTGATTAATTAATATTGTATTGAATTTATGAATGTTGATTAATAATTCATAGTTTCATCATTATTAAATAAAAAAATAACTGTACCTTAAATATAAAACATATCAACTTATATTTAAAATGCAGATAAATTTTATTATGGAGAATTTAAGCTTTTCAAGGCGCTCTTTAGTCATCTGATCCAGAAGTGCCTAGGATACCATGTCCCTAGTTGATTTTACGATATGCTAATGAAAGCTCTAATAACTGAGTAAATTCTTTTTTATTTGGATCTTGGCAGTGTGACATGACTAAATCAATAGAAACAATGGTTGCATCTTCTAAGGTTGTTGTGAAGTAATGCTCTTGTTTACCTTATACAGAAATTCTGTACCATTTTAATTCTATTTTGGGCAAGATTTCGTCTGATGCTAATGTATTATAAAGTAATAGAACTAGTGGGCGCCACAGCTATCCAACCTCTACCATCGAGACCAACTGGTGGCTGAAGCCCCAATGGAAAGAGGGGGGCAGGGCAATCTGGTGTTAGCTCAATCCACACCAACGGAGCGGGTTGAGTGGCAGGCGGCGATTTACTGGCTATATCAAGAAGATGAGGTGAGCCCAACGGCTCGTTATGAAAAAGGGCAATTACACTATACAGTGACTGACCAAGTGGGTACAATCACGGAGTTGATGAGTGAAACGGGGTATATTTGATTATCGCCAAAAACTGAGCTTGTGGGGCGAGGCGACGATTGATGGGCATCGTCACCCGGCGGCGAATGACAGTCAGGCTTTAGGTTGTCATCACCGTTTTGCGGGGCAGTATTATGATGAAGAAAGTGAGCTGCATTACAACCGTTTCCGCTATTACAGCCCGGAGACAGGGCAATATCTCAGCCATGACCCGATAGGGTTGCTGGGTGGGTTTAACCCTTATGGTTATGTGTTTGACCCAACGGGGTGGGTGGACCCGTTGGGGTTGGCGGGGTGTAATAAAAATTTTCGCTCCAGAAGAGAAGCATTAAGAGCGGCTAAACGAGATGCGGGAATTCCAATGTCGCAACAACCAGATAAAGTAACTAACCATGTTCCCCTAACAGATAGATCAGGAAAGAAAATTTTAGATCAAAATAATCGTCCAATAATGACTAGAGAATATCACTACACAACCCCAAGCGGAGAGAAAGTTGTGTTTCAGGAACATTCTCTTGGTCATGTTTACGGACCAAAGGGAACTTTAGGAAATCAAGGACCCCACTTTAATCCAAGACAATACGATCCAGCTACAGGTAACGGATATAGGAATAAAAGTTTTCCTGGAATTTCAGAACATTATAATTATGGAGGGTAGAAATATGAAATGGTTTGAAAAAGCAATAGGTAAAGAAAAAATAATTTATATGTTTAATGGAAATATTGATGTAAATGAAATCTACTTACACAAAATTTTATTCTATGACTATACATTAACAATATTTTTCCATATTTTAAATATCCCACAAGAATTCCCTAAAAAGTGGAATGATAACGATTTTAATGCGATAAGTATGCAATTAAGCTTTTCGGATGTGAACTATTTTAACGTACATGGAAAGAATTTGTTTAACAAAATAGGAAAACTAAACATTAGTGTTGATAACAATATCGTAAAAATGAACTTCGCAGGGGATGATGTAAACATAATATGTGAATCTGATTTTTATTTCATTGATAATATAACTCCAAATTTCATTAATATTGAAGAAAGTATAAATTGATGAAGAAAGTGGCTTAGCCTATAACTGCTTTCGGTATTATGACCCAGAGAGCGGGAATTATATTTCGAGTGATCCGATTGGGTTGAGTGGTCGGGAACAGCCTTATTCATATCCCCCCGATGCCGCTCGTTTATAACAAGTGGCTCACTCTTTTTCTTCACAGAAAGCGGTCACTTTCTCTAAATTTTGCACTTTTTTAGAATAAAGTGACCCCTTGTAGTCATTTACCAACAAGGGCATCAACTCAACCGTCTTAACGACAACCATTACCGCTACGACAACGCTGGCAGATTAACCGAAAAACCGAAATCCGAGATGACTTTCGCAAACAGACCACCTACTTCCGCTGGAATGCGAATAATCAACTCAGCTTGTGGGGCGAGGCGACGATTGATGGGCGTCGCTACTCGGCGGCGAATGACAGTCAGGCTTTAGGTTGTCATCACCGTTTTGCGGGTCAGTATTATGATGAAGAAAGTGAGCTGCATTACAAGCGCTTCCGTTATTACAGTCCTGAGACGGGGCAATATCTCAGCCATGACCTGATAGGGTTGCAGGGTGGGTTTAACCCTTATGGTTATGTGTTTGACCCAACGGGCTGGGTGGATGTGTTGGGACTTAAACCTAAAATTCCTCCATTTGATGCACCTTCTCTTGAAAGTGATGTTGTAAGGTATAAACCTCGAGATGTTCTAACTGCTACTGCAGGAAGTAGAGAGGATGCTATTAATTTAGCCTGGTCTCAAGAGAAACAGTTGATACAGCAAACAGGAAGAGGAACAAGACCTTGGGACTCCTGAAGAAATGGCTTTAATAACAAGTACTCCTGATTCTGAATTATTATCTGTTATGAGTAAAGAAGGATATACTGGACATCATATTACTAGTGTAAGAAATGGTCCTTTAGGTGCTAAATGGCAGGGGGATCCTAGAAATATTGTTTTCTTGGAAAATCGTAATCATCCTAATGGCGATGCTCATCAATATTCATATCAAGGGCATAGAGGTAACTACAGCAATCCAACTACAGGTCGTTTGATAGATCGTGAGGAAACATTAAAACAGAGATTAAATCAAATACAAAGTAAATGTACAGGTTAAGGAGATATACTTTATGAATGTGAATAGTCTTTTGCAAGACTTCGTTAAGCATTTTTATTTAAGCAAAAAGATGGATGGTGAACTGCATTTTTCTGAAGAAAAATTGCTTGAGAGAGATGAAAAATTATCAGGACAATTGTTGGAGTATTATCAGCACCTTTCTTTTGAGGGAGAATGTTATTTTGGTAATCGTTTCTTTAATTTAGTTTTTTTACCATATCTATCAGAAGCAACAGAACCAGAAACTTGGGCTTTAGATGATAATCAACTTTTTAACCAAAAAGATTACATGATTTTTGCACACAATATGTTAGATGAAGTTATTTTTTGTGATGTGCGAGATCAGGATTGTCCTGTGTATAGCTTAATGTCTGGAAGTAGCGAAGTGATGAAGTTAAGTAATAGTTTATTTGATTTCCTATCTTTTTATATTGAGTTAACAAATCTACAAGCATTAAAGTTTAAATATGAAGTAAGAGAACAAAATTTGAAGTTGAAAAATGAGTTTGTTGATGATGTCTATTTAATTATTAATAGATGTTTTTGTTGTGATATTAAAGAAAATTTAATAGAGTTCATATTTAATTAGTTTTATATAAATAAGAGAAATATATTTCACAGTTAAAGTCTATTAATAAATGACAATATAAAGGAATTTGCATAATGATTTCGCAAAATTTTAGAAAAACTATTGATTGGAGGTTAAGTGGAGGTTTAATTATTTGAATGGTTCAATTAGAATCTCGAGAAAGAAAGGTTAATGACTCCAAAAATAAGATTGATGAAATAGAAAATAGAATTATTTTATTAGGAGACCTTTTTCGGTTATATATGTTTTTAGATACAGTGACTATGCCACATAGTGATATTATAGAAAAACTTGAATTTAATATTCGTTATCTTCGTGATTTTATCAGAGAGAACGGTATAGATTCTCTTTTCCCATTCAAATGATATTTTGGGCTTTTTTCCTAAAGCCACTCGCTTACAATAGGTAGAAAATTCTCATTATAGGATTCCTCCGCAAAGAGTGGCTAAATTCCTTTTCAATTCCCACAACAAGCGGTGGTGTTTTCTTGGATTTTTCAGCATTTAGGGTTGCTGGGTGGGTTTAACCCTTATGGTTATGTGTTTGACCCAACGGGGTGGATTGATCCGTTGGGGTTAGCAGCTTGTCATGATAGTGGAGAATTGGGTCGCCAAAAATCTATACGCGATTTAGGCAAAAATGATTTTGAGATTGTTGGTGAAGAGGTGACGATGCGTGTGAATGGAAGTCGGATTAGGGCAGATTTTGTGGCGAGAGATAGTGATGGACGTTTACATGTTTTTGAATCTAAACACGGTAATAGTAGATTAACACCAAATCAATCAAGTAGTGGCGTTTACGATATTGGAAATCCGTCAAATAATAACGGTGTTATAGATACATCAAAAGGTAAGGTATCTAGATTTGAAATAGCCACTGGTAATCAGGATAAAATATCAGGTATTTCTCCTGATGCGGAAAAGAGCAAGATTTATGAAGCAGTTTTCCATGTTTTAAAATATGAATAAGGAAACGTTATGTCAAAAGAAACTAAGAAAGTATTTGAAGATAGTTTACGTGATAAATTTAAAGCACGTTTTGCTAAGGATAAGCATATCAAAGTCAAAAAGAATAAAATTACCATTGATAAATCTGCAAATGGTCGTGGGGAACTATATCTCCAATATTCTGTGAGTGGTAAAGGTTATATTCTTCATGTATCTGTTGATTTACCTGAATTCACGAATTTTTTAGAAATGCATGAAGTGAATTATAAAACAAGGAGCTCGCCTATTGGAGCAAAATCTTTTGCATACAGTTTATTAACAGTAAATAAATCAGACGAAAATAACTTTTCAGGTGATGACTATGGTACGGTGCGTTTGCCCGATACGTTGGATGAAGTGCCAGCCGTTGTAGATTATGTTTATGACAAAATAATGACCATTTATGTTGAGCGGATAATGGATATTCTATTATATAAAGAAAATGCGATTTATAATGTAGTTAAACATCCAGTTAATTATTCTTATCCTTTCTTATTTATTGTTTTTATTTTGATAAAAAATAATATCAAAAAAATTGACGGTGTAGATTTGTGGGTGTTAGCAGCAGATAGCAATTTTGGAAATATTGAGTTTAACCAAAACTTTTTAAAGCAGATGAGTTAAATAATATTTGTCATTGTAAAGTAAACTCTATAACTAAAAAAATAAAAACTCTCTTTCGTGGAAAGATGTGAGAGAGTTAGCTATTAAATTAAGAAATAGTTGACTCAAATTGGAAAAGCCTCATTAACACTACTCATCTGCAACGAGTGGATGAATCTCTTTTCAATCCCAACAACGAGCGGTGGTGTTCTCTTGGATTTTTCAGTATTTGCAACAGGTTTCACGAGAGCCTGTCGCTTGTTTTATTCTTCAAAAGTCCCCCAAAACCCACCGCACTTTTTCAGACTGAACTGAACTAAGTCCACCTTAAAACTGTACGCCATCCCTTCAAATTAGTACAATAAATCAGCAATTTATGTTACCTAAAGGTTCAACCATGACCCGATAGGGTTGCTGGGTGGGTTTATCTTCGATTTTTCATCATTTGAAACTGGTTTCATGAAGGACTATCGCTTGTCTACTCCTGAAAACTTTCCCCAAACTCACCTACACATTTGTTTAGTTTTATAAAGAATATATAAGCATTAGATAATAAATTCGTTTGCGAAAAAATAAATATAAAAAAGAAAAAACCTATTTATAAGGCTTCTCTTTTTATGGCTCATTTTACAGAATTTATGTATCTGCAAATTAAAACGGAATATTATCTTCCTCAAATCCCATATCCACAGGTGGTTCGTTTTGTGGGGCTGGTTTTGCTGCTGGGCGAGGTGTTGGTTGTGAACCGAAATTGCTGCTCGGTGCAGAATAAGATGAACCGTATTGTGATGTCGATGCTTGTGGTGCATAACCACCCGCTTGTTGACGTTCGTTGCGGCTGTCTAGCATTTGTAATACATCACCTTGAATCTCGGTAGTGTAGCGCTCTTGACCATTTTGATCTTGCCATTTACGAGTTCTTAAACGACCTTCCACATACACTTTTGAGCCTTTACGTAAATATTCGCCTGCAACTTCTGCTTGACGGCGGTAGAATACGATGCGGTGCCATTCTGTTACTTCACGGCGTTCGTTAGTGTTTTTGTCGATCCAGCTTTCACTGGTTGCAACGCTGATATTTGCGACTGCTTCGCCGTTTGGCATTGTGCGGATTTCAGGATCGTTACCTAAATTTCCCACGATAATTACTTTATTTACTCCAGCCATATAATCCTCTTTTTCTCTTTTAAATAGGGTGAAAATTCTTGTTATTTTGCCTCAAAATCGAAAAAAAATCTATGATAAAAATGGATCTTAACTGGATATTTGCACAGTTATTTCAGAATGTGCGATAATGATCGCAATTTGAACACTTTTTAATGGCTTTTTGTATTTATGGACAAAATTGAAGTACGTGGGGCGCGGACCCATAATCTAAAAAATATCAATTTAACGATTCCGCGCGATAAATTAATCGTAATTACAGGGTTGTCTGGTTCGGGAAAATCCTCTTTAGCATTTGATACGCTTTATGCGGAAGGGCAACGCCGCTATGTTGAATCTTTGTCTGCCTATGCTCGTCAATTTTTGTCTTTAATGGAAAAGCCAGATGTTGATCATATCGAAGGGTTGTCGCCTGCGATTTCCATTGAACAAAAATCCACTTCACATAACCCACGTTCTACGGTGGGGACAGTCACAGAAATTCACGATTATTTACGTCTTCTTTTTGCGCGTGTAGGTGAGCCTCGTTGTCCTACGCACGATGTTCCACTTGCCGCACAAACCATCAGTCAAATGGTCGATAAAGTGTTGAGTTTACCTGAAGAAAGCAAAATGATGTTGCTTGCACCGGTTGTCAAAGATCGTAAAGGTGAACACGTTAAATTATTAGAGCAAATTGTTGCTCAAGGCTATATTCGTGCACGTATTGATGGTGAGATTTGTGATTTATCCGATGCGCCAAAATTAGAGTTACATAAAAAACATACTATTGAAGTGGTGGTGGATCGCTTTAAAGTGCGGTCAGATTTAGCCACAAGATTGGCGGAGTCTTTTGAAACTGCATTGGAGTTATCCGGTGGCACAGCAGTCGTTGCTTCAATGGACGATCCTAAAGCGGAAGAATTTGTGTTTTCTGCCAACTTTGCTTGTCCACATTGTGGTTATTCCGTGCCAGAGCTAGAGCCTCGTCTTTTTTCTTTTAATAACCCTGCGGGAGCCTGTCCAACTTGTGATGGTTTGGGTGTTCAGCAATATTTTGATGAAAAACGCATTGTTCAAAATCCAAGTATTTCACTTGCCAGTGGTGCCGTGAAAGGGTGGGATCGACGTAATTTTTATTATTATCAAATGCTCACATCTCTTGCAAAACATTATAATTTTGATATTGAGCAGCCTTTTGAAGACTTACCGAAGAAAATTCAGCAAATTATTTTAAATGGTTCGGGTAAAGAAGAAATCGAATTCCAATATATGAATGATCGTGGCGATGTTGTTGTTCGTCATCATACTTTTGAAGGTATTTTGAATAATATGGCTCGTCGTTATAAAGAAACCGAGTCAATGTCAGTGCGTGAGGAATTGGCGAAAAATATCAGTACTTGCCCTTGTAATGACTGTGGTGGCTCTCGCTTACGAGCAGAAGCTCGCAATGTGTATATTGGTGCAACCAATTTGCCAGATGTAGCAGAAAAGAGTATTGGTGAAACACTTAGTTTCTTTAATGAGTTAGAGTTAAGTGGTCAGCGTGCGCAAATTGCTGATAAGATTTTAAAAGAAATTAAAGAACGTTTACAGTTTTTAGTCAATGTTGGCTTGGATTATCTATCCCTTTCACGATCTGCTGAAACTTTGTCGGGTGGGGAAGCGCAGCGTATTCGTTTAGCAAGTCAAATCGGTGCAGGATTAGTTGGTGTAATGTATGTGCTAGATGAACCGTCTATAGGTTTACACCAACGTGATAATGAGCGATTGCTCAATACGTTAGTTCATCTGCGTAATTTAGGAAATACTGTTATTGTAGTTGAGCACGATGAAGATGCTATTATGGCGGCAGACTACATTATTGATATTGGACCGGGCGCAGGTGTTCATGGTGGTCAAGTGGTGGCAGAAGGCACAGCAAAAGAGATTATGGCGAATGAAAACTCAATTACAGGTAAATTTCTATCTGGCGTTGAGAAAATTGAAATTCCGAAAAAACGCACCGCACTTGATAAGCAAAAAGTGCTTAAATTGAATGGCGCAACGGGGAACAATTTAAAATCTGTAAATCTCGAAATCCCAGTTGGATTGTTTACTTGTGTGACGGGAGTATCGGGTTCTGGGAAATCAACATTAATTAATGATACCTTATTCCCATTAGCACAAAATGCACTAAACCGTGCTGAGAATAAGCAATATTCACCTTATAAATCTATTTCAGGATTGGAGTTTTTCGATAAGGTAATTGATATTGACCAAAGTCCAATTGGGCGAACACCACGTTCAAATCCTGCAACTTATACTGGCTTATTCACACCAATTCGTGAGTTATTCTCAGGTGTACCGGAGGCGAGAGCGAGAGGCTATAATCCTGGTCGCTTTAGTTTTAACGTTCGTGGTGGACGCTGTGAAGCGTGCCAAGGGGATGGTGTAATTAAAGTTGAAATGCATTTCTTGCCAGATGTGTATGTGCCTTGTGAGCATTGTAAGGGTAAGCGTTATAATCGTGAGACTTTGGAAATTCGTTATAAAGGTAAGACAATTCATCAAGTGTTAGAAATGACGGTGGAGGAAGCGCGAGAGTTTTTCGACGCAATCCCACAAATTGCTCGTAAATTGCAAACTTTAATGGATGTAGGCTTGTCTTATATTCGTTTAGGTCAGTCTTCTACTACCTTATCAGGTGGTGAAGCGCAACGTGTGAAGTTAGCCACTGAATTATCTAAGCGTGATACAGGAAAAACCTTGTATGTGCTAGATGAACCAACAACAGGGCTACACTTTGCCGATATTAAACAATTGTTGACGGTGTTACATCGTTTGCGTGATCAAGGTAACACTATTGTTGTGATTGAACACAACTTAGATGTAATTAAAACTGCTGACTGGATTATTGATTTAGGACCGGAGGGCGGCAATGGCGGTGGACAAATTATTGCAACTGGTACGCCAGAACAAGTTGCCGAAGTCAAAGGTTCACATACGGCAAGATTCTTAAAAGGCATTTTAGCCAAAGGTTAATTGCTTTTAAGAACAGCCATTATTTTAACAAAACGAGGAGAATTCAATGAAAAAAACTCTATTAGCAGCATTGCTGTCTTGTGGTATTGGTATGGGAATGTCAATGTCAGCAATTGCGCATTCTCATGAAGGGCATGATCATAAGCATGCACATTCACACGCTGGTGAAAAAATTGAAGTTAAGGTGGAATTATTAGACCCAGTAAAAGGAAACCAAGATGCGGGTAAAGTGATTATCACTGAGTCTCCGTATGGTTTAGTGTTTACGCCAGAATTAAAAGGGTTGGCAACAGGGTTACATGGTTTCCACATTCACCAAAACCCAAGCTGTGATGCAAAAGAAAAAGACGGCAAATTAGTTGCAGGTTTAGCAGCTGGCGGTCATTGGGATCCTAAAAAAGCGGGCAAACACGGCTACCCTTGGTCTGACGAAGCTCACTTAGGTGACTTACCAGCGTTAACTGTAAACGCAGATGGCACATCAACTAACCCTGTTTTAGCTCCACGCTTAAAACATTTAGACGATGTTAAAGGTCGTTCATTAATGATCCACGAAGGTGGCGATAACCACTCAGATCATCCAGCGCCATTAGGCGGTGGCGGCCCACGTATGGCTTGTGGTGTGATTAAATAATTACATCGATAATAAAAAAGCGTAGTGGATTTTCACTACGCTTTTTTTACACCTAAATTTTCACTTAAAGTGCGGTCAATTTTCAGAAAGTTTTACGCTAAACGCTGTCTCACAATTTCAAATAGACACACACCAGTTGCCACAGACACATTTAATGAAGACACAGAACCCGCCATTGGAATGCTAATTAATTGATCGCAATTTTCACGTGTTAAACGACGCATTCCATCACCTTCCGCCCCCATTACTAATGCCAAACCACCAGTTAATTTAGCTTGATATAAGGTTTCCGTTGCTTCGCCTGCTGTACCTACCACCCAAATATTGTGTTCGTTTTGTAAATCACGTAAAGTACGTGCCAAGTTGGTTACACGAATTAATGGTATTACCTCAGCTGCACCACAAGCGACTTTACGGGCAATAGAACTTAACTGTGCAGATTTATCTTTTGGCACGATAACCGCACACACGCCAGCAGCATCTGCAGTACGTAAACACGCCCCTAAATTATGTGGGTCAGTCACGCCATCAAGCACTAATAACAATGGAGATTGTTTATTTTTTAAAATCGCATCTAAATCCGCTTCATTGAGTTCTTTAGCTGGCTGAATACGAGCAATGATACCTTGATGCACTTCACCATCTGCTTTTTTATCTAAGGTTTGACGGTTCACAAATTGCACCGAAATACCTAAGCGATGAAGCTCATTTAACAATGGTTGAAGGCGTTTGTCTTCACGTCCTTTTAACACATAAACTTCAATTAAACGCTCTGGCGCAGTGTTCAAAAAGGCACTCACAGCGTGAATACCATAAATGTTTTCACTCATCTATTTTCTCTTTTTCTCTGATTTTTTCTTACTTTTCTTAGCGGAGGATTTGCTCGAAACTTTTGATTTTCCGACCGCACTTTTACGCCCTTTGCTTTTCGAACGTTGTTTTTCGATACTTTCGGCATAACGCAGATTTTTCTTCATTTTGTCTTTCAATGTTTTACCTTCACGCAATGGCTTTCGTTCACTTGACACTAAAGAGAAATCTACTTGGCGTTGTTCAAGGCTCACTGCTTCCACTTTGATTTTGACCTTATCACCGACGCGGTAAATCATACCACTATTTTCGCCAATTAAGCGCTGTTTAGCTAAGTCAAATTGGTAATAATCGTTATCTAAGGTGGAAATATGTACAAGTCCATCAATAAATAAATCATCTAATCGAACAAACAAGCCAAAGCCCGTTACAGAGGAAATCACACCACTAAATTCCTCACCCACGTGATCTTGCATATATTCGCATTTGAGCCAATCAGCCACATCACGAGTAGCATCATCTGCACGACGTTCAGTCATTGAACAATGATCGCCGAGTAGATCCATTTCATCCAAGGTGTAATGGTATCCGCCAGTGTCAGTTGTTCTACGTTTAGAACCTTTTAATTTGGTTAAAAGATATTTAATACCACGGTGTAAGGTTAAGTCCGGATAACGACGGATTGGCGAGGTAAAGTGAGCATATTCTTCCAACGCTAAACCAAAATGACCAATATTCTCTGGGGAATAAACCGCTTGGCTTAATGAACGCAATAACATAGTTTGAATTAATTCGTGATCAGGACGTTCTCTCACTTGTTCTAGTAACTCGGCGTAATCAGAGGTGCTTGGCTTTAAGCCCCCACCGAGTCCTAATCCACATTCATTTAAGAAACTGCGAAATGCGGTAATTTTTTCTTCGCTTGGCCCAGCGTGAATACGGAATAACGCTGCCTCTTGGTGTTTTTCTACAAAGTTCGCTGCTGCAATATTGGCGAGAATCATACATTCTTCAATGATTTTGTGTGCATCGTTGCGGATAACTGGCTCAATGCGCTCAATACGTCCCATTTCATTAAAGACGAATTTGCTTTCAATCGTTTCAAAATCAATCGCACCACGTTGATGGCGGGCTTCAACTAATGATTGATACATTTTGTGTAATTCAAGCAAGTGCGGTACTAAATTGTGGTAGCGTTCGCAAAGCTCTTCATCGCCCTCTAAAATGCGAGCGACTTTGGTATAAGTTAAACGGGCATGAGAATTCATCACCGCTTCGTAGAACTCATAGCCTGTAATTTTACCTTTTGCTGATACATTGAGCTCGCACACCATACACAGGCGATCAACTTGTGGGTTTAATGAGCAAAGTCCATTAGAAAGCACTTCTGGCAACATCGGTACCACTCGATTTGGGAAGTAGACCGAATTACCACGAGCGTGAGCCTCAGTGTCTAATGCAGTACGTTGGCGTACATAGTAGCTCACGTCTGCAATAGCTACCCAAAGTTTCCAACCGCCACCACGTTTTTTCTGACAGAAAACCGCATCATCAAAGTCGCGTGCATCTTCGCCATCGATTGTGACTAAAGGCAATTGACGTAAATCAACGCGCCCTTCTTTGGCTTCTTCAGGCACTTTTTCACTAAGTTTTGAAACTTGTTTTAATACTGCATCAGGAAACACGTGTGGAATATCGTGGTTACGGATCGCAATTTCCACTTCCATACCTTTAGCCATATTTTCACCCAAAATTTCAGTGATCACTCCAACGGGTTGGCTAAAGGTAGCTGTGCGAGGTTTTAATTCAACCACTACAACTTGCCCCATACGAGCACCTTGTCGAGATTCATTTGGGATTAAAATATCACGATTGATACGGCTATCATCTGGCACGACATAGCCAATGCCATCTTCTAAGAAAAAGCGACCAACGATTTGTTTTTTACGTTGTTGGAGTACGCGAACAATCCGGACTTCTTGGCGACCACGGCGGTCAAAACCACTTGGTTGTGCAAGTACATAATCGCCATGCATCACTTTTTGCATTTGGTTATTAGGAATAAACCAATCGCTGTCTTTGCCTTCTACCTGTAAAAAACCATAGCCGTCACGATGCCCTAAGACAGTACCTCTTAATAAATCCAATTTATCTGCAAGCGCATAGCGTTTACGTTTAGTAAAGACAAGTTGCCCGTCATTTTCCATCGCTCTTAAACGGCGACGCATACCTTCTTGTTGTTCTTCATCAGTAATCTTTAGTGTCGTCAAAAGTTCCTCTTTTGACATCGGGGCATTGTGTTGACGGATAATATCTAAAATAAATTCGCGGCTTGGGATAGGGTTTTCGTATTTTTTAAGTTCTTGCTGATAATTAGGATCCTGCATTGGTTTGATTTTTTTTGGTTTTGGCATAAGCACTCCTTATCGAATGAGGAATAACATTCGTATATCCAGTAAGTTTGACATTCTCAACCTATTAAAGCAAGGGAAATACCAAAGATTGCTTAATTGATGATAAATGTTCTATTAAAGGGGAATTGGCACAGAAAAGCCAAGGGATTTTCGATAATTTACAGAAAATTTTCTGTTATAAAGGCGCATTTTTTGATACATTTAGCACAATTTTTTTCAATACTCAAAGACAGAGTAGTTCTTGTTCAATTTAGTTCAGCGGAATTCTTATGTTACTCAAAAAAATTCGTGGTTTATTTTCAAATGATCTTTCGATCGATCTTGGTACTGCTAATACATTAATCTATGTAAAAGGGCAAGGCATTGTGCTGGATGAGCCTTCAGTAGTGGCTATTCGTCAGGATCGTCTAGGCTCATTAAAAAGCATTGCGGCTGTTGGTAAAGAAGCAAAAATGATGTTAGGCCGTACTCCAAAAAGCATTGTGGCAATTCGTCCGATGAAAGATGGTGTAATCGCAGACTTCTCTGTGACTGAAAAAATGCTACAACACTTCATTAAACAAGTTCACAGCGGCAATTTTATGCGTCCTAGCCCACGTGTTTTAGTGTGTGTGCCAGCTGGTGCGACTCAAGTTGAACGTCGAGCAATTAAAGAATCTGCATTAGGTGCAGGTGCACGTGAAGTGTATTTAATCGAAGAGCCAATGGCTGCGGCAATTGGTGCGAGATTACCAGTTTCAACAGCAACAGGTTCAATGGTAATTGATATTGGTGGTGGTACAACTGAAGTTGCGGTAATTTCATTAAACGGTATTGTTTATTCTTCTTCTGTTCGCATTGGGGGTGACCGTTTTGATGAAGCGATCATTTCTTATGTACGTAAAACTTTTGGTTCAATCATTGGTGAACCGACCGCAGAGCGTATTAAGCAAGAAATCGGTGCGGCTTACTTACAAGAAGGTGATGAAGTGCTTGAAATGGAAGTTCACGGTCATAACCTTGCAGAAGGTGCCCCACGTTCTTTTAAATTGACTTCACGTGATGTTTTAGAAGCAATTCAACAGCCATTAAACGGTATTGTTGCAGCAGTGCGTACTGCACTTGAAGAATGTCAGCCAGAACATGCGGCAGATATTTTTGAACGTGGAATGGTATTAACAGGGGGCGGTGCATTAATTCGTAATATTGATGTGTTGCTTTCAAAAGAAACCGGAGTACCGGTAATTATCGCTGAAGACCCACTTACTTGCGTAGCACGTGGTGGTGGTGAAGCCTTGGATATGATTGATATGCACGGTGGCGATATTTTTAGTGACGACCTGTAATGAATAGCGAAAAGTGCGGTAAAAAAGACCGCACTTTTTAATCATAAGCTTAAATTGACTATTCTGATGTCTATATGAAACCCATTTTTGGAAAAGCCCCTCCACTTGGTCTTCGCTTAATCCTTGCTGTTATTGCATCGATTATTTTAATCGTGTCTGATGGTCAGACAAATGCGATGATTAAAGCACGCAGCATAATGGAAACAGCAGTTGGTGGTTTGTATTATCTTGCAAACACACCTCGTACTGTATTAGATGGCGTTTCTGATAACTTAGTCGATACCAATAAGTTACAAATTGAAAATAAAGTATTGCGTGAGCAGTTGCGCGAAAAAAATGCTGATTTATTGCTATTAGATCAACTCAAAGTTGAAAATCAACGATTACGTTTACTTCTTAATTCTCCTTTACGTACTGATGAATATAAAAAAATTGCTGAAGTGCTAACAGCACAAACAGATGTATACCGTAAACAAGTGGTTATTAATCAAGGTGGGAGTGATGGTGTTTATGTTGGCCAACCTGTTATTGATGAAAAAGGTGTAGTAGGGCAAGTGATTTCAGTAGGAGAAAATACTAGCCGTGTGTTGTTATTAACTGATGTAACCCACTCTATCCCCGTTCAAGTCTTGCGTAATGATGTGCGTTTAATTGCAAGTGGTACAGGGGAAACAGAAGAGCTTACCTTAGATAACGTCCCTCGTTCAGTAGATATCGTAAAAGGCGATTTGTTGGTAACTTCGGGGCTAGGAGGACGCTTTTTAGAAGGTTATCCAGTGGCGATTGTAGATTCAGTTTCACGTGATGGACAAAATTATTTTGCTACGGTGACAGCAAAACCACTCGCTTCCATGGAACGCCTGCGTTATGTCTTATTATTGTGGCCGACAAATGAGGAATCACGCAATGTGAATACTATTTCACCTGAAGATATTCGTCGAACTGTTCAAGAACGTTTAGAGAATCAAGGCAACGAATCTCGTAATGTGAGAAAAGCTCTTGTGCAGGAAGAACAAGAAAGTGCGGTTAATAATCATGGGAGTAATACGGAAGATATACAATCCTCATCAAATGAAGAGTCAGTACCAACAGATACCCCAATAGAGCCGAATATTGACACAAGCGAACCTGTTGAGCAGCAATACAGGGAGGAACATTAATGCAAAAACGTTTTTTATTGCAATTATTGATCGTGGTCTGCATTTTTATTGTTGCTCTGGTAATGGAAATTGCACCTTGGCCAACGGATTTTCAGGCATTTAAACCGGCTTGGCTCGTTATGGCATTGGTTTACTGGGTACTTGCGATTCCAGAAAAAGTCAGTATTGGAGTGGCGTTTGTACTTGGTTTAATTTGGGACTTAGTGCTAGGCTCAATTTTAGGAGTTCATGCACTTGTGCTCTCTGTATTCACTTATATCATTGCGTGTAATTATCTGATTTTACGTAACCTATCCCTATGGATGCAAAGTTTACTGATTGTTCTCTTAGTCTTTGCAATTCGCTTGAGTATTTTCTTGATTGAATTATTTATCCATAGTGCTGCATTTAACTGGCAGGAAATTTATGGTGCACTGGCGAGTGGATTGCTATGGCCTTGGGTATTTTTATTACTCAGAAAAATTCGTAGACAATTACATTTACGCTAATAAATTTAGATGCAATACACAAATTTTGTGTTGCTGTATAAATAGTTAATCCACATAACTTTTCTTTTTGATAAAATTAGAGCTTTCTTTTAAAGGATAATCCATTATTAAGCGATGAATTATGTGGGTGAAAAATAAATGCCAAGTAGGGTTTTACTTGGCATTTACTATTTAACGTAAGAAATTCGGTATGTTGCTTTCGTACTTTGCGATTTTATCTTCGTGTTGTAATGTTAAACCGATATTATCTAACCCATTCAATAAACAATGACGACGGAAGCTATCAATTTCGAATCGGTAAACTTTACTATTTGCAGTCACTGTTTGCGCTTCTAAATCGACAGCAATCGTAGCTCCTTCATTTGCTACTACATATTGGAATAATTCATCGACTTCCTGTTCACTTAAACGAATAGGCAGCATTTGGTTATTCAAACTATTACCGTAGAAAATATCAGCAAAACTTGGGGCGATGATGACACGGATACCATAATCATCTAATGCCCAAGGGGCGTGCTCACGGGAAGAACCACAACCAAAATTTTCACGCGCTAATAAAATACTTGCACCTTGATAACGAGGGTAGTTAAGTACGAAGTCAGGATTTGGTTGTTTTCCTTCTTCGTCTAAAAATCGCCACTCATGGAATAGATGAGCGCCAAAGCCAGTACGAGTAACTTTTTGTAAAAATTGTTTGGGGATAATGGCATCCGTATCTACATTTGATGCATCAAGTGGAATTGCGATACCAGTATGTTGTTTAAATTCTCTAGGCATATATTTTCTCTCTTAATTAAAGTGATCCTAGTCTTTTATGTTTATCTGTTTAAAGAAAACCTGTTTATATTCAGATAAAAGCGAAAGTGCATTGTTTGAATATAAAATAAAAGTGCGGTACTTTTTTTAATATTTTCTTTTTTTACTTTATTAAAGCGCAGGGGCGATTAATTTAATTCGATATTGCGAATATCGACAAATTTACCATAAACAGCAGCAGCTGCTGCCATAGCAGGACTGACTAAATGAGTGCGCCCACCACGTCCTTGACGTCCTTCAAAGTTACGATTACTGGTCGAAGCGCAACGCTCTCCTGGCTCTAAGCGATCATTATTCATGGCTAAGCACATTGAACAGCCTGGTAAACGCCATTCAAAACCAGCTTCAATAAATATTTTGTCTAAGCCTTCTTTTTCAGCTTGTTCTCGTACTAATCCTGAACCAGGTACAACAAGGGCTTGAACTCCAGCAGCAACTTTACGTCCTTTTGCGACTGCGGCCGCAGCGCGTAAATCTTCGATACGTGAGTTTGTGCAAGAGCCAATGAATACTTTGTCAATGCTAACATCTGTTAACTTAATACTATGTGGTAAATCCATATAGGCTAATGCTTTTTCTGCAGATTGACGTTCTATCGGATCACGCATTTCTTCTGGATTTGGAATAGTTTGATCAATTCCAATAACTTGACCAGGATTGGTTCCCCAAGTAACCTGAGGCTGAATTTCACAGGCATCTAACGTGACGACAGTATCAAATTCAGCATCTTCATCGCTATACAAATTTTTCCAGTAGCCAACAGCCGCATCCCAATCTTTACCTTTAGGTGCGTAAGGTTTATCTTTTAAATAGGCAAAAGTGGTTTCATCAGGTGCGATCAAACCTGATTTTGCGCCTAACTCAATAGCCATGTTACACACTGTCATACGTCCTTCCATAGATAAGTCGCGGATCGCTTCGCCACAAAACTCAACTACATGCCCTGTACCACCACCCATTGTAGTTTTACCAATGATTGCCAATACAATATCTTTGGCAGTAATGCCTTCTCCTACTTTACCGCGTACTTCAATTTTCATTTTTTTTGCACGAGCTTGTTTGACTGTCTGTGTCGCTAATACATGTTCGACTTCAGACGTACCAATCCCAAATGCTAATGCCCCAAAAGCGCCATGTGTTGCGGTGTGAGAGTCGCCACAGACAATCGTCATACCTGGTAGCGTTAAGCCCTGTTCTGGCCCCATGACATGCACAATACCTTGGTTAATATGGTTAATGTCGTAAAGCTTGATCCCAAATTGATCCGTATTTTTAGCTAATTCGACCATTTGAATCCGTCCCATTTCACCAGAACCAGCTAAATCACGACTATCTGTAGGCACGTTATGATCCATCGTCGCAACGGTTTTACTTGGTTGGCGAACGATACGCCCCATCGCACGTAAGCCATCAAAAGCTTGAGGTGAAGTCACTTCATGCACTAAATGACGATTAATATAAATTAAAGGTGTTTCGCCTTCTGCTTCATGGACAACGTGGGCATCAAAGAGTTTTTCGTATAGGGTTTTGCTCATTTTTTATTCCTTATTAGGGGGGCTTTCTATGTGTTATTCAAGAAAGCCAATCCAGCTAAGCCTTTTTCTTTTCTATTACATTGTTTAACGCAGAGCGTATAAACTTGTTACGCTATACTCAAACAATATAACAGTTCCTAAAATTTAAATTCCTTCGATGGCTTAGAAGGGATTTTTTGTTTTAAACAGTAAAAGTACGGTCAACTTTATAACAATTTTATTTTACCGCTTGGGCGATTAAATCACCCATTTCTTTAGTCGAAATCGGTTTGCTTTCGTCCGCTAGGTCCATAGTACGGTAGCCTTCTGCGAGCACTTTTTTCACCGCATTCTCAATCGCTGTTGCTGCATCATCTAAGTTAAAACTATGACGTAGCATCATGGCAGCAGAAAGGATTTGTGCAATTGGATTTGCGATACCTTTTCCAGCAATATCGGGAGCAGAGCCACCAGCAGGCTCATATAATCCAAAACCTTGTTCATTCAGACTAGCTGAAGGTAACATCCCCATTGAGCCTGTAATCATGGCGCATTCATCTGAAATAATGTCGCCAAAGATATTAGAACAGAGTAATACATCAAAAAACTCAGGCTGTTTGATCAATTGCATCGTCGCATTATCAATATAAATATGATCTAATTTCACATCAGGGTAATCTTTTGCGACCTCAGTCACCACTTCACGCCATAAGACTGAGCTTATTAATACATTCGCTTTATCGACAGAAGTGACATGCTTGCTACGTTTCATTGCTGTTTCAAACGCAACTCTTGCGATACGTTCAATTTCATAACGATGATACACTTCGGTATCAAATGCTTTTTCATTCGCGCCTTCACCTTCACGGCCTTTTGGTTGACCAAAGTAAATACCACCTGTTAATTCTCGGACAGTCACCATGTCAAAACCTTTGGCAGCAATATCGGCGCGTAATGGACAAAATTTTTCTAAACCTTGATACAGGGTGGCTGGGCGTAAATTACAAAATAGAGCAAAATGTTTGCGTAACGGTAGTAAGGCGCCCCGTTCAGGTTGCTGATTAGGGGGTAAATTTTCCCATTTCGGACCACCAACTGAACCAAATAAAATCGCATCGCTTTCTTCGCAACCTTTCAAGGTTTCAAGTGGTAATGGCGTGCCGTGATTGTCAATGGCAATACCACCTACATCAAAAGTGCGGTAATTTAACTTGAAACTGTATCTTTGTTGTACAGCATCTAATACTTTGATGGCTTCTGCCATGATTTCTGGACCAATTCCATCGCCACTTAAGACGGCAATATTGAATGTTTGCATTTGTTTTTTCCTTTATTTGAGCAATTATTTAATTGTTATTTTTACTTTTTTGCATTGTTATCTCAGTTGTGTTCGTTTTATTTATACAACTTTATTTTTCTAAAATTTTTTGTGCTCAGGCAGTTTACGTGAGGATAAACAGCCTGTTTACGAGCCGAAAAGTGCGGTGCTTTTTGCGAAAGTTTTTTATACCCCTGCAATTTTATGTAATTTTAAATCTGCCACTTTTTGTGAGCGGTAAATTGCATTGATAGCATGGATTAATGCCCTAGCGGAAGATTCAACGATATCTGTGGCTAAGCCTACACCATGGAAACGTCTCCCGTTATGTTCGACGACGATATCCACTTGTCCTAAGGCTTCCGCACCTTCACCTTTAGCTGTTAAGTGATAGTTCAACATTTTCACATTTAAGCCCGTAATTGTTAAAATCGCGTTGTAAACTGCATCTACAGGGCCATTTCCGCCGTTTGAAACTTGACTGATTTTCTTACCATCTAATTCTACCTGTACAAAGGCTGAGGCTGGTAAATGGCTGATACATTGAGAAGTGATGACGTCTAAAGTTAAGCGATCTTCATCACCTTGTTGCATATCAATAAACGCTAATGCCTCTAAATCGTAATCAAATACTTGTCCTTTTTTATCGGCTAATTTTAAGAAGGCATCATAAAGCTTATCTAAATCGTAGTCGTGGTCTTGGTAGCCCATTTCTTGCATATGATTTTTCACTGCAGCACGGCCTGAACGTGCAGTCAAATTTAATTTTTCTTTTTTCAAACCAATGGTCTCTGGTGACATAATTTCGTAGGTATTTTTATGTTTCACCATACCGTCTTGATGGATACCTGATGAGTGAGCAAACGCATTAGAACCTACGATAGCTTTATTCGGCTGAATTGGCATATTACATAATTGACTCACCATTTGACTTACACGATGAATTTCTTGGGTATTGATACGCGTATCTAAACCATTGAACATATCTTGGCGTGTCTTGATTGCCATGACTACTTCTTCTAATGCCGTATTTCCCGCACGTTCACCAATGCCGTTAATCGTACATTCAATTTGTCTTGCGCCATATTGCACAGCGGTTAATGAATTGGCGGTAGCCATACCTAAGTCGTTATGGCAGTGTACTGAAATAGTCGCTTTATCAATATTAGGTACACGGTTCATCACATTGTGAATAATCTCACCAAATTGAGTAGGTAACGTATAGCCAACTGTATCAGGAATATTGATAGTCGTTGCACCAGCATGAATTGCAGCTTCTACAATACGACAAATGTTATCAATTCCTGTACGCCCTGCATCTTCGCAAGAAAACTCTACATCATCAGTATAATTTCTCGCACGTTTCACAGCATGGATCGCCATCTCAACGACATCATCAAACGTGCGACGCAATTTAGCCTCTACATGTAATGCTGAAGTGGCGATGAAAGTATGAATACGAAAAGCTTCCGCCACTTTTAACGCTTCGGCAGCGACATCAATGTCTTTATCTACTGCACGAGATAATGCACACACTCGACTGTTTTTGATGTGGCGAGCGATGGTTTGCACTGATTCGAAATCCCCCGAAGAAGAAACGGGAAAGCCTACCTCCATTACATCAACGCCTAAACGTTCTAAAGCCAAGGCAATTTGTAATTTTTCTTTTACTGTCAAACTGGCTTTTAAGGCTTGCTCGCCATCGCGCAATGTTGTGTCAAAAATGATGATGTTGTTGTTTGCCATATTGTTTATCCTTGCTTTTATTTTTTGACTAAAGTGCGGTGTAGTTTTAGAAAATTTCAATAAAAAACCCGCCAAGTTAGTGCGGGTTAATTGCTTTGGATTTTTTATTCACTGTATTTTATCCACAACCTATCCGCACACGACTGTGAGAGCAGAATGTTGAGAGATAAAATACTAATGTTAAACATAAGTTAAATCCTTGTTTGAAACTGTAACGTTTTTTATCTTACCGATTAATATCATGCTGTCAAATTAATTTTTAGCATTTAATTTTAAAAAATGGCGTTTTTTTAGTTTTAGAATAGAGTTAAATTCTTTTTTATTTGGGTGTTAAAGTGTTTGTTTCTACATTATGTGAAAGCTACGATTTTTTATGCTAACTTTTGCTAAATAGATAAAAAATAGCACTTTTTTGATCTTCTGTCAGATGAATGGCATTTATAGAAAGAAAAAGTGCGGTAAAAATTTAAGAATTTCCACCGCACTTTTTTATTATAATAATCTAAAAGTATTACTGCCCATAATACGCATTCTTACCGTGTTTACGTAAGTAATGTTTATCTAATAGTTCTTGTTGCATAGATTGTAGATTTGGGCGAAGTTGGCGAGTGAATAAATTCATATAACCAATTTCTTCCAATACGACGGCGTTATGTACCGCATTGTCAGCATCAGTACCCCAAGCAAAAGGACCATGAGAGTGAACAAGGACAGCAGGCACATCTTTCGGGTCGATGCCCCGTTCACGGAAGGTTTCTACAATTACTTTGCCCGTTTCAAGCTCGTATTCCCCTTGAATTTCAGCAGGTGTCATTTTACGCGTGCAAGGAATAGAACCGTAGAAATAATCCGCGTGGGTAGTGCCCGCAGCGATTAAATCTTCCCCCGCTTGTGCCCAGATGGTGGCGTGGCGAGAGTGAGTATGCACAATCCCGCCAATAGTAGGGAATTGACGATATAGCTCTAAGTGTGTTGCGGTATCCGAAGAAGGTTTTTTCGTTCCCCATACACGATTGCCGTGTAAATCTACAATCACGATATCTTCAGCGGTCATTACATCATATTCCACCCCCGACGGCTTGATTGCCACAAGTCCGCTTTCACGGTCAATCGCACTAACATTCCCCCAAGTAAAGGTGACTAAATGGTGTTTTGGTAATTCTAGGTTGGCTTTTAAAACTTTCTCACGTAATTCTTTTAACATACAAATCCCCCTTCTTGCATTTTTTGTTCAATCCAACGGCGTGCTTTGATAATTTCTGCAATTGGCTCTTCGGCTTTTTCAGTCCACATTTCAATTAAGAAGGCACCGCGGTAATTTAGTTCTGCCAATGTTTTAAAACATTGCACGAAATCCACACATCCCTCACCAAAGGGAACATCACGGAATTGCCCTTTACAGGTTTCAGTGACTTTATAAGCGTCTTTCAAATGAATAGCGGAGATTTTATCTATGCCCAGTTTTAATTCTTCTACGACATTATCATTCCACGCTGAAAGATTGCCTAAATCAGGATAGACTGTAAACCAAGGGGATTTAATAATATCATCCCATTTTTTCCAACGGCTAATGGAGCTCATAAACTGGGTATCCATAATTTCTACTGCGATGGTGACTTGATGACTTGCTGCGAGCTCAACAGCCCATTCTAAACCTTGTTGGAAACGTTGAATGGTGCCTTCATCTTGCTCTTCGTAATAGACATCGTAGCCTGCTAATTGGATGGTACGGATACCTAAATCTACGGCGAGCTGAATCGCTTTTTGCATAATCTCATAGGCTTTTTGACGAGTGGCTTCATCACGGCTACCAAATGGGAAGCGGCGATGGCCAGATAAACACATAGATGGAATGGTCACGCCGGTATTTATCATGGCTTTGACCAGATTGATACGTTCTTTTTTGCTCCAATCTAAGCGTGCCAAGCGTTCATCGGTTTCATCAATAGAAATCTCGACAAAATCAAAGCCACAGGCTTTGGCGATAGAGAGTCTGTCTTGCCAGCTGATATTCTTCGGCAAGGCTTTTTCATAAATACCTAGTTTATGTTTTCTCACGATATTGTCCTTTGTAAGTTATGCTAAAAGAACATTTAATCCTTTGTTTCTTAGCATTGAAATAATTTCAGGATCTGCTTCTTTACCAGTGATTAATAAATGAATATTATTTAGTTCACTAAACAGCATACCTGCTTGTTTGCCAAGTTTTGAACTATCTAATAAAACGACTAGTTTACCTACTCGAGAAAGCATTCTCTGTTCAGAGTTTGCGATAAGCATATCAGTTTTATATAGTCCATCAACAGTGAGCCCTTTTCCGCTGGTAAACATAATATTGGCGGCATAGATCGCTTCTGCACTAGTATTCAATGACAGCATAATGGCTTGGTTTTTATTGTACTGTCCTCCCATAATGACTACATCATTGTGATCATGCTCAATTAAATAGTTTGCTAGCGGTAAAAAATTGGTCATTATTTGAACGTTTTTGCCGCAAAGGCTACTACCAAGCATTAGCATAGTTGAACCACAAGTCAGGATGACACTTTCGCCTTCTTGGCAGATTTGTGCTGCAGTTTCCGCAATACGTTGTTTCTCATTAGCATTATTTACTGGAAGAGGTTGTGGGCGATATACCCGTTTCTCGATCACTTCGGCTCCATTACGCACTTTACGTAATCTGCCTTGTTCGTTTAATTTTGTAATATCACGTCTTGCTGTTGCAGGTGAGATATCCAATAAACGGATAATTTCTTGAGTTGAAAGCGCTTTCCTTTCTTCTAATAAATTGAGTAGCTGTCGTTGTCGATAATGTTCGTTCATTATTTTTATTTCCTTAATTAATTCGAAGCTATTGTATCAATAATGAACAAATAAGCCACGCAAAATTGCGTGGCTAAAGATAGCTTAAAGCATTGACTTAAACTGAATATTCGGTTCGTATTCAAAGCAGTCATCGAAGCCACGTGGGTGGTGGTACTCGATAAGATCTTTATCTTGTGGATAAACATACTTGCCACCCACTTCCCAAATAAATGGATGAAATTTATATTGCAAGCGATCTTTACGCATACGCCAGAGATGTAAAATCTCATCTGTGCTTGCCATAAAATTAGTCCAGATATCGTGGTGAACAGGAATAATTACTTTACAACGTAAGCATTCTGCCATACGGAGTAAATCAACTGAGGTCATTTTATCTGCAATACCTACTGGGTTTTCACCGTAGTTATTTAATGCTACATCAATATCAAATTCTTTACCGTGTTTAGCAAATTGAATAGAGTAGTGTGAATCTGCACCATGGTAAATATTACCGCCCGGAGTTTTGAATACATAGTTTACAGCTTTGCGTCCCATTTCTTCATCAGATGGACAGAGACCTAATAGTTCACCACCACGTTCTTCAGCACCTTCAACAGGTAAAGTTACTAAACAAGTACGGTCAAAAGAGTCAAGTGCATGAATTTCAACGTCTTTTAATTTCACTACATCGCCTGGTTTTACAATAATGATACGCTCTTCTGGAACACCCCATTTTTTCCATAACTCAGCACAATGCCACGGACCAACAAATTTCACGTGATCGAGTTTTGGGTTATTTACGATTGCAGCAGCAACATTTACATCAATATGGTCGCTGTGATAATGCGATGCTAAAATAAAGTCTACTTCATTGATTGCAAATGGATCTAATACCATAGGTTGAGCACGTAAGTTTGGTTGTAATTTACGTACACCTGCCATATTGGCCATTTGGTGACCTCGCACCATATCTTTTACTTTCTTAGTGGCTTTACCACGACCACACCATAAATCCATACAGATATTGGCACCTGCTGGGGTTTTAATCCACACACCTACACATCCCAACCACCACATTGCAAAGTTACCTTCAGGTACAACTTCATTTTCAATTTCTTCGTTTAACCAAGTTCCCCACTCAGGAAAAGTAGAAAGGATCCAACTCTCACGGGTGATTTCGCTAATTTTGCTCATTTTGGGCTCCTATAAAATAACTAACTAATAATATAATCACATATAATCATATATAATCAAGAAAGATAACTCAAATGATTAAATTTGATTTTGTGATCTAGATCTTGTTTTTAATAAAATTTATACGATATTTGTTTTTTATTTCTTTTATTTCAATGAGTTATTGTTTTTTTGATCTTTTTGGTAGCATTTTAACAAGATTTTTTTCTATAAAAATAAAAGTGTGAGATTGCTCACATATAATCAAATATAATCTTTTTTAATCTTTTTTTGCTGTTATGATATCTCCCCGATAGATTCCCATTTATAACTTCCGTGAAGCTATTTTATTACCAAAACGTTTTTGACAGACACATGAGAAATTCAGAGGTACCCATATGGAAATACTCTATAACCTATTTTTAGGTTTCAATAACCAAGTGCTTTCTAAAGCACCTTTCTTACTCGGTATTGTTGCTTGTATCGGCTATATTCTTTTAAGAAAAGATACAACTACTGTGATTAAAGGTACGATTAAAACTATTGTTGGTTTTATGATTGTACAAGCTGGCTCAGGCTTCCTTGTTACAAACTTTAAACCTGTTATTGAAGGCTTATCAAAATTCCACAATTTGACTGGTGCAGTTATTGATCCATATACCAGTATGCAAGCAACAATTCAGACAATGGCGGATAACTATGCATGGGTCGGTTACGCAGTTATTCTTGCATTGTTCTTAAATATACTATTAGTTGTTTTACGCAGAGTGACAGGTATTAGAACAATTATGCTCACAGGGCACATTATGTTCCAACAAGCAGGTTTAGTTGCGGTGTTCTATATGATCATCGGCGCTTCAATGTGGGAAACTGTTATTTATACTGCGGTATTAATGGCACTTTATTGGGGTATTTCATCTAACATTATGTATAAACCAACCCAAGCAGTTACAGGTGGAGCTGGTTTCTCAATTGGTCATCAACAACAAATTGCCTCTTGGATTGCAGTGAAATTAGCGCCAAAATTAGGCGATAAAGATGACTCTGTGGATAATATGAAATTACCAAAATGGTTACATATTTTCCATGACAGTATTTCTGCAACTGCACTTGTAATGACAGTATTCTTTGGCATTATCTTGTTGTCATTTGGTTTAGATAATTTACAAACAATGGCAGGTAAAACCCATTGGTTTATGTACATCCTTGAAATGGGATTAAAATTTGCAGTAGCTATCCAAATTATCGTAACCGGTGTACGTATGTTCGTCGCAGAACTTTCAGAAGCATTCAAAGGTATTTCTGAACGTGTGATTCCAAATTCTGTACTAGCGATTGACTGTGCTGCGATTTACGCATTTTCACCAAATGCAATGGTATTTGGTTTTATGTGGGGTGCTATCGGACAATTCGTCGCAGTAGGTATCTTACTTGGCTTTAGTTCACCAATTCTTATTATTCCTGGCTTTATCCCAATGTTCTTCTCTAATGCAACAATCGGTGTGTTTGCTAACCAATTTGGTGGTTGGAAAGCCGTGATGAAAATCTGTTTCATTATGGGGATCGTTGAGGTATTAGGTTCTGCTTGGGTAATTCAATTATTAGCTTCGCAAGGTACAGTATTTAATGGTTGGATGGGAATGGCTGACTGGGCATTATTTTTCCCTCCTGTATTGCAAGGTATTGTGAGCATACCTGGATTCTTCTTTGTATTACTTGCTCTTGCTTTAGTTTATATGGCATTTGCATCGAAAAAATTACGAGCAGAAGAAGCGGCCGCTGCAGCTGCAGGTAAAACTCTCGAGCAAATGGACGGCTATGGTGTTGAAGAGGCTGTTACAGAAACAGCACAACAAACTGAAACAGAAAGTGTTGTGAACAATAGTGGTGTTAAACCAATTCGTATCCTAGCTGTATGTGGTAGTGGTCAAGGCTCATCAATGATGATGAAAATGAAAATTAAAGGCTATTTAGATAAACGTGGTGTAGCAAATATTATGGATTCTTGCGCAGTGACGGACTATAAAGGGAAATTAAACGAAGTTGATATTATCGTTTCATCTCGTCACCTTGCAGACGAAATTGAAGTGGGTGAAGGCAAATCTGTATTAGGCGTGCAAAATATGCTAAATCCAAATTCATTTGGTGATGAGTTGATCGCTTTAATTAAGAAACATCAAGAAACCCATTAAAAAATAGCTCCTAGTTGTGACTAGGAGCTTTGCAATCCAATAGATAGAAGGATATTTTATGAATTTAAAACAGTCTCTTATTGAAAATAATTCAATTAAGCTTCACCAATCTGCAACTAACTGGGAAGAGGCGATTAAAATTGGTACAGATATGTTAATTGCATCAGGCGCAGTAGAACCTCGTTATCACGATACTATTATCAAATGTATTAAAGAAATGGGACCTTATATTATTCTTGCACCAGGGTTAGCAATGCCACATGCTCGCCCAGAAGATGGAGTAAAGCGCACTGCATTTGCACTAGTTACATTAGATACTCCAGTTTATTTTGATGGTGAGGATGATCCTGTGGATGTGTTGTTGACGCTTGCAGGTAGTGATTCAGATCAGCATATGCAAGGCTTAATGGAAATTACGCAAGTGTTAGATGATCCTGACAGTGATACTGGTGTCGATTTAGATAAAATTCGTCGTTGCCAAACTGCAGAAGATGTATATGCTGTAATTGATGCAGTATTAGGTTAATTTTAGATAAAAAGGAAATCATTATGTCAAAACCATTACTTCAGATTGCGTTAGATTCTCTCTCTCTTGAAAAAGCTGTTGCTGATGCCAAACAAGCAGAAAGTGCGGTAGAGATTATTGAAGTTGGCACCATTCTTGCTTGTGCAGAAGGGATGAAGGCAGTGAGTACATTACGTGCATTGCATCCTAATCATATTATTGTGTGTGATTTAAAAACCACTGATGGTGGTGCAATTCTAGCAAAAATGGCATTTGAAGCGGGCGCAGATTGGCTCACTGTATCAGCTGCTGCACATCCTGCAACAAAAGCTGCTTGTAAAAAAGTTGCAGATGAATTTAACCAAGTAAACCTAGATGCGAAAGTTAAAAAAGAAATTCAAATTGAAATCTATGGTAACTGGACCTTTGAAGATGCAAAAGAATGGGTTGATTTAGGTGTAAAACAAGCGATTTATCACCGCTCTCG
This sequence comes from Pasteurella dagmatis, assembly GCF_900186835.1. Taxonomy (NCBI): domain Bacteria; kingdom Pseudomonadati; phylum Pseudomonadota; class Gammaproteobacteria; order Pasteurellales; family Pasteurellaceae; genus Pasteurella; species Pasteurella dagmatis. The sequence continues at coordinate 119,201 of NZ_LT906448.1, forward strand.
TGATGCAGAGTTAGCAGGTAAAGGTTGGACAGAAGATGACATTGAAAAAATGAAACGTTTAGAGGAACTTGGTTTAGAAATTTCTATTACAGGTGGTATTATTCCTGAAGATATTCATTTATTCAAAGATATCCGTAATGCAAAAGCCTTTATTGCTGGTCGTGCATTAGTAGGTGAAAAGGGCAAAGCCACTGCGGACGCGATTCGAGCAGAGATTGCAAAATATTGGTAATTAGCTTTTTGATTATTGGAACTTATTGAGTATTAGATTTTTTACTCTTGACATAAAAGTGCGGTAGGATTTTTAAAAATTTTAACCGCACTTTTTCTTTACTTAAACTTTTCCTACTTTGCTAAATAGTGCTACTATTGTTCAACTTTTAACAATTTATTGACACTTACGGACATAATGGACTGGTTACTTCTTTGCTTTTTAAGCATTCCGATTATTGCTACATTCTTGCCTTTTTTACCATTTAATCATTGGACGGTAAGGATCTTTGATTTCCCACGTTTACAGATTGCTGTGCTGAACCTACTGTTTCTGCTTATTGGTTGGCTTGTACAACCAGAGCCTATGTGGTTGTTTATCATCATACAAATTTTGAACGTTATTTGTGTCAGCTACCAGATCTGGGAAATTTTGGCTTACACAAAGTTAGCACGTCCACAAGTATTGCAATATTATGGTGAAAAAGATGAGCGTAGTATTTCGGTCTTGACTACGAATGTGCTCACGCCTAATCGCCAAGTTGACAAGTTATTAATGCTGATTGAAAAATGGCAACCTGATGTTGTGCTAACATTAGAAACGGATTTGTGGTGGGAAGAGAAGCTTTCCTCATTAGAGGAACAGTATGCTTATACAGTTAAAATACCACTAGATAATTTGTATGGAATGCATTTGTATAGCCGTTTACCATTGCGCAATACGGAGGTTAGACATTGGGTGCAAGAGGATATTCCTTCTATCTATACGGAGACCTGCTTACCTTCAGGAGAATGGATTCATTTGTATTGTTTACATCCAATGCCACCAACACCAACAGAGAGTTCAACTTCGACACAACGTGATGCAGAGCTATTATTAGTCGGACAAGAAATCAGTGAAAATAACCAGTCTGTATTGGTGTTTGGTGATTTAAATGATGTGGCTTGGTCATCGACCTCACGTTTATTCCAGAAAACTAGCGGTTTGCTTGATCCCCGTGTGGGGCGTGGCTTATATAGTACCTTCCATGCCAAATATCCTTTTTTACGTTGGCCACTAGATCACATTTATCATAGTAATGATTTTATGATGCGTGATATCCGAGTACTATCTGATATTGGTTCTGATCACTTCCCGGTATACGGTTGTTTTCAATTCCATCCTTGTGTTGAAGTAGCACAACCTGAACCTGAGGTGAATAAGGCGGATCATGAATTAGCTCAAGAAAAAATTGATGAGGCAGAACCAGAGAAGAAAGTAGTTGAGGAGAAATACTGAGTAGTAATAAGATCTCTATCTTTAAATTTAGTGTCCTCTAATAAAAATAGGGAAAAATACCACAGTTCTTCCCTATATTAATGGTTATTTAACAGCGATCATTGAACCAAAATTAAAACATTGAAACCATAGTTCTACTTGCTTAAATCCCACATTCGCTAACCTTGATTTGTGTGTTGTAATGCTGTCTGTACGCATTACATTTTCAAGGGCAGTGCGTTTTTGGCTAACTTCAAGCTCGCTGTAACCATTAGCACGTTTGAATTCGTGGTGTAAGTCAATTAATAGCTCATCTACACGTTCATCTTCAAAATGGAGTTTTTCCGATAAAACTAAAACACCATTTGGGTTTAATCCGTGATAAATTTTTTCAAGTAATGTTTTACGATCTTCTGGTGGTAAAAATTGTAGTGTGAAATTTAAAATCACCATTGACGCATTTTGTATTTCCACTTGGCGAATATCATCACAAAGAATTTCTACGGGGACTATGCTTTGGTACGCATTGATGTGTTGGCGGCAACGTTCCACCATTGGCTGCGAATTATCTATACCAATGATTTTAACACCAGATTTATCTATATTACGACGAGCTGAAAGTGTTGCCGCTCCTCGTGAGCAACCCAAGTCATACACATTGCTGTTTTCCGTTACAAAGCGAGAAGCAAGCATACCAATTGCTGTAATAATATTAGAATAACCTGGAATAGAGCGTTGAATCATATCAGGAAAAACCTCAGCAACGCTTTCATCAAAAGTAAAATCCCCCAATTTTGCAATTGGGGCAGAAAAAAGAGTATCTTTTGCCATTATGTTGTCATCTATGTTTAAAAGTGCGGTCATTTTAGAAGAAGTTTTGTGTTATCACAAATAAATTAGACACTTTTCAATAAATGTGCCATTGCTTGTTCTTCTTGTTTGATACGAATTGCAAGAATGACGAAATAGATTGGTAAACCAATCATTGCTGTATATTTTGCTTGGCAAAATAAACTTAAACCGATGAGCTCAGGAATAATGTTGAGGAAATAGTTTGGGTGTCTCACATATTTAAAGAGAAAGGAACGATTGATCTTATGTTCAGGCAAAATATAGATTTTGACTGTCCAAATTTCTTTTAGCTCGTAAATTACATAAAACAACATAAAAATGGCAAAAATTAGAATGGTCAAACCAATTTGTGAGACTACATCAAACGGAGTTTTTAACAAGTTCGCTTCTGTAATTGCAGCGATATAAAAAGCAACGTGAGCAATGGATAATAAAGCTGAATTTTTATGTCCATACTGAATTGCCCCATTTTTGATTAATTGTTTCTCATTTCGGATTGAAATCGAGAGTGTATAAAAACGAATAGCGAGAATTAACGCAAAAGTGAGATTGATAAATAACATTTTGTCATCCTTTACTTGTTAAAGTTTTATAAAAAATCGACCTAATATAGCAAATTGTCCTATAAAACGCATTAAAATCAATCTGATTTACTCCAGTTGCGTTTAATTTTAACCTCTTTTGTTTATTTTTTGTGTAGAAATAATCTTTCTCTCTAATCAGATTTTCAGCTATAATTAAATGTATTTTGTATGTATAAAAGAAAGGAATTTCATATGATGCGGACACATTATTGCGGAGCATTAAACAGCCATAATATAGGACAAGAAGTAAAATTAAGTGGTTGGGTACATCGTCGCCGTGACTTAGGTGGTTTGATATTTATTGATATGCGTGATCGTGAAGGAATTGTACAGGTTTATTTCGATCCTAAATATCAAGAAGCATTGAATGCAGCGGCAGGTTTACGCAATGAGTTTTGTATTCAAATTCAAGGTGAAGTGATTGCTCGTCCAGAAAATCAAATTAATAAGAATATGGCAACGGGTGAGATTGAAGTATTAGCCAAATCACTTTCAATCTATAATACTGCTGAGTCGCTTCCATTAGATTTTAATCAAAACAATACTGAAGAACAGCGTTTAAAATACCGCTATTTAGATTTACGTCGTCCAGAAATGGCTCAACGTTTAAAAACACGCGCAAAAATTACTAGTTTTGTGCGCCGTTTTATGGATGATAATGGTTTCTTAGACATTGAAACTCCAATGTTGACGAAAGCAACCCCAGAAGGTGCGCGTGACTATTTAGTACCAAGTCGTGTACATAAAGGGAAGTTTTATGCACTACCTCAATCACCACAATTGTTTAAGCAATTGTTGATGATGTCAGGTTTCGATCGTTATTATCAAATCGTGAAATGTTTCCGTGATGAAGATTTACGAGCAGACCGCCAACCAGAATTTACTCAAATCGATGTGGAAACGTCTTTCTTAACAGCCTCCGAAGTGCGTGAAATTATGGAGAAAATGGTTCGTGGGCTTTGGTTAGATATTGCTGGTGTAGATTTAGGTAAATTCCCCGTCATGACATTTGCAGACGCAATGCGTCGCTTTGGTTCAGATAAACCAGACTTACGTAATCCATTAGAAATGGTTGATGTTGCTGATTTATTAAAAGAAGTGGAATTTAAAGTATTCAATGGCCCAGCAAATGATCCAAATGGGCGTATTGCTGTGATTCGTGTACCAAATGGCACTGATATTACACGTAAACAAATTGATGAATATACTCAATTTGTTAGTATTTATGGAGCAAAAGGCTTGGCGTGGTTAAAAGTGAATGATTTGGCAGCGGGCATGGAAGGAATTCAAAGTCCAATTGCTAAATTCCTATCTGAAAACGTACTAAAAGCTCTATTAGAACGTGTGCAAGCACAAAATGGCGACATTTTATTTTTTGGGGCGGATACTTATAAAGTGACGACCGATGCAATGGGAGCATTACGTCTGAAGTTAGGTCGTGATTTAGGTTTAACGAAGTTAGATGAATGGCAACCACTTTGGGTAATTGATTTCCCAATGTTTGAGCGTGATGATGAAGCTGGACTTGCAGCAATGCACCATCCATTTACTTCACCACGTGATTTCAGCCCAGAGCAATTAGAAGCAGATCCAACAAGTGCAGTTGCAAATGCTTACGATATGGTTATCAATGGCTATGAAGTTGGTGGTGGTTCAGTTCGTATTTTTGAACCAAAAATGCAACAGGCAGTATTTAGCATTTTAGGTATTAACGAAGAAGAACAGCGTGAAAAATTTGGTTTCTTATTAGATGCATTAAAATTTGGTACACCACCACACGCAGGTCTTGCATTTGGTTTAGACCGTTTAACAATGTTGTTAACTGGTACAGATAACATCCGTGATGTTATTGCATTCCCGAAAACAACCGCTGCTGCTTGTTTAATGACTGATGCACCTAGTTATGCTAATCCACAGGCATTAAATGAATTAGCGATTTCGGTAATAAAAGAGTTGAAAGAATAATAGAAATGTGGGCAGTGCCCCACATTTTTATATAATCTGGAAGGATAATATTTAATGAGAAGACCGTATGATATGTACATCTTGCCATGTATATTAATAACGCTCTTTATTCAGGGCATTATTGGTATTATTCAAGAGTTGTCGGTATTTAAACTCAGTGATGTTTTTTCTAGCTTTTATCTATTATTTAATTATTTCATTATCTTCGCATTACTTTTTTTAATTATTACTTCCGCAATATTAATTTTTCTAGGCAATAATGCAGGACGATTGCTTTATCTTATTTTAGTGATACTTGTTTTTGGTGGAACAATGTTACTTAATGTAGATAAAGTGACTTTAATTGCTGGAGGAGTTATTTTCCTGATTAGTATTTGGAGCTTGTTTAGGGCGGAGAGTGAGCTGTTTTTTGCACAAGAAAGCCAAAAACGGAAAAAAGATGACATCGAAAGTAGATTTAATAAATTTAACTAATTGATTTTGGCAGTGGATTAATATCTCAAACTTACAAAATAACTTTATTATTGGGCTGATTCAGTTTTTAAGGCTGATGCATTGCAGCCCCAAGCCTCCCCATTTTGAAATTTTCATCTCATTCTTTCTGAAATGTGCACTTGCTATTTTTTATTTCTTTTTATACATTGAAACACTTATTGTATTAAAGTGCGGTCTGTCTTATCTCAATTTTATTACCATAAAAGCTCATAATGCAAACGTATAAGAACCCTTTTTCTGTGCTTATTGTGATTTATGCCCAAAACTCTGGGCGTGTATTAATGTTACAACGTCGAGATGATCCTGATTTTTGGCAATCTGTTACAGGTTCTTTAGAGCCGAATGAAACTCCAATACAAGCTGCATATCGTGAGATCAAAGAGGAAATAGGTATTGATATAATCAAAGAAAACCTAGTTGTTTTTGATTGTAATGAATGGATAGAATTTGAAATTTTTTCTCATTTCCGCTATAAATACGCACCTAATGTGACACATTGTATTGAACATTGGTTTCTATTGGCACTACCAGATGAGAGAGTGCCAACATTAGCGGAACATTTAGCGTTTAAATGGCTAAGCCCAGATGAGGCGGCTTTGCTCACAAAATCGTGGAATAATCGCGCATTAATTGAAAAATATTTATTGAGTTGTATAGAAAAATAATAAGTGTGTTGGAAATTAAATGGAAAAGAGCGCACTTTTATTAATCAAAGAGGAAATTGAGAATGGCAGGTCATAGTAAGTGGGCTAATATTAAACACCGTAAAGCTGCACAAGATGCGCAGAGAGGTAAAATTTTCACAAAATTAATTCGTGAGTTAGTGACAGCTGCAAAATTAGGTGGCGGTGATGTGAGTGCAAACCCACGTTTACGTGCAGCAGTAGATAAAGCATTATCAAGTAATATGACACGTGACACTATTAATCGTGCAATCGATCGTGGTGTTGGTGGCGGTGATGATACTAATATGGAAACGAAAGTGTACGAAGGTTATGGTCCGGGTGGCACAGCGGTAATGGTTGAATGTTTAAGTGATAATGCAAACCGTACGATCTCGCAAGTTCGTCCAAGTTTTACAAAATGTGGCGGTAACCTAGGCACAGAAGGTTCTGTGGGGTATTTATTTAGTAAAAAAGGTTTAATTTTAATTTCATCTGGTGATGAAGATATAATTATGGAAGCTGCAATTGAATCTGGTGCAGATGATGTTCAAGCTCAAGAAGATGGCAGTTTTGAGGTTTACACTGCTTGGGAAGATTTAGGTTCAGTTCGTGATGGAATTGAAGCGGCAGGCATAAAAGTTGATAATGCGGAAGTGACAATGATTCCATCTACAACAGTGGAATTAGATGCAGAAACTGCACCGAAATTACTCAGACTGATTGATATGTTAGAAGACTGTGATGATGTACAAAATGTATATCATAACGGTGAAATTAGTGATGAAGTAGCTGCAATGTTGTAAATTTTCTATTAAGTAGAAACTTATTTAATAGTATGTTGTCAAAAGATTGCACACATTGTGTAATCTATCATGTATTTTAGGAGAATTTATGAAATTTACTAAACTTTTTGTAGGTCTAGTTGCGGTCGGTACATTAGCTGCTTGTTCTCAAAATCTGTCTTCTGATATTGCATCAGTAGGTAAAAAAGCTGCGGATATGGTTTCTACACAACCAACTTTCGAAACAGCTGCTTATTTCTGTGATGTGCAAGGTAAGAGAAACCAAGTGGTTTCTGCAACTTATGCATTTGTAAATGGTAAAGCAGATAGTGCAACGGTAACAATTAATCGCCAAGTAGTTGGTGAAGAAATGAAATTTGATAGCACCTATAAAGATGGTGTTCGTTTTGTAGAGGGCAAAAAAGTGTGGGCGTTAGGAGGACTAGATAATAGTTTTGCTGCGGATACAGTAAGCTCAACCGTACCAGTAATGTTTACTGATAATAATAGAATCTTAGCTAGAAACTGCCTGATTGCAAAATAATGTATATAAAATAGAAATTAAAAGGATGGATTTACAGTAAAATGTAAGTCCATTTATTTTTGGGGAAGAGGATGGCAATAATTCTTGGTATAGATCCCGGCTCACGAGTGACTGGATATGGAGTGATTCGTCAAACAGGAAGACAATTAGAATATCTCGGAAGCGGAGTGATTCGCACCTCAGTGGAGGATTTGCCGACACGTTTAAAACGTATTTATTCTGGTGTAAGTGAAATCATCTTACAATTCCAGCCTGAAATGTTCGCTATTGAAGAGGTTTTCCTCGCCAAAAATGCTAATTCTGCGTTAAAACTTGGCCAAGCACGAGGGGCTGCTATCGTAGCAGCGGTTAATCAGAATTTACCCGTATTTGAATATGCGGCAAGATTAGTGAAACAAACTGTTGTAGGGATTGGTTCTGCAGATAAAATACAAGTGCAAGATATGGTGACGCGGATTTTAAAACTATCTGAAAAACCACAAGCAGATGCCGCCGATGCTTTGGCTATTGCAATTACTCACGCCCATTCAATTCAGCATTCTTTCCATGTGGCAAACGCATCTCAACCTTCTGAAACTCGGGAAAAAATGACTGCACTTTTAAAAACAAGATATAGCCGTGGTCGTTTCCGCTTAAAAATTTAACTGGATATTCATCCAGTTTTATTTTATGCTATAGAGCATATTTTTTTGCGCAATGAGGGGATTATGATTGGTCATTTAACAGGACGTTTAGTCGAAAAGCAGCCACCAGAAATTTTGTTAGATGTGCAAGGTGTTGGTTATGAATTATTATTACCGATGACTAGCTTTTATAACCTCCCTGAAATTGGTCAAAAAACTTCACTATTTACTCACCTTGTTGTACGTGAAGATGCACATCTACTTTTTGGATTCTCACAAAAAACTGACCGCACTTTATTCCGTGAATTGATCAAAACTAACGGAGTTGGTCCTAAATTAGCATTAGCGATTTTATCTGCAATGTCAGTAAATGAATTTGTTTATGCGATTGAACGTGAAGAACTCTCAAAGTTAGTCAAAATTCCAGGTGTAGGTAAAAAAACTGCAGAACGTTTGCTTGTTGAGTTAAAAGGTAAATTTAAAGATGTAACTCAAGGAGATTTCTTTATTGAGAGCAAACACTTACCTGATGTTAAAGTTAGTATGCAAAGTAGCGATGCACCGAATGATGAAGCTGTTTCTGCGCTTGTTGCATTAGGTTATAAACCGGTAGAAGCAGAAAAAATGGTTAAGCGTATTACTAAACCTGATTTATCCAGTGAACAGCTTATTCGTGAAGCGTTGAAGGCTGCATTATAATGTAGAAGAAAAAAATGATAGAAGCTGATCGTATTATTAGTGCAACAGTAAAACTTGATGATGAAGTGATTGATCGCGCCATTCGTCCCAAGTTATTAAGTGATTATGTTGGGCAGCCCCAAGTTTGTGAGCAAATGGACATTTTTATCCAAGCAGCGAAACTACGTCAAGATGCGCTTGATCATTTGCTAATTTTTGGACCACCAGGTTTAGGTAAAACTACATTAGCCAATATCGTGGCAAATGAAATGGGCGTGAATATTCGCACAACATCGGGTCCAGTTCTTGAAAAAGCAGGCGATTTAGCAGCAATGTTGACCAATTTAGAGCCTCATGATGTTCTATTTATTGATGAAATCCATCGTCTTTCTCCAGCAATAGAAGAAGTTCTATATCCTGCAATGGAAGATTATCAGCTAGATATTATGATTGGTGAAGGCCCAGCTGCACGTTCTATCAAATTAGATCTTCCTCCTTTTACTTTGATTGGTGCGACTACAAGAGCTGGCTCATTAACTTCACCTTTAAGAGATCGTTTTGGCATTGTACAACGTTTGGAATTTTATTCAGTAGATGATTTGACTTCTATTGTTACAAGAAGTGCAAATTGCTTGAATTTAATCATTGCGGATAATGCCTCTTATGAAATTGCAAGACGTTCAAGAGGTACACCACGAATTGCTAACCGTTTGTTGCGTCGGGTAAGAGATTTTGCAGATGTGCGTAACGGTGGTGTGATTTCAGAAGATATCGCAAAAGCTGCATTGATGATGTTAGATGTTGATGATGCTGGCTTTGATTATTTAGACAGAAAGTTATTGAGTGCTGTGATTGAGCGCTTTGATGGAGGACCAGTTGGATTAGATAATTTAGCTGCCGCCATAGGTGAGGAACGAGATACAATTGAAGATGTGCTAGAGCCTTATTTAATCCAGCAAGGTTTTTTACAAAGGACACCAAGGGGGAGAATGGCAACTTCGAGAACTTATCGCCATTTTGGTGTTCAAAAGTTAACTGAAGATTAAAATGACATCATAAAATAAAAAGCTTATTAATTTTAATTTAATAAGCTTTTTAAATTCGGGTTACTGATGTTTTAAGTTATTGAGTTTTGCCAAGCCAAGATCACAACTTTTGATTTGTGTTGCTAATTCCATTTCAAGAATTTGTTGTTTGCTTTGGTTGAGTTTACTCTTAATTTTACTTACCTGAGTATGAGTGCCAGGCTGCTTTTCTGCTTCAGCAATTAAATTTTCAGTTTCTTTAAAAAGTTTCTCACATTGTTGCGGCACTGAAAGTGTGTTTTTCTTCGTAATTTGTTCTGTTTTTTCTGCCGCATAAGCAGAGGATATTCCTACTGCTAAAACCGTAAAAAGTGCGGTTAATATATGGGTAAATCTTTTTCTCATTCTTCTTCCTCTGATGAATTTTGTAATACTGCTACAAACAGTAAGAAAATTAACAAAATATGTAAATAATGTCTAGTTATTTGTATTTTTTTTATGCAGACTGTGATTTTTATCGCACTAAACGTTGCTTAAATGTTAATACAATTTATAATTTGACCTGTATCAATTAATGAAGTTCTACTTGGTTTTTGCTAATTTTGATTTAAGTATAAAAATGTGATCGATGTGACACTTTTTTATATTTTTAATCCTTATTTTTAGTAGTAGAATAGATACCGAATCTGAGTTACCTATATCATAACGCACTATCTATTGTGAAAGAGATTTTATTTTGCCTTATCGTGATGATTGTGAAGGTAATTCAAGGGGTCAGCTTAGGGAGTTTCTTTAAGTATTGGGGTGATTACTTTGTAATCATATTGTGAGGACTTGTAGCATTTACAAGGAGTTGAGATGTTGGACGTTGTTGAACTCTCTCGATTGCAGTTTGCATTAACTGCGTTATATCACTTTTTGTTTGTGCCATTAACACTTGGATTATCGTTTATCCTCGTGATTATGGAAACGCTCTATGTAGCCACAGGCAAAGAAGTTTATAAAGATATGACAAAATTTTGGGGTAAGTTATTTGGTATTAACTTCGCTCTAGGTGTAACCACTGGTATTACTATGGAATTCCAGTTTGGTACTAACTGGTCATATTATTCACATTATGTGGGTGACATTTTTGGTGCCCCTCTCGCTATAGAAGCATTATTGGCTTTCTTCTTAGAGTCGACTTTTGTTGGTTTATTCTTATTTGGATGGGATAGATTATCAAAAGGTAAGCACTTATTAGCTACATATTGTGTTGCATTTGGTTCAAATTTATCTGCAATGTGGATCCTAGTTGCGAATGGTTGGATGCAATCACCAGTAGCTTCAGAATTTAACTTTGAAACAATGCGTATGGAAATGACCAGCTTTATGGATTTATGGTTAAACCCAGTTGCGCAAAGCAAGTTCTTACATACCTTGTCTGCTGGTTACGTGAGTGGTGCAATGTTTGTATTAGGAATTAGTGCATACTATATATTGAAAGGTCGTGATTTAGGCTTTGCAAAACGTTCCTTCTCTGTTGCTTCAACATTTGGCCTAATTTCTATTATTTCAGTAATTATTATGGGTGATGAGTCAGGTTACGAAATCGGTCAAGCTCAACCTGTTAAGTTAGCTGCAATGGAAGGTGAATGGCATACTCAAGAAGCGCCAGCATCTTGGAACGCAATTGTAATTCCAAATCAAGCAGAAAAACGTAATGATTTTTCAATTCAAATTCCTTATGCTGCGGGTATCATTGTAACTCGTTCTCTTGATAAACAATTTGCAGGTCTTACTGATTTAGAAGCGTTAAACACAGAGCGTGTACGTAATGGTATTCAAGCTTATGACTTGTTACAACAATTACAAGCTCAGAAAAAAGCAGGTCAAGTGAGCGAAGAAACAAAAGCACAGTTTAGTGCAGTATCTAAAGATCTTGGCTTTGGCTTATTATTAAAACGTTATACTGACAAAGTTGTTGATGCAACTGAAGATCAAATTAAACAAGCTGCTGCCGATACAATTCCAAATGTTGGTCCAACATTCTGGTCTTTCCGTGTGATGATGGCTGCGGGTGGTTTATTAGTATTGCTAATCGCATTCGCATTTATCCAAAACGTACGTAAGACAGTAGGAACAAAAACTTGGTTCTTAAAAGCACTTTTATGGGGAATTCCATTACCTTGGATTGCAATTGAGAGTGGTTGGTTTCTTGCAGAATATGGTCGTCAACCTTGGGCAATTTATGAAGTGTTGCCAGTTGGTGTTGCGAACTCAGCGTTAACGACAGGTGATCTCTGGTTCTCTATTGGTTTAATTTGTGCACTTTATACATTATTCCTTGTTGTTGAAATGTACTTAATGTTCAAATACGGTAGATTAGGTCCTAGTTCATTAAAAACTGGTCGCTATTATTTTGAACAATCGTCTAAATAAGCAGGAGCCTGATTATGATTGATTATGAAATTCTACGTTTTATTTGGTGGATATTGATCGGTGTATTGCTTATTGGTTTTGCAGTAACTGATGGCTTTGATATGGGCGTTTTAACTTTATTACCTTTCGCAGGTAAAAAAGAAGTTGAAAAACGCATTATGATCAACTCAATCGCACCACACTGGGATGGTAACCAAGTTTGGTTATTAACAGCGGGCGGCGCAATGTTTGCGGCGTGGCCGATTGTTTATGCTACCTCGTTCTCAGGTTTCTATATTGCTATGATTTTAGTTTTAGCGGCATTATTTTTCCGCCCTGTTGGGTTAGAATATCGCGCTAAAATTGATAATCCAACTTGGCGTACATTATGGGATTGGGGGTTATTTGTCGGTGGTTTCGTTCCTTCATTAATTTTCGGTGTTGCATTTGGTAACTTATTGCAAGGTGTTCCATTTGAATTCAATGAATTGTTACAAGTTAAATATACTGGTTCATTCTTTGCATTATTAAACCCATTTGCATTACTTTGTGGCTTAGTAAGTGCTGCAATGTTGACTACGCAAGGCGGAGCCTGGTTACAAATGAAGACTACTAGTGAATTACGTGATCGTGCGCGTGTAATCACTCAGGTAGGTGCTGTTACAACATTAATTACATTTGTTCTTGCTGGTGTATGGCTATATTTCAAAGATGGTTTCGTATTAACTTCAATTGTTGATCACAACGCACCATCTACGCCGTTTGGTAAAACAGTCGCAGTTGAAGTAGGGGCTTGGTTCAACAACTATAAAGAGATGCCAGTTTTATGGATTTTCCCTTTACTTGGTGTTGTAGGTGCACTATTAAATATCTTAGCATCTAAAGCTAACCGCTCAGGCTTTGCGTTCTTATTCTCATCATTAACAATGGCAGGTATCATTTTAACTGCAGGTATTGCAATGTTCCCATTCGTAATGCCATCAATTACTCACCCAGAGTTAAGCTTGTTAATGTGGGATTCAACATCAAGTAAGTTAACATTAACCTTAATGCTTGGCTTTACTTTAGTATTAGTTGTTTTCTTATTATCGTATACTATCTGGGCATACTGGAAAATGTTTGGTCGCTTGGATAGTCAATTCATCGAAGAAAACAAGAACTCATTATACTAAGGAGAAAATATTATGTTTTATGTCATTTGGGTATTGGGTGTTTTGTTAGCGGTAATGCTATCTGCAATGATCACTATCGGTCTTGAAAAAACTGGTAAATTGGATGAGTAATCGAATGATTAATTATCTATATCAAATCTTTAATAAGGGTTCGTTAAGAACCCTTTCATTTATATTAGCCATTTTAATTACATTGTGCTTTTTCCTGAATATCAATGACTTTTCTACTAATTTACGTAGTGCCCCTACAAGCATTGTGTTGTTTATTATATGGGGAACAGGCGTGTTTTGGATTCATGGAATTGGTTTTGATATTCGAGCAACAATTTGGAAAGCGTTATTCTCACCATTGCTCGGTTATATTGCCTTTGTACTTGCATTTGTTCTGGCTTGGGTAATGTAATTATTTTTGATAAAAGTGAAATATTTTACTATAACGTTGCTGAAAGCTTGCTTATCATTCATACAAGTTCTAAAATACGCCACCTATTTAGAGTGGTCATATATTTAATAATCGGAAGGAAGAATCATGTGTGAAAGTGTGTTTAATTTTCCTGTTCGAGTCTATTATGAAGACACTGATGCAGGAGGCGTTGTTTATCACGCACGTTATTTATATTTCTTTGAGCGTGCCAGAACAGAATATTTACGTAGTCTGCATTTTTCTCAACAAGCCCTGTTAAATGAACAACAGCTAGCTTTTGTTGTCAAAACAATGAATATTGATTATTGTTTCCCTGCAAAATTAGATGATTTGCTTGTAGTTGAAACAAAAATTATGTCAGTGAAAGGAGCAACTCTACTTTTTTCACAACTATTAAAGAAAGAAAATGTGATTCTATGTGAGGCTACTGTAAAGGTAGCCTGTGTTGATCTTGGAAAAATGAAACCAGTTGCCATTCCAAAAGAGATAAAAATCGCACTGGAAAGTTATCTATAAACGTTGTCGGAGTATGTAATGACTGCAGATTTGAACTTTTTAGAATTATTTCTAAAAGCGAGTATTGTTGTTCAACTTGTTATTGTAATTTTGCTTATTTTCTCAATCATGTCTTGGGCTATCATCATTCAACGTAGCCGTGTATTGACAAGAGCATTAAAAGATTCAGCGGCTTTTGAAGATCGTTTTTGGTCAGGCGAGGATCTTAATCGTTTATATGAAGGTTTAGAAAACCGTCGTGATGGATTGAGTGGTAGTGAGCAAATTTTCTATGTTGGTTTCAAAGAGTTTTCTCGTTTAAAACAAGCAAATCCAGATGCACCAGAATCAATTATTCAAGGTAGTACGCGAGCGATGAACCTTGCGATGAATCGTGAAGTGGAAGATTTGGAAACTCGTGTACCATTCTTAGCAACAGTTGCATCAATCAGTCCATATATCGGTTTATTCGGTACTGTATGGGGGATTATGCACGCATTTATGGCATTAAGTGGTGCAAAACAAGCAACGTTACAAATGGTAGCTCCAGGTATCGCAGAAGCATTGATTGCGACAGCGATTGGTTTATTTGCGGCGATTCCAGCAGTAATGGCTTATAACCGCTTAAGCTTACGTGTCAATAAATTAGAACAGAATTACGGTAACTTTATTGACGAATTTACAACGATTCTACATCGTCAAGTGTTTGGTAGAAATAGCCATCATTAATCAAAAAGATGACATATTTCACCGCACTTTGAAGGCGAAGTGCGGTCAATTTTGAGAAAGTTTTAGAGGTATCTATGTCTTACCGTCGTAAACGCAGAGATGTAAAATCCGAAATTAATATCGTTCCATTTTTGGACGTGTTATTAGTATTGTTGCTTATTTTTATGGCAACAGCACCGATTATTAGCCAAAGTGTACAAGTTGAACTTCCTGATGCCGTGGAAAGTCAAAGTGTATCGAATGAAGATAAAGTGCCAGTTATCTTAGAAGTGGCAGGTATTGGGCAATATAGCTTGGCGATTGGTTCAGAACGCTTAGAAGGTTTAACTGAAGAGATGGTGACTCAGTTATCTAAACAAGAATTTGATAAAGATAACAACACTCTCTTTTTAGTTGGCGGTGCAAGAGATGTACCTTATGAAGAGGTCATTAAAGCATTGAATTTACTTCATCTTGCAGGTATTAAATCTGTTGGATTAATGACAAACCCGATTTAATAAGATAGGTAATATTGTGCAAAGTAAACAACAAAATAAAGATATAAGTGCGGTCATTATTTCGATCGTTTTGCACGTTATCTTGTTTGGTTTGTTGATCTTAGGTTCTTTATATCATCGCGTTGAAATTATGGGTGGTGGAGAAGGCGAAGGTGATGTAATGGGCGCAGTAATGGTCGATACCGGTGCTGCTGCTCAAGAATGGGGCCGACTCCAGCAACAGAAAAAAGGTCAAACAGATAAACCTAAAAAGCCTGAACCTGTTGTTGAAGAGAAACCAGACCAACAAGAAATTCTGCGTCAGCAGGAAATTGAGAAACAAAAAGCGCTAGAAAAACAGAAAGATCTAGAACGACAAAAAGAAGCAGAACGTCAAAAACAACTTCTAGAGCAGAAAAAGCAAGAAGAGAAAGCACGTTTAGAGGCACTAGAAAAGCAAAAACAAGCTGAAGAAGCAAAAGCGAAGCAGGCAGCTGAAGCGGCTAGATTAAAAGCAGAGGCAGAGGCAAAACGTTTAGCAGCATTAGCAAAACAAGCAGAGGAAGAAGCAAAAGCAAAAGCCGCGGAGGCAAAGGCTAAAGCAGAGAAAGCAAAAGCGGATGCTGAAGCGAAAGCTAAAGCAGAAAAAGCGAAAGCTGATGCCAAAGCTAAGGCAGATAAAGCCAAAGCAGAAGCAGCTCAACGTAAAGCTGAACAAGCTGCATTAGATGATTTTATGAATGGCGGAGATGTTGGCGGCGGTTCTGCAAGTAAAGGATCGAATGCTAATCGTCAAGGTAGCCAAGGTAGTGGTGCCGCATTAGGTGCAGGTGATGGCGGTAAAACGGGCGATCAATACGCAGGAGTGATCAAACGAGAAATCCAACGTCGTTTCTTAAAAGAACCGAGCTTTGCAAATAAAGTGTGTATCGTAGAGGTCGAGTTCTTAAGAGATGGTACAATTGCAAGCTATCAACGTGTTTCTGGTGATGATGATATTTGTAATGCAGCAATCAGTGCGGTAGCAAGGACGAAGAAAGTACCGGCAGCACCAAGCGATGAGATCTATCAAAAATATAAAAAATCTCCAATTGAATTTAAATTAAGATAAGGCTAGTATTGCATCTTATTATTGTAATAAAACAGTAATAGAAAGTAATTCAAGGAAAACAATAGGGTGGTTCCAATGAAATTAGTAGCTCGAGTATGGAGTTTATTAATCCTTTTATGTTTCTCAGTGCTACAAACAGCACAAGCAGAAGTACGAATTGTTATTGATGAAGGTGTTGATAGCGCTCGTCCAATTGCCGTTGTGCCATTCAAGTGGAATGGTCCAGGCTCTGCTCCAGCAGATATTGCGGATATTATCGCTTCTGATTTACGTAACAGTGGTAAATTTAATCCAATCCCCGTCAATCGTATGCCACAACAACCAACATCTGTGGCTGAAGTGAATCCAGAGGCTTGGGCTTCTTTGGGGATTGATGCTGTTGTTGTTGGTCAAGTGACCCCTGCAAATGGCGGTTTTAATATCGCATATCAATTAGTTGATACTATTGGCGCGACAGGCTCAGCAGGTGCAGTATTAGCACAAAACCAATATACAGTGACCAACAAATGGTTACGTTATGGCGCACATACTGTAAGTGATGAAACGTTTGAAAAATTAACTGGCATCAAAGGTGCTTTCAGAACACGTATTGCATATATCGTGCAAAAAAATGGTGGCTCGCAACCTTATGAAGTGCGAGTATCTGACTATGACGGTTTTAATCAATTTATTGTGAATCGTAGCTCGCAGCCATTAATGTCACCAGCTTGGTCTGCCGATGGTAAAAAATTAGCTTACGTTTCTTTTGAAAATAGAAAATCTCAATTAGTTGTTCAAGATCTTGGTTCTGGTGCACGTAAAGTTGTTGCATCATTTAAAGGACATAATGGTGCACCTGCATTCTCACCAGATGGTTCGAGATTAGCATTTGCATCATCACAAGATGGTGTATTGAACATCTATGTTATGAATTTAGGTAGTGGACAAATTGCACAGTTGACTCGTGGTGCAGGCAATAATACTGAACCGTCTTGGTCTCCTGATGGACAAACAATTGTGTTCACATCTGATAGAAGCGGCTCTCCGCAAGTTTATCAAATGAGTGCTACTGGTGGTGGCGCATCATTGGTAAGTGCAGGTGGTCGCAGTTATAGTGGCCAAATTACTGCCGATGGTAGCACTTTAATTATGATCAGTGGTGATAATATTATTAAAAAAGACTTAGTTTCAGGTAGTACTGAAGTATTGAGTTCAACTTTCTTAGATGAAAGCCCAAGTATTTCACCAAATGGGATTATGATTATTTACAGCTCTACCCAAGGATTAGGAAAAGTGCTACAATTGGTATCCGCTGATGGGCGTTTTAAAGCACGGTTACCAGGAAATGATGGACAAGTTAAATTCCCAGCTTGGTCACCATATTTAACTAAATAAAAACTCTAAGGAGAATACATGAAAAAATTAACTAAAGTATTGCTAGTTGCTGGTTCTGTTGCTGTATTAGCTGCTTGTGGCTCTTCTAAAAAAGAAGAATCTGCAGCTGGTCAAACTTTCGGTGGCTACTCTGTTCAAGATTTACAACAACGTTACAACACTGTTTATTTCGGTTTTGATAAATACAACATCGAAGGTGAATATGTTCAAATCTTAGATGCTCACGCTGCATACTTAAGTGCAACTCCAGCAACTAAAGTCGTTGTTGAAGGTAACACTGATGAGCGCGGTACTCCAGAATACAACATCGCTTTAGGTCAACGTCGTGCAGATGCAGTACAAAACTACTTATCTGCCAAAGGTGTTCAAGCAGGTCAAGTATCAACAGTTTCTTACGGTGAAGAGAAACCAGCTGTGTTAGGTCACGATGAAGCTGCATACTCTAAAAACCGTCGTGCTGTGTTAGCATACTAATTTGGATTTCAAAAAACTGGGTTTTCGAACCCAGTTTTTTTATGTCTAAAATTTATCCCTACTCTATTTAAGAAATGTGGTATATAGGGTAGAATAAACTTCTTTTGGTGGCTATTTATTCAAATAAACAAAAAAATAAAAATTTTTATTGATTATTGAGATAAAATCAGTATTATAAGCCTCCGTTACGCAATGATATGTAAATGGGTCGTTAGCTCAGTCGGTAGAGCAGCGGACTTTTAATCCGTTGGTCGAAGGTTCGAATCCTTCACGACCCACCACTTACAAATTAGTAACATAGCCAATGCAATAAAATGCAACGGGTCGTTAGCTCAGTCGGTAGAGCAGCGGACTTTTAATCCGTTGGTCGAAGGTTCGAATCCTTCACGACCCACCACTTTTAAACACCTCGTAATGAAATACCTACGGGTCGTTAGCTCAGTCGGTAGAGCAGCGGACTTTTAATCCGTTGGTCGAAGGTTCGAATCCTTCACGACCCACCACTACTTACCAATTTATTGAAAATTATAAAATTAAATTACATCACTGTATTAGTCTCTTTATTATTTAAAGAATTTCCATACATTTTACGTTTGTAAAAAGTAATTTTTGCGATCTACATTCCAACCTTTCCTCTGTTGTCTATCTTTCTCTTTTTTGATTCAGTAAAGTGCGATTCAAAAAGGAAAAATTGTGAAAAAAGGATTTACCTTATTGGAATTAATGATTGCGCTTATGTTGATTTCTGCTCTGTTACTTTCTATTTATCCCACTTGGTCAAAGTTGGGACATCAGCGTATATTAGAAAAAGAACAAGAAAAACTTGCTTTGTTTTTACGGCAATTGCAATCAAGGGTGTCTAATTCTCAACAAGTGTGGTTTTTGATTGCAAGCCGCGATTTTTTGCATAAACGCTGGTGTTTAACCGCTCAAATGAAAAGTGAACAGCTTTGTGATTGTTTATCGCCACAACATTGCTCATCGGATCTTTCGGCACAGTTTTATTATCCACATTTCCCTCATAAGACAATGATCAATACAAAGAATTATTTCCCTTTTGAAATAACTCGGCTAAGTGGTATTCGGGATACGCTTTCTACTGCGTGTTTTACTCTGTCATCTAATAAGGAAAAAGTTGTATTTTCTTTGTTTAATGTGGGTAGTATCAAATTGAAGAAGGCACAAGAAAGCGGTGCTTGTGAAAATGATGGGGAGGATTGATGTTATATCGAGGGCAAATCTTATTTAATTTACTTTTTTCCCTTTTTCTTTCGAGCTTGTTAATTTTAGTAATAGTTTCCTTCTATGTACAAAGCCAGCAACAAAATAAAAAGATATTGGATACTTTGACATTACAATCGGAATTGCACTCTATCCTTCAGCTAATTGCAAAAGATGTCAGACGAGCAGGATTTCGGGCAGTATCCGATAAAGTGATACACAATAATTTCTCTTTGTTTGAGCAAGGAAATGGACAAAGTGTGGTGATGTTCTCAATGCAAGACAATCAAAAAGACGATTGTTTGCTCTTTTTCTATGATCTGGATAGAAATGGTTGTTTAGGTGGTGCCTTTAAAGGTAAGCAATGTGTCCAAAATGACCATAATCAAACACAACATATTGAGCGTGAGTTATTTGGTTATCGGCTAAATCAAAATATGATTGAAACCCGTTTAATGTATAAAAGTGCAGTTAATTCTCGCTGTGTTTTTACAGAATGTCAGAAATATTTGCAGAAAGAGGCTTGTCATTATGGGGGATGGGTAGATTTATTAGATGCGCAAAAATATCGTATTATCCACTTGGCTTTTCAATGGATCGCTGAACAAAAAGGTGTATTAGTAACTTTGAGAGGTGGATTAAGACAACAGCCTGAGATTGTTTATGGAACTAGTGCTGTTATTCCATTACTTAATCAAGAATAGAAAAATGATTAAATATCCATTTTCATTGATACAAAGAGGCATTGCAACCTTAGCTATTTTAGTCATTTTATCTAGTGTATTGTTTGCTTTAATGCTATTTGAAGATGATTTATTAAGGTTATATTCCAACAAGGCAGGGCAACGTTTACATTATATTAAACAGCACTTGCAGTTGCAGCAGTTATCAAAAGAGAAAGCAAAAGCTTTTTGTGAAAACTTACCTTTAGACCAAGAGGGTAATATCTATCGTTTGAGTTTTCGAACAGAAGAAAAGGAAAACGCCATTACACATTATACTTTGTGTCATCGATTAGCATTATTTCATACTTTGCCTAAACGTGGTATTAATCAAGGGGATTTAAGAAAATTTATTCATACAAATTATATTGCTGAGTTTTCTGCTTTATTTTCAAAAAAGCAGGTAGAAATTCTTACTGAAAAATCACCACACTTTTATTGGTTTTCAAAACAACAAACAGAGTGCTATTTAACAAGCAATTTCAATGGTGTTATTGTAGCAGAAGGGGATTTGTATTTAAGGGGAAAAGGAAAAGTGACAGGAGCGATTATTACGGCAGGTAAATTAACCTTAGATGATACAATTAACGTCAGTTATCGAAAAGCGAGCGTAGCCTATTGGGGGCAGAAGTTAAGTCGTTGGAAATTGGCGGAGAAAAGTTGGAATGATTTTGACTTTTAAGATTTACCAATACAAAGGTATTGGAGTAGTTTCGTTTTTAGTAGCGTTGGCTTTATTTAGTAGTATTGCTTTGAGTGTTATACATTGGTCCGCACATCATCGGCAAAGTATGATGCAAATGTATCAATATTTGCAGGCAATTCAGATTGCTGAAAATCAAAAACAACGTCAATTTTTGGGACTAGATTGTGAACAACAAGTGCATCAGAACAATTTAATATTTTTGATTGAATGCAGAGAAACGCACATTTCTATTCGTTATCAATTGGGGGAAATTACTCTGTAAAATACTTGCGATAGATGAAAATCTGCGAAACAATACCTGTCATAAATAATGGGAATGGATGAGGCATATTGTGTTTAATGTTTATTACTCTAACGATTTGGATGTACAAAAAGAAATTTTGTTAAAGATAATGGAAAATACGTTAGATGATCCTTTTCAGTCTGAAGTGGTTTTAGTACAAAGTCCCGGAATGGCGCAATGGCTAAAATGGCAAATAGCGCAAAAAAAAGGGATAGCAAGTAATATTAAATTTCCAATGCCAGCGAGCTTTATTTGGCAACAATATTTAGATAATTTGCCACAAGTCGAAGAACAAAGCCAATTCAACAAAACATCAATGACTTGGCGTTTTATGCGTTTAGTACCTAATTATTTATCTGGCCAATCATTTAGTACGTTACGCCATTATTTGGCGTATTCTGCGCAATCTGAGCAGTATAAACTCTACCAACTTGTCCATAAAATTGCCGATCTATTTGACCAATACTTAGTTTATCGTCCTGAATGGCTGAAAGCGTGGGAGAGTGGGCAAGATGATATGGTCGTGCAAAAACTTACACAAAAACTACCTGCTAATGATGATCCTATATTGCAACAAATTGTGCAAGATGTGCGTTGGCAGGCGAGTTTATGGCGTGCTTTAGTGCAAGATATTCAAGCTGAAACACAAAACGAAAATGTAGTGCATCGTGCCTATTTGCACACACAATTTCTGTCCTTTTTACAGCAAGATTCACCCAAAAATATCCCTAAACGTTTATTTATCTTTGGTATTTCAGCCTTGCCGATTGGTTACTTGGAAACATTTAAAGCGTTAAGCTATCATTGTGATGTGCATTTATTTTTTACTAATGGTTGCCGTGAATATTGGGGGGATTTGGTCGATCACAAATTCCGTCATAAATTGGCACAAATGCAACGTATTTCTTATTACAACCAACAATCTCACGCAATTTATCAAGAAGATCCTACAAAAGCTCTTGAGCAAACTGCAACAGATGAGGAAATCTTAGAAGGGCATCCGTTGCTCTCTAGCTGGGGAAAATTAGGGCGTGATTTCTTATATTTACTGACAGATCTTGAGCAATCAGAGAATGTAAACAGCGTTGAGGCTTATACTGATCTTTCTGAACGTAATTTATTGTCGCAAGTGCAAGCTCGAATTTTACGTTTAGATGGTAACACCGGTTTAAATTTCACAGAAAATGACCGCTCTTTAACTTTCCATTCTTGCCATAGTCCAATGCGAGAAGTGGAAGTGTTGCAAGATTATCTATTGCATTTATTCCAAAATAATCCAGAGATTACACCGAAAGATGTAGTGGTAATGGTGGCGAATATTGATCGCTACACGCCTTATATTCAAGCTGTGTTTGGGCAAAAAAAACGAAATGATAAGTCGAGTATTCCGTTTTCGATTTCAGATAATAAACTCTCTGAGAATGACGTGCTGATTGCAAGTTTCATTCATTTATTAAAAATGCGTGAGGCTCAATTTACTGCGGAAGAAGTTTTAGCCTTATTGGACATTCCTGCTATTCGCAACAAGTTTCAAATTGATTTGACTGATTTGGAGCAAGTACATCATTGGGTTGTAAATGCAGGCATTCGTTTTGGTTTAGAGAAAACAACGGATAGCCAACAAACCAATTACAATTCATGGCAAGCAGGGCTTGAGCGGATGTTGTTAGGCTATGCGATGAGAGAAGAAAATGGTATTTGGCAAGACAGTCTGGGCTTTGATAACAGCTATGGTTTGGGTGGTCAATTAGCTGGCAAACTTGCGGAGTTTATTACTTGTTTGTCGGATTGGTATGAACAAATGCAACAGCCACAACTTGCTTTAAATTGGCAAGAAAATTTGACCGCACTTTTGGCGAACTTTTTCGATTCAGACGAAGATAATTCAGCAACTTTGCTATATATTCAAGACGTGATTGAGCAATCTATTGCTCAGATTCAGCAAACACATTTTGCTGAAAATATCAATATTGATGTGATTGCAGATATGCTGGCCTCAGCTTTGGAAGATGACCCAAACACAATGAGGTTTTTAGCAGGCAAAGTGAATTTCTGCACGCTATTGCCTATGCGTTCAATTCCATTCAAAGTGGTGTGCTTATTGGGAATGAATGATGGTGAATATCCTCGTCAACAAACACCAAATAGTTTTGACTTAATGAAACATGATCGTCGTAAAGGGGATCGTTTTCGTCGAGATGATGACTGCTATCTTTTCTTAGAAGCATTGCTTTCTGCACAAGAGTATTTTTATGTGAGCTTTGTTGGACGTTCCATTATAGACAATCAAGCAAAAGAGCCTTCTGTGTTAGTGAGCCAATTATTGGATTATGTGGCAGAGAAACTGGCTCAGAATGACGATAAAAATTGGCGTGAGCACTTAGTGCAGCAACATCCAATGACAGCATTTAGTCCAGAAAACTTTACGAAAAATGACCGCTCTTTTGCCAAACAGTGGTTGCCATTAGCCAATCGTGAAAATGCAAACCAATTTGAGAATTTCATTCAACCAATTGAGCAAATGTTATTGGACGATGACCGCGAAATTAGATTGTCTGAATTGATAGATTTTGTGCAAAATCCAGTGGCTTTTTTCTTTAAGCGTCGTTTAGGAGTGTATCTAACGGGCTTAGATGAAAGTATTGCTGATACAGAAAATTTCAGTTTAGATGCTTTAGAACAATATCAGATTAATGATGCGTTGCTGTATTGTGATGAAGATGAAACGGATACTTTCTTTGCACAACTCAAAATTAAAGGTGCCTTGCCGAGAGGTGAATTTGCGAATATTTATGCGAATAAACAGAAAGAGGCGGTTCAGGAATTAAAAGAAAAAATTGCCGATTATTTACAACAAGATTATCAAATTCAATCAGTGGATTTGACCTTGAAAACCAGCAAGGGGAAAGTGCGTTTAGTCGGGAATATTGACCGCTTATATTATAACCATCGAGTGAGTTGGCGAGTGGGCAGTGTGAAAGACAAACATTGTATTGAAAGTTGGATTTATTACCTTGCACAATGCGCAATGAGTGAAGACATTGTCCAACCTCCAATTTATTATGGTAAAAATGAAGAACAAACTTTCAAACCGCTAGAGATGGTAGAGGAATTTACAGTTCGAGAGCAAGCAATTAATCAGTTATTGGTTTATATTGAAAGCTATTTGCAAACTTATCAACAGTTGCAAATTGTACCTACCACAGACATTTCCTCTTATTTAGATGCAATGGCGGGCGAAAGTGCGGAAAATTCTTCTGTATTTTTACAGAAATTAAAAGCTATTGCTGAGGGCGGATATATGAGCTCGGGCGATGTATATTGGAAACGTGTATTCGATCAACAGCAGTTTGATGACAGTTTAATTAAAGAGATTAATGAGCGCACTAAATCTTGGTTTGCATTAATGATTGATCATCTTGAGTAAGAGATGGAAAAGCAAAAAGCACTCAATGAAGAGTGCTTTTTTATTGGGTAATTTATTGTTTTATTTAGAGATATAACGCCATTACAATGGCATTTTCGCGCTTATTATCTTTGGTTGGATAATAATTCTTGCGGATATCCACTTCATTGAAACCCAGTTGTTCGTAAAGTGTTTTAGCTATGTGGTTGGATTCTCTGACTTCCAGCCATAAAGTCATAATCCGGCGAGCTTTGAGCCTTTCGATTAAATCTAATAATAGCATTTTCCCTAAGCCTTTGCCTTGTTGTGATGGTTCAACCGCAATATTAAATAGGGTCGCTTCGTCTAACACTGTTTGGCAGATAGCAAATGCGACAATGTTGTCATCTTGTAATAATTTTAAATTCACATAGCGGTCGCCGTGCGTATTTTTTAGCGTTCCCATTGTCCAAGGTGTGATGTGTGCAGCTTGTTCAATTTCAAATAGACGGTCAAAATCAGTTTCTTTAATTGTTTGAATTGTTAACATTGTGGACTCGTTTGAATTTGTTTCCAGAGTTGGCGCTTGGCTTGATGATCTTGCTTAAATTGTTGCCAGTCTGTGGTTTGCCAAATGCTGTTGGCTTGATGGCAAAGGGATAAAGTGCGGTCAATTTTTTCGTGATTTTCGCTGAGTAACCAATAATTCAGTTTTTGTGTTGGTTTAAGGTGCTGTGCTTGTTGGAAATCTACACATATATATTCTTGCTCATTTAACGATAAGCTGAGCAGAACATCTTTTAGCAATGCTGAGTTTGAGGCAATTTCACTATCGCAAACGATAATTAAACGAATATGCTCGCTTAAAACAATATTCACAACGCCTTTTAAGCGTTCTGGGTGTTTTAATTGCCACTGGGTAATACCCATTTCTTGTAGCATAAGATCGCGTCTATTCATTCTATTTTCTTCATCGGGATTGGTTTTTCTTTTATAATGCTGGTAATTTTAACCAATAACCCATAGGATTAACAGCGTGATTTCTCTTGAGAGCCAAGTCTTACAACGCCATCCCCATTTTTTTGCTAATAAATCCGTGCTTTTTGCTGGTGGAATTAATGATCATTTCCCACAACAAGTTTCAGCTCAACGTGTTGATGTTTGGAGCTGGTATTTTGATTATGCTAACCAGCATCAATCAGTAAATTTCAGTGTAGAATGTAATGTTAACGCTGATTTGATCGTTTTCTATTGGAGCAAGAACAAACAAGAAGTGCAGTTTCAATTAATGCATTTATTATCTCAATCTGAAGTTGGGCAAGAGGTTTTAATTATTGGGGAAAATCGCTGTGGTGTTCGCTCAGCAGAGAAAATGCTAGAGCCTTATGGTGATATTGCGAAAATTGATTCTGCACGCCGTTGTGGGTTGTATCATTTTTCTCTCAAAAATCCACCGCACTTTGAGTTAGAAAAGCATTGGAAAACTTACCAACATTCTAAACTTCAAGATCTCACAGTGTATAGCTTGCCGGGCGTGTTTAGTGCAAATGAATTAGATGCGGGAACAGACTTACTGTTATCGACAATCGATCAATCTATTCGTGGCAAAGTGTTGGATCTTGGCTGTGGTGCGGGCGTAATTGGCGCTTATATCAAGCAACAAAATCCAAAAACACAAGTGATAATGACGGATATTCACGCAATGGCATTGGCTTCGGCAAAACGTACATTAGCGGAAAATAAACTGGAAGCTGATGTGCTAGCGAGTGATGTGTTCTCTCATATTGAAGGAAAATTTGATTTAATTATTTCGAATCCGCCATTCCACGACGGTGTTGATACCGCCTATCGTGCAGTGAGTGAGTTAATCAGCAAAGCAAAATGGCATTTAACTCAAGGTGGTGAATTGCGTATCGTAGCTAATGCGTTTTTACCTTACCCTGATTTACTAGATAAGCATTTTGGTTCGCATCAGGTGTTAGCAAAGACCAACAAATTTAAAGTATATTCAGTGAGATATTAATAAAAAAAGAAGGCGGATATTCAATCCGCCTTTTTGCTATTTAAGTTTATGTTATTCAGGTTTGAGTAAGAAGACACCATGCTCCGTTAAATGCACATAAGCTTCTTTCTGATTTGCATCAAATTGCTCTGGGTTAGTGTTAATTAATAAATCGTTACCACCCCAATTTGCCACTATTTCCCAATGATTGCCCATATAGACAGCACTTTTAATCGTACAACGTTGCGATTCTTCACCTATTTGCTTGAGTATCACAGCTTCAGGGCGAATACCAACTAAGCAATCGCCATCAGCTAATCCAAATTGCGATGCTGTCGCAAGCGTGAATTGATAGCCGTTGACGGTTACTTGATTTTGATGAACAGTGCCTTTGAAGATACTTGATTCGCCCATAAAGTTCGCTAAGAACAATGAGTTTGGACGTAAGTACAATTCTTTCGCTGGCGCTTGCTGCATAATTTTACCTTTATGCATCACGATAACTTCATCCGAAACTGCAAATGCTTCAGTTTGGTCGTGCGTGACGTAAAGAGATGTAATGCCTAAACGTTGTTGTAATTCACGAATTTTCTCACGCATTGAACGGCGTAAGTTAGCATCAAGGTTACTTAAAGGCTCATCAAATAATAAAACTTTCGGTTTGAGAACAAGTGCCCTCGCGAGTGCTACACGTTGTTGTTGACCTCCTGAAATTTGATCCACATAGCGCTCTTCAAAGCCTGCTAAATCCACCAATTCTAATGCTTCTTTCACACGTTGCTGGCGCTCTTCTTTGCTTACGCCTTGCATTTTTAAACCGTAACCTACATTATCGCCAATCGACATATGTGGGAATAAGGCATAGGACTGGAACACGATACAAATATCACGATTTTGAATGGATGATTTTGTAACATCTTCACCATCAATGAAAATTTGTCCTGACGTTGGGCTTTCTAAACCTGCGACTAAACGTAGCACTGTTGTTTTACCACAACCAGATGGACCTAATAAAGTCACCATTGTGCCACGTTTAATATTTAGGTTTAAGTTATCAATTACCACTGCTTTGCCGAAAGCTTTAGTGATATTTTTTAATACTAAGAAATCATTATTACTCATATTCAACTACCTATATTAATTCATTTTTTTCGCTTTCGAACGTGAAATGCGGGTATCACCCACTATCCAGTCAAAGAACAAAATAATCGACATCATCACGACAATGAGGATTGAACCATAAGCGATAGCGATACCATATTCGCCGTCTTCAACGCGGTTCAAAATGTATGATGTTGCCACACGAGTATCTGCAGTCACTAAGAAGATAATCGCACTTACTGTTGTCATTGAGCGAACGAAACTGGTCACTAATGCAGATAACAAGGCTGGTTTCAATAGTGGGAACACCACGTACCAAATGGTTTTCAATGAGCTGCCTTTTAATGATAGTGAGGCTTCATCGAGTGATTTATCGAGTTGTCCTAAACCTGCAATTGCAGCACGCATACCCACTGGCATATTACGCATTACCATTGAAAGAACGATGATCATTGCAGTACCGGTTAAGTAAATTGGTGAGCTATTGAAGGCGATGATATAAGACACCCCAGCCACTGTACCCGGTACAGCAAAGCAGAGTAGCGTTAAGAACTCTAATGTTTTCTTACCTTTAAACTCACGACGCACTGTAATGTAGGCAATCAATAAACCAAATAATGCAGTAATTGGAGCCGCACTTGCTGCGAAAATTACGGTTTGGATCAATGATGGCCAAGCACCATCACTAAAGCCTTGTCCGAATAATGTTTCGTAGTTTTTGAGTGTTAATGTGTAGTCAACCCCCCAGTTAACTGTAAAGCTACCATAGAAAATACTGCCGTATAGCACCACATTGAAGATGATCCAGATTGCAAGGAAAGTAATGATCAACATTTTAAGTAGATTTGGCAATTCTTGCACTTCGCCACGATAAGATTTACCTGAAACGGTTACGTATGAGCGTTTACCAATCCATAAATATTGCACCACGAAAATCGCAAGTGAGAACATTAATAAGATGGTACCGAGCGTACTTGCTGAAGCGTAATCTAGTTGTGAACCTGCAATATAAAAATAAATCTGTGTTGCAATCACGTCGAAGCTACCACCAAGCACTAACGGTGTACTAAAGTCTGCCAAGGATTGAATGGCTACTACTAAGAATGAGTTAGCAAGTGCTGGTTTTAATAATGGGAAAATAATATGCCAAAACGCTTGATAACGGTTTGAACGTAATGTGTAAGCTGCTTCTTCAATCGAGGGGTGAATAGATTTTAATGCACCTTCTAAAATCATAAATGACATTGGTGTTAAGGCGAGTGTATGTGCAATTACAATACCTGTGAAACCATAAAGCCAGTTACTGCTGAAACCTAAATACTCCACTAGGAAAGCGGTCACATAGCCTGAACGGCCAAGCATTAAAGTTACCCCAAGACCAACTACGAAAGGTGGTGTTACGATAGGTAAAATAGAGAAAATTTTACCGATAAATGCAGTGCGCTTAGCAATTCTTGTAGTATATAAAGCGAAGGCTAAACCAAAGAATGTGGATAAAATTCCAACTGTCGAAGACACTGCGAGTGAGTTTCCAACCACGCGTGCCACATACGGCTGCTGAACAATAGAGAGCACTTGCTCAGGTTGAAATTCCCCTTTATCGAAGAACATTGAAAGCAAGATTGCAAATGTTGGATAAACAATAAAGAAGGAAATACTCATCACGATCGCAATCAAAGAGGCGATAACAAATTTATCACCTTGCATCACTTTTAGTTTTGCCAATGCATCAGTTGCTAAAGCTAAAAGTGCAATCATTAAAATAATGATCGAATACCCTAAACTAAAATCCGTAGCAGTCGCTGAAATAAATACGAATAAGAAAATACTAATTACCGCACCTAATTCAAATTTTGCTCGGCGAGTTTGTGAGTCAGAGTCTTGTTGAGGGAAAAGTAAAGAGAAAAGTGGGAAGAGAAGCATTGGTAGAAACCAAAGCCAACTGAGGTTTAGGGTTGACCAACCCATCGCCTCAAATAGCTCATCAGATGTCGAATCTAATAAGCCATAATCGAGTGCTTTGGAGGGCAATAATATAAAGCCTAACCAAGCAAAGAGCATCCAAAGTAAAGCAGGATTACACGTAAATAGTTTATTCTGCCTCATAAAAAACCTCTAATTAATAAGCAGTAAGACATTTCATTCAATAGCGAAAAAACGCTATTGAATGAAGAATTTATCAAATAACACTGAATATATCATCAATTATTATAACGATTAGTCAGTTTTATTTGATTGTTCATTTTTGATAAGGAAAACAACGCAATTTATTGTGCAAGTTTTACATCATCAACCCATTTTTTGATTAAGCGTTTTCTTTCTTCTGATGAACCATATTTGTCAAAATCATAATCAATTAAATTAATCGATTTAAAATCTAATGAATATGGAGATTGTTTCGCTTCAGTGTTCGTCAAAATTTGGTGAGTTTCCCCTTTTTGCCAAGATAATTCTTGTGCTTCTTGTGAAAGAGCCCAATCCACAAAGAGTTTTGCATTTTCCAAATTGCGAGCGCCTTTAATCACACTCACGCCACCGATTTCATAGCCAGTGCCTTCACAAGGTACGATTAATTCAACTGGTGCACCTTTTTCTTTCTCGATAGAGTGTTCGTGTAAGAAACCGATACCAATTGAGGCTTCGCCTCGTGCTGTGTTGCGTGTCGCAGTATTTCCGGATTTAGTATATTGCGATACATTTTTATGCAATGCTTTGAGATATTTAAAGCTTTCTTCCTCACCCCAAAGCTGAATAAAGGTAGCTAGTGCGGTATAAGCTGTACCAGAACTTTGTGGATCTGCAGATTGAATTTCATTTTTCAATCGAGGATCTATTAAGTCTTTCCAGCATTTAGGAACTGGAATACCTAATTTATTTAAACGCTCAGTATTTACACCAAAGCCTAACACACCTAAATAAATCGCAGAGGTGTAATGTCCTTTTCGTTTTGCAGGATCTTGTAATTCAGCGGGAATAAATTTCAAGTTAGGCGATTTATAAGGTATTAAAAGCCCCATTTCACCTGCTTGTGAATGTGGATCTAAAGTACCACCGTACCACACATCACCTTGTGGATTTTCTTTCTCCGCTTCAATGCGTGCCAAAATCGCCCCAGTCCCAGCACGAATGTGACTAACTTTTACATTGTGCTTTTTACCAAAAGCCTCAACTTCTTGCTCACACATTGTATTTTGCGCACTACAATAAACAGTCAGGCGTCCTTCTGCATTAGCTTGCAATGCTAGAAGTGCGCTACCGAATAAAAGTGCGGTCGAAATAGTAGAAATTTTGAATTTTTTCATTCTAACTCCTCGTTACTTATTGAGCTTGATTTTATCAACCCATTTGTTGATGAGGTGGTTTCGCATTTCATTTGAACCAAATTTATCAAAGTCATAATTGATCAAATTGAGTTCATTTGGTTTGAGTGCATAAGGTGAAGGTGCAGCATTGACGTTCGTTGGTACGTGATGTGATTGTGCTTCTTTCCACGATAATTCTTGTGCTTCTTTAGACATCACCCAGTCAGCAAATAATTGTGCATTTTTTAAATTACGTGCATCTTTGATGATACTGATTCCACCAAGCTCATAACCCGTGCCTTCACAAGGGACAACTAACTCTATTGGTGCACCATTTGCTTTCTCAAAAGAATAATTTTGTAAGAAACCAATCCCTATTGTAGTTTCTCCACGAGCGGTATTGCGTGAAGGTGCTGTTCCTGCTTTAGGATACTGAGAAATGTATTGATCGATTTTTTTCAAATAATCAAACGCTTTTTCTTCACCCCAAAGTTGAACAAATGTCGCTATCGCTGTGTAAGCAGTACCAGAACTTTGTGGATCGGCAATTTGAATTTCATTTTTAAAGCGCGGATCAAGTAAGTCTTTCCAACATTTTGGCACCTCATTGATTCCTAACTTTTTCAAACGCTCAGTGTTCACACCAAAGCCTAATACTCCCATATAAACAATAGAACTATAACCATTGCCTAGTGATTGGAATTGAGGCATTACCTCCGAAATTTTTGAAGATTTATATGGGGTTAATAATCCTAATTCAATCGCTTGTTGGTGGGTATCAAACGGGCCACCATACCATACATCAGCTTGCGGGTTATTTTTTTCTGCATCGATTTTAGCCAGGGTGCTGCCAGAGCTATTGCGAATAAAAGAGGTCTTTACATCATATTTTTTTTCGAACCCCTGTACCGCTTTTTCACACACAACATTTTGAGCACTACAATAAACCGTCAGGCGTCCTTCTGCATTAGCTTGTAATGCTAGAAGTGCGCTACCGAATAAAAGTGCGGTCGAAATAGTGGAAATTTTGAAAGTGTTCATAGGTACTCCTATTTATTCAATTTCACTTCTTCAACCCATTTGCTGATTAAGCGTTTGCGTTCTTCTGCCGCACCATATTTTTCAAAATCATAATTGATTAAGTTGAGTTTAGTTGGATCGAATGCTGTCGGTGATTGTTCTGCAGTTGTGTTTGTTAAGATTTGTAAACTTTTACCTTGTTTCCACGCTAATTCTTGACCTTCTTTTGATAATGCCCAGTCCACAAAGCGTTTAGCATTATCTAAGTTACGTGCGCCTTTTAGAATACTTACACCACCAAGTTCATAACCGGTTCCTTCACAAGGTACAATCATTTCGATTGGTGCACCTTGTTGTTTTTGTAATGCATAATCGTGTAAGAAACCAATACCGATTGTTGATTCACCGCGAGCGGTATTATTTGATGGAGTGATACCCGATTTAGTGTATTGTGAAATGTTTGGATGGAGTTGTTTGAAGTAATCAAATGCACCACTTTCTCCCCACAGTTGAACAAAAGTTGCAATTGCTGTATAAGCTGTGCCAGAACTTTGTGGGTCTGCAATTTGAATTTCACCTTTAAGGCGTGGGTCAGTTAAATCTTTCCAACATTTTGGTACGTCATTTATACCAAGTTTTTTTAAACGCTCGGTATTTACACCAAAACCTAAAATTCCCATATAAATTGCAGAGGTGTAGTTACCTTTTATTTTAGCTGGGTCTTGGAAGCGTGGTATAATTTGATCCACATTTGGCGAACGATATGCTTCAAGTAAGCCTAATTCACCTGCTTGAGATTGGGGATCGAAAGTACCGCCATACCAAACATCTGCTTGAGGGTTGTTTTTTTCAGCTTCGATCTTAGCGAATGTACTGCCTGAGCCGTTACGAATAAAAGAAGTTTTGACATCGTGTTTTTCACCAAAGGCCTTCATTTCAGCCTCACACATTTCATTGGTTGCACTACAATAAACCACGAGGCGACCTTTCGCATTAGCATTGCTTACAAATACAGTGATACTTAAAAGTGCGGTTGAAATTGCAAGTGTAAATTTATTAAGTCTCATATTAAATACCTCTCTAAGTCAATTGTAATAGATGGAATAGGTTTACATTAAAATTCAAATGCTACCTGAAAGATGAAAGGAATACCGTGAGAGTTATCACAAAATCAAGATAAAGTAGCAGATAGGCTGCTTTTTTGCAGTAATCCGGTATTACTTGCTATCAAAATGGTATTTTTTTCTTTATAATTTACAGAATAAATTTACAGTTCTTTTAGGTTATCAAATATGCCAAATTCAATCCCTTCATCTAGTATTATTATTGCGATTGCTGGTGCTTCAGCATCAGGAAAAAGTTTAATTGCCTCTACTGTTCATCGTGAGCTTTGTGATGAGTTAGGTTGTGAAGAAATTGGTATTATTTCTGAAGATTCTTACTACAAAGATCAAAGTCACCTTGCATTTGAAGAACGCATCAAAACTAATTATGACCACCCAAATTCAATGGATCGAGATCTTCTGATCGAGCACCTCAAAACATTAAAAGCGGGAAAAGCAGTTGATATCCCCGTTTATAGCTATGTAGATCATACACGTACTGATGAAATTACTCATTTTGAGCCGAAAAAAGTAATTATCCTTGAAGGTATTTTATTGCTGACTGATGAACGTTTACGCGATGAAGTGAGCGTTTCGGTATTCGTTGATGCACCGTTAGATATTTGTTTTATTCGTCGTTTACAGAGAGATATGAAAGAACGTGGGCGTTCGCTTGAGTCTGTTGTAGAACAGTACCGCAAAACCGTGCGACCAATGTTCTTGCAATTTATTGAACCTTCTAAACAATATGCGGATATTATCATTCCTCGAGGTGGGAAAAACCGTATCGCCATTAATATGTTAAAGGCGCAAATTAGACAATTACTAGCTAAACGCTAAGGAAACTTACGATGAGATTATGTGATACTGATATTGAGCGTTATTTAGATGAAGGCATCATTTCACTGACCCCTCGTCCTGAAAATGACAAAATTAATGGAGCAACCATTGATGTACGTTTAGGTAACTCTTTCCGTGTTTTTCGTGAACATTCTGCACCTTTTATTGATTTAAGCGGGCCGAAAGAAGAAGTCTCCGCACAGCTAGAATCTGTGATGAGTGAAGAGATTCTGATTGAAGATAATGAAGCTTTCTTTTTACACCCAGGTGAATTGGCTCTCGCAACAACACTAGAGTCCGTAAAATTACCTGCCAATATTATTGGTTGGTTAGATGGTCGCTCTTCTCTGGCTCGTTTAGGTTTAATGGTACATGTGACTGCACATCGTATTGATCCAGGTTGGGAAGGTCGTATAGTACTAGAGTTTTTTAATTCCGGTAAGTTACCCCTAGCTCTACGTCCTAATATGGTAATCGGTGCCTTGAGCTTTGAAGTATTAAGCGGTTCAGCAGCACGCCCATATAGTAGTCGTAAAAATGCTAAATATAAAAATCAGCAAAGTGCGGTTGCTAGCCGAATTGATGAGGATAAATAAAATGTGGAAAAAACTCATTGTTGCTTTCAGTGTAATGATTGTTTTAGTGTGCATAGTGGGTTATGTGCAATTACAACGAGTGAATGATGAGTTGACACAGCGCTTGAAGCAACAGAATATTATTTTTCAAACGCTTGATTTTGATCTTTATCCTAACACTCAATTGACATTATCTAATGCTAATTGGGATAATCCTCAAAAGGATGCTAAAGTGCGGTCTATTTTTGCAGAGAAATTGCATTTAGAGCTGGACTTTTGGTCATTATTCCAACCACAAAATGCGGTGAGAAAATTGAGTTTTGAAAACGCAAAATTGTGGTCAAATGAAAAGAAAGAACCTGAATTTAGCAAAATTAATGGCGAAATTACAGGTGATTTTTTTCTTGATACTCAAAGATTTTCTTTTGCAAATGCAGAAGTGAATATTCGTTTTGATAAACCAATTTTACTTAACACGAAACAAATCAAGCTTTCTATTGCTAAAGGTGAAATTCTTCGTATAGCCCACTTGCAATACCAGTTTCAATGGGATTATGTACGTTTAAATGGCGAAGATTTTCCGTTCTTGAAAGCACAACTGAATATGAACTCACCTAGAGTGCTTGAGTTAAATGGTCAAATTGACTACTTAAATCAACGTTCTTCAT
Organism: Pasteurella dagmatis; assembly: GCF_900186835.1. Lineage (NCBI taxonomy): Bacteria > Pseudomonadati > Pseudomonadota > Gammaproteobacteria > Pasteurellales > Pasteurellaceae > Pasteurella > Pasteurella dagmatis. Next base: position 154,465 of record NZ_LT906448.1, read on the forward strand.
CGACTTTTACGTTGAATGCACAATCAGATTCGATATCAGCTAAAAAAATACATATTCAAGGGGAAAATATTATTGCAGAACAGTGGCTGAAAGTGCTTGATTTACCTCTATTAATCTCTGGTACCACAGCATTGGTGGGGGATCTGATGGTATATGAAAATCAAGCTAAAAATGGCGAGTTTAATATTTCAGTACAACAAGGTGAATTGAAAGGATTAAATTTGCTTACTTTAGTGAAAAAATATTTACCTATAAATATTGATGAACAGCCGTTAAAAGAAAAAAATACGGATACTTCATTTGATTCTATGACTGCTAATGTCAAATGGGATAAAAATAATGCGTGGTTAAATCAACTTGTGCTTAAAACAAAATATATTACCGTAACTGGTAATGGCAGCGCAGACTTAGCAACAATGCAATGTGATATTACCTTAAATTTAGGTTTAAGCCAGTTAGAATATGATTATTTCCAATTACCAATTCGTTTTTTTGATAACTGCCATTCACCCCAATATAAAGTCGAATTTAATAAAAATTTCCGCCATCAGTTGAAAACTATCCTAAAAGAAAAATTCCGATAATGTATGTTAACTATTGAAACCGTAAAGCGGATAAAATTCGCTCGTGTACTGACACTTGCTGCCGCTGGATTTATTTTTAATACTACCGAATTTATTCCTGTCGCATTACTTTCCGATATTGCCGCTAGCTTTGAAATGCCAATTTCTCAAACAGGGCTAATGATTACTGTGTATGCTTGGATCGTTTCCTTATTATCGTTGCCCTTTATGCTAATGACGGCTAATTTAGAACGTCGTAGTTTATTACTAAAATTAGTTGCCTTATTTTTCGTTAGCCATGTGATTTCCGTTATTGCTTGGGACTTTTGGGTATTGCTAATTGGTCGGATCGGAGTTGCTTGTGCACACGCCATTTTCTGGGCGATTATGACATCGTTAATTGTCCGAGTCGCACCGAAAGATAAAAAAGCACAAGCTATAGGCTTACTTGCGATTGGTTGTTCTTTAGCTATGGTATTGGGTTTGCCATTGGGGCGAATTATTGGACAATCTCTAGGTTGGCGCGCTACTTTTGCCGCAATTACCTTGATCTCATTTATTATTCTGATTCTGCTTTATAAATTATTACCACACTTGCCAAGTAAAAATGCGGGCTCACTAAAAAGTATTCCAATGCTATTTAAGCGCCCTCTATTAGTGGGATTATATACGTTAACTATTATCATTATTTCAGCACATTTTACAGCATACAGTTATGTTGAGCCTTTTATGCTTAAAATTGGACAAATGACAGGGAATATGACGACAATTATTTTATTAGTTTTTGGTTTCTCTGGTATTACGGCAAGTTTATTATTTAACCGTTTTCATAATTATGGACCCGCAAAATTTTTGACTATTTCAATGGTAATTCTCGTCTTATCATTAGCTTTATTACACCTTTTTAGAGGTAATCAATGGTCAATGTTTTTACTTACTTTCTTATGGGGGATTGGAATTTCAGGTATCGGCTTGAGCTTGCAAATCCGAGTGTTGCAACTAGCACCTGATGCAACAGATGTCGCAATGGCGATTTATTCAGGCATTTATAATATTGGTATCGGTGGTGGAGCGTTATTAGGTAATTTAGTAATGCAACAAGTAGGCTTGGAAAATATAGGTTTATCAGGTGCATTATTTGCTTTATGCGGATTAGTTATCTTCCTTACTATTCATTTACGCTATCGGTATAAACCATTGCAACGTAGCTAACCTACTAATTTTTCTATTAATTATTCAATAAAAGTGCGGTCGAAATCTTAAAAGTTTTTACCGCACTTTTATTTTAGAATATTAGTCGAAATGAGATACAAATAAAGTGAGTATGGGAAAGAAATGGGATTTTTATAAGAAGGTAAAAAAATTGGTATTAAAAATGGCGGTGAGAGAGGGATTTGAACCCTCGATACACTTTCGCATATACACGCTTTCCAGGCGTGCTCCTTCAACCACTCGGACATCTCACCATTTTGAACAGGGTGTGAACTATAAAAATTTAACGTAATTTAGTCAAGTATTTTTTGCGTTAGAACATAAAACATCAGCTTAAATTGAGATAAAATAAACACCTCATTAGATTTTTATTTTTTGGGTTATATATGTTAAAAAAATGGTTCTTGACCAAAAATGTATTTTTAGCGGTAAAGCCGTTTAGCGCATTAAGAGATAGTTTTCGTGCAGGATACTCAAAACAGCACTTAGTCAGAGATATTATTGCAGGCTTAACTGTAGGAGTAATAGCCATTCCTTTATCAATGGCGTTAGCAATAGCAAGTGGTGTTCCCCCTCAACATGGTTTATATACAGCAATTGTGGCGGGGATGATTATTGCATTAGCGGGAGGTTCTCGTTTTAATGTATCAGGACCAACTGCTGCATTTGTTGTGATCTTGTATCCAGTTACCCAACAATTTGGTTTAAGTGGCCTATTAATGGCAACTTTGCTTTCAGGACTTATTTTGGTTTTAATGGCACTATTCCGTTTAGGTCGCTTAATTGAATACATTCCGCTACCTGTTACCCTTGGCTTTACTTGTGGCATCGGGATTGTGATTGCCACATTACAAATTAAAGATTTCCTTGGTTTAACTATCGAGGCAATGCCATCACATTATTTGGGTAAAGTGCAAGTAATTGCCGAGGCGTTACCTAGCATCAACTGGGCTGATGCAGGTGTTGGTATTATGACTTTACTTATATTAACACAATGGCATAAGTTACGTTTACCCATTCCTGGACATTTGCCTGCGGTGATGATTGCGACTTTATTGTCTTTGGGGTTAATCTCATTTGACTTCCAAGTAGCAACGATTGGCTCTGCTTTTCAATATACCTTATCTGATGGTACAACCGGTTTTGGTATTCCAAATGCCTTGCCTGAATTTATTTTGCCTTGGAATATTCCTAATGCACAGGGTGAGTTAATCGAATGGAATTTAACAACAATTCAAACCTTACTGCCAGCCGCGTTTTCAATGGCTGTATTAGGGGCGATTGAGTCCTTATTGTGTGCGGTGATTTTAGATAATATGACAGATACTAAACACCACTCAAATAACGAATTATTGGCTCAAGGTTTAGGGAATATCGCTGCACCATTTTTAGGTGGTATTACTGCTACAGCAGCAATTGCTCGTTCAGTAGCAAATGTCAAGGCTGGTGCAGTGTCTCCTATTTCTAGTGTTATTCACGCACTTTTAGTACTCTTTGCGTTACTTTTCTTTGCTAATGCATTGTCTTATTTACCACTTTCTTCAATGGCTGCATTGTTGTTGGTCGTCGCGTGGAATATGGCTAATATTCCTCAAATTATCCAATTGATTCGCCGTTCAGGTCGTAATGAAATTGCCGTTTTGCTCACTTGTTTAGTGCTAACTGTGATTTTCGATATGGTAATTGCGATTACTGTTGGTGTGTTATTGGCGAGTCTATTGTTTATTCGTACTATTGCAGAAATGACAAAATCCATTGAAATTGCTCATCCAGAAGATTTAGATGATGTACTAGTTTATCGCATTAGCGGACCGCTCTTTTTTGCTGCAGCAGATAATTTATTTGCGGATTTACACGATAAAACGGTTCATACCGATCATGAAATTAAGCATATTGTATTGCAATGTGATGCAGTTACAGTGCTGGATACCGGGGGAATTCACGCCTTAACCCGCTTCGTTCAACATATGTTGCCACATCAGCAACTATATATGTGTAATATGCAGTTTCAGCCGTTACGGATGATTGTGAAATCTAATACAGTGAATGAAATTCAGAAAATCAATTTTGCTTCTGATTTACAAGATGCATTTAATAAAATCAGAGTGTTTGAGCAACAAGCATAAGGTCTTTAAAAGGAGATAAGAATGGCTTACACCACTGCACAAATAATTGAAAAATTACGTTCTTTACAGGTGATTCCTGTGATCGCATTAGAAAATGCAGAAGATATTTTGCCTTTGGCAGATAGCTTAAGCCAAAATGGTTTGCCAGTGGTTGAAATTACTTTCCGCTCACAGGTTGCGGAGCAAGCAATTCGCTTATTATGCGAGAAACGTTCGGATATTTTTATTGCCGCAGGAACTGTTTTAACCCAAGAGCAAGTTATTAAAGCTAAAAATGCAGGTGCAGATTGTGTGGTGACACCTGGTTTTAATCCTAAAATAGTAGAACTTTGTCAAAACCTTGACTTTCCAATCATTCCTGGCGTGAATAATCCAATGGCAATTGAGGCTGCTTTAGATATGGGGAATAATGTAGTGAAGTTTTTCCCTGCTGAAGCATCGGGCGGTGTATCAATGATTAAAGCGTTATTAGGACCTTACCCAATGTTACAAATTATGCCAACAGGGGGGATTGGGTTAAAGAATATTAAGGATTATTTAAATATTCCTCAGGTTATAGCTTGCGGTGGTTCTTGGTTTGTTGAAAAAAATCTTATTCAACAACAGAATTGGGATGAAATTGGGCGTTTGACACGTGAAGTGATAGCACATATTAAGATTAAATAATAAAAAGTGCGGTTGTTTTTTGTCTTTTTTCTGTACATTTGAATTATTTTACTGATAAATTGTCTAATCTAATTCTGATAGAGTCTTATAAGGAAAGTGAATATGAATTTTAATCGTATTTTAAACGAAGTATTAAAAACTGTGACCAAATCAGCTGGGCAAATTAATAAACCTAGCCAAAATACCGCTGATACTATCACAAAAGTAGGTGGGGGGGCTGCATTAGCAGGTATTTTATCAATGGTTCTTGGCAGAAGCGGGGGAGCAAGCCTTACTAAATTAGGTTCTTTAGCGGCACTAGGGAGCTTGGCGTATAAAGCGTATCAAAGTTATCAAAACAATCAGACATCTCAAACAGATAATTTATCTGAAGAGGCGTTTACGACAGCACAACAAACAGAAGATAGTGGTGCATTGATTTTGCGTACTATGCTTGCAGCAGCTATTTCTGATGGTGTGTTAGATAATAGAGAAAGAGATTTGATTGTGCAAGAAGGTGGTAATGAGCCTGAATTACAACAATGGTTAGAGCAAGAAATTGCAAATCCAATTAGTGTAAATGAGATTGCAAGAATTGTGGGGAATGACACCGCACTTGCAACTCAAGTCTACCTTGCAGCACGTATGGTGTGTCAAGATTTGTCTCGTAAAGAAATTGTATTTTTGAGCCAGCTTGCACAAGCATTGAATTTAGATGATGCCTTAGTTGAGCAATTAGAAAAACAAGCAGGTTTCTAATTTTTGGATACTCAAAGAAAAAGACCTCGGTTTTTATCGAGGTCTTTTGATTTATCGTGTTGAAAGTTGGAAGATCATTGCTTCCGCTTGGCAACTAAAGGTGAATTGTGCTTTCAATAATGCTCCATCATCCACTTTTTGAATTTCGCTTTGAATGTCACAAGGATCACTTTCCGCTGCTTTTGCTTTTTCAGAGAGGTAATTCAGTGCCTCTTGTGCTAATTCTTCTGTTGCATAAACTTGTTCAAAATCAACTGTACAATCAGAACCATCAATAATTGTGCCCACATCGACACAACAACAAGCTTTTGCTTCTTCTGGATTACATTTTAATTTGCTCATAATATTATCCTTAATGATGTTTAAAAATTTATCTTATTCTATCATTGTTCCCATTTTTCGTAAAATTTAACCGCACTTTATGTAAGTCAAATTTATCTTGGTTTTTTAAGACAAAAAAATTAGTGAAAAGTGTCCTAAATACTGGTCTGAACTCTTAAAAAAGATACAAATAAATTTGCACCAATAGTAAGACTTCTTTAGAATCCAAACGCTTATTAAAAAATAATTTAAATAACAAGGGCTAAAAATGGCAAAAACGAGCAAATTTACTCAAACTTTTCTTTCTTCTCTTTTAGCATTGGCTGCTGATAGTGCATCAGCTGCAGCATTTCAATTAGCAGAAGTATCTACCTCCGGTTTAGGCCGTGCGTATGCAGGTGAAGCTGCAATTGCAGATAATGCAGCAGTTGTTGCAACAAACCCTGCCTTGATGAGCTTATTAAAACAAGCAGAGGTTTCGGTAGGCGCAATCTATGTCGATCCAAATATTGATTTAGAATCTCCAGCAAGAATTTTCTCTTATAAGAATATTGCACCAAATGCAATCGTACCCAATCTTTACAGCGTATATCCAATTAACGACAAATTTGCTGTAGGTGGTGGATTAAATGTAAATTACGGTTTAGCAACGGAGTTTAATGAACACTACGCAGGTGGTTTCCTAGGTGGTAAAACAGATTTAACGGCACTAAACTTTAACCTAAGCGGTTCCTACAGATTAACTGATAAATTAAGCTTCGGTTTAGGCTTAAACGCAGTTCACGCAAAAGCAGAATTAGATCGTTATGCGGGTAAAGGTTTGCAATTTAAGGCGTTAGAGGCTAAAGCAAAAGCTGAAAAGGCTGCAGCTGCAGCAAAAGCAGGGCAACTATCTCTAGCAGATGCAGAAAAAGCTCATAAAATAGCAGAATTTGCAGGCGCATTAGCTCAAAAAGTTCCTGAAACTGCAATTGTCTCTAAATTAAAAGGCGATACTTGGGACTTTGGCTGGAATGCAGGTTTAGTATATGAGTTCAATGATAACAACCGTATTGGTGTAGCATATCATTCACAAGTAGATTTGAAATTTAACGGTAAATATTCAAATCAATTCCCAACAGCAATGGCTCAGCAATTAAAATTAGCAGGTATTACTGCAACTGGTGGTGCATCAATCCCCGGTTCATTGAATTTACCATTGCCAGCCTATTGGGAAATTTCAGGTTACCACAAAATGACCGAACGTTTCGCAATGCACTATAGCTATAAATATACGCAATGGAGCAAATTCAAAGAGTTACGTGCATTAGGTGCTGACGGTACAACATTATTCCAAAAAACTGAAGAGTTCAGAGATTCTTCTCGTATTGCATTTGGTGCAAGTTATGATGTAGTTGATGCATTAACACTTCGCACAGGTATTGCTTATGATGAAAGTGCAGCGCAAGATCACCACAGTGTATCAATCCCTGATACAAACCGTACTTGGTATAGCTTTGGTGCAACTTACCGTTTGACACCAAACCTTTCTGTTGATGCAGGTTTCTCACACTTACGCGGTAAGAAAAACACATTTAAAGAAGAAGGTGTTCAATTCATTAGTAAGGCTAAAGCAAACATTTACGGCTTAAATGTAAACTACCGTTTCTAATTTAGCCTAAAATCTTAGATAATAAAGCGTACTTTGGTACGCTTTTTCTTTCGGAGAGAATTATGTCTGAGATTTATTATTGTTATTACTTATCTCCAGTAGGGCGTTTATTAATGCTTGGTCAAAAGGGAAAATTAACCAATTTAGATTTTGAACAAGAACAAATTCCACCTCATCCTGCTTGGATTTTTGATGAAAATCAGCCACTATTTTTGCAAGTCAAACAATCGCTTGATCGTTATTTTGCTGGTGAAAAAGAAAGTTTTCAATCTATTCCACTATTACTCCAAGGCACAGAATTTCAATGTAAAGTTTGGCAAGCATTGCGACACGTTCCCTATGGGCAATACTCAAGCTATGGTGAGTTAGCGAAACAAATCTATAACCCTAATGCAGTGAGAGCTGTTGGTGGTGCAGTTGGGCGTAATCCTATCAGTATTATAATTCCTTGCCATCGTATTTTAGGTAAAGATCACACTTTAACAGGTTTTGGTGGTGGTTTACCGACGAAACGTTATTTATTGCAATTAGAACAGATCTCTTATGTGGATAAAGGTGTTGAGTTTGTGAAGCCAAAACTATTAAAGAAATATCGTGAAAAATAATTAAAAAAGACCGCACTTTATGATACCGAGAACAGAACAAGAGTTGCTACAAAAAGCGCAAAATATTGCAGGTTTAAGGCTTGCTGAACTCGCTGAAGAATTATATATCCCAATACCGTCAGATTTAAAACGCAATAAAGGTTGGGTGGGAATGTTAATTGAAACGGCGTTAGGGGCAGCAGCAGGTAGTAAAGCTGAGCGTGATTTTGCTCATTTAGGTATCGAATTAAAAACTTTACCCATTAATTCAAAAGGGTATCCGCTTGAAACCACTTTTGTTAGTCTCGCTCCTTTAATTCAAAATACAGGAGTGACTTGGCAAAATTCTCACGTTAAGCATAAGTTAAGTCGAGTATTATGGATTCCTGTGGAGGGAGAACGCCAGATCCCACTTGTAGATCGTCATATTGGCCAAGGGATTTTATGGCAGCCCACAGCTGAACAAGAATGGCGATTACAACGTGATTGGGAGGAGCTAATGGAATATATTACATTGGGTAAATTAGATCAAATTACTGCTAGGTTAGGTGAGGTTTTACAATTAAGACCAAAAGGGGCTAACAGCCGATCATTGACCAAAGGTATTGGTAAAAAGGGCGAAATTATTGACACATTACCTTTAGGGTTTTATTTGCGTAAAGAATTTACCTATGAAATTTTACAAAATTTTTTAACAAATTAAGCTGAATTATTTTGCATTTTTATTACAACAATATATTATTTGTACGTTTTTTAACAAAAGGGAAAAATAATTATGTTTGAATGGCTTGCTAGCCCAGAAGCTTGGGTTGCACTTTTTACATTAGCCGCACTTGAGATTGTGTTGGGGATTGATAACATTATTTTCATCAGTATTTTAGTGGGGCGTTTACCTGAACATCAACGTCAGTCAGGGCGTTTAATTGGTTTAGGTTTGGCAATGGGGATGCGTATTGCATTGTTGTTGTCCCTTTCTTGGGTAATGTCTTTAACGACACCGCTCTTTACTGTCTTAGGGGAAGAAATTTCAGGACGTGACTTGATTTTATTAATTGGGGGCTTGTTCCTTGTAGCGAAGAGTACGCACGAAATTCACCACGCAATGACCCCTGCAGAAGCAGGCGAAGCGGATAAACCAAAAGCAGCAAGCTTTTTAGGTATTCTCACCCAAATTGCGATTTTAGATATTGTATTCTCTCTAGACTCAGTGATTACCGCAGTGGGTATGGTGGATCAAATTGGTGTAATGATTGTAGCTATTGTCCTTGCTGTTGCAGTGATGATGTTTGCTGCAAAGCCAATCGGAGACTTTGTTGAAACACATCCAACATTAAAAGTATTAGCATTATCCTTCTTAATTTTAATTGGTGTTGCTTTAATCGCAGAAAGTTTAGAGTTCCACATTCCGAAAGGCTACATCTACTTTGCAATGGGCTTCTCTGTTGTGGTAGAAATGATCAACATTAAAATTCGTAAAAAATTCCTTAAAAAACCAGCAGCATAGTTTTACTATTTGGTTTTTATAATATAGAAAGGCGGAAACAATCTTCCGCCTTTTGTTTACTATAATTAATGAGCTTCGTCCCAGTTTTGCCCTACGCCAACATCGACAATCAAAGGCACCACCAGTTGTGCTGCTTTTTCCATAGTTTGTTTAATTAATTGGCTAAATTCTTCCACTTTTTCTGACCGCACTTCAAATACTAATTCATCGTGTACTTGCATAATCATTTGAATATCAGGATTTCCAACAATTTGCTTATCTAAGTCAATCATTGCACGTTTAATAATGTCAGCAGCTGTGCCTTGCATTGGTGCATTGATCGCAACACGTTCAGCTGCTTTTCGACGGATTGCATTCGATGAATTAATATCTGGCAAATATAAACGGCGATCAAATAAGGTTGCAACATAGCCTTGTGCTTTTGCCGTTTCACGGATGTCCGTCATGAAAGTTTGTACACCCGGGTAACGTTGAAAATATAAATCCATATATTTTTGTGCATCATTGCGCGGAATACCTAATTGACGAGATAAACCAAATGAGCTCATTCCATAGATTAAGCCGAAGTTAATTGCTTTTGCACTGCGACGCTGTTCGCTAGTCACTTGTTCTAATGGCAAGCCAAAAATTTCTGCTGCGGTTGAACGGTGAATATCTTTGCCTTCGCTAAAAGCGTTGATTAACCCTTGGTCTTTCGACAAGTGCGCCATAATACGCAATTCAATTTGTGAATAGTCCGCCGCAACCATTGTGAAACCTTCACGTGGAATAAACGCTTGACGAATGCGGCGACCTTCTTCATTACGAATTGGGATATTTTGTAAGTTTGGATCACTTGAAGATAAACGGCCTGTCGCTGTTACGGCTTGATGATAAGACGTGTGCACGCGACCAGTATGCTTGTTGATCATTTGCGGTAATTTATCGGTATAAGTGGATTTTAATTTACTTAAACCACGATGTTCGACTAGTAATTTTGGTAATTCGTGATCGTAAGCGAGTTCTTCCAACACTTCTTCATTGGTTGAAGGCGCACCTTTCGGTGTTTTTTTCAATACAGGCAACCCGAGCTTATCAAATAGAATTTCTTGCAGCTGCTTTGTCGATGCTAAATTGAATGTTTGTCCAGCAAGCTCATAGGCTTGCTGTTCAAGTGCGGTCAATCTTTCTGCAATTTTATTTGATTGTGTCAAAAGTGTATTACTATCAATCAGTACTCCATTACGTTCCATACGAGAAAGTACAGATAACAAAGGCAATTCCATTGTGCGATATAATTTGACTAGCGTAGGTTGTTCTGACACTTTCTCCCATAACACTTGCTGTAGTTTCATTGTAATATCTGCATCTTCCGCCGCATATGTAGTAGCGTGTTCAAGAGGAATTTGGTCGAATGTGAGTTGTCCTTTACCTTTACCTGCAATCTCTTCAAAACTGATGGTTTGATGTCCTAAATAACGTTTGGCTAAGTCGTCCATATTATGACGACCAGTACTGTCTAACACATAAGAAAGTAGCATTGTGTCGTAAGTCACACCTTGCACATTAATTCCGTTACGGGCAAAAATACTTAAATCGTATTTGATGTTTTGTCCGACTTTTTCAATCACAGGGTTTTCTAAAATTGGTTTTAAGCGTGAAAGTGCAGTATCAAAATCAATTTGTTGTGGTGCTCCAATGTAATTATGACGTAATGGTAAATAAGCTGCTTCGCCATTTTCTAATGCAAAGGAAATACCGACTAAATTTGCACTCATATAATCTAAATTATCGGTTTCCGTATCAACTGCGATAAGTTTTGCTTGAGCGAGTTTATCCAACCATTTTTCAAAATCAGCAACAGATAAAATACATTCATATTTGCTGCGATCAATCTCAATTTTGACTGCACTTTCAGGCTCTGTTGCGGGTGGCGTGGCTTGATAATTATTGATTTTGACGGGCTGTTCAGAGCCATTAGTCACTGAACTAGAACCATTATGCATAATCTCAGTTAACCAACGTTTAAATTCATAACGGCCAAAATATTCCACTAACTTATCATTATTTGCAGATCCAAAAGTTAATTGTTCTGGTGTAATTTCCAGTTTTACATCTGTTTTAATTGTAGCAAGTGCATAGGATAGATCTGCCATTTCTTTAGCTTCAAGTAATTTATCACCTAATTTTTTAGCACCACGAATTGGCAACTCGGCGACTTTTTCTAAATTGGCATAAATATCAGTCATATTGCCAATACCTTGTAATAAACTTAATGCAGTTTTTTCTCCCACACCTGGCACACCAGGAATGTTATCTGAGCTATCGCCCATTAAAGCGAGGTAGTCGATAATTAATTCAGGTGGTAAGCCGTATTTTTCGATGACGCCTTCACGATCTAAAAGCGTATTGTTCATTGTGTTGATCAGCATAATATTGTCGTCGACAAGCTGTGCCATATCTTTATCGCCAGTACTGATCAATACTTTTTTGCCTGCTTTTGAGGCTTGCACAGCTAGAGTACCGATAACATCATCAGCTTCCACACCCTCAACCACTAATAAAGGAATTCCCAGTGCACGGATAATGTTGTGTAGCGGTAAAATCTGGCTTCGTAATTCATCCGGCATGGGTGGACGGTGTGATTTGTATTGTTCAAACATTTCATCACGGAAAGTTTTGCCTTTTGCGTCAAACACAACAGCAATATGGCTTGGTTGTACTTGTGAAATTAAACTTTTCAGCATGTTTAATACGCCATACATTGCTCCTGTTGGCTCATTCAGAGAGTTAGTTAGAGGAGGGAATGCGTGAAAAGCTCGATATAGATAAGATGAACCATCGACAAGTACTAATGGGTTTTCTGCAATTTTTGCCATAAATTATCCGTTTTTTGAAATAAATATTTACTGTTTATTATAGCTTAAAAGAGGATTAAAAGTGCGGTGAAAAAATTGAGAATTTTTTTGATTGCGCAGAATATTTATCCGATATGTGTAAATATTGAGGAAATAAAAGAAATATCCTGTGATCTTCATCACATTACAAGGGGACCTTTATATAAATTTTATCATTTCTTTGTTAAATTTTACTCTCAAAACAAATGTGGTTATTCAAGGAGAATACAATGAAAAAATTAAAATTATCTGTGGCAGTTAGTACTTTAGTTTTATTAGCAGCTTGTTCGAATCAACAAGCTTTGGAGCAAGCGAACCAAGCAAAATTACAACAACAAGCTGCATTGGGTTTAGTTTGGACACAGCAATCAGGTGAATATGCAGCATTAGCACACCAAGCATTTAACTCTGCAAAAATGGCATTTGACCACGCTAAAGCAAAAAAAGGTAAGAAAAAAGCGGTTGTTGTAGATCTAGATGAAACAATGATTGATAACAGTGCTTATGCAGGTTGGCAAGTACAAAATGGTCAGGGTTTTTCTCCAAAAACTTGGACAAAATGGGTTGATGCAAGACAATCAGCGGCAATTCCGGGAGCTGTAGAATTTTCTAACTATGTAAATGCGAATGGCGGGACAATGTTTTTCGTGTCAAACCGTCGTGATGACGTAGAAAAAGCAGGTACAGTTGATGATATGAAGCGTCTTGGCTTTACGGGTGTGAATGATAAAACTTTATTATTGAAAAAAGACAAATCAAATAAATCTATCCGCTTCAAACAAGTTGAGGATATGGGGTATGACATCGTATTATTTGTAGGTGATAACCTAAATGACTTTGGTGATGAAACCTATAAAAAATCTAATGAGGAGCGTCGTGCATTTGTAATGAAAAATAGCAAAGCATTTGGCAAAAAATTCATCGTATTACCAAATAACAATTATGGTGATTGGGAAGGTGGTTTAGATAAAAGCTACTTCAAAGGCAATGCACAAAGCAAATTAGATATTCGTGCTAAAGCGATCCACGCTTGGGATGGCAAATAATTTTAGCTTAACTTATCGATTGAAATAAAAAGGTCTAGTAAATTCACTAGACCTTTTGTATTCAAACAGCGGAAGACATATTTCATCAATTATTTAATTCAGGATGAGATAAAAGCTTAAGCTAAACGAGCTTTCGCTTCTGAAATGGCTTCTGCAACACGCAATGGGGATACACCACCTTTCGCACAGCGTTTATCTAAACAAGATTGTAGTGAAAGGATCTCATACACATCTTCTTCAACAACCTCACTAAATTGTTTAAATTCAGCCACAGTTAATGCTTCTAACGCTTTATGCTGTTGAATTGCATAGACAACCGTTTCACCCACAATATGATGTGAATCACGGAATGGTACGCCTTTTGCTACAAGATAATCCGCCAATTCCGTCGCATTCGAATAGCCTTTTAGTGCAGCTTCTTTGGTGCGTTCAACATTGACTTGAATGCCATCTAATACAAGCGTTGCCATATCAACGCAGTCTTGCCAAGTGTCTAGTGCGTCAAAAATTCCCTCTTTGTCTTCTTGCATATCTTTGTTATATGCTAGAGGCAAGCCTTTTAATGTCATCAACATACCGGTTAATGCACCCATTACACGCCCTGCTTTACCACGGATAAGTTCACAAGCATCAGGGTTTTTCTTCTGTGGCATCAATGATGAACCCGAAGTTACACGATCGGAAAGCTCTACAAAGTTAGCTTCGCCACTGTTAAAAATAATCATATCTTCTGCGAAACGTGAAAGGTGAGCCATACTTAATGATGCGGTAGAAAGCAACTCAACAATGTGATCGCGATCGGATACACTATCCAAGCTGTTGCGAGTAGCAAAGCTAAAGTTAAGATCATGCGCCAATTGTTCACGATCAACTGCATAAGCGGTGCCTGCTAATGCACCACTACCAAGTGGACAAGAGTCCATTCGTTTGTAAGCATCAGTTAAACGAGAATGATCACGTTCAAGCATTTCTACATAGGCCATACACCAATGCGCAAATGTAATGGGTTGTGCACGTTGCAAATGGGTATAACCCGGCATGACTGCGTGTTGTGTGTTTTCAGCAGTTTGCACCAGTTTGCGTTGTAATTCACGTACCGAGCTTTGTAATTCAAGCACGCGTTGTTTACACCACATTTTTATGTCGAGTGCGACTTGGTCGTTACGGCTACGACCAGTATGTAATTTTTTACCTAAATTGCCGACTTTATCAATCAGTTTGCTTTCCACCCAACTATGAATATCTTCTGCATCATCTTGCAAAATGGCTTGTGGATTTGAGCGCACTTCAATTAATAATTCATGTAATGCAACTTCTAATTGTTGTTGTTCTTGTTGTGTTAATACACCCACACTTACTAACGCTTTTGACCAACCAATTGAGCCTTCAATATCTTGCTCTGCTAGACGATAATCAAAGCGTAATGAGTCATTAAAATCTTTAAAACGTTTATCTGCCGCTTGTGTAAAGCGACCACCCCAAAGTGCCATAATTTCCTCTTATTCTTTTTATGGTTTGATTCTTGTACCAATAATTTCACCGCCAAAAAGTGCGGTCAATTTCTCAGGATATTTCCAGTTTGCAATATCTACACCACGATTTAAAATTTTTGCAGCCTCTAATGCAGCATTGACTTTGACAATCATTCCGTCAGTAATTACTTTATCTTGAATAAGCTGTTCAATTTGTGCTGAATTTAATTCAGGTAAAAGTTGTTTATCTGCATCTAATACGCCGTCAACATCAGATAACATGACCAAATCGGCATTGATTAATGCAGCAATCGCAGTGGCGGCCTGATCTGCGTTCACATTCATTAATAAGCCATTTTTATCTACTGCAATTGAGCTAATAATAGGTAAGAAAGCCTCGCCAAGCAAATTGTTTAGTAAAGTAGGGGTCTTTGGCATCACGGTTGCAACGTGTCCTAATTCAGGAGCAAGCTGCATTGCTGTTGTCATATTACCATCAGCCAAGCATAATCCCACTGGATTTAACTGAAATTTAGACGCTTGTGCAACTAAGGTTTTGTTGGCAATACCGGCTAATGCGCCCGTAATAATATCGATTTGATCACTTGGTGTAACACGCAAACCATTTTTCTTTTTCACCGGTAGTGCAAGGCGTTGCATTAGTTCATCAACAATACAACCACCGCCGTGAACAATCACTAAAGGGCGGTCAAAATTTTTCTGATAATTAGCGAAGGCAGTGAATAAGTTTTCCATTGCCGCTGGTGTATCGAGTAGCACGCCACCTAATTTTACAACTAACGGTTTCATTTAAAATAATCCTAATGTTTCAGTAAAGCCATAACGAATATTAGCGCATTGTACCGCTTGAGCTGCTGCACCTTTTAATAAATTATCTTCTGCACCAATAATGATGATGTAACCATTCTTTGTTGTAAAACCAATATCGCAATATGGAGTAAACTCAACAGCTTTAATGCTTGGTAAGCCTTGTTCATACAAACGAACTAACTTTTTATTTTCATAAGCTTGTTGATATGCAGAACGAATTTGCTCATCAGTCACAGCATCTTTTAATTTTGCAGTGATTGTTGCCAGAATACCACGTTTGAAATTACCTAAATGCGGTGTGAAAATTACTTCTGTACCTAAATGTATTGCAATTTCAGGTTGGTGACGGTGGTTAAATACGCCATAAGCATTTAGGCTCACTTCGCAGAAACTGCTTGTGAGTGATGCTTTACGACCAGCACCACTTACACCGCTTACTGCATTGATGATCGGTAATTGGTTTAAGTCTAATAAATCAGCTTCAATTAATGGTTTTAAACTTAATTGTGAAACGGTTGGATAGCAACCTGCAACAGCAATTAAATCAGCTTGCTTGAGTTCTTCTGTATTCCATTCGGCTAAGCCGTAAACCGCTTGTTTGAGTAATTCTGGGTGTTGGTGTTCGAAACCGTAGAATTGGGTATAAAATTCAACATCATTAACTCGAAATGCCCCAGACAAATCAAAGACTTTACATTGATTTTGCAAGAAAATTGGGGCAAGATTATGACTCACTTCATGCGCTGTGGCTAAAAAGACGAGATCTATTTGTTGTGCAAGTGCAGTTAAGTCCTCAGGCAAAGGCTGTAAAGACAAATCTACAACTTGTTTGAGCTGTGGATGAATATCTGAAATCCTTTTATTTGTATCTTGGCTGTGGCTGGAAACATATAATCCCACCAGTTCAAATATAGGATGGTTGATTAATATACGTGCTAATTCAGCCCCTGTATATCCGCTAGCCCCGATGATAATTGCTTTTTTCATATGATATTGTGCCTTACAATAAGATGAATTTATTAATTTATTAATTTATTAATTTATTAATTTATTAATTGATTAATTATGCTATTATTATGCATAATTAATCAAAAGGCAAGTTATTAAAAAATTAAACGAAAGAAAAAAGGATCTTATTTCTTTTTAGACGATTAATTTGATCTGTTGTACATAGGGTACTGTTTTACGTGATTAAAAAAGATATCTTCTTGTGTTAAGAATTGGTTGAGTTTTTCTTTCTCTACATCCGATAAAGGTCTCTTTTTATCAAGGGATTGGAAGAACTGATTATAATCATTGAAGAATTGATAACACTCAGCTTGTAATGATTCAAATGGACCGATAAGATGATAACAACCATCCCCCTACGTCAACATATGAGCTACGTGTGATGGCGTAATGAGGAGAGCCTCTTGATCTGATGGATTTATTGGCGCATTTCGATAGGTGTTGTAATCTTGGACAAATAAATTCGCTTTATTTATCTCATAACGAGGACCTAGCCATAGAAAATGTAGAGAGAGTGAGTTCTAATAAAAGAACTAAAATATAAATGTGTATTTTAATTTTGTCATAGGTATGTATTTCCTAGAAATGATTTTGAATATATAACAGTCAACTAGAAAGTAAACAAAAAATAAGCAATTGATTATGAAAAAAATACCACCGTTTCTTGAGATGTATTCTCAGCTTATTGCGATGCCGACCATCAGTAGTATTGTTTCAATCGAAGACCAATCTAATCAAAAATTAATCGAATTATTGGCAAGCTGGTTAAATTCACTAGGTTTTAAAACGGACATTATTGCTGTTGAAGGTAGTCGTCATAAATTTAATTTATTGGCAACTTACGGTGAAGGTGAGGGGGGACTATTGCTTGCTGGTCATACGGATACAGTCCCTTTTGATGAAGGGCGTTGGACATTTGATCCTTTTAAACTCACAGAGAAAGACGGTAAGCTTTATGGTTTAGGTACTGCAGATATGAAGGGATTTTTTGCCTTTGTTGTGGATGCAGTTAGCCAATTAGATTTGTCGAAACTCACTAAGCCATTACGCATTTTAGCTACTGCAGATGAAGAAACGACAATGCTTGGTGCGAGAACCTTCATTCAACATACCCATATTCGACCTGATTGTGCCATCATTGGTGAGCCGACCTCACTTAAACCGATTCGTGCGCATAAAGGCCATATTGGTGAAGCGTTAAGAATTATGGGCAAAAGTGGACATTCAAGCGATCCTAGTAAAGGGATTAATGCTATTGAACTAATGCATGAAGCAACAGGTTATTTGATGCAAATGCGCAATGAATTGCGTGAAAAATATCATCATTCTGCATTTGAAATTCCATACCCAACAATGAATTTTGGTGCAATTTCTGGTGGTGATGCAGTAAACCGTATTTGTGCTTGTTGTGAATTACATTTCGATATTAGACCGTTGCCGAATTTACGCTTAGAGGATCTAAATGAAATGTTACAAGAAAAATTAGCACCGATGTTTGAAAAATGGGGTGATCGTATTTCTTTAACCGCATTGCACGAGCCTATCCCAGGTTATGAGTGTGAACATTCTGCACAAGTGGTGCAAGTGGTAGAACAATTATTAGGTGAGCAATGTGAAGTTGTGAATTATTGCACTGAAGCGCCGTTCATTCAGCAAATTTGCCCAACATTGGTTTTAGGACCGGGATCAATCGATCAGGCACATCAACCAGATGAATTTTTGTCAGCAGAGTTTATTAATCCAACTCGTGAATTATTGAGCAAAATGATTTGGCATTTTTGCGCTACTCATTAATCTTTTGTCTATAAAAAGACAATAAAAAAACGGTTTTAAAATCGTTTTTATCACGTTTTAAAACCGTTAAATTTTAGTTCTCAACACAACTTTATGCAGCTATGCTTTTGCTATTATAGAAGTCAAAGTGCGGTTGTTTTTGAGAAAGTTTTCTTCAACCTTATTTTTTCAATTCATCAACTAAACAAGGTTGAATTCTATTTAAAATTTCTTTCACGATACGTGGTGGCGCGGCAACAATATGACCATTCGTTAAGTAAGTGTGACCTGCATTGAAATCACAAACTAAACCACCAGCTTCACGCACGATTAAATCGCCCGCAGCAACGTCCCAAGCTTTGATGCCCATTTCAAAATAACCATCTACACGACCTGCTGCAACATAACATAAGTCTAATGCGGCAGAACCAGTACGACGGAAATCTGCGCATTCTTCGATTAACGTATTCATCATCGCAAATTGAGTTGGCATTAAGCGAGTTTGCTTGAATGGAAAACCTGTTGCTAATACAGTGCCAGTTAATTCACGCTTGTTATCTACACGTAAACGCATTTCATTGATTTTTGCGCCTTCGCCACGTACAGCAGTGAATAATTCATTACGGATAGGATCATAAACCACACCCACTTCAGTGCGGCCTTTTACACGGATTGCAATTGATACTGCAAAATGAGGTAAACCTTTTACAAAGTTTGTTGTGCCATCTAGTGGATCAATTACCCATTGAACATCGCTATCTTTACCTTCTAATGCGCCACTTTCTTCAGTGATAATTGTATGATCAGGATAAGATTTACGGATTACCTCAATAATTGCTTCTTCAGAGGCTTTATCAATATTCGTTACATAATCATTTTTGCTTTTTAACGTAGTTTGAATATCATCACGGCGTTCGTAACCTTTAGCAATAACATTGCCCGCTTTTCGTGCCGCACGAATAGCGATATTTAACATTGGATTCATTGTGTCCACCAGATTTTAAAGAACATAAAAGTGGCGCTCATTATAGGCAATTCAGAAAAAAATGGCGAGAGAAATTTAAAACGCTTTTAGGATTTTATTACAAAATTTCACATAGAAATGACAAATTGTTGACTAAAAATTATGGGCATTATGTTAGAATAGCTTCCATTTTAAACGAGTGACCTTAAGTTATGTTAGACAATATTCGAATTGTTCTCGTTGAAACCTCTCACAGCGGTAATATTGGTTCTGCTGCCCGTGCAATGAAAACGATGGGGTTAAGCCATTTATATTTAGTCGCGCCAAGGCAAGCTATTGATGAGCAAGCTATTGCTTTATCTGCCGGGGCAGAAGATGTCGTGAAACAGGCAGTGATTGTAGATAGCTTTGATAAGGCTGTTGCTGATTGCTCATTAGTAGTAGGTACAAGCGCACGATTACGTCATTTGCAAAATACCTTGATTGAGCCACGTAAATGCGCAATGAAAGCTGTTGAAGCTGTAAAGAGTGGACAAGTCGCCATTGTTTTTGGGCGTGAGCGTATCGGGTTGACGAATGAGGAATTATTGAAGTGTCGTTATCATTTAACCATTCCTGCAAATCCTGAATATTCTTCGCTAAATCTTGCAATGGCAGTTCAATTAGTATGCTATGAATTACGTATGGCTTTTTTGTCCGTAAAAGAAATGTCATTATCACTTTCAACGATAGGAAAAATCTATCCTAATTTTTCGGATATAGAGCATTTCTTTCAGCATACAGAACGCCTTTATACAGAATTAGGATTTATTCAAAATCAATCAGTTATGCAAAAACTCAGACGCTTATATCAGCGAGCGGAACTTGAAAAAAACGAATTAAATATCCTACGAGGGATGTTAAGTGCGGTGGAAAAGCGGATTAAATCGTCTAGTTGAATAGTTGACTAAATTAGTATGATATGTAAAGATCGCGCCACTTGAATAATTATGGGAAAGGTAAGATGAAATTAACTTCGAAAGGACGCTATGCAGTAACCGCGATTTTGGATATTGCATTACATTCAAAAAGAGGCCCAGTTAGTTTGTCTGATATTTCTGAAAGACAGCATATTTCATTGTCATATTTAGAGCAATTATTTGCCAAATTACGTCGATATGGATTAGTAAAGAGCGTACGTGGGCCTGGTGGCGGCTACCAATTGGGCTTACCAACAAATGAGATTTCCGTTGGTATGGTAATTAATGCCGTAAATGAAAATATTGATGTTACACGCTGCCACGGTCGTGGTGACTGCCAAGAGGGAATCGAATGTTTAACTCACTCTCTATGGAAAGAACTTAGCCAGCGTATTGAAGATTTTTTAAACGAAATCACTTTGGCAGAATTGGTAGATAAACACTACCAAAAATTTAATACCATTGAGTTTCACGGTGATTTTGACAATTTGATCATCTTAGATGATTAGTCAAGGTGCGGTACAATTTAAAAGAATTTTTTAGGAGTGAGAAGAAAAATGAAATTACCTATTTATCTTGATTATGCAGCGACTTGTCCAGTTGATGAGCGCGTTGCAAAAAAAATGATGGAATACTTAACTGTTGAAGGCAACTTTGGTAACCCAGCGTCACGTTCACACAAATTCGGTTGGCAAGCAGAAGAAGCAGTAGATATTGCTCGTAATCATATTGCAGATTTAATCGGTGCAGATTCTCGTGAAATTGTATTTACTTCTGGCGCAACAGAATCAGATAACCTTGCAATTAAAGGTGCAGCGCATTTCTACCAAAGCAAAGGTAAACACATTATTACTTGTAAAACTGAACACAAAGCAGTATTAGATACTTGCCGTCAGCTTGAGCGTGAAGGTTTCGAAGTAACTTATTTAAGCCCGAAAGCAGACGGTTTGATTGATTTAGATGAATTAAAAAATACAATGCGAGATGACACCATTTTAGTGTCAATTATGCACGTTAATAATGAAATCGGTGTAATTCAAGATATTGCAGCAATTGGTGAGTTATGCCGTGAACGTAAAATTTTATTCCACGTTGATGCAACGCAAAGTGTCGGTAAATTACCAATTAACTTGGCTGAATTAAAAGTGGACTTAATGTCTATGTCTAGCCATAAACTTTACGGACCAAAAGGTATTGGTGCATTATATGTAAGTCGTAAACCACGCGTACGTTTAGAAGCAATTATTCATGGCGGTGGCCACGAGCGTGGTATGCGTTCAGGTACATTGCCTGTTCACCAAATTGTTGGTATGGGAGAGGCGTATCGTATTTGTAAAGAAGAAATGGCAACTGAAATGCCACGTTTAAAAGCATTGCGTGATCGTTTATACAATGGCTTAAAAGATATTGAAGAAACTTATGTAAATGGTTCAATGGAACACCGTTTAGACAGTAACTTAAACATTAGTTTCAACTACGTTGAAGGTGAATCATTAATGATGTCTTTGCGTGATATCGCAGTTTCCTCAGGCTCTGCTTGTACTTCTGCAAGTTTAGAACCATCTTATGTATTACGAGCGTTAGGTTTAAATGATGAATTAGCACACAGTTCTATCCGTTTCACTTTAGGCCGTTATACCACTGAAGAAGAAATTGATTACACCATTGAATTAGTGAAAAATGCAGTAAACAAACTGCGTGAGCTTTCTCCTCTCTGGGATATGTTCAAAGAAGGGATTGATTTGAATACTATCGAATGGACACATCATTAATTTAAAATATTAGCTAATTAATTTTAGACTTTTTTAACAAAAAGTGCGGTCATTTTTCTGAAATTTTTCAGATAGTAGCCGTACTTTATTAAACTGGAAGGAATACAAAATGGCATACAGCGATAAAGTAATTGATCACTATGAGAATCCACGTAATGTTGGTTCTTTAGATAAAAAGGATATAAACGTCGGTACAGGTATGGTGGGCGCACCAGCTTGTGGTGACGTAATGCAACTCCAAATTAAAGTAAATGAAGAAGGTATTATTGAAGATGCCAAATTCAAAACTTACGGTTGTGGTTCAGCGATTGCATCAAGCTCATTAATTACCGAATGGGTAAAAGGTAAATCATTAGATGAGGCACAATCGATCAAAAATAGCCAAATTGCGGAAGAATTAGAATTACCTCCAGTGAAAGTTCACTGCTCAATTCTTGCTGAAGATGCGATTAAAGCAGCGATTGCAGATTATAAAGCAAAAAAAGAAACAAAATAATAACTTAATCATTAGTGGGGCAGTTTTGCCCCTTTCATATTATAAGATGGAATGGAGTAAATAATTTAAATGGGTATTTCTCTTACTGAAGCAGCAGCAGATCGTGTCAGAACATTCCTCACCAATCGTGGTAAAGGCATTGGTTTACGTTTAGGTATCAAAACATCAGGCTGCTCTGGTTTAGCTTATGTACTTGAATTTGTGGATGAGTTAAATCCAGATGATCAAGTGTTTGAGCAACATGGCGTGAAGATTATTGTTGATGCCAAAAGCCTTGTCTATTTAGATGGCACAGAATTGGATTTTGCGAAAGAAGGATTAAATGAAGGTTTTAAATTTAATAATCCGAATGTGAAAGATCAATGTGGTTGCGGTGAAAGTTTCCACGTTTAGTTCGTTGCTAAATTTTTTGTTGTTAAAATTGTTGAGTGAAAAATGAATCCATTTAAAATTTTTGATTTACCCGTTGATTTTCAAGTAGATCAAGCAACATTATCAACTCGCTATCTGGCACTACAAAAATCATTACACCCAGATAATTTCACAACCCACTCAGCACAAGAGCAACGTCTAGCAATGCAACGCTCAGCAGAAGTGAACGATGCATTACAAATTCTAAAAGATCCTATTTTACGTGCGGACAGTATTATTGCTATTCATACTGGTGAACAACAAAATATCGAAGAAAAAAGCACCAATGATATGGCATTTTTAATGCAACAAATGCAATGGCGTGAGCAGCTAGAAGAGATCGAGAATACTACTAAAGATAGTGATCAATTGATGCAATTTACAGCGGACATTGAAGCAACTAAGAAAACACTTTTGGACGAATTATCTAGCGCACTTTCAGCAAACCAATGGCAACAAGCCAAAGCCATTAACGATAAGCTACGTTTTATCAAAAAACTTTTGGTCGAAGTTGAGCGTGTAGAAGAATTATTATTTGATTTTTAAACGAAAAATCATTTGCAATTTAATGTGTTCAAGGTGTAGTCTTTTAATTTGCCCTGAAATTAAATAAAAAGAAGAAAACAGGCTATAATTAAAAAATAATATGATTAAAAAGAGATAGACAATGGCATTACTCCAAATTGCAGAACCAGGTCAAAGCGCAGCGCCCCATCAACATAAACTTGCAGTGGGGATTGATCTTGGTACCACAAATTCTTTAATTGCTACGGTGCGCAGTGGTCAAGTGGATATTTTATTAGACGAAAAAGATCGTGCTTTAGTACCCTCTGCCGTGCATTTTAACCAAGATAATGTCATTGTGGGTTATGAAGCAGCTGAATTGGCTAGCCAAAATCCTCACAATACAGTGGTGTCCGTTAAGCGTTTGATTGGACGCAGTTTAGCTGATGTGCAACAACGTTACCCTAGTTTACCTTATGAATTCGAAGCCAGTGAAAACGGGCTTCCATTGCTTAAAACTGACAAAGGTTTATTTAGCCCAGTTGAGATCTCCGCAGAAATTTTGAAAAAATTGACCGCACTTGCTGAGCAACGTTTAGCGGGTGAACTTTCTGGCGCGGTGATCACCGTGCCTGCATACTTTGATGATGCACAGCGTCAAAGTACGAAAGATGCGGCAAAATTAGCGGGCATTAATGTTTTACGTTTATTAAATGAGCCAACGGCGGCGGCAATTGCTTATGGCTTAGATAGCGGACAAGAAGGTGTGATTGCTGTTTACGATTTGGGTGGTGGCACGTTCGATATTTCGATTTTACGTTTATCAAAAGGTGTCTTTGAAGTCTTAGCGACAGGCGGTGATACCTCACTTGGTGGTGATGATTTTGACCATCAATTAATGGATTGGATTGTAAGTCAATCGGGCATTGCACCACAAAATGCACAGCAACAACGTCAATTAGCGGAATTAGCGACACAAATTAAAGTTGCATTGACAGATAACTTAGAAGCTGAAATTGCTTATCAAGGTTGGTTAGGCAAAATTACTCGTGAAGCATTTAATCAATTAATTCAGGGCTTAGTGAAACGTTCATTATTGGCTTGCCGTCGTGCATTAAAAGATGCAAATGTTAGCGTAGATGAAGTTTGTGAAGTTGTGATGGTTGGAGGTTCAACTCGAGTACCATTTGTACGTCAGCAAGTGGCAGAATTCTTCCAAAAAGATCCATTAACTTCAATTGACCCAGATAAAGTGGTGGCATTGGGAGCTGGAATTCAAGCTGATATTTTAGTCGGTAACAAACCTGATTCTGAAATGTTATTGCTTGATGTGATTCCTCTTTCTTTGGGGATCGAAACAATGGGTGGTTTGGTCGAAAAAATTATCCCACGTAACACCACGATTCCTGTGGCGAGAGCGCAAGAATTTACAACCTTTAAAGATGGCCAAACTGCTATGTCTGTGCACGTTGTGCAAGGCGAGCGTGAAATGGTATGTGATTGCCGTTCTTTAGCACGCTTTACTTTACGTGGTATTCCAGCAATGACTGCAGGGGCTGCACATATTCGTGTGACTTATCAAGTGGATGCAGATGGCTTGTTAAGTGTAACAGCAATGGAAAAATCAACTGGTGTTCAATCCTCAATTCAAGTAAAACCATCTTATGGTTTAACTGATGATGAAATTGCCAATATGTTAAAAGCATCGATGTTGAATGCAAAAGAAGATATTCAAGTACGTTTATTAGCAGAACAACGTGTTGAGGCGGAGCGTGTGCTTGAAAGCGTGCGTGCAGCATTGAGCTATGATCAAGATTTATTAAATGATGAAGAATTAAGTGCGGTTAAAAATGCAATTATTTCTTTAGAGCGTTTGCAAAAAGAAGGGGATACGCAAGAAATTAAGCAAGGTATCAAGCAGCTTGATTTAGCGACTCAAGAGTTTGCAGCACGTAGAATGGATAAGTCAATTCGTAAAGCCTTAGCTGGTAAAGGAATTGATGAAGTAATTACTAACGGAAAATAACCTGATAGAGATAGGATTAAAATGCCAAAAGTCGTATTTTTACCTCACGAAGAACTTTGCCCAGAAGGTTTAGCTTTAGATGTGGCAGAAGGTGAGAATTTATTAGATGCTGCACTTGATGCAGGAATTGATATTGAGCACGCTTGTGATAAGTCTTGTGCTTGTACCACTTGCCACGTGATTATTCGTGAAGGTTTTGATAGCTTAAACGAGAGCACAGACACAGAGGATGATATGCTAGACAAAGCTTGGGGCTTAGAAGTAGATAGCCGTTTGAGCTGTCAATGCATTGTAGGTAAAGAAGATTTGGTCGTTGAAATTCCAAAATATAGTTTAAACCACGCACGCGAGGAATAATAAAAGGGCTCAACATTTGTTGAGCCCTTTTACTTTCTTAATCATCAAAACATAACCCCAATTTTTTCTTTTTCATTTTACTGATTTTATTTAGTCCAACAGTTTTAAATAACCTCTCCCTAACAAACTCATTTGATGCAAAATATGTTGCTGTTTTTGTCTTACATAAGCAGAGGGTCTATCTGCTTTAAATAACATCGGATTGGGTAAAATAGCAGCTAAGAGGGCAGCTTCTGAATGTAAAAGTTGTTTTGCGGATTTTTTAAAATAATATCGACTGGCTGCTTCTATGCCAAAAATGCCAGGTCCAAATTCTGCAATATTGAGATACACCTCAAGGATACGCTTTTTGTCCCAGAGGGTTTCTAGCATAAAGGTAACAGGGACTTCTATACCCTTTCTAATCCAATCACGACCGTGCCATAAATACAGATTTTTAGCTGTTTGTTGGCTTATAGTTGATCCGCCGTGTAATCGTTTCTGTGTTTTTTGATTGTGTTTCAACGCATTCTTAATCGCTTTCCAATCAAAACCTTCGTGATAAGGAAAACGCTGATCTTCACTTGCAATAACCGCAAGTTGCATTTGCCACGCAATATCATCAATGCTAACCCATTGATAATTTAAGTCGTAGCTGAAATCCCTCTGTAAAATATGGATCACTTTTTGTTGAGCCATATAAGAAGAAAAAGGGATGGGCACAAAACGAAAGAGTAATGTCAAAGTGATTAACGTGATTACGATGAAAGAAAAAACGCAGTAAAAAAATTGCTTACTTTGACGTAAAAAGCCTAAACAAGGAAAATGCAATTTAACCTTTTTTACTTTGCTCATCGAGTTTTAATTTAATCCAATCCATAAATTCTGGTGGCATTGTTTTAATCATATTTGAGCCACGTGTAATTGTTGCCGCACTGGTATTTAAGTTTTGCTGAATTTCACGTTGCGGTAAATTTTTATCCAATAGCTGAGCTACGATTTGTAAGCGTAGTCCAACTGAGTCACGCTCATCTGGCGTTAATAATAAGGTTAATACTTCCTGTTCCTTCCCTTCATTAAATGCAGTTCTCAACATTTCTACGAAGGCATGCCATTGTTCAAGATTGCGACTTAAATACATAATGTTATCCTCTCATTTGATACTATCGCACTAGTATAAGCGATTATATTCATCTTTGCTAAAATTTTGCTGTTGCTGCTTTTGTAAGATTTGGTAATAAGCATCATAAGCTAACACGCTTTTTACATAATCACGGGTCTCATAAAATGGAATAGAGGCAACAAACTCTGCCATTGTTAATTTCCTATTCGCTTTTGCCAACCAACGATCGACACGGCTTGCCCCAGCATTATAGGCAGCTGCGATCAAAATTCGATTATTACCATAAAGATCGTATAGTTCCTGTAAATGTGTTGTGCCTAACATAATGTTATCGAAAGGATCAAATAATTGGCTTTCATGGGTGTAAGGCAATGCCAGCTTATTTGCTGTTTGTTTGGCGGTCGTTGGTAATAATTGCATTAATCCTCTTGCATTGGCAGGAGAAGCGGCTTGTGTTTTCCAAGCACTTTCTTGACGAGCAATTGCCATTGCAAAAGTACGAGTGATATTTTTGCTATCTAAATGGAGATCAAACCAGTCCTTATAGGCATTTGGTAATCGTAATGCTAAATAGCCCCAAGCTTTGGCTTGAATGGTTGCCTCAACAGAGAGATCAAACCAACTTTGTTTTTCGGCATATTCTGCCAAAGCGAGTTTTTGTTCAAAGCTAGCATTATCTAAAATATTTTTCCACGCAATATTTATATTGTGAGTTTCATTGAAGTATTTTAATTCATTAATGACTTCAAGCTCTTTCGCAAATCTGTCTGCAACTTTATTTAAATCTCGAGCTTGGAATGTTTGCATTTCAGGTTGATAAGGCTGATTTAATTCTTCGCTAGCCAATAGTGGATAGAACCCTCGTTTTTTGCTTAATGCTTGTAATATTTGTGTGGCTTGTGCTTTTTGTTCTGAAGATTTTTGTAGCACTTTTGCCTGCCAATATTGCCATTCATCTTTATTTTTTTTCTCAGTTGATAATAAATCTAGCCAAGTTTGTAATCCTGTTTGCTCTCGAATTGCTGTACGAATACGGCGTTCTGTTAATGCATCATCTTTCAACATTACAACTATATTGTCACGCCATTGCTGAATTTGGGAGTTTTCACTATCAAATAAATGGCTTACCAAGGCTTTTTGCCATTGTTGCTTTTGTTGCTCAGTGAGTTTGAGCATTTCTGCCCATTGTGCATATAAGGAAAACGGATCTTGTGAATTTTCGACAGCACTTTCCTTGATTGTTTTAACAAAATTTGGGAAAAGCGAGAGGTAAACCCGTTTTTTATTATCGTCACTTTCATTATTTGTTGGATAGAAAATATTTTCAGATTCGGTCAGATTAGTTGGATTTTTTAGTAATTGAGTTAATTCCGTAATCCAAGTTTTAACTTCAGGATCTTTTGCTTGTTTATATAGAGTATTAAGCAACGGCACATTCTTACCTTCAAAAATTAGTAAGGAACGTTGTTTAATCAGATCATTTGTGAGTGGTGTTTCCGCTTGCCATAGGGAAATTGGTATATCGCAAGCACTTGGCAAATTATCCCCAGTGAGCCAAATTGATTGTATTGCATTTTTCCACTGTGTAGAAAGTGCGGTATTTTTTTTCAATGTTTTGGCTTCAGCCTCTAAAAAGATACAACGTGATTCAGTATCTGTTTCTAAAAAAGTACGGTTGGTGAGTATTTCTTGCCAGTTTTTTTGTTTTTGCGCCTGTTCTAGCCAATGCTTTTTCAATGATTCAGCAAGCTGAATATTGGGATTGCGTTTATAATAACCTTGCACTTCAGATAGGGTGAGTGTTTCTTTTTTTGCTTTAAATAATTGATATTGAGCATAAGGATAAAGTGGATATTCTCTAATCCGATTTAGTAGTTCCTGTGCAAGATAAAGTGTGCTTGGACTTTGTGAACGAGCAAGTAATTGATGAATTTTTTTGTAAATTTCACGTTGTTTTGGGCGAAAATCAGGTATTACTTGTGTAGTTATCTCATCTTTAAATTTCAATATTTGTGGTTCAACAGTATCCCCTGTTTGTTTTTTGGTAACCACCGTTGGCATGAGTTGATCTTCTATAATGGGTTCTACATAGGCAGCCGCTTTTTCCATTTGTTTTTTTGGTGGTGGTACTGGTGCAGGTTGCTCTGCTAGTGTTGGCACAGCATAAGCTGTTGTAAATAAACTTATCGCAAATAAAAATGGTTTCATAAAGTGCTCAATATCAAATTTAAATAAAATATACTTAATTTAGACCGCACTTTTCAGGTAAAGTGCTTAGAAAGTGGGGTTCGAATAAAGTAAAAGGCGAATTCAGTTCGCCTTTTAGGTACTGAATCATTGTTTGTTGCTTAGAAAACACGTTTAAATGGTTTCACAATTACATTACCATAAACGCCAGCTTCTACATAAGGGTCTTGACTTGCCCATTGTTTTGCTTCTTCTAAGCTTGCAAATTTTGCAATGACGGTAGAACCAGTAAAACCAGCTTCGCCAGGATTTTCATCATCAATCGCAGGGTTTGGACCTGCTACTAATAAACGATCTTCTGCTTGTAATTGTGTTAAGCGAGCGAGATGTTTTTCACGAGCTGCTAAACGTTGTGAGAGGGTGCCTGGGTTATCTTGCGCAAAAATAACATAATACATAAGTTTCTCCTTAATTATTGGTTGATATGAGCCAATGCTGTCTCAAGTTCAGGATTATTTTCTCTAGGTACAATACGTGGACGCCCTTCTTTGTCCACTGCAACGAACGTGAATATCGCTTCTGTCACACAGTAACGTTCGCCAATTGGCTCGCTTGCGACTTTTTTTACCCAAACTTCGACTTTAATTTTAATTGAAGAACGTCCTACGTTTAAGCATTGACCATAGCAGCAAACAACATCTCCGACAGAAATTGGCTTGATGAACGTCATACTATCAACAGCAACAGTAACTACACGACCGTGAGCAATCTCTTTTGCAAGAATAGCACCGCCCATATCCATTTGAGACATGATCCAACCACCGAAAATATCACCATTCGCATTTGTGTCAGATGGCATTGCAAGAGTGCGTAATAACAGTGTGCCTTTAGCGTAGCATAATTTATTCATTTCTAGAGAACTTGACATAATCATTCCTTGTTTTCATTCGGAGATTGCGAAATATAACGGTAAATATAAATGCCGGTGATGAGGCTTGCAATCAATGTCATTCCAATAATGCCGAAAGTTTTAAAATCAACCCAAATATCATCAGATAGGTATTGGCTGATATAGATATTCACCAACATACATACAATAAAGAACAATGCCCAACCAAGATTGAGTTTATTCCAAACATACTCTGGTAATACCAAACTTTCATCTTTTCCAAGCATTAATTTAATTAAGTTTTTCTTGAAAATATATTGGCTCACTAGCAAGATTAAGGCAAAAAGAGCATAGACGATAGTGACTTTCCATTTCAAAAATTCTAACTCATTAAAATATGCTGTTAATGTACCAAAGAAAATAACGGCGATTCCCATAAAGAGAGGCTGTTTTTCGATTTTTCCGTACTTCAATTTTAAGATAATTAGCTGAATAATTGTTGCAATAATCAATGTGATTGCAGCTTCTCGAATACCAACTAGTTTATAGACTGCAAAGAATAAAATGAGTGGGATAAACTCTAATAACTGTTTCATAGCTCACTATGCCTTATTCATAAAAAGTGTGTAAAAACGATAAGTGAACACTAATGAGAACACTGTGACAAATGCAAAAATAAGTGAAGCGCAGAGCTCAAAAATAAGGTTCGAATTGAGAGAATATAGTTGTCTAATCAGCATTGGTAGAGCGAAATAAATGATCAGGCAGTATAAGAAAAGCATTGAAACACGCCCTGTTCCTGCAAGCCACGAGTCTCGAAATGCTTGTCTGACAGTGACTGGGTTAAGTAAATAATATAAGTAAGCTAAACAGCAACGAATGAAAAGATAAATTCCCACAGAAAGAGCAATCAGTGAGAAGAATGAAGGTTGTACTTTGAGAAGCAATACTGAAGCTGCAATATCAGATAAGCCTAGGAGTAATGGTGCAAGCACTAAGATGTTGATGAACAATGCCCCCCAAAAACGTTTCATCGCAAAAGCAAGTGGTGAATTTTGAATAAGAGTTCCTTTGCTAATTTGGTGAATCGTTGTTAAGCACCAAAGAGATAATAAAAATGAAATGGCTTCACTCATAAGGATTGCACTTACCAATAACATATTATCTGAGCTTAATGTTAATGTTTCAACAAATTGCTCTGCGTTTTGGCTACTAGATCTATTCGGTAGAATAAAAGAAGAAAAGAGACTAATACAAATCTGATTCAGAGAAAAGAATAGTGTAAAGGTGAATGTGACCTGTCGGGTATTTCTAACAAAATTCCAACTGTCTTGAAATACTTTTGTAAAATTTATTGCCATATTTATATCCAAATAAAACACACACAGATTTACACATTATACAGCTTTTTGGTTAAGAATTCATAATAAACCTCGATTTTGATATTAAATAAACTAGGTGTTTTTTCTTATTTTTAATGGATTTGTTTGTAATCAATTTATTTTATTTTAACAAAAATTTAAAAAATTGATAAAGATCAGAAAATATGCATCTTGAAAGTGGTATATTCTAGAAAGTCTTAAAGGGACATAATTTTTATATGGTCAATGCAGCTTAATCTTCAATTTTATAAGGTGAGGGATACGAAATGAAAAAAACAATGTTTGCATTAGGAGTTATTAGTGCTTTAGTCGCAGGTTCTGCACTTGCTCATCAAGGTGGTTCACTTATTCTTCGTGGTGGTCCAGTAATGGTGGTGCCAAAAGCATCAACAAATAGCGATGTGTTCAAATTTGATGTGAATTCAAATGCGCAATTAGGTTTAACTGCAACTTATATGGCAACAGATAATGTGGGTATTGAGCTATTAGCAGCTACACCATTTAGTCACGAAATTACACTAGGTAAAACTTTAGTTGGTAAAACCAAACATTTGCCACCAAGCCTTTATGCTCAATATTATTTCTTAGATAAAGATGCGAAAGCTCGCCCATATTTAGGAGCAGGCGTGAATTATACGAATTTCTTTAGTGAGAAAGAAGTATTAGCTGGTGTAAGTGATCTTAAATTAAAAGATTCTTGGGGACCTGTCTTTAACGCCGGTGTTGATATTAAACTTGCGGATAATCTTTATTTAAATACTGCAGTTTGGTATGCAAAAATCAAAACTAAAGCTAGTTTTAAACTTGCTGGCAAAGAGCATAAAGTGAATGTGAAACTAGATCCAGCAGTGGTCTTTGTTGGTTTAGGCTACCGTTTTTAGTCTTTCCTATTAAGAGCATTATTCCTCTAATAATGGAATTATTATTCAATAAAAATGGGCAAGTAAAATTTCTTGCCTATTTTTGTGAGTAAGACTTACTTTGTAAGTATAATGGTTAAGAAGCAAGATCAAGCATTTCTTGCGCATTTGCGAGAGCACTATCTGTAATTTTACTTCCACCTAATAACCTAGCTAAGGCTTTAATGCGTTGTTGATGAGAAAGCGAGGTCATTTTTGTTTCTGTTTTTTCATCGATAGTGAATTTTTCAACAGTAAAGTGTTGATCTCCATAGCAAGCAACTTGTGGTAAGTGGGTAACACAAATTACTTGGCAACGTTGTCCTAATTTACGTAATAGCTTACCAACCACACTCGCAGTTGCTCCACTAATACCCACATCTACCTCATCAAAAATTAAAGTTGGAATTGCTGATTTGTCTGAAGTCAGCACTTGAATTGCCAATGATATACGTGACAATTCGCCTCCTGAAGCAATTTTGGATAATGGTTGTGCTGTTTGCCCTAAGTTACTGCGTAGTGTGAATATCACATTGTCAGCCCCTTGGTGAGTGATTTTATTGTAATCAGCGTTTAACTCAATGAAAAATTCAGCATTTTCCATTGCTAGTTGCTTAATCGACTTAGTTACTTGTTGTGCTAATTTATTCGCCCCTTGTTGGCGGCTTTGATGCAATGCTATTGCTGTATTAAGCATTTTTTCATAGGCCTGTTTCTCTTGGGTAATTAAGATTTGCTCACTTTCAGAAAAATCCATTAATTCATTGAGTTGTTGGTTTAAAGTGCGGTGTAATTCTACTAAGTTTTCAGGCTTTACATTGTGTTTACGGGCAAGCTGTAATGCTTGCGACATACGCTGTTCGATCTCATTGAGTAAAACAGGATCTTGTTCAATATCACTGGCTAAATGTTGTACTTCACTTGTTGCTTCTTGCACTTGAATCAAGGCTTCTTGTAACAAATTAGAAACATTAGTATAGCGAGGATCTAGCTCAGTCAACTCTTCTAATTGCTGGCTTGCGCGATATAACAGAGAATCAATACTAACTGTTTCATTTTCGCTTAATAGTTGTAAGGTGGATTGTGAAAGTGTAGTCAAACGCTCACTATTTGATAGACGCTTTTGATCATCCTCTAATTCTACATATTCATTTGGACGAAGATTAAATTCATTAAGCTCTTCAACTTGATATTGTAAAAGCTGTTTTTTAGCCTCACTTTCAGCTACTTTTTGTTGGAAGCTTTGGACTTGATGTTGAAGCTTTTTCCAATCTTGATAATCACTTTGCATCTGTGCCAATAATATTGGATGTGCACAGAAATTATCAAGTAACTGCAGTTGATAGTCATTTTTCATTAAAAGTTGTGAAGCGTGCTGACCATTGATGTGAACAAGATATTGACCAAGTTCTTTTAATTGTGCTGCGGAAACAGGAATACTATTAATAAATGCTTTTGAGCGACCATCATTATTGATAATACGGCGTAAAATACATTCTTCTGGGTTTTCTGCATCTTGTAATTCTTGATTCGATAACCAATGAAAGGCAGGTGAATTTGAGGAAATTCGGAATGTTGCACAAATATCAGCTCGATCTTGCCCTTCACGTAACATCGAAATTTCAGTGCGCTGCCCTAAACATACACCTAGTGCATCGATAGCAATGGATTTACCTGCACCAGTTTCACCTGTAATTACTGACATTCCTTGGTTAAGTTCAATATTTAAGTGGCGAACAATCGCAAAATTATTAATGGTCAATTGAATAAGCATCGCAAAATCCTCTTTACTGTATATTTATCAGTTTATAACTGTTTTTATATACAGTAAAGTGGTTTTTGCTAAATTTTAAGCATTTTCAATTAAAAAGATTTAAGCCAACCTAATTTTGAACATAACACATTGTAATAATTATAACTTTTAAGATGTAATAATCGGAGTTTATAGGGGCTTTTTTGGATGTGGACAATATCATCAGGTGAAAACTCTAATTCGATTTGACTGTCACAGCCCACTTCCATTTGTGATGTATTGTATTCTGCAAAACGCAATGAAATTTTACTATCGCCGTCAATGACTAAAGGGCGAGAGGAAAGGGTGTGTGGGAACATTGGCACCAGTGCAATAGCATTTAATTGTGGGGTTAAAATAGGACCACCTGCAGATAGTGAATAAGCTGTCGAGCCTGTCGGAGTAGAAATAATTAAACCGTCAGAACGCTGTGAAAAAGCAAATTTATCATTAATATAAACGTGGAAATCGATCATGTGTGCGATTTTGGCAGGATGAATAACAGCTTCGTTTACAGCATTACCACGTGCAATAATTTTTCCTTCTCGCTCGACACTAGCTTCCAATAAAAAGCGTTCTTCAACGAAAAACTCACCTTCATCTAAGCAGGCTTGAAGCTGGGCGTAGGCATTTTTGGGGTCGATGTCAGTTAAGAAGCCAAGATTACCTCGGTTAATTCCAATTAATGCAATATCATATTTAGCGAGAATTCTGGCTCGCCCTAACATATTGCCATCACCACCAATGACAATGCCTAATTGTGCTTGTTTACCAATTTGATCAACTGTGGCTAAATATCTTTCTTCAAGCCCTAATTGTTTGCCAATAACATCTTCCACTAGTACTTGATAGCCTTTTTCGGTTAACCATTGGAATAAATTTTTGTGCATTTGCAGTGTCAAATCGTGACGAGGTTTGCCCAACAAACCAATGGTCTGGAAAGAGGATTGTAGGGCTTTTATGTCTACGGCATTATGAATTTTCATTTCTATCCTGTTTAGCGAGAAAACTGAACGCTCTTGAATTCAAAAAATTAGCCACTATATTACACATAAACCCTTTTCTTTGTCAGCAAGTATCTGTATAAGTGCCAACTTTTACTTTTTTTGTTAGAATCAAGAAATCTTTAGAACTGTGGAGAATAAAATGTCAGAAAAAGAACAACGTATTGAGAGCGAAGAGCAAATCCAAGAAGAACAAGTTCAAGCAGCAGAAACTGAAGTTGAAGCAGCGGAAGAACAAGATGTATTAGGTGAGGCAATTTTACGAGTTCAAGAATTAGAAGCACAACTTGAAGAAATGGCAAAAAGAGAACAAGATTTTGCTCTTCGTAGCCGTGCTGAAATGGATAATATCCGTCGCCGTGCAGAGCAAGATGTTGAAAAAGCGCATAAATTTGCGTTAGAAAAATTCTCAAAAGAGATTTTGAACACCATTGATAACTTAGAGCGAGCATTATCAACAAATGCAAATGTTGAAGATGAAAGCGTGAAAGCATTATTTGATGGCGTTGAACTTACATTAAAAGAGTTACTTTCAACAGTAGGTCGTTTTGGTGTTGAAGCAGTGGGCTCAGAGGGGGAAGTGTTTAATCCTGAATTGCACCAAGCGATTTCAATGCAACCAACGGAAGGTTTTGAAACGAACCAAATTACTGTTGTATTACAAAAAGGTTATTTATTAAACGGTCGTGTTATTCGCCCTGCAATGGTGATGGTTGCAGCTTAATTGTTTAGAAATTTCAATAAAAAAGACCGCACTTTATTCAAAGTGCGGTCTTTTTATATGCAAAAATATTATAAATGATAACCAAAAAATAGTTGAGGTTTAGCAGTAATTTGCATTTAATGCCTGTATATTTGACATTTATTTTACATTTTGTACTGGGGAACCACTATGACAATTGTCAATCTCGTTATTTTTGCTGTATTTTTAGCGCTGTTAGCATTGATTTTTAAACGTACGCAAAAGCTTGGCACAACCGTCTTTATCGGTCTTGTTTTAGGACTAATTGGTGGTGCATTATTACAATATTCTGCTGATCAACAAACAATCAACGGTACATTAGAATGGGTGAATTTAGTTGGTAATGGCTATGTTCGTTTGTTACAAATGATTGTAATGCCATTAGTCTTTGTTTCAATTCTGTCTGCAATTACACGTTTAAATCAAGCAAGTGCATTGGGTAAAATCAGCTTTAGTGTTATCTCTGTATTATTAATCACGACTGCTATTGCTGCGGCAATTGGTATTGCAATGGCGTATGCTTTTGATTTAACCGCAGAAGGTTTAGTGGCTGGAGAGCGCGAACTTGCCGCACAAACCAAAGTGGAAGGGCGTGTCGAAAAAGTTAGTGGGTTAACGATCCCTGCAATGCTACTTTCTTTTATTCCTAAAAATCCATTCTTAGAATTAACAGGCGCAAACCCAACATCGATTATTAGCGTAGTAATTTTCTCAGCGTTACTTGGTGTAGCCGCATTAAGTTTAGCGAAAGAAGATCAAGCACTTGGAGAACGGATTGCTCAAGGTGTGGATTCATTAAATAAATTAATTATGCGTTTAGTGCGTATGGTGATTCGCCTAACCCCATACGGTGTGTTTGCTTTAATGATTAAAATGGCGACCACTTCAAAATGGGCTGATATTGTGAATTTAGGCACGTTTATCGTAGCATCTTACTTAGCAATTTTATTGATGTTTGTGGTTCACGCTTTGTTATTAGCGCTGTTTCGTATTAACCCTCTGGATTACTTTAAAAAAGTATTACCAACCTTGAGCTTTGCTTTTACCTCTCGCTCAAGTGCGGCAACTTTACCGCTAAATATTGAAACGCAAACCAATAAATTAGGAAACAATAGTGTTATCGCTAACTTTGCGGCGACATTCGGTGCGACGATTGGACAAAATGGTTGTGCGGGGATTTATCCGGCAATGTTAGCTGTAATGGTTGCTCCAACTGTAGGCATTGACCCATTTAGTTTAAGTTATTTATTGACTTTAATTTTAGTGGTAACTATTTCTTCTTTAGGTATCGCTGGCGTGGGCGGTGGTGCAACATTTGCTGCAATTGTTGTCCTTTCAACTCTGAACCTGCCACTTGCGTTAGTTGGTTTATTGATTTCTATCGAGCCTTTAATTGATATGGGACGTACAGCATTAAACGTAAATGGCTCAATGGTTGCTGGTACATTAACCAACAAATTATTAGAGAAAAAATAAGCTAGATAAAAATAAAAAAGAGATAGTTTAACTATCTCTTTTTGTTTGTACAGGACTTCCTTTCAACAATTTACGCATCCAACTACGGTTTGAGCTGAGTTGATGGATTATATCTTGGCTGAGTGGTAGCGGTTCTTGATAGATTAATGATGCTAATGTTTCACCTAATAATGGCGCAGAGGTAAGTCCACGAGAACCGAGAGCAGCGATTAAAAATAAATTATCAAAATTGACCGCACTTTTGATCGGTTGTTTACGACGGCGTAGGTTATAAATATTTTTATAGCAGATTAACTGTTGCTCAAAATTTGGGACGTTGCCTAGCATAGGAATACGATCTCTCACCGCACAGCGGATACCAATTCGCGCTTGGTTAGTTGAGGTATCGACATCTTGAACCCAATCTACATTTAGGTTTTGTTGGATTTTTTGCTGATTTTCGAGTTGTTCTTCTGGGCTAAATATACGCTCCGCATTGTCTCGAACGTGACTAGCACCAATACAGTGGGTATGACTTTTGGCCATTGGCGTGAGGTAGCCGTCATAGCAGACTACCGCTTTGAGTTTTTGCAAATTTTGACTGGTAGGTATTTCGCTTACTTGTCCACGCACTGGGTATAACGGTAATTCACGTGTTTGGCTAAACTCAGTAAGCTTGTGCCCATTGGCGAGTACAACGATTTGGTGAGTAAATGTCTCTCCCTCTTCATTTTGGAGAAGCCAATGTTGGGCTTGTTGCTGAAGTGCGGTCACTTTTTGCTGAGTTTTGATCACTAGCCCTCTTTGTTCAAGATGAGAGAACATATTTTGCACAAATTGGCGTGGTGAGAGCCAAGCGCCTTGCGGAATAAATCCGCCAGAACAAGAAAGTGGTAAGCCAACTTTTTTACTTAACTCTGATTGTGAAAGTGATTGATATAAACTTTCTTGCCACTGATAGTCAGAAATTTTATTTAATTTGACCGCACTTTTTTGATCGTAGCCACAAAGTGCTACACCACAGAAATCATATTCAAACTCGATGCCTTGTTGAATAGCTTGTTTCAGGCGTTGTTGCCCGTAAGCAAATGCGTGAATGTAAAAACGGATGTTGATTAAATCATCATCACTAAGTTGAGGGTAAAAAGCCCCTTGTTTATTGCCAGAGGCGTTGAGTGCAACTGCGTCATCTTCACAATATAGAGTGACTTTTGCCTTGCGTTCGAGTAAAGAAAGTGCGGTAAATAATGACGCAATTCCACCACCAATAATTGCTACATCAGCTTGTTGTTCAAATTTTGCAGCTTGAGGTAAATACCAAGGTGTGTGAATAACATCCTCATCTGAGTCTAGCTTAATTCCTTGAATACACTCACGTTTTTTGCCGTAACCTTTGCGTTTATTGACAGCGAAACCTGCATTTTCTAAGCCTTTTCTCACCGCACTTGCAGCTGTGAAAGTGGCAAATGTGCCTTGAGGTTTGGTGTAGCGATACATTTGCTGATAAAGCTCATCATTCCACATTTGTGGATTTTTACTTGGTGCAAACCCATCAAGAAACCACGCATCGATTTGATTTGTCATATAATCGCCAAGTTGTGGCAAATTATCGGCAATATCGCCAAACCATAGATCCAATGTGGTTTCTGCAAAGTGAAAGCGATAGCAACCTTCAATTGGCTCAAGCCAATGTTGGTGTAATTGTTGGCTAAGCTCTGCAAATTCTGGATGCGCTTGATGTGCAGATTTTAATACTTTAAGTGGAATGGGGTATTTTTCAAAAGAAATAAAAAAGAGTCGTTGCAGTGGTGAGTTTGGATATTGTTGGAGGAACTCTCGGAATAATGTGGTAACAGCGAAAAAGTTAAGCCCTGTGCCAAAACCAGTTTCGGCAATTACGAAGTGTGAGCCTGTAAAATCTTGCCAACGTTGCCATAATTGGTTGCCTTCTTGGAAGATATAACGGCTTTCTGCTAAACCATCTTGGTTAGAAAAATAGACGTCATCAAATTGTGCAGAAACAGGCGTGTTTTCTTGGTTGAAATGTATTTCTGCAAACTGAACTTTGTTCATAACCTTTTTATTCCTTTATAGAAAATCCGAATCGTACTATAATAGCTGAATTTCCTAGACTGGTCGAATGATCCAATTATCACTTGAAATCTTGTGTGTTGACGGCTATTTTATCGACCATATTTTCACTATTTGAACAAAAAGCAAAAAGGAATACTCCATGAAAAGAGCGGTTATTACTGGTTTTGGTATTATTTCGAGTATTGGCAACAATAAAGAAGAAGTGTTAGCATCATTAAAAGCGGGTAAATCAGGTATTGAAGTTGTACCTGATTTCGTTGAAATGGGTATGCGTAGTCATGTGGCTGGTACGATTAAATTAAACCCAAGTGAATTAATCGATCGTAAAGTTTATCGCTTTATGGGTGATGCTGCTGCTTATGCTTACCTTTCAATGAAAGAAGCGATTGAAGATGCTGGATTAACTGATGATCAAGTATCTAATGATCGTACAGGGTTAGTGATCGGTGCTGGTACTGGTTCAGCTCATAACCAATTAGTCGCTTGTGATGCTGTACGTGGTCCACGTGGTGTGAAGGCAGTAGGTCCTTATGCTGTAACAAAAACAATGGCATCAAGTGTATCAGCCTGTTTAGCAACACCGTATAAAATTCGTGGTGTGAATTACAGTATCAGCTCTGCTTGTGCAACATCTGCACACTGTATTGGTCATGCACTTGAGTTAATCCAATTAGGTAAACAAGATATTGTATTTGCAGGTGGAGCAGAAGAGCTTTCTTGGGAATGTGCAACAGAGTTTGATGCGATGGGTGCAGTTTCTACTAAATATAATGAAACTCCAGAAAAAGCATCTCGTGCTTATGATGCAAATCGTGATGGTTTTGTGATTGCAGGTGGTGGTGCAGTTGTAGTTGTTGAAGAATTAGAACACGCACTTGCACGTGGTGCAAAAATCTATGCTGAAATTGTAGGTTATGGTGCAACTTCAGACGGTTACGATATGGTAGCGCCTAGTGGTGAAGGTGCAGAGCGTTGTATGAGACAAGCAATGGCAACGATTGATGCGCCAATTGACTACATCAATGTACACGGTACATCTACGCCAGTAGGTGATGTAAAAGAATTAGGTGCAATCAAAAATGTATTTGGTGATAAGGTGCCAGCGATTTCATCAACTAAGTCAATGACGGGACATTCTTTAGGTGCAGCAGGTGCACATGAAGCAATTTATACATTATTAATGTTAGATAATGATTTTATTGCACCGAGTATTAACATTGAAACTTTAGATCCTCAAGCAGAAGGTTGCAATATTGTGACCGAACTTGTTGAAAATGCAGGCTTAAACACAGTGATGTCAAACAGCTTTGGTTTCGGTGGCACGAATGCAGCGTTAATTTTCAAAAAATATAACGGTTAATTGAAAGAAGGCAGATGAAATATCTGCCTTTTCTTTTAGTATATAAAAGCGGATTTTATAATCCGCTTTTTATTTTGATGAACAGAACTATTTATTGGCTAAAATGATCGCTCTTGTTGGTGCCTGATAGCCTTCAATAGTTTTATTATGATCATTGGGATCTAAAAAGTCCACTAAGGATTCATTTTCTAACCAATCTGTTTTACGCTGTTCTTCTAGTGTCGTTGGGGCCATATCTACGCAGCGGACATTTTTAAATCCAACTTTTTCTAACCAATGGATTAATGCCAGGACTGAAGGAATGAAATACACATTTTTCATTTTAGCATAACGATCAGTTGGTACTAGTACGGTGTTTATATCACCATCAACAACCAATGTTTCCAAAACTAATTCGCCACCTTTCACTAATTGATTTTTTAACTGGGTTAAATGGTCTAATGGCGATTTACGGTGATACAACACGCCCATTGAAAAGACGGTATCAAATGCCGCTAACGGTTGCATTTCTTCAAGCCCTATCGGGATTAAATTGGCTCGGCGATCGTTACCTAACAATTTGCGTACCGCCTCAAACTGGCAAAGGAATAATTCAGTTGGGTCTATGCCGACTACCGTTTTCGCACCTTCGCCCACCATACGCCACATATGATAGCCACTTCCACATCCAACATCTAAAATGGTACGATCTTTTAAGGGGGATAGGTGGGGTAATACACGATTCCATTTGAAATCTGAACGCCATTCGCAATCAATATGAATACCGTGCAAGTGATATGGACCTTTACGCCACGGCATTAATTGTTTGAGATGATAAACAATACGTTGTTCTTCACCTTGCGATAATGGTGAAATTGGCTCAGATTTGACCGCACTTTTGAGATCGATATTTGCACAGTCTAAGTGAGGTAAAAAATCAACAATTTTTGCCCATTTTACATAGTCACCGTGAGTTTGTTTTTCCCACTGTTTGAGTTGTAAAGGTAATGTTTCAAGCCAAGCAGATAAATTCGTTGTGGCAATTTGTTGATAAAAAGGACGAAAGTCAATCATAGAGCCTTCTTGTAAGCAGAGTTCGCTTGTTCAAATGTATCGAGAATATGTTTTTCTGGCTTTGCAGTGAGTAACGAAGTAATGACAATAACCAGGCTAGCTAGGATAAAACCAGGAATCATTTCGTAAATGGAGTGAAGTTGAGATCCCTCGACAGTCCACTTTTTCCAACCGAAAACAACGATTGCACCTGTCATCATACCGAATAATGCAGCAGAAGAGGTCATACGTTTCCAAAACAGTGAAAATAACACCACAGGGCCAAATGCACTGCCAAATCCTGCCCATGCAAATTCCACTAATTTTAATACACGGCTGTGTTCATCTTGTGCGATCCAAATCGCAATACCAGCAATGGAAAGTACCATTAAGCGACCAAGCCAAACTAATTCTTTATCAGACGCTTTTGGACGGATAAAACCTTTATAAAAATCTTCTGTGATGGCACTTGATGAGATGAGTAATTGTGCACTTAAAGTACTCATTACGGCTGCTAATATGGCAGAAAGTAGAATGCCTGAAATCCAAGGGTTAAACAACAATTTTGAGAGTTCAATAAAGACTTGTTCTGGTTCGCGATTTACTAAGTCTGCAACTTGGGGATTAGCATAGAAATAAGCAATACCAAAGAAGCCGATGCCCATTGCACCTAATAAACATAATATCATCCAAGTCATACTGATTTTACGTGCATTATTGAGTGATTTCACAGAATCAGCCGCCATAAAACGTGCCAAAATGTGTGGTTGTCCAAAATAACCCAAGCCCCATGCGGCTAGGCTTAACAAACCTAGTGGGGTTGTGCCACTGAAAATATCAGTAAAATCTTTTTGCGCTGTGACTTCTGCTTGTGCTAAGACAAGATGAAATTGTTCAATGCCATCTAAGCTAATTAATACGAAGACGGGAGTTAGAATGAGTGCAAAAATCATTAAAGTAGCTTGAATGGTATCAGTCCAGCTTACCGCGAGGAATCCTCCAATAAAAGTGTAAGCAATCGTTGCTAATGCGCCATACCAAAGTGCGGTTGAATATTGTACGGAGAATAAGTTTTGGAAAAGTTTCGCACCAGCTACTACCCCCGAAGCACAATAAATCGTAAAGAAAACCAAGATAATTGATGCTGAAACAATTTTGATTAGATTATGTGATGATCCAAAACGGTGGTGGAAATATTCCGGTAGTGTTAAAGCATTGTTATTGTATTCAGTATAAATACGTAAACGGCCGGCCACAAATAGCCAGTTAAGATAAGCACCGAGAGTTAAACCAATAGCGATCCATCCTTCGATCAAACCTGAAATATAAATAGCACCAGGTAAACCCATTAATAACCAACCTGACATATCGGATGCACCTGCAGACATTGCTGTCACAAAGCTCCCTAGACGGCGACCGCCTAAAATATAGTCAGATAGATTGTTTGTATAATAGTAGGCTAATAAGCCAATAAATAACATCCCAAAAATGTAAATTGTAAATGTAATAAGTGTTGGATCCAATCCAAACATGATGACCTCACAAACATCGAAAAATTATAATTTTTATCTCCCAAAATTTGAGAAAGCTCACATTTTACCTTATTTGGTACTATTATTCTATTTTCCTTTTCGTTAGACTAAATGACATTAATTATATTTAAAATCTTAATGTTAGGTGTTTTTTATGGATTCTGTTGAATTGTTAGTCAATGTCACGCCAAATGAAACACGGATTGCGCTTGTCGATACCGGAATATTGAAAGAGGTTCATATCGAGCGACAGGCAAAACGTGGCATTGTTGGTAACATCTACAAAGGGCGTGTAACACGAGTTTTACCCGGTATGCAATCAGCTTTCGTGGATATTGGTTTAGAGAAAGCAGCGTTTTTACATGCCTCTGATATTGTTTCTCATACGGAGTGTGTGGAAGAAAGTGAACAAAAGCAATTTGTAGTAAAAGATATTGCAGAGCTTGTTCGTGAAGGACAAGATATTGTGGTACAAGTTGTGAAAGATCCTCTTGGTACAAAAGGTGCTAGATTAACTACGGATATTACACTGCCTTCACGCTATTTAGTGTTTATGCCAGAAAATAGCCATGTAGGTGTTTCACAGCGTATTGAAAGTGAAGAAGAACGTGCCAGATTAAAAGAACTTGTATTACCACTTTGTGATGAGTTAGGTGGATTTATTATCCGTACTGCAGCTGAGGGTGCAACGGAAGACGAATTAAAACAAGATGCGGATTTTCTGAAACGTTTATGGCGAAAAGTATTAGAGCGTCGTGGTAAATATCAAACAAAATCAATGTTATATGGAGAGTTAGCATTAACGCAGCGTATTTTGCGTGATTTTATTGGTGCCGGGCTAGAGAAAATTCGTATTGATTCGAAATTATGCTTTACTGAAGTGAAACAATTTACCGAAGAATTTATGCCAACTTTGGTCGATAAATTGGTGCTTTATTCAGGAAATCAACCGCTCTTTGATGTGTATGGTGTAGAAACTGCTATTCATACTGCATTAAATAAACGTGTAAATTTAAAATCAGGCGGGTATTTAATTATTGAACAAACAGAAGCGATGACCACCATTGATATTAATACAGGTGCTTTTGTTGGCCATCGCAATCTTGAAGAAACTATTTTTAATACGAATATCGAAGCGACAAAAGCTATTGCTCAACAGTTGCAGTTACGCAATCTCGGTGGGATTATAATTATCGATTTTATCGATATGCAAACAGATGATCATCGTAATCGAGTGTTAGAATCTCTGCAAGAAGCACTATCGAAAGATCGTGTTAAAACAAGTGTGAACGGTTTTACTCAACTTGGTTTAGTTGAAATGACGCGTAAACGTACTCGAGAAAGTCTTGAGCATGTGTTATGTGGTGATTGCCCATCTTGTCAGGGG
Organism: Pasteurella dagmatis; assembly: GCF_900186835.1. Taxonomy (NCBI): domain Bacteria; kingdom Pseudomonadati; phylum Pseudomonadota; class Gammaproteobacteria; order Pasteurellales; family Pasteurellaceae; genus Pasteurella; species Pasteurella dagmatis. Next base: position 199,182 of record NZ_LT906448.1, read on the forward strand.
CGTGGTCGTATCAAAACCGTGGAAACGATCTGTTATGAAATTATGCGTGAAATTATCCGCGTTCATCACTTGTTCTCAAGTGAGCAGTTCGTAGTTTATGCATCACGTGCAGTAGCAGATTATTTGATCAATGAAGAATCTCATGGCTTGCTTGCTGAATTGGAAGTTTTTATCGGTAAACAAATCCAAATTAAAACTGAAGTGTATTACAACCAAGAACAATTTGATGTAGTTGTAATGTAGTTAATAGTCATTTATTAGCGACTTTCTTCTTTTGTATAAAGTAAAAGTCGCTTTTCTATTACCTTTCATCCTGCCTAAAAATAACATAAAATACACCGCACTTTTCTTTTCTATTGAATATATAAATTATGATTAATACAGTTAGTAATACATTACTTACACCAAGCAATCTGAGTTTAAAAGATTTACAAAATACCTTTGATTTGCTTTCGCATCGCCATATTGATTATGCAGATCTTTATTTTCAACTTAGCCAAGATGAAAATTGGGTATTGGAAGACAGCATCATCAAAGAAGGTGGATTTCATATTGACCGTGGTGTAGGTGTACGTGCGGTAAGTGGTGAGAAGACAGGTTTTGCGTATTCTGACCAAATTAACTTAGCTAGTTTGCAACAATGTGCCGCAGCGGTCAAAGGGATCGCGCAAGTGAAGCAAGGTAATATCATTGCCCCATCTGTATTGACTCCTGTTGAGGCGATGTTACGTTATCAAAGTATTAACCCACTAAATAGCTTAAACAAAGAAAAGAAAATTGCATTATTGCATTTAGTGGATAAAACAGCGCGTAATGAAGATTCTCGTGTTGTTCAAGTTTCCGCGAGTTTAAGTTCCGTATATGAAGAAGTACTAATTGTAGCAACAGATGGTACGCTTGCAGCGGATATTCGTCCGTTAGTACGTTTATCCATTTCTGTCTTGGTCGAACAAGATGGCAAGCGTGAGCGTGGTAGTGCAGGTGCTGGCGGTCGTTTTGGGTTAGAGTGGTTTTTAGAAAGTGAAAATGGTGAAATAAGAGCGGTCTATTTTGCGAAAGAAGCAGTGCGTCAGGCTTTAGTGAATTTAAGTGCAATTGCGGCACCAGCAGGAATGATGCCTGTCGTTTTAGGAGCGGGCTGGCCGGGCGTATTGTTACACGAAGCTGTTGGACATGGTTTAGAGGGTGATTTTAACCGTAAAGAAAGTTCCTTATTTACAGGTAAAATTGGTGAGCTTGTCACTTCACCTTTATGTACCATTGTTGATGACGGTACGTTACAAAATCGTCGAGGTTCTATAACGGTAGATGATGAAGGCGTACCAAGTCAATATAATGTGTTAATCAAAGATGGTATTTTACAAGGCTATATGCAAGATAAAATGAACGCACGTTTAATGGGCGTAGCGCCAACCGGTAATGGACGTCGTGAATCTTATGCGCACTTGCCAATGCCACGAATGACCAATACCTATATGTTGGCTGGGCAAAGTAAATTTGATGATTTAATTGCTTCGGTAGATTTTGGACTTTTTGCACCGCACTTTGGCGGTGGCCAAGTGGATATTACTTCGGGCAAATTCGTGTTCTCAAGTTCAGAAGCCTACTTGATTGAAAAAGGTAAAATCACTAAACCAGTCAAAGGTGCAACTTTGATTGGTAGTGGTATCGAGGTCATGCAAAATGTCTCTATGGTTGCAGATCAAGTTGAACTTGATCACGGTATTGGCGTTTGTGGTAAAGAAGGACAGAGCGTACCTGTTGGCGTTGGTCAACCTGCTTTAAAAATTGAGCAAATTACCGTAGGTGGTACAAATTAATAAAACAAGTCCAGATCAACTGATCTGGATTTTTTGTGATATTATTGAATATTTATTCATTTATATTGACTAAATATTTCTATTTCACTATGCTTTTTATAATGAAAAAAGAACAAGGATAATGCAATGATACAATATACGAGAGAAACCTTTAATCAAGTGATGATCCAAAACTATGCACCAGCAGATTTTATTCCAGTAAAAGGGAAAGGAAGTCGAGTTTGGGATCAAAAAGGGAAAGAATATATTGATTTTACCAGTGGCATTGCGGTAAATAGCCTAGGGCATTGTCCTGATGAAATCGTTGAAGTATTGAAAACACAAAGTGAAAAGTTATGGCATTCCAGTAACTGGTTTACTAGTGAGCAGACTTTAGCACTTGCAACCAAATTGGTAGAGAAAACGTTTGCAGATCGTGTGATGTTTGTGAATTCAGGGGCGGAAGCAAATGAGGCTGCGTTGAAGCTTGCTCGCCGCTATGCAGTAGATAATTTCGGTTATCAAAAAAGCAAAATTATTGCATTCAAGCAAAGTTTCCACGGACGTACATTATTTACTGTCAGTGTGGGCGGGCAAGCGAAGTATTCAGATGGATTTGGCCCAAAACCTGCGGATATTATTCACATACCTTTTAATGATTTAAATGCTGTAAAAGCGGTGATTGATGAGAATACCTGTGCAGTGATTGTTGAGCCAATTCAAGGGGAAAGTGGTATTTTGCCTGCGCATCAAGATTTTTTACAGGGGCTTCGAGAGCAATGTGATCAACATAATGTACTGTTGATTTTCGATGAAGTACAAACGGGAATTGGGCGTACAGGGTATTTATACGCTTACATGAAATATGGTGTTGTACCTGATATTTTGACTTCTGCGAAAGCGCTTGGTAATGGTTTTCCTATTGGTGCGATGTTGACGACAAATCACATTGCTAAAAGTTTTGTACCTGGTGTACACGGCACTACGTTTGGTGGAAATCCATTGGCTTGTGCAGTCGCAGAGAAAGTGATTGATATTATTTCATCTCCACAATTCTTGCAAAAAATCCACCGCACTTCTGAAAAATTTATGCAAAAGTTGCAAGAAATTAATCAGCAATGTGGCTTATTTAAAGAGATTCGTGGTGAAGGCTTGTTAATCGGTGCAGAGTTAATTGAAAAATATCAAGGTAAAGCCAGCGAGTTTGTCAAAAAAGCAGCGGATAATGGCTTAATGATTCTCGTGGCTGGACCAAATGTATTGCGTTTTGCTCCGGCGCTGAATATTAGTGATGATGAACTCGAAGCCGGATTTGTGCGGTTAGAACAGACTTTGTTAGTAGATTAATTCAGGTTGATTATTCGGGCCTCTTTTCTGCGTGTAATCAAATAAATTCCCTTTTGGTTACGCAAGATTCTGGAAAGGTGATACATGAATTTAAAGGGCGCAATAAGCCACAAAATCAGTTACGGCTGATGATAAGATGAAGTCAACGTTAGCTTATTTTTAATAGAAAAGTAGAAATCTTTTACAAAATAAACAAAAAAGCACCGCACTTTTGAAGTAGCGGTACTTTTTGTTAGTTTATAATTAATCAGCAGAGTAGTACAATTTACCTATTTCAATTTTTTGACGCCCGTTTGCTTCACGCCATTTGTTGGTATCACGTAAAGAATATACACAACCGCAATATTCTTGTTGGTAAAAACGCTCACGCTTACTGATTTCGATCATGCGTTGTGAGCCCCCTCCTTTACGCCAGTTGTAATCCCAATATACTACATCATCATATTTTTCTGCGGCACGGTGTCCACAACCATTGATTTGGTTCATATCTTTCCAGCGAGAAATACCTAAGCAACTTGTGAAGACTGGGAAACCATTGTTATGCGCATATTCAGCAGCTTTTTCAAAACGCATATCAAAGCACATTGTACAACGAATACCTCGCTCAGGTTCATCTTCCATACCTTTTGCTCGGTTAAACCATTCTTGGCGATCGTAATCAGCATCAATAAATGGGATTCCCCATTTTTCGGCAAAACGAATATTTTCCTCTTTACGAATTAAATATTCTTTTAATGGGTGAATATTGGGGTTATAGAAGTAAATGGTGAATTCAATTCCCGAGGCATGAATGGCTTCCATTACTTCACCAGAGCAAGGTGCACAACAAGAATGTAATAACAACTTGTTATGACCATTTGGTAATTCTAATTTTTCACGTACAAAAGGCGCATTAGGATCTTTACCTTTACGTGTTTTTTTCGTTGGGATTTTCTGTTCTGTCATTTTCGTTCTTAAAATTGATAAATAAATGACCGCACTTTAGGCGGTCGCTTGAGTAAATTGTTATCGAATTATGAGCTAATTAATAAGTACGCTCTACGGATAAATACGCAAGTGAAATTAATGCTTGTTTGTACTCATTTTCAGGTAATAAGGCAATGGCATCAACGGCTTTTTGTGCTTCTTCTTTAGCACGGTTCATCGCATAATCTAATGATTTATGTTCAGCCATAATCGCTAGAACAGTATCTAAAATATCGCGTTTACCACCCTGTTCAATGGCATCACGAATCAGTTTAGCTTGTTCAGGGTTTCCATTATGCATTGCATGTAACAATGGTAATGTTGGTTTACCTTCTGCCAAATCATCACCTAGATTTTTACCCAATGTTTGTGCATTAGAGCTGTAATCTAAAATATCATCCACTAATTGGAATGCAGTACCTAAATAACGACCATAGTCTTGTAATGCTTTCTCCTGGGCTGCAGTTGCTTTGGCTAAAATAGCAGAACAGTGTGTTGCAGCTTCAAATAAACGTGCTGTTTTGCCATAAATAACTTGCATATAATTTTCTTCAGTCGTATTGGGATCATTTACATTCATCAACTGTTGTACTTCACCTTCTGCAATCACATTAGTGGCATCAGACATTACTTTTAAAATACGTAGTGAATTCAATTGAGTCATTAATTGAAACGCACGGGTATAAATAAAGTCGCCCACTAATACGCTAGCCGCATTGCCAAATTCAGCATTTGCGGTTGGGTTACCACGGCGTAGTTCAGACTCATCAACAACATCATCGTGTAATAGAGTTGCAGTATGGATAAACTCAATAAATGTAGCACACGTAATGGGTTCATCTGATGTGTAGCCAAGTGCACGAGCAGCAAGAATAGCAATCATAGGGCGAATACGTTTACCGCCACTTTGAATGATGTAATAACCTAGTTGATTGATTAAAGCAACGTTAGAGTTTAATTGTGCTAAAATCGCTTCATTAGTTTTTTGCATATCTAGCTGAATAAGCTGCTGGATGGTTTCAATAGGCATTAAATTATGTTGATTTGTCATTGTAATAATTGCTTTATAGACTGAATGTTTGCTTGATTGTACCCAATTTTCTGTAATTTCTGAAATCAAATCATACAAATTCATAATTTTTTTATTTTATTGTAAATAAGGACTTGCTCTTGAGTCGTTTTTTGCGTAGAATTTGCGACCTATTTATATGAATTTTTGAAGTGCTAAATGAACAAAACATTAAAGCACTATGTATAGCGGAGTATATATGTACGCAGTTTTCCAAAGTGGCGGTAAGCAGCACAGAGTAAGCGAAGGTCAAGTGGTTCGATTAGAAAAACTTGAAGTTGCAACTGGTGAAACAGTTGAATTTGACTCAGTGTTAATGATCGTTAACGGTGAAGATGTTAAAATTGGTGCCCCAGTTGTTGCTGGTGGTAAAGTAGTAGCAGAAGTTGTTGCTCATGGTCGCGGCGATAAAGTTAAAATCGTTAAATTCCGTCGTCGTAAACATAGCCGTAAACAACAAGGTCATCGTCAGTGGTTCACAGAAGTGAAAATCACTGGGATTCAAGCATAATTTCAGAGGAGATCAAGTAGATGGCAACTAAAAAAGCTGGTGGTTCAACTCGTAACGGTCGTGATTCTGAAGCTAAACGCCTTGGTGTTAAACGTTTCGGTGGCGAATCTGTATTAGCAGGTAGCATCATTGTTCGTCAACGTGGTACTAAATTCCACGCTGGTTCAAACGTTGGTATGGGTCGTGACCACACCTTATTTGCAACTGCAGATGGTAAAGTTAAATTTGAAGTTAAAGGCGATAAAAATCGTAAATACGTAAGTATCGTTACTGAGTAATTTCAAGTTCCTAAATTAAAAACGCCTCGCACAAAGTTGCGAGGCTTTTTTATGGGAGTTCTTTTATGCAGCAAAAACCTTGGCTTGGATTCATTTTTGCATTTACCGCAGCTTGTATGTGGGGATCTTTACCAATTGCATTACAGCAAGTATTAAAAACTGTAGATGCTCAAACCATAGTTTGGTTTCGCTTTGCTGTTGCAGCAGTTGGTTTGTTTTTGATATTGAAAGTCACAAGAAAATTACCCAATTTAACCGCACTTTACTTACGACATTGGCTATTGATTTTATTAGGGGTTGTGGGATTATCGGCCAACTTTTTCTTATATAATGTAGCACTAAAATATATTCCACCAACGACAAGCCAAGTTTTTAGCCCACTCACTTCCTTCGGGATGCTATTGGCTGGCGTATGGCTTTTTAAAGAGCAATTTGCGAAACACCAAAAAATCGGTTTATTATTGCTTATCTTTGGATTATTCCTCTTTTTTAATGAACGTTTAGGTGATTTTTTAAATTTTAATCTTTATGTATTAGGCATTCTGTCTTGTATTACAGCTAGTTTTGTTTGGGTTGGCTATGGTATAGCTCAAAAATTAATGTCTAATCGCTTAACTGCACAGCAAGTATTATTACCTATTTACATCGGATGTAGCATTATTTTTATGCCAGTGGCGAATGTATCACAAGTGTTGAATTTGAATTCGATGCAAGTACTTTGCTTGGTTTATTGTTGTTTGAATACGTTGATTGCTTATGGGGCTTACGCCGAGGCATTAAATCATTGGGATGTGACGAAAGTGAGTGCTATTGTCACGCAGATTCCAATACTGACATTAATTTTTTCTGAAATATTATTTTTGATTGCACCTGAATATATGATGTTGGAAAAACTAAATTGGTTGAGTTATCTCGGTGCATTATTTGTTGTATCTGGTGCATTATTTTCAGCTATAGGTCATCGATTAACTAACCATATACTAATGAAGCGAGTTTAAGATGAAACAACAGCAACCTGTGATGGGTTTTCTATTTGCATTAATTACCTCAATGGCTTGGGGCTCATTACCTATCGCTTTACAACGCGTAGTGGCAGTGATGGATCCTCAAACAATTGTTTGGTATCGCTTTTTGGTTGCTGCATTTGGATTACTTATCATTTTAGGATTAACAAATAAGCTACCAAAATTGAGACAGTTTGTGCCTCGTTATCGCATTTTAGTGTTAATTGGTGTGATTGGATTGTCTGCAAACTTTGTCTTATTTAATACCTCATTAAAATATATCGAGCCTTCAATTTCACAGATTTTTGGGCAGTTATCTTCATTTACGATGATGATTTTTGGGGTCGTCTTTTTTAAAGAAAAGTTCCGTTTAAATCAAAAAATAGGCTTAGTGTTACTTGTTGTAGGATTAATGCTCTTTTTTAACGATCGTTTTAAACTCTTTTTAAGTTTAAATGCGTATTCGATTGGTATTTTCTTAGCCGCATCAGCTGCATTAGTGTGGAGTATTTACGGTATTGCACAAAAACTGATGTTGCGTGAATTTAATTCACAACAAATTTTATTTGTGATTTATATTGGCTGCGGAATTGTATTTACACCATTTGCCGAAGTTTCTCAAGTAACGGCATTGAGTGGTTGGACATTATTCTGTTTTATTTATTGTTGCTTAAATACATTAGTCGGTTATGGCGCATATGCTGAAGCCTTAAATCGCTGGGATGTATCTAAAGTTAGCGTAGTGACAACATTGATGCCGTTGTTCACGATTTTATTTTCTTATTTGTTATATGTTTTTTATCCTGAGCATTTTGCAAAGCCGGATTTAAATACGATTAGTTATATTGGTGCATTAGTCGTTGTGTTTGGTGCAATCACCTCTGCGATTGGGCACAAGTTTATTAAGGGTTAGGAGAAAGAATGAAATTTATTGATGAAGCTTTAATCCGAGTTGAAGCAGGCGATGGTGGTAATGGTTGTATTAGCTTCCGTCGTGAAAAATATATCCCTAAAGGTGGCCCAGACGGTGGTGATGGCGGAGATGGTGGTGATGTGTATTTAGTTGCAGATGAAAACTTAAATACCTTGATTGATTACCGCTTTGAAAAGCGTTTTGCCGCAGAGCGTGGTGAGAATGGTCGCAGTGCAAATTGTACGGGGCATCGTGGTAAAGATATTACTTTACGAGTACCAGTTGGGACACGTGCAATTGATAATGACACCAAAGAGGTGATTGGTGATTTAACGAAACACGGTACTAAAATGCTAGTAGCGAAAGGCGGTTATCATGGTTTGGGTAATACCCGTTTTAAATCTTCGGTTAATCGTGCACCACGCCAAAAGACTAATGGTACATTAGGTGAAAAACGTGATTTACAGCTAGAGCTGATGTTGCTTGCAGATGTAGGAATGCTCGGCTTACCAAATGCGGGTAAATCCACTTTTATTCGTGCAATTTCTGCAGCGAAGCCCAAAGTAGCAGATTATCCGTTTACTACGTTAGTGCCAAGTTTAGGTGTTGCTCGTGTTGATGCTAATCGTAGCTTTGTGGTGGCAGATATTCCGGGACTCATTGAAGGTGCTTCGGAAGGCGCAGGCCTAGGGATCCGATTTTTAAAGCATTTGGAGCGTTGCCGTGTATTAGTGCATTTAGTGGATATTGCACCAATTGATGAAAGTGATCCTGCAGATAATATTGGGATTATCGAAGCAGAGTTATTCCAATATAGCGAAGCGTTAGCAGATAAACCACGTTGGTTGGTATTCAACAAGATCGACACAATGAGTGATGAAGAAGCTGAACAACGTGCGAAAGAGATTACTGAGCGTTTAGGCTGGGAGGATTCTTACTATCTAATTTCTGCTGTGACAGGTAAAAATGTTTCACCACTTTGCCGTGATATTATGGATTTCATTGAAGCAAATCCTAGAGAAGATGTGCAGGAGGAAGAACAAAATACAGCCGTCAAATTTAAATGGGATGACTATCATCAAGAGCAACTGGCTGAGCATCAATTGGATATAGATGATGAAGATTGGGATGATTGGTCAGAAGAAGATGAAGAAGGTGTGGAAATTATTTATAAGCCTTAATCTTATGAAAGTGCGGTATAAAATTTTACACTTTTTGACTACACTTTATATTGCCCAAAAGGATGTTAATGGTGAGTTTGCATCCTTTTATTTTGTGACTTAGATAATCACAATATTCGGTTCGCTATAAGGCTTCAGAGCGTTCGTAACAATAATTCTATTTGTAGTGCTCATTATTCTAAGGGATAGGAGAGCCAAAATGTTCCTTGAATAGCTTAATATTTGAACTAGAGGTTACATTTATAATAGTATCGGCTTTGCCGTTTAATTGTTCATTTAATATAAGAATATCATTATATTCACTACACATTAGTGTATATTCACCTAATCCACTAATTAATTAGCTTTCCATCTACATTAATAAATAGTATTTTTCTTGCATTAAATGGTGTGTGACATTGAAAAGAGATAATTAATGTTACAATAATACCAAATTTATTAACGCTATTTTTGTAATTCAGAAAGTGAGTATCAATGGCAACATACATAGCATGGGGAAATATTAATCAATTTTATCCTTTGCATCATATTCCTAAGGATTTATTGACGGAAAAATTATACCAATCCATCGAGGATAAAAATGTAAGAGTGAAAATGCGCCATCGTTGTCGTTGGGTTGCGCATTTCTTGCTATGGTCCTTACTGAACACTTCCCAAAAATCAACCGCACTTTTAAAGCATATTAACTACACCGATTCAGGGCGACCCCAATTTCCCAATGATGAGGTTGATTTTAATATCAGCCATTCTGGTGAATGGGTAGCGGTGATTTTGCATATTAATGAGGGGGGGAAGGCGGTGGTTGGGATTGATATTGAATTTCCACAGCGTGAGCGAAATTATACTGGATTGCTTACACATTTCTCTACTTACAGCGAACAACTTTGGTTTCAACAAATGAGTTTAGCACAACAGCCAAGAGCATTCTATCTAAGTTGGTGTTTAAGAGAAGCTGTATTGAAATCACAAGGTATTGGGATTGTGAAGCTATCAGAGGTGAGTCACGATCCTATTTTACGTAAAATTCAGTCAAATTATTGTCCAGCGGGGTCATTGATCTTCACTAATGAACTACCATTTTATTTGGCATTTTTTATTAATACCGATGAAACAGAGCATATCAACTACTCTTGTTGGGATGGGGATAAGCTCTTACCCCAGTTCTTGAAACAAAAATTGATTTATCAAGTAAATGGCTAAAAACTGTTTTTTATTTAACCGCACTTTAAATTCATAAAAATATCCCCATTTAATAACGAGTTTCGTTAGACTTAAGACAATATTTTGTTTAGACTGTGACAATTTGTTTAAACTGATAACAATTTTTTGACAAATGGAGAAGGGAATGTCATTGAACGGTTCAGATCAAGATCCTTGGGGTAAGCCAGGGCAGAAGCAACCCGAAAGTAATCGTCCTAATAATGAGGGAGATAAAGGCTCAAATTGGAATGATAATTCTCGAGGTAAGCAAAATAACCAAGAACAATCACCGCCAGATATTGAGGAAATGTTCAATAGCTTATTGAAAAAATTGGGTGGTAGTAATGGCGGTAATCGTAACCAATCAAATCAAGGAGGTTCCTTGAAATTGGGTAAATTACTACCGATTGTAATTTCTATTGGTGCGATTGTTTGGGGAGTAAGTGGATTTTACACCATAAAAGAAGCTGAACGTGGAGTAGTAATGCGTTTTGGTGAATTGCATTCTATTGTTCAACCAGGTTTAAATTGGCGACCAAATTTCATTGACCGTGTAGTACCAGTTAATGTAGAACAAGTGAAAGAGTTAAAAACACAAGGTTCTATGTTGACACAAGACGAAAATATGGTGAAAGTCGAAATGACGGTTCAATATCGTGTTCATGATCCTGCTAAATATCTATTCAGTGTAACTAATGCAGATGATAGCTTGAATCAAGCAACAGACAGTGCTTTGCGTTATGTCATTGGTCATATGTCGATGGATGATATTTTGACTACAGGCCGTTCAGTTGTGCGTGAAAATACTTGGAAAACCTTAAATTCAATTATCGAATCTTATGATATGGGTCTTGAAGTTGTTGATGTGAACTTCCAGTCTGCTCGTCCACCAGAAGAAGTAAAAGATGCATTTGATGATGCAATTAAAGCGCAAGAGGACGAACAACGTTATATTCGTGAAGCAGAAGCTTATGCAAGAGAGAGAGAGCCGATTGCTCGAGGTGATGCACAGCGTATTTTAGAAGAGGCTACTGCTTATAAAGATCGTGTTGTATTAGATGCGAAAGGAGAAGTGGAGCGTTTCCAACGTTTATTGCCTGAATTTAAACTTGCGCCAGAATTATTGCGTGAACGTTTATACATCCAAACAATGGAAAAAGTGATGGCAAATACACCTAAAGTGATGTTGGATGGTAACAACGGCAATAACTTAACTGTATTACCGTTAGAGCAGATTTTAAAAGGTAAGAGCAATAAAAATGTTCAACAAAATGTGGTAGAAGAAACAAAACCAACGATTCGTATCGACACGGCACCATCAAATTCTGTGCCAGTGATTCCACAATCAAGACAAGAAAGTACTCGCCAAGGGAGATTTAATTAATGCGTAAATTTTTAACCCCTGTCATTGTTATTATTGCAGCACTCTTGTACTCAAGCATTGTGATTGTGTCGGAAGGTACTCGAGGTATTATGTTGCGCTTTAGCAAAGTACATCGTGATGCAGACAATAAAGTTGTGGTGTATAACCCCGGTTTACATTTTAAAATCCCTTTAATTGACTCAATTAAAATTTTAGATGCTCGTATCCGCACGCTTGATGGTCAAGCAGACCGTTTTGTGACTGTTGAGAAAAAAGACTTGCTTGTTGACTCTTATGTGAAATGGAGAATCAGCGATTTTGGTCGTTTCTATACGGCAACAGGTGGTGGTGATTATGCCCAAGCTTCTAACTTATTACGCCGTAAAGTGAATGACCGTTTACGTTCTGAAATTGGTTCAAGAACTATCAAAGATATCGTTTCAGGTACACGTGGTGAGTTAATGGAAGGGGCTCGTAAAGCATTAAATACTGGTGCTGATAGTACAGCAGAACTAGGTATTGAAGTGGTTGATGTGCGTGTAAAACAAATCAACTTACCTGATGAAGTATCTTCTTCTATTTATCAACGTATGAGAGCGGAACGTGATGCCGTAGCGCGTGAACATCGTTCACAAGGTCGTGAAAAAGCAGCATTTATTCAAGCAGATGTTGATCGTAAGGTCACACTGATTTTGGCTAACGCAAACCGTTCAGCACAAGAATTACGTGGTTCGGGAGATGCTATTGCTGCGAAAGTATTCTCAGATGCTTTTGCTCACGATCCTGCTTTTTATAGCTTTTTAAGAAGTTTGAAGGCATATGAAAGCAGCTTTGCAAACTCATCAGAAAATATGATGATTCTAAAACCGGATAGTGAATTCTTCCGTTTTATGAAAGCACCGACAAAGTAAGAGATTAAATCAGTAAAGAAAAAGGCATCAAATTTGATGCCTTTTGTTTTTTTGAAATTTTATTTATTCTTCAAGCCCCAATTCTTTTAGATATTGGAAAATCTCACGATAGGCTTTTGGTGGCTTGTTTTGATCTTTTTCTTTTTGTGCTGCACGAATGAGATTACGTAAATGTTGGCTATCAGCTTGTGGATATTCATCCAATAATTGTGTGAGAGCATTATTATTCACAATTAATTGATCGCGTAACATCTCTAATTTATGTAGCATTGCTTGTTGTTGGTTATGCTTATTTTCTAATTTTTCTAGTGCTTCTTCTATTGGCTCAGCATCCATACTACGCAAAATTTTGCCGATATATTGCAGTTGGCGGCGTTTAGCTTCTTTTTGTAAGCGCTGAGCAAGCTCAACTGCTTCTAATAATTTATCGTCTAATGGAATTTTATCTAATTTCGCTTTAGTGAGATTGACAAGTTTTTCACCAAGCTTTTTGAGTGCTTCAGCATCACGTTTAATTTCACTTTTACTTACCCAAATAATCTCTTCTTGTTCTTGGTCGTCCCAATCTTGCTTTTCCCAGTCAATCTTATTTTTTCCACGCTTTGCCATTTTCTTTTCCTTAATTTCACGAAAATAAAAGAACATTTTAGCACGGAAATCCAAAATAAGATAAAATGCCACATCATTGCTTAATGATAAGCAGAAAGGAAGGTATTTAATGAAAACTCAAGAAAATTCGACCGCACTTTTAAAGCAACAAGAACAAGCCTTGCGTGATGCGGTGAGCTATGCGATTGAAACAGCACAAAAAGCGGGTGCAACAGCTGAAGTTGCAGTGACAAAAGTGAGTGGGCTATCAGTTTCAACACGTTTGCAAGAAATCGAAAATGTTGAATTTAATAATGATGGCGCGTTAGGCATTTCAGTTTATTTAGGTCAACAAAAAGGCAATGCTTCAACCTCAGATTTAAGCCCAGAAGCGATTAAAAATGCAGTTGAAGCGGCATTAGCCATTGCCAAATATACCTCTCCAGATGAATGTTCAGGTTTAGCAGAAAAAGAATTAATGGCATTTGATGCCCCTGATTTGGATTTATATCATGCAACAGAGATTGATGTTGATAAAGCGGTTGAGCTCGCATTAAGTGCTGAAACAGCAGCATTGTCTTATGATAAACGTATCGTAAATAGTGAAGGGGCGGCATTTAACTCGCATACCGGTGTGCGAGTGTATGGTAATAGCCACGGAATGTTGCAAAGTTATTTATCAAGCCGTTATTCATTGTCCTGCTCTGTTATCGCTGGTGTTGAGGATCAATTAGAACGTGATTATGAATATACCATTTCTCGTAATATGGGCATGCTCGAAAGTGCTATGTGGGTAGGTGAAAATTGTGCGAAAAAAACGTTATCTCGTTTACAACCAAGAAAATTAGCCACTCAACAAGTACCTGTTGTGTTTTTAAATGATGTGGCAACCGGATTAGTTAGCCATTTAACCGCGGCAATTAGTGGTGGCAGTTTATATCGTAAAGCGAGCTTTTTACTGGATCATTTAGGTAAACAAGTTTTGCCTGATTGGTTTGAAATTTCTGAACATCCGCATTTAATTGGACAGCTTGCTTCATCTCCATTTGATAGTGAAGGGGTTCGTACGCAAGATCGCAGTATTATTTCACAAGGGATTTTGCAAACTTACTTGCTCACAAGTTATAGCGGTAAAAAATTAGGTATGCAAAGCACTGGCCACGCAGGCGGTATTCATAACTGGTTAGTAAAACCCAATACACAAGGTGGTTTGACCACGTTGTTAAAACAAATGGGAACTGGTTTATTAGTGACTGATTTAATGGGGCACGGTGTTAATTTAGTAACGGGAGATTATTCTCGTGGTGCGGCAGGTTTTTGGGTTGAGAATGGCGAGATCCAGTATCCAGTAGCGGAAATCACGATTGCAGGCGACTTAAAAGAGATGCTACGTAACATCGTGGCAGTCGGTGATGATATTGAATACCGTTCTAATATTCAGACAGGATCAATTTTATTAGAGAGTTTGAAAGTTTCAGGAAATTAATAAAATTTTATGAAAATGAGAATAATTCCTATTGACAATAAAAAAGGATTTGCTAATATGTGCACATCTGTTAGGAAGCCAGTTGAAGATAATAAGCAGTTTTTTTCAGTTAGAGTCAATACTCCGAGCAGGTAGAGTAGAAAGTAAATTCGTTAGGGTATTTATGGGGCTGAGGTTTAAACTTCAGCCTTTTTTTTGTAAAATAAACCTTTATAACCCTATCTAAAGGTAAATCGAATGAAAAAGCATCACGTTGATATTCTTATCTCTGAAGAAGAAGTCCGTTCTCGTATTCAAGCATTAGGTCGTGAAATCACTCAGCATTATCAACAGCAAAATATTGATAAAGTTATTGTTGTTGGTCTTTTACGTGGTTCTTTTATGTTTATGGCGGATTTAGTGCGTGAAATTAGCTTACCTGTTGAAATTGAATTTATGACTACATCAAGCTACGGTAGTGGAATGACCACAAGCCATGATGTGAAAATCAGTAAAGATCTTGACGGTGATATTAAAGATGAACATGTTTTAATTGTGGAAGACATTATTGATACGGGTTATACCTTGTCAAAAGTTCGTGAGATTTTAAATTTGCGTGATCCTATGTCTTTACGTATTTGCACATTATTAGATAAACCTTCTCGTCGTGAAGTGGAGGTGCCAGTTGAATGGGTTGGCTTCACAATTCCAGATGAATTTGTGGTTGGTTATGGTATTGATTATGCACAGCGTTATCGCAATTTAGGTTATATTGGTAATGTTGTCTTAGAAGAATGATAAATTAACAAGTTAAAAGAGGATATTATGTATCTTGACCAAATTAAAGCCGAGTTAAATGAAGCGGCTGATGTGTTAAATAAATTTATTCATGACGAAAATAATATTAAATTAATTCAGCAAGCCGCTCTATTAATTTCGGATAGCTTTAAACAAGGTGGTAAAGTACTATCTTGTGGTAATGGTGGTTCACACTGTGATGCAATGCACTTCGCAGAAGAATTAACTGGTCGTTATCGCGAAAATCGTCCAGGCTATCCAGCAATAGCGATTTCTGATGTGAGCCATCTAAGCTGCGTAAGTAATGATTTCGGTTATGAATTTGTTTTCTCTCGCTATGTTGAAGCCGTAGGTCAAAAAGGTGATGTACTTTTTGGTTTATCAACTTCAGGTAATTCTAAAAATATTTTGAATGCAATTAGTGCAGCAAAAGAAAAAGGAATGAAAGTTATTGCATTAACTGGTAAAGATGGTGGAAAAATGGCTGGATTAGCGGATGTTGAAATTCGTGTGCCACATTTTGGTTATGCAGATCGTATTCAAGAAATTCACATCAAAGTTATTCATATTTTAATGATGTTGATTGAATTTGAGATGGCAAAGGTGCAATAAGTCTCTTTAGTACAAGAAAAATCCCCAACTATTCGGTTGGGGATTTTTTTATCTATTTTCAAAATTTGTACAAAATTTCATTTGCATAATTATGCATTAAATATTAATATTATTTCAATTATGCAGATTATAGAGATTTTCAAAGAATGGCAATTCGTGTTAAAAATTTAAACTTTTTTTATGGTTCTTCTCAAACTCTTTTTAATATTAATTTAGATGCTGAAGAAGGCGAAACCGTTGTATTACTTGGCCCAAGTGGCGCAGGTAAAAGTACATTAATCCGCACATTAAACTTACTTGAAGTGCCTGCTTCAGGTCAGCTTGAGATTGCAAACAATCAATTTGACTTATCTTCAGATACAACAAATCCGAAAAAAATTCGTCAATTAAGACAAGATGTGGGAATGGTATTTCAACAATATAACTTATGGCCACATTTAACAGTAATTGAGAATTTGATTGAAGCGCCTAAGAATGTGTTAGGCTTAGATAACGCAACCGCAAAAACTCAAGCATTAGAATTACTAAAACGCTTACGTTTAGAAAAATTTGCAGATCGTTTCCCATTACATTTATCAGGGGGGCAGCAACAGCGTGTTGCGATTGCAAGAGCATTAATGATGAAACCACAAGTTTTATTATTTGATGAGCCAACAGCAGCGTTAGACCCTGAAATTACAGCGCAGGTAGTGGGGATTATTAAAGAACTTCAACAAACAGGCATTACGCAAGTGATTGTGACTCACGAAGTGGCAGTTGCTCGTAAAGTCGCAACCAAAGTTGTGTATATGGAGCAAGGTTATATCGTTGAAATGGGCGATGCAAGTTGCTTTCAAAACCCACAAACAGAACAATTTAAACAATACTTATCACACTAATAAAGGACACAATATGAAAAAATTACTTTTGACTGTACTTTTAGCCAGTAGTGCATTAGTAGCAAGTGCTAAAGATATCACTTTCGCAATGGAGCCAAGCTATCCACCGTTTGAATCAACAAATGAGAAAGGTGAGATTATTGGTTTTGATGTTGATATTGCAAATGCAATTTGTAAAGAAATTCAAGCAACTTGCCACTTCAAAGGTCAGGCGTTTGATAGCTTAATTAGTGGTTTGAAATTTAAACATTTTGATGCTTCAATTTCTGCGATTGATATTACGGAAGCTCGTGCAAAGCAAGTGAGCTTTAGTGAATCCTATTATGATAGTTCAGCAAGTTTTATTGCGGTGAAAGGTAAAGCAGATCTAACTACTGCTAAAAAAGTGGGCGTGCAAAATGGCACAACATTCCAACAATATGTTGTGGCTGAAGCAAAACAATATCAACCAGTTCCTTATGCAAGTTTGCAAAGTGCAATTTTAGATCTAAAAAATGGTCGTATTGATGTCATCTTTGGTGATACAGCGGTATTAGTCGATATGTTACAGAAAGAAGACAGCCTTGGCTTTGTTGGCGATAAAGTGACTAACAAAAAATATTTTGGTAACGGTTTAGGTATCGCTGTAAACAAAGCAAACAAAGAGCTTTTATCTGAATTAAATAAAGGCTTGGCGGCGATTAAAGCAAGCGGTGAATACCAAAAAATTTATGATAAATGGATGACGAAATAATCGATTATGTTTTCTGATTATCTTTCTTTGATGTATTCCGCAACCCTAATGACTTTAGGGTTAGCGGTTTGTTCGCTAATTGTTGGTTTGATTTTATCTATTCTCTTTGTGATATTAGAAACCAGTAAATGGGGAGGAATACGTAAACCTGCTTCAGTAATGATCGCTTTATTAAGAGGTTTGCCTGAGATCCTCGTGGTATTATTAATTTACTTTGGTTCTACTGAGGTTGTCGAAATGATAACCGGTGAA
The DNA here is from genome assembly GCF_900186835.1 of Pasteurella dagmatis. Taxonomy (NCBI): domain Bacteria; kingdom Pseudomonadati; phylum Pseudomonadota; class Gammaproteobacteria; order Pasteurellales; family Pasteurellaceae; genus Pasteurella; species Pasteurella dagmatis. The sequence continues at coordinate 217,050 of NZ_LT906448.1, forward strand.
TTTATTCAATTTAGCGCATTCGGTTGTGGAGTTTTTGCCCTTTCTATTATTTTTGCAGCCTATGCATCACAGTCTTTACGTGGCGCAATTCAAGCTATTCCATTAGGTCAATGGGAGTCTGGTGCCGCATTAGGCTTAAGCCGTAGCTATACCTTTGTGCATATAGTGATGCCACAAGTTTGGCGTCACGCCTTACCAGGTTTAAGTAATCAGTGGTTAGTTTTACTAAAAGATACTGCACTAGTGTCTTTAATCGGGGTGGATGACTTAATGCGTCAAGCGGAATTAGTGAATGCCAATACACATCAGCCATTTACTTGGTATGGGATCGCAGCCTTACTGTATTTAGCCATTACTTTAATCAGCCAAGTGATTATTCGCAAATTGGAATATCGTTTTACTCGTTTTGAGAGAGGAGTGCAATAATGATTCGGGAGTATTTTATGGTCATTGCACAGGGTATTCCTACCAGTTTATTGCTCACTGTCGTATCTTTATTAGTTGCACTGGTGATTGCATTGCTATTCACCTTCGCTTTATCAATGGGCAATAAAGTAGTGAATTGTGGGATTAATACCTATCTTACATTATTTACAGGAACACCTTTATTAGTCCAGTTTTTCTTGATTTATGCAGGCCCAGGTCAATTTGATGTGATTGTACAAAGCCCTGTTTGGTCATTATTATCAAATGCGTGGTTTTGTGCGATGCTCACCTTGGCATTAAATAGTGCAGCATACACCACACAATTATTCCACGGTGCTGTTAAGGCAATCAGCAAAGGGCAGTGGGAGAGTTGTGCTTCATTAGGTTTGACACGTTTGCAAACTTTAAAAATTTTGATTCCTTATGCATTAAAACGTGCGTTACCTTCTTACAGTAATGAGATTATTTTGGTTTTCAAAGGCACAGCACTAGCTTCTACAATTACTATTATGGATATTATGGGCTATGCGAGACAGCTTTATGGGACAGAATATGACGCATTGACTATTTATGGTATTGCAGGTGCAATTTATTTAGTGATTACAGGAATTGCTACTGTGCTATTACGTAAATTAGAAAGTCGAGTGCTCTCATTTGAGCGTTTAGAAGTGGAAAAATCATAGCTAAATTGTGTTTAAAGTGCGGTCAAAAAAGCGAGCTTTTGTTACTCGCTTTTTTACTCTTATCCATTCACTACCCAACTCGCTATACCAATGACTAATGCAAAAATCATAAACCAGACTAAATGTAATTTCGCACTTTGCTTATTGATTTCTTGGTTGTGTAAGCGGCGTTCTTCTAATTTTTGTCGATAAATTTCTAAATTTTCTTCTTTAAAAGAAAATCCGCAATTTGGGCAAATGATTGCACTTTCACTCACTTTATGACGGCATTCAGGGCAACGATTTAGTGCCATTTTTCCTCTCTTAGTTCTATCTGGGGTGAACAATCTTACAGCACATTAAAAGTGCGGTTATGTTTTTATTATTTTATTTCATGATATCAAGAAAAAGAACGACCTAAAGCGTGACAATTATCACAAAGTTGTAACTATTTTGTAATCTTAATAGGGCAGATAGTTTACTTCGTTATCACAAGTGAAATAAAATACACACTGCTTTTTGTTGGTAAAATTTATTTTAATTTTTATTTAAGGTATTTAATTATGTTATGGTTCTTCTTTTGCGTCGCAATATTGCTCCTAGGCTATTTTGTGTATGGTAAAGTGATTGAAAAGATTTTTGTCATCAATCCTAAAAAAACAACACCAGCATACACAATGCAAGATGGTGTTGACTATATGCCAATGTCAACTAAGAAAATTTGGCTAATTCAATTATTAAATATTGCTGGTACAGGTCCAATCTTTGGTCCTATACTTGGTGCATTATATGGACCTGTAGCAATGTTATGGATCGTTATCGGTTGTATCTTTGCTGGTGCGGTGCATGATTATTTCTGTGGTATGTTAAGTGTGCGTAACGGTGGAGCATCAATGCCAACGTTAGCAGGTCGCTATTTAGGTACCCCAGTAAAATCATTCATTAACTTGCTTGCTGTTGTATTATTACTTCTTGTGGGTGTTGTATTCGTAGCAAGCCCTGCGAAATTGTTAAGTACTATTACAATGGATAATTTAGGTGTTGTTGAAAGTGCTGGTGCAGCTGCGACGGTATTCGGTTATGATGCAGCCACTGTGCTGATTATCTGGACTGCGATTATTTTCGTTTATTACATTATTGCAACCTTATTACCAATCGATAAAATTATCGGTCGTATTTACCCACTGTTTGGGGCATTATTACTGTTTATGACTTTTGGTATGATTTATGGTTTAGTAAGTAGTCACTTAAATTCATCAGAGCCAATAGAATTTTTCCGTACAATTGGTGGTGTAGAAACACATAAATTCTTTGAAAATTTCCAACCCAAAGGTGATGTTCCAATTTGGCCACTTTTATTCTTAACAATTTCTTGTGGTGCATTGTCTGGTTTCCATGCAACTCAAACACCATTAATGGCACGTTGTGCGCAAAATGAAAAAGAAGGTCGTTTCATTTTCTACGGTGCGATGATTGCTGAAGGTGTGATAGCGTTAGTATGGTGTGCTGTTGGTTTAAGCTTCTATCAAGATCCAAATGAATTACAAGCAGCCATCGCTGCAGGCTCTCCATCAAAAGTAGTATATGATTCATCAATTTACTTCTTAGGTGCTATTGGTGGTGTATTTGCAATTCTTGGTGTAGTTGTATTACCAATTACTTCTGGTGACACAGCATTCCGTGCAGCACGTTTAATTATTGCAGAGTTCTTCAAATTAGAGCAAAAAACATTAGCTAAACGTTTAATTATTGCTATTCCATTATTCGTATTAGGTTTCATTGTATCGAAAATTGACTTCAGTATATTATGGCGCTATTTCAGCTGGGCAAACCAAACAACTGCAATGGTAATGTTATGGACTGCGGCGGCTTACTTATATCGCTATAATAAATTCCATTGGATATGTACAATCCCAGCAATGTTCATCAGTGCAGTATGTTTTACATACTTAGCGTATAACAAAATTGGATTCAATCTAGATTATCAACTTTCAGTTTATATCGGTCTTGGTTTAACTCTATTCTGTGCAGTATTATTCTTCACAATGCTTAAACCTTTAGGTGATAAAGACCCAGATGCCTTAGTTGATGATTTATCTAAAAATTTTTAATAGCATATCACATTAATAAAAGCTCCTTTTTGGGAGCTTTTTCCTTTTTAATCTTTTGTAGAATTCCTTATTAAGTGCTTCATTTTTACATATTTTTTAATATTAAAAATATACATAACTTTACTAGCTCAAACTATAAAATTGCTTGCAACTTGAGCAAACTAATACTAAACTTAAGAAAAGTGGTAAAAAGTGGAGTTTTGTGGTAAAAATTGTTTAAAGCTTCCTAAATTTAGTCACCCTATAAGGTTAAAGTTAAGGAAAGAATTCAATGTTTCGTGGAGCAACAGCGGTTAATCTAGATTCGAAAGGGCGCGTAGCAATTCCAACACGTTACCGTTCTGAGATCTTAGAAGAGAGCCAAGGTTTAATGGTTTGTACTGTTGATCTTCAGCAACCTTGTTTGGTGCTATACACTTTAATAGAATGGGAAAATATAGAACAAAAGATTAAAGCATTACCTAATTTAGACCCCAATACACGAGCGTTACAACGTGTCGTGATTGGTCATGCCACTGAATGTGAATTAGATCGTGCAGGTCGTATTTTAATTAGCCCGACTTTACGCCAACGAGTGAATCTTGAAAAAAATTTAATGCTGGTTGGGCAATTAAATAAATTTGAAATTTGGAACGAGTCCGTTTGGAATAGACAAATTGAAGCAGATCTTGCGCTGGGTGTAAGTGAGCAATTTGCACAATCTAATGAATTAAAAATGCTGTCATTATAAAGAAAGGCAACTTTCCAATAACAGAACAGCAGCACTAGCAAAGGATAAGCGGCGCTTGGCGCCGCCTTATCTTATCTTAAGATTTATTTCCTTTTTATTTTGTACCATTGGTAATTATTATGAATAAGCAAAATACTTTTTCGTCGCCTGAACATATCACCGTTTTATTAAATGAGGCGGTCGATGGTCTTGCATTGAAAGAAAGAGGTATTTATATCGATGGTACATTTGGACGAGGTGGGCATTCTCGTTTAATTCTTTCAAAATTATCTGATAATGGTCGATTAATCGCTATCGATCGAGATCCTCGTGCGATTGCTGAAGCCAATAAAATTCAAGATGCTCGTTTTCATATTGAACATAATAGCTTCTCTGCGATTCCTGAAATTTGTGAAAAATTAGGTTTAACAGGAAAAATTGACGGCATTTTGTTAGATCTTGGTGTTTCATCTCCACAACTTGACGAAGCGGAGCGTGGTTTCAGTTTTATGAAAGATGGTCCACTGGATATGCGTATGGACACGACTCAAGGGCTGTCGGCAAGTGAATGGTTACAACAAGTCTCTGAATCCGATTTGGCTTGGGTGTTAAAAACATTTGGTGAAGAGCGTTTTGCAAAACGTATCGCAAGCGCGATTGTGAATTACAACAAAAGTGCGCAGCAAAATGGTAGCGGACCTCTTACTCGTACGTTGCAACTGGCTGAATTAATTGCGCAGTCAGTGCCTTTTAAAGATAAACATAAACATCCTGCGACACGTAGCTTCCAAGCAATTCGTATTTTTATTAATGCGGAATTAGATGAATTAGAAAGTGTCTTGCAATCTGCATTAAGTGTATTAGCACCAGAAGGTCGTTTGTCGATTATTAGTTTCCATTCTTTAGAAGATCGTATGGTGAAACATTTTATGCGTAAGCAGAGTAAGGGTGAAAGTCTTCCGAAAGGATTACCGTTACGTGAAGATCAAATAAAACGTTCACAAACTTTAAAAACGATTGGAAAAGCAATTATGCCGAGCGAAGAGGAACAAGCGAATAATCCTCGTTCTCGCAGTGCAGTGCTACGTGTTGCGGAGAAAATCTAATGTTAGAAAACAATACACGTTATCCACTACATCACATTATTATCGAAGATTTATTCAGTGCAAATAAGATTGTTATTGCATTGTTGTTTGCGATTGTGGTGACTGCATTAGGTACAGTTTGGCTAACCCACCAAACTCGTATTTTAGTTGCAGAAAATGGGCAATTAATTGTTGCTCATCAATCATTAGAAAATGAATTTTTAAACTTGAAATTAGAGGAAGCAACACAAAGTGATAACACCCGAATTGAAGCGATAGCGCATCAATTAGGTATGAAGCGTGTACAACCAGAACAAGAAGTGTTGATCGTTGAGTAAGAGTTTAGGGTGGTAGTATGGTTAAATTTAATACAACAAAAAAAACGAAAAAAATAAAAAATACCAAAGCCGAAGCCATTAAGCCAAATAAACCGAAAGTGGTTTATGAAAAGAGTTTTTTAAAAACACGTTATATTTTTTCTTTATTTGCAATTTTAGTGTGCTTAACTGCATTAATCGCAAAAGCGGCTTATGTTCAAATCGTAAACTCCGATTCATTAACAGATGAAGCGGATAAGCGTTCTTTACGCACTCAAGAAATTCAATCTACACGTGGTGCAATTCTCGATCGCCACGGTCAGCTATTATCGGTAAGTGTACCAATGTACTCTATTGTTGCCGATCCAAAATTCATTTTTGAAGAAAACTCCTTAAAAGATAAAGAACGTTGGAAAGCGCTATCTGATGTATTGGATATTTCACATAACGAAATGTCAAAACGTATTGAGAAAAATCCAAAAGCACGCTTTGTTTATTTATCTCGCCAAGTTTCACCGACGGTGGCTGATTATGTTAAACAATTAAAAATTAAAGGAATTACTTTAAAAACTGAACATCGCCGTTTTTACCCACGTGTGGAAGAGGCTGCACATTTAATTGGTTATACAAACATAGATGGTGAGGGAATCGAAGGTATTGAAAAAAGCTTCAACTCACTGCTTATTGGTAAATCGGGTTCTCGCACTGTCCGTAAAGATAAATATGGCAATATCGTTGAAAATATTGCTGATATCAAAAAATATGATGCTCAAGATGTGACTTTAAGTATTGATGAGAAGTTACAGTCAATGGTTTACCGTGAAATTAAGAAAGCTGTAGCAGAAAATAAAGCAGAGTCTGGCACTGCGGTACTTGTAGATGTGCGCACAGGTGAAGTGTTAGCAATGGCAAATGCGCCTTCTTATAACCCAAATAATCGAGTGGGGACAAAAGCGGAGTTAATGCGTAATCGTGCTATTACTGATACCTTCGAACCTGGTTCAACAGTAAAACCTTTTGTTGTCTTAGCTGCACTTCAACGAGGTGTTGTAAAACGTAATGAAGTGATTAATACGGGCCCATTGGTGTTAAATGGACACGAAATTCGTGATGTTGCACCTAGAGATCAATTAACCCTTGATGGAATTTTAGAAAACTCAAGTAACCGTGGTGTGAGTCGTTTAGCATTGCGTATGCCACCATCTGCATTAATGGATACTTACTTAAGTGCAGGTTTAGGTAAACCAACAGATTTAGGGTTGATTGGTGAGCAATCTGGTTTATTAAATGCCAATCGTAAACGTTGGTCTGATATTGAACGTGCAAACGTGGCTTATGGATACGGTATCAATGCGACCCCATTACAAATTGCACGTGCTTATGTGACTTTGGGTAGTTTTGGTATTTATCGTCCACTTTCTATTACTAAAGTTGACCCACCTGTGATTGGACAACGCGTGTATTCAGAAAAGATTACTCGTGACGTAGTCAATATGATGGAAAAAGTGGCAATCAAGAATAAACGTGCAATGGTTGATGGATATCGGGTAGGTATAAAAACGGGAACTGCCAAAAAATTAGAAAATGGTCGCTATGTGGATAAATATATTGCGTATACCGCAGGTGTGGCGCCAGTTTCTGATCCTCGTTATGCTTTAATTGTGCTAATTAATGATCCACAAGCAGGACAATATTATGGTGGTGCAATTTCAGCGCCAGTATTCTCCAGTATTATGGGCTACGCATTACGTGCAAATAACGTGCCACCAGATGCTATGCCACAAGAGAAAACGGCAAAACGTGTAGTGCGTTTAAGTCAAGATAACAATCAACCTAAAATAAACTAAGAAAAAATTATGCAAAAATTGACCGCACTTTTGGGACAAGCGATTGTCCCAAAAACGATTAAATTGACTGAAATGATTTTAGACAGCCGCACGGCAGAGCCAGGCTGTCTTTTTGTTGCTTTGAAAGGTCATCAAGTTGACGGAAGACAATATATTTCACAAGCGATTGAGAAAGGTGCAAGCGCAGTCTTGTCAGAAGCAGATAATGCAGATCAGCATTTACAAATTGAATGGCACCAAGATGTGCCAGTAATCCAATTTTATCAGCTTGCACAACGTTTATCTGAAATTGCAGATCATTTTTATCTTTATCCATCAGATAAATTAACTTTAATTGGTGTAACAGGGACTAATGGTAAAACCACGATATCGCAATTATTAGCACAATGGACAAAATTACTTGGGCATACTAGTGCAGTAATGGGCACTATTGGTAATGGTTTATTTGGTCAAGTTAAAGAGGCAGCAAATACAACAGGATCTGCTGTTGAAATTCAATCATCATTAGCGAAGTTTCTTGAACAAGGTTCAGATTTTGTAGCAATTGAAGTCTCTTCACATGGTTTAGTGCAACATCGTGTTGAAGCTTTAGATTTTGATGTGGCGATTTTCACCAATTTAAGCCGCGATCATCTTGATTACCATTTAACAATGGAAAATTATGCAGCTGCAAAAAAACGTTTATTTACTGAATTAAAACCAAAACACCAAATCATCAATGCGGATGATCCTGTCGGCGTAGAGTGGTTGGCGGAATTAGGTAGCGCAGTTGCAGTCAGTTGTAGAGAAGATTTTCATCCCACTCAGAAAAAATGGTTAAAAGCAACGAAGATAACATTTAACAACAAAGGTGCGCATATTCAATTTGAATCGAGTTGGGGTAATGGCGAGTTGCACAGCGGATTAATTGGTGAATTTAATGTAAGTAATCTATTGTTGGTTTTTGCGACATTGCTATCACTTGATTACGATTTTGATGAACTTTTACGAACCGCTTCGAGTCTTACTGGTGTATGCGGAAGAATGGAAATGCTTACTCAAAGCAACCAACCAACCGCAATTGTAGACTATGCACACACGCCTGATGCGTTAGAAAAAGCACTCCAAGCTGCGCGTTTACATTGCCAAGGTCAATTATGGTGTGTGTTTGGTTGTGGCGGAGATCGTGATACAGGTAAACGCCCTTTAATGGCACATATTGCAGAACGTTTGGCAGATAAAGTGATTGTGACGGATGATAACCCTAGAACTGAAGCGGCTGAGAAAATTATGCAAGATATTTTGCTCGGTTTTGAGGATCAAAGTGCGGTCAAGATTTTACACGATCGTGAGCAAGCTATAGCATTTGCGATTGAACAAGCTGACCCTGAAGATACGATTTTAATCGCAGGAAAAGGACATGAAGATTACCAGATCATTGGTAAACAAAAACACCATTTCTCTGATCAGGAAATGGTAAAGAAATATTTTGATGTGAGTCGGTATGCTTAAATTAAATACGCAAAAACTAGCAGAAATTTTAAATGCAAAGCTTGTCGGGAATGGCTTAGTAGAAGTTGAAAATATCAGTACAGATACACGTAAAATGGTTGTAAACAGTCTGTTCTTTGCGTTAAAAGGTGAAAATTTTGATGCTCACCATTATTTAGATAAAGCCGTAGCCCAAGGTGCGGTTGCATTAGTTGTACAAAAAATAAACTCCCATTTAGATGTACCACAGTTAGTAGTAGAAGATACAAAAATAGCACTTGGTGAACTAGCAAAATGGGTGCGAGAAACCGTTAATCCTCTTGTTGTAGCCATGACGGGCTCTTCTGGCAAAACGACAGTGAAAGAAATGACCGCAAGTATTTTGCAAAAAAGTGCGGTCAATTCTGATACAGTTTTGTTTACTGAAGGCAATTTTAATAATGATATTGGCGTGCCACTCACATTATTACGTTTAACGCCAGAGCACCAATTTGCAGTGATTGAACTTGGTGCAAATCACCAAGGTGAAATAGCCTATACTACTTCATTGGCAAAACCAGATGTTGCATTAGTTAATAATGTTGCTGCTGCGCATTTAGAAGGTTTTGGTAGTATTGAAGGTGTAGCGCAAGCAAAAGGTGAAATTTATCGAGGGTTGCCTGCTTCTGGTGTGGCAATCATCAATAAAGAACATAATTATTCAATAAAATGGGCTCAAGAAATCGGTGAGCGAGCAATACAATATTTTGCTTATCAAGATGCGACTGCGGATTTTTATGCAGATAATGTGCAATTTAATGAATCAGGTTCTGAATTTGAATTACATACACCACAAGGACAGATTCACATTAGCTTGCCTTATTTAGGTGAACATAATGTGAAAAATGCCTTGGCTGCGACTGCACTTGCGATGAATGTAGGAGCATCTTTAACACAAGTAAAAAAAGGGCTTGAGATGCGTTCACAAGTGAAAGGGCGTTTATTCCCAATTCAACCTTGTGAAAATTTGTTGTTACTAGATGATACTTATAATGCGAATGTGGATTCATTGCAGTCTGCAATTAGCGTTTTGCAAAAATATTCAGCCTTTCGTATTTTAATTGTTGGAGATATGGCTGAATTAGGCGAAAATAGTCAACTTTGCCATCAGCAAGTGGCAGATTATGCAAAATCTGCAGATTTAGATCTTGTCTTATCTTTTGGCACAGAAAGTGCAGTCATTTCTCAGGCAAATTTAGGGCAACATTTTACAGATAAAGCTACGTTATGTGCTTATGTAAAGCCGTTAATTGAACAAAAATTAAAAGAAAATCAGAAAGTCGTCATATTGGCGAAAGGATCGCGTCGAATGAAAATGGAGGACGTGATTAATTCTTTGAAGGAAACCTTTGTATGTTAGTTTGGCTCGGTGAGTTTTTACAACAATATTATAGTGGATTTAACGTCATTTCTTATATTACAGTTCGTGCAATTTTAGCATTGTTAACCGCACTTCTAGTCTCACTGTGGGTTGGTCCAAAAGTCATTCGTCGTTTACAAGTGTTGAAATTTGGTCAAGAAGTACGTAATGACGGACCTGAAAGCCATTTTAGCAAACGTGGTACGCCAACAATGGGTGGCATTATGATTTTGTTTGCTATTACTGTGAGTACTTTCTTATGGGCAAACTTAGCTAATCCTTATGTCTGGTTCAGTTTGTTTGTATTACTTGGTTATGGTGCTGTGGGTTTTGTTGATGATTATCGTAAAATTACACGTAAAAATACAGATGGTTTAGTAGCTCGTTGGAAGTATTTTTGGCTGTCTTTTATCGCATTAATTGCAGTATTTGGAATGTATGCTATAGGAAAAGATACTGATGCAACTCGCCTTGTTGTTCCATTCTTCAAAGAAATTATGCCACAATTGGGTTTATTTTATATCGTCTTAGCTTATTTCGTGATTGTTGGCACAAGTAACGCTGTAAACTTAACTGATGGTTTAGATGGTCTCGCTATAATGCCGACAGTGCTTGTTGCAGGTGCTTTTGCGCTAATCGCTTGGGCAACAGGTAACGTGAATTTTGCAGATTATTTACATATCCCATATATTAAATTTAGCGCTGAGTTAGTTGTATTTTGTACCGCAATTGTGGGAGCTGGTTTAGGGTTCTTATGGTTTAACACGTATCCTGCACAAGTTTTTATGGGCGATGTTGGCTCATTAGCATTAGGTGGTGCATTAGGTGTGGTTGCAGTGTTAGTACGTCAAGAGTTCTTGCTTGTGATTATGGGCGGGGTGTTTGTAGTAGAAACGCTATCTGTAATTTTACAAGTAGGCTCATATAAATTACGTAAGCAACGTATTTTCCGTATGGCACCTATTCATCATCATTTTGAATTGAAAGGCTGGCCTGAGCCACGTGTAATAGTTAGATTTTGGATTATTTCCTTAATGCTGGTGCTGATTGGCTTAGTGACATTAAAACTGCGTTAAAAATAATAAAGATAGAGAAAAACCTATGCAAACCTCATATCAAAACAAGAGAATCACTGTTATTGGGCTAGGAAAAACAGGGTTATCCTGTGTAGATTTTTTATTAGCAAAACAAGCCAATGTACGCGTAATTGATACTCGTAAAAATCCAACTGGTACAGATAAATTGCCAACAAATGTGCCGTTGCATAAGGGGAGTTTAAATCAAGATTGGTTGTTAGATAGTGATTTAATTGTGGTTAGCCCAGGGATTGCGATTAAAACACCTGAAATTCAGACCGCACTTTCTGCAGGTGTTAAGGTTATAGGCGACATTGAGTTGTTTTGTCGTGAAGCAAGTAAGCCAATTATTGCGATTACAGGCTCAAACGGTAAAAGTACAGTGACCACATTAGTCTATGAAATGGCAAAAGCCTCAGGCTTAAAAGTTGGAATGGGGGGAAATATTGGTATTCCCGCTTTATCTTTATTAGAACAAAATTATGATCTTTATGTGTTAGAGCTATCAAGCTTCCAATTAGAAACCACATACAGCTTAAAAGCTACTTCAGCTACCGTATTGAATGTCACAGAAGATCATATGGATCGTTATATTGATTTAGAAGATTATCGCCAAGCAAAATTAAGAATTTATCATAATGCAAAAACAGCAATTGTAAACACAGAAGACCCATTAACTACAATAGATAGCCTCAAAAGTGCGGTTAGTTTTGGTGAAGAAAATTCAGATTACTGGCTAAAAACTGAAAACGGTAAACAATATTTTATGGCAAAAAATGAAATGATTTTGCCTTGTGATGAAATTAAGTTAGTTGGTCGCCATAATTATATGAATGTATTAGCTGCTATTGCATTAGCACAAGCAGCAAATGTTTCTTTAGAGGGAATTCGTACTGCTCTACGTGAATTTTCGGGTTTAGATCACCGTTTCCAATTGGCTCATTTTGCCAATGGTGTTTATTGGATCAATGATTCGAAAGCAACTAATGTGGGTAGCACTGTCGCAGCATTAACAGGTCTACAAGTAGCGGGGCATTTGCATTTATTATTAGGTGGTGATGGTAAAGAGGCAGACTTTTCAGAATTATCTACATTAATTCAGCAACCACATATTTATTGTTATTGTTTTGGTAAAGATGGTGCACAGTTGGCAAAACTAAGCCAACAAAGTCAATTATTTGACACAATGGAACAAGCTATTAATGCATTACGCCCAAATTTAAAAGAGGGTGATATGGTTTTACTTTCACCAGCTTGTGCAAGTTTAGATCAATTTACGAGCTTTGAACAACGTGGTGATGAATTTACTCGTTTAGCAAAATTAAGTTAGAGAAATTAGGTAGTTAACAATGGAATTCTGGGATAAAGCTAAAGCGCAATATGAAAGTTGGACACGAATTACGCCAACCAACTTGATGTATGATAGAGCCTTACTTTGGCTATTCATTGTTTTATTGTTAATTGGATTGCTGGCAGTCTCTTCGGCATCCATTCCTGTAGGTACACGTTTATTTAACGATCCATTTTATTTTGCTAAACGTGATGCACTTTATCTTTTACTGTCTTGCGTTTTTTTTTATTTCACTGTGCAAATTTCCACTGAAAAATGGGAACAATGGCATGCGCGTTTATTCTTGTTAGCATTATTTTTATTGGTGCTGGTTTTGATTCCAGGCATTGGGCGTGAAGTGAATGGTGCAAGACGCTGGATCCCAATGTTGTTCTTTAACTTTCAGCCTGCTGAGTTTGCTAAACTTGCACTAACTTGTTTTTTAGCCAGTTATTTTACCCGTAGATATGATGAAGTTCGTTCTCGAAAATTAAGTGCAATCAAACCTTTTGTCGTAATGGGGCTAATGGGTTTTTTATTACTGATACAGCCTGATTTAGGAAGCACTGTTGTTTTATTTGTCATTACTTTTGGATTGTTATTTATTGTCGGAGCCCATTTTATTCAATTCCTTGCATTGATTGGAATTGGTATTTTTCTTTTTGTAGTATTGGTGGTGTCTTCAGCGTATCGATTAAGACGTTTTACTGGCTTTTTAGACCCATTTAAAGATCCTTATGGAACGGGCTTTCAGCTTTCTAACTCGCTAATGGCATTTGGGCGTGGTGAGTTTAATGGTGAAGGTTTAGGTAACTCAGTTCAAAAATTAGAATATTTACCTGAAGCACACACTGATTTTGTAATGGCTGTTATTGGCGAGGAATTCGGTTTTTTAGGCATTCTAGCGATTATTATTTTGCTCGGTTTATTGATTTTTCGCGCAATGAAAATTGGTCGAGAATCTTTACAAAAAGAACAACGTTTCAAAGGCTTCTTAGCATTCGGGATAGCATTTTGGGTTTTCTTCCAAGGATTTGTTAATTTAGGTATGGCGCTAGGTTTATTACCAACGAAGGGGTTAACCTTCCCCCTAATTAGTTACGGTGGTTCTAGCTTAATTATTATGTCAATTTCGATTGGATTATTATTACGTATCGATCACGAAAATCGACTAATGCAAATAGGGCAGGCGAGATTACGTGACGATTAAAGATTTGTGAAAATTTGATGAAAACAGACCGCACTTTTGGTCTAAATTTAGGAATGGTTTATCTGTAATTTTATGTTGCGATAAGAATAATAAAGGAAAATAACGTGACAACACAAAAGAAAAGATTATTAGTAATGGCAGGTGGTACGGGAGGACATGTCTTCCCCGCAATTGCTGTTGCGCAATGTTTACAAAAACAAGGCTGGGATATCTGTTGGTTAGGTACGAAAGATCGAATGGAGGCTCAACTTGTACCTAAGCACAATATTCCGATCGAGTTTATTCAAATTTCAGGTTTGCGAGGAAAAGGGATTAAAGCGTTGCTAACAGCGCCTTTTGCCATTTTAAGAGCGGTTTTTCAAGCGTATAAAATTATTAAACAATACCGACCGCACGCAGTGTTAGGGATGGGGGGATATGTGTCAGGTCCTGGTGGTGTCGCTGCAAAATTATGTGGTGTGCCAGTGATTTTGCACGAGCAAAATGCAGTGGCAGGTTTGACCAACAGTTGGTTATCAAAAATTGCCAAACGTGTATTACAAGCATTCCCAAATGCTTTTCCAAACGCTGAAGTCGTGGGTAATCCTGTACGTGAAGCTTTATTTTTAAAGCCAGAGCCAGAGCAACGCTTTTCACAGCGAGAAGGAAAATTACGTGTATTAGTGGTTGGTGGTAGCCAGGGGGCAAAAGTATTAAATATGACTTTGCCAGAAGTGCTGGCAGGTCTTGCTAATAAAATTGAAGTTCGTCATCAAGTGGGACAAGGTGCAGTTGAAAATATACGAGCATTATATGCAAAAGATGCCTCTGTTACTGTCACTGAGTTTATTGATGATATGGCAGACGCTTATGCGTGGGCGGATATTGTGATTTGTCGTTCTGGAGCGTTAACGGTCTGCGAATTGGCTGCTGTGGGAGTACCTGCAATCTTTGTGCCATTCCAACATAAAGATAGACAACAATATTTGAATGCAAAATACTTAGCAGATGCGGGAGCTGCAAAAATTATTGAACAGCAAGATCTTAATGCTGAAGTCTTAATTCGGTTATTAAATCAATTTGATCGCAGAACATTACTTGAAATGGCAATTAAAGCAAAAACAATGTCAAAGCCATTTTCAGCACAACGTGTAGCTGATGTCATCATTGAAGAAGCAAATTAGAGCAGGAATAAAGCAATGATCAATTCAAACTGTGGAAAAGAATTTAAACAACGTGTAAGAGATATGATCCCTGAAATGCGCCGAGTGCGCCAAATTCATTTTGTTGGAATTGGTGGTGCAGGTATGGGCGGTATTGCTGAAGTGTTATTAAACGAAGGCTATTTTGTGACCGGATCCGATATTATGGAAAGTGCGGTCACAAATCGTTTAGTTTCTTTAGGTGCGAAAATTTACTTTACGCATTCAGCAGAAAATGTACAGGATGCTAGTGTTGTTGTGGTTTCAAGTGCGATTAAACCAGATAATATAGAAGTGGTTACTGCAAAAGAAAAGCGTATTCCAGTGATTCAACGTGCACAAATGCTTGCAGAGATTATGCGTTTCCGTCACGGTATCGCTATTGCAGGTACGCACGGCAAAACAACAACTACCGCAATGATCTCAATGGTTTACGCAGAGGCGGGCTTAGACCCGACCTTTGTGAACGGTGGTCTTGTGAAATCAGCAGGAACAAATGCGCATTTAGGTTGTAGTCGCTATTTGATTGCAGAAGCGGATGAAAGTGATGCATCCTTTTTACATTTACAACCTATGGTATCTGTGGTTACGAATATCGAACCTGACCATATGGAAACATACAATGGTTCATTTGAAGAAATGAAACAAACTTATGTGAATTTCTTACATAACTTACCGTTTTATGGTCTTGCAGTGCTTTGTGCAGATGATCCCGTTTTAGAAGAATTAATGCCAAAAGTTGGCCGCCAAGTGATTACTTATGGTTTCAGTGAAAAAGCTGATTATCGTATTGAGGATTACCAGCAAACGGGTTTCCAAGGGCATTACACTGTGATGACACCAAGTGGTGAGCGCATTGATGTATTATTGAATGTACCAGGTCGTCATAATGCATTAAATGCAACAGCAGCATTAGCTGTAGCGAAAGAGGAAGGTATTGAAAATGAGGCAATTTTAGCCGCACTTGCAGATTTCCAAGGCGCAGGACGTCGTTTTGATCAGCTTGGGCATTTTATTCGCCCAAGTGGTAAAGTGATGTTAGTGGATGATTATGGTCATCACCCAACTGAAGTGGCTGTGACTATTCAAGCTGCTCGTCAAGGTTGGGAAAATAAACGTGTTGTAATGATTTTCCAACCGCATCGCTATTCACGTACACGTGATTTATTTGATGATTTTGTACAGGTGCTATCACAAGTTGATGCACTAATTATGCTCGATGTGTATGCCGCTGGTGAAGCACCAATTGCAGGTGCAGATAGCCGATCATTATGTCGCTCAATTCGTAACTTAGGAAAAGTTGATCCTATTTTTGTATCAGATCACAACCAATTAGGCGAAATTCTCGATCAAATTTTACAAGATGGCGATTTAATCTTGGCACAAGGTGCTGGCAATGTAAGTAAAATTGCACGTCAATTAGCAGAAAAATGGACTCAAGAATAACGGATAACAAAATGAAAAAAACATTAAAAGAAGAAAAAATTGCCGTGTTATTAGGCGGTACTTCTGCAGAACGTGAAGTGTCTTTAAATTCAGGTCAAGCTGTTTTAAATGCATTATTAAATGCGGGTTTTGATGCGCACCCAATTGATCCAAAAAACTTCCCTGTTGCTAGCTTAAAAGAGCAGGGGTTTGATCGTGTATTTAATATTTTACACGGTCGCGGGGGTGAAGATGGTACAATGCAAGGCTTACTTGAGCAAATAGGTATCCCTTATACAGGTTGTGGCGTGATGGCCTCTGCTTTAACAATGGATAAAATGCGAACAAAAATGTTATGGAAGGCCTTTGGTTTACCTGTTGCCGAAATGGAAATTGTGACAAAAAACAATGTTGCAGAACTTAATCCAGCCGAAGTTGTCGAAAAATTAGGATTACCATTAATGGTAAAACCTTCTTTAGAGGGGTCTAGTGTTGGTTTAACTAAAGTTAAAGCGGTAGAAGATCTCAAAAGTGCGGTCGATTTTGCGTTAAAATTTGATGAAACCGTATTAATTGAAGAATGGTTAGCTGGAGATGAATTAACGATTCCTGTGCTAGATAATGAAGTGTTACCCGCTGTACGCATTGTGCCTGAAGGCGAGTTTTACGATTATGAGGCTAAATATCTTTCAGATAACACACAATATTTTTGTCCCGCAGGTTTAAGTAAAGAACGTGAACAAGAGTTAAACCAATTAGTTAAGCGTGCTTATGATGTGGTAGGTTGTCGTGGTTGGAGCCGAATTGACGTAATGACAGATAGCAAAGGTCAATTCCGCTTAGTTGAGGTGAATACTAACCCAGGAATGACAAGCCATAGCTTATTCCCAAAATCAGCAGCAGTTGTTGGCTACTCATTTGAGCAATTGGTTGTTAGAATTTTGGAGCTAAGTGCGAAATGATTCAGGGTGTTAAACGTAGAGTAACACAAAATATCAAGTATAACGACTCAGAAAGTTATACGTTTAAACCTGTAAAATTAGTGATTATCCTATTGTGTTTAGGTGTGTTTTTTTATGTGTACACAAATTGGCAGAGTTTATTAGAAAAATTAGATAATCGACCAATTAATGCCTTTATTTTGACCAATAACCCATCCTACACGACTTATGATGATGTACGTGATTCTGTGCTAAAAATGGGCGGTTTAAAAGGCTTCTTTGGTCAGGATATTGATGCTGTACGTGAGCAAATAGAAACAATGCCTTGGATTAAAAAGGCTGCTGTTCGGAAGATTTGGCCTGATAAGCTAAGCATTGCCGTCATTGAGCACCAACCAATTGCAATTTGGAACGAAGGTGAGTTTTTATCGAAAGAAGGCGAAATTTTCCAGTTACCCATGGATAAATTAGAAGATAAAAATTTACCGCACTTATCGGGACCTGACTATCAAAGTACGAAAGTGTTAGAAGCGTGGCATCAAGTGAATGCGAATTTGACGGAAAAAGGGCTAAAATTAAAGGCTGTTACAATTGATGACCGTGGTGCGTGGCAAATTGTATTAGATAATAATCTTGTATTAAAATTAGGTAGAGGTGAATGGAAAGCAAAACTTGATCGTTTTGTCACAATTTACCCACAAATTGAAGTACCAGAAAATAAAAAATTGTCTTATGTGGACTTAAGATATAGCGTTGGTGCAGCCGTTGGATTTGCTGATATTGATGCTAATTAGTTTTTTGTGAAGTGATAAGAAATGGCAAAGATTGTGGAATCAAAAATTATTGTTGGACTTGAAGTGGGAACCTCTAAAGTGGTTGCTTTAGTGGGTGAACTTTTACCCGATGGTGTAGTCAATATTCTAGGAGTTGGTAGCTGTCCAGCAAAAGGTATCGATAAAGGAAATATTACTGACTTAAATGCTGTTGTGACATCGGTACAACGTGCGGTTGAGCTTGCGGAGTCAGTTGCGGATTGCCAAATTCTCAGTGTGACTTTGGCGATTACAGGCGAACATATCCAAAGTTGGAATGATAGCGGTGCAGCCCCCATTGTAGGTGATGAAGTGACGCAAGAAGATATTGATGCAGCGTTGCATACAGCAAGTTCAATTAAAATGCCAGAAGGTTTAGCATTATTACATCGTCTTCCACAGGAATACTCTGTGGACCAACAAAGAAATATTAAAAATCCACTTGGTTTTCAAGGTGGCCGGTTAACTTCAAATGTGCATTTGATCGCTTGCCACCAAGATTGGCTGAATAATTTACGTCAAGCAGTTGAGCGTTGTAAGTTGAAAATTGATAAAGTCGTGTTTTCAGGCATTGCAGCAAGCCATTCTGTATTAACCGAAGATGAAAAAGATCTTGGTGTATGCTTGATTGATTTTGGTGCAGGTACAATGGAGGTCATGGTATATACCAATGGTTCATTGCGTTTTAGTAAAGTAATTCCTTACGCAGGTAATCGTGTGACTGATGATATTGCCTATGACAGGACAACATCACGTATTGAAGCAGAAAATATTAAAGTGAAATATGGTAGTGCAGTAAGCCCTCCTCGTCAAAATCCTGAAGCTGAATTTGATGTAATGAGTATTGATGGTAGTGTGATTGGTCGCTGTTCAAAAGCACGGTTGTCTATGGTAACCGCTGCACGTTATCAAGAATTGTTAGGATTAGTGAAACAAGAGCTGATTCAACTTAAATATGAATTGGAAAGTAAACAAATGAAATTTGAGCTTATTGCAGGTATTGTGATTACAGGTGGTGGTGCTCAAATTAAGGATTTAAAAGAGTGTGCAACAGAAGTATTTGGTTTACACGTACGTATCGGTAATCCATTGAACATTACTGGCGTAACACATCACGTAGAGAATAAACCACAATATTCAACAGTATTAGGTTTATTGCAATATGATTATAGTAGTAATGATGAAAGCCCTTTAAATGATACTTATAGCAATGATGCTAGTCTTTTGGGCTCTTTATGGTCAGGAATGAAAAAAGTTGCCAAGAAAGTGCGTTCAGAATTTTGAGAATTTAGATTTTTCATCTACAATAAGAAATATTTAAGTTTTAGTAATGTGCTAGCAGAGAATTAGCATCGACGGAGAATGAATATGTTTGAACCAGTAGATTACGATCTTGGTGAAATGGACGGAGCTCTCATCAAAGTTGTGGGCGTAGGTGGAGGTGGTGGTAACGCCGTAAACCATATGGTTGCCAGTATGATTAAAAATAATATTGGTGGCACACTAGTTGATGAAAGTGTAATGGATTCAGATGAGCATGGAAAAATCATTTTCTATGCAGTGAATACTGATGCCCAAGCATTGCGTAAAAGCCAAGTACAACAAACTGTACAAATCGGTGGTTCAACAACGAAAGGTCTGGGTGCTGGTGCAAACCCTAATGTAGGTCGTAAAGCAGCAGAAGATGATCAAGATGCACTGCGTGCTATGCTTGAAGGTGCTGATATGGTGTTTATTGCTGCTGGTATGGGTGGCGGTACTGGTACAGGTGCAGCCCCAATTGTTGCGCAAATTGCAAAAGAATTGGGTATTCTTACCGTTGCAGTTGTGACTAAACCATTCTCATTCGAAGGCAAAAAACGTATGGCTTTTGCGGAAATGGGAATTAAAGAACTTTCAAAACACGTTGATTCTCTAATCATTATTCCGAACGAACAATTAGCAAAAGCATTGCCAAAAAATGCGACACTACTTCAAGCTTTCTCTGCAGCTAATGATGTATTACGTAACTCGGTGACCGGCATTTCAGATATGATTACTTCACCGGGTTTAATTAACGTGGATTTTGCTGATGTAAGAACAATAATGTCTGAAATGGGGCAAGCAATGATCGGTTTCGGTTCTTGCAAAGGCTCAGCTGGTGAAGGTCGTGCAGAAGAGGCTACTCGTCTTGCAGTGAAAAGCGATTTATTAGAGCGTGTAGATCTATCTGGTGCAAAAGGTATTTTAGTGAATATCACCGCAGGTCCAGATTTAGCGTTCACTGAATTTACTATCGTGGGCGATACGATAGCAGAATTTGCCTCTGATGAGGCGACAGTTGTTGTTGGTACAACATTAGTTCCAGAAATGGAAGATGAAATCCGTGTGACTATTGTTGCAACAGGTCTTGGTGAACTTGATACGCCAGATGTACAAATCGTACAGCGTCAGCAATCCATTCACCATACACCGGGTGAGTCAAGACCATTGCAACCAGCAAACTTAAGTGGCCACCAAGTTCAAAACCCTACTTACGGTTCACCACCAAATACAAGTAGACCGACTGACTTAAGTAAGACAAGTATATTGGATACGCCAATCACAGCGCGTCCAACAAATTTGCAAAAAGATGAAAGTTTATTTAATGTACCAAACTTTCTTCGCAATACAGATAAATAATTAAGATTAGCCTTGTTGTATTAAGTGCAATAAGTTAAGAGACGAATATGATTAAACAAAGAACTTTAAAACAAAGCATTAAAGTAACAGGTGTTGGCTTACATAGTGGTAATAAAGTAACCTTGACGTTACGTCCTGCTATGCCAAATACTGGCGTGATTTATTGTCGGACTGACTTAAACCCACCAGTAACTTTTTCTGCAAATGCTAATTCAGTACGTGACACAATGCTTTGCACCTGTTTAGTAAATGAAGAAGGTGTCCGCATTTCAACTGTTGAGCACTTAAATGCTGCATTAGCAGGTTTAGGTATTGACAATGTCATTATTGAAGTGGACGCACCAGAAATTCCAATTATGGATGGTAGTGCTAGTCCTTTCATTTATCTTCTATTAGATGCAGGCATTGAAGAACAAAATGCAGCGAAGAAATTTATTCGTCTGAAAAAACATGTGCGCGTTGAAGATGGTGATAAATGGGCAGAGTTTAAACCTTATAATGGTTTCCGCTTAGACTTTACGATTGATTTTGAACATCCTGCTATTGGCAAAGATGTACGTAATTATGTGATGGATTTTTCTGCACAAGCATTCGTTCAACAAATCAGTCGTGCACGAACTTTTGGTTTCATGAAAGATATTGAATATCTTCAATCTCAAGGGTTAGCATTAGGTGGCAGCCTAGATAATGCCATTGTGTTAGATGATTACCGTATTTTGAATGAAGATGGATTACGTTTTAAAGATGAATTAGTTCGTCATAAAATGTTAGATGCTATTGGTGACTTATATATGGCCGGTTATAATATTATTGGTGATTTTAAAGCCTATAAATCTGGTCATGGTCTAAATAATAAATTATTACGTGCAGTATTAGATAACAAAGATGCTTGGGAGTTTGTGACTTTTGAGGATAAACAAGATGTTCCACAAGGTTACGCAGTATCAACACAAGTGTTAATCTAATTACATCACTCTGATTAAAAAAGCTATATTTCTTATGAAGTATAGCTTTTTTGTTTAATATAATCCGTATTATTTATTGTGAAAGCCATTATTATAAATGGGGTCTTTTAGTTAGGTTTAGAGTATAAAATTTAATCTAGTTGGTAAATAAGTTAATCATTTTAGTTTATTCATATAATTATGAATGAGTAGTCTTCTTTCAAAAATATAACGTTTAAAGGCATTGTTTAAAAATGCAACAAGAAACTCATTTGCATCATCTTAAAAAAGAAGTTCAGTGTAAATTGCATCAATCTTTCCAGATTGCAGAAACTTATTTTGCTCGTCAGTTTTTAATCCCTAATGTTAATTATAAGGTTCGGGGGGCAAAAGCCGGAGTTGCTTATTTACAACAAAATGAAATCCGTTTAAACCCAATATTATTGTTAGAAAACAGTGAGGATTTTATTCGTGAAGTTGTGCCACATGAGCTAGCTCATTTGCTAGTATATCAACTCTTTGGGCGAGTCAAACCACATGGCCAAGAATGGCGGAATATGATGAAAAATGTTTTTCATTTGGAGCCTCGAGTTTATCACCAATTTGATACATCAAATGTAGTAAAGTCAGTTTTCCCCTATGAATGCAGGTGTAAAGTACATTATTTAACAATTAGACGACATAATAATATTCAAAATGGTAAAATAATATACTTTTGTAAAGAATGTAAAATTCAGCTAAAATTTAAAGCATAATTCAAACTAAGTGCTATACTTCAAGAAAAATATAATTCTTAACCATATAAAGAGGGAATTTATGATGAAAAAATCATTATTAGTATTAGCAATGGGAACATTATTTGCAGCAACTGCAAGTGCTAATTTCTATGTTCAAGGAGACTTAGGAACATCGAAAGTAAAATGGTCTGGAGATGGTGAAAGTTCTAGTAAGACTGGTTTTTCACCAAGTTTATCTGTTGGTTATAAATTGACAGATTTTCGTTTAGCTCTTGATTATACAAAATATGCAGATGTTAAATATAGTTATGTAGATGAAGAAGATTTGGCTAATGTATTTGTTTCTGCAAGTGGTAAATTTAAAACTGAATCTTTAGGTTTATCTGCAATCTATGATATTGACCTAAATAGTAATTTAACTCCTTATGTTGGTGCGCGTATTGCAGTTAACCGCTTCTCATTAAAAGAAAGTGGTACTGAAAGACACGTTACTCCGAATATGCAAGGAAAAGATAAAATAGTAAAAACTAATGAAAGCTATAAAGAGACTAAAGTTGGTTATGGCATTTTAGCTGGTGTGAGTTATAAATTTACTGATAGCTTAGCGGCTAACGCAGGTCTTGAATATAACCATTTAGGTAGTTTTGATGGTGTAAAAGCTCGTCAATACGGTGCTAAAGTAGGTTTACGCTACGAATTCTAATTGAATTTATCTCAATTCCAAAAGTGCGGTAGAAAAATCAAAAATTTTTACCGCACTTTTTGTATTCATTTCCCTTGAAATTTCCTTTTTTGCTCTTATATCTAAAAGCACTTGTGTTTTAGCGTAATAAAAGGAAATGCTATGTCGAATAATCAAGAAACTCGTGGTTTTCAATCTGAAGTTAAACAACTTCTTCAATTAATGATCCATTCTTTATATTCCAATAAAGAAATTTTCTTACGTGAATTAATTTCAAATGCCTCTGATGCGGCAGATAAATTACGCTTTAAAGCGCTTTCGGCACCAGAATTGTATGAAGGTGATGGCGATTTAAAAGTGCGTATCAGTTTTGATGAGGCAAAAGGCACATTGACCATTAGTGATAATGGTATTGGGATGACCCGTGATCAAGTGATTGATCATCTAGGTACGATTGCAAAATCCGGTACGAAAGAGTTTTTAAGTTCATTAGGACAAGATCAAGCCAAAGATAGTCAATTGATTGGTCAGTTTGGTGTAGGTTTCTATTCTGCATTTATCGTGTCTGATAAAGTGACTGTAAAAACACGAGCTGCGGGTGAAAGTGCAGATAAAGCTGTGCTTTGGGAATCTGCGGGTGAAGGTGAATATTCTGTTGCAGATATTGAGAAAAAAGAACGTGGTACAGAAATCACCTTACATTTACGCGAAGATGAAAAAGAGTTTTTAAACGAATGGCGTTTACGTGAAATTATCAGTAAATATTCCGATCATATTGGTTTACCAGTAGAAATTCTAGCTAAAGAATATGACGAGGAAGGCAAAGAAACAGGCATTAAATGGGAAAAAATCAATAAAGCTCAAGCTCTTTGGACTCGTTCGAAAAATGAGATTTCAGAAGATGAATACAAAGAATTTTATAAACATATTAGTCACGATTTTGCGGATCCACTTCTTTGGTCGCATAACCGTGTAGAAGGTAATCAAGAATACACGAGCTTGCTTTATGTGCCTGCAAAAGCACCGTGGGATTTATTTAATCGTGAACATAAACATGGTTTGAAATTATATGTTCAACGCGTGTTTATTATGGATGATGCTGAGCAATTTATGCCAAATTATCTGCGTTTTATGCGTGGTTTAATTGATAGTAATGATTTACCGCTGAATGTTTCGCGTGAAATTTTACAAGACAATAAAGTCACAGCTGCCTTACGTAAGGCGCTTACTAAACGCTCATTACAAATGCTTGAGAAATTAGCTAAAGATGATGCAGATAAATACCAAAGTTTCTGGAAAGAATTTGGTTTAGTATTAAAAGAAGGTCCAGCAGAAGATTTTGCTAATAAAGAAAGTATTGCGAAGTTATTGCGTTTTGCATCAACACATAGTGACAGTAGCGAGCAAAACGTGTCTTTAGACGATTATGTCGCTCGTATGAAAGAAGGGCAAAAGGCGATTTACTACATTACTGCGGATACCTATGTAGCAGCGAAAAACTCACCGCATTTAGAGTTATTCAATAAAAAAGGTATTGAAGTCTTATTATTATCAGATCGCATTGATGAGTGGATGTTGAGCTATTTAACTGAATTTGATGGAAAACAGTTACAAACCATCAGCAAAGCAGATTTAGATCTAGGTGATTTAGCGGATGAAGAAAAAGAAGAGCAAAAACAGCAAAATGAACAGTTTGCTTCTTTTGTTGAACGTGTGAAAAACTTACTTGGTGAACGCGTGAAAGAGGTGCGTTTAACTCACCGTTTAACTGATACACCGGCGGTGGTTTCAACTGGTAATGATCAGATGACAACTCAAATGGCAAAATTATTTGCAGCTGCGGGTCAAGCAATGCCAGAGGTGAAATATACGTTTGAGTTAAACCCAGAGCATAGTTTAGTGCAAAAAGTGGCGGATATTGCTGATGAGCAACAATTTGCTGATTGGATCGAATTATTGTTAGAACAAGCGATGTTGGCGGAACGTGGTTCGTTAGAAAATCCAGTTGCGTTTATTAAACGTATGAACAGTTTATTGGGTAAATTAACAAGTCATTAACGCACAATTTTTTAAATATGCTAAAATCCCTAAGGTAATAAACCTTAGGGATTTTTAGTTTAGAGGTATAAATATGATTACTGTTTATGGCATTAAAAATTGTGATACTGTAAAAAAAGCATTGACTTGGTTGGCGGCACATAATATTCCACATCAATTACATGATTATCGTATTGACGGTTTAGATAAAACTTGGCTGGAACAAGCAGAAGCACAATTTGGTTGGGCAAATTTAGTCAATAAACGGAGTACGACTTGGCGAAATTTAGCTGATGATGTCAAAGAAAATCTATCAAAACAGACTGCACTTGAGGTGTTGTTTGAACAACCAACATTGATTAAACGCCCAATTATTTTGCAAGAAGGCAAAGCGTTGATTGGCTTTAATGTAAAAGAGTATGAAGCTTGTTTTAAATAATATTCGTGGGCAGACAGTGTGTCTGCCCTGAATATTTGTTTCCATAAAAGTGCGGTATAAAAATGAAAAATTCGATTATTGAGCTTGCAAGTGAGTTAATTCGTCGCCCATCGGTTAGTCCTGATGATCAGGGTTGTCAACAAGTGATTGCTGAACGATTGCAAAAATTAGGTTTTCAAATTGAATGGATGCCCTTTAATGACACCTTAAATTTATGGGCAAAACACGGTGTTGGATCTCCAGTGATTACGTTTGCAGGGCATACTGATGTTGTACCTGTAGGTGATGAAAAACAATGGCAATATCCCCCTTTTTCCGCTCAAATTGTGGACGATGTACTATATGGGCGTGGAGCCGCTGATATGAAAGGCTCGCTTGCAGCAATGGTGGTGGCAGTAGAGAAATTTGTTAAAGCAAATCCAAATCATCAAGGTACGATTGCATTATTGATTACTTCTGATGAAGAAGCAGCAGCTAAAGATGGTACTGTGTGTGTAGTTGAAACCTTAATGGCACGTAATGAACCAATTGATTATTGTATTGTTGGAGAGCCGTCTAGTTCTCAGAAGTTAGGTGATATTGTGAAAAATGGTCGTCGAGGTTCAATCACTGCAAACTTGTATATTCAAGGTATTCAAGGTCATGTCGCTTATCCGCATTTAGCAGAAAATCCTGTGCATAAAGCATTAGCTTTTTTAAGTGAATTGACTACTTATCAATGGGATAATGGGAACGAATTTTTTCCACCTACTTCATTACAAATTGCCAATATTAATGCTGGAACAGGCAGTAATAATGTGATTCCGGGAGAGCTTTATGTACAGTTTAATTTACGCTATTGCACCGAAGTGACAGATGAAATTATTAAAAAAACAGTAGCTGAAATGTTACAAAAGTATCAGTTAACACATCGTATTGAATGGAATTTATCAGGTAAACCATTTTTGACGAGAAATGGAAAACTTGTAGAGGCAACAATTAGTGCAGTGCAAAAAATCACGAAAAATACACCGCACTTAGATACAGGTGGTGGCACATCTGATGCACGCTTTATTGCGTTAATGGGGGCTGAGGTAGTGGAATTTGGTCCATTGAATAAAACTATCCACAAAGTGAATGAGTGCGTTGATGTAAATGATTTGGCTAAGTGTGGTGATGTTTATCAACAAATTTTAATCAACCTTTTGGATAAATAATGTGTATGAGATTGAGTTCAGCGCAGTTAACGGGGAAATCCCGAAATCATTTAGTTCATTTACCTTGTCCATTTTCCAGTAACCATTTTTTACAAGCAGATTCACTTAAAGCATTTCAATGTTTACAACAAAGTGCGTTGAAAAAAGGTTTTAATTTACAGCCAGCTAGCAGTTTTCGGGACTTTCAACGTCAACAATTAATCTGGAATAGTAAATTTAATGGTGAGCGTAAAGTTCACGATAATCTTGGAAATCCATTAAATCTGACCGCACTTTCTGTGTGGGAAAAAGTACAAGCGATTTTGCGTTGGTCAGCATTACCAGGAGGCAGTCGCCACCATTGGGGAACGGAAATTGATTTGTTTGATCCTAATTTATTGCCACCTGAACAAACTTTGCAATTAGAGCCTTGGGAATATGAAAAAGGCGGTTATTTTTATGAATTAAGTGAGTGGTTACAGCAAAATCTTGCACATTTTGATTTTGTATTACCGTTCACACACTTACCGGAAACGAAAGAAATTGGCTACGAACCTTGGCATATCAGTTATTTACCTGCGGCAGAACTTGCCAAACAACAGTTGTCAGTCGAGATATTATTAGAATCTTGGCAAAATGAAGATATCGCAGGCAAGGTCTGTTTAACACAGCATTTAGATGAAATTTTTCAGCGATTTTTTATTTAATTTTTATTGGATTTTATGGGGAAATAATGGAAAAGAGGACATCAGAACAAAATCATAGCCATTTTAGTAAAATAATATCCAGTTTATTGCAGTGGGTGCTAAATATTTCATTGGTAATTTTGGCAGGGATTTTGGTTATATTTTTAGCACAAGAAACCTATAGTCTTGCACAAGTTTTGTTAACAGAAAGCAATAAAGCATCTTATTTATTGATTGAAAAAATCGTGGTGTATTTTTTGTATTTTGAGTTTTTAGCATTGATTGTGAAATATTTCAAAACTAATTATCACTTTCCATTACGCTATTTCATATACATTGGGATCACTGCAATGGTTCGTTTAATTATTGTGGATCATTCAAGTGCAGTAAACACGTTGCTGTTTTCAGGGTCGATCTTATTAATGGTGATAGCACTATTTTTAGTCAGTTCAGAACGATTAAGAAAAAGTTAATTTAAGAGGATAACAATAAAATGGATATTCAACAGTTTAGCCAGCAAGATATTGAAATTTTACACGAAGAAACCTTGTATAAAGGTTTTTTTGAATTGAAACGTATTCAATTTAAACACAAATTATTTGCTGGAGGCGAGAGTGGTATTGTGACTCGCGAATTATTAGTGAAAGGGGCTGCATCTGCAGTGATTGCTTATGATCCTGTTAAAGATGCGGTAATTTTAGTGGAGCAAGTGCGTATAGGTGCTTATCAACCACAATCTCGTCAGTCACCTTGGTTATTAGAGCTCATTGCTGGTATGGTGGAAGAAGGCGAAAAGCCAGAAGAAGTGGCATTGCGTGAAAGTGAGGAAGAAGCTGGCGTGAAAGTCACTAATTTACAACATTGTTTAAGCGTATGGGATAGCCCCGGTGGTGTGATTGAGCGTATTCATTTATTTGTAGGAAAAGTGGATAGCACTCAAGCAAAAGGAATCCACGGACTTGAAGAAGAAAACGAAGATATTCGTGTGCATGTAGTGAGCCGTGAAACAGCTTATCAATGGGTGAATGAAGGTAAAATTGATAATGGAATTGCAGTATTAGGGTTACAGTGGTTACAACTTAATTACCAATCATTACAGTAAGTAAGTGTTGAATCAATTTAGTTCAAAAATGTGATTTAGGTTTAATTTTTAAAAAAATTTTATAAAGAAATATGACATAGATAACATTTTTTTATTTTGGTGCGTGCAATTTATTTTGTAAATCTGTAACTTATTCGCAGTTTATTATTTTATATTTGCAGTAGGAGTTCGCTTTGTTCAGTACTTATACATACGATACTTCGGCGGAGGTGTTTAAATTTATTCAAGTCACTGATCCGCACTTATTTAGGGAAGAAAACAGTGAATTATTAGGTGTTAAAACATATCAAAGTTTCGTACAAGTATTGGACGAAATAAAAGAGCAAGATTTCGATTATGATTTTGTTTTAGCTACCGGTGATTTAGTTCAAGATAATAGTGATGAGGGATATTTACTGTTTTGTGAACAAGTCAAAAGGCTTGATAAAACAGTATTTTGGATTCCTGGCAATCATGATTTTCAACCTAAAATGTTTGCTATTTTGAATCAAAATCAAGGTAACTTGAATGCTAAAAAACATATTGTGCTAGGAAAATACTGGCAAATTTTAATGTTAGATAGTCAAGTATTTGGCGTACCTCATGGTGAATTGAGCCAGTACCAAATTGATTGGTTAGTCTCTAAATTAAAAGATAATCCCGAACGTTACACGTTAATTGTGTTACATCACCATATTCTACCAACGAATTCAGCTTGGTTGGATCAGCATAATTTGCGTAATGCACATGAATTAGCTTATGCACTTTCTCCTTTTGATAAAGTGAAAGGTATTTTACATGGTCATATTCATCAAGAAGTGGATGCAGAGTGGAATGGCTATAGAGTCATGGCAACACCAGCGACTTGTATTCAATTTAAACCAGATAACAATACGTTTGCATTAGATTGTGCTCAGCCAGGTTGGCGTGAAATTGAGTTATATGCTGATGGTAGAATTGAAACACGTGTTAAACGCATTCAAAAAGCACAATTTTTACCTAATATGAATGAAGAAGGTTATTAATTATTTGAAATAAAAAAGAGCGGTCAAAATTTTTAAATTTTTGACCGCTCTTTTTATGGCTTAGAAAAGGTAAAAATAGCAGTCATTATTAGCTTTTATAGCCATAGTATTCATAGTAATTGGAGGCTTTTAGTTTCGCCCCATTTAAGATAAATCCATTGATATTAATACCTGCTTGCTCAAAACGGGCTCTTGCGACTTCAACTTCTTTGACTGTTGTTTTACCGAAATAGCCTACGAGTAGTATAGTGCCAACATATTTTCCAATTACTGCAGCATCTGTCACAGGGAGAATTGGTGGCGTATCAATGATTACAAAGTCATAATTATTAGATGCCCATTCCAATAACTGTCTAAAGCGATCTTCATAAAATAATTCTGAAGGATTTTTTGGTGTTTTTCCTTTAGTCATGATGGAAAAATTACCATATTGGCTAATCGCATTTTCAAATGGGATATTTTGTGTTAGCACTTCGCTTAATCCCTCATTGTCTTTCATAGATAGGAAGGAATTGAGATAGCTACGACGTAGGTCGGCATCAATAAACAAAACTTTCTTATCTGTCTTAGCAAGGATATTTGCTAAGTTCATAGAGACAAAGCTCTTTCCTACAGATGGTATAGTACCAGAAATCATAACAAGATTATTTGGTGCATTTTGCATAGCAAAATATAAGCTTGTTCTCAAGCTGCGAATTGCTTCGATAGCATTGTCTTCAGGGTGACTGTCTGAAAGTAATGTATGTTTCCCTTTACCAATATTTTTTAATGAAAGATTTGGCTGCAGTGATGAATGGGGAATAACAGCATAAGTCGGTAACCCTGTTTTCTCAATTTCTGCTGTAGACTCAATCCCTCTAGATAAGAAACTTTTTATCATTATTGCCAATGAAGACAGTGCTAATCCTAAAATGAGTGACATTAAAATAATTAATGATTTTTTAGGTGCAATTGGGTCAGGAAATACTTGGGTCGTATCTAAAATCCTCACATTACCAATTGTACTCGCTTTTACAACATCTAATTCTTGAATACGGTTAAGTAATTGGATGTAGACTTGTTGGTTAACTTCAAGATCTCGGGTTAAGCGGATAATTTCTTTTTGGGTATTTGGTAACCTTTCAACTTGTTTGTTTAAGCGTTCTTTTTCTGCATTTAATACATTACGTTTTTTCATCAATGCTACATAAGCGGGATGATTGCGCGTAAATTTTTGTGAGATTTCACTTTCATGAGTCTTTAATTCGCTTAACTCAGTTTCAAGACGAACGATTGTTTCTAATGTAGATCTTGCTTCAAAACTTAAATCTAAAGATTCATTTTTCAAACGAAATGCATTTAATTTATTTTCTGCATCAGAAAGTTTTTCTCTGATTTCTGGTAATTGCTTATTTAGGAACTCAAGACTTTTTGATGCTTCAGCAGAATTTCTTGCCACGTTCTGTAATAAGTAACTATCAGCAACGCTTGTTACGATATTTTTGATATGGTTTTTATTTTCACCCTGTATAGCTATATCAATAATACCAGTTTGTTTTCCTGCTTCGGATACAGAGATTTGGTCTTTTAATTTAGAAATAGCAGATAACTCAGATACTTTGTTTATTTTAAAACGTTGTCCTGGCTTAGCATTAATTTGAGATACTGCAAAATGTAGAAGCTCAGTTTCATATATATTTCCAACGTTACCATCTAAGATTTTATCAGAAGTTATAGCTGAGTAGATAGAATAAGTATTTGGTTCATCTCCCACTTCTAATATTAGAGAATTTGCATTATCAGATAGTGGAGCAAAGTAATATACTTTTAATTCTGGTTCATAATTAGATAATCGTGCCATCATTTTTCCAAAAACTGGTATAGAAAAGTGCGGTGTGATTTCTGTAGTAAGGTTAAGTTGATTTACGCTATAAGATAAGACCATTCTTGATTTTAAAATAGCCATCTCTGTATGGGAAGATGATTTCTCTTCAAAAATTCCCGCAAAATCTTTTAAGGCACCGCCATGAGATTTTTCCTCAATCTGGATTGATGCATGAGCAAGATAGATCGGGCTGGATAAGAAAGCGTAGCCAATCCCAATAACAGTTGTTATAAGCGTAGAAATAATTATCCACCACTTATAATCCATTAAGGTCCTCATTAATTTAAGTATATCAATTGTATCTTCTTGATTTGTTTCACTCATTATGAATCATCCTATAATTTTTGTTTCCAATGATATGCTGCTAGTTCAAGTTTTTTATAAACAGAGTCATATATGCTTATATCCTTTTTATATGGATCAGGTATTTCTAATTGAGGTATTAGCCAGTGTCCAAATAGCATTACTTTTCCTATAGAGGCTGGGCATAGTTGATGTACTAACTCAATTTGTCCTTTATCCATAACTAGAATGAGTTCTGCCTGATTGCAGTGTATAGTTGTGACTTGCTGGGCCAAATGACTACTAATATCTAAATTGCTTTGTTTGGCAATTTGTATCATTTTGGGATCAGCTGTTTTTCCCACTAAGCCACTTTCTTCTACAACAATGCCGGCAGATATAATTTTTTTTTCAGGGAAATAGTACTGTAATAATTTCTCACCAACAGGGGAGCGACAGATATTTCCCATACAAACAACAAGAATGTTTTCAAACATTTCTACCAGTTTCTAATACGTAATGTACTTTCAGTGATTGAGTTAAAGCCAGATAGTGTTGGTATCACTTGAGTAATTACACGGTTCCAACGAGTAATTGGTGCAGTTGTAACGTACACCACATCGTAAGGTTTTAAGTAAAACTCTGTACCTAAGATGTAAGAGGTTGCATCTGTTACATCAAGTTGATAAATATCTGCCACTTTCTCAATTTGTTCATTATTTTCAATATCCGCTTGTGGTACGCTTAAATGTGGTTTTTTCGTTTGATTACGTTGACCACGGATAACGAAAATACCTGTCGCATCAGCGGCAAGTTTGTCTATGCCTCCACTAGCAGTAATGGCTTCTGTCAATGTCATACCGTAATGGGTAATTTTAAGCATTTGTGGTTGTGCTACTTCGCCAATCACGAAGATCTTATTTGCATCATTACGTGGTACGTGAACAATGTCCCCATCTTCAAGTAAACGGTTTTGGCTAAGATCGCCTTTTTGGATAAGTGCTTCAAGTGATAGTTTTTCTTCTCTGCCTTTATTGGTTAAGGTCACATTATGCCAGTCGGCATCTTGAGCAAGTCCCCCCGCTTTATTGATAGCATCTAATAAAGTGAGTGGAATATTGGAGAGATATTGCTGACCTGGGTTATTCACTTGTCCTGTAATGTAGGTTTTTTGGGATTGGTAAGCTGCGACACTCACTTCAATTTGAGGGTCGCTAATATAGTTGGCAAGTCGTCTTGTTAGCTTAGTTCGAATTTGGCTAACAGTTAAACCTGAGACGGAAATTGAGCCTACGTACGGGTAGAAAATCGTGCCATTTGCGTGAACTTGGCTACCTGATTCTGCTGCTGAACGATAAGATCCTGCTGGTGTGGTTAATTCTGGATGATCCCATACTGTGATATTAAGAATATCGCCAGGTCCAACTCGGTATTGATAGCCTTTAAGTTGTTCTTCAAGTGATTGATTGGTTCTTGCGTATGCTAGATTTGGAGCCATTCTTTTGACGAGTGCTGGTGTAATTAAGTATGCATCAACAGCTTTTTCTGCATTTAAAGGCTCACCTTGTGAATGTACCTTCACACCCCTAATTGGGGAGTGTGTTGAAGGAAAAATTAGAGAGCAAGCAGAAATAGATGCTACAATACTTAAGACTGCGAACAGTTTAGATAATTTATACATATATTGTTCTCATTTTAGTTAAAGATTGTTGGTTTACAGTTAATTAGACTATGAAGTTTAAATAATATTCAATATTGTTTTGTTATGTACAATTTGTCTACTCCTAAGCATGTATTTTAGTTTGTTCAGTATGGATTAAATCTGATAATTTACTTACTGGTTTATAGCCAGTTGGCGCTTTGAGTAAAATCTCATTAATTTTTTCATAATCAGATTGCTTGCATGCTAGTTCTAACTCATCTAATAATGAAGACAATTCTGTGAAAGAAAGAAAGTTTTCTTGTGCAGTTAGAATCCTTGGGTGAATCGTTTTATTTACATTTTCTTCCCCGATTAGAAGTTCTTCGTAGAGTTTTTCTCCTGGTCTTAACCCTGTAAACTTAATTTCAATATCGCCATTAGGATTATTACTATTTTTGATACTTAATCCGGATAAAGTAATCAGCTTTTTAGCAAGATCAACGATTTTGACAGGTTCTCCCATATCTAGAATAAATACATCGCCACCTTTAGCCATGGCACCAGCTTGAATAACAAGTTGAGCTGCTTCAGGAATAGTCATAAAGTAGCGTGTGATTCGTTTATCTGTAACTGTTATTGGTCCCCCTTCTTTAATCTGATCTTTAAAAAGTGGGATTACAGAACCTGAAGAACCCAATACATTACCAAATCGCACCATACAAAAGAGGGTATTGTGAGTCACATTATTGAATTGTTCTCCTTGCAGATGTGCAAATGCTTGCAAACAAAGTTCAGCAATTCGTTTAGTTGTCCCCATAATATTCGTAGGGCGTACAGCTTTATCTGTAGAGATTAAAACAAAAGACTCAACATTATTTTGTATTGCTGCTTTAGCGGTGTTATAGGTACCAAAAATATTGTTATAAATGCCTGGAATGATATTGTATTCTACTAATGGTACATGTTTGTAAGCAGCAGCGTGATACACTGTTTGAATATTAAACGTTTGCATGGTTTTCATTAGCAAGTCAAGATCTTGAACTGATCCTAGTAGTGGTATGAGCTCAACATTCACATTATTTTCTTTTTGAATCTGTAAAAGATCCATATGAATTGAATAAAGTGCATATTCACATAGTTCAAATAACACAAGCTTTTTCGGATTATTCAAAATAATTTGGCGACATAATTCCGAACCAATTGAGCCCCCAGCACCAGTAACCATTACATTCTTATTCTTGATATTTTTATTTAATAGCTCTTCGATTGGTGGAACAGGATCTCTGCCTAAAAGATCTTCAATTGAAATATCTTGAATATCAGAGATTTTAACTTCACCATTCACCAATTTTTTTAGATTCGGTAGCTCTTTTATTTTGCAATTGGATTTATCTAATTGGCGAATGATCTCACGTCTTCTTTCCCGGCTAACAGAAGGTAATGCGATGAGAATTTCATCAATCTCATTTTTCTTCAAAAGAGTGATCGCTTTCTCAAAAGGATACACTTTAAATCCATCTAATGTTCTGCCCCATAATTGTTTATTATCATCAATAAAGAAAACAGGTGTGTATTCAAAAGAGCGGCTTAACGCACTAATAATTTGTTGCCCTGCAGCACCCGCGCCATAAACCACGATACGCTTATTGGTTGCTTTAGTAGCAAGTTGTGATTTGACTATAAAACGAATTGCCCCTCTACTTACCCAAATCCAAGTAAACATTAAAAAGCCATACATTAAGGGAATCGAACGTGGCAATATTTCTTCGGAAATAAAGCTAAGTAAATAGAGGTTGAATACAGTCATTACTGTAGCGAAACCTAACTTTAAAATTAAGGCTTCAGTAAAGCTACGAATAATAAAGTTATAGATACCAAATAACAGTAATATTCCTACAGAGAGTAGAGATATACCGAATAAAAACGGTAAACGTGTTGGAACATCTGCACTCCAAAATCGCAATAAATAGCACAACCAAATTATTATTGGAAATGCAAAGAAATCCAAAACTAATAAGAAAATTTTCTTATTGGTCTTAGAAAGTAATGTCAGTCTTGTGATAAAAGCAGTCATAAAATTCCGATAAAATTGTCTATTTAATTTGTTCAATTACATTTTTAATAACATCAATGCACTTTTGCATATTCTCTGATGTCAATGTAGGATGAACTAAAAACATTAAGCTTGTTTCACCCAAAAATTTTGCATTGTTCAAGCGTTTAGCTGGTCGCCAAGGTGTATTATCAAAGGCCTTTTCAAGATACACTTCAGAGCAAGAACCGCTATAGCAAGGTACACCTAAATCATTGATTAGCTCCATAATGCGATCACGATTCCAACCTTCGGGTAAGGTCTCTGGATTAACTTGTATGTAGCATTTATATGCTGCGTGAGAAAAGTCAGCACTTGGTCTGTGTACAATGAAATATGGTGATGTTTCAAAGGCAGACAAAATAGTTTGCATATTTTCATTGCGCTTTCTTGTCCACTCAGCCATTTCCCCCAGTTGAATACGACCAATTCCAGCTTGTATTTCCATCATTCGC
Source organism: Pasteurella dagmatis (assembly GCF_900186835.1). Lineage (NCBI taxonomy): Bacteria > Pseudomonadati > Pseudomonadota > Gammaproteobacteria > Pasteurellales > Pasteurellaceae > Pasteurella > Pasteurella dagmatis. The sequence continues at coordinate 252,853 of NZ_LT906448.1, forward strand.
CAGTTAGTGCCAAAAGAATCGTGCAACCAACGAAAACCCGGCGGGTGCTGTTTGTTATACACCGTATCAAAGTTTTTACCATGATCTTTGTATGACCACATCTTATTCCACAGATTTTCATCGTTAGTAGTGACCATTCCTCCTTCACCACCAGTTGTCATAATTTTATCTTGACAGAAAGACCAAGCACCGATATGCCCTATAGAACCAGCAGGTTTACCTTTGTATTTTGCACCGTGTGCTTGAGCACAGTCTTCAATTACATATAAGCTTTTTTCTTGAGCTAATTGCATAATTGGATCCATATCACACATTAAACCTGCTAAATGTACGCAGATAATGGCTTTCGTATTAGGTGTAAGTGCTGCTTCAATTGTACGACGAGAAATATTCTGTGAATCAAGTTCTACATCCGCAAAAATAGGATTTGCTCCAGCAGTAACGATACAACTAGCTGATGCTAGAAATGTACGTGATGTCACAATAACATCATCACCAGCTTTGATATCTAATGCTTTTAGCGCGACATCAAGAGCAACGGTACCATTCATTAATGCTATTGCATATTTTGTTTGGCAAAATTGAGCAAATTCTTTTTCAAATTCACGACATTCTTGACCTGTCCAATAATTCACTTTATTTGATTTTAGAATTTCAGATACTCGGTCAATCTCTTTTTGTGAAAAAGATGGCCAAGGAGAAAATGGCGTGTTTAGCATAGTAAATATCCTTTATAAAATTAGTTTTTCTTTGCAATATGTGTAGTTGGGCAAACGAAATTAATATATCTTTTAGCATCTGGATGTTGATCAAACTCCTCTTTCAAAATGGCAAGGTTATGCAGATCACACCATTCTCCTGCTTTGAAAATTGCCTCTTTTTGGACCCCTTCATTTCTCCAATGGCATTTATCAATGTAAAGTGTAAGACTGGGTTTATTAGTACTTAAAATTTCAGCGTATAAACGTCTTAGACCTACTGAATAAAAAGCCCAAGCCATCATCAACATTAGGGACTCAGTGCCGTATCCTTTATTATTTTCTTGAGACATAATTTTTATGCCTGATTCCGCTGACCTATTTTGCCAGTTAATATTCCACAATCCTGTCATACCGATATGTTTCTGTGATTCATTATCTTTGATGATAAATCTGTAATCTTTTTGAGTGCTAGGTAAAGATTTAATGAAACTCTCCTGAGAATGTAAAGAAACAGGAAAAGACCAACCAACAGTATTATTAGTGATTAACGGGTCGTTCATTAATTGCTGTAATAATTTACTATCCTCAATTTCAATAGGTTTTAGTGATATTTTTTTACCTATTAACATATTTGTTCTCCTAAAAAATTATTTTCGGTACAAAGGAAAAAATTGCGTAACATCTTTAATATTTAATTCAGAAAATCCTTTTTCACAGCATAACTTTTGGTAAATATCATTATTTATAATAATTCTTTGGCTCCTGAATAAATGTTCGTTGGAACTAAATCCTTTTTTATATTCATATAAGGAATCTTTTTTAGCTCCTAAACCACCACCAAAATGGAGCACTTTATAGTGGTTTTTGCGTCCCCAACTCCTTGCTTCATGAGTAATTAATTTGGATGGCTGTAGGTAGCGATAATCATCTAATGTTCCTCCCAAATGATGCTGCATAATTCCTGTTTTTTCACATAATGTGTAAATTGATGATGCTATTGGCTTGTTAGAGCTATTAAATGCAGTGATTAAGATGATATTTTTTTCTAATAAATTAGCTAAACTAAAATAATACGCTTTATTGAAGAAATAAAAATCTGATGCACCTAATGTGCGCATTGTTTCTTCGTAGATATCATAAAAAATCTCAATATTTTCTTTAGTCAATTTTTCTATTTTGATTGTACAACCTTCATTTAATGCTCTTTTAATTCCTCTACGGTGTCTAACTTGTGTTTCAGACCAATGCTCTTCTTCTGTTTTTGTTAAGTCAGATGACAGTGTTGGGCCATGTTCTATAATATGTCCAACTTGAGACTGCCAGTTTTTATTTAGGATTGGATGTAAACGAATAAACCAAGAAACACAGTTTTGTGATTTTAAATAATTTATAGTTTCATTGAGCATATAATTGATTTCATCTTCTGTGAGATTATCCGAGTGTAGAACACCGCTATACCCATAAGTGGATGTAATATCCCAATAGATATCATCAATTTTCCGGATAATGAGTGGAAATAATAATTTCTTATCATCCATTGATATAATTAATCCCTTAGCCTCACCTTTATCAATTAATTCTGATGATTTAATCCAGCCAGACATATGGTAAATATCAAAATCGAATTGATTGATATAATCATCCCATTCCGTATTAATCTCGAATAATTCACAAATTACAGGGCTCTTCATATTATTTCTCCTTCATTTTGCCTGAAAATTTTGGCATTGAATGTCCTGAAGTATCGTTAATGTCTTGTCGAAAAAATACTACTTTCAAGGTCTTAAGAATAATTTTGATATCTAAGCAAAGTGACTGGTTTTCTACATACCACACATCTAATTTGAATTTTTCTTCCCAACTAATAGCATTACGTCCATTCACCTGTGCATAACCAGTAATACCAGGGCGTACATCATGGCGTCGCGCTTGTTCTTCGGAATATAAAGGTAAATATTCCATTAATAGCGGTCTAGGACCGACTAAGCTCATATCACCTTTCAATACATTTAATAATTCAGGTAATTCATCTAGACTAGTTGAACGCAATTTCAAGCCAAAAGGCGTGAGACGATCTGTGTCAGGCAACAATTCACCTGATTGATCACGAGAACTTTTCATCGTTCTGAATTTAATCATTTCAAATGGTTTACCATGTAAGCCAGGCCTTACTTGGCGAAATAGCACTGGTGAGCCTAAATTTTTCTTCACTTTATAGGCGATTATTAAAAATAAAGGGCTGAGTAAAACTAAAGCTATTGCTGAAATCACGATGTCAATAAAACGCTTTAACATTTTCATTTGTCCTAAATATCTTGGTTATTAGTAGCTTATTTCCGAGAGACGTTTTTAAATACAGAAATAAATTTTTCGACACCTTTATTTAGAGATAACTCTTGGAAATAAAAAGCTTGTCCATTTTTACCTAATTTGTCTTGTTCAACTTTCGGTAGTTGGTAAATTTTTAAAATCGCTTCTGCGATATTTGTGGCATTTTCTGAAATAGCAATCTCACCACATTGTGCTTTTATAACTAAATCAGCTGCATCCCCCGGCACACTCATAATAATAGGTTTACCAATAGCCATATAAGCTTGTGTTTTTGACGGTACAGTAATCTCAAATAATTTGTCTTGTTTTAAATGTACTAACAATGCAGAGGCCTGCTCCAAAATATTACCTACTTGAGACATTGGAACGCGAGGAATAAAGGTAATATTCTCTAAATTCTCATTGATTTTGCGTTGTTTTAGGCGTTCTGTTTCAGTGCCAGAGCCTACAAAAACAAATTGAATATCAGTATAGTTTCTTATGTTAGATGCGACTTCAAAAATTGTATCTAACATTTGTGCTTTCCCCATATTGCCAGCAAACACAACATTAAATTTGTGTTTATCTAACTGAATTAGTGAATTAGGATCTTTATTTGAAAGTTCTGATTCATTACACCAGTTATAAATAATGCTGATTTTATTTTCAGGAACAGATTTACTGAGTAATCTTTGCTTAAAGCCTGGACTTAAAACCACGATATGATCGACAAATTTATAAACAAACAGGCAAACATAATCGACAATCTTTAAGATTCGATCATTGGTTAACATTCCCGTGGCTTTTAATGTGTCAGGCCATAAATCTTGAATATCGTAAACAATCGGCGTTCTTCTAAATAGTTTAATGAACACAGCCGCAATGCCTGTTGTTAGTGGTGGGTGATAGGCATAAATAACATCCACTTTTTTAGTAAAGAAGATCCCAAAGAGCATTGCCATCAATGCAAAGCTGACATAATTAAAAATACGTCTAATTGCCGAGCTATCGTGACTTGGATATAACGGCACTCTTAAAACATTGATCCCATCAATATCTTCTTTTTGAAACAATTTGATTTTGTATCCCTCATAGACTTTCCCTCCCGGATAATTCGGAAATCCGGTCAACACTTGTACTTCGTGTCCTTGAGCTTTTAGCTCTTTTGCAAAAGCCAAGCCTTTGATAGTAGGTTCTGGATCAAACCATTGTGTTAATAAAAGTATTTTCATTCGTATTTTTTCCAAATCACTCGGTTTACATAATCCGTATAACTTAAAATAATGCGTACAATTTTTTCGCTAACATTTGGCATACTATAATCTTCAACCAAACGTAGTGTTCGTTCTTGCCCTCGAGATTGGCTTTGTAAAATGGATAGTCCTTGTAAAACACGTTCAGCTGTTAAACCTACCATCATGACGGCTGCTTCTTCCATTCCTTCCGGTCTTTCGTGTGCTTGTCTTAAATTTAAGGCAGGGAAATTTAAAATAGAGGATTCTTCATTAATTGTTCCACTATCTGATAGTGTGGCTTTAGCAGATAACTGCAGTTTGTTGTAGTCTAAAAAGCCGAGTGGTTTCAGTAATTGGATCAAGGGATGGAATGTAATGTTTAATTCCTCAATACGTTTACGCGTTCTTGGGTGCGTTGAAACAATCACTGGAAATTGATAAGCACTAGCAATTTCATTCAACATATTTACCAAATCACGGAAATTGTGATCAGAATTAATGTTTTCTTCACGATGAGCACTAACCACAAAATACTGTGATTCTGTAAGGTTAAGTTTTTCCAAAATAGTTGATGCTTGAATACCGTCGCGATAATGATTAAGCACTTCGAACATCGGGCTACCTGTTTTTATTACAAGATCAGGACTTAATCCTTCTGCGAGCAAGTAATCACGAGCAATACTACTGTACGTCAAATTAATATCGGCAGTGTGATCAACTATGCGTCGATTAATCTCTTCAGGGACTCGCATGTCAAAACAACGGTTTCCTGCTTCCATATGGAAAGTCGGAATTTTGCGACGTTTGGCTGGTAATACAGCTAGACAGCTATTAGTATCCCCCAACACGAGCAAGGCTTCAGGCTGAACTTTTTCTAGTAATTTATCGACAGCGATAATAACGTTACCAATTGTTTCTGAGCTTGTTTTTCCTGCCGCATTGAGGAAGTGATCTGGTTTACGAATACCTAAATCACTGAAAAAAACTTCATTGAGTTCATAATCGTAGTTTTGACCAGTATGAACTAAAATATGTTCGAAATGCTTATCACAAGCCGCAATGACACGAGATAAACGTATTATTTCAGGGCGTGTTCCAACGACAGTCATTAATTTTAATTTTTTCATTCTTTATCCCCATTAATCCGAGAGTGGCATTGCATAAGTATCGGGTTTTTCTCTATCAAAAATCTCATTTGCCCATAGCATTACAAACATTTCATCATCACCGATATTGGTAATATCGTGAGACCAACCTGGTACTGTTTCGACAATAGTTGGATGTTCACCATCTGTTTCTAATTGATATGTTTCTCCAGTCACAACGTGTTTAAACTTGAATAATGCTTTCCCTTTAATAACTAAAAATTTTTCCGTTTTAGTATGGTGGTAATGTCCACCGCGAGTAATACCTGGATGTGCAGAAAAATAAGAAAATTGCCCCGCACTTTGTGTTTTCAGCATCTCAACAAAGACACCTCTCGCATCACCGTATTTGGGTACATCGTAAGTAAATTGCTCTGGAGGCAAGAAACTGAGGTAAGTAGAATATAAAGCACGAACTAACCCGGTCCCTACATTCTCTGTAATGAGTGTATTGCGTGAATTTTTGAATGTTTTGAGTTGTTCATATAAGCCAGCAACAGTGATCTTATATTCTGGTTGAATATAAAATGGCGCTGGTGATGGTTGATATTGCCTTTGGATAATTTGCCAGAATGTATCCACTACATCATCTACATACACTAAACGGATTTCAGCATCTGCTTGGTGAATTTCCACCGGTAGGTCATGAATAACATTGTGGCAAAATGTGGCAACTGCTGAGTTGTAATTCGGTTTTGACCATTTACCAAAAACGTTCGCTAAACGGCAGATATAAACAGGATTGCCGTTTTCTTTTTGTAATTTTTCGACCGCACTTTCTCCTGCTAATTTGCTTTGTCCATAAGTTGTCAATGTTTCACGTTCTACTTGAATGGAAGAAGACAAAATAAGCGGCGTGCGCTTTTTAGCATTAACTAATATTTGGCAAATTCTCTCTGTTAACGTCACATTGGTATCGATAAACTCTTGTTCTACAAGAGGACGATTTGCTCCTGCTAAATGAATAATCCAATTGGCATTTGTAACTGCTTGAATTAAATCATTATCAGTGGATTGTCTGTGATATGGCAAAATCTGAATATCGGATTTTTCAGATAAAAACTGAATCAGATTTTGGGCAATGAAGCCATTTGAACCAGTAACGAGAATCTTCATAGTTATACCTCAGGTGAAATATATTCACCCTCAATCATTTTGCGAATAAATTCGAGTTTGAGCAGTAATTGCTTCATTTCTTCTAAATTTAAACGATAGGTATTGTGTGAGTTGTAATCCGTTACTTCTGAAATTTTAGGCTCACCTTTTTCAACATATTTGCTGTAATTTAAGCTACGTTGATCAGCAGGAATACGAAAATAATTGCCTTGATCGATTGCTTTAACCATTTCTTCACGACTTAATAATGCTTCAAAGGCTTTTTCACCGTGGCGAGTACCAATAATTGAGATAGGGTGGTTTGGTACTGATAAGAGTTCGGTAATTGCTTGAGCGAGAATACCAATTGTTGCAGCAGGGGCTTTTTGTACAAAAACATCACCATTTTGACCGTTTTCAAAGGCGTATAGTACTAAATCAACAGCATCTTCCAATGTCATCATAAAACGTGTCATTTCTGGATCAGTGATTGTAAATGGCTGACCTTGACGAATTTGATCAACAAACAAAGGAATAACTGAACCACGCGACGCCATCACATTTCCATAGCGAGTGCAGCAGATTGTTGTGGTGGTTTCATCTAAGTTACGAGATTTAGCAATAATGACTTTTTCCATCATTGCTTTTGAAATTCCCATTGCGTTGATTGGGTAAACTGCTTTATCTGTACTTAAGCAAACAACACGTTTGACCTTATTTTGGATAGCCGCTTCAAGGACATTTTCTGTCCCTAAAATATTGGTTTTAACTGCTTCTAAAGGGTAAAACTCACAAGAAGGAACTTGTTTTAATGCCGCAGCGTGGTAAATATAATCGACACCACGAGTTGCATTTAAAATGCTATCGTAGTCTCTAACATCACCGATATAAAACTTGAGCTTTGAGGAATTATATTTCTTCCGCATATCGTCTTGTTTTTTTTCATCACGCGAGAAAATACGAATTTCTTTAATATCAGTTTCTAGGAAACGTTTTAATACAGCATTTCCAAAAGAACCTGTTCCGCCAGTAATTAAAAGGATTTTATCTTTGAACATAATGGTAGTCTCAAGTATTGCATTTATAATAAATCTAAAAACATATTTCTATTTGCATTTAATTCTTCTTGATTGTTAATCACAGAACTTGCAAATGCGATACATCTTTTTTTCATTAAATAACGTTGTTCGTTATCTAATTGGTAATATTTATTTATCGCGTCAATAAATAGATCTTTATCTTCCAGTGGAAGATCCCAGCCTATTCCTTTATTTTCAAGATCTCTCCAAGGCGTGTTATTGCTCAATAATATTGGGGTTCCAGCTGAGAGTGCCTCAATAAAAACATGTCCATAGTTTTCACTCTGAGTTGGAACAAAAAATAAATCATATTGCGCAATTGTTTTTTGTACTTTTTCATTTTCTACTAAGCCGTAATATTCGATATGAATATTGCTTGGTAGTTTTTTTACAAACTCTAAACAACTATCCCAATATTGCTTGTCTTCTAATGGACCATATATACCTAAAAAAACAGGAAATTCTATTTTTGTTAATATTTCTAATGCATATCGAAGATTTTTTATTTTTGCAATTCTGGAAAGAAAGCAGATTCTTAGTTCTTTATTATTTTTTTCTTCTTTAATCTCACAATCTATTTCTTTCAAATTAGCAAGGTCACTTGCCACAATAATATTTTTATATGGAATCTTATGTATTGATAAAAATTGCAAGATATCTTTTTTCTCTTCTTCAGATGAACCCTGCCAAGTAATATTTTGTGAATGTAATCCAATTCTTTTTGCAATAGAGATAAAGAGTTTTTTCTTCATACTTTTTATCTTTAATGCTGCTGGAAAAAGCTCACCTCTTGGCGCTAAAATAATAGGCTTTTTCTGGATTTTATTTGTTTTCATCCATAAAAGTGGTTTAATAGAAAAATCAGAATTAAAAAAGCTATTAATATAAAGAAGATCATAATCTAGCTTATTTATTACTCGGTGCAGCTGACTTCTATCAGATGAATAATAAATATTAACATTTTCTAATTTTATCCATTTATCTAATTCAATATCTGGATAAGGCGCAATATCATTCAGATCGCGATCAGAGGTAATGATAAAAAAATCAAATTCATTGCTTAATCTCGAAACTAAGTTTTGTATAGTCCTAATTGGTCCACCACCTTTTACACCGGGAAGATAGATCCCAATTAAAATTAGAATTCTAGGTTTATTATTCATATTCATGGTGTTTTTTCCAAGGTGGTGCTTCTTTGTAATCAGTAAATAAAATAGTAAATAAATACTCAGCCCCGGCTTTAGCAGTAAGGCTTTGAGCCCATGTTTTTAACTTTTTACGATTTTCAATACTTACTTTTCCTAAAGAAAATTGTTTGTCTAAAAGATGATAAAATTCTTGTTTGAGTGTTTTTTTAAATACTCCACCATTTTTACTGCATATAACGGTTTCTGCAGAACCACAAGCATCACTACAAATAACTGGAGTACCTTCTATAAGAGCCTCTGTTGTGACAGCCCCCCAACCGTCATGCAGGCTTGGAAGCACCAGGCAGTCTGCATTAGACATATATTCCCTAACCTGTTCAATAGGAATATTGCCAAAAAAGTTTGTTTCAATTTTTGTAGTATTCATAATTTTTTGAACTTTATTTTTTAATGGACCATCACCGATAAACCATAATTTGATTTTTTCTTGTTTTTCTCTCGGTAACTGACTTAATTTTTCAGCGAGAAGATCTGGTCGTTTTATTTTTCTTATTGTTCCAACGTAAATGAATACAAATTTATCTTCTGAATTTGGTACTTTTTTTATGATAGGTAATTTACTTCCCAATAAAAAATAAGCAAAAGGATAAATTTTATTACTATCAATATTGCTGACACGCATAATCCAGTCTTTGGTTGTATGCCCAATAGCTAAAATACCATTGATATTTTTTGTGTATTTATGAAATAGCTGCTTATAAATATATGGTTTAATAAATTGAGCCAATCCAATCAGAGCAACTGTTTCCATAATGATCCAAAATTTTTTATCCTTTGATTTAAAATATTCCATTAAATTAGATATATAGCCATTTCCTCTAATACCTTGGAGTATATGAATGGCATTTTCATTACTTAATGAAAGTAAATCTAAAAAAGGTTTTTCCCCTAGAATATGGATATTAATATTCAATGTTTCAGGTATGTGCTGGTTCCAGCCTAATTTAGCTCGTTCATCGCACATGATCTCATCGACGACATAATGAACTTCCACTCCTAATTTAGCTAATTCTAAAGCCACATTAACAATGTGTGGGCTTAAAATTAATTGCCAAAACCAAACTTGTTTTTTCATGATTTACCTATTTTTTGTTGAGTAACTTATACTTCTTGTAAAGAAGATCAACATTAACATTCCCATTCCACCAACTGAAAAGAACATGTTCTCACCTAGATTTAAGCAGAATACACATAATGCAATTGCTAATTTTTGTACATCAGATTTTGCTGCTTGTCTAAAGGAATATAAGAACCAGCAGAATACAAATGTTCCAATAACGAACCCGAGTTCTTCAATAATTGCGACTGGCAAAACTCCTTTTTCGATAACCGCACTTATTGGAAGATTAAAAATAGGATCTCTCACTACATCTAGATGGTTTGGATCTGAGGCAACGCCAAATCCAATACCTAGTAGTGGGTGCTCTGAAATATTACGTATCATATCTTGTACAAGGGCACCACGAGATGCATCAGCAAGATCAACCAATGTGCTTGAATGCGTTCTTTTAAAAATATAGCCTTCAAGGCTATCAATATATAAGGGGTAAGTCGCACCTATAATTGCAATAACAGCAAATAACCAAAGGAAAAAATATTTATTTTTAAAAATAGGGTTTGCATCAAAGAAATTTTGTCCTGTAAAGATTGGTCTTAAAATGATAGAAATTGTTAAAGCAAGGAATAGTGCTAATCCAGCAGTTCTTGCTTCAGATAAAATAATCATTACGACACAAGCTATGAACCATAACAATGTAGATATATTTAATTTTCTACTGGAAAGAATTTCTCCAATCATAATTGTTCCCAATAATGCCATTGTTGGTCCGAAGGCTTGAGGATGGTTCAATAAACCCTGAAATCCGGTTCCATTTTTAGCAAAGCCAATCTCAGGGATGAGCAAAAATGGAAGGCTAGTTAACATCACTATTTTTAAAAGAGAAATCAGCAAGGAGTAGGTTTGCTCTTTTGCCTCTTGGTTCATGAATATCCATGTACTCAATAAGGTAAAAGTAGAAATAGCCCAAGATAATAGTTTTAAAATTGAAATTGCCACTTCATAGCTCACGATGATACTGTGTATAAAAATACTAATATTTAATAAGAAAAACCAGATAAAATACTTCTGTATGTGTATCTTCTTATTCCATAGGATATAAAGAGTAACATGTGTAAATCCGAATAAAATAATGATATAACGCAGTAATGAAGCATAATTTCCTTCAGGACCGATAACAGGATTAAATAAGGTAAATAGCCAAGAAAGTAAATAGGCGAAAATAAGGCATTTACCACCATATAATGCGAATAGGGCTAATGCTAAAAAGCTTATATCTGCACCTGTTGTACTGCTAATTCTAAGAAAAAGTAGTGCAATAAATGATATAAATAAGAATTTATTACCTTGAATTGATGCTTTCATAATTTTATTTATCTCAATCACTAGGCTTTCTTACTTTAGCAAAACCTAGAGATATCCTTTTTTTATACATGTAAATAAACTCAATAAGTTATATATTAATGCGCTTAATCCTTGAGCATATAATACTCCCCAGAAACCATAGAATTCCATCATTGGGAAGAGCAAAACAAGTAAAGAAATAAACCACATTAATGTGATAAGAAACCACACTTTAGTATTCATCTTAACGATAATAATATTTGCCAATACATTTATTGGTGCGTAAACAATGGCAAGAAAAAAGAAAAAAGAAATAACATTAGAATATGCAAGATATTCATCACCATACCAATTGGTAAGATAAGGTGAAAATAAAAAACCTAAAATAAAAATGATGAATGCAATACTTAATGTGAATAATAAAGTTATTCTAATTTCTTTTTTTGACTCTATGCCCTTTTTATATTCTTTTACTAGTCTGGGTAATATTACTCTTGATACCATTCCAGGGATAAACATGGCCAAAGCAAACCATTGTAATCCGATGCTATAGACAGAAAAATGTAACACATTAAATGTATCTATTATTATTTTCCCTATCAGCCAAGGTGCGGTGGCGGCAAGAATAGATACGATAGACATTACACCACAAAAAGACATAATTTCTTTTATTGCTTTTCCCCTAAGCTTGAAATTTGAAAGTTCAGTAAATAGAAACGTATTATTTTTAACAATATGTGTTTGTATGAAAATAGAAAATATTACAGAAAATATATATGTATATATTTGTATTGATATTTCATTCATTGAAATTGTTAAAAATGCGCCTGACAATATAATTAAAGAATTTAGTATTGAAAGAAAAAATAGGTCTTTATATTTTTCTATTCCCATAATTGCCCCTGTGGGAACAATGTTTATTACTAAAAATAAAACTGTTATGGTTATTAGTGTTTTATAAAAAGTCGTAGTATCCCAGATTTTATCAATAAAAATAAAAGTTAGTACTGAGGATAAAATAGCTAGAATAATTGCAATGCTATATAAATTACCTAATATAATATTATTTTGGTTTTCTTTTTTTTCAGCAAAGAACCTTGATGCAGCAACTTCTAAGCCCATGGAGCTATAGTTCATGATTGTCATTGAAGTCATCATAAAAAAGTTATACATTGCAAAATCTTCAACTGCTAAATTTCTAGCTAATAACATACCAGATAATAGCAATACACCCCTAGATAAAATATGGCTTCCCATGGACCAAATAATATTTAAAAAAAACTTTTTATTTATCATAAGAGTGATTTCATTAATTATAGTTTATATAATGTTGTATGAGTATAGATATTTTCTGAATTTATATATTTTTAATATTATGTTAAAAATTTAATATTTAATCTCTTTAAAATATTTGATCTCATATTGTTTAATGAAATACATAAATTGTCATAGAGATCTATAATTAGAGGCAGATGTTTGTTTCTATCTGTTTTATAAAAATAGTTATAGGCTTTTTAGTTAGTAATGGGGTAAATGAGTTCCACAAATCGATAATTTGAAATATTAATTTATTGATATACATAGTTCATTCTTCAAAATAAATATAAATGATAAAAATTAGTATCAGCTACATTATTTACCTTACATAAGGTGAGATAAAATATATGTAAAGTAAGTATTTAAATCGTTATTTATTGTAAATATCCAATTACAATTATCCATTGAATGATTAAGTGTGGAGTTAAATATAGTACTTCAAATAATTTCTTTATTTATCATGATTAAACTAATCATCAACATATAAAATATACCCATGTACATAATACTCCATATTTTTTATGTGTCTTTATTGGATTTATCACAATTTACTAATTATTAACGTTTTCAATTTATTGAAATAAAAAGCTTATATTTTATAGATTATATGTTTTATGAAAAAAAAGCAAATTGGAACAAGGAGCTAAAAATGGGATGAGTATATTATTTTGAATAAAAAACATTTACTTATAATAAAAAAGCAAAATTGTAAAATAATGAAAATGCTTTATTGATAAATAACGTAAATAGCATTTAATTTTATTTTTAAGTAATTAAATATAATTAATTTTTTATTTTGTATTGATAATGTAATTTATATTATATTTATGTAAATATTAGAATTTTGTGGATTGTTTGTGAGGTTGGATTATAAGATAAGAAAAAGGTAATAGAATAAGGTAATAGAATAAAGATTAAAGCATAATAAAAGAGCTTTAATCCTTATTTAATTAGGGTAATTATTCCCACTCGATCGTTGCTGGTGGCTTACCACTTACGTCATAAACAACACGAGAGATCCCATCGACTTCATTGATAATACGATTTGATATTTTACCTAAAAGATCATAAGGCAGATGTGCCCAATGTGCGGTCATAAAATCGATAGTTTCTACCGCTCTTAAGCTCACAACCCAGTCATATTTACGCCCATCTCCCATTACGCCAACTGATTTTACAGGTAGGAACACAGTGAATGCTTGGCTGATTTTGTAATACCAACCTGAATCATGTAATTCCTCCATAAAGATTGCATCAGCACGACGCACTAAATCACAATATTCTTTTTTAATTTCACCTAATACACGTACACCTAAGCCTGGGCCTGGGAATGGGTGACGATTTAACATTTCTGCTGGTAAACCTAATGCTAAGCCAATTTTACGCACTTCATCTTTGAATAATTCGCGTAGTGGTTCAACTAAACCAAGTTTCATATAATCAGGTAAGCCACCAACATTGTGGTGTGATTTAATCACGTGAGCTTTACCTGTTTTGCTTGCCGCAGATTCGATCACGTCAGGGTAGATTGTACCTTGTGCTAACCATTTCACGCTTGATAGTTTTTTCGATTCATCGTCAAATACATCAACGAATACTTTACCGATGGTTTTGCGTTTTGCTTCTGGTTCATCAATGCCTTTTAATGCATCTAAGAAACGATTTTCAGCGTTAACGTGAATGATGTTTAAGCCGAATTTATCGCCAAACATATCCATCACTTGTTCTGCTTCGTTTAAGCGGAGTAACCCGTTATCGACAAACACGCAGTGTAAGTTTTTACCAATCGCACGGTGTAATAAAAGTGCGGTTACAGAGGAGTCAACACCTCCTGATAAGCCTAAGATCACCTCATCATCGCCAACTTGTGCTTTGATGCGTGCTACGGCATCTTCGATAATATTTTCTGGTGTCCAGTTACGTTCACAACCACAGATATTCACGACGAAGTTGGTTAATAATTCTAAGCCACTTTTCGTGTGTGTCACTTCTGGGTGGAATTGTACGCCGTAAAAACGACGGCTTTCATCAGACATTGCTGCGATTGGGCAAGTTGGCGTTACACCAGTTACTTGGAAGTTTTCAGGTAAGCGAGTGACTTTATCACCGTGGCTCATCCAGACGTCTAATTTTGGTGCCACACTTGTTAAGTCATCATTTAATTTTGCGAATAGTGCATCAGTTACTTTTAAATCCACAGATGCATAACCAAATTCACGATGATCTGAAGTTTCAGTTAAGCCACCTAATTGCATTGCCATTGTTTGCATACCATAGCAAATACCTAACACAGGCACCCCTGCATTGAATACATATTCTGGTGCACGAGGGCTATTTTCTTCCGTAGTACTTTCAGGACCACCAGAAAGAATGATCCCAGTTGGATTAAATTCACGAATATCAGCTTCGCTCACGTCCCACGCCCAAAGTTCGCAGTAAACACCAATTTCACGCACACGACGCGCAATCAGTTGAGTATATTGTGAACCGAAGTCCAAAATTAAAATTTTATGATTGTGAATGTTGTTCATTTAAGTTCTCTTTAAGTGTTATAAATATTTGAAATAAAATCTTCAAAATTATCTGCATATGGTAAAACTAAATAATTTCTTGATGTTATATGTTCAAATAATATACTTTCGATAAATTGCGGAGAAAATTGATATAATTTAGATAACTCATTACAGAGCAATTTTCCTTTTTCTATACTTAGAGGTTGATTAGATTTAAATAATAAGAAAACAGATCCAATACCTATATATTCATATTGATAATATTTTTTTAAATGGCGGATAATCGCATAATTTTCTTTTGGTTGTAAATCACCGATGAAATAGCCATTAGGTTCTGCTGCAAAAGTGTATTCACAAGATTGCACAGGACATAATTTGATTAATATCCGCTTATAAAATAAAGGAAAAGGTTCTTCATTGACTTTTTTTAGATTAGAAAAATTATCAGTAAAATTTAGTTCTGTTTCTATATCAGATAATGAGAGTTCATTTGTATTTAATTCATCTAAAATAAAATGAAAATTTTCTATCTCGTTTAATTCTTCTTCGGGAGAAAAGTTACTCAAGGATGCGTGCATACTGGTATATTTACACTGTTCAATATCTTCAAATAAAAAAAGAGGTAAAGAGTCTGGATATTTTTTTCTCAGAGCATCGTATAAAAGAAACAATGAATGAATATTGCTAACGCCATAGACGTTAGCATATTCAGCTAAATAACTCTCAGTAGGAGTCATCTCTTTTCCAAATTCATCCCAATAAATTTTGGATCTTTCTATTAACATAATTAATTTTTGATGTTAATTCATTATTTTGAAATAAATCTTATTACCCCATTCGATAGTTAGGAGCTTCTTTTGTAATCGTTACATCGTGAACATGGCTCTCTTTCATACCTGCGCCACTGATACGTACGAATTGTGCTTTAGTACGTAATTCTTCGATCGTTGCACAACCTGTTAAGCCCATACAAGAACGTAACCCGCCCATTTGTTGGTGGATAATTTCTTTTAAGAAACCTTTGTAAGGGATACGACCTTCAATACCTTCTGGTACTAATTTGTCAGCGGCATTATCTGATTGGAAATAACGGTCACTTGAGCCTTTGCTCATTGCACCTAATGATCCCATTCCACGATAAGATTTGAATGCACGACCTTGATAAAGCTCAATTTCACCCGGTGCCTCTTCAGTACCTGCAAACATTGAACCGACCATCACACAAGATGCGCCAGCAGCAATTGCTTTTGAAATATCACCTGAAAAACGGATACCACCATCAGCAATAACAGGGATACCACGATCTTTTAAAGCTTCGGCAGCATCAGCAATAGCTGTAATTTGTGGTACACCCACTCCTGTTACGATACGAGTGGTACAGATTGAACCTGGTCCAATCCCCACTTTCACCGCACTTGCCCCTGCATCAGCTAAAGCAATTGCACCTTCAGCAGTTGCGATATTACCTGCAATAATAGGTAGGTTTGGATATTTCGCACGGGTTTCACGCACGCGTTGTAAAACGCCTTCAGAATGACCGTGTGATGAGTCGATTAATAAAACATCGACACCAGCTTTTACTAATGCATCGATACGCTCTTCGTTACCTGGACCCGCACCAACAGCAGCACCAACACGTAAACGACCAAATTCATCTTTACACGCATTCGGTTTTTGTTCGGATTTTTGGTAGTCTTTTAATGTGATCATTCCTTTTAATTTGAAATCATCATTCACAACAAGCACTTTTTCTACGCGATGAGTATGCATTAAACCAAAAATTTCATCACGGCTTGCATTTCTTTTAACTGTGACTAACCTATCTTTTGGGGTCATAAAATCAGCAACTGTTTTGCTTAAGTCTGTCACAAAACGCGTGTCACGACCAGTAATGATACCTACTAAGTTTTTGTTTTCATCAACAACAGGGAAACTTGCAAAACCATTTTTCTTCACAAGGTTGGCAAGCTCAGATAAGGATAGAGTCGGTGATACAGTAACTGGATCTGAAACAATACCACTTTCAAATTTCTTCACTTTACGCACGCGATCTGCTTGGCGCTCAATTGACATATTCTTGTGAATAAAGCCAATACCGCCTTCTTGGGCTAGAGATATTGCTAATTTTGCTTCTGTGACAGTATCCATTGCAGCGGATAACATTGGGATATTTAAGCGAATTGTTTTTGTGAGTTGAGTTGAAAGGTCAGCTGTATTTGGAAGCACTGTGGAATGTGCTGGTACAAGAAGTACATCATCGAAGGTCAAGGCCTCTTTTATTACTCGTAACATTGCAATATTCTCTCTTAGGTTATAGTTTAAATGAAAAAAGGGTAAAAAATATTGCGGTCGCATTATACAGATTTCATTAGGGTTTGAAAACGGGTTTTTAATCGATTTTGCATAAAATAGATGCTTATGGTAAAAAGACAACATTTGATTATAAAAAGAGGGATTTAATGCAACATTTACTCTTATTATTGGCAACCTACTCACAACTTTCTCTCGAAGATTTAACTGCGCTTTTACCTTATTCCAAAGAAGATATCCTGCAGCAAATTGAAGCGCTACGACAGCAAGGGATACAGATAGAAGAAAGTGCGGTTGGTTTTCAGTTAATTCCACAATTAGATAGATTGAATGAGTCCTATTTAACGCGTGAGCTTGCACCTTATAGTGTTCATATTAAACCTATCGTTAATTCAACCAATCAATACTTATTAGATAACATTGCTTATTTAGAAAAAGGTACAATTTGTTTATCTGAATACCAAACTGCTGGGCGTGGGCGACGTGGTAGACAATGGCTATCACCTTTTGCGGGGCAAGTTATTATGAGTTTATATTGGACGTTGGATCGTCAAATTAACTTAGAAGGTTTAAGTCTAGTGGTTGGAATGGCAATTGCTGATACATTAAGAAGAACAGGCGTTAGGAATGTTAAACTAAAATGGCCAAATGATGTATTGCTAAATGGACGCAAGCTTGCAGGAATTTTGGTAGAAATTGCGAATCGTCCAAATAATTTACATAATTTAGTCATTGGATTAGGGATCAATCTTTCATTACCTAAACAACAAAATAATATTACTCAACCTTGGGCAGAATTGATTGAAGTGTTGCCGAATTTTGACCGTAACAAATTGATCGTATCGTTAAGTCAAAATGTACTTGCGCGTTTACAGCAGTTTGAGCAAGTTGGGATTGATAAGAAATTCCGACTAGAATGGGAGGAAATTGATGCTTATTTTGGAGAGGAAGTAAATATATTGAGTGAAAAGCACAAAGTCACAGGTATTGAACAAGGTATTGATGAACGAGGTTATATTCAATTGATTACAAAAGAGGGTGTGCAATATTTTAATGCTGGGGAAGTGTCTCTAAGAAAAGTATAGCTTATTTTATCTCTATAAGTAGAAAGTGCGGTCAAAATTTTAAATTTTTTGACCGCACTTTTTCTCTATTAGCTAGACCACTTTTTGGATAAGAGCGGAAATGTCATTTGGAAATTGCTCTTTTTTCGCCATTTCGGCAATATCTTCTGCAGAATATTGTTTTGCATTATAAACCACAACAATACTTACATCTCCGACTTGTAAAAAATTGCGCTCACCAAATTCTGTATAACGTGTTGCACCAATACTGATCACTGCTTGTTTAGGATAGTTCGCTTTTTCAATTAAGGCAGGAATATCATTCATCGGGCCTAAATCTGGCTGAGTGTTCATTTTATCGATAATCCAATTCAATAATTTATGATGGAAATAGCTATAACCTAATGCAGGGCTATTAATGCCATATTCATTAAATGTCTCATTACGTTTATGAAAGCAAGCAATATAGAATTGATCAATTTCTGAATCTAAATCAAAAGACGTTAATGGTAATAGTGTGGCAGAAAGTCCTTTTGTGTTTGTCCCCCAGTTTTTTTTCTCACTAATTTTTTTGGCATTTGGGCGCCGAATAGAACAGTCATTATAAGCACCAAAAAACCGTGGAATAAGCGCAGTCACTTTTTTATCAGAATATTCAATATCACAAATTAATGCAATTTCAGGTTCAATCTGTAAATTATCAGCGCCTTGTTCAGGAAAGTGAATTTGATTGTGACTAAGCGGAAAAATAGAAAGGAACTGATGTTCAGGATTAAGAGTTTGGCTAGGGACATAGAAAGGGAAAATAGCTTTTGGTTGAATTGCTTCTTCTGTTTTTACTGTAATAAAATCGGCAGCTTCGCCCGCCTGCTCTAAATGGCCTGCGAAATTACCAGCTACACCAAAGCCAATCGCATGTTTAAAATCCATTCTCTGCTCCTTTATATCATCTTAAATGTGAGTTTCGTTTTACTTTAGTATTAAATATAAGCTAAAACAACTGTTTTTGCTTGCTTTATAAACATTTAATAAAAAAACACAAAAAAATTGCAAAAAGGGGTTGCAAAGGGTGATGAAATGCCTATAATACGCAGCACACAACGACGCGACGTTGTAAACGAATTAATAAATACACTCGCGTCGTTGTTTTTTGTTCTTTAACAATATATCAGACAATCTGTGTGGGCACTTGTTGATTGATTTCATTTTGAAAAAATTTAATTATTGAAGTCTTAATAGGTGCTTAAACTGAAAATTCATAAACTTTTGAAGTGAATGTAAACTTTAGCTAAGCAGTTTATTGAGCGATTGAACTTGAATTGAAGAGTTTGATCATGGCTCAGATTGAACGCTGGCGGCAGGCTTAACACATGCAAGTCGAACGGTAGCAGGAAGAAAGCTTGCTTTCTTTGCTGACGAGTGGCGGACGGGTGAGTAATGCTTGGGAATCTGGCTTATGGAGGGGGATAACTGTGGGAAACTGCAGCTAATACCGCGTAGTATCGAGAGATGAAAGGGTGGGACCTTCGGGCCACCTGCCATAAGATGAGCCCAAGTGGGATTAGGTAGTTGGTGGGGTAAAGGCCTACCAAGCCGACGATCTCTAGCTGGTCTGAGAGGATGACCAGCCACACTGGGACTGAGACACGGCCCAGACTCCTACGGGAGGCAGCAGTGGGGAATATTGCGCAATGGGGGGAACCCTGACGCAGCCATGCCGCGTGAATGAAGAAGGCCTTCGGGTTGTAAAGTTCTTTCGGTAATGAGGAAGGGGTATTATTGAATAGATAATATCATTGACGTTAATTACAGAAGAAGCACCGGCTAACTCCGTGCCAGCAGCCGCGGTAATACGGAGGGTGCGAGCGTTAATCGGAATAACTGGGCGTAAAGGGCACGCAGGCGGACTTTTAAGTGAGATGTGAAATCCCCGAGCTTAACTTGGGAACTGCATTTCAGACTGGGAGTCTAGAGTACTTTAGGGAGGGGTAGAATTCCACGTGTAGCGGTGAAATGCGTAGAGATGTGGAGGAATACCGAAGGCGAAGGCAGCCCCTTGGGAATGTACTGACGCTCATGTGCGAAAGCGTGGGGAGCAAACAGGATTAGATACCCTGGTAGTCCACGCTGTAAACGCTGTCGATTTGGGGATTGTGCTTTATGCATGGTGCCCGAAGCTAACGTGATAAATCGACCGCCTGGGGAGTACGGCCGCAAGGTTAAAACTCAAATGAATTGACGGGGGCCCGCACAAGCGGTGGAGCATGTGGTTTAATTCGATGCAACGCGAAGAACCTTACCTACTCTTGACATCCAAAGAAGGCCGTAGAGATATGGCTGTGCCTTCGGGAACTTTGAGACAGGTGCTGCATGGCTGTCGTCAGCTCGTGTTGTGAAATGTTGGGTTAAGTCCCGCAACGAGCGCAACCCTTATCCTTTGTTGCCAGCGATTTGGTCGGGAACTCAAAGGAGACTGCCAGTGACAAACTGGAGGAAGGTGGGGATGACGTCAAGTCATCATGGCCCTTACGAGTAGGGCTACACACGTGCTACAATGGTGCATACAGAGGGCGGCGAGACGGCGACGTTGAGCGAATCTCAGAAAGTGCATCTAAGTCCGGATTGGAGTCTGCAACTCGACTCCATGAAGTCGGAATCGCTAGTAATCGCAAATCAGAATGTTGCGGTGAATACGTTCCCGGGCCTTGTACACACCGCCCGTCACACCATGGGAGTGGGTTGTACCAGAAGTAGATAGCTTAACCTTCGGGAGGGCGTTTACCACGGTATGATTCATGACTGGGGTGAAGTCGTAACAAGGTAACCGTAGGGGAACCTGCGGTTGGATCACCTCCTTAACCGAAAATGGAACGACTGCAAGTGTTCACACAGATTGTTTGATAAGTTGTGTAAAAATAGAGAGAACGAAGTTCATCCTACGGGTCTGTAGCTCAGGTGGTTAGAGCGCACCCCTGATAAGGGTGAGGTCGGTGGTTCAAGTCCACTCAGACCCACCACTCATATGAGTGAGGACGTAGGAGCAATGGTAATGGGGATATAGCTCAGCTGGGAGAGCGCCTGCCTTGCACGCAGGAGGTCAGCGGTTCGATCCCGCTTATCTCCACCAAACATCATTGCTAAGTATTTTTCATTGGTTTATTAAGATGCCAATGATAAAAAGTAAAAAAGTACTTAGCAATGATGAGCGAAAAAATGGCAAAACCATTTTAACTTGTCTTTATTGTTCTTTAAAAAATTGGAAACAAGCTGAAAAACTGAAGAGATTTTCGAAAGAAAGTCTGAGTAGAAAAATCTTGTATGAAAAAGGCATACAAGTATTAGCGTTTAAACACAACAGTTAAGTAGAAAATAGTAAAGTATTACTAAAAATACTTGAGGTTGTATGGTTAAGTGACTAAGCGTACAGGGCGGATGCCTTGGCAATCAGAGGCGATGAAGGACGTGCTAATCTGCGAAAAGCTTGGATGAGTCGATAAGAGGCGTTTAATCCAAGATGTCCGAATGGGGAAACCCAGTAGATGAAGAATCTACTATCGTTACTTGAATTCATAGAGTAACGAGGCGAACCGGGAGAACTGAAACATCTAAGTACCCCGAGGAAAAGAAATCAACCGAGATTCTGTGAGTAGCGGCGAGCGAAAGCGGAAGAGCCAGTAAGTTTTAGCAAATGCATTAGAAGAACATTCTGGGAAGGATGGCGGCACAGGGTGATAGCCCCGTATTCGACAATGCCTATGTGGAACTAAGCTTACGATAAGTAGGGCGGGACACGAGAAATCCTGTTTGAAGATGGGGGGACCATCCTCCAAGGCTAAATACTCCTGATTGACCGATAGTGAACCAGTACTGTGAAGGAAAGGCGAAAAGAACCCCGGTGAGGGGAGTGAAATAGAACCTGAAACCCTGTACGTACAAGCAGTGGGAGCCTGTAAGGGTGACTGCGTACCTTTTGTATAATGGGTCAGCGACTTATATTTTGTAGCGAGGTTAACTGAATAAGGGAGCCGAAGGGAAACCGAGTCTTAACTGGGCGATTGAGTTGCAAGGTATAGACCCGAAACCCGGTGATCTAGCCATGGGCAGGTTGAAGGTTGGGTAACACTAACTGGAGGACCGAACCGACTAATGTTGAAAAATTAGCGGATGACTTGTGGCTGGGGGTGAAAGGCCAATCAAACCGGGAGATAGCTGGTTCTCCCCGAAATCTATTTAGGTAGAGCCTTGAGCGGACACCTTCGGGGGTAGAGCACTGTTTCGGCTAGGGGTCCATCCCGGATTACCAACCCGATGCAAACTGCGAATACCGAAGAGTGATACTCAGGAGACACACGGCGGGTGCTAACGTTCGTCGTGGAGAGGGAAACAACCCAGACCGCCAGCTAAGGTCCCAAAGTCTATATTAAGTGGGAAACGAAGTGGGAAGGCTTAGACAGCTAGGATGTTGGCTTAGAAGCAGCCATCATTTAAAGAAAGCGTAATAGCTCACTAGTCGAGTCGGCCTGCGCGGAAGATGTAACGGGGCTAAAATATAGCACCGAAGCTGCGGCATCAGATGTAAATCTGTTGGGTAGGGGAGCGTTGTGTAAGCGGATGAAGGTGAATCGAGAGGTTTGCTGGACGTATCACAAGTGCGAATGCTGACATAAGTAACGATAAAACGAGTGAAAAACTCGTTCGCCGGAAGACCAAGGGTTCCTGTCCAACGTTAATCGGGGCAGGGTGAGTCGGCCCCTAAGGCGAGGCTGAAAAGCGTAGTCGATGGGAAACGGGTTAATATTCCCGTACTTGGATAAACTGCGATGTGGGGACGGAGAAGGTTAGGTTATCGACCTGTTGGATGGTCGTTTAAGGTAGTAGGTGGAAGATTTAGGCAAATCCGGGTCTTCTTAACACTGAGAGCTGATGACGAGGTGCTACGGCACTGAAGTAACTGATACCACGCTTCCAGGAAAAGCCACTAAGCTTCAGGTTTATCTAAACCGTACTGAAAACCGACACAGGTGGTCAGGTAGAGAATACTCAGGCGCTTGAGAGAACTCGGGTGAAGGAACTAGGCAAAATAGCACCGTAACTTCGGGAGAAGGTGCGCTTACCGTAATTGTAGTCCCTTGCGGACGAAGGTGAAGTAAGTCGAAGATACCAGCTGGCTGCAACTGTTTATTAAAAACACAGCACTCTGCAAACACGAAAGTGGACGTATAGGGTGTGATGCCTGCCCGGTGCTGGAAGGTTAATTGATGGTGTTATCGAAAGAGAAGCTCCTGATCGAAGCCCCAGTAAACGGCGGCCGTAACTATAACGGTCCTAAGGTAGCGAAATTCCTTGTCGGGTAAGTTCCGACCTGCACGAATGGCATAATGATGGCCAGGCTGTCTCCACCCGAGACTCAGTGAAATTGAAATCGCCGTGAAGATGCGGTGTACCCGCGGCTAGACGGAAAGACCCCGTGAACCTTTACTATAGCTTGACACTGAACATTGAATTTTGATGTGTAGGATAGGTGGGAGACTAAGAAGCAGGCACGCCAGTGCTTGTGGAGTCGTCCTTGAAATACCACCCTTTAACGTTTGATGTTCTAACGAAGACTGCGGAACGTGGTCTCGGACAGTGTCTGGTGGGTAGTTTGACTGGGGCGGTCTCCTCCCAAAGCGTAACGGAGGAGCACGAAGGTTTGCTAATGACGGTCGGACATCGTCAGGTTAGTGCAATGGTAGAAGCAAGCTTAACTGCGAGACAGACAAGTCGAGCAGGTGCGAAAGCAGGTCATAGTGATCCGGTGGTTCTGAATGGAAGGGCCATCGCTCAACGGATAAAAGGTACTCCGGGGATAACAGGCTGATACCGCCCAAGAGTTCATATCGACGGCGGTGTTTGGCACCTCGATGTCGGCTCATCACATCCTGGGGCTGAAGTAGGTCCCAAGGGTATGGCTGTTCGCCATTTAAAGTGGTACGCGAGCTGGGTTTAGAACGTCGTGAGACAGTTCGGTCCCTATCTGCCGTGGGCGTTGGATGATTGATTGGGGCTGCTCCTAGTACGAGAGGACCGGAGTGGACGCATCACTGGTGTGCCAGTTGTCTCGCCAGAGGCATTGCTGGGTAGCTAAATGCGGAAGAGATAAGTGCTGAAAGCATCTAAGCACGAAACTTGCCAAGAGATGAGTCATCCCTGACTTAAAGTCAGTAAGGGTTGTTGGAGACTACGACGTAGATAGGCTGGGTGTGTAAGTGTAGTGATACATTGAGCTAACCAGTACTAATTGCCCGAGAGGCTTAACCATACAACGCTCAAGTGTTTTTGGGTGTAGGTGAGAGACGCTAAGCAAAGCAATAACGCAGACGAAAATTGGAAAGACTCATTAGACAGCTTGTTTCGAATTAAAGAACAAAGACAATAAGATAACATCAACGGGATATCTTGGCGGCGATAGTGCAGTGGACCCACCTAATTCCATGCCGAACTTAGAAGTGAAACGCTGTTACGCCGATGGTAGTGTGGGGTTTCCCCATGTGAGAGTAGGTCACCGCCAGGTTTTGATTTAGAGAGAGCCTCAACTAGTGATAGTTGAGGCTTCTTTTCTTTTGGGAGAAAGAAAAATAAGAAGAAAATAACAAAAGCAAGAAGCAAGTCACAGAAAAGTAAGATAAAAGAAAAACAAAGAAACGAATAAATAAAGCTCATAAAAAATACCGCACTTGGTGCTCTCAAAGTGCGGTGTTTTTTAAGAAAGTTTTATTACTTCACTTCTTTAAACATAATCTCACTTGGGATCACTGAACCTTGCCAATAAAGTTCTGTTGCGACTTTTTCTGCAAGTTGGATAAAAGATTGTGCAATTTCACTTTCTGGCGCAACTGCAACAGTTGGCGTACCTTTGTCAAGATCTTCACGTAAGCGAATATGTAATGGTTGTTGACCTAACACTTTAACATTGTATTTTTCTGCAATTTTTTCTGCGCCACCTGTGCCAAAAATAGCTTCGTGGTGACCGCAGTTGCTACAAATGTGCATTGACATATTTTCGATAATGCCGAGTACTGGTACAGATACACGCTCAAACATTGCTACACCTTTGATTGCATCAAGCAATGCGATATCTTGCGGTGTCGTGACAACAACAGCTCCAGTGACTGGAATTTGCTGTGAAAGTGTTAATTGGATATCTCCAGTCCCAGGAGGCATATCAATCACTAAATAATCTAAATCTGGCCATAAAGTTTCTTGTAGTAATTGGCTTAATGCACTACTCGCCATTGGACCACGCCAAATTGTTGCACTGTCCGCCTCCATTAAGAAACCAATGGAGTTAGCAAATAAGCCATGTGCTTGGATTGGTGTGATATGTTTGTTATCTGGTGAGGTTGGACGCTGATCTGAAACGCCTAACATATGCGGAATTGATGGACCATAAATATCGGCATCTAAAATACCGACTCGAGCACCTTGTTTTTGCAGTGCAATTGCTAAGTTTACAGAGACGGTTGATTTTCCAACACCACCTTTACCTGAAGTCACTGCAACAATATTCTTCACACCTTTGACAGCAGGGTGATTATTCGCACGTTTTAATGTTGCAATCTGATAATTTAATTGCCATTTAATTTCTTGGCTTTCGCTTGCTTTAAGTAATGATTCTGTCAGTGCTGATTTAAGTTGCTCAAATCCAGTATTCCACGCAAATGGCATTTGAATTTCGATACGTAATGTATTGCCGCCTTTTTCAATTTTTTTGATAGTGTTTAAGGCGACTAAATCTTTTTGTAAGCTTGGATGTTGAAATTGTTTAAATATATTTTGAATAGTCTCTTTTTGACTATCATTTAAACTATCTGAAAACAAAATTCCCATTGATTTTATCCTGTTATTGTATGGCTAAAAAGCCCTAGTTAATCACTCAACAATATTTAACCACGAACCTTTGCAACTGTTAAGCAGAAAAGTGGAAAAGTGCGGTTAAACTGGAAAAAATACTGCTGATAAGGTAACATAAACGCCAATTTTTTGATGAAAAGTAGGAATAATCAATGGCAAGTTTGGCACGAAATATTTTAGTTACTTGCGCCTTACCTTATGCAAATGGCGCAATTCATTTAGGGCATTTACTTGAGCATATCCAAGCAGATATTTGGGTGCGTTTCCAACGTATGCGTGGGCACAATGTGTATTTTATTTGTGCAGATGATGCACACGGCACTCCAATTATGCTTAATGCGGATAAATTAGGGATTACACCGGAAGAATTGATCGCAAAATCAAAAGCAGATCATGTTGCAGATTTTGAAGGTTTCAATATTAGTTACAACAATTACCATTCAACGCACAGCCCTGAAAATGAGGCATTAACGGCAGAAATGTATAAAAAATTACGTGCGAATGGTTTCATTAAAAGCCGTACAATTTCACAATTATTCGATCCTGAAAAAGGGATGTTCTTACCAGATCGTTTCGTGAAAGGTACTTGCCCTAAATGTAAGGCAGAAGATCAATATGGTGATAATTGTGAGGTTTGCTCTTCGACTTATAGCCCAACAGAATTGATCAATCCACGTTCTGTGGTATCTGGTGCTACGCCTGTTTTAAAAGATTCAGAACACTTCTTCTTTGATTTACCTGCATTTGAAGGCATGTTGAAAGAATGGATCAAATCGGGTTCATTACAACCTGAAATTGCTAATAAGATGCAAGAATGGTTTGAATCTGGCTTGCAACAATGGGACATTTCACGTGATGCGCCTTATTTTGGTTTCAAAATTCCAGATACTGAAGACAAATATTTCTATGTTTGGTTAGATGCCCCGATTGGCTATATGGCATCGTTTAAAAACCTATGCGATAAGAGCGGTCTAAATTTTGATGATTTCTGGAAAAAAGACAGCACAGCTGAGCTTTATCATTTTATCGGTAAAGACATCGTTTATTTCCATAGCCTGTTTTGGCCAGCTATGTTAGAAGGTTGTGATTTACGCAAACCTACTAACGTATTTGCGCATGGTTATGTCACGGTAAATGGCGTGAAAATGTCAAAATCTCGTGGTACATTTATCCAAGCATCCACTTATTTACGCCACTTAGCACCGGAATATTTACGTTATTACTACGCTGCAAAATTAAATAACCGCATTGAAGATTTAGACTTAAATCTTGAGGATTTCGTACAACGTTTAAATGCAGATGTTGTGAATAAATTTGTTAATTTGGCTTCCCGTAGTGCTGGTTTTATTACAAAACGTTTTGATGGAAAGCTTTCTGCAGAAATTGCTGATCCTGCGTTGTTAGCTGAGTTTGTAGAAAAATCAACACAAATTGCAAACTATTATGAAGAGCGTGAGTTTGGTAAAGTTGTGCGTGAGGTGATGTTATTAGCGGACAAAGCAAACAAATATATCGATGACAAAGCCCCTTGGGTAATTGCGAAAGAGGAAGGTCGTGATGCTGAATTACAAACGATTTGCTCAATGGCATTACAATTATTCCGAGTGTTAGCGATTTATTTGAAACCCGTGATTCCACAAATTATCGAACGTGCGGAAGCATTTTTACAAGATGAATTAAGTTGGGAAAGCTTAAACGCTCCATTATTAAATCATCAAATTTTACCATTCAAAGCATTGGCACAACGTTTAGAACCAAAACACATAGAGGCTATTGTGAACGAAACGAAAGAACAATTTGCAGCACAGCAAGCATTAGATCAAAAGAACTCGGCAAAAGCAGAGCCAGTAAGCCAAGTTGAACCTATTGCAGAAACGATCACGATCGATGATTTTGCGAAATTAGATTTACGTGTAGCAAAAGTGATTAAATGTGAAGCTGTACCAGAAGCAAATAAATTATTACGTTTTGAATTAGACTTGGGCGACCATACTCGTCAAGTATTCTCTGGTATTAAAGCTGCTTACGACAAACCGGAAGAGCTTGAAGGTCGTTTTGTTATCGTGATTGCAAACCTTGCAGCACGCAAAATGAAATTCGGTTTATCTGAAGGGATGATTTTAAGTGCGGGTACAGGCGGTAGCGATTTATTCTTACTTGACGTTGACGATGGTGCAAAACCAGGTATGCAAGTGAAATAATTTCATTTTTCTTCTATAAAAAAGAGCGGTCAAAAAATGCAAAATTTTGACCGCTCTTTTTATTTGGTGAATTACCAGTTCATCCAGAAGAAGTAAGAAAGTGAACCGATAATTGCAATACAAATAATATTTAACAATAAGCCCACTTTTGCCATTTCGGATTGACGGATAAAGCCAGTCGAGAACACAATCGCATTTGGCGGTGTCGCAATGGGTAACATAAAGGCACAAGATGCCCCTGTTGCGATAATTGCCGCAAGCGATAAGATTGGCAAGTTAAGTGAAGTTGCCACAGAAATAAAGATCGGCATTAGCAACGCTGCACTTGCGGTATTTGAGGTAAATTCGGTTAGGAACACAATAAATGCGGTCAACACGATTGTCATAAATAACCAGTGTTTATCGCCAACAGATGCCACAATGGTATCAGCTAGGATTTTGCTTGCACCGGTATTTTGTAACACAATACTTAACACTAATCCTCCTCCAAAGAGCATTAATACCCCCCACTCTGTTTTTTCTTGAATTTGTTTCCAAGTCGCCGCACCACTGATACTCATTATGACAACGGAAGTCATTGCAATTACAGTATCGAAGTTTTTAATTTCGGCTGGGAGCGCTAAAAATTCACGTACATAGGGTTCAATAAATTTACTTGCGATAAGTAAAATTGCGGTGAGGATGAAAACCACTAAAGTGAATAAACGGATACCATTGAGTGAAATGTCTTCAATCTCCGCTTTAAATGGCACGTTAAAATTCGGACGTAAAATCAAAAACATTGATAAGATCATTGCAGGCATTAATAACATCATTACTGGCATACCATAAGGTAGCCAGTCACTGAATGTGATATTGGTTAATAACGCAAGTAATGCATTTGGTGTACTACCTACAAGGGTAGCAATTCCTCCGATGCTAGCACTAAATGCAATCCCAAGTAGTACAAAGACATAGAGCGGTCGATTTTTTTCAGGATCAACTTGGCTTAAAATGCCCATTGTAAGTGGTAACATCATTGCAGCTACTGCTGTATTATTGATGAACATTGATAAAAATGCAGTCACAGTAAATAAATACACGATTGTCATTTTTAAACTACCTTTGGCAAAACGAATAATATGACCGGCGATCCAAAGGTCGATTTTTTGAATTCGTAATACTGCAGCAATAACAAACCCCCCAAAGAACATAAAAATAATTGGTTTGGCAAATGGCGTAAAAGCGGCTTCTGTGGAAAGTACTCCTAGGAATATGGCGAAAAGTGGTACCATTAATGATGTGATTGTGATGTGGAATGCTTCTGTTAGCCACAAAATTGCGACAAAGACTAATAACGCTAAGCCTTTATTTTCCTTTGCTGAAAACGGAAGGACTTGTAGTAAGACAAAAAAAACAATGATGCTAAATGCTAAAATTGCAAAGCCCCGAATATTTTTGATCATAAAATCTCCTTAGCTAGAAAATCTTTGTCAATTTAACAAAGAATTAACATTTGTGATATGGTTTTTTTTTGCTCAACTTCACACTTTTGAGAAGTTTTTACGATTTTGTCTTCAAATGAAGTTAAAAGTCTTTTGTTCAATGGAATGCTGAGGGGAATAAATTCACGAAAAGTGAGATTATCTGCTATAATTCACGCCATTTTTATCAATTAGAGATCGCCTATGAAAACACTTTTCGCCACAACTGCACGTGGTTTTGAAGAATTATTAAAAGTTGAATTAACCGAGCTTGGTGCGACAGAATGTCAAATTGCACAAGGTGGCGTTCATTTTTGTGCAGATGAAAAAACTCAATATCGAGTGTTACTTTGGACACGTTTAGCTTCACGCATTTTATTGCCAATTGTAAATACAAAAATTTATAGCGACCTTGATTTATATTCAGCTGTAGTGAGCCAAAATTGGTTGGATTATTTTGATGAAAAAGCCAGCTTTATGGTAGATTTTAACGGCACAAACAGAGAAATTCGCCATACTCAGTTTGGTGCAATGCGTGTTAAAGACGGTATCGTGGATTATTTTGAACGCACAGGTAAAGCACGTCCTAACGTGGATAAAGATTATCCAGATATTCGTATTCACACTTACTTAAATCGTGAAGAATTGGTGATCTCTTTAGATTTAAGCGGTGAAGCATTGCATATGCGTGGCTATCGTGAAGATACCGGCAAAGCGCCTTTGCGTGAAACATTAGCGGCTGCGATTGTGTTACGATCAGGTTGGGAAGTTGGCACGCCGTTAGTTGACCCGATGTGTGGTTCGGGGACATTGTTAATTGAAGCTGCACAAATGCAAGCGAAAATAGCACCGCAGTTACACCGCTTACATTGGGGCTTTGATTTTTGGAAAGGGCATAATCAAAGTGCGTGGGATAAAGTCAAAGGCGAAGCAGTCGCATTAGCAGAACAAGAATTTAACAGAGAACATAAAGCGAATTTTTATGGCTTTGATTTAGACCATCGAGTATTGCAAAAAGCAAAACGCAATGCACAAAATGCTGGTGTAGCTCATTTAATCCAATGGCAACAAGGCGATGTGGCAGGATTAAAAAATCCATTTGCTGAAGAAAAAGGCACAGTGATTTGTAACCCGCCTTATGGTGAGCGTTTAGGTACAACGCCGGCATTAATTGCCTTATATTCTGTGTTCGGTCAGCGTTTGAAAGAGCAATTTACCGATTGGAATGTGTCAGTATTTAGTGCAGAACCTGCATTATTAGACTGCTTACGTTTGCGTTCACACCGTCAATTTAAAGCGAAAAATGGTCCGCTAGAATGTGTTCAAAAAAATTATCGCATCAGTGTTCGCCCATCCTCTGAATTACAAAAAAGTGCGGTAGAAAATACGTTAGAATTTGACCGCACTTCGGCAACCCCTGTGGCAGTTGATTTTGCGAATCGTCTGCAAAAAAATATCAAAAAAGTCGAAAAATGGGCGAAACAACAAGGTCTGAATGCTTATCGTCTATACGATGCAGATTTGCCTGAGTATAACTTAGCGGTGGATCGTTATGACGATCATATCGTCGTGCAAGAATATGCCGCACCAAAAAATATTGATGAAAACAAAGCGCGCCAACGTTTATTAGATGCAGTTACTGCAACTTTACAAGTGACTGGCGTAGAAACCAATAAACTGATTTTAAAAGTCCGTCAAAAACAAAAAGGTACCAATCAATATGAAAAATTAGCCAATAAAGGCGAATATTTCTATGTGAATGAGTATGGTGCCAAATTATGGGTGAACTTAACCGATTATTTGGATACAGGTTTGTTCCTCGATCACCGTTTAACCCGCAAAATGCTTGGTGAAATGGCAAAAGGAAAAGACTTCTTAAACCTGTTTGCTTACACAGGCTCGGCGACTGTTCACGCTGCATTAGGCGGTGCAAAATCCACAACTACAGTGGATATGTCGAACACCTATTTAAACTGGGCAGAACAAAATTTATTGCTCAATGATTTAGAAGGCAAACAGCACAAACTCATTCAAGCAGACTGTTTACAATGGCTTGAACGTTGTGATCGCCAATTTGATTTGATTTTCGTTGATCCACCAACATTCTCTAACTCAAAACGTATGGAAGACAGTTGGGACGTACAACGCGATCACATCAAGCTAATGACCAATTTAAAACGCATTTTACGCCCAAATGGCACAATCGTTTTCTCCAACAACAAACGAGGTTTCAAAATGGACTTTGACGGTTTAAATGAATTGGGATTAAGTGCGGTCGAAATTTCCGCAAAAACGTTACCGCTCGATTTTGAACGTAATAAACAAATCCATAATTGTTGGGTATTGACGTTGGAGAAATAAATTTGAAAAGTAAGATTTGATAAGATTGTCTTTTTTTTAATGTGCGGTACACTAGTTGTACCGCTGAAAAAGTGGCTTAGAAAGTTATGTTTTTATATTTTCTTAAAAGTTTCACCGCCGATTATAGGCGGTTTTTAAGTTTTTATATAGGTTAGAGAGTTTTATTTAAATCCGTTATATTTTTATTTTTTCTTTATATATAATGTTGACTTGTTGGTTTTATCTGGGTATTATTTAATCGAAATAGTACAAAAGAGGTATAAGATAATGTCTCATTTTATAAAAAGTAGAATTTCATTGTTCCTTAAAGAGCAAAATCTCAAAAAATCTGAAGGCGACCGTAAAAAGCTCGCTAAAGCCACAGATCCTGCCGAGATTGAAAATCTCACTCAAATCATTCAAGAATTTGATCAGAAATACCAATTTGATACTTGGATAGCTAATGCCGCGAATGTAATGGCTAAACAACTTAAATTTGGTACTCATATTTCGAAAGGGATTCATCCAGATACGAAAGGAGATAATGTCAATTTCCAATCAAATGATTTGCTCCCACCTGAATATGTAGGTTCGCAAAGTGTAAGCAGCTTAGAGCTAGATGCGAATGGTAATGCTGCCGCACTTCCTCTTGCTTCTTTTTTCAATTTTATTGTTGATGAAGAAAAACAGCTTAAATTGCGAGATTTATTGCTTTCAGATGATCTAAGATTAGACAGTTGTTTTGCCGATGATTTAGAGTTATCAAAGTGTTATAAAAAACAATTTCAACAAGCATTAATGGGTGATTTAACACAGCCTGAAACTCACGAGAGAAATAAGCAATTGCTTTGGGCTAATGGAGAGAATGCGATAGAAAATGATGATTATACTTGTTTAATTCCGCTTTATCCTTCCTCTCTTACTTATGCCTTCTACCAAAAAGTGAACAATAATCGCTATTCAGAGCAAAATAAACAAGCGAGAGAAAATCGAAATAAAAAAACAGTAGAACAAGCACATTATGTTTCTATCAATCAACTTGCTACAGTCGCTCTTGGTGGAAGCAAACCACAGAATATATCGCTGTTAATGTCTGCACAAGGTGGTCGCAATTATCTCCTTCCGTCTTTACCACCGATTATGACTTCAAGTCATTATTTTAAACTTTCCACTTCCCAAACTACTATTTTCAATGATCGCCTTGTTTATGCTTGTCGTTATGGATTGCGTCAATTATTTGAAGTTGTTGAGGCTCGTAAAAATGTGTATGAGGTGCGAGATAACCGAATTGAAGCGTTAAACATTGTTTTGCAGTCCGTATTACGTATCGCAAGCACGTTACAAAAGCAGCAAGCGGGCTGGTCTAAAGACTATCAATTGGAAATGTGTGAGAAATATTGGCTTGATCCAAAACGTTCGTTATTGCCGGAAGAAGAGGCGTTCCGAGTTGAGTATGAAAAAGGCGATTGGGTTGATGAAGTTGAGCGTCATTTTGCTTTGTGGATAAATCGTTGTTTACAGAAACGGTTCCCTAAAATTGCTGACGATTTTGCTGATCCAGAATACAACGAATGGCGCAGAAATATTCGCAATACCTTACGTTATCGCTTACGTCATCCATAGGAGGGGAAGATGTTTCAGACTGATTTCTATATTTTATTTGATCATATCAAAGTACAAAGTGCGAATGCGATTTCAGGCCCTCTAAGTTATGGCTTTCCAGCCTTAACTGGCTTTACAGGTGCAATGCACGCACTTAATCGTAAATTATCTCACCATAACGTGCAGTTTGGTGGGGTGATGGTGGCGTGTCACGATTATGAATTACAAACTTATCAAAGTTCGTCATTTTCGGACCGCACTTTTAAACAAACACGCAATCCGATTAAAAGAGATGGGAAAACAGCATCAATTATCGAAGAAGGAAAAATTCATTTAGATGTTTCATTAGTTGTTGAATTAAGTGTCCCTAATGATGAATTATTTGGTGCTCTTCAATATGCAGGTAGCCAAATTGCGCAAGATTTTTTACAAGAGTGCAAAGATTTACTTTGGAAACAGAGAATCGCTGGTGGTTCAGTGCTGGAGATTGGTGATAGTCAATTATTTAAGGTAGAAGAAGATCAAGACATTCCTTTAGCATTGATGCCTGCGTTTGTATTGATGGATGCAAAACAAGATCTTGTCAATATTACAGAAGAACTCAGAACAGGGATAAGAGTCGAACAATTAGATGAAAATGGTAACGCGCAACAATCTTTCATTAAAGCTCAACCAGAAGCGACAGCACTTGATGCATTGTTAGAAATGGCAACATTGCATCATATTCCTAATCATATCAATGCAGGTCCATCAGATTGGCAAACATACAGTGTTAAGAAAGGGAGAGGTTGGTTAGTACCGATTCCAGTTGGTTATCAAGCAATTTCACCTTTGTTTGACGCGGTCAAAGTGCAACATTGTCGAACACAACAGTACCCAAGCCAGTATGTAGAGACAATTTATAGTTTAGGAAAATGGGTGTTCCCTCTTAGCTTACCGAAAGATCTTTCCCAATGTTTTTGGCGTTATAACGCCCCACAAAATAATCTTTATTTAATTTCACAAGGAGAATAATAATGAGCAAATTAGTTACCCCAAGTGTATTAGCGTTTGAACGCAATCTTGATATTTCAGATGCGATTTTTACGCAAAAAGATAGTCAAAATGACAAGGATGAGCCTATTGCATTACGAATTCGTGAAAAATCAGTTCGAGGCACTATTTCTAATCGCCTTAAAAATGCAATTACCAATGACCCAGCAAAACTCGATGCAGAAACAGAAAAAGCGAACTTACAACGTGTTGATGTAGTGACGTTAGATAATGATAAAGATACCTTAATCGCAACTTTTAGTATCAAAGTATTACCTTTCACAGGTCGTCCAAATGTATGTAATGAGCAAGATTATCAACAAAAAGTAATGGAGACAGTACAACAATATTTGAATGAGAGTGGGGTAGATGAGCTCGCTAAACGTTATGCAGCGAATATTGCTAATGCGCGTTGGTTATGGCGTAACCGTATGGGGGCGGAAACGATCAAAATTGATGTGAAGTGCGGTGAAAAATTAGTAACTTTTGATAATGCAAAACAGTTTTCTTTAAATCACTTTGATTATAGTGATAGTAAAATTGATGAAATTGCGTCAGAAATTAAACAAGGTTTATTAGGCGAAAAATTTGTGATTTTATATGTGACAGCCTATGCCAATATGGGGTATGGTCAAGAAGTCTATCCATCACAAGAATTAGTATTAGATAGTTCTAGCAATAATCGTAAAAGTAAAGTCCTATATGAAATCAACCAAAAAGCAGGTATGCACTCACAAAAAGTGGGGAATGCAATTCGTACCATTGATACGTGGTATGCCGATGAGGTCGCATTCCCAATTGCGGCTGAGCCTTATGGTGCAGTGACTACATTAGGTACAGCATTCCGTCAGCCAAAAGTAAAAAATGATTTTTATACTTTATTTGATAATTGGCTCTTAAAAGATGAAGTCCCCCCAGTGGAACAACAACATTATATTATGAGTATATTAATTCGCGGTGGTGTCTTTGGCGCTAGTGGTAAGGAATAATTATGACAACCCATTACATTGAACTGAAAGCGATTCCTCAAATGGATATGCTGCAAAGTGAAGTCGTGGGGCATTGCATGCAAACTTTGCATAAATTCTTACCGCACTTTGAGGGCAGAATAGGTATCGCATTTCCTGCTTATGGTTTAGGCAGAACACTTGGCGGTATCTTACGCGCATTTGGGAATGAAGCAGATTGCAATGCGTTATATCAGCAATTATTGCAAAGTGGACTAGAGGATTATGCTTTGATTAGTCAGGTCAAAGTAACTCCAACTAGCACTGAGCATCGTTGTTATAGTCGTGTTCATCGTAAAGGACAAAGTTGCATCCGACGCACAGAAGCATTTCTCAAAAGCATTAATAAATGGAATGAGGGTATTCGAGAGGAAATGCAGAATCGTCATCAAAGTACAGCCTTTTTTCCTCATATTCACTTAAAAAGTGCAAGCACAAGCCAACGTTTTATCTTAGCAGTGAAAGAACGAAAAATGTTAAAAGCTTGCGAGGGCCAGTTTGGTAGTTATGGTTTAAGTAAAATAGCAACAGTACCTCATTTCTAAATGAGTTTATAACCCTTTTTTCTTATTGAAATTTTTATCAAATAAGATCAAAGGGTTATAAATATTCTTGTAAAAAGGGTGATAAACCAAAATGTTCTTTAACAATTTGAAGAATAAACTTATTTTCGTTACACTAACATAGTTCACTGCCGCACAGGCAGCTTAGAAAGTTCGCTCCATCAAAACTTTTATAGAGTTCAAGTTCACTGCCGCACAGGCAGCTTAGAAAGCGAATCGCGTCCATTTTGCTAGAATTGAAGCGTTCACTGCCGCACAGGCAGCTTAGAAAATTTTGAATCTGATTTATAAAACAAGAGACAAGTTCACTGCCGCACAGGCAGCTTAGAAAGCTGGTGGAATTGCGCAAATGCTAACTAAACCGTTCACTGCCGCACAGGCAGCTTAGAAATTTTTGTTTTAGAACAAACCTCACAAAACACTGTTCACTGCCGCACAGGCAGCTTAGAAAAAAATATTATATTTGCTCAAGCACAATAAAGTGTTCACTGCCGCACAGGCAGCTTAGAAAACGATACCACCGACGCCCGCGCCGATTTTTATGTTCACTGCCGCACAGGCAGCTTAGAAAATAATAGCACCTCATAATAGATTAGATTAATAGTTCACTGCCGCACAGGCAGCTTAGAAAAGCGATCTTGGGCTTATTGGGAAAGTGGAGAGGTTCACTGCCGCACAGGCAGCTTAGAAAGGTGATGTTGCGCAATGGTTGTAAAGCGTTCGGTTCACTGCCGCACAGGCAGCTTAGAAATGCGTGAGACAGTTCTCTTAAGTGTTGAATGAGTTCACTGCCGCACAGGCAGCTTAGAAAATATAATAATTAAAGGTCAACACTTTTTTATTGTTCACTGCCGCACAGGCAGCTTAGAAAAAATGATTTAAACGAAATCTTCAGGGGGTAAAGTTCACTGCCGCACAGGCAGCTTAGAAATGAAGATAAACAGCTTGAAGTTAAGCGTAGTTGTTCACTGCCGCACAGGCAGCTTAGAAAGCAGCGATGAAGCTGCTTGTCAAATAGTCAAAGTTCACTGCCGCACAGGCAGCTTAGAAATCAGGTGGAATCATGCCGTCTGACATATCACCGTTCACTGCCGCACAGGCAGCTTAGAAAACAATCTCAAAGTTGCTTTTTGTTCACCTTGAGTTCACTGCCGCACAGGCAGCTTAGAAATTGCTGCTGTGGGCTACCCGCGGCGCTGATTGTGTTCACTGCCGCACAGGCAGCTTAGAAAGTTTTGGATGGACAAAGGGGAATTAAATAAAAGTTCACTGCCGCACAGGCAGCTTAGAAATTTTTAGTTTGTAGAACTTAAGGGCTTATCCCGTTCACTGCCGCACAGGCAGCTTAGAAATTGCACCGCGCCGATCAGCTTATTGAACTGTTGTTCACTGCCGCACAGGCAGCTTAGAAATCAAAATTTTAATTTCGCGGTTGTAAAAATTGGTTCACTGCCGCACAGGCAGCTTAGAAAGTCCAGCGCGACTAATGTGTAAAAAAACGGATGTTCACTGCCGCACAGGCAGCTTAGAAAAACTTTAACAATTAACACTAGCGGATTCAATAAGTTCACTGCCGCACAGGCAGCTTAGAAATTGTTCTGATTGTGGTTGTGCTTGTGGTGCTTGTTCACTGCCGCACAGGCAGCTTAGAAATTTAACGTTTGATAACTCTTGAATAGACCCTTGTTCACTGCCGCACAGGCAGCTTAGAAAGTGAGCAGTTAAATGCGGGGTGATAAATGACTGTTCACTGCCGCACATGCAGCTTAGAAAGTTTTTACGAGGGATCTCTGTGTAAACCTCACGTTCACTGCCGCACAGGCAGCTTAGAAATTTCTCATCTTTGACCCCCGTATAATAACTTAGTTCACTGCCGCACAGGCAGCTTAGAAATACGCCATTTTGTTGAGCATCGGGCGATATACGTTCACTGCCGCACAGGCAGCTTAGAAAATATACGCATCGCAAATTTTCCAAACCCACACGTTCACTGCCGCACAGGCAGCTTAGAAAAGCTTGCCGCGTTGGAACGCGTTAACATACGGGTTCACTGCCGCACAGGCAGCTTAGAAACAATCCGGATATATCAGTCTTGTGTATGTATCGTTCACTGCCGCACAGGCAGCTTAGAAACACGAAAGAAGCTACTGCTAGACTTGGTTTGGGTTCACTGCCGCACAGGCAGCTTAGAAACATAAAACTCAATTGTACCGTTTGCATTATCAGTTCACTGCCGCACAGGCAGTGCAGGAGTTTAACTTGTTAGTAGTGTGGTTTAACAGTAGAAATTCATTTAAAAATTATTTAAACAGTGTTTGAATATTATTCATTACTTATCAAGGGGGAAATATGCTTAAAACACCTTATATTACGTCTTCTGATTTAAAAACTATTTTGCATTCTAAACGAGCGAATATTTATTATTTGGAGCATTGCCGAGTGTTACTAAATGGTGGGCGTGTTGAGTATGTGACAAATCAAGGTAAGGAGTCGTTATATTGGAATATTCCCATTGCCAATACAAGCTGCTTGCTTTTGAGTAGTGGAACATCAATCACTCAAGCGGCAATGCGTGAATTATCGAAAGCAGGCGTAATGGTTGGATTTTGCAGTGGTGGCGGTACGCCATTATTTAATGCAACGGAAACCGAGATAGGTTGTGAGTTTTTTAGTCCACAAAGTGAATATCGTCCGGTTGAATATTTACAACAATGGTGCAGATTTTGGTTTGATGATGAAAAGCGTTTGAATGTAGCGAAATCATTACAACAGAAGAGATTATCATTGCTAAATACGATTTGGTCTAAATTTGAGTGGGTTTATTCTTGCGAAAAATTGACCGCACTTGTTGCACAATATCAGCAAGAATTTGCGAATGCATCGCATAGTCAAGCGTTATTGGCTGCAGAAGGGCGTTTAACAACAAAATTATATGCGTTAGCCAATCAGGCAACGATGAATGATCCTGATTTTAAACGTAGCGAACGTGGAAATAGTATTGATAGTGTTAATCAATTTTTGGATCACGGTAACTATTTAGCTTATGGTTTGGGGGCGACGGCTTGTTGGGTATTAGGTTTACCACACGGTTTGGCTGTACTGCATGGTAAAACACGCAGAGGAGGGTTAGTGTTTGATGCAGCTGATATTATTAAAGACAGCATTATTTTGCCACAAGCTTTTATTTCTGCTCAAAATGGAGATTCTGAAAAAGAGTTTCGCCAAGCTTGTATTCAGAATTTACTGCGTTTTGGTGCATTGGATATTATTATTGATACGTTGAAACAGCTGGCTTTACAGGGAGCATCAGATGAATATTTTGCTAGTTAGTCAATGTCAGAAAAATGCGTTAACAGAAACTCGCCGTATTTTAGATCAGTTTGCAGAGCGTTGTGGCGATCGAATATGGCAAACCGTGATCACGCAAGCAGGCTTAGAAACTTTGTATAAAATGTTACGCCAAACTGCACGCAAAAATACGGCAGTCGCGTGTTATTGGATGCACCGTAAAAATGGTAATGAATTGTTGTGGGTAGTTGGGGATAAAAGCCAATTTAACACTCAGGGGCGTGTACCCACTAATCGTACGATGCGTAATATTTTGCGTGCTGAAGATGAAGTAAATTGGAAAGATGCCTATTCTTTGCAAATTTTGACCGCACTTTCTGCGTTATTACATGATTTAGGTAAATCAAATATTGCTTTCCAAAATAAATTAGATAAGCATAAGAATGTCCCAAAAGTGGCTGACTGTTATCGTCATGAGTGGATTTCAGCACGCTTATTTGAAGCGATGATTGCTGGCTGTAAAACAGATCAAGAGTGGCTTCGTCGTTTAGCAAATTGGAGCGAATTTGAACAGAAGAACCCAAAATGGTTTGAGCAAATTATTCAAGATAAACCCAATGCAAAGACGTTTTCTGGTTTTGAACAGTTACCATCGATAGCTCGCACATTAATTTGGTTAATTACCTCACATCACCGATTACCTTTTACTGATACTTTTTCTCGATCGCTCGACTATACAAGAAATGTGCGTTTGTATTGTCAGAGAACTTTCCAAATGTTCTTTAAAGAATACCGACCACAGGAACGCTGGGTGTTTAATTCTTCAGATCATCCAACGCCTGAACTCTTTTGGAAATTTGACCATATTGCGACACAAAGCAAGGCGTGGCAAAAGCAAATGACGAGATGGGCAAATAAAGCATTAAATCATCCACCGTTATTTGCCTTGAATGAGATTGAAGATCCTTTTTTATTGTTGTTATCACGCTTATGTTTAATGACAGGAGATCACTATTATTCTGCACAAGATAAAAATGACAAATTAGGAGATGCTGCCTTTCCTTTATTGGCAAATACTTATCGCGGGTCAGGGGAAGTTAAGCAGCGATTAGATGAGCATTTGATTGGTGTGTGCCAAAGTGCGGTACGTTTTGCACGATTATTGCCAAAATTCAGCACAGAATTACCTCGCATTAAGCAGCATAAGCCATTTGCAAAACTGGCTAAAGATCGTTTTGTATGGCAAAACAAAGCGGTAAATATGGCAAAAATATTGCAAAAAAGCAGCGAAACACAAGGCTTTTTTGGGGTGAATATGGCAAGTACTGGCTGTGGTAAAACCCTTGCTAATGCCAAAATGATGTACGCATTAAGTGATGCTAAACAAGGTGCGAGATTAACAATTGCGTTAGGTTTACGAGTATTAACGTTACAAACAGGCACTGCATTGCAAGCACGTTTAGATTTATCCGAACGTGATTTGGCTGTTTTAGTGGGAGGAAGTGCGGTCAAAAAATTATATGAATTACAACAAGAAAACGCATTAGAACTGGCGGAAAATGGCAGTGAAAGTGTTGAAAATTGGTTTGATGAAATGGCAGTTTACGGTGCTTCTTTCATTGAAAGTGCGGTCGAAAATGATGAAATTTCGAGTTTCTTAACAAAAGATCCGAAAGCGAAAAAGTTATTTTATGCTCCAATAGTGACTTGTACACTTGACCATTTAGTTTCAGCTTCAGAAAGTGTTCGAGGCGGTCACCACATTGTGCCAATATTGCGTTTATTGACCTCTGATTTGATTTTGGATGAGCCTGATGATTTTTCTCAAGAAGATTTGCCTGCGCTTAGTCGTTTGGTGCATTTGGCTGGATTGTTTGGTAGTCGAGTGTTACTTTCTTCGGCAACATTGACCCCAGATTTTATTACAGGGCTGTTCAATGCTTATCAAGCTGGGCGGAAGGTTTATAATCAGCAAAAAGGCATTTCAGCAGATTTACCGATTTGTTGTGCTTGGGTTGATGAATTTCAACAAGTGCAAGCAAAGGTAGAGAATCCAGATATATTTATGCAACAACATCGTGAGTTTGTTACTAAGCGAGCTGGATGTCTTGAGAAAAGCCCTGTGCGCCGTAAAGCTGAAATTTTAACGTTACCGATTTTAAAACCCATTGAAAATCAACTGTTCAACTATGAATTGTTAGCGCAGCATTTATTACAAAGTGCGGTTAAATTGCATCAATTTCACGGAGAAACTGACTCTAAAAGTCAAAAAAAGGTCAGTATAGGTTTAATTCGGTTTTCAAACATTAAACCGATGATTCCAGTTGCACAAGCGTTGTTAGAAATGCAAGAAACAAGTGAATTTGAAGACTATTGTTTTCATTTATGTTGTTACCATTCTAAACAATTGTTGTTGTTACGTTCTAATCTCGAAGAAAAATTGGATCGTATTTTAGATCGCCATCATCCAGAACAGTTTTTCAAACAACCTGAAGTTGCATTAGCATTGAATAGACATAACGCTAAAAATCATGTATTCATCGTGCTAGGTAGCCCAGTTACTGAAGTCGGGCGTGATCACGATTATGATTGGGCGATTGTTGATCCCTCTTCTATGCGTTCTATTATTCAGCTTGCTGGGCGTGTTTGGCGACATCGAGCAGATAAAGTGCTTGAAAATCCAAATATTTATTTACTACCAACGCATTGGCGTGGACTTGGTGTTGCAAATTACAATTCAGGTAAAGTGATATATACTCACCCAGGTTTTGAAAGTGAAATGTATAAATTAACTACGCATAAATTGGAGCAATTAATTCCTTTGGAAGATTTATCACATATTCAAGCGACACCAAGAATTGTGAAGTCTGAGCAATTACAAGCTACAACAAAATTAGCAGATTTAGAGCATAAAGTGATTGGTGATTTGTTAAATAATACAAGAGCTAATCATGTAAATTTATATTGGGATAATCGTTATACCAATCGTTTATTGGCTAATTTACCGATGATGACACGCTTTCGTAAGAGTGTAAAAGAATTGGATATTGTGTGTTGGCCTAATGATGATACTGACTGGGGTTTTCGCTTTTTAAGCGCAGAAAATGCTTATAAAAATGAAGAAAGCTATTTGCCGAATATTCAATATCAGAAGTTAGAATGTGCTAAAGCGGGGATTGTGAAACCTTGGCTTATGCAGTCTTTGGCTTCTGCGTTGGATCAGCTTGCAGAAAAACTAGGCACAGAAAATATTCGTTCTGTTGCAACGACTTATGCGAGCAGTGCCTTACCGCAATATGATTCAAATAAATTAGATTGGTACTATAATGAATTTTTAGGATTTTGGTAAATTTTGACCGCACTTTACTGTTAACTGTAAGAGAACAGTATGTATAAAGTGCGGTTTTTTATTTTCTGAATTCTGCGAATGGAAGAATGTTAGTGATACAATATCGCCGTTTTTAAGCAAAGTTAGGTTTTTTATGAAAAATATTCGATATTTTACCCAGAAGTATGTGGATTGGGTGATTCGTTTAGGGCGTTTGCGTTTCTCTTTATTGGGGGTTGCTCTCCTTGCAGTATTGGCTTTATGTACACAAGCGCTGTTAAGTATCTTTATTATTGGGAAAATTAACTGGGCGGATATGATTCGTTCGATTGTGTTCGGGCTGATTTCTGCACCGTTTGTGATTTATTTTTTCACTTTATTAGTGGAGAAATTAGAGCGTTCTCGCCAAGACTTAAAAAAATTAGTTGATAACTTGCGTAATGAAGTTTCAGAGCGCGTGTTGGCAGAGAAGAAATTGTCTATTGCCCTCGATAATATTGAAAAAACGAGTCGAGATAAGACGCAGCTTATGGCTACAATTAGCCACGAATTACGCACTCCATTAAATGGGATTATTGGTTTAAGTCGTATTTTGCTTGATAGTGAATTAACGGATAAACAACGTGATTATTTAAAAACAATTCATATTAGTGCAATTTCGTTAGGTCATATTTTTAGCGATATTATCGATTTAGAAAAAATTGATGCT
Organism: Pasteurella dagmatis; assembly: GCF_900186835.1. NCBI lineage: Bacteria > Pseudomonadati > Pseudomonadota > Gammaproteobacteria > Pasteurellales > Pasteurellaceae > Pasteurella > Pasteurella dagmatis. The sequence continues at coordinate 296,657 of NZ_LT906448.1, forward strand.
CGTCGTATAGAATTAAGTCCAAAAGAAGTCGAATTGCAGCATTTACTAGCAGATATTTCGAATTTTGGCACATTGATGGCTGCGGATAAGAAATTGTGTTTTCAACTTATTGAAAGCTCGCCATTACCTCAATGGTTAATGCTAGACTACGCACGAGTGAGTCAAATTTTATGGAATTTGATTGGAAACGCAGTGAAATTTACTTCTAAAGGTAGTGTTCAGTTGAATGTATCAACAAATGAAAACAATATTTATTTTATTGTTTCTGATACGGGAGTTGGTATTCCTCAAGAAGAATTACATCGAGTGTTTGAAATGTATTATCAAGTTAAATCGAGTGGACAAAAGCCATTAGGAAGTGGTATTGGACTTGCGGTATCCAAAACAATTGCTCAATTAATGGGAGGGGATTTAACTGTTGAAAGTGAGCTTGGCAAAGGAGCGAGTTTTACGTTGACTTTACCGTTAAAAGAAGTCAATAAACCAACAACACGTCAAAATCAATTACCTGAAATACTATCGATTCTCTTAGTTGAAGATATTGAAGTGAATGTGGTGGTGGCAAAATCGGTATTAGAAAAACTAGGTTATACAGTTGATGTTGCAATGACGGGAGCTGATGCCATCGCAAAATTTGAACAACATTATTATGATCTTGTGCTTTTGGATATTCAGTTGCCTGATATGCTAGGTTTTGATGTTGCTCAAAAATTACGAGAAGGCTATGAAGAGGGTATTTATGACTTTTTACCACCTTTAGTAGCGTTAACTGCAAACGTGATGCAAAGCAAACAAGAATATCAAAGTAAAGGTATGGATGATGTGCTACGTAAACCATTGGTACTTGATGAACTCACAACTTGTTTATCGGAATTTTTTGGAGATATGGTAATGCCAATGCAGGTCTCTAAACCAGTTCAGCTAGAAACACAAAAGAGTGTGTTTGATGTAAATATGTTAAGTGAATTGATTGATATGTTAGGTGTGAATTTTGTGAAAAATAATCTGCAATTATTTCAGCAAACAATGCCTGAATATATGAATGAATTATTAACAAATTATCAAGCTTATCAAAACGATCCTACACAGAAAGATAAAGTGCTTTCAGCTGCACATAAAATGAAAGGCGCTGCAGCATCAGTTGGATTAAAACGGATTCAACAAATTGCAGCGCAAGCTCAAAATCCTGAAGTAAAAAATTGGGAGTCGAATATTGGTGATTGGATCGCTCAAATTGAGCAAGTGTGGCAGCAAGATGTCGCAGAATTGTTTAATTGGTTAGACAGTCAAACACAATAAAATTCAGATAAAAATAACCGCACTTTTATGTGATTGAAAAGCAAGAGCCTGATAATTCTCAGGCTCTTTTATACTTAGTGATGATTATTTTAAAAGATCTTCATTTTTAGCGTGGACCCATTTACCTCGTTTTTTATCCATATATTGGAAATATTCGTTAGTAAATGTTCCTTGCGAGCAAGTCAGTTTATCTAGGCGTGAATTGACCTCTTTATTTTCTAAGGCTTTGATCAATGTTTTAGGACCTGTTAATGAAAATACGCCCCCATCAATACGCTTTTCTTCAATATTTTCAATAATAATATCTAGCGTTTCTTTTAAAAATGCATTGCCTTTGGCACTGGCTAAAAAGAAATTAGTATATAGACCACGACGGGTAATCACGACTTCAGTATCTTCTTCATCGATAATACTGTCTAAATTCCAGACAAGATGACCATCGATATCCATATAAATTCCTCCTTCATTATATAAGGTGAAAATACGCCAAAAGTCAGCTTGTGCAGCTCCATCAGTTAATTTGCTATATGCATTGTATGTGCGCTCATCGGCATTAGTTTTGATATATTCGTCACGAGCTTCGGTGCTTACATAGCGATATTCATAACTTGGAGATAATAAACGGTTAAATAAATAGTTACAGTAGACCGGTAAGGTCACTTTATTGCTGTAATTAGTCTGCCAAATCATACGGTTAATTTTGAGCTTTTTATTTGAGTGGCTTCTAGCAGGATCGAATTCGGGAATAGTGAAGCGTTTGCTTGGAAAGAGAGCGTGAAAAGGATAACTTAAGGTTTTGACAATATTACCTAATAAGCGAGTTGCGCCATTGGCAACAAGAATGAGATTTTTATTTGTAACTGGCTTTTGCATTGTGAAATTCCATTCCATTGTAATAAAGGATAATCAGTGCTACTTTATCATTTTATCAATGAAAGAACAAAATACTTATGCCCGATTTGACCAGATGTTTTATTAGAATTGGTGGGCGATACCGGTCTCGAACCAGTGACCCCCTCCTTGTAAGGGAGGTGCTCTCCCAACTGAGCTAATCGCCCTTCAGACTTTGCATACTTAATAGGTATAGCAAGTTACGAAGTGTTGTTTTGAGTCTAAGTGGTGGGCGATACCGGTCTCGAACCAGTGACCCCCTCCTTGTAAGGGAGGTGCTCTCCCAACTGAGCTAATCGCCCACTTGAGACTTAAAACATTGGGGGAACTTTATGAAATGGAATACTTAAAAGTGGTGGGCGATACCGGTCTCGAACCAGTGACCCCCTCCTTGTAAGGGAGGTGCTCTCCCAACTGAGCTAATCGCCCCTCATAAAATTCAATTACAACGTGGAATACTTTATTAAAAAGTGGTGGGCGATACCGGTCTCGAACCAGTGACCCCCTCCTTGTAAGGGAGGTGCTCTCCCAACTGAGCTAATCGCCCTGACGTTGTGAGGTGGCATTATAAATATTAGTTCTTTTCAGTCAACTAATTTTTTCAAAAAAATGTGTGTTTGTTTTAAAAGTAAGCATTAAATCACAAAAAACATTCGGAATTAGATGAACTCATAGTACAATACGACACAAATTTTTCGCAAAAATGAAATATGAGATAAAGGTTATATTATGAACTTAGAAGCATTATTTGATTTAGACCCGAATGTTAAAGTGCGTACTCGTTTTGCACCGAGTCCAACGGGCTATTTACACGTAGGTGGTGCAAGAACAGCATTATATTCTTGGTTATATGCAAAGCACCACAAAGGCGAATTTGTATTACGTATTGAAGATACTGATTTAGAACGTTCAACGCCAGAGGCAACAGCTGCAATTTTAGAAGGAATGGAATGGTTAAATTTAGGCTGGGAACATGGTCCTTACTTTCAAACTAAACGTTTTGAACGCTATAACCAAGTGATCGATCAAATGATCGAACAGGGTTTAGCATATCGTTGCTATTGCTCAAAAGAACGTTTAGAAGAGTTACGTCATACACAAGAACAAAATAAACAAAAGCCACGTTATGATCGTTATTGTTTACAAGATCACAATAACACACCTGATCAACCACATGTTGTCCGTTTTAAAAATCCAACTGAAGGTTCAGTTATCTTTGAAGATGCAGTGCGTGGACGTATTGAAATTAGTAATAGCGAATTAGATGATTTGATTATTCGTCGTACTGATGGTTCACCAACGTATAACTTTTGTGTGGTGGTGGACGACTGGGATATGGGGATTACACACGTTGTGCGTGGTGAAGATCATATCAATAATACTCCTCGTCAAATTAATATTTTGAAAGCATTAGGTGCGCCGATTCCAACTTATGCGCACGTTTCCATGATTAATGGTGATGATGGTCAGAAATTATCTAAGCGTCACGGCGCAGTAAGCGTAATGCAATATCGTGATGACGGTTATTTACCAGAAGCGTTATTAAACTATTTAGTTCGTTTAGGTTGGGGTCATGGTGACCAAGAAATTTTCTCTATTGAAGAAATGATTAACTTATTTGAGCTTGAAAGCGTAAGTAAGTCAGCAAGTGCGTTCAATACAGAAAAATTACTTTGGTTAAACCACCACTATATGCGTGAATTACCAGCAGAATATGTGGCTAAACATTTAGCATGGCATTATCAAAATCAAGGTATTGATACGTCAAATGGTCCAGCATTAGAAGAAATCGTGAAAATGTTGGCAGAACGTTGCAAAACATTAAAAGAAATGGCAACTGCAAGCCGTTATTTCTTTGAAGAGTTCGATAACTTTGACGAAGCAGCAGTGAAAAAACATTTCAAAGCGGTTGCAGTTGAGCCACTTGAAAAAGTGAAAGAAAAATTGACCGCACTTGAAAGCTGGGATCTACACAGTACGCATCAAGCAATTGAAGATACTGCGGCTGAGTTAGAGCTTGGTATGGGGAAAGTGGGAATGCCATTGCGTGTTGCTGTAACTGGTTCGGGCCAATCTCCATCAATGGATGTTACATTGGTAGGTATCGGCAGAGAACGCACACTTGCACGTATTCAAAAAGCGATTGATTTTATTAAAAATCAAGCTGTTTAATATTTGAACTTGTGGCGTAATATCATTAATTTGATATTGACAGCTAGCGTGGCGGAATTTATTATTACCGCCACGACATTTCTAATTTTGGGGATATAGCTCAGTTGGGAGAGCGCTTGAATGGCATTCAAGAGGTCGTCGGTTCGATCCCGATTATCTCCACCATCTTTTAAGCCTTAATTTTTGATTTAAAGCTTATTCTTTGATATTTCTGAAAATAAATTACCATTCATTTAGAAAAGCCTGTATAATGAAAAAGTTTTATTTTCTGTATTAGCGTGCGGCTATCAAAAGTAATTTTCCTCTTTTGAACACGTTTTCGGATGAAAAGTGCGGTAGAAAAAAGATTATTTTTGCTAGTCGCAATTTGGAAAGTAAAACAGCGTTTTTATTTTTAAGTTAATGAGTTTTTTGAATTTATTAGCTTGATTTATTTAATAAGGAAAACATTGTGAATCCAATTGTAAAACAATTTAAATATGGTCAGCATACCGTAACTTTAGAAACTGGTGCTATCGCACGTCAAGCAACAGCAGCAGTAATGGCGAGTATGGATGACACTACTGTTTTTGTCACAGTAGTTGCAAAAAAAGACGTGAAAGAAGGTCAAGACTTCTTCCCATTAACTGTTAATTATCAAGAGCGTACTTACGCAGCAGGTCGTATTCCCGGTGGTTTCTTCAAACGTGAAGGGCGTCCCTCTGAAGGTGAAACTTTAATCGCTCGTTTAATTGACCGTCCAATTCGTCCACTTTTCCCAGAAGGTTTCTATAACGAAATACAAATCGTTGCAACAGTGGTTTCTGTTAACCCACAAATTTGTCCTGACTTAGTGGCTATGATTGGTGCATCAGCTGCACTTTCATTATCAGGCGTGCCATTTAATGGTCCAATCGGTGCAGCACGTGTTGGTTTCATTGATAATCAATTTGTTCTTAACCCAACAATGAACGAGCAAAAACAAAGCCGTTTAGACTTAGTGGTTGCAGGTACAGATAAAGCAGTATTAATGGTTGAATCTGAAGCAGACGTATTAACTGAAGAACAAATGTTAGCTGCGGTTGTATTTGGTCATGAGCAACAACAAGTTGTGATTGAAGCAATTAAAGAATTTACAGCACAAGCTGGTAAACCACGTTGGGATTGGGTTGCTCCGGAGCCAAATACTGCATTAATTGAGAAAGTTAAAGCAATAGCTGAATCACGTTTAGGCGAAGCATATCGTATTACTGAAAAACAATCTCGCTATGAACAAATCGATGCAATCAAAGCTGATGTGATCGCACAAATCACTGCTGAAGTTGCAGAAGGCGAAGAAGTGAGTGAAGGTAAAATTATTGATATTTTCACCGCACTTGAAAGCCAAATCGTACGTGGTCGTATCTTAAATGGCGAACCTCGTATTGATGGTCGTACTGTTGATACAGTACGTGCATTAGATATTTGTACGGGCGTATTACCTCGTACTCACGGTTCTGCAATTTTTACTCGTGGTGAAACACAAGCTTTAGCTGTAGCGACTTTAGGTACTGAGCGTGACGCACAAATTATTGATGAATTAACTGGTGAGCGTTCAGATCATTTCTTATTCCATTACAATTTCCCTCCATATTCTGTTGGTGAAACTGGTATGATCGGTTCACCAAAACGCCGTGAGATTGGTCACGGTCGTTTAGCAAAACGTGGTGTAGCAGCGGTAATGCCAACATTGGCTGAGTTTCCATATGTTGTACGTGTCGTGTCTGAAATTACTGAGTCAAATGGTTCATCTTCTATGGCGTCAGTATGCGGTGCATCATTAGCATTAATGGATGCAGGTGTACCAATTAAAGCTGCTGTTGCAGGTATCGCAATGGGATTGGTGAAAGAAGATGAAAAATTCGTTGTACTTTCAGATATCTTAGGTGATGAAGACCACTTGGGTGATATGGACTTTAAAGTTGCAGGAACACGTCAAGGTGTTACCGCACTTCAAATGGATATCAAAATTGAAGGTATTACAGCAGAAATTATGCAAATAGCATTGAATCAAGCGAAAAGTGCTCGCTTACATATTTTAGGTGTAATGGAACAAGCAATTCCAGCACCTCGTGCAGATATTTCTGATTTTGCTCCACGTATTTACACAATGAAGATCGATCCTAAGAAAATCAAAGATGTGATTGGTAAAGGTGGTGCAACCATTCGTGCATTAACCGAAGAAACAGGTACTTCAATTGATATTGATGATGACGGCACAGTGAAAATTGCTGCAGTAGATGCAAACTCAGCGAAAGATGTAATGGCTCGTATTGAAGACATTACAGCTGAAGTTGAAGCAGGTGCTGTGTACAAAGGTAAAGTAACACGTTTAGCTGATTTTGGTGCCTTTGTTTCTATTGTTGGGAATAAAGAAGGTTTAGTTCATATTTCACAAATTGCAGAAGAACGTGTTGAAAAAGTGAGTGACTATCTTGCAGTTGGTCAAGAAGTGAGTGTGAAAGTGGTCGAAATTGATCGCCAAGGTCGTATCCGCTTAACAATGAAAGAGATTGCGCCAAAACAGGAGCCGGCTACTGAAGTTGCAGAAGATGTAGTAGCAGAAGAACAGGCGTAGTTTTAGAGAGAGTTACAGTACTCAATGATTGGGTACTGTAATTTTTTACTCTGACAAGCACAAGACTGTGCTTTAAGGCTATTCTGAGATGATACAACGTCGAAAGTTGTTTAATTTCATCGTATTTTTACCTTGTTTGATTTTATGTCTTGCAGGTTGCGTGAATGAGAATCACGTCTTTATGAAAGACAATAAAATTATAGTCGGTGAAACAAGTCCTAATGATCACATCGATCATGAAATGATGATTGCCCAGATTAGCGATGTTTTACTTGTCAGTAAGTTGAAAAAAGAAGAGCGTGCGATTTTACATTTTGAGCGCGGTGTACTTTACGATAGCTTAGGTTTATGGACTTTAGCACGTTTTAATTTTCAACAAGCATTGGCGCTGTATCCTAAATTGGCATCAGCGTTTAATTATTTAGGCTTATATTTATTATTGGATCAAGATTATGAAACTTCATTAGAAGCCTTTAATATGGTCTTTGAACTTGATCCGAAGTATGAATATGCCTTTCTCAATCGAGGATTGAACTTTCATTACGTTGAACGTTATGAATTAGCTCATCAGGATTTTCTTCAATTTTATCAATTAGATAAATCAGATCCTTATCGTGTTTTATGGTTATATTTCAATGAGCTAAAACGTAACCCAAAAGAGGCTAAGCAAAATTTAGCTTTGCGTGCTAACTTGCTCAATCACGAACTGTGGGGGACGTATATTGTTCAATATTATTTGGGAAATTTGTCAGTCGAAGAATTGTTAACTAAAGCACAACAATTTACGCAATCTAGCTCAGCAAAGAGTGCTGAAGTTTTGACTGAAACTTATTTTTATCTAGCAAAACAACAACTCAATTTAGGTCAAGTTGATAAAGCGGAAACGCTATTTAAACTGGCCGTCGCAAACCAAGTGTATAACTTCGTTGAGTACCGTTTTGCGTTGTTTGAACTAATGAAATTGAAGCAAGGTTCAAACCAAAAATAGCGTGATACGCTATTGGCTGTTGTGAAACGTGCAGACGAACAACATAATTACACTAGCTCACGGCTGAGTGAGCTTTTCTTTTTTACTTTAGAGTATTTTTAATGACTGAAACAACAATAACTTTCAATGATTTAGGCTTGCCTGAATTTTTACTTGATGCTGTATCTGATCTCGGTTTCGAGACCCCATCTCCAATCCAACAAACCTGTATTCCATATCTTTTAGATGGTAACGATGTGCTTGGTATGGCACAGACAGGTAGTGGTAAAACAGCAGCGTTTTCTCTTCCTTTATTAGCACAAATTGATTTAGATAAGAAATATCCACAAATGTTGGTAATGGCACCAACGCGAGAGCTTGCTATTCAAGTAGCCGATGCTTGTGAGCAATTCTGCAAATATGCGAAAAATACAAGAATAGTGACTCTTTATGGCGGTCAACGCTATGACATTCAATTACGAGCTTTAAAACAAGGCGCACAGGTGGTTGTAGGAACCCCTGGTCGTATTTTAGATCATATTCGTCGTGGCACATTAGATCTATCTAATTTGCGTTTTATGGTGTTAGATGAAGCAGATGAAATGTTACGTATGGGCTTTATTGACGATGTTGAAACGGTAATGGCTGAATTACCAGAAGAACATCAAACAGCGCTTTTCTCGGCAACAATGCCAGAGCCAATTCGCCGCATCACAAAACGTTTTATGAAAGATCCTAAAGAGATCAAAATTAAATCAACTCAAACAACTAATCCTGATATCACACAAAGCTGTTGGTATGTTCACGGTTTCCGTAAAAATGATGCATTATTACGTTTCTTAGAGGTAGAAAACTTCGATGCGGCAATTATTTTTACTCGTACCAAAACAGGTACACTTGATGTGACTGAATTGCTTGAAAAACACGGTTTCCGTGCAGCTGCATTAAACGGTGATATGACACAGCAATTACGTGAGCAAACATTAGAGCGTTTAAGAAATGGCAGCTTAGATATTCTTGTTGCAACAGATGTTGCAGCACGTGGTTTAGATGTTGAGCGTATTAGCTTAGTTGTGAACTATGATATTCCATTAGATGCAGAATCTTACGTTCACCGTATTGGGCGTACAGGTCGTGCGGGCCGTACAGGTCGTGCATTGTTATTTGTTGAACCAAGAGAGCGTCGTTTATTGCGTAATATTGAGCATTTGACCAAGAAACCAATTACTGAGGTTGAAGTACCAAACCACGAAGTGTTACAAGCTTGTCGTCGTGAGAAATTCAAAGCAAAAATTACCGTGCAACTTGAACATCACGATTTAGAACTCTATCGTAGTTTATTGGAAGATATGTTTACCGCAGATCAAGATCAAGAAGATATTGCAGCGGCAATGTTGATGCTTTTACAAGGTAAACAAAAGTTAATTCTTCCACCAGATCCAATTATTGATCGTAAAACCTCACGTGAGCGAAATGATCGTCGTGAGCGTGGTGGCCGTGAAAACCCTCGTTCCGCTGAGCGTCGTGGTTATGGCAATCCACAACCAATGGACTTATACCGTATTGAAGTGGGCCGTTTAGATGGTGTTGAAGTACGACATATCGTTGGTGCAATTGCGAATGAAGGTGATATCAATAGCCGTTATATTGGTCATATTAAGCTTTATGATGATCACTCAACCATTGAGTTACCACAAGGTATGCCAAAAGAATTATTAAATATTTTTGGAAAGGCTCGTGTGATGAACAAACAAATGCAAATGTCATTTGTAAGTGCAGTAAATGGTGGTGGAAACCGAGAACGTGATGATTTTGGTGGTGACCGTCGTGGCAGTAAACGTAAAGGTCGTGGCGAAGAGCCTCGCTTCGGTCGTGAAGATCGTAAATTCAAAGAGAAAGGTAACCGTTCATTTAATGAGCGTCCACGTAGAGAGCGTCGAGAACGTAAAAAATAGCGTGTTTAGTTTTATTCTAGACAGATAGCACTAGTTAAGTGCGGTCGATTTTTCAGAAATTTAGAAAAATTGGCCGCACTTTTTTAATTTGTGTATTTTTTATTTAGTCGTTAAAATGCCCTAAATTTGTAGTTAGGTAATATTAGAGAGGTCATTTGAAAGGATTATTTCTACGTATTATTGCAATCTTCGCCTTATTCCTATGGGCGATAGATATGGTGTTCCCTTGGCAATCTATTATGCAATCGGAAGAAAACCGATATACTGCGATTCAATCAAGAGGTAAACTCGTGGTCGGGACGATCAATAACCCGATTTCTTATTTTATTGATCATTCAGGACAAGCTGCTGGCTTAGAATATGAATTGAGTAAAGCATTTGCTGATTACCTCAATGTTGAGTTGGAGATTTTACCAATGTCGAATGGGGATGAACTATTCAAAGCGTTGGGTAATAACGAAATTGATATTGCAGCAGCTAACTTATTGTATCAACCGAAAAAGCTTGAGCAGTTTCAAGTTGGGCCAACTTACTATTCAGCCTCTTGGCAACTAGTTTATCGTAAAGGTACTGAACGCCCACGCCATTTAGGTCAGTTGAAAGGCAAGCTAGGCATTACTTCTGGTTCAGAATTGACCGCACTTTTACAGGAAGCAAAAGAAAAATATCCAGAGTTGGTTTGGTCAGTGAATGACAAGCTAACTCCTGAAGAATTACTTATCCAAATGGCAAATGGCAAAATTGATTATGTGATTGCCAATTCTATTGATGTATCTGCTGTGCAGCAGATTAAGCCAAATGTGGCGGTAGCATTTGATTTAACTGATGAGTCAACGGTGCATTGGTATTTACCAAGCAATTCATATAGCGAGCTTCAAGCTTCTTTATTGGATTTCATGAATAAGGCTATCGAAACAGGATTGGTTGCACGTATTGAAGAAAAATACTTTAATCATTTAACTCAATTTGACTATGTGGACACTCGTAGCTATCTAAAGGCAATTGATACTGTATTACCCAAGTATGCTCCGATTTTTGAAAAATATAAAGGGGATTTAGATTGGCGTTTATTAGCTGCAATTGCGTATCAAGAATCTCACTGGAACCCTGATGCGACATCGCCCACAGGCGTACGTGGTATGATGATGCTGACTAAAGCTACTGCAGAGCGAATGAAAATTGCAGATCGAACTGATCCAGAACAAAGTATTAAAGCAGGTTCTGATTATTTACATTGGCTTATTACGCAAATGCCTGATACTATCAATCATGAAGAACGTATTTGGTTTGCTTTAGCTGCTTATAATATGGGACTTGGGCATTTGCTTGATGCTCGTCGTTTGACAAAAAATTTAGGCGGTGATCCAGATAATTGGTTAGATGTGAAAAAGAACCTTCCATTATTGGCAGAAAAACGTTATTACACTAATTTGAAATATGGGTATGCACGAGGTTATGAAGCGTTCCATTATGTTGAGAATATTCGCCGCTATATGAATAGCATTGTGAATTATTACCGTATTCAACAAAATAAGCCAGAAGACTCTGAGGAAATCAATAGCGTGGAACAATCGCAAAATACTCAGAAGCAAGAGGCTGCTACATTACAATAAAAATAAAGAGGGAAGTATGGCAAGAAGGAAAACTTTTTTAAAGACAACAAAAAAATTGTATCGTTTATCACAAGGTCGAGCATTACGATTAAAACGTGTGAAACAACGTAAAGCACGTTTACTAGCAAGACACGCACTACAATTTGTAGTACAAGATATTTAATATTTATATTGAAACACAAGCAGATAAACATGGAGAAGGATGTAATTTCTTCTCCATGTTTTTTATCTGATTAGTGGAATAATCTACGTTGTTTGGGCCTTAAACGTTTAAATTGGCTTAGAGTGATAACGGCTAGTATGAGTGTATAAAGCACAAATACCACAACAATCCATTGTACCATTGAGAAACCTAAAAAGTGCCAGCTTACCTCTGTGCAAGAACCTGTAGGGTGAAACATGGCAGGAATCCATTTATCTAATGGTAAGGTTTGAGGAAACTCTGCAAAGGCAGAGCATTGTTTCCAAGGTGCGGGATAAAGTTGGATATCTAAATGCTCTAATGCCAGTAATAAACCTTTTATTGCTCCCCACAATCCAATCGCTAATGCGAATAAACGTAATAACATTGACTGTGGGTAAATCATTCCAATTAAACCTGCGAAAATAATGCCTAAAAGCGCAACGCGCTCATAAATACACATCACACAAGGTTGTAAACCCATTCCATATTGAAAGTAAAGTGCGGTTGCTTCTAGTAATATTCCTGATAGGCTTAACAGGAACCATCCGCCTCGTTGAGTTGAGAGTATTTTGAAATAAGTCAGCATTATTTTCCCTCTTTGCTTAGACCACTTTGATTAAGCCTAATTGAGTCAGTATAACAGTTAGCTCGGGTAAAAAGAATTCCACTGCAAATAAACCGACTAATGACAAAACAATTGTGTAAGGTAATGCCATAACTACCATTCTACCGTAAGATAGGCGAATTAATGGTGCCAATGAGGAGGTCAATAAGAATAAGAATGCAGCTTGTCCATTTGGTGTTGCAACTGATGGCAAGTTAGTACCTGTATTAATTGCCACTGCAAGTAATTCATATTGATTTTGTGAAATTAAACCTGCTTGTAATGCTGCTTTGGTTTCATTGATATACACTGTTGCAACAAATACATTATCTGAAATCGCAGAAAGTAAACCATTAAATACATAGAACAACATTAATTGTGTGCTTTCTGATGCTGCTAATACAAATTGGATAATTGGACCAAAAAGATGTTGATCTATAATTACAGCCACTACTGAGAAGAAAACCACTAACAATGCTGTAAATGGCAAAGATTCTTGGAACGCTTTACCAAGAGCATGTTCGCTCGTGATACCACATAACGATGTTGTCAAAATTATTACAGTTAAACCAATGATCCCCACTGCTGCTAAGTGGAAGGCTAAACCTATGATTAGCCAAATTCCGACTAATGCTTGCACTACTAATTTTAAGCGGTCTTGTTTCGTCATTTTTTGTTGGTTATTGCGATCAAATTTTGCTAATACACCCCATACTTTACGAGGAAGTTTAGCGCCATAACCGAAAATGGCGAATTTTTCTAATAATACACAAGTCAATAAGCCACAGACTAACGTTGGTAATGTAACAGGCAACATACGCAAGAAAAATTCGACAAATCCCCATTGCGCTTGTTCTGCAATAATTAAGTTTTGTGGCTCACCTACCATTGTCATTACGCCACCTAAAGCCGTACCAACACCTGCGTGCATCATTAGACTACGTAAAAAGGCACGGAATTGCTCTAACGTTTCTTTATTACTACCAATGCGCTCATCGCTTGTAATATCTGTTGAGTCAGTAAATGAGCTACCTGATGCGACTTTATGATAAACACCATAAAAACCCATCCCTACGCTAATAATTACCGCAACAACAGTTAATGCATCAAGGAAGGCGGATAAGAAGGCTGCACTTAAACAGAAAGAGAATGAGAGGATTATCTTAGAACGAATAGAAAGGAGTAGTTTTGTAAACACAAATAGCAATAATTGTTTCATGAAATAGATACCTGCCACCATAAAGATTAATAGCAGGATTACCTCGAAATTTGCCAAAATTTCAGCTTTTACATGATCCGGATGTGTCATTCCGATCGCAACAGCTTCAAGTGCTAATAAGCCACCAGGTTGTAATGGGTAACATTTTAGTGCCATTGCGAGAGTGAGAATAAATTCAGCAACTAATAACCAACCAGCTAAAAAGGGACTTACGAAAAAGAAAATAATTGGATTGATAATTAAAAATACAACAATTGCAATTTTGTACCAATCAGGGCTTGTTCCTAAAAAGTTTTTTAGGAATGCTTGAGAATAACTCATTTGTACTACCACCTTAAGTTAATATTAATTTTTAGAAAATTTTAAATATAATTATGGAATAATTGTAATATATACTGCTTTGAACGATAATACCTAATGTAACTATTTTGTTAGCTACATCACATTTTAAATTTTTAAATTAGAAGAAACGTATGAATAACGATCAACCAATCTTAAAAGCACAGAGTCCGGCTGGTTTAGCGGAAGAGTATATCGTCAGAAGTATCTGGAATAACCATTTTCCGCCAGGTTCCGATTTACCTGCTGAACGAGAATTAGCGGAAAAAATTGGTGTAACACGCACAACATTGCGTGAGGTATTGCAGCGTTTAGCTCGTGATGGCTGGTTAAATATCCAACATGGTAAGCCAACAAAAGTAAACGATATTTGGGAAACATCGGGCTTGAACATTTTAGAAGTGCTAATTCGCTTAGATAGCACCAAACTGCCAAGCTTGATTTCGAATGTGTTATCAGCAAGAACAAACATTTCTGCAATTTATATTCAAAAAGCTTTTAAATTAGAGCCTGAAAAGTCTTTAGTGCTATTTGATAATTTAGATTCATTGGAAGATACAGCAGAAGCTTATACAGAGTTTGACTATGATTTATTCCGTAAATTAGCCTTTACTTCTGATAATCCAGTTTATGGTTTAATTTTAAACAGCCTAAAAAAATTATATACTCGTGTGGGGGTGTTTTATTTCTCTAACCCAGAAGCACGTATATTAGCGAAGAACTTTTATAGCGCATTAAGAGAGCTTTGCAAAACGCAACGTTTAGATGAGGTGAAAGACTGTATCCGTCAATACGGAAAAGACAGTGGCGTTATTTGGGTGAATATGCAAGCGTTTTTACCAGAGAATTTTGTTCAGTAATATTGGCAAAATTTTCGAAAAAGTGACCGCACTTTAAACGGTCTTAAGGTCTGCACTTAAGTATTTTACAAATATATAAGTGCAGATTTTTTATTGCTCTAAATCCTAAATAAAGTGGGGTATTCACATTTGTAATTCAAGCGTACTAGGGTTTTTATAGGGAAATTTTTCGGGCTTTGTACGCTAAAGAGTTCATCGCCAATTTGAACTTGATATTGGCAATACGGCCCTAAAAAGCGTTTTTTCACAATAATACAGCTACTATTATCGTCCTGATGAATTTGGAAACTCTGTGGGCGGACAAGCCAATGAACAGTTGAGCCAACCGGGATTGGGTCACCGTCGGAAAACGTTAAGGATTGAGTAAATTGATAATCGCCAATCGGTGACGTAAAGCCGTACTCTGAAGTGGCTTTGCAAGTTAAGTAATTTACATTTCCTAAAAATTCAGCTACGAATTTATTCACTGGTATTTGATAAAGACTAGCGGCATCGCCAACTTGGACGATCTTTCCTTTATCCATAATCGCAAGTTTGTCTGCGAAGGCAAATGCCTCTTCTTTACTATGTGTCACAAAAATAGCTGGGATTTGTTGGCTAGTTAGGATCTCTTTAATCTCATCTATCATTTGATAACGCACTTGGCTATCAATATTTGAAAATGGCTCATCGAGTAAAAGTAAGCGAGGTTTACAAGCCAGTGCTCTAGCAATAGCCACACGTTGTTGCTGACCTCCAGATAATTCGTAAGGATAGCGATCTAATAACCCAGTTAAACGAACAAGTGCGGTCATTCTTTCGATAATTTTTTGTTTCTCGACGGCACTTTTTTGATGTAAGCCAAAGGCGATGTTTTCTCTGACAGTTAAATGTGGGAAAAGTGCATAGTCTTGAAAAATCACTCCAATTTGACGTTTTTCAACTGGTAGTTTGGCAAGGTTTTGGTTACCAAATAAAATTTCACCTTGCTGAATTTCCTGTAAACCTGCAATGGCTTTTAATAATGTTGTTTTGCCACAACCACTGGCTCCGAGCAGACATAAAACTTCATTGCGCTCCATCTGTAAGTCTAAATTTTGTAGGACGTTTTCGCTATTATAACCACAGCTAAGTTGAGAGATTTGTAATATATTCATAATTAACGTTCTTTTTCAGAATTAAGCACTAAAGAGCGAGTTAGCCAAATCACAGGTAATAGACCTACCAACACTAAAACGATAGCAGGTAATGCAGCTTGTTCTAATTGTTCATCCGAGGTGAATGTAAAAACGTGTGTCGCGAGGGTATCAAAGTTAAATGGTCTTAATAACAACGATGCATTCAGTTCTTTCATTGTTTCGATAAAAACCATCATTAATGCGGTAAAGATACCTTTTGATAATAATGGCATATGCACACGGCGTAACATATTTAATCCATTATGTCCTAGTGTCCGACTTGCCATATCTAATGATGGCGAGATTTTTTGGAATGAGGTTTCAATTCCACCGATTGCCATTGCTGAGAAACGTATAGTGTAAGCTGAAATTAAGGCAAACATTGAACCTGAGAAAATTAAGCCAACAGGCGATATACCAAAGGACTTCAGAATGTCATTAACTAAATGATCTGCTCCGGTATAAGGGATCAAAATTCCGATAGCTAATACAGTTCCTGGAATAGCATAGCCTTGTGCAGAAAGTTGTAATCCATATTGGGCTATATGTTGTTGAGAAACAGATTTTTGCAATGAAAGACGGTTAAAAAAGTGTAAAAATAACGCAAGTAACACACAAATCACAGCTGCAATACTTGAGCTAGAAAGACTATGATATGCGTATTTTAGAAAATTATCTGTTTGTGTCATATCAAAATAAGACACTGACCAATAAATTAATTTGAGGAACGGAATGAAGAATGCAACACTCACTAAGCCCCAACAATATATTTGTGCGAGCCATAATTTTATACCTAAAAGTGGTTTTAACGTATGTTTCTTTTCATAGCCTCGTTGGTAAGTTTTTTGTTTATAACGACTATAACGTTCTAGCCAAATCAAGCTGAAAATCATAAATAGCATCAGTAGTGAAATTTGGCTTGCTGAACCTAAATCACCATAACCTAGCCAAGTATCATAAATAGCGGTGGTTAGTGTTGGAATAGCGAAATAGTATACAGTACCAAAATCCCCTAATGTTTCCATTGCTACAAGTGATGCGCCAATTGCCATCGCAGGACGAATGAGTGGTAGAGTAACTTTTTTGAATAAATAGAAGGCGTTTGCGCCTAATGTTTTTGCACTGTGTATAAGATTTTCAGATTGTTCAAGTAAGGCGACACGAACAAGTAAGAAAATATAAGGATAAAGCACAAATGCAAGCACAAAACAAGCACCACCTAGTGAGCGAATTGTCGGAAACCAATAATCTTGTGGTGTGGTCCAGCCAAATAATTGGCGTAAGAAAGACTGAAGCGGACCCGCATAATCGAGTAAATCAGTATATAAATAGCCTACTAAATAAGCCGGCATTGCGAGGGGTAAACAAAGTACCCACTGTAAGGTTTTTTGTCCTTTAAATTGGTAAGTCGAAATAATCCAAGCCGCAGGAATAGCAAAAGCTAAGCTTAAAAAGACAGTACCTAACACAAGAAGAAGAGAATTTAAACTGTAATCGGTAAGAACTGTTTTCCAAAGGTGTTGGATATTGTGCCAATCAGCCAGCCAAGACTGATAAAAAATAGAGAGTAAAGGAAGAAGGAAGTACAGCACAATGAAAAGTGCGGTCAAATTCCAAAGCGTTTTCTTGAAGCTAAACATCTTATAATCGTAGGTTACTATAATATCTTAAGGGCGACTTGATAGCCGCCCTTAAATTTAATAATTAGAACAATAAATTAAAGATCAAATTTTACTTCGTCAATTAATTTTAATGCTTTGTCATAGTTTTCTGCTATTTTTTCTAATGCAATACTGTCAGCCTTGAAATCTCCCCAAGAAGCAACCAGTTTAGAACGTTCAACACCCGGTTTAACAGGGAATTCGTGGTTTAATTCAGCATATAAATGTTGTGCTTTGTCACCGCTTAGGTATTCAAGTAATTTCACTGCATTAGCTTTATTTGGTGCGTGTTTTGCAACAACCACACCACTAATGTTGACGTGGGTACCGTGAGCTTTTTGGTTAGGGAAGTTTAAATAAACCGCTTCTGCCCAACTACGTTGTTTTTCATCGTCTAACATTTTACCGAAGTAGTAGCTGTTACCTAATGAGTAGTCACAGATACCTTCTTTGATTGCTTTTACTTGGTCTCGGTCTCCACCTTGTGGCTTTTGCGCCAAATTAGCTTTTAAACCTGTTAAAAATTCTTTTGCTTTTTCTTCACCATCGTGTGCAATGATTGAGGCAACTAATGAAACGTTATAAGCATTTTTACCAGAACGTACACATACTTTACCTTTGTATTCTGGTTTTGCTAAATCATAGTATGAAAAATCAGCTGGTAATTTACCCACGCGATCTTTAGAGGTATAAATTACACGAGCACGAGATGTTAATGCAAACCACTCATCTTTTGAATCACGGAATTGTGCTGGAATATTTTTCTCAAGAACTTCACTATGAATTGGTTGTGCTAAACCTGATTTGACAAGTTCCATCACTCGGCTAATATCAACAGTTAATAGCACGTCTGCTGGACTTAATTCTCCTTCGCGTTTTACGCGATCGACTAAACCTTTATCAGCAAAAATCACGTTTACTTTAATGCCAGTATCTTTTTCGAAGTCTTTTAACATTGGCTCGATCAAGTATGGTTGGCGGTAAGAATAAACATTGACTTCATTTGCAGCTAGAGCTGAAGTAGAAATAACAGCGGATAAAGCTAATGCAAGTGTTGAGATTTTTTTCATAATCACATTCCTCTGATGAGCGATTTTGGGTTAAAAGTGCGGTCAATTTAACCAATAATTTGATTTAAGTCAATGAGAATTATTTTTATTTATCTTATTGATAGCGATTTTATGCCCATCCCATGTAAGATGTTTACCTTTGCAATAGTTTTAATTCCTACAGGAATAAACTTCTTTAAGCGCTGAATCTGCAGTGTTGTGTATACTTGAAATATAATGTTCTGTAGCTTGAGGGATAAAAATGGTATGACCTCGGTACAAATGGGACTTTTTAGCATCACATAGACATCATGCTCACCTTGAGACCCTTTATGCAGTATTTACCAATTGTCTTTAATACAGTATTGAATATTAATTTTTCTCGGTATTTGGGAAAGTTGAATAGGTTTGTTTAAATAATCCATTAGTTAGCTCTTTTCATAATAAAACGATACCGCTTATAATCGTTCATTATCATCTTAATATAGGTAATGCTATGGAAATGACATTAATTTCAAATTTGGGGCGCATTTTAGGTTCTCTTTTTTACAGCGCTCCCACTTCAAAGCAGAATTTACCGCTACTTTCTTTTTTCAAATTAGGGGATTGGCAAGCTGATTGCGTTTTTTTGTCACGAGAAACTACACAGCAAATTCAGGAATATTTTTCAGAATTTGAACTTGAGCAATTAGAAGAAGAATATCAACGCCTTTTTATTGGTCCTCACGCACTTGCTGTCGCCCCTTGGGGATCTGTGTATTTAGATAAAGAAGAGGTGATTTTTGGTGATTCTTTGCTTGCGATGCGTACTTTCTTACAAGAAAACGGTATTGAGTTTACATCAGATAATCATGAGCCAGAAGATCATTTTGGTCTGATGTTAATGTTATCTGCTTATTTAGCTGAACAATATCCTGATAAATTAGCCTTTTTTTGGGGGGAGCATTTCTTAACTTGGGGTTACCGTTTTTTAACTCTTTTACAGGCACAGCCAAAAAGTTTCTATGTTGGATTGGCGATTTTAACAGAGCAGTTTTTATTACATTATCATAGACAATTGTCTGTTGTTGTGGCTGAAGTTCAACTTTATCGGTAGAAGGCCTAGTTTTCTCAATAAATAGTAATAAAAAAAGCAGATATTTTTGATATCCGCTTTTTTTGTCAAAAAAATCATTATTGATGATAATGCTCTAAGAAGCGAGCTAATCGATTTAAAGCATCTTCAATTTGGTGAGCATAAGGTAATGTTACAATACGGAAATGATCGGGAGAGTGCCAATTAAAGCCACGACCGTGAACTAATAATACTTTTTCTTGACTCAATAAATCAAATACCATTTTTTCATCGTCGTAGATATTAAATTTCTTAATATCAATTTTCGGGAACATATACATTGCGCCTTGTGGTTTCACGCAACTTATCCCAGGAATTTGATTAATAAGCTCATATGCTTTATTACGCTGTTCTAACAAGCGACCACCTGGTAGAATAAACTCGTTAATGCTTTGGTAGCCACCTAATGCAGTTTGAATGGCGTGTTGCATTGGTACGTTAGCACATAAACGCATTGAAGCTAGCATATCTAAACCTTCAATATAGCCAGCTGCTGCACGTTTTGGACCATTTAAAATCATCCAACCTTGACGGAAACCTGCCACACGGTAAGCTTTTGATAAGCCGTTAAAAGTTACTGTCAATAAATCAGGTGCTAATGCTGCAATGTGGTGGTGGATTGCATCATCATATAAAATCTTGTCGTAAATTTCGTCCGCAAAAATAATCAATTCATTTTGGCGTGCTACTTCAATAATATCTAAAAGCAATTCTTTGCTATATACCGCACCCGTTGGGTTATTTGGGTTGATGATCACAATTGCTTTAGTGCGACTTGAGATTTTACTTTTAATATCACTCACATCAGGGAACCAGTTGGCTTCTTCATCACATAAGTAATGTACTGGTTTGCCACCAGCTAATGTCGCAGCTGCTGTCCAAAGCGGGTAGTCTGGCATTGGAATTAATACTTCATCTCCGTCATTTAATAAGGCTTGTAATGACATTGTAATTAATTCAGACACTCCATTACCGATGTAAACATCATTTACTGTTGCCCCATGAATACCTTTTGATTGGTAATATTGCACAATAGCTTTACGTGCTGAATATAAACCTTTTGAGTCACAATAACCTTGTGCAGTTGGTAGATTACGGATAACGTCAACTAGAATTTCATCAGGTGCTTCGAAACCAAAGGGCGCAGGGTTACCGATATTTAATTTTAAAATTTTATGCCCTTCTTCTTCAAGGCGAAGTGCTTCTTTGTGAACAGGTCCACGAATATCGTAGCAAACGTGTTCTAATTTATCTGATTTTGGAAAATGAGCCATAGGAAGACCTTATGTTTGCGTGCTAAAAATAATGATTTTGAACAAAATAACGACACTTTACGCTTATTTTTTTAAGGAGAAAAGATTTTGTAAAAATTTCTATTAAAGTGCGGTAGAATTAGCACTTATTTTTAACTTATTTTTTAGTCAAAGACAACGCTTTTTAAATATGGATAACTTGCAATTAATTAAAGCGAAACTTATTGAGCAACTTGAGGCTTATCAACCAAATGGACAAGATGATATTGCGGTATTTGAGTATCAGATGAATACGGATATTGTTTTGTTGTCTTGGTTGAAATCGCAGCAAGTTTATCCACAATTTTATTTGAATATTCGAAATAATTCAGCAAAATGGGCATGTGTTGGAAAGGTGCGATCGTTTTCTGAAGTCAGCCAAGCCCAGCAATTTGTTGAAAAATATGATTTACCTTTAGTTGGTGGTTTACAATTTTACGGAAAAACCTTGTTTATTTTGCCTCGTTTATTGTTACAACAAACACAAACTGGAATTTTCGTATCACTTTATTTGAATGCGAAACATTTTGTCGAAGAAAAAGCACAAGCATTAGCTTGTTTAGACACTTTTGAAAAATTGACCGCACTTAATGAGATTAAGCAGTCAATTAAATTGATTTCACAAAAAGCAAATCAAGCACAATGGTGTGAATGGGTAGAGCTTGGGCTTGCTAAAATTAAGCAAGGTGAATTGAGTAAAATTGTTTTGGCAAATGAAAATTGTTTTGAAACCTCAAACCTATTAAATGAAAAAGATTTTCTTGCTCAAAGTGAACGTTATAATTTGGGTTGTTATCATTTCTTATTTGCAGAAGAACCAAATAAGGCATTTATTGGTTCAAGTCCCGAGTTATTATATCGTCGTCAAGGTAATTTACTCAAAACAGAAGCTCTTGCGGGCACTGCATTTATGAGCGATGATGAAGAACAAAATCAGCAGCAGAGCGATTGGTTGTTACACGATCCAAAAAATGAATATGAAAATCGTCTTGTTGTAGATGGAATTTGTCAGAATTTAGAACCATTTGTACAGCATATTGAAGTGGAAAAAGTGGAGCTGAAAAAACTACGTAAAGTACAACATTTGCGTCGTAAAATTTCAGCAGTATTAAATCCAGATTGTGGCGATACACAATTGTTACACGCAATGCATCCAACCGCAGCAATCGCAGGTTTGCCTCAATTAGAAGCGAAACAAGCGCTACGAAAATTGGAAAATTTTGACCGCGCTTGGTATGCCGGCACGCTTGGTTTTATGAGTAAAATGCAAGCAGATTTTTGCGTGACGATTCGCTCCGCCTTTATTGAACAAATGGATAATCAAAGTAAACTTTGTGTTTTTGCTGGGGCAGGGATTGTAGAAGGCTCGATACCTTTATTAGAATGGCGAGAAATAGAACGAAAAGCGATAGGCCTTGTTTCATTGTTACAACAAAATAAATCAGAATAGGGAACAGATATGTCAGTAAGCGTATTTAATCGTTGTTGGTCAAAAGTGATTTTAGAAACCTTGCTACGTCAAGGTGTTTCGCATTTTTGTATTGCGCCAGGTTCTCGTTCGACACCTTTGACTTTAGAAGCCGTGCGTTTACAAGAAAGCGGACGTGCTGTTTGCCACACGCATTTTGATGAGCGTGGGTTAGGTTTTTTTGCACTGGGTTTAGCTAAAGTCACCAAAAAGCCAGTGACGGTAATTGTGACCTCGGGCACCGCAGCTGCGAATTTATATCCTGCGGTGATTGAAGCTCGCCAAACCGGCATTAATTTAATTTTATTAACCGCAGATCGCCCACCAGAATTGTTAGAGTGCGGTGCGAATCAAGCGATTTTACAGCAAGATATGTTTGCACATTATCCCGTGGCAAACGTGAATTTACCTCGACCAAGCCAAGATTATTCTGCAAATTGGTTAATTTCAATCTTAGATCAAGCGTGCTATCAACAAAAACGTGAAGCGGGTGTTGTGCATATCAATGTACCATTTGCCGAGCCACTTTATGATGCTAAACCAGAAGAGGTGGATTTACATCCTTGGCTTGCCAATATTCAACGTTGGTTGAGCCAATCTAAACCTTGGGTTGAGCATCAACCGCAACACACAGAAGTGGTAATGCACGCAAATTGGGATCATTGGCGTACAAAACATGGTGTGATTGTCGTTGGACGTTTACCAACAGAGCAATCAATGGGCATTATTGCTTGGGCAAATACAATGGGCTGGGTTGTGTTGACTGATATTCAATCTGGCACAGAAGCTAGCTTGCCTTATGCGGATATTTGGTTAGCAAACCAAACAGTAAAACAAAAGTTGTTACAAGCTGATATTGTGATTCAATTTGGTTCGGGCTTTATCAGCAAACGTGTTAATCAGTTTTTAGCTGAATTTAAAAATGAATATTGGATTGTGGAACAAACCCATAAATTAGTGGATCCTGTTCATCATTTACATACTCGTTTTAATGCCAAAGTGCATCATTGGTTGCGAGCGCATCCGCCACTTCGTCAAAAACCTTGGTTACTTGAACCTCTTGCTTTATCGAAGTTTTGTGCAAGTTTTATTGAGCAACAAGTCGGAGGGAACTTAAATGAAGCATCATTAGCACATCATGTTGACCGCATTTTGCCACATAATGGCATTCTGTTTTTAGGTAACAGCTTGTTTGTACGTTTAGTTGATGCATTGGCAAAATTACCAGAAGGCTATCCAATTTATACCAACCGTGGTGCAAGTGGAATTGATGGATTACTTGCAACAGCAGCCGGTATTGGTATTGGCGCCAATCAACCTGTGGTAGCAATGATTGGTGATTTATCTGCGCTCTATGACATAAATTCATTAGCATTGTTTAAGAAAGTCAGCCAACCTACAATCATTTTTGTGATTAATAATAATGGGGGGGCTATTTTCGATATGTTGCCAGTGGAGTCGGGTGTGAAAGATAAATATTATCGTATGCCCCATCATTTAGAGTTCTCACAATTAGCTTCTACGTTTGACTTGAAATATGCTCGTCCTTACACTTGGGCGGACTTAGGCTCTGTTTTAAAAGTGGCTTATTCACGCCGTGAAACAACTTTAATTGAAATTAAAGTGAGTGCGAGTGATGGTAGCAATATTTATAAACGTTTAATCGAACAGATTAGTTACGCAGTGATTGGTGATAACTAATTGCATACTTAAATTAAAATGCTCGCTTAGCGGGCATTTTTATCGGAAAAATTATGCCAATACTCGTTTTTTTACATGGTTTACTCGGCTCAAAAGATGACTGGCAAAAAGTCATTGAAAAGCTACCGCACTTTTCTTGTATCACATTAGATCTGCCTTTTCATGGCGAGGCTAGCCATTATTGTGTTGATGATTTTCAACAAACTTGTCACTATCTTGAGTCTCAAATTCAGCAAAAAGTTGGTAATCAACCTTATTATTTGGTTGGCTATTCATTGGGGGGGCGGATTGCCCTTTATTATGCACTGTGCTATCTAAAGCAAACTGCGCAGATAGAAGCTCTCATTCTTGAAGGGGCTAATTTAGGATTAGAAACAGAGCAAGAAAAACAACAGCGCTGGATGAATGATATCAGATGGGCAGCACGCTTTGCAGAAGAACCTATCAGTCAAGTTTTACAAGACTGGTATTCACAACCTGTTTTTGCTGATTTAACAGATACTCAAAAACAAAGTTTAATTAAAAAACGCTCACTTAATGATGGGAAAAAAATAGCTATAATGCTTAAAGCAACAAGTTTGGCTAAACAACCTAATTTTAGAAAAAAAATAGATGACACAGATTTTCCAATTTATTATTTCTGTGGTGAAAGAGATTATAAATTTAAAAAAATGGCATTAGATGCGAATCTAAATATTATTTCAATTAAAGATGCTGGTCATAATTCACACGTTGAAAATGCGAACCTATTTTCTGAATTAATAAATAAATTGTGTTGTGCTTAATGTTCATTAAAACACTATGTTGTAGAGAAGGAGCAAGAGGTTATAGTGTTTTCAGCTTGAATGAATTTTAGTATTAGCATTTATTTTCAAATAGGTAGAATAAGTTAAAATTATTTTAAATTTGTTCTAAATTTGTTCTAAACTTATTATTAAGTGTATTTCTATAGATGTCTATTTGTTGTATTTTTGTACACTTGCCCAATGTGTAGTTACTTTACTTTGGTATATTTCTCTCTTTTATAGTAAAATTTTATCCCTCGTTAAAATAGGGAGATTTTATGAGAAAATATACAAAATTAAATTATCTATTTTTGAGTTGTACAACAACTCTTCTTCTCGGACACTCTGCTATCACGTATGCGAATGAAGCAAATCCATTAACTCAAGAATTATTGAGATTAAAACATAAAGAACGATTTGAAAGCGTAGACAAAAATTTCGAAAAAGCGGAACAGTTTTTAGAAAATCAAAAAAAACTTGAAGAAAAAGCAACTTTACCTTTAGACAATTCTGTCGCAACAAATCAAGTAATCAAAAGTGTAACAATCGATCTTGCTGATGAAAGCGTAAAGCTTAATTTTGATCAAGTCATCAAAGCCTATCAAGGTCAACCATTATCAACAAAAGTCGTTTTTCAATTAGTTAAAGAGCTCTCGGAAGTATTATATCGTGCAGGTTATGTTACTAGTGCTATCGGTTTGAAAAACTCAAAAATTCAAAGTGGTGATCTTGAGTTTATTGTACTTTGGGGCAAAGTAAATGAAATTTTAGTAGATGGTGAATCAGCTAAAACCTTTAAAGACAAAGCAATGGTTTCAGTATTGCCAAATCTTAAAGGTAAACTATTGAGTATTTACGATGTTGACCAAATGGTTGAAACATTAAATACAACAAACAAAACTGCAAAAGTGAATGTTGTTGCCAGCGACCAAAAAAGTATTTCAAACTTAAATATTGAAAGACAGCGTTCACTTTATCCAGATTTCAGTATTGGAGTGAATAATTCTGGTACAGAAAATAATGCTAACGGCCGTAATCAAGCGACATTAAATGTGTCTTGGAGCGACTTATTAGGAACGAATGATCGTTGGAATTTTTCCACTGGTTACCGTTTTTATAAGCATAGTAGAGCAAACAAACAACAAAACTATTCTTTGTCTTACACTCAACCTTTTGCTTTTTCAACGTTAGATATCAAGCTATCTGAGTCAGCTTATGAGAAAGAACTAAGAGGTTTTGGGACTTTTTCTTCTGAAGGTAAGACTAAGACCGCAAATATTAAATTATCAAACGTATTACTAAGAGATAAAGATACTATTCTGACTGTGTATGGTGAACTTGAGTTCAAAAAACGTATCAGTTACTTCTCTGATATTTTGATTGGTAATTATCATAATAATAAATTTAACTTGGGTGTCTCTTATGTCACAAACTTTGGTTATGGCAAATTGTACACCGATCTTTCTTATACGAATGGATTGAGGTGGTTTAATGCAAATTATTCAGCTTTCGATTCAAATCGTGAAAAAACATTAAAATTATTGTCAGGAAGTGTCAACTGGAGCCGTCAAATATCTATATCTGAGCGTGTGGCAAATTACCAGTTACGCGTTGGTGCTCAATATGGTTTTGACAGTATCTATTCCGAAAACCAATTTTCAATTGGTGACGAGTACACTGTAAGAGGTTTTAAAGGAGGTGCAGCATCAGGAGATAGCGGTATTTACTTGTCACAAACTCTTACCATGCCGTTCTATCCACAAAAGGTATATCTGTCTCAAATATCTCCTTTTATTGGATTTGATATTGGTAAAGTTCATACAAAGCAAACGCATAAAACCGACACTTTAGCTGGTTTTGCGTTTGGAGTGAAAGCTCAAGTGAATGCACTGGCATTGTCATTGACTTATGCCAAACCAATCAACGGCGTTCGTGGTGTTGATATCCGTAATAAAAAATCAGTTTATTACTTCAGTGGTTCAATTTCTTTTTAATATTTTAAGTTGAAGGATTAACTTAGTATGAATAAAAATCGTTATAAACTTATTTTTAGTAAATCTAAATCTTGTCTTGTACCTGTTGCTGAATGTATTAAATCAGCGGTAGGTAATGGTTCATCGGATAATATTTCTGAAAAGGATTCGGAATCAGAGGAACCTCCCCATTTTGAGCAACATCCTTTCTCAACCGTTTCTTTATTAATCAAAACTGCATTAAATCCAGTTTCTTCGGTGATGAGGCTCACTTGGAAACAATTCTCTATTGTGTTTTTGACTGTAGCATCAGTACCTGTATTGGCGGATTCGACTAATTCACCATCTAACTTACCTTCTCCAGCTGATAAAGTTATTTTGAAAGATATCAATGGTAAAGCACTTCTGACAGCTATTGATAAAACAAATAATACGAATATCGAGTTGTCGGAAGATAATAAAAATAATACTAAAATATATCAAACTGAGAATAAGGTAATAGTCATTGATATTGCTAAACCAAATGATAAACATATTTCCGATAACCGTTTCAATAAATTTAATATCACTAATGGTGCTGTATTTAATAATAATAAGGACGTTGCGGAGAAAAAATCTCTATTAGTGGGTTATATTCCTAAAAATAAAAATTTAGAGAATGGTTCTGAAGCAAAAGTAATTTTAAATCAAGTTACTGGCTCAGAAATAAGTAAAATTGAAGGTGCTCTTGAAGTTTTAGGTGGAAAAGCAGATCTTGTTATTGCAAACCCAAATGGCCTTATCTTAAATGGTGTACAAACGATTAATTCAGACCGCTTTGTTGCGACAACGAGTAAGGAAATAAACCCTTCACAAATGCTACTAAACGTTACTAATGGTACAGTAACAATTGATGTTGATGGTTTTGCTACAGACGGGTTGCAGTATTTAGATATTATTGCAAAGAAAATTGAGCAGAAAGAAGTTATTGCCAATAAAAATAAAAAAAGTACACAGCGTGCAAATATCACATTTATTGCAGGCCAAAGTGAATATAATCTCACTAACCATACATTAGTAGAGAGTTCAAAAGGTAAAGCAAGTTCAAATGAAATTGCAATTACAGGTGCAAGCACGGGGGCTATGCACGGTCAAAATATTAAATTAGTTGTTACAGATAAAGGGGCAGGTGTAAAACACGATGGTATCATTTTGTCTGAAAGTGATGTCCGTATTGAGTTAAACGATGGTGACCTAGATTTAGGTAATGCTCAAAAAAGTACGACGGTTGAAAGTGATCGTACTGTGAGAGCGAAAAAGAAATTTGAAGTTACAAATAGTAAACGCACTACTATTGGTAGTGAAGTTGATGCGAAGCAAATTGATGTAGCTGCACAAGAAACTATTTTAAGAAAAGATGCAAAAATTACAGCTAGAGAGTCAGCTTCTATTAACTCTACAAAATCTATTACGATTGAGGAAAATGCAAAATTAGTTTCACCAAAAGTTAATGTAACAACTGAAACATTGAAAAATGATGGTCGTATTCTAGGTAGTGATGTTGTTATTGATGCGAATGATTTAGTTAACCAAAATGAAATTTATGCTGATAAGAACCTAGATATTAAGACTAAAGGTAAAGAGCATTATTCTGTTTTCTCTCATGACAATCATGCAGTTAGTTTAGTTAAAGAAGTTGCAAGCTTAAAAACAGGTTTTGTCAATAAAGGCAAAATCGAAAGTAATGGTACAGCGACATTAACATTTAAAGATAATACAAGTTATCTGACAAATGGTAATAAGTTTGTCCGAGCAAAAGATAAGCTAACTATTAATGCTGATGGCGTAGAAATTGATAAAACACAAAATATTCAGTCAACAGCCCATATTACAATCAATACTAATCATAGTTTTGTAAATAGAGGTACTTTAGCGAGTTCCAAAGGGATCAATATTACTTCAGATAAAGGCAATATTTATAATGATATGGGGCTTTTAGGATCTGGAGAAACCATTCAATTAACAGCTAAAAGTGGGAACATCATTAATCATGCTGGTTCTTTACTACACAGTGAAGGCAATATTAATTTAGATGCGAATCACTTAGTCTATAATTTAGGTGAAATTAATACGAAAAAAGATGTTGTCGTGAATGCTAGCGCACTTGTTAATGATGTTCAATTAACAGGTAAGCCTATCTATAAAAGACTGTCAAAAGATCGTCGTTATGAAATGACTACTATTGCAGATCATGGATGGCATAACAATGTTTATGAGCTAGAGCTTAATTTGCAAGAGTTAGATAGAAATGAGGTTAAACTTGATAAATTAGGGGCAATTCGTGTTGGTGGAAACTTTACGTTTAATACGAAGAAACCGGCTTCTCCTAGTGACCTAGATGGGCAAGATCTTTCAGGTAAATTAATTAATCACGGTTTAATTAATGTGAAGGGTACTTTTAAAACTGATGCTGATAAGATCATTAATGAAATGAAAGCGCAGGAAATCAATGCATTAGATGTATTTAAAAATAATGCAGATATTGCAATTTATTATCAGCCTTTAGCTCGTTTTATTTGGACATCCTTGTCAGGAAAAACACATACTAGATTTAATACATTAGAATCTTTCTTTGATTCATTATTTGGATCAAATCCAGTTGCTATAACTAGCCTTTATGCTTCTGAAAACTGGAAGGCTTATCAAATATTAAGACATGTTAAACATTCTCCAATATTCCAAAAAGCGATGGAACATGCATTTGGAAGTAATTGGCAAGCAATGTCATATCAGGCTATGTCAGCTAAATGGAAAGAGTTTAAAAAGAATCCAACTAGCTTTAAATATTATCCAAGTGAAAAAGCAAGAATTTTCGCAGGTACTTTTGATGCTAGTACAAAAAACATACAAAATGGTGAATTGTCAGAGAAAGGTAATTTCGATAGTAAGTTAACAATTGGTAAGCACTCTTTAACTGTACCTAATGCAGATTTCCGTTCTGAAGTTAATAAAGAGATTTTAGAACTTAATAAAGATGGGGTTGATCTTTCTGCATTATCAGACTTATTAGATATTCCAAACTTATTTATTGATAATAGTGTTCAGTTAGAAAAAACTACAACTGAAATTGATGCAGAGGATCAGGCTATCCTTGATAAAGAACCAGACTATCTTAATCCTAACCTTCTAAGACAAAATAAAGAGTTTCTTGATAAATTATTAATTGATCTTAACGAAGAAAAATATGTTAAAGACGATGCATACTATGATGCAAGACGTACAAACAATGAACGATTTGAGAATTTACCAAGAGACCTTCAGCGCAGGTTACATGAAGAGTTTTCTAGAAGAAAAGAAGAGCAAAACGCTAAACGTTTAGAGTTACTAAGAAAAGCTAAAGAGGAAAAAGAAGCTAAAAATCAACAACGTAATGATAATTACAAAGTTGAAGAAAAGCGTCTAGAAAATGACAAAATCATCAAGCAAAAAGAGCTTGAAGCTCAAGCTAATGAAGAGAAACTCATTAAAGAGACTGAAGCTAAACGAGAAGTTGAAATTGCTGAAAAAGAAAGAAAGCAAAAAGAAGCTGAGATTTTAGCAAAAGAACAAGAAAAAATTGAACAAGAAAAGAAAGAAGAAGAACTTAAAGCACTAGAAAGACAGCGTGAGGAATATCGCAAACTTGCAGAAGAACACTTTAAGGTAGAGGCCGAGAAATCTAAGAAAAAATTCTTGAAAACTATCGATGATAATCGTCCTAAAGTAGAGACAGATCCGCTTTATCGCACTAAATTATCTTATATTAAACAAGACGAATATGCTGGGGCTGATTATTTCTTCAATAAAGTTGCATCAGATACCGAAGGTAAAAAGAAAGTGAATGTGTTAGGTGATAACTATTTTGATCACCAATTAATTACACGCACAATTGAGAAAAAAGCTGACAATCAATTAGAGCAAAAGTATAACTTAAGTGGTGTTGAACTTGTGAAGAAACTGATGGAAAACTCAAGCTTACAAGCAAAAGAGCTCGGGTTGAAATTAGGCGCTGTATTGACTCAGGAGCAACAAGCTAATTTAACTCAGGACATTGTTTGGTATGTAAAAACCAATGTGAAAGGTAAAGAAGTTTTTGTTCCACAAGTGTATTTAGCTCAGAAAACTACCAATGATATTGAAAAACTAAGAGGTTTAGGTACAGGTACTATCCAAGCTAGAAACTTAAATATTCAAGCCGAAAATGTGAAAAATACAGGTACATTATCGGGTCAACAAGTGAATATTACCGCAAGTGAGAAAATTCAAAACAGAGGGAGTATTCTCAGTACTGAAGAAACTCGTTTAATAGGTCGTAAAGGTATTGAGAATGAATCTCGTGTATTTGCAAATGACGAATTAGGTGTAACTAACCAGCGTTCTGAAATTAAAACAGAAGGCCACTTACACCTTGAAACAGATAAAGATGCAAGCGTTGATGTTAGAGCTTCAGATATCAAAGCGAAATCTGCGTATGTGAAAACAGGTGATCTGAATCTGAAAGATGCTCACGATACTAAACACTCTTATGAAGAACACTTCCAAGGAAGTGCGATAAATGTTGATTT
Source organism: Pasteurella dagmatis (assembly GCF_900186835.1). Lineage (NCBI taxonomy): Bacteria > Pseudomonadati > Pseudomonadota > Gammaproteobacteria > Pasteurellales > Pasteurellaceae > Pasteurella > Pasteurella dagmatis. Next base: position 328,139 of record NZ_LT906448.1, read on the forward strand.
TGGATCTAAAAATCGAAACTCAAGTTTAGGTATTGGTACAAGCAGCAAATCAGAAAATAAGAGTGAGGCAACTTCAGTTGGTTCAAAATTATCGACCGAACAGCTACATTTGGCTATTGAGAAAGATGTAAATCAAGTTGGTAGTGTTATTGAAACCAAACGGATTGGCGGTATTGTAAAAGGTAACTACAACACTAAAGCTGGTGAGAATATTAAACACGCTGAAAGTGAAGAGTATGGTTCACAAGTTTATTTTTCTGGACACGCAAGTGGTGGCGGTACTTCAGTTCGTTATGACTATAACAGTAAAGATGGTGGTAAGGGTTCAGCTAATGCTCCAACCACACAAACTGGTTTAGGTGTAGGAATAGGTATGGCTTTTACTCATGAAAAAAATAAAGAAACTTTATTGACTCATACAAATAGTGAGTTGCAAGCTGAAAGCGGTAAATTACATGTTTTAAACACTGCGGATATCGGTGGTGTTGATATTAATACTAAATTACCAGAAAAAGTAGAACCAAAAGGCGCACAGCCAAAAGCAGTACAACCTGAAACTAATGTAAATACTAATAAGTCGACTACATCTGATCGTAAGTCAAGTGAAGCTCCAAACTTAGGTCAACTGTCCGATGCTGAAATTGAAAAATTAATGGCAGAGAAGTCGAAAGAAGACTTCAAGAAAGATGCGGAGAAACCAGCGAGTTCAGGTTTTGAATTATCAGCGAAAGACATTAAATCAACCAAGCAAAAAGACCAATATGATTCAGAGTCTCAGCGTACCTCATTTAAGGTTGGTCCAGAAGTGGAAGCACATTCAGCTGTTGCGGATATGGTAAGTAATTTAGTGAGACAGTACCGTGATGCGCAAAATGGTATCAAAACAGATGGTACAGCAGTTCTACAACATGCAAGTGACGCCCTAAATATCATTACTGGTGATTTAGCAGGTACTTCTTTGAAAGTTGCAGTTGAAAGAAATAAAGAAACCAAGACGACAAAAGAAACAGGTGATATTGTGACTAAACTTGGCGGTAATGTCACACTGTCTGCACGTGATGGTAGTATTGAACTGAAAAATATCCAAAGTGATGAAAATACAAATCTTGCTTTGAAAGCAAAAGAAAATGTCAATATTCTTGCTGGTGAAAAAACACGTGAAACAGAAGAAACTGTATCAAGACAAAAGCTTGCACATGGTGTGCATGCTGGTTGTAGCTTGATGTCAGGTGCCTGTACTGCTGGTGTAAGCACATCAATTGAAGGTAACCAGAGCTATACTTCAGAACGTGCATTAACTCACAATAATAGCGTATTAAAAGGTCAAAGTATCAAAGTTGAAGCGGGTAAAGATCTTAATTTAGTAAGCTCAAATATTGATGCGAATAATGTAGATCTGAATGTAGAAGGAAAAACAAATATCATATCAAAACAAGATACTCTTGATAAGAAGACACATGGTTTTGATTTCAACCTTTCAGCAGGTGTAGCCGTTTCAAGTGCAACGATTGCAACGCCAACAGGTACTATTGGTGGAGGTTATACAAATGAATCTGAAAGCAGTCGTAAAGTGAATAAACAAGCGGGTATTAAAGCGAATAAACTGACTGGTCAAATTCAAGATTTGAATCTTGAAGCAGGTTATATTGCAAGTAAGGATAAGAGTGACTTAAATCTTAAAGGTAATGTAACTAGTAAAGAACTTCGTGATAAACACGATAAAGATGGTGGTTCATTTGGTTTATCTGTGGGTATTAGTGAACGTGGTACAACTGCATTTAACATTCGCGGTGGTCGTGCTGAACAGAAACACTATAATGCAACACAGAAATCAACAATTTCTGGTGTAAATACCACATCGGGTCAAGTTTCAGGGCGTGTAAATAAGGACTTATCGAAAGCGACAGATGTTACACGTAATGATACTTATGCAAGTACACAATTCAGTTTTGAAGTTGCTGATATCGTTGAAGTTGGTCAAAGGGCAAAAAATAAATTAAGCACATCGAAACTGAATTATACGTCGGATGCAGGTGTACCAAAATCAAGATCTCGTACAGATGGAGATGATGGCCAATCAGGCTTTGTGAAAAATTCAATTTATGAAAGCATTGATAACTTACCGCAAACACCTAAAGCAAGAAATGCAGAAGCAGCAGAAATGGTGGATAACCCACTTTATGGTTCTGTAACACCTCGTACTAAATCTGCGGATACTGAAGGTAATGTTGCGAAAAAACACGATTATGAAGAAATCCCTGGTTCTGTATATAACAAACTAGGTGATGACAGTTCTGATATCGCACGTAATAAAGCAGGTAAAGCTGATGAGCATATTTATGAAGAAATTAATGGTACTTACAGTAAACTTGGCGATGCAGATGCAAATAAAGGTCGAGTAGCACCAAAAGCAGCATCAGATGATACTTACAGCACAGTAGGTGATGCTAATGCGAATCAAGGTACAGGTTTCAAACGTGCAGGAAATACCGATGGTATTTATAGCACAGTTGAAGCACCAAGCGCAGATGTAGCACGTAAAGGCTCAACGGTAACCACTGAATATGCTGAATTAGGTCAATCAGGCAGAAGAAATGCAAATGACCCATTACCACCGGTACCAGGTCAAGGTAAAGCTAAAACAAATGTTGATACATCAGAGCATATTTATGATGTGATTGCGGATAATTCAAGCAAAGCGAAACGCCCATTACCAGCAACACCAGACGCTCAGCAACCGAAAGCATCTGTGAATAATGGTGATGGAGAATACTCAACGATCAATGCACCGAAATCAAGAAATGTAAATGATCCGTTGCCAGAGTTACCAGGTCAAAGCAGAGCGAAAAGAAATCTTGACTCTGTAGATCATATTTATGATGAGATCAATGACAGTGCAAGTAAAGCGAAGCGTGCGTTACCAGCGACACCAAATGCGAAAGTAAAAGCAGCTGATACTAGTGACGTTGAATATACAACGATTAATACTTCATCATCTAAAGTGAAAAATGTTGATAATGATGGTATTTATTCAGAAGTAGCTGACGTGACTACCGTTCAACCAAGATCAAAATCTATTAAGGGTGAATCAGATTATGAAGCAATTCCTGATAGTGATTTAGGTGAACAGCCTCGCTCACTTTCAAAACGCTCAAGCATTGCAGAAAACAATGTTGAGTCAAAAGTGCGGTCAAATTCTGAAGAAAATTCAGCGGAATTAGGCAAAGCCAAAGTATCAGATGATCTTTATGCGAAACTTGATAAATCTGAAGCAGGTCGTGCAAAAGCAAATGCGAAAGCAGATGAAGTTGCGCAAAATGCTACTGCGAAAGTAAAAGTAGACAATGATGAAGCGCCAGAATTGCCAAAACGTCCTTCTGATTTAACTAGTGATACGCAATCAACTAATGCGAAAGCAAACCGCGTATTACCAGAAGTTCCAGAGAAACCACAAGTACGTAACCGTATTGTTGGTGATGGCGATTATGCTGAAATTACAGAAACAGCACCAAAAGCAAATCCAAAAGCTCAACGTGAGTTACCAGAGTTGCCAAATGTAGCTAAACCACGTAGTGATGGAGATCCTGATTATGCAGAAATTGGTCCAAATGCTGTAGGCAAAGCAGTTCGTCCTCAAACTGAGACTGTAGCAGAAAATGTTGTTGCTAAAATAAAACCTGAAGAATTAAACAGCAATAATAATAGTAATAAAGATACGAATGCTAAGTCTGAAGTAGTGAACTCTGATAAAGCAGAGAAATCTTTCTTCCGAAAAGTGAAAGATTTCTTCACTGGTAGCTCAAGCAAAGAAAAAGCAAAAGAGAAATCTAAAGCAACGAAAGCTCAAGCAGAAGAAACAGCAAATACGAAGCCGAACTACGATGGTTTAGAAGACAGCGTGAACTTGAAAAATCTTTTAGCTTTAGAAGGTAAACGTAACGAAGCATTTGAAACAAATGTATTGAAAAACGCAGAATTCTTAGCAGAAGCGAGAGAAGCAGCGAAGAAATACATTCCAGAAGCGACTATCAAGCAAATGGGTAACTCCCCAGAGTTTGATGACATTCTGACAGAAGGTGCACGTAAGGTCGAAAAACGTATCAATGATGCGGTGACGTTTAAACCGACGGTAGAAGAGTTCACAGAGATTCAAGGCTTAGTGAAACAATTACCGAAAGGTGCAGTGATTGAAGATGTGAATGTGAAAACACAAAGCATTACAGAAGCGTTAGCGGAGACTTCAAAAACTATCCAGCGTAATCCTAAATTAAAAGAGGAAGTGCAAGGAGCGATTGAAGACTTCTTGAAGAGCAGCCAAGGTAAAGACTTAACAGTTGAAATGATTGAGAAGTTAAACCACGGTTTACGCCCAGATGAAGGAGCAGACCGTCAGCTTTATAAGAAAGAAACGCTCACAAAAGAAAATGCGGTGTTCTCAAGCCCAGAAGCATCGAAAATCCAGTTAAGCGAAACAGTGGATTTCATTAACAAGGCGAGAAGCCAAGGTGTAGAGCCGAGTGTGTTAGCAGGATTAGTGTATCAACGCTTAATTGCTTACCATCCATTTGCGGAAGGTAATGGTCGTATGGCACGAGTTATTGTGAATAAATTATTATTAGATGCAGGTTATCCTCCGTTTACGAAGTTTAACTCTGAATTTGAGACACAAATTATTCCGCAAACAAATACAACGGCGAAGTCAGCGACAAGTAGTGAAGTGGTGAAAGAGTTCTTAACTGAGTTAGGTAAAAAACCATTACCTGAAGTTACTGAGCAACCACGCGTGAAAGCGACAATTGAAGCAGAAGGTGATTACTCTGAAATCCCTGCTGTAACTTCACCGTTAAAACCACGAAGCACATCAACTTCTGCTGAAGGCGATTATGCAACGATCCCTGCAAATGATGTAGTGGATACACCTCGTCCACGTTCAAATAGCGTGTCTGAGGAAAGTGTGGATGTTTCAGTTAAAACAAAACAAGTTGAAGATATCTACGCCACAGTAAATAAAAGCCCTGAAGCGCTTGCTAAAGCGAAAGAAAGAGGTGATGCAGCTGCAGCAAATAACCCTGTTGTGAAAGTGAAAGTAGAAGATGACGATGTACCTCCAGCATTGCCAATTCGTCCAGAATTGAAAGATGCAGCAGGTATCAATTCGAAATCAAAAGTGAAAAGTGAAGATGCTGCGAGCAGCACTGAGAAAACATCACTCTTTGGCAAAATTAAGCAGTTATTTACTGGTAGTGAGTCTTCTAAAGCAACGAAAGCTCAAGCAGAAGAAACAGCAAATACGAAGCCGAACTATGACGGTTTAGAGGACAGCGTGAACTTGAAAAATCTTTTAGCTTTAGAAGGTAAACGTAACGAAGCATTTGAAACGAATGTATTGAAAAATGCAGAATTCTTAGCAGAAGCGAGAGAAGCGGCGAAGAAATACATTCCAGAAGCGACTATCAAGCAAATGGGTAACTCCCCAGAGTTTGATGACATTCTGACAGAAGGTGCACGTAAGGTCGAAAAACGTATCAATGATGCGGTGACGTTTAAACCGACGGTAGAAGAGTTCACAGAGATTCAAGGCTTAGTGAAACAATTACCGAAAGGTGCAGTGATTGAAGATGTGAATGTGAAAACACAAAGCATTACAGAAGCGTTAGCGGAGACTTCAAAAACTATCCAGCGTAATCCTAAATTAAAAGAGGAAGTGCAAGGAGCGATTGAAGATTTCTTGAAGAGCAGCCAAGGTAAAGACTTAACAGTTGAAATGATTGAGAAGTTAAACCACGGTTTACGCCCAGATGAAGGAGCAGACCGTCAGCTTTATAAGAAAGAAACGCTCACAAAAGAAAATGCGGTGTTCTCAAGCCCAGAAGCATCGAAAATCCAGTTAAGCGAAACAGTGGACTTCATTAACAAGGCGAGAAGCCAAGGTGTAGAGCCGAGTGTGTTAGCAGGATTAGTGTATCAACGCTTAATTGCTTACCATCCATTTGCGGAAGGTAATGGTCGTATGGCACGAGTTATTGTGAATAAATTATTATTAGATGCAGGTTATCCTCCGTTTACGAAGTTTAACTCTGAATTTGAGACACAAATTATTCCGCAAACAAATACAACGGCGAAGTCAGCGACAAGTAGTGAAGTGGTGAAAGAGTTCTTAACTGAGTTAGGTAAAAAAGGTGATGCTATTCAAAAACCAGTGGCAAAACCGGCTGAACAAAACTCTGTAGAAACTAACCGCACTTTAGATCAAGTTGTTGGTGCAACAGCCTTTAGAAGAGCAAATGTAGAAACAGAGCAACCAAAAGCGGCAGTTCCTACAGCAGAGGTTAAAGCTCAAGTGAACAAACCAGTGAGTGAACGTGTTCAACAGAAAGAATTAGTTGAGAAATCTCGTGGTGTATTAAAACAAGTTCAAGATCAGTTCCAACCTTTGAAAGTGAAGCACAAAATTGATGATGTTCGCTCTTCAGTTGAACAATACGGTGGTGAAGTAACCTTCAAATATGCACAGTCAAAAGGTGAAGTGTATAAAGAGATCGTGAAACACGCTGAAACGGAACATGGTGTTTGTGAGTCTACTTGTGCACACTGGATCGCAAATAAAGTAAGTAACCAAGGTGAAGACTTCTGGAATACCCTTTATGAAGGCGGTAAAAAAGGTCACTTAAAACAAGACGCTATTGATTCAATCAAGAAATTACAAACCGAATTTATGAATAGTGGTAGTGCAACACAACAATTCAAATTAACGGATAGTTGGTTGCAAGAACAAGGTGTTGTACCTAAAGAGAAGAAAGTCGGTAGCTCAAGTCGTCGTGATGAGGTCGCTGGAACTGTATCAAAAACTGATATTTCAGCATTAACGAAAGCAATTTTAGATACTGGTAGTGATAGCTCTGGTGTGAAGAAAATCTCAATTAACCTTGAAGGTGGTTCGCACACTGTTTCAGCAGCAATTCAAGGACAAAAAGTAGTATTCTTCGATCCTAACTTCGGAGAAATGACTTTCCCAAGCCATAAACAATTTGAGTCTTGGTTAAAAGGTGCATTCTGGGAGAAAAGTGGTTACGCAGGTAAAAAAGAAGGAAAACGCTTCTTTAACGTTGTGAATTATGAATTACCAGCAAATGCAGATAAACCAAAAACAGTGACTAAACCTGTTGTTGCGAATGAGCAAGATGTTCAAAGCAAAAAACATGGATTATCTAATCCATTTAGATCGAAAGGAAAAGACAGCGCTGAAGGTCCAAAAATTGAGCACTTGGGTGGAAGCGCGGATAAAGACGCATTTTATTTCCCATTAGATAAAATTGTGACTAAAGGATCTATTTCTAAGGATATGAAGGTGAATCTTGAAAATATCAAGAAAGCATTTAATCCAAAAGATAAACATTACAATAGTCCTGAAGCGAAAAGCTTAAGAACTATGTATGAGCAAGATCCAACAATGTCCTCTACTCGATTTGTGATTGGTAATCAAGTGATTGAAAATCCATTCAAGTCACAGGATTTACAAGACTACATTCAGAAAAATCGCACAGTAGAGCCTGTTGTGAAAAAAGCAAAACAGGAAAAGCAAGCGGAAGTCGCTGCTAAAAAACCAGTAGTACCAGCGAAGCCAAAAGCACAAGCTGAAACAGTTGCAGATCAAAATGCAATTTATGCGAAAGTTAATAAGCAAGCGAAATCAGCACAGGTTGATGGTTTCTATTCTGAGTCAGAGCTGAAAACCAGAAGTGATAAAATTGTCGATCAGGTGAGTCGTGTACCAAACACTGACCCAGTTTATGCGGATTTACAATTTTCTCAAGTGAAAGGTAAAAGTGCTCATAAAGCATCAAGTGAAGTAGTGTATGACGAGGTGAAAACTCAGACTAAAGCGAAACCAAAAGCGCCGAAAAAAGCAGAAAAACCTGCAGTAGCACCAAGAGCTAATCAACAATTAGATAGTGGAATCATTCCTGATTCACAACTGAAAACCAGAAGTGACAAGATTGTAGACCATATCAGCCGGGTGCCAAACACTGAGCCAGTTTATGCGGATTTACAATTCCCTGAACAAGGTAACGCGAAAAAAGTCACTTCTTCTCAAGAAACTATCTATGAAGAAGTAGGCAAAAAAACGCAGGAAGAGCCTATTTATCAAAACGTGATTAGAAAGACACGCTAAATAAATAGTATCTGAGAAGATGATAAAGCATAGGGTTCCGTAAGTGGAACCCTATTTTTTTATATTGAAATAACAGTGGTGATAGAGAAGGATTATCTAGGGAAAATCTAAATTCATAAAAAAGCCCGTATCTTGTTAGAGATACAGGCTTTTATTTATCTATTTTAGAGAAAGCTTTTATTCATCCATATAGCCTAAGCTACGTAATGCACGCTCATCGTCAGCCCAGCCAGATTTCACTTTCACCCATAATTCTAGGTGAACTTTATTATCAAACAAACGTTCCATATCTGAACGAGCTTCAATACCAATTTGTTTGATCTTCTGCCCTTTATTGCCGATGACCATTTTTTTCTGACCTTCACGTTCAACAAGAATTAACCCGTTGATTTCGTAAGTGCCACGTTCATTTAACTTGAACTGTTCAATTTCTACTGTCACAGAATATGGCAATTCATCACCTGTGAAGCGCATAAGTTTTTCACGAATGATTTCAGACGCCATAAAACGTTGTGAGCGGTCGGTAACATATTCTTCAGGGAAGTGGTGAATACCTTCACGCAATGAATTACGCACGATTTTCTCTAATTCATTAACATTTTTACCGCTTTGCGCTGAAATTGGTACAACATGAGCAAAGCCAAATTTACTTGAAAGTTCAGTAATAAATGGCAACATTTCTTCTTTATTTTTGATGTTGTCAATTTTATTGATCGCAAGAACAACGGGTGTTTTTGCTGCACGCAATTTATTCAACACCATTTCATCATCTTCGTTCCAATGTGTACCGTCAACAACAAAAATAATTAAATCAACATCACCAATTGCACTGCTTGCTGCGCGATTCATTAAACGGTTAATCGCACGTTTTTCTTCGATGTGTAATCCTGGTGTATCCACATAAATGGCTTGATAAGCACCTTCTGTATGAATACCAACAATGCGGTGACGAGTCGTTTGTGCTTTACGAGAGGTAATTGAAATTTTTTGCCCTAAGATTTTATTCAGCAATGTTGATTTTCCTACATTAGGGCGGCCTACAATAGCAATGAAGCCACAGTAGGTTTTGGTGTTATCTGTAGTGTTTGTTTCGGTCATTTGTTTTCCAATAGTTGTAAAATTTTTTCTGCCGCTGCTTGTTCTGCTTTACGACGGCTTGCACCAATACCAATAAAAGTGCGGTCAATATTTTTTACATAACATTCAACGGTAAAAGTTTGGCAATGGGCTTCCCCTTTGATATCAACTACATTGTAGTTAGGAAGTGGTAAGCGTTTGCCTTGCAAATATTCTTGTAAACGAGTTTTAGGATCTTTTTGGTTATCGCCTGGCTTAATTTCTTCTAATAAGCTTTTATACCAATTGCAAACTATTTTGCTCGTTTTCGGTAAGTTGCTATCGAGCGATATCGCCCCAATAATCGCCTCTACGCAGTCTGCTAAAATAGATTCGCGACGAAAACCACCGCTCTTTAATTCACCTGGTCCTAGCGATAAATAATCACCAAGTTCAAATTTTCTGGCTAAAATGGCGAGAGTAGGTTCACGCACTAATGTTGCACGCATACGACTCAATTCACCTTCATTGCATTTTGGGAATTGATGGTACAAAGCTTCTGCGATGGTCAGATTTAAAATCGCATCGCCTAAAAACTCTAGGCGCTCATTATGATTTATAGAGGCACTGCGGTGTGTAAGTGCCTGTTCTAACAAAGAAACTTGGTTAAATGAATAACCAAGTTTTCGTTGTAGGCGTTCTAAATTTTTATTCATTAATAACTACTTAATTTCAGTAAATAGTCGATCAAAGCGAATTCCTGTTGGCCATTGATCTTGCTGTTTGTCTAAACTTAACCAAATATAAGTCGCTTTACCAACAATATTTTTCTCAGGTACAAATCCCCAGAAACGACTGTCTTCACTATTATTTCGGTTATCACCCATTACAAAATATTCGCCTTCAGGGACAACCCATTCAGTCACATAATTATTTTGCGAGCGATATGCTTTGTAGCGGAAACCTTCCGAAATTGGTTCTGGATACCAATGAATTTTGTGTGAAATATCGCCTGTTTCCGTGGATTCTAATGGCGAAGGTCCGTATAAATATTCACCTTTATGATCACGTCCTACTAGGAATCTAAATTCATGATTTTCTGTGGGGTCAGTATAGCTAAAGTCTTTTTGTACGCAGTTTTCTGTACACTCTTTGCCATCTTTGCCATAAATAATGCTTAATCGGCGAGTGTATTCGTTGTAGTAGATTTTATCACCTGGTGCACCGACAACACGTTTGATGTAATCTACATTTGGCTGAGTAGGTGCTTTAAAGACTACTATATCACCACGTTCAGGTTTACCAGTTTCAATAATAGTATTCTGGAATACAGGATCTTTAATGCCGTAAGCATATTTTTTCACGATGAGGAAATCACCAATACGCAATGTTGGCTCCATAGATGGTGAAGGAATCTGGAACGGCTCAAATAAAAATGAACGTAAGATCAAAACAAAAGCTAAGACAGGGAATAGAGAAGATAAAAACTCTGAACCTTCAGAAATTGGTTCGATTTGAGCTTTTTCTTCTGCAGTTAGTGTTTTGCCAGATCGTTGTTCTGTTCGTGTAATTTGCCTTGCTCGTTTTGGCAAGATAGAAAAACGGTGGTAGCACCATAATGCACCAGAAACTGCGGTTAAAATTATCAATAAAATTGAAAATGTGTTTGGTAGTGCAAAATAGTCCAGCACTTTCCACAATCCAAAACAAACTACCAATAAGATGACGAGGAATACGTTCGACATAATGTGTTCCTTATTTATCCTTACCTACGTGTAAAATCGCTAGGAAAGCCTCTTGTGGTACTTCAACGTTACCCAAAGACTTCATACGTTTTTTACCTTCCTTCTGTTTTTGTAATAGTTTTTTCTTACGGCTTACATCACCACCATAACATTTTGCTAATACGTTCTTACGTAATTGTTTTACGGTCGAACGAGCAATAATGTGGTTACCAATTGCTGCTTGAATTGCGATATCGAATTGTTGACGTGGAATTAATTCACGCATTTTTTCTACTAACTCGCGACCGCGGTAAGGAGCATTGTCCTTGTGAACAATCAACGCAAGGGCATCAACACGCTCTCCGTTAATCATAATATCAACACGCACCATATCTGCAGCTTGGAAACGTTTGAAACCATAATCTAGTGAAGCATAGCCACGAGAGGTCGATTTTAAGCGATCGAAGAAATCTAAGACTACTTCCCCCATTGGAATTTCATAAGTTAACGCTACTTGGTTACCGTGATAGACCATATTAGTTTGTACACCGCGCTTTTCCACGCAAAGAGTAATCACATTACCTAAATAGGTTTGAGGCAATAACATATTACATTCTGCAATTGGTTCACGAATTTCTGCAATATTATTTAATGGTGGAAGTTTTGAAGGGCTATCCACATAAATCACCTCACCATCGGTTTTTTCTACTTCGTAAACTACTGTTGGAGCTGTAGTAATCAAGTCAAGATCGTATTCACGTTCTAAACGCTCTTGGATGATCTCCATATGTAATAGACCCAAGAAGCCACAACGGAAACCGAAGCCAAGTGCGGTTGAGTTTTCTGGCTCATAGAATAATGATGCATCGTTAAGGCTCAATTTGCCTAATGCATCACGGAAAGCCTCATAATCATCAGAGCTGATAGGGAATAAGCCTGCATAAACCTGTGGTTTAACTTTTTTAAAGCCTGGTAATACAGAAGATGCTGGGTTGTTGTGTAATGTAAGCGTATCACCTACTGGTGCGCCTAAAATATCCTTAATAGCACAAACAACCCAACCTACTTCACCGCAGTTTAATACAGTGGTATCTACTTGTTTTGGTGTGAAAATACCAAGACGATCAACGTTGTAAGATTGTCCTGTCGACATTACTTTGATCTTATCTCCTTTGCGTAATGTACCATTTTTGATGCGTACTAAAGACACAACACCCAAGTAGTTGTCAAACCAAGAGTCAATAATTAGTGCTTGTAATGGTGCATTTGGGTCACCTTCAGGTGCTGGAATTTTATGGACGATTTCTTCTAATACATCCTCAATTCCAAGCCCCGTTTTTGCTGAACAGCGAACTGCTTCCATCGCATCAATACCGACAATATCTTCGATTTCTTCGGCAACACGCTCAGGATCTGCAGCCGGCAAGTCAATTTTGTTTAAAATAGGCACCACTTCTAGATTCATTTCGATTGCAGTATAGCAGTTAGCAAGGGTTTGAGCTTCTACACCTTGTCCTGCATCGACAACTAATAATGCTCCTTCACAAGCCGCTAATGAACGAGATACCTCATAAGAGAAGTCAACGTGTCCTGGCGTATCAATGAAGTTTAATTGATAAGTTTCGCCATCTTTTGCTATGTAGTTTAAAGTTACGCTTTGTGCTTTAATTGTGATACCGCGCTCACGCTCAAGATCCATCGAGTCAAGCACTTGTGCTTCCATCTCTCGATCAGATAAACCACCACAAGTTTGAATTAAACGGTCTGATAATGTGGATTTACCGTGGTCAATGTGTGCAATAATAGAAAAGTTACGTATATTCTTCATATTAAAAAATCAATTTATGTATAAAAATTCGATAAAGTTAAACTGGAAGATTCTACCTGAATATTATGTTATTCGCTAGTAATAGCTGAGAAGTGCGGTCAAATATTATGAAATTTTTTCTAAGGCAGGAGATTTAAGAGTAAGCTTATATAAAAAAGCGCTCCACCTAAAAGGTAAGAGCGCGATCCTTAATGGAAAGGAAATGAAAAATTATAAACTTTCAGTGAAAGTACGTGTGATTACATCACGTTGTTGTTCTGGTGTTAATGAGTTGAAACGTACAGCATAACCAGAAACACGAATTGTTAATTGTGGATATTTTTCTGGGTTGTTTACAGCATCTTCTAATGTTTCACGACGCAATACGTTCACGTTTAAGTGTTGACCACCTTCAACTTTTACAGTTGGAGCAACGTCAACTGGTAATTCACGATACTCGATTTGACCTAATTCACTTACTGCAACGATTTGATCTTCAGTGAATTCGCCTTTTGCACATAAACAACGTGCTTCACCTTTTTCGCTATCTAATAACCAGAATGAGTTGAGTAAGTTGTCATTAGCTGCTTGAGTAATTTGAATACCTTTAATCATTGTATGCCTCCTAATTTGGCGATTTGTTAATCAGTTTAAATTGTACAGAATTTTATCAAAAATTTTGATGATTTCAAATTCTTTTGACATAGACCAAGGTGTTTTTCTCAGTTAATTTTCAAAATTTGATGTAAATCAAATTTATTTGTTAAGTATATGATTTGAATTAGTTTTTATTTAACAAAATTTAAACATATATTTAACATTTGGGTGATAAAGCGCTCAATCTAGCTATCAATTTTGTGATAGGTTATTTATAATCTGCATTTCAGCTAGGGGAGAATAAAATGAAAACGTGGAAAGATGTGATTGGGATAGAAAAGGAACAACCTTATTTTAAACATATTCTAGAACAAATTCATCAAGCACGATCCTCTGGAATAGTCGTATATCCACCAGCAAGTGAAGTATTTAGTGCTTTCCAACTGACTGAATTTTATCAAGTTAAAGTAGTCATTTTAGGTCAAGATCCTTATCATGGAGCAAATCAAGCACATGGATTAGCCTTTTCTGTTAAACCAGGTATTCAACCACCGCCTTCTCTAATGAATATGTATAAAGAATTAACCCAAGATATTGAAGGTTTTCAAATACCAAATCACGGCTATTTAGTCCCTTGGGCTGAGCAAGGGGTTTTAATGCTTAACACCGTGTTAACGGTTGAACAAGGTAAAGCGCATTCACACGCTAATTTTGGTTGGGAAATTTTTACGGATAAAGTGATTGCTGCATTGAATGAGCAACGTGAGAAAATTGTATTTTTATTATGGGGCAGTCATGCACAGAAAAAAGGGCAATTTATTGATCGCAATAAACATTTTGTGTTGACAGCCCCCCACCCATCACCATTATCAGCACATCGTGGTTTTTTAGGCTGCCGCCATTTTTCAAAAGCCAATCAATACCTTGTTGAGCAAGGTTTATCACCAATCCAGTGGCAATTAGCCTCGATTTAATAGGGAAAAAGATTATGTTAGCGATTATTTCACCTGCAAAAACCTTAGATTTTGAAAGTGTGGTACCAAAATTTGAATTTTCTCAACCGCACTTAACGGATTATAGTGAACAATTAATTGAGGTTTGTCGCAAGCTTTCACCAGTAGATATTGGCTCTTTAATGTCAATTAGCGATAAGCTTGCAGGATTGAATTTTGTACGATTTGCAGAATGGCAAAAACCGCATAATGAGCAAAACTCACGCGCTGCAATTTATGCTTTTAAAGGTGATGTTTACACTGGATTAGAAGTTGAGACTTTATCTGAAGAAGATGTGCTTTTTGCACAACAGCATTTGCGTATACTTTCAGGTTTATATGGTTTGCTCAAACCATTAGATTTTATGCAACCCTATCGCCTTGAAATGGGAACAAAATTAACTAACCCAAAAGGCAAAGATCTTTATGCTTTTTGGGACAACGTGATTACTAACTCCTTGCAGCAAGCCATTGATGAACAAGATGATAATATATTAGTGAACTTAGCTTCTGACGAATATTATAAATCAGTTAAAGAAAACCAATTAAATGCGACTATTATTAAGCCTGTCTTTTTAGATAATAAAAATGGCAAATATAAAGTAATTAGCTTTTATGCGAAAAAAGCGCGAGGTTTAATGTGTCGCTATATTATTCAAAATCGTTTAACTAATGCTGAGCAGTTACAGGATTTTGATTTGGGTGGTTATTGGTTTGATGCAACAAGTTCAACTGCAACAGAATTCATATTTAAACGTGATTTGGCGGAATAATATGAAAAAAAACACTTTTATTTTTACTGTATTTTTAACTTTATTGTTGAATGCTTGTGTATCACCACCAAAATTGTCTATACCAGAAAAAATTGAATATAAAAAACACACTTATTTTCTTACTGGTCAGCAAGATCTTGGCTCTATAGCACGTTTTTTCTATTTGGAGAAAAAAGATAGTTTAGAAACTTGGAAAAGTGCGGTGGAATTATTACACGATCGCAACTATATGCAGCAGAGTTTGGATGATCGTATTGCATTACGTAAACGCGTTTATAGCAATACAGGTGTGAAACATTTTAAGTTCCAACAAAAAAATGGTGATTTATATGCCTTTGTAATTTATGAACCAACAGTTAAAAATAATGATTGGCAGGTGGATGTTGCAAAAGGCAAAAATATGCTGAATTGTGGCTTCGTGCAGTATCAGTATTCTTTGAAAGTACCGAAAACTAAAAAAATTCGTAATATGAGCAATGAAAAAGTAGTTCGTTACCTGAAAAAATATGTTGCAGAAAAAGAGCTTAAACAACTTCGCAAACTTGATTGGGCTTGGGGTTGCCAATAATGGCTGATGTATATGCCGAACAGATTAAAAAGGCCTCTAATTTTGCAGTATTCACTGCACTGATGTTAGTTAGTATAAAAAGCTTTGCTTGGTGGCAAACAGGTGCGGTAACAATGTTAGCTTCTATTGTGGATTCCACTTTAGACTTATTTGCTTCATTGATGAACTTACTGATTCTACGCTTTTCTTTAATGCCTGCCGATGATAACCATTCTTTTGGACACGGAAAAGCAGAGCCTTTGGCTTCATTAGGACAAGGTATGTTTATTTCAGGTTCAGCAATTTTCTTACTATTACAGGGTATTCAGCGTTTGGATGAGCCCCAACCCTTAGAAAATACTGAAGTGGGTTTGTTGGTCACCTTATTTGCTATTTTAGCTACTTGTATTTTGGTGTATTACCAAAGTAAAGTGATTGCTGAAACCAATAGCCCAGCAATAAAAGCAGATAGATTACATTATCAAACTGACTTGCTAATGAATATCGGTATTTTAATTTCTTTGATCTTAAGTATACACGGTTTTATTCTGGTTGATGCGATGGCCGCAGTGATTATTGCTGTTTATATTTTGGTTAGTGCAATAAAAATGTCTTTTGATGCAGTGCAATTATTATTGGATATTGCATTACCAGAAAATGAAATTGAGAAAATTGAGCAGATTATTTTGTCGGATCCGCGTATTCTCGGTTTTCACGATTTGCGAACTAGACAATCGGGTGTAGTTAAATTTATTCAACTAGATTTAGAGCTTGATGATCACCTTTCTTTTTTAGAGGCTCACAACATTACAGAACATTTGGAAGAACGTTTACGAGCTGCCTTTGATAAGGTTGATATCGTAATTCATCATGAGCCTACCAGTGTGGTTCAAGCTGAAAAATTGGAAAATACGAACTAGATCAAATCCAGTTCGATTTTTAATAAAATTTGCTAGAGCAGAGCATTTGAATAGTGTAATCTTAGCGACGTTTTTCGATTCATTTTTTATTTTAAAGTAAGGTATAAGTTATGATTAAAAAAATAGCAGTATTAACCAGTGGTGGTGATGCACCGGGAATGAATGCCGCAATTCGTGGCGTTGTGCGTACGGCCCTTTCTGAAGGTTTAGAAGTCTATGGTGTTTATGAAGGTTACTACGGCTTATATCACAATAAAATTAAACAACTTACCCGTTATAGCGTATCAGATATGATTAACCGAGGTGGTACTTTCTTAGGTTCCGCACGTTTCCCTGAATTTAAAGACCCTGCAGTACGTGCAAAATGTGCAGAAATTTTACGTTCTCATGGGATTGATGCATTAGTAGTTATCGGTGGTGATGGTTCATACATGGGCGCAAAATTATTAACTGAAGAACATGGTTTCCCTTGTGTGGGTATTCCAGGTACGATTGATAATGATGTTGCTGGTACTGATTATACTATTGGTTATCAAACTGCGCTTGAAACTGCTGTTGAAGCAATTGACCGTTTACGTGATACCTCAAGCTCACACCAACGAATTTCTATTGTGGAAATCATGGGACGCCATTGTAGTGATCTTGCTATTTCTGCGGGTATCGCAGGTGGTTGTGAATATATTGTAGCATCTGAAGTTGAGTTTAACCGTGAAGAATTAATTCAACAGATTGAGCGTAGTATTATCAAAGGCAAACGTCACGCAATTATCGCTATTACCGAATTAATTTGTGATGTGAATGAGCTTGCACGAGAAATCGAAGCACGTGTAAAACACGAAACGCGCGCAACAGTTCTAGGGCATATTCAACGTGGTGGTACTCCTTGTGCATTTGACCGTATTTTAGGTTCTCGTA
The DNA here is from genome assembly GCF_900186835.1 of Pasteurella dagmatis. Lineage (NCBI taxonomy): Bacteria > Pseudomonadati > Pseudomonadota > Gammaproteobacteria > Pasteurellales > Pasteurellaceae > Pasteurella > Pasteurella dagmatis. The sequence continues at coordinate 345,643 of NZ_LT906448.1, forward strand.
TGGGGGTTTATGCAGTGGATCTTTTATTACAAGGTAAAGGCGGTTATTGTGTTGGTATCCAAAACGAACAGCTTGTTCACCACGATATTATCGATGCGATCAACAATATGCGTCGTGAATTTAAAGCAGACTGGTTAGCACTTTCTAAACGTTTAGATTAATTCAGTAAACCAAAAACAAAAAGAGCGGTGGAAATTTCCACCGTTTTTTATGTCTTGAAAAAACTATTTAGTTTTTCGTTCTAACAAGCAAAGTACTTCATAATGATGTGAGTGCGGGAACATATCAAACAATTGAATTTTTTGTAATTGATAGTCGGTCAATTCCGTTAAATCTTTCCCCATTGTTTCGGCATTGCAACTGGAATACAGAATAAAGTGCGGTGCTAATTTATTTAGAAATTGTGCCAATTCTGTGCCAATACCTCGACGAGGCGGATTTACAATCACTAAATCCGGTGTTTTGCTTTGTTCAAACGCAAAATTCTTGGCATCAAGCGCTTGGAAACTCACATTTTTTAAGCTTAATTGCTGTGCAGATTGTGTTGCTGCTGCAATGGCTGAAGCTGAAATTTCAATCCCCGTTAATTCAATGTCTTTATTTGGATTTGTTTGCTGTAACACGGTTGCACAATGCAAACCAAAACCACCGACTCCACAAAATAAATCCCAAAGGTGAGTAATTGGTAAATCTTTAATCCATTGTTGAGCTGTGCGATATAAACCTTCCGCTACTTTCGGATTGGTTTGGAAAAAACCTTGTGGACGAATAAAGAGTGGAATTTGGTTAAAGGACTCTGGCAATGTTTGTTGTTCTGTGAGGAAAATCTCTTTTTCCCCTTCTAAAATGGCAGCGTGTTGCGGTTGAATGTTTAAACTCACTACTTTCAATTGTGGCAATTTTGCCATTAAACCTGCAAATTCACGTTGAATTAACGGCAATTTGGTTTCTGAACGCAAGACAAAACGCAACATTAAACCACCGTCCATTTGACTTTCGGTCAATAGAATATATTTCAATTCCCCTTTTTGCTTTGTAATGTTGTAAGGTACTAAGCCTGCACGTGCGATAAAATCTTTTAACACCGAAAAAATCTGAGCGAAATGGGTAGGATAAAGCGGGCAATCTGTTAAATCAGTGATGCTTTGTGGGTGGCTCAAAATAGGGCGCTCCACCATTCCGCTTACTGCCATTTTGGCTTTATTACGAAATGCTTGTAATTCAGAGGCGTAAGGTGCTTCCCATTGCGTTTGGCTACAATCAATATGCGCAAGCTGTTGTTTTAAATGCTGCTGTTTTTTGTCGAGCTGTGTTGCATAAGGGAAAGCTAACCATTGGCAAGACTGACAATGGCCCTGCTGATAATGTTGGCAAGGCAAGGCTAAAGGTAAATGAGTTGATGGCATAATTAACAGTTATTTTTGGCTTTGTAGTCGAGCCAATCTTGTTGAAGTGCGGTCAATTTTTTCTGATTTTCTAACCAACGTGAAGTTGCCTCAAGTTCAGACCAACGAATTGATTTACGTTTGAATAATTGGTGTAAACGTTGCTGGCGCAATTCAAAGTGCGGTTGTTTTTCTTGAAGTTTGAGATTATCTAATACTTGAATTACACCTTCACGTTCATTACAAAGGAGAAGTAAGTCACAACCCGCATCTAAAGATTGCTCACAACGCTGCACAAAATTACCCATAAAGCCAGCACCTTTCATTCCTAAATCATCAGAGAAAATTGCACCGTTGAAGCCGAGTTGTTGGCGCAAAACTGAATTTAACCAATAAGTTGAGCCACTTGCAGGTTGTAGATCGCATTGTGTATAAACTACGTGTGCAGGCATAATCGCATCAAGCTGTTTTTGCTGAATAAGTTTTTGAAATGGTAGAATATCTTGTTCAAAAATTGTTTTTTGGGAACGTTCATCATAAGGTGTTTCTAAATGAGAATCAGCGAGCACGTGTCCGTGCCCCGGAAAGTGTTTACCTGTTGCTGACATTCCTACTTCATGCATTCCATCAATAAATGAAGAAGCAAGTGTGATTGTTTTATCTATTTGTGTATGGAAGCTGCGATCACCAATGGCTTTGCATTGATGACCAAGATCTAAAACCGGCGCAAAGCTGAGGTCAATATCAAGAGCAGTCATTTCTACAGCCATTTGCCAGCCTGCTTGTTTTGCCATTTCTGTTTGCTGAATTGGGTCGTTTAACAATGTCGCAAATGCTTGCATTGCTGGCAATTGTGTAAAGCCTTCTCTAAAACGTTGAACGCGTCCACCTTCTTGATCGACAGTGATTAATAACGGCTTTTTCACACGCTGACGAATATCACGCACAAGTGCCTGCATTTGTTCTCTATTATGAAAATTGCGGGTGAATAGAATTAAGCCCGCAACAAGAGGGTGCTCTAATAATTCAACTTCTTCTTGGCTTAATTCTTTACCATCAAGATCGATCAATAATGTGGACATAAACACCTATTTTAAACGAATGTATAAGCGGTAGTTTTGGCTTTCTGCTGTTGGTTTAGTTAAAGGAATGGTATATTGTTCATTAGCTTGTAACATCAATGAATATTTTTGTTCAGAAAGGAACGAATGTTGTTGTGTTACGCCTAATTTGTCATACCAAAATAATTGATAATCAATATTGATGTTATGATCGGTTTTGTTTTTTATCCAAGCTGAATTGGTTGTTATTTCTGCTTCTATGACAGCATTAGCATCAGCTTCAATATTTAAAATTGGCTGATGGGTATGCACTAAGCTTGCTGGCTGATTTGAACCACAGCCAACAAGTAGAGTAATTGAAAATAAAAGTGCGGTAAATTTTTTCATTATTTTGCTAACATTCTGCCTAATGTTTCACCACCAACAAGATGCATATGTAAGTGGAAAACCTCTTGACCGCCGTGTTTATTACAGTTCACGATTAAACGATAGCCGTCTTCTGCAATCCCTTCTTCTTTCGCTAGTTTTGCTGCGACAGTGAATAAACGACCAAGACTGATTTCATCTTGTTCAGTGACATCATTGGCTGTTGGAATCAGTTTGTTTGGAATAATTAAGATATGTGTTTTAGCTTGTGGTGAAATATCACGAAATGCTGTGACTAGCTCATCTTGGTAAACAATATTTGCGGGAATTTCTTTACGAATAATTTTACTGAAAATTGTTTCTGCTGCCATCTTGTTTATCCTTCTAAATTTTGTAAAAACACACCGCACTTTTTAACAGAAAATGGGTAAAATGGCAATTATTTCAAGCCAGAAACCCTCTGCATATTTAGGATACATATACGCCTAAAATTGCTTAAAATATGAAATGTTAATTTAATGTTAAATATTGTTTGATTTATTGTTAAAATATTGATTTATAATAACATTATTGCGGAATTTGATCTAGCTTAAGAAAATTTTGGTTAGAGTGTTTTTTGAGCTGGAAAACGCTTTCATTTTGAATTAAAACTCCCTATAATTAACAAAAATTATAAAAAATAAAATTTTTTTAAATGCTTAATGATTTCGACTTTAATATAGTGAATCAACTCGCATTACGAAGTATTCATTTATGGGAGATTTCCAATGAAAACTGAAGATTCAACGTCAACCTGCATTGTGCCGCCAGCTGGTATGGCACAGATTGGCGAAGATGTCGGTGTTTATAAAGCCACAAAAAAACAAATCTATTCTTTCTTTTCTGCTATTCCTGCAGGCGCATTTATTGCGATTGCCTTTGTCTTTTACGCAACTACTCAAACTGGAAGCGGTGATGCACCCTGGGGGTTAACCAAATTAGTTGGCGGTATTGTTTTCTCTCTTGGTGTAATTATGGTCGTTGTCTGTGGCTCAGAACTCTTTACATCTTCAACAATGACAGCCGTTGCTCGCGCAAGCGGACGAATTACAACAACACAAATGCTACGCAACTGGGTCGTAGTGTATTTCGGTAATTTTACCGGCGCAATTTTTATTGTATTGCTCACTTGGTTTGCAGGCCAAATTATGGCGGCTCACGGGCAATGGGGTTTAACGATTTTAAAAACAGCACAACATAAAATTCATCACACGTGGACAGAAGCCTTTGCACTAGGCATTTTCTGTAACATTATGGTGTGTATCGCAGTGTGGATGACTTACGCAGGTAAAACATTATTAGATAAAGCCATCATTATGATTTTACCAATTGCAATGTTCGTTGCTTCTGGATTTGAGCATAGCGTGGCGAATATGTTTATGATCCCAATGGGAATGATGATTGCACACTTCGCTTCACCTGAGTTTTGGCAAGCAATTGCAATGGATTCAGCTCAATTTGCAGATTTAGATGTTTATCATTTTGTTGTAAAAAATTTAATTCCCGTGACGTTGGGGAACATAGTGGGTGGTGCTTGCTGTGTAGCATTAGCACAATGGTACATTAATCGCCCTCATTAAAAAATAGTTTAGGTTGCGAAGTGCGGTCAGTTTTTAAGCTGTTTTGATCACCTTTGCGTAAGTATCGAAGATTTTATTCTAATTAATAGAAGGTAATTTAATATGAGTCAATTAACTGAAGCTCAACAAAAAGCTTGGGAAGGGTTTGCAGCTGGTGAGTGGCAAACTGAAGTGAACGTTCGTGATTTTATCCAAAAAAACTACACTCCGTATGAAGGTGATGAGTCATTCTTAGCTGATGCAACTGAAGCGACGACAAAATTATGGAATGATGTAATGGAGAAAATCAAAGTTGAGAATAAAACTCACGAGCCGTATGATATCGACTGTGACACTCCATCGACAATTACTTCTCATGCTCCGGGTTATATTGATAAAAACTTAGAGAAAATCGTTGGTCTTCAAACTGATGCGCCTTTAAAACGTGCAATTATGCCGTTTGGTGGTATCAATATGGTGAAAGGTTCTTGTAAAGTTTACCGTCGCGAATTAAAACCTGAAGTTGAACAAATCTTTACTGAATATCGTAAAACACACAACCAAGGTGTATTCGATGTTTATACTCCAGATATCTTACGTTGCCGTAAATCAGGCGTAATTACTGGTCTTCCAGATGCTTACGGTCGTGGTCGTATCATCGGTGACTATCGTCGTATGGCACTTTACGGTGCAGACTTCTTAATGAAAGATAAATTCAAACAATTTACTTCATTACAAGACAAATTAGAGCGTGGCGAAGATATCCAAGCAACAATTCAATTACGTGAAGAAATCGCAGAACAGCACCGCGCTTTAGGCAAAATGAAAGAAATGGCAGCATCTTATGGTTATGACATTTCTGGTCCAGCAACTAATGCTCATGAAGCAGTTCAATGGACTTATTTTGCATACCTAGCAGCAGTTAAATCTCAAAACGGTGCGGCAATGTCATTCGGTCGTGTTTCTACATTCTTAGATATCTATATCGAGCGTGACTTAAAAGCAGGTAAAATCACAGAACAAGAAGCTCAAGAGTTAATTGACCACTTAGTAATGAAATTACGTATGGTGCGTTTCTTACGTACTCCAGAATACGATCAATTATTCTCTGGTGACCCAATGTGGGCAACTGAAACATTGGCAGGTATGGGCTTAGATGGTCGTACATTAGTAACCAAAAACAGCTTCCGTATCTTACACACCCTTTACACAATGGGTCCTTCTCCAGAACCAAACTTAACAATTCTTTGGTCTGAAAAATTACCAGAAGGTTTCAAACGCTATGCAGCTAAAGTATCTATCGATACTTCATCTGTTCAGTATGAAAACGATGACTTAATGCGTCCTGACTTCCAAAACGATGACTATGCGATTGCTTGCTGTGTATCACCAATGATCGTTGGTAAAATGATGCAATTCTTCGGTGCTCGTGCAAACTTAGCGAAAACTTTATTATACGCAATCAATGGTGGTGTGGATGAGAAATCTGGTGACCAAGTTGGACCGAAAACTGATCCAATTACAAGCGAATACTTAGATTATGAAGATGTAATGACTCGCTTAGACAGCTTTATGGATTGGTTAGCAAAACAATATGTGACTGCATTGAACATCATTCACTTTATGCACGATAAATATGCATATGAAGCAGCATTAATGGCACTTCACGATCGTGATGTATTCCGCACAATGGCTTGTGGTATCGCAGGTCTTTCTGTGGCAGCAGACTCATTATCTGCAATTAAATATGCGAAAGTGAAACCAGTTCGTGGCGACATTGAAATCAAAAACAAAGCTGGCGAAGTTGTTGGTGTCGCGAAAAACGTAGCAATCGACTTTGAAATCGAAGGTGAATATCCACAATTCGGTAACAACGATAACCGTGTAGACGAAATCGCTTGTGACTTAGTTGAACGCTTTATGAAGAAAATCCAAAAATTGGGTACTTATCGTAATGCGACACCGACACAATCTGTACTTACTATCACATCTAACGTGGTTTATGGTAAGAAAACAGGTAATACTCCAGATGGTCGTCGTTCAGGTGCACCATTCGGACCAGGTGCGAACCCAATGCACGGTCGTGACCAGAAAGGTGCGGTAGCTTCATTAACATCTGTTGCTAAATTACCATTTGCGTATGCGAAAGACGGTATTTCATACACCTTCTCAATCGTACCAAATGCATTAGGTAAAGATTACGAAGCTCAAAAACGTAACCTTGCAGGTTTAATGGACGGTTATTTCCACCACGAAGCAACAATCGAAGGTGGTCAACACTTAAACGTGAACGTAATGAACCGTGAAATGCTATTAGATGCGATGGAAAACCCAGAGAAATATCCTCAGTTAACTATCCGTGTTTCTGGTTATGCAGTACGTTTCAACTCATTAACTAAAGAGCAACAACAAGACGTAATTACTCGTACATTCACTCAAGCGATGTAATTCCTCTTTATTCTCTCAAACAAAAACCTCTGCTTAATGCAGAGGTTTTTTTATAACCACAAATTAGACCTGTTAAGAAAACAAACTGTTCATACCAGCAGAGGTCTGTCTAGCCATATACTTTCTCTTTCCTTTAAACTCCTCAAGTTTTTATTTTTACAAGGATTTTCTAATGAAGTTAAATCAGATTTCTTTTGCGTTATTGTGTGCAATTAGCACTTCCGCTTTTGCTCAGGATGTCGTAGTTTTTGGGGATAGTTTGAGTGATGTGGGTCAAAAAGATTGGAATAAAAAAGCAACTTATTTTAAAACAGACCGCACTTTAAATTTACTTTATGGTGAACATTTAGCAAACGCATTAGGTAGTAACTTAAAAGCATCTTCACAAGGTGGCACAAACTATGCATATAGTGGTGGAGTGATTGTTGGTTCAAATAATAAGAATATTTCAAAACAGCCAAATTTAGATCTTTCTACACAAGTGAAAGCCTATTTAAATAGTAATGTGAAAAAAGAAGCATTGCACGTAATATGGGCAGGTGGTAATGATTTAGCGACAGTATTGGCTGAGGCAATGACTAAAACTGAAGCTGAAAGACAAACCTATGTGATGCAAAGTATTCAGCAAATGGCACAAACAATGGCACAACAATGGGCTATGTTACAGCAAGCTGGCGTTAATACTGTTATCGCACCAACGATCCCCAATGTGACTTATACACCAGAGTTTTTTGATAAACTGGGTGAAGCTGCAGGAAAGCAAATTAATGTAATGTCTAAAAATGTTTTGGATGCTTCTTATTTTACTAATGCTTTCAAGAAAGCAGTTCAAAATATTTTAGAGCAACCGAGCCATAATACGACAGATTTTAATGAGCTTCGCTTAAATACATTGAGCGAAAGTACAAAAGGTTTTTATGATGCACTTGGTTGGTGGAAATATCCATTAATCATTGCTGGTTACAACGAAGAATTTATGCTCAAAACACTAACTGAGCAGTATCAAAATGTTCTACAGCAAGCGGCACTTGCTACAACATTACTGAATGCAAGTATCACAAGCGCCTTAAATCAAGCGGGGGGCAGTGTAGTTCGTATTGATACAGATGCCTTCTTAAAAGATATGATTGAACGTCCTACAGTATATGGTTTAACGAATACAACAGGTGTTGCTTGTAAAGAAAGTATTCCTACTACTAAAGGTTCTGATTGTATTCCTGAGGATCAAAAATCTGCAGATGGTAAGCTTTTTGCAGACAGTTTCCACCCCGGTCCAGTAGCTCACAAAGCAATGTCAGATTATATTCTAAATGTATTAAATGCACCAAAAGAAATGGGGGCATTAACAATAATGGCACAATATCAATCTGATGTTGCATTGGATTTTGCACGCACTGAAAGTAATCGTAACCGTTTAAGTAAACAAGCAGAACAAACAGTTGACACAATTGTTTCTTATCAAAAAGTACAAGGTGGTGATAATTTACACGTTGGTGTAAAAGTGCAATTTAATCCACAATGGCAGCTTTCTGCTTTAGTGAGTCATCAAGAGCAAAAGGTACAAGAAGGGCAAACGAATATTCGCGCTAAAAGTCGCGCTTTAAGTACATCGTTACGCTATGATGCAGAACAATGGTGGTTAGGTAGCTCATTACAAGTCAATAACTCGCGTTTTAAAACAAACAGAACTAATTTTATTGGTCGCTCAACGCATTTACAAACCGCAGAACCAACTTCGCAAAGTTTAAGTATGGGACTCTTTGGTGGTTATGAGCTGAAGTGGGACAAATACTCATTTGCTCTGATTGGTGATATTAGCAAAACCAAAACTGCACTTGATGCTTTTGGCACAAATGAAGCTGGTCTAATGAAAATGCAATTTGCAGAACGTCATGTACACAGTTTAAAAACAGGTACTGGCGTGAGCTTTAGCTATAAAGGTGACAGTCTCCAACCTTATTTGATGACACGCTTTGTAAAAGAGTGGAATAAAGATCTTGCATCTGTACAAACTGGTTTTAACGGCAGCCGATTTATTACCAAGTTAGCGCCAGAGGATAAATCTTGGGTTAATGTTCAAGCAGGCTTACAGTGGAAACCATTAAATACTGGTTTTTATACCAACATTGGTCTAAGCAAAGATTTAGGTTACAAGCACAATTTATCTAAGACGAATTTCCACGCGGGTGTTGGTTTAGAATTTTAAAAAATAGACCGCACTTTTCTCCATAACCCAATGTTTGATAGCTGTCAGAGATTGGGTTGTTTTTTCTCTAAGCATTGAATAATTCACAACAAATCCCTTTAATTTCGATTATAATATGCAAAAAATTTTGAAGGATTATTTATGACAACAGTGGGACGAATTCATTCTTACGAATCTTGTGGAACTGTAGATGGACCAGGGATTCGTTTTATTTTATTTATGCAAGGCTGTCTAATGCGCTGCAAATATTGCCATAACCGTGATACTTGGGATTTACATGGTGGCAGAGAAATTACAGTTGAAGAATTGATGAAAGAAGTGGTTACTTACCGTCATTTTATGAATGCATCAGGTGGTGGAGTTACAGCATCAGGTGGTGAAGCTGTATTACAGGCAGAATTCGTTCGTGATTGGTTCAAAGCGTGTAAAGATGTAGGTATTCATACTTGTTTAGATACAAACGGCTTTGTGCGTAACTATGATCACGTTATTGATGAGTTAATTGATGTTACCGATCTTGTTTTACTCGATCTCAAGCAATTGAATGATAAAATTCACCAAAATTTAATTGGTGTGCCAAACAAACGTACACTCGAGTTTGCACAATATTTAGCAAAACGCAATCAACCTGTTTGGATTCGTTATGTTGTTGTGCCTGGCTATACCGATGCAGATGAAGATATCCATTTGTTAGGTAATTTCATTAAAGATATGAAAAATATAGAGAAAGTAGAGTTGTTACCTTATCACCGTTTAGGTGCGCACAAGTGGGAAGCAATGGGAGAGAAATATGAACTTGAAAATGTTTCTCCACCAACAAAGGAGTCTTTAGAACATATTAAATCGATCCTTGAAGGATATGGACATATTGTTAAGTATTAAGATTTATAAATGTATAAAAAGGTAAATAATTTAATTATTTGCCTTTCTTATTATTCTACTGGAGCTATTTCAGCCATTCTGAGTTTCTGTTGTATTTTTTTCTGCTGGCGTCGTTTTTGAAAAAATACACTGAGTTTTTGGCTACATTCATCTTGCAGTACACCGGCTGTGATTTCAACAGTATGATTCATTTTATAATCATCAAAAAAATGGAAACGTGACCCAACCGCACCTGTTTTATAATCGGATGCACCAAATACTAGGCGCTTTATGCGACTGTGTAAAATCGCTCCAGCGCACATTGTACAAGGCTCAAGGGTAACATAGAGAGTGGTGTTGACAAGGCGGTAGTTTTGTAATGTTTTACCGCCTTGACGTAATGCGACGATTTCAGCGTGTGCGGTGGGGTCAGATTCGATAATAGATAAATTCCAACCTTCGCCAAGAACATTACCTTCTTCATCGACTAACACAGCACCCACAGGGATCTCGCCTAACTGTTCTGCTTTGTCTGCCAATTCAAGGGCATAACGCATCCATTTTTCGTCTAAATCTGACCGCACTTTTACCTCAAATATTAAACAGAGAATGGATACTTAATTGGCTCGTGGCATTGGTAGCCAGTCACTTTGAAGTCATCCATTGTGACCCAAGTTTCTAGATCTTCAAGGGTTTTAATATCTGGGTTAATTTCCAGTTGTGGCAGTGGGAATGGCTCACGTTTTAATTGCACATTTTTCATTAGCTCAAGTTGGTCTTCATAAATATGCGCGTTGATAATTTTGTGATAGGCTTTACCCGGTTTTTTCCCTGTAATTTGCGCCATTAACGCTAGGAATGTGAACACTTGAATTTGGTTAAAGTTAAGACCAAGTGGCACATCACAAGAGCGTTGGTAGCTTGTTAGATAAAGGGTATCGCCCAATAATGAGAAAGTATGAGTGTGCATACAAGGACGTAAACAACCAAGATCAAATTCACCAGGGTTTAAGAACGTTATAATTTCTCCACGATCATCAATTCCTTTATTTAAATTATTCACAACTTTTCGTAGTTGATCGATAGTTTCACCATTTGGTTTACGCCAAGCACGACCTTGTACACCGTAAACACGGCCCATATCATCAGTGCCTTTGCGATGCGGATTGTTTAACCAAGCCTCGTTGTCATTCGCATTAGCATCCCATGTTTTGGTTCCAAGCTTGCGGAAATCTGCTGCATTATCATATCCACGAATATAGCCTAAAAATTCAGCAATTGCAGCTTTCCAATAGCTTTTACGAGTAGTAATAAGGGGAAATTGGTTATTTGCAACATCATAAGTCAGATCGGCATCGATTACCGTCAAACAGCGTTTGCCAGTACGTTTATTTTCAATCCAAACACCTTCATCAACGATACGTTGGCACAGCTCTAAATATTGTTTCATAAAATTTACCTTTTTTTCAGCGCACTTTTGTATGCATAAAGCATAATACATGCACCAATAATGATCATTGGCAATGAAAGAATTTGTCCCATTGAAATTTGTTGGCCGAAATATAAACCTAATTGCGCATCAGGCTCACGGAAGAATTCAACAATAAAGCGGAAAATGCCATAAACTAGTAAGAATAAGCCTGCGGTTGCTCCTGTCGCACGAGGTTTTTTAATATACCAATTTAGGATAAAGAATAAAACAGCGCCTTCTAATATAGCTTCATATAATTGTGAAGGATGACGAGGTAAATAGCCCCCAGATGGGAATAATACTGCCCAAGGTACATCAGTTACACGTCCCCAAAGTTCGTCGTTAATAAAATTACCAATGCGTCCCATACCTAAACCAAATGGAATAAGTGGTGCAACAAAATCAGCCGTTTGCCAGAAACTTCTTTTTTGAAGTTTAGAGGTAATAATCATAGATAAAATTACACCGATTAAACCTCCATGAAAGGACATACCTCCTTCCCAAATACGGAATAAATAAGCAGGGTCTTGTAGAAAGTATTCGAATTGATAGAAAAAGACATAGCCAATACGCCCACCTAAAAATACCCCCATAAAACCGTTAAATAGTAGGTTGTCCACCTGTTCAGTTGTCCAACTGCTTCCGGTTTGACTAATCCGTTTTACAGCTAGCCAACGAGCAAACAAGAATCCAATAAGGTACATTAAGCCATACCAACGTAAACCTATAGGGCCTATTTCAAATATGACAGGGTCAAATTGCGGAAATGTTATATAGTTGTATTCCATAAAGAGCCTTTATTTTAAAAACATATTGATAGCAATAAGAATTAATAAACAAGCGAAGTAACGTTTTAATGTTGATACTGGAACTTTAGTTGTTGCAGTTGCTCCAATTTTTGAGGTAAAAAATGAAGTTAATGTAATCCCAACGACGGCAGGAAGATATACATAACCGACCGAATACTCAGGCATATTGGGCATGTTCCATCCGCTCAGCATAAAACTAAGCATTCCAGATAATCCGAGTAGCGTTCCACAAAAAGCAGAAGAGCCTATGGCTTTTTTCATTTCAATACCACGAGAATTTAGGAACGGCACGATAAAGCCGCCACCACCGATTCCTGCAGCACAAGATGCAATACCAATGAGCACTCCACCGATTACAGATGACAACGTTGTTAACGGTTTAGTGATAGTGTTTGGTTTGATTGAAAGTAGCATCTTAATTGCTAAGTAGATAACTAAACAGGAGAAAACTTTACTTGCAATAGCCTTATCTAGTTTACTGATAAAAAGACCACAGATAAAGGTGGTTATCATAACGGTAGGAACAAGGACTTTTACTGCTGACCATACAATATTACCTAGTTGGTGATGACGATGGGCTGAGGAGAAACTTGTCACGACAATAGTTGCAAAAGATGTCCCTAATGCAGTAGACATCAATAGAGGATCAGGCACTCCCACCATAGGAAGTAGATAAACTAGCATTGGTACAATGATTAGACCTCCGCCAATTCCAAATAAGCCAGCTAAAAAACCAATAATCGCACCTAATATGAGGCAGACAACTAAAAAAGTTAACATAATCAAACCCTTGATTTATGATAAGTTCGTTTTGAATATTTAGATATATAAGATGATTTTTTATTTGAATTATGAGGTTTTATTTCATTCTCAATGTGTTTTATAGATGAAATATATTCTTTATTGTGGCTATTAAAGAGAATAGTCGCAAATTCTTTCATTGCTCTACGGTAAACTTCTTTTTTAAATGAAACAACTTGTCTAACAGGGTACCAAAAGCTCACCCAGCGCCAACCATCAAATTCAGGTGATTTGCTTGATTGCATATCGATATTTTTTTCATCGGAAACCAGTTGGAGCAAGAACCAACGTTGTTTTTGACCAATACAAATGGGTTTACTATCGTAACGTAATAAGCGTTTAGGTAATTTGTAGCGCAGCCAATGCTTTGATGTGTATAAAATTTTGACATCTTTGGGTGTTAAGCCAACTTCTTCGAATAGTTCACGATACATTGCTTGTTCAGCACTTTCATTATCGTTAATTCCACCTTGAGGAAATTGCCAAGAATTTTGTCCGTACCTTTTTGCCCAGAGTACTTGTCTTTTGCTATTACAAATGACGATACCCACATTTGGACGGTAGCCATCGAAATCGATCACTAGCGTTCACCTTAAAAAATATTTATAAATTTTCACATAATCCAATAGTGTTTTGATTGTTTCACATAATCATAAATTTCTCAACTGATAATCAAGCTTTGTTATAAGGCAAAGTTGATTTTTGTTTTTCTGAAGAAATGTATTTTTAAATACTTACTGTCATTAAGCTCATTGAACATATGATGAACAGGTTGTGGATAATCTTGTTTATAACGCCGTGATAAATCAAAAATAGTAAGTAATAGGATAACAGAAAATTAAGTAACAGCAGCGATATTGTTTATATGCTCTTTTGAACTTCTATTTTTTGAGCAGACTCTCTATTGGCAAAAAATACGGGAATTTTTTCTACAAAAATAGCTCTAACGCTCATTTTTTATCAATATTGGCCATAGATTAAGATGTGTTCTCTTAGACGTAATAAGTTATTCACTGTTTCTGTGGATAAAATTGTGGTTGATTTCAGAGAAGCCATTTAATAACTAAATATTTAATCTTGTTGAACAGTATTAAATTTTAAAAAAATATTAAATATCAAAGAGATATTTGTTTTTATGCGTGTTGTGAATTGTTTTTTTATTTCTTGATTTTAATAGCGTGCTTTTTAATCAATAATTTATTTGAGGGAATTTAGGTATTTTAGCCAATCAAAATATTGACCAGGGTCGATTTTGCGTCCCGGCGATACGTCACAATGTCCAACGATACGCTGTTTCGTGATTTGAGGATAAAAATGTATCAGGCTTTTTGTAAGTTGTGTTAAAGCACGATATTGTTTTTCAGTAAAAGGCTGCTCATTGCTGCCCTCTAGTTCAATACCAATCGAAAAATCATTACATTTTTCTCTTCCTTCAAACTGAGACAATCCTGCGTGCCAAGCACGATCGTTAAAATTAACATATTGAGTGATCTCCCCTTCACGGTTAATTAAGCAATGAGCAGAGACTCGTAAGTCTTTAATTTCTTCAAAATAAGGATGTGTAGTTGGCTCGAGCTTTCCTTGGAAAAATTGATCAATGTAAGGGCCTCCGAATTGTTCAGGAGGAAGGCTAATATAGTGAATAATGAGCAGTGAAATCTCTTGTGGAACAGGGCGTTGGTCATAATGTGGTGATACGACTTTCTTAGTGTTATCTAACCAACCTTGAGTGATATTAAATAGTGGTTTTTGCATAATCAAATCTTATTTTTGCGATCCAGTTCGAGAAAAAAGTGCGGTCGATTTTTAGAAAATTTTCCTGAATGACATACTTTCCAACACTAAATATTGTCATTTATTTAGTGTTCTTCCTATCTAAGGGCTGCTTACAAGCTCTATTTATTATATAAGGATTTTCTATGAAACAACGTATTTCAATTCAAAAAGGATTTACTTTAATTGAACTTATGATTGTGATTGCTATTGTTGCTGTATTAGCGACTATTGCAATTCCATCGTACCAAAATTATACCAAAAAAGCGGCAATTTCAGAATTGCTTCAAGCAGCAGATCCTTATCGAGCAGAGGTTGAGCTGTGTATTTACAACACTGGTGCTAAGGCTAGCTGTGATGCAGGAACAAATGGTATTCAAGCCTCCCATAATACAGGTAAAAAGTATCTAAAATCGATTGATGTAGCAGATGGTGTGATCACTGTCACTGGACAAAATGCATTAGATAAAGTCTCTTATACTTTAACTCCATCAGGAGATGTTACTCAAGGTGTTTCCTGGCAAGCAAGTTGTGGTACTCATTCTGAGCTCTTTCCTGCTGGATTTTGTTCATAATGTTTTCTCAACGTAATTTTACGCTGATTGCAAAGAATGGTGAAACTTTTGAGATCACTACTGATTTATGGCAACGCAATCAGCAACAACAAGCCATATTGCTACGTTACTTTGCATTGCCGCTAAAAGAAGATGAGCGTGTTTTATGGCTTGGTGTGGATTCCTTTGCCAATGTATCTGCTTGTGAAACGTTTTCCTTTTTGATGGGAAAAATTGTTGAACCCGTGTTATTACATTCTTCGGATCTAAAAAGTTCTTTACAGCAACTATCTCCACAAAGTTTACAAGTAGAAGAAAGTACAGAGTTTGTTTATCAGCCACAATTAACGGAGATTTCTTTACAACAAGAGGAGCAAGATGAACCCGTCATTCAGGTCTTAAATGATCTGTTTGAGCAAGCATTGCAGAAAAATGCTTCTGATATTCATATTGAGCCACAAAAACAAAAATTACAGATCCGTTTTCGTATTGATGGTGTTTTACAACTACAAGCGAATCTTGCTTTAACTTTTTCTATGCGGCTGGTTTCTCGTTTAAAGCTGTTGGCTAAATTAGATATTAGCGAAATGCGTTTACCTCAAGATGGACGTTTTCAATTTAAAACGCGCTTTTCTGACATATTGGATTTTCGTTTGTCTACCTTGCCTACTTATTTTGGTGAGAAAGCAGTGTTGCGTTTACAGCAAAATACGCCAATAGATTTTAGTTTTGCTGATTTAGGAATGAATGCGGAGCAGCAAATTCGTTTTCAAAATGCACTAAATCAACCACAGGGATTAATTTTAGTGACAGGTCCTACAGGGAGTGGGAAAAGTATTTCACTTTATACTGCACTTCAATGGTTAAATTCACAAGAAAAACATATTATGACCGCAGAGGATCCTATAGAAATTGAAGTTGAAGGAATTATCCAAACACAAATCAACCCACAAATTGGGCTCGATTTTAGCCGTTTATTACGAACTTTCTTACGTCAAGATCCGGACATTATTATGCTTGGTGAAATTCGAGATGAAGAAAGTGCTGCAATGGCATTGCGTGCTGCACAAACTGGACATTTGGTGCTTTCGACATTACATACAAATGATGCGCAAAGTTCGATTGCCCGCTTAAAACAATTAGGAATTCAGCAATATGAAATTGAAAATAGCTTGTTACTGGTAATTGCACAGCGGTTAGTTCGGAAATTATGTAAGAAATGTGATCAAGATAATCTGGGAAGTTGTGATTGTTATCAAGGCTATGCTGGGCGTATAGGTGTTTATCAATTGCTTTATCCTAAAATAAAAGGGCACTTCCAAACAGATTTTGCCACATTACGTAGTAGTGCTTTAGAAAAAGTTGAGCAAGGGCTGACGGATGAAATGGAAGTCAATCGTGTATTAGGAAGTGAATAATGGCAGAGTTAAAGATGTATCGTTGGAAAGCCAAAAATCGTTTACAACAAAAACAGAAAGGAATGTTAGTGGCTGAAAATGAAATTATGGCGCAGCAAATGCTGTTTGAGCGGGGCTTTGTTCAGATCAAATTACAACAAAACTGGCAGTTTTCAACGCATCCTAAACAAGCTGAACTTTGTGATTTATTTACACTGCTAGCCACTTTACTACAGTCCACATTACCACTGAAAGAGGCGCTACAAGCTTTGCTACAAAACACAACTAATATTCAACTCAATCAATGGCTTAGAAACTTATTAATGCAATTGGAAAGCGGTGTTGCTTTTTCTGTGGCCTTGGCTTCACTCGGATCTTATATGAATTATCAAGAATTACAGTTGATTAAAGTAGGAGAAATGACTGGTCGTTTGGCGCAAGTTTGTCAACAAATCGCACAATATCGGCAACAATCTTTGGTTTTGCAACGTAAAGTACAAAAAATTATGCTGTATCCAAGTATTATTGTTGGGATTTCTCTTTTGCTCACATTGATGCTTTTACTGTTTATCGTGCCAGAATTTGCTGTAATGTATCAAAATCAAAAACTGCCTGTTTTTACTGAACTGTTATTTAATTTATCTGGATGGCTAAGTGATAATGGTTTTTTATTAATTATTCTGACCGTATTAATTAGCTTTGGCACAACGTATTACTGTCGGCACTCTAAGCAACTTCAACAACAAAAAGAGCGTTTCATTTCTGTATTTCCTTTACTTAAAGACATTCGCCAGAAGCATCGTTTAATTCGTTTTTGTACCAATTTGCATTTAATGCTTGCTTCAGGGATACCATTGCACAAAGCTTTACAGTCTTTTTTACCTCAACAACATTTCGGAGTGAGAAGTGGATTACAAGATGATCCTATATTAAGCAATGAAGTGCGGTGGATTTTACAAGAAATTTCTCAAGGGTATGCTTTTTCAGAGGCTGCTAGTTCCTCATTGTTCCCTTATGATGCGCAACAAATGCTACAAATTGGTGAGAAAAGTGGGCAATTTGTTGTGATGTTACAAAATATTGCAGAGGTATATCAGAAGAAACTAGAACATCAATTAGATTTGCTATCTCAACTGTTAGAGCCATTTTTAATGTTAATTATCGGCGGATTAATTGGGCTAATTATGCTCGGAATGTATTTACCGATTTTTAATATGGGAGCTATTGTGCAATGAATTTACTTGTTTTTATTTTCACAGGTGGTTTGACTGGCTATTGGGTTTATTTTCAATTTCAACATTTTGCAATTCGGGTAACAAGTGAGCTTTATCAGGCTTATCACAGCTTCTTATCATCAAATCTGAGTATTGAAGAGTTGCAAACAACAAGCGTTTCATCATCATTAAAAGCTATTAAATGCGGTGGATCTTTGACTTTTTTTGCCGGTTTTATTAGCTGGTTCTTGCTTTGCTATGGGCTATTTGAAAATGTTTGGCAAGGTGGTTATGTTGCAGTTTATTTGAGCATTTTATTTTGTATCGCAGTGCTTGATTGTCATTATCAATTAATCGCACCACAATTTTGTCAAAGCTTGTTTGTGTTAAGCATATTCGGGGCTTGGTTCGATGTAACAGGGTGGACTTTAGAAGAGGTTTTATTAAGTGCTTTTATTGGCTTTGGCGCCTTTTACTTGATTTATCAGATAGGAAAATGTGCGTATAAGAAAGAAGTGCTAGGAAGAGGGGATTATTGGCTTATGTTAGGATTAGGGAGTGCTATTCATTGGCAATATTTCCCGATTTTGGTTTTATTCGCTTGTTTGGCTGGGTTATTTTATGCTTATGGGTTGAAAAGAAAAGGACTACAGGTTAAAGAGTTACCCTTTGGTACATTTCTCTGTGTAAGTGGTGCAATATTATTGTTATTACATTAATGAATGTTAGTGCTATTTCTTAAAATCTTGCTTAATCAACAGATGAAAAGTATGATTTGCCAAAGTTTATTGCAAGACAAAGGTTAAAAAATAATGACATATATTGTAGGGCTAACAGGGGGAATAGGCAGTGGGAAAAGTACCATTGCTGATTTATTTGCAGAGCTCGGTGTGCCGATTATTGATGCAGATATTGTTGCAAGGCAAGTAGTAGCAAAAGGATCACCTCTATTAAGTGATATTGTTCAGCATTTTGGCGAAAAAGTATTACTTGAAAATGGAGAATTAAATCGTGCTTATCTGAGGGAGCGTATTTTTCAGAATGAGGCGGAGAAAAGCTGGCTCAATAATTTATTACATCCAGCGATCCGAGAGGAAATGTTACGCCAATTATACTCACAAACAAGTGATTATGTTATTTGGGTTGTGCCGTTGTTAATTGAAAATAATTTGACCACGCTTTGCCAACGGATTTTAGTGGTGGATATTGAACCGCAAACACAAATTTTACGTGCAAGTCGTCGCGATCAAAATAAAGTGGCAATGATCGAAAATATTATGAAGTCGCAAGTGGATCGTCAAACGCGATTAAGCTTTGCGAATGATATTATTGATAACAATGGCGATCTGGCAGAAACCTTGCCTTTATTGAAACAAAAAGTGCTAGAATTGCATCATCTATATACTGAATTAGCGAGAAAATAATGGCTGAAGATAAGTTTGAAGTGCCTTGCCCAATTTGTAAAAAAGCAGTGATTTGGTCAAATGAAAGCCCATATCGTCCTTTTTGTAGTAAACGTTGCCAATTGATTGATCTTGGTGAGTGGGCAAGTGAAGAAAAAGCAATTCCTTGTGAAACGGCAGATTTTGCAATGAGCGAAGAAAATGAAGACTGGAGAAGGCATTAATGGAGATTCAACATAAACAAAATGATCAAAATGGTGAGTTTTTTGTATTAGATGAACAGGGTAAGAAAATTGCAGAATTAACTTATTTCTTTGTTGATGAAAATACGATTAATGCGAACCATACTTATGTTTCAGAAGTATTACGTGGTCAAGGTATCGCAGATAAATTGTACCTTGCGTTATCAAATTTAATTCGAGAGAAACAACTTAAATTAATCCCTAGTTGTAGCTATATTGCAAGAAAATGGGAGCGAGAACAACGCAAATAAAATTTTACAAAAGGTGCGGTTGAGATTTAAAAATAATCTTGTTAAAATCGACCGCACTTTTTTATGAAGTAAGTTCGGATGAAGGTAGCTGGAGAGTAGGGAATTGACCCTACGCCGACGAGGTAAAATCTTTCAGGCGCTGATAGATCAGCGAGGACTGTTACTGGACGAACCCTTGGAGAGCGCCATGGTATCAAATACAGCATGGCCGCCGAAGGCGCAAAAAGAGCGGTATATTTTTATCGTTTTTTGAAACGCTCAGGCAAAAGGACAGGGGCAAGAAGAAATACGGTTTGATGTTTTTACACGCATTTTTGATGCGTGCTTTTCTATTTTTAGTCTTCCGCAAAATGCTTTTGCCTCCTTGTAATTCGTTATTTTTTACGAGGATTTCTTACATGTCATTAGAATCAATTTTATCTTCTATTAATAGTCTAGTTTGGGGACCACCCTTATTACTTTTACTTTCTGGAACTGGGCTTTATTTAACGTTTCGTTTAGGCTTTATCCAGTTTGTCCATTTGCCTCGTGCATTATCTTATTTATTCCGCAGAGAGAAAGGCGCTGGAAAGAAAGGGGATGTCTCTTCTTTTGCTGCACTTTGTACCGCGCTCGCAGCAACTATTGGTACGGGAAACATTGTTGGGGTAGCCACAGCAGTACAAGCAGGTGGGCCTGGGGCCGTTTTCTGGATGTGGATCGTTGCTTTATTAGGTATGGCAACCAAATATGCAGAATGTTTACTTGCGGTGAAATATCGTGTACGTGATCGCCAAGGTTTTATGGCTGGTGGACCAATGTATTATATTGAGCGTGGTTTAGGTATTAAATGGCTTGCTAAATTATTTGCAATTTTTGGTATTTTAGTTGCATTCTTTGGCATTGGAACTTTCCCACAAGTGAATGCGATTACACACGCAATGGAAAATACATTTAACGTACCAATTCCATTTACTGCATCAATTATTACAGCCTTAGTGTCGTTAATTATTCTAGGTGGTGTAAGACGTATTGCGATTGTTTCTTCTTATATCGTGCCATTTATGGCGTTGTTGTATGTCGTTACCTCACTAATCATTTTGTTATTAAATTGGCAAGCAGTACCGCAAGCGATTGGTTTGATTGTGTATAGTGCGTTTAATCCAACAGCAGCATTAGGCGGTGCGTTAGGCTACACAGTGATGAAAGCCATTCAATCGGGCGTTGCACGTGGTATCTTCTCCAATGAATCTGGTTTAGGTAGTGCGCCAATTGCAGCAGCTGCGGCACAAACTAAAGAGCCAGTGCGCCAAGGCTTAATTTCAATGACCGGGACTTTTCTCGATACCATCATTGTTTGTTCGATGACAGGTATTGTGCTTGTGATTACGGGTGCGTGGCAATCGCCAAGTATGGAAGGGGCGGCATTGACGAACTATGCTTTTTCACAAGGTTTAGGTAGCAACTTAGGGGCAACAATTGTCACAATCGGCTTATTATTCTTCGCATTTACGACAATTTTAGGCTGGTGTTATTACGGTGAGCGTTGCTTTGTCTATTTAGCAGGAACACGTGGAATTAAAATTTATCGCTTTATTTTCATTGTGTTAGTTGGTTGTGGTGCATTTATCCAATTAGATCTGATTTGGTTGTTAGCGGATATCGTGAACGGTTTAATGGCATTTCCAAATCTTGTTGCTTTGATTGGGTTACGCCATGTCGTTGTTGCCGAAACAAAAGATTATTTTGCACGTTTGAAGTTGAATAAAGTCGATGCGGACGAAATGCAATAGTCTATAGGATTGAAATATAAACAAAAATAATTAGAGGGGTGTTTAATACATCCCTCTAATCATATCAACTATTTACGAATAATCTAGCATAAAATTAGAAATATTCTATTCAGATCATACTTTTTAACTTTTCCAAAAAAATTAATTGAAAAAGACTTGAAAACTCGGTTCAGGACCGTTATGTTGTCATTAAGGTTTTTTCATTAAAAGGGATAAGATCCCCTTCAACTAAGAGGTAAATGCTATGACTCTAAACATTACAAGCAAACAAATGGAAATCACCCCAGCAATCCGTGCTCACGTCGAAGATAGACTTGCTAAATTAGGAAAATGGCAAACTCAATTAATTAATCCTCATTTTATTTTAAATAAAATTCCAAAAGGCTTTTCTGTTGAAGCATCAATTGGTACACCACTTGGTGATTTATTTGCTAAAGCAGAATCAGAAGATATGTATAAAGCAATAAATGATGTGGAAGAAAAATTAGAACGTCAGCTTAATAAGTTACAACATAAAGGTGAAGCTAGACGTGCTGATGAACGTTTAAAAGACTCATTTTAGAATTTCTTTTTAGTAAACTACACCCTTCGTGGTGTAGTTTTTTTTGTAATAATTATTAGGAGCATAAAGAATGAAAAAAACTATACAACTTTCATTAGGGATAATACTTGCTATTTCAGCATTTAGTGTGAGTGCTACAACAAAAGAAGCTTATACGCATAAAGGCACTAATGCTCGTGAAATGTTGGCAGAACAACCGATTCACTGGATTTCGATTGATGATATTAAAAAAAGTTTAGAGGGAATGGAGCCGATTCGAGTAAGTTTCGATATTGATGATACTGCTTTATTTTCAACCCCTTGCTTTTTTTATGGACAACAAAAGTATTCACCTGGTAGCAATGCCTATTTAAAAAATCAAGATTTTTGGAATGAGGTAAATGCGGGATGCGATAAATACTCGATGCCAAAACAAATTGCGATTGACCTTGTAAAAATGCATGAAGAGCGTGGCGACCAAGTATTTTTTATTACAGGCCGCACTGCGGGTAATGTAGATGGTGTAACTGATGTAATCAAAAAATATTTAAATGTGAAAAATATGCTTCCTGTTGAATTTATGGGGGGAAGAGAGCGTGCGACTAAATACAACAAAACACCAGCATTAATTCATCATAATATTAGTATTCACTATGGTGACAGTGATGATGATATTCTTGCGGCAAAAGAAGCAGGAATTCGAGGAATTCGTTTTATTCGCGCGGCTAACTCAAGTTATCAACCATTGCCACAAGCAGGTGGGTATGGTGAAGAAGTGCTAATTAATTCAGCATACTAAAGAAAAAACAAAGTATAAAATACCAAGTGAGAACTTGGTATTTTTTATCCTCTAGGATGGTATCTTTCGTGCAAATGTTTTAAGCGTTCTTTCGCTACATGAGTATAAATTTGAGTGGTGGATAGATCGCTATGTCCTAACAACATTTGTACGACGCGTAAGTCCGCCCCATGATTGATTAAATGTGTCGCAAATGCGTGACGGAGCACGTGAGGTGATAAGCTGTTCAAATCAATCTCAGAAATCAGCGCATAATGTTTAATTCGATGCCAAAAAGTTTGTCTAGTCATTTGTACCGCTCTTTTACTTGGGAACAACACATCACTGCTTTGGCCATTAAGTAAAGTAGTTCGCCCATAAAGCACAAATTGACGAATCCAATAAGTAGCCTCTTCACCAATTGGTACAATACGCTCTTTGTTCCCCTTCCCGATAACTCGTACAATACCTTGATTTATATTGATATTTTCTACAGTTAAAGACACCAGCTCTGTGACACGTAATCCTGTCGCATATAACAATTCCATCATCGCTTTATCACGTAGCTCAAGAGGTACATCGACATCTGGTGCATTGAGTAAATCCGTCACTTGCTGTTCGGTTAAATATTTTGGCAAACGGCTTGGCAATTTAGGTGAACTTAATACCGCACTTGGGTCATCTGTACGGTATTTTTCACGATATAAATATTGAAAGAGCTTGCGAATAGCACTCAGTAAGCGAGCCGTGCTGGTGGCTTTATAACCTTGGGTGAGCCGTTCACCTAAAAAGGTTTGTAAATCGATGGCATCTAAGGTGATTAGCGTTAAAGGTTGTTCTTCAGATTGTTTTTCTAGCCATTGCAAAAGTGCTGTTAAATCAAGACGATAAGATTGCACTGTATTTTGTGATAGTTTCCTTTCTATCCATACATCATTTAAAAACAATTCAATTAACGCAGTATCTTTCATTTATTCGCACCGTTTTAATAAAAAAGCCTCGACTTTGCGTGGAATGAACACTAACGCAAGTGCTGCAAATCCAGCCATTGCAACGAATGTCATTGAGGCTGAAATTGGGTATAACACGCCTGAAAGCGCAGTTAATAATGCCACAGAGGCGCAACCTGAAATACCGTTATAAAGTCCTTGTAATTTTGCAATATGGCTGATTGGCTGGGTCGTAAAATAACGAATCACAGCATAGTGGCTAACTGCATAGGTTAAACTGTGTAAGGTTTGAATTAAGGCTAATGACCACACTTCGGTTGCAACACTTAATGATGCCCAACGAACCACTGTTGCGATAGCAGAGAGATAAAAGAGCGAACTGACTTTCCAAGTGCGAAAGAGCTTCGTTGAAAAGAAAAATAACAACATTTCAGCGATGACACTCAATCCCCATAACAAGCTGGTTGTTTGTACCGAAATGCCTAAGCTCGTCCAATATAGTACACTGTAAGCATAATAAGTGGCGTGTGATCCTTGAATAAGTGAAACGGCGATCAATAAGCGTAAAGTCGTTTTATTTTGGAGCAAGCTTTTAAAAGTCACCTTATTTTCTACCGCACTTTGTTGATCAACAGGTGCTGGCCTTGGTGTTGACATCTGCAATAAGGCATAGAACGCTAAAAGTGCGGTCAAAATCCACACAATATTGTGTTCACCGACATAGCTAATCACATAACCGAATACAACCACACCAACAACAAACGCAAACGATCCAATCAGACGTGCTTTGCCGTAATCTAACTGAATTTGTTGTTGCCATATGCTTGCTAATGTATCACTAAGCGGTATTCCACCCGAGTTAATCATTGCAAATAAGCCAATAGCTATAAATAGCAACCAGAAGTTTTCGGCAACAAAACTCATCACTAATAAAATCGCAAAGCTAGACCACGCAAGATAACGCAAAGCGTAAACTAATTGCGATGCCCTTTTAACTAAACTTGAGAAAAAGATCCCACCAATAAAACGGAATACATAAGAACTGGCGATCACTAACCCAATTAATTCTTCCCCATAAGCTTGTGATTTTAGCCAAACAGGAAAGAAGGGAACAAATACGCCATAAGCACAAAAATACCCGAAAAAACTTAAAGCAAGCCAGTTAAATGCTGAAATTTTCATTAAAACAATTTTTCCATTTGTTGAGAACGTTCGACACAAGCTTGCATTGCTTGTTGCACGATGTCTTGTAGATGCTGCTGATTAAAGACCGATAATGCGGCAGCAGTAGTACCACCTTTTGATGTGACATTTTCACGTAGTGTTGCAATCGGAATATCTGGATTCTCAGATACCATTTTTGCAGCACCAAGCGCTGATTGTTGCACTAATAAGCGTGCTGTGTTTTCATCTAAATTCATATTCAACAACGTTTGTTGCATTGCTTCCATGAATAGGAAAAAATACGCAGGACTACTGCCAGAACCGGCGGTAATTGAGTGCATATCACTTTCTTGATCAACCCAGCAAGTTTTGCCTACTGCGGATAATAAGTCTTCGGTGAATTGTTTAAATTCAGAAATTAAATCTGCTTCAGCAAATAAGCCAGACATTCCTTCAGAGACTAACGCTGGTGTATTTGGCATTACGCGAACAATTTGTTTTGCACTTGGTAAGAGCGCATGTAATCTTGTAATAGAAATGCCAGCGGCAATGGAGATCACTAATTTTTTGCTAAAATCGACCGCACTTAATGCTTGGCAAGCTTCCGCTAGCACTTGAGGCTTAACCGCAAGTAATAAAACTTCAGCATTTTCTACTGCACTTTTTTGATTAAGGCGAGTATCAACGATTTGCACACCTTTTTGTGCAAATAATTTAAGCTTTTCTGCATTGGGATCGCATACGGTGATTTTATCAGCTTGGTAGTGCTGTTTTAATAAACCAAACACAATGGCTTGTGCCATATTCCCACCACCGATAAAGCAAATTGATTTCGCTTGCATATTTTTCTCTCGAACTACGTTACAATATCAGAATTATTATGTCGCGAATGTGACATACAAGTTGTCTATTCTACCTCAAAAAAGAAGGAACAAACTATGTTTTGGTTTAAAAACGTAATGATTTATCGCCTAACAAAGGACTTGGATTGGTCATCGGATAAATTACAAACAGAATTAGAACAATGTGAATACCATCCTTGTAATCAATCTGATATGGGTAAGTTTGGCTGGACAAATCCATTGCGTGGTAGCGAAATGTTACATTTTTCAGTAGGAAAACAGGTTTTATTAGTTGCACACAAAGAAGAAAAAATTTTACCAGCTCACGTGATTAAATCTGAATTAGATCAACGTATTGAGCAAATCGAACTGAAAGAAAATCGCAAATTAAAGAAAGTGGAGAAACAAGCATTAAAAGATGATGTAGTTTCCGTGTTATTGCCTCGAGCATTTAGTAAGAATCAACAAACCGCTCTGTGGATTGATGCTGAAAATAATTTAATTTATGTAGATGCTGCATCTGCTAAACGTGCGGAAGATGCGCTGGCATTATTGCGTAAATCATTAGGTTCATTACCCGTGGTGCCATTGAGTTTTGCAAATGAACCGAGCGTGATTATGACAGATTGGATTACTAAAGACAGCACACCACAATGGTTAATTCCATTAGAAGAGGCTGAATTAACGGGCAGTAACGAAAGCGGTATTATCCGTTGCAAACAGCAAAATTTAGAGTCAGAAGAAATTCAAAACTTACTTAATGCGGGTAAGTTTGTAACTAAGTTGTCATTGGAATGGGAAGATAATTTATCTTTTATTTTGAATGAAGATTGTACTTTAAAACGCTTGAAATTTGCCGATCAAATTCGTGAAAAAAATGACGATATTTTAAAAGAAGATTATGCACAGCGTTTTGATGCTGACTTTGTTTTAATGACTGGCGTATTAAGTAAGCTCACAGCGAACTTACTTGATGACTTCGGTGGTGAAAAAGTGCGGTTATAAATTTTAATGTTTTATTAATCTGATAAAAACGCCTGATGTTTCAGCGACACTATATGATTTTTAGCGATAAGTTAGAATTAAAGTGTACTTGAATCGGGCGTTTATTTCTTTTATAAAGGAAATGGTTGTTATGACGATATAGGAGGATATGTTTATGACAACAGTAGCAAATGCAATTACATTTTTAAAACAGCAGAGATGGGTTGATTTAAGCCATTCTGTTACTTCTGATATTCCTTATTTTCCTGCCTTTAAACCTCTTGAAGTGAAAAGCTTATTTACGGTTGAAAAAGATAGTTTCTTCACGCAGGAATATACCTTAGTAAGCCAATATGGTACACATATTGATGCGCCTATTCATTTTGTGGATAACACTCGCTATTTAGATGAGATTCCAATCAAAGATTTTGTATTGCCTTTAGTGGTGCTCCATAAAGAAGATGCAGTGAAGCAAAATAATGATTACACCGTATCTGTTGAGGATATCTTGGCTTTTGAAGCCGAACATGGAAAAATTCCTGAGGGCAGTTTTGTGGCATTCGCAAGTGGTTGGTCAGAAAGATGGCATGATCATCAAGCTTTTTATAATAAAGATCATACCGGGCAAGCTCATACGCCCGGTTGGTCGCTTGAGGCATTAAAATTTCTACACGAACAGCGTAATGTTGCGGCAATTGGCCATGAAACGTTAGATACAGACAGTGCTTTAGATGTGTTGAAAAATAAAGATTTGGTAGGTGAGCGTTACTGGTTATCTTTGAATAAGTTTCAAGTGGAGGTACTGAATAACTTAGCTACTTTACCAGCAACTGGTGCTGCCATTTTTATCGGTGTTCCGAAAATTAAAGGTGCTCCGGGCTTTAATGCACGTGTTTTTGCGGTAGTTGATGCTAGATAATATAGAGTTAAATACATATAAAAAGCCTGCTATTTGATAGAATAGCAGGCTTTTTTATAAAAGATGTTATTTTTTATAAATGTAAGAACCATCAGTTTGGCGTATAAATCTTGTGCCGTTTTCTAAACGCATTTCAGTTACACGGCCTTGGCTATTCACTGAAACTTGTACTTTATCACCCGGTTTGAAGTTACTTAATGCATTGCCTGCGCCTTTTGCTTTAGTCATTGCGTTTACATCAGCAATGTTCAAGTTATGATTACGAAACACTTGCATTAAACTTACACCTTGTGGGACGGTTAACGTTTTACCTTTTACACTTTTCGCAGGCGCAGCTTCTACTACTGGCGCAGATTTTTTATCTACTTTCGTTGGTTTTGGCTCAACAACTTTAGCTTTTTCTTTAGTTTTTGGCTGCTCTAATGCTTTAGGTGTTTCGATGACTTTAGCTTTTTCAATCAGTTGTGGTTTCTCAACAGGCTTGTTTGCTTCCAATACTTGAGGTTTTTCATTAATTGTTGCTTGTTCAGCAGATATTTGAGTATTATTCAACACTGGTGGAGGTGTTGTCGCAGTTGAAGCTTGGGCTTCTGGCGCCTGTCTTGGTACCGTACTGTCATTGTTTTCTGTTGTTACCACTGTATTTGTATTGTTTGGCGAATTGTTTAAGTTATCCAATACAGGTGGTTCATTGTTTTGTGACTTATCTAGTGGTTGGAATTGAATTGGTACTGCATTTGCATTTTGTTGCTCAAAAGATTGCACGGTATCAGTGCTTGGTTTTAGCCAGAAGAATAAAAGGAGCAATAAAATCAATGCAAATAGCACTACAACAATACGACGATGACGTTGTGGTAGTACTTGTAAGAATGGCCAAGTTTCAGGGTTTTTCCAACTCTTTTGTACCGCTCTTACCGTTGCTGACGCTGCTGCTATTTGTGAGGACGATTGTTCTTGAGATGGAATCTCTGGTTCTACATTTTGAGCAGGATTTTCTGCTTGTGGCATTTCTGTTGTGTGCATTTCAGCAGTTTCAGTTTGTGTATTTACTATTTCAGTCACTGTTGGGGTTTCAGTATGCACTGTTGTTTCATTATGTATAGTTGTTGGCGTCACAAAGATATCACTACTTTCAGTATGTACAACAGGTTGGCTTTCTACTGTTGGATTCTGTGATGTTGTTTGGTTTGTTGCTGTTACAGGGATAGAGCTAAATGTAGGTTCTTTTCTCATAGTAAATTGAGGCACATGTTGCTCTTTTTTTGCAAATAGTCCTTTTGCTTTATCAAAAAGAGAGGGTTCAGGTTTGATCACTTTTTTCGGAGTGATCGGTTCAATTTGACTAAATTCTAAGTCGAGTTCGTTTTGTGCAGGGTTATGTTCTGCTTCATTTTTTGTTTTTTCTGGATCCACGAGAGTACCTCAATTATAAATAGCTAACTTATATACACAAAAGTGCGGTCAAAATTTTGATTATTTTAAAGGATATTTGCTGATTTTCCTATGCTGTATAAAGAGTTTTATTTGGCTCTTTGGCAATTTCTCGTGCGAGTTTTGGCACTAAATAGCCTGATGTGATGCTTTGCAATATTTTGTAAATATTTAGCGCTTTTTCATCTTCAATGTAAAAATGGCTTGCACCTTCCACTTTATCAAGTAAATGCAAGTAGTAGGGTAAAATATTAATACTAAATAATTTATCACTTAATTGCTTTAAAATTTGTGCATCATCATTAATGTTTTTTAATAATACGGATTGATTTAATAAGACAACACCCGCCTGTTTTAGTTTAAATATGGCTGCCGATAAGGTTGTATCAATTTCATTTGGATGATTAATATGCGTCACTAATACCGTTTGAAAACGGCTTTCAGATAGTATTTTACATAGTTCTGGTGTAATGCGTTGTGGAATAACCACAGGCAGGCGAGTATGAATGCGTAAGCGCTGTAAGTGCGGTATGTTTTCAAGATTTTTTATCAACCAGTTTAATTCGTGATCTTTTGCCATTAGTGGATCGCCACCTGAAAAAATCACTTCTTCAATTTCGGGACGGATGGCAATGTAGTCCAATGCCTTTTGCCAGTTTACTTTGTTACCTTTGTTATCCGCATAAGGAAAATGACGGCGGAAACAATAACGGCAATTGACGGCACACCCACCTTTTACCATTAATAGCAATCGATTATGGTATTTATGTAACACGCTTGGCACAACAGCTTCTTGTTCTTCTAAAGGATCTGTTGTAAAGCCTTCTACTTGAATAAATTCATCAGCTGAAGACATTACTTGCAAAAAAAGAGGATCTTTAGGATTGCCTTTTTCCATTCTTTGAACGAAAGGTAATGGTACCCGTAGAGGAAATAGACGACGCGCAACGATATCTTTTTCGAATGCTTCAGCAGGAAGGTTTAGGGTATTAAGTAGTAGTTTAGGATCAGAAATTGCATTTGCGAGCAGATCTGTCCAACTTTGTTCTTCTCTAATGACTATGTTTTGAGTTAAAATACGCACTTTTGACAACAATCTTTTATAACTTGAGGATAATATGGCTACATATACTACCAGTGATTTCAAACCAGGTCTAAAATTTATGCAAGATGGCGAGCCTTGCGTAATCGTTGAAAATGAATTTGTTAAACCAGGTAAAGGTCAGGCATTCACTCGTACACGTATTCGTAAATTAATTTCTGGTAAAGTATTAGATGTTAACTTCAAATCTGGTACTTCGGTTGAAGCAGCTGATGTAATGGATTTAAACTTAACTTACTCTTACAAAGATGATGCATTCTGGTATTTTATGCACCCAGAAACATTTGAGCAATATTCAGCAGATGCGAAAGCAATTGGTGATGCAGAAAAATGGCTATTAGACCAAGCAGATTGTATCGTTACTTTATGGAATGGTGCTCCAATCAGTGTAACACCTCCGAACTTTGTTGAGTTAGAAATCATTGATACAGATCCGGGCTTAAAAGGTGATACTGCGGGTACTGGAGGTAAACCAGCAACATTAAGTACTGGTGCAGTTGTGAAAGTACCTTTATTCGTACAAATTGGTGAAGTGATTAAAGTTGATACTCGTTCAGGCGAGTACGTTTCACGTGTAAAATAATGTATTTTAGTTAAGTAATATGCCATTGAACGGCATAAAGTGTGAGTAACCCTGTGCTTTTGTTATAAATTGAAACGTACGGGGTTATTTTTTGTCTTCAGGAAAATAGCGATTAGCTCTTTATTTATCTACTGGAAATGCATTTTTTATTAGAGTAGTAAAAAATATTGCTATGCTAGAACCCGCTAAACACACAAGGTATAATTTTAGTGACTCAAGTCCAATAAAAACGAACAAAGTTGCTGTTGTTCTACACTAAGTCTGAAACTAATCGCAAGGATTAAGCCCACCATTGCATGTTAATTATTCTCTTAAAACAGAGAGTAAGCACATTAGCTTTTTCTATGAGTGTGAATATCTTTAAAAAAGAGGGAGGCTTACACCTGATACTTTGTTTTATCCCCAATATCAAAATGTAACGGCATTCTCCATTTCTGAATTGCGAGTATAATAAATAATATTCCAACAACCACTGACATCACTTGTGTCGCAATAGAATTATTCAACAGTGCAATACACCAAAATAAGGCGACAAAGAGCGGTTGAAAATTTAAAAGAAAAATACGGAAACAGAAATATTCTTTGTAACATAAACCGCCTAAAGTCATTAATGCCCCTCCCAGTGCTAAGGTTTCATAACCTAACATTTGACAAATTAACGCTACCCAAGTTGCCATCTGTAAAATAAGTCGGAATGTTTTCAGATAAATATGTAAGCAAGAGGCACAAAGCGCAGCAGCAATTAAAATACCCAAATGTGCAGTGTTAGGATAATAGGGAAAAATCAGTGTCATTACACCAGCTACAACAAAACCACTGCGATATAAAATAACAGTGAGATAGTCCCAAATGTCCATTGGTGATTGAATGTGTGGATCTGCCATAATTATTCCTTACCTGTTAAAAATCGGATTTGTTGCTGTTCATTTACTTCAAGAATAGACGCCGTTTCGCCCCAATCACCCAACACAATGCGAGTAAAGTGCGGTGCTATTTGATGAATATTTTGGCGGTGTGTATGCCCATGGATCATTTTTTTCACCCCAAATTGTGCAAAGATTTGCAATACAAATTCAGGGTTTACATCCATAATCTCATAGGATTTTTGTTTTTTATCTGCTTGGCTTTTGGCTCGAATTTTCTCGGCAATTTTTAACCGCACTTTGAGCGGTAAGCATAAAAATAGCCCTTGGCGCCATTTTTGATGTACTTTTTTACGATAGCGTTGATATGCTATATCATCAGTACATAAAGTATCACCGTGGCATAGTAGTACGTTCTCACCATATAAATCAACCAGTTGATATGTAGGTAGCAGATTTATTCCACAAGCCTGTGCAAATCGCTTTCCAATGAGGAAATCACGATTCCCGTGTTGAAAATAGCACGGGATGCCTTTATCGCTGACTTGCTTAATTTGTTGTTGAACAAGTTCGATTAAAGGAGATTGTTCATCATCACCAATCCAAAAATCAAATAAATCGCCTAAGATGTAAAGTGCTTCGGCTTGTGGTGCGAGATTCTGCATAAAATCGCAAAAAAGTTCAGTTAAGTACGGTCGATTTTCGCTGAGATGTAAATCAGCAATAAAATAGGTCTTTTTCATTATGAGCATCAAAGAATTTTTTGTGTAGATTAGCATATTTTTTACGGTGATTTGTACACATATTCTGGCAATTTCGCTATACTTAGCCAAATTTTTAAAGGAATGACGTTATGTTGAAATTACTTCGTATTATTGTTGTTGTTATTTGCTGTATTTTAATTTGTGTATTTGGCACTTTATATTCGTTTATCCGTTTTAGAAATCCAAGCAATGTGGGCGTTGTGGCTCGTTGGTTTGGGCGTTTATATCCATTATTTGGCTTAAAAGTCGAGCATCGCTTCCCTGAAAATGCCGATAATATTGGAAGCTGTATTTATATCGGTAATCACCAAAATAACTATGATATGGTGACAATTTCTTATATGGTGAAACCACGTACGGTTAGTGTAGGCAAAAAAAACCTAATTTGGATACCGTTTTTTGGCATTGTGTATTGGGTGACTGGTAATATTTTAATTGATCGTGAAAACCGTACTAAAGCACATGGAACAATGAATGAGGTAGCTCGTCGCATAAAAGAAGATAATCTTTCTGTTTGGATGTTCCCAGAAGGCACACGCAGTCGTGGTCGTGGTTTATTACCATTCAAAACAGGCGCATTTTATGCCGCTGTCGCTGCGGGTGTGCCAGTGGTTCCAGTGGTTTGTTCAACAACGCAAGGCAAAATTGATTTAAATCGTTGGGATAACGGTAAAGTGATTTGTGAAATGCTAGATCCAATTGATACTTCTATGTATAGCAAAGATAACGTACGTGAACTTGCAGCGCATTGTCACGAAATTATGGCTAAACGAATCGCTGAACTGGATGCAGAAATTGCACAAAAGAGCTAATTGATTATGTTGAACCTCTCCCGTCGTCAGTTATTTAAAAGAAGCCTTCTTGCGAGTGCATTAAGTGCAATGCCGAGTAAGCTTCTTGCAGGGACACACCAATCATTATATATTCCACCATTAATGGAAACTCGTCGGGGCAAACCTGTGTTTTTGACGATGGAAGCTGTTCAACATCAATTAGATGAGGGAAAGTTTGTTGAGGTTTGGGGATTTAATGGTCATTATTTAGGGCCAACAATTAAAATCAAGAAAGGGGATTTTGCGAAACTTAACTATAAAAATAACCTTCCTCAACCTATTGCAATGAATATTCAGGGCTTACAAGCCAGTGGTGAGTTATTAGGTGGTGTAGGGCGTTATTTACAGCCAAAGGAAACTTGGGCACCTATTCTACCAATCACTCAAAGCGCCTCAACTTGTTGGTATCATTCAGTTTCTTTAGCGAATTCAGCCTATCAAACCTACCGTGGATTAGTCGGTATGTGGATTGTGGAAGATGATGAAAGTCGAAAGTTGGCATTGCCACAAAAATATGGCGTAAATGATATTCCATTGATTTTGCAAGATATGCGACTGAATAGTAATGGTTTACAATTATTTCAGCAGAATCAAAATGCACTATTAGGTAATCGTTTATTTGTGAACGGGCAAGAGGCGCCTTATTTAAAAGTGCCACGTGGTTGGGTACGTTTACGCATCGTGAATGCTTCACTTTCTCGAGCTTATGAATTGCGTTTTGATGATGATCGAACTTTCCAACTAATCGCACAAGATCAAGGCTTTTTACCGCAAGGTAAAGAGCTGAAATCTGTTTTCATCACACCAAGTGAGCGAATTGAAATTTTAGTGGATCTCAATGGTGGTGATAATGTGAGTTTAATTGCGGGTGAAAAACGAAATTTTTTACATAAAGTCACCGCACTTTTTGCTGATGAAAACGAGCTGATTGAAAATACGGTGTTAGAACTTCGTCCAGAAGGTTTGGCTTCAGTATTTAGTAAACAAGAAATACGTCAATTTAGTACAGATGCAGTGCAGAGCTTGTCGAATAAAGTGGCACAAGAACAACATTTCCATTTCGATACTAGCACAGGGATGGTGAATAACAAACACTTTGATCCCAAACGTGTTTTGAATGCAAAATTAGGTACCACTGAACGTTGGATTCTAACCTCATCCTCCCCCATGGGGTTCCGTATTCAAGGGGCTAAATTCATTATTGAAAGCATTAATGATGAGCCAATTGATCAGGCTGCCATTTCTTGGAAAGATAGCGTTTGGATTCCGGGAAAAGTACAAATTCTCGTGAAATTTGAAAATACTTCATCAAATAATCATCCGTTTATTTTTGGTTCATCAAATTTAATGTTAGCAGACAAAGGCTGTATCCGATTATTAGTAGTACAGTAAAACGATATAAAATAAAAAAGCGCGTATTAATTAGTACGCGCTTTTTTATTGGTATTGATTTATGCTTTTTTGGATAACTCTGGTGGTGCTTCATTTAAGAATAAGCGCAACACTAATAGTGCATAAGTCATACTTGGGAAAGCAAACATCATCGCATAAGCCAAGACCGCTAAACTTTGTTCCCACAGAGGAATGCTTTCTTGTAAGGGACCAGTAGATATATAAAAAGT
The DNA here is from genome assembly GCF_900186835.1 of Pasteurella dagmatis. NCBI lineage: Bacteria > Pseudomonadati > Pseudomonadota > Gammaproteobacteria > Pasteurellales > Pasteurellaceae > Pasteurella > Pasteurella dagmatis. The sequence goes on from NZ_LT906448.1 coordinate 380,631, forward strand.
TAGTACGACTAAGGTGTAAAGAAAGCTAATAATACCCGAAAAAAATGCAATTTGAGTCAGATTGCGTTGATGATATTGATAGCGAATGCAAACAAGTGAGAATAAAAAAGCAGGAACAGTTGCCAGTAAGAAAACGTCTTTTAACCCTTCTAAATTAAAGGCATCAAAAAAGGGCAAAAATAACGAAAAAATACATTGTGTTAATAATGGAAAAATAATGAGTGTTTTTTTATTTACCATGGGTTTTATTCTCACAGTGATATGATTAAATGGCATTTCTCGGTTAGCCAAGAAATGCCATCATTTTTATTAACGTTTTGATTTCTTAATAAATTTCATTAAACGTTTACGTTTACGTAATTGATTTGGTGTCAATTTGTTACGTTTGCCCGCAAATGGGTTGCTTCCTTCTTGGAATAATAAACGAATTGGTGAACCAATAATTTTCAGACTACGACGATAATAATTAGATAAATAACGTTTATACGAGTCTGGTAATTTATCCATTTGGTTACCGTGCACCACAATAATTGGTGGGTTATAGCCACCTGGGTGTGCGTATTTCAACTTAATACGACGACCGCTCATCATTGGTGGTTGATGTTCGTCCGTTGCCATTTGTAAAATACGGGTCAACATTGAAGTAGTCATTTTTTGTGTTGCACAAGCGTAAGCTTCTTTAATTGAATCAAATAAGTTACCTACGCCACTGCCGTGTAAAGCAGAAATAAAGTGCACACGTGCAAAATCAATGAAATCTAAACGGCGATCAAGTTCTGATTTCACTTGATCTTTGATATCTTGGTTTAGACCATCCCATTTGTTTACGACGATAACTAACGAACGACCCGCATTTAGAATAAAGCCCAGTAACGAAAGATCTTGATCTGAAACGCCTTCACGGGCATCAATGGTTAATAACACTACATTCGCATCTTGGATTGCTTGTAATGTTTTGATGACTGAGAATTTTTCTACTGCTAAATGCACTTTACCACGCTTACGCACACCTGCGGTGTCAATAATCGTATAATGCTGTCCATCTCGTTCCATTGGAATGTAGATGCTGTCGCGTGTCGTACCCGGTAAATCATATACGACAACACGATCTTCACCTAGAATGCGGTTAGTTAGAGTAGATTTACCTACATTTGGGCGTCCAACGATAGCAATCTTAATATTTTTATCTTGTTCTTTTTCCGTTTCTTCGGCAAGGGCATCATCTAAAAGTGCGGTATCTTCTTCGTTAGAAAAGTCAAAATCTTGATCCCATTCGTCTTGTTCATCATCTTGAGAAACTTCTGAATTTTCTACCGCACTTTGCTTCTCCAATGCTGTATTCATTCTTTCTGCAATTGGGGCAAGCACTTGTTCCATTAATGCTGAAACGCCACGACCTTGTGATGCAGCAATTTGTGCGATTTCACCTAAACCAAGTTGGTAAAATTCTGCACAGTGAGAGTCAGCATCGATACCATCGGTTTTATTTGCAACAAGTACAGTAATTTTGTTTTGACGTTGACGTAAATAGTTTGCGATACCAATATCTGCAGAGGTTAAACCTGCACGAGCATCGACTAAAAACAGCACTACATCTGCTTCTTCAATGGCAAGCAACGATTGCTCGGCCATTTTTTCTTCCACGCCTTCTTCTGTGCCATCAATACCTCCAGTATCGATAACGATAAAATCATAACCAGCGATATTGGCTTGACCATATTTACGGTCACGAGTTAAGCCTGGAAAATCCGCTACCAACGCATCACGAGTGCGAGTCAAACGGTTAAATAATGTCGATTTCCCTACATTTGGGCGACCAACAAGGGCAACTACAGGAGTTGTCATAAAAACCTCTTCTTCAATATTTCTGCCTATGGGTTCATAGCACAGTCAAAATTGCATTATTATAGCGGATTTTGTGCTAGATGAGAAATGGACAAGTCGGGGCAGATGGGATTATAGGGAAATAATCTTAGAATGCTTGAGAATAAAGCGATCAAATAATAAAAAGTGCGATTTTTTAACCGCACTTTTATCCAGAAAGGAATGTATTTAAGTGGTTGATTTACGTGTAAACCCAATATAAATACAGAAAATAAATCCCACAAGCAGTGCATAAGGCGTGTAATTTGAAATGCCCGCGCCAGAGGCTGCTAGTGTGAGATTGTGCGCGGCAGCTGCACCAAGCAACATTCCGATGATAAAGAATGTCGCATCATTATTTCCTTCCCCTACGTGAACTAATTGTTTGCCCGGACAGCCACCACCTAAAGAGAAACATAATCCACATAATGCCATGCCCAAGAAATTCCATAAGTATTGGTTATGTGCGATAGGTTGTTTTTCAAAACCTAAATTGAATTGACCTAATAATGCATTGGTGATCATTGAGAACAGGACAATTGCAATGACGCCATTTAATAACGAGTTATCTCGAAACAAAATAAAGTTACGGAATGCGCCGATAGAGCAGAAGCGAGAGCGTTGCATTAATACGCCAATGAGTCCACCCGCAGCAAGTGATAACCAAATATTTGCATGTTGTGAAGCAGGGCCTTTTTCTGAGAAGAAAATGGGTAAACCTTCACCGAAACTAAATCGGGTCATCAAGAAAACGAGCAAAATTACACTCACGGCAATTCCGATAAAGCTTGAGTATTTATTTTGTTCAACTACTTTTCCTAAGGAAAAATCACGCTTTGCAAAAAAGATTCCACCTAATACACCAACGAATAAACCAGCAATACCGGCAATGCTTGTTAAATCACCACCACCTAAGCGGAGATATGCACGCCAAGGGCAACCTAAAAAGGTTAATGCACCAAGCATAGAAAAAAAGCCGAGAATCATGCGAATGAAAGGGCTTGAGCCACCACGAGGACGAAACTCTTTGCTAAATAATGCACTGATTAAAGCACCTAAAATCAACCCAATGATTTCTGGGCGAATATATTGTAGTGGAGTAGCTTGATGTAGGCCAACAGCACCAGCGGTGTCACGTAAGAAACAGGCTGCGCAAAAGCCCATATTACCAGGATTGCCATTATAGGTTAGAAGTGGAGCAACGATACCAAGTGCAGCACCTGCAACCACAGGCCAAGAAATAATTTTCATAATTAGACCTTTGTGATATCTGAAGTTGAATTAAATTGTGAGTGTTTTTAATCAATTAAAAACGAATAGATTGTATGAAATGCAAACAAAATATGCAAAGTGAATTTGTGATTATTTTGCGCTCGAACAAAGAATTGTAAGAAAAGGGAACATATTGATTTTGAAAAACAAAAAAGCCACTTTAAAAAGTGGCTTTCTTTAAGAATTCATTGGCGGAACGGACGGGACTCGAACCCGCGACCCCCTGCGTGACAGGCAGGTATTCTAACCAGCTGAACTACCGCTCCGTAGTAGAATAAAATTGGCGGAATGGACGGGACTCGAACCCGCGACCCCCTGCGTGACAGGCAGGTATTCTAACCAGCTGAACTACCACTCCGCACAGGTGAGGGGTATATTAATGACGAAGTATGTATTCGTCAACTCTTTTTTTTATATTTTAAATTGCTTGCTTAATCCGTAAACGATCATCAATGAATGTTTTCTTCACTCAAGCGTTTTTCCCATAAACAGTTTCCTTTGCTTTTTTTATTCAGCAATTTAATGTATTCAATATGGGCTTGTAGCTCGTCTTCGGTCGGCATTAATTTTTTCAAATCTTGTGAAAAAACGACCGCACTTTGCACTTCTTCTTGTGTTGTTGCAACGATAATTTCTGGCTCACTTTCATCAAATAGACTAGTTTGCCCCCCTGTCATCGTCAGGTAAACATCAGCCAGAATTTCCGCATCCAGTAATGCTCCGTGAAGAGTGCGTTTACTGTTATCAATTCCTAAACGATCACAAAGTGCATCTAAGCTATTACGTTTACCCGGATACATTTGACGAGCCATTTGTAGAGTATCAGTAATCAAGCAAATTTCACTGGTATTGAGGCCAATATTTAATTTGCTAAATTCATAATCCATAAAGCCAATATCGAACGAAGCGTTATGGATCAGCAATTCAGCACCTTGAATATATTCAATAAATTGCTGTGCAATTTCATTAAACGTTGGTTTGTCTGCTAACATTTCATCAGTGATACCATGAACTTTAATCGCATCAGGATCAACGGGGCGATCAGGTTTGATATAAATATGAAAATTATTGCCAGTTAAACGGCGGTTTATCATTTCCACCGCACCAATTTCGATGATGCAATGGCCTTCATAATGCGCACCAAATTGGTTCATACCCGTAGTTTCGGTATCCAGCACAATTTGACGTGTAGGTTGAATAGGGGGTGTCATTTTCTTTCTATATCTTTCGGTTAATTTCGGTTATGATCTTTGCTTAATTCGGAATTGTAACAAAGATTATGCAAAAACAAATTGAAATTTTTACAGATGGTTCTTGTTTAGGCAACCCCGGGCCGGGTGGGATTGGGATATTATTGCGTTATAAACAACATGAAAAACAGATTTCAAAAGGTTATATACAAACCACTAATAACCGTATGGAATTACGTGCAGTGGTTGAAGCCCTAAACGCCCTGAAAGAGCCTTGCACAGTGACTTTGCATAGCGACAGCCAATATATGAAAAATGGCATCACAAAGTGGATTTTTAATTGGAAAAAGAATAATTGGAAAGCCAGCACAGGCAAGCCGGTTAAAAATCAAGATTTGTGGATAGCCCTTGATCAAGCGATTCAACGCCACAACATTAATTGGCAATGGGTAAAAGGGCATTCTGGCCACGTTGAAAATGAAATTTGCGATGAACTTGCTAAAGCCGGCGCAGAAAAACCGACGTTGGAAGATGTGGGTTATCAGCCTGAATAAAACTTTTTAAAAATTGACCGCACTTTTACGCTTTTAGCTTCCCAATATCAGCCAAAATCTAAAACAAACTCTGCTGCCCGATTAAAAACTCGGGCTTCGCTTTTACCTCAAATCCATATTCTGTCAAATACCCTTTCAAACGCTCAATATTGTAGAACGAATGGCTTTTCGTCGTATTTTGAAAATAGAGGTGCAGACGATCAAATTCGCTTTTATGTTGATTGAGTAGTGTTGCTAAATTTTGCAATTCAACATCGTTGTAACGGTAATCGTGTCGCTCTTGTGCGGATTGTGCTTGCCACCAATTAGGATTGCGCCCGTGTAAGCGTAAATAAGCAGTGCGTTAATTGGCATAAAATTGAAAAGCAGGTAAACCGATATTTTGCGGATAATCCACATTGCACCAAATCAGATTTGCTTTTCTACCATATCTTGCAACGCTTTTGACCCTATCGGTGCATGAAAAGTACTGTTGATTTCAATGGCATCATAGTGCTGGCTGTAAATCGTCAAAAACTCTGTTTTATCTGTGCCAAAGAGATAAAGCGTACCGACTAAATCCGTATCGCTATAACCGCCAGTGCTAATGTAAATACGGAGATTGTATATTACTTTTTGTTGTTGAAAATCCCAAATGGAATTAGTTTAGAAGGAAAGAGTAAAAGATAATGGTCTGTTGTATCCACGTTTATAACAGACTATTATCTTTATTATCCCTCATCAACTGCACGAAGAGAAATATTCCACTTGCCCGCAATTTCTCGAATGCGTTCATATTCCTCAAAAGAGAAAATCATAAATAAGCAGCTGTCATTGCCATTCCAATAGTTACAAAGAGTGTAATTTTGTGAGGCAAGTGCTTGTTGAACGTAAGGGTAGAGTGCATCATTATAGGTTTCTTCAGGGCATTCAAGTTTAATTTTATTGGTCAACATACTATTGACCGCATATTCCAACTCTTCCGCATCAAATTTCCAATCGGTCAATTTAGAAAGGGCTTGTTGTTCGAGAATATCCGCCAAACTTAAGCTAGGATAATTTTTCCCATCTACAACAAATGCATTTTCATCCCAATCAAAATACTCATCATAATGTTCGTGCTCAGGGTCTGCTGGCAAAATCCCTTTTTCTTGCCAATATAAATACCCATCAGCCCACTCACCTTGTGCTTCAAAAAGGGCTGCAATGTCATCGATATATTGTTCGATAAACTCATCATCTACGAGTGATAAGTGTAAAAGCTCGGAAAGATCTTGTTTTAATTCGGTGTTCATTTTGTATTTTAATATTGAGTTTAAATTAAAATTTATTATTGAGATATTATTGTAGTTTAAATTATAAACTGATTGTGTGAGTTATTGAATGATATTGTTTAAAGTAAATGAACTACTATCGTGCGCCCTACAAATATTAATATTGTTGCTTGAATAATTTTATGGCTCTTGGGATAAGTCTCTTTTTAAGTAAAAATAAGTGAGATGCCAGTTTGAGGTATCATATAAGATATGATGTAGAATTTATATACATAAATCTATTATCGTATAGAATGTATTCTCTAAAAAAACATCAAGCTCTAAGGAAAAAAATGAAAAGAAACCTCATCACAACAGCAATTTTATTTACTTTACCAACGTTAACATTTGCTCAAGGGAAGCAAACAACGGATGAATTGCAACCAATTCATGTTTATTCAGCCTATGCAGTGCCTGTCAGTCAAGATAAAACAGCTTCATCAGTGACAGTCTTAACGGAGAAAGAATTTAATGCACGTAATTCCACTTATGTAAGTGATGTTCTGAAAACGGTACCTAGCATAGCTTTAGGTATCAGCGGTGGGCGTGGAACTTTAACTAGCCTGTTTCTACGTGGGGCAAATTCAAATCAAACAGCAGTAATTATTGATGGCGTAAAAATGAAGCCTGCTTCTAATTTGGGCTTTGATTTCGGTGGCTTAAGCTTGAGTAATATTGAACGTATTGAAATTTTACGCGGTGAACAATCTGCGCTTTGGGGCAGTGATGCAATGGGTGGTGTTATTTATATCACCACTAAAAGTGGTCTTTATAAAGAGAAACCTTTTAATTTAGACTTTGATATAGGAGCAGGATCTCACAATACTTATTCGGGTTCAGCTACGCTGTCTGGCTACAATAATCATTTTTACTATTCGTTACATGGGGATATTCATCGTACTCATGGTATTTCAGCATTAAGTGCTAATAAATTTTATTATACTTCAACTTCTGGTGTTGCATTTTCAACCGGAGGTGCGATTGAAAAAGACAAATTCCAACGTGATAACACATCTCTTCGTTTGGGTTATGATGACAATAATAAAGGTATTGAGATTTTAACTTCTTATTCATCCCAAACCGCACATTATGATGAAACTTATGGTCGTATAGAATCGTTCTATGATGATAGAACTCGTACTCGCGAGGCGATCACTAAACTCAGTGGGTATTTAGGTAATGATCAAGCGTTGTTTAAGCATCGTTTGTCAGTGACTAGGTTAAAAACAGACAGTGATACTTTTACTACAAAAGTAATTTATGACCCAAATACTTATGCCCAAATAGGTAATGAACCAACTAAAAATGCTTATGATAGCAAGGTGTTGAATACTCATTATCAGTTAGATATTAATTTTGACCGTGATGGTTCAGTTACACAATCTATTAGCATATTAGGTGAATATCAACGCTCAAATTATGATGCAACAAATTATGTTGCTGAGAAAAAACTGACTGAAAAGAGTATTGCTAGTGAGTATCGTTTATTTAGTGATGCAGACCATAGCTTATCATTCAGTGGGCGTTTTACAGATAATTCACACTATCAAAATGCTTTTACTGGGCGAGTTGCAGGGGCTTATCGTTTATCTTCAAATTTACGAGCCCATGGCAGTTTGGGAACTGCAATCCAAAATCCTACAATGATTGACTATTATGGCTATTATGGAAATTACAAAGGTAATCCAGCCTTAAAACCAGCTAAAAGTTTAGGTGGTGAATTGGGGTTGTTGATTGAAACAACAAATAAAGAACATAGCTTAGATGTCACTTATTTTGCTCGTAATGTGAAAGATTTTATTAGCAGCAACTCGACATATACAAGCTCAATTAACCTAAATGGCACAACTAAAGTAAAAGGGTTTGAATTAGTTTATAAAGGAAAATTAACGGAAGATTTGACCGCTTATGCTAATTATACTTTTACTCGAGCGAAAGACAGTAAAGGTATTGAATTGGCGCGTCGTTCAAAACATTTAGCAAATGCAGGGTTAAGTTATCAAATCACTTCTGCATGGGGATATGATATTAGTCTTTCTTATGTTGGTAAACGTATTGATACTTATCCACATCGTACTAAAATGCCTTCATACACATTACTTAATTTAGGCATGAATTACCAATTTACTAAGAACTTAAACTTCTATGTGCATCTTAATAATGTTTTTGATAAAAAATATGAAAATATATTAGGTTATGGTCAAGATGGGCGTAATTTCTTTATGGGAGTAAAAGGCTCTTTTTAGTCATCGAACTAGCATAAGTTTATTCAAATTAATTTGATGAAATGGGTGGATTGAAGTCCACCCAAATAGAAATGTTAAAAAAATTACAATTTTTTACCGCACTTTTTATATTTATTCCCTTTGCTTTTGCTGAAAAAGCAGAGCGGTTTGTATCACTGAATCTCTGTAGTGATCGATTACTCATTGAATTAGCACGCCCCGAACAAATTGCAGCTCAGTCATCTTACTCTAGAAATGTATTGATGATGTTAGATAAAGTCAATCATGACAAGCCAATAATAGAACCAACGCTGACATCTCTGTTACCCTATTTGACCACAACGGTGTTGATTAACCCGACTTTTTATCCACAATTAACTGAAAAACTGAAACAGCTTGGTGTAAAAGTTTTTCCAGTAGTTGATCCACAAACACCTGAGCAGCTGTTTGATTTAATGTTGCGATTAGGACAACTCACTGGAAATAGTTCGCATTCTGAGCAGTTGGTTGAGCAGCTCAAATTGCAGAGTTTTCACTCAATACTATCGCTTACAGGAACATTAATTTTATCTGATACAGGTGTAATTGATAGCAATCAGCAACCTTATCGTACATTACTTGAATTGTCAGCACTCAACCCAATGCAAACAACGATAACCCCTCAAAATTTTTCATTAGAAAAGTTAATATTAAGCCAACCAAATCAGCTTATAGTACTCAGCGATCAAGATAGTTATAACGAGCAGGCAGAGTTACTTAAACACCCAATTTTGCAAAAAATCTTCCAAAATCGACCGCTTGTCACAATTCCACTTAAATATAGCTACTGTTTTGATCATGGACTATGGCTAGGAGCAGAACAAATTTATCAGCAACTGAATAAAATAAACGACAAAAAATGATACAACCCAAAACCCTAAACCTTATTTTATTGCTAACATTGCTCGCCTTAATTGCGTTTGCCTGTGGCTATCAGCTTAGTCAATTTACTGCACTTGCCAATGCTGAAGGGGTATTGACTGATATGCGTTCTCTGGTGTTGTCAGATATTCGCCTACCACGTATTTTATTAGCGGTGCTCACAGGTGCAAGTCTTGCCCTCGCAGGCAATGTGATGCAAGGGATTTTCCAAAATCCGCTAGCAAGCCCAGGATTATTAGGCAGTGCCAACGGAGCAACCACTGCGAGCGTATTTATTCTCTACTACTTCTCAGCTCCTTTTACGGTTCTACTATTTGGCGGTGTTTTAGGCGCATTATTGAGCTTTTTTATCGTTTATTTTATCGCTAGAAATTACGGCACAACCATGATGATTTTAAGTGGTGTAGCTGTCAATATGTTATTGGGTTCGGCGATTGCCTTACTACTGTCCAACGCCCAAAGCCCTTGGGCATTGGCAGAACTTTACCGCTGGCTACAAGGCTCATTAATCTGGGCAAAATTAGATACCTTATTGATTTCCTTACCCATTGTGTTACTCGGCATCGCTTGCATTTACAGCCAACGCCGTTATGTTGACTTACTCACTTTCGGCGAAGAAACCGCCAGCACAATGGGCATAAACCTAAAGCGTAGCTTTTTTATCACCACATTCGGTGTAGCCTTGTTGGTGGGGGCAACCATTCCCCAAACGGGCACTATCGGATTTATCGGCTTAATTGCACCGCACTTTGCTCGTATCTTACTTAAAAAACGCCCTTCACAACTTTATTTAACCAGTAGCCTTATCGGTGCGTTATTACTGTTAATCGCCGATCTCGGCATTTTATATCTGCCATTTTTCTCGCATATCTACATCGGCACGCTCACCGCCATTATTGGCGCACCAGTGTTGATTTGGATTTTGCTCACGCAACAGAGGAGGCTTTATGATTAAAGTCGAAAATCTGAGCTTACCCTATGCTTTAAAGAATGTGAATTGCCACATTCCACAAGGCAAACTTGTCGGCATTATGGGGGCAAATGGGGCAGGGAAATCCACATTATTGAAAGCTATTGCGGGGATTTTACCCTTATCTGCGAAGCAAACAAGAGGTCAAATTTGGCTAAATTCTTGCAAATTAAGCGCAATGTCCGCCTCACAAAAAAGCCAGCTGATCGCCTATCTCGCTCAAAATACCGCCATTTATTGGGATTTATCTGTCTATGATGTCATTGCTCTTGGCTTATCGTCCCCACTGAAAAAAAGTGATGAACAGCAAAAAGTGCGGTCAATTTCACAAAAGTTTTCTGTTGAACATCTGCTCGACAAACCTTTCCAACAGCTTTCAGGGGGTGAGAAAACAAGGGTACAGCTCGCTCGTTGTTGTATCAAAAACAGCCCCATTTTACTGGCTGATGAACCCATTGCTTCGCTCGATCCTTATTATCAAATCGACATTATGCAACAGCTCAAAGCTCTCACTCCTGAACAAACGTGCGTAGTGGTTATCCATCATTTATCTCTAGCTTATCGTTTTTGTGATGAAGTGATCTTACTTAAAAATGGCGAAATTATCGCCAGTGGCGAAACACAAGCGGTGCTCAATCCACAAAATCTTGCAAAAGGGTTTGGGATTAGGGCAGAAGTGGATAGGGAAAGAAAAGAAATTTTAGGTATAGATAAATTAAAAATTGAGTGCTAAAACAAACTCTGTTGCCCGATTAAAAACTCAGGTCTAGCTTTGATTGAAAACCCGTATTCGGATAAATAGCCTTTTAAGCTCTCGATATTGTAGAAAGAATGGCTTTTGGTGGTGTTTTGAAAATAGAGATAGAGCTGGTCGAATTCATCTCTGCGTTGATAAAGTAACTTGGCTAAATGTTGTAATTCGCTTTCACTATAACGGTAGTCGTGGCGTTCTGCCGCTGATTGCGCTTTCCACCAATTTGGATTACGACCATGTAGACGTAAATAAGCAGTGCGTTGATTGGCGTAAAATTGAGAAGTGGGCAAGCCGATATTCTGTGGATAATCTACATTACACCAAATCAAATTTTGTTTACCTTGAAAATAATCCAGTACAGATTGGATATGCCAACTGGCATGGCGAAATTCAATGACTAAGGGATAGCCTTCAAACCAAGACACCAATTCCGCAAGATAATAACGATTGGCTTGAGTGCGTTCAAAACTCGAGGGAAACTGAATAAACAAATTTGCTAAGCAATTTTGTTCTATCAACGGCTGTAACGCATTTAAAAAGGCTTCCGCTTGTTGTTTAAGTGCGGTGCGTTTATGGCTAAAATCCTGATGCAATTTCACCGAAAATCTCAACCGCTCTTTTGCCTTTTCCACCATACCCTGCAACGCCTTCGCCCCAATTGGTGCGTGAAACGTGCTATTTATTTCAATGGCATCATAGTGCTGGCTATAAATCGTCAAAAAATCCGATTTATCTGTACCAAATGGATAAAGGGTACCGATTAAATCTGTATCACTATAACCACCTGTGCCGAGGTAGATGTGGGGTGTTTGCATTTGATTTTGTTACAAAGTGAGAAATGGAGTAAGTTTAGAAGGAAATTAGAAAAAGGCAAGCGGTCAGATTCTTGGTAAAATTTGCAAAATCTTATGGGGAGGTGATTGATTGTGAGTAACCTATTTAATAATGATGGAGCATGCTCGTCTATGACTAGAGCCGTAGCATATACCAAATGTTTTGCCACTTGTCGAAGACGAGCGAAATCTAGAGAAGTCTTATGAAATTTACTAGTTAATTTTTTTCCCTGTATAGCTATTTACTCGCCTTTTTATTTTTTTAAATTCATATTCAGTGTCTTCATTTAATACGGCTTTTAATAACCACCCCACATCTTTGGCTGATTGTTCATAAGCTTCGTCATTGTTTTTACTATTTTTTATATTTTTTTCCCAGATACATTCTAATGGAGTATTTGTCCAATCTGCATTATCTTTACCAAATAAATCTCGTACGGAAAATTCATCTCCATGATTATGACAATTTAACCATGCGTATACAGACCCTTTAATAAATGCTTTAGCTAATTCTTTTTGTTTTGTATCTAATCCTCTAACATCATAAATTGTTTCTTCATTTATAAACATTTGTTACTCCTTAGCTTTAGAAATTTTCCACGCCTCATTTCTATTCTATTAGAAGAATATACGCGTAGCACGAAATTTTATATAAATATTTATACAGCATTTATACCTTTCAACAATTTTTCTCCATCAATAATTTGTGACAATGTTTGTGCAAAAGGAAATGGACGCCCTAAAATAGATTTTACTTGTTTAGCTCTAATTGGTTTTTTAGTTAAATCAATAAAATTATCTAGCTTTTGGAAAAAGGTTTTTCCTTCAATACCATAATGATGTCTTATTTCTACTATGCCAGTTGCTCTACCAAATGCGACTATACCTTCTCCAGATTCATATAAGAAAACATAATCACCTTTTTTGATACGATTAATCTTTTCCTTATAACCGTCTTCAAAAGCCGCTGCAACTTGATTATTTAGCATAAAATGATGATCATCAACATCATTTACTTTATTTGTGTTAAGTAAAAAATATTTCACTTCTAAAGAAGTATCTAATTCTGCTTCTGTTTGCTTATCATCTGATCTTTTTTTCTCCCATTCTTTAATAATATATTCTTGAATTAAATCATTAATAATATCTTGTCTGGTTGTTTCCCAAGCATCTGATAGTTCTTGTAAAATAAGATCATCTTTTCTTGACAGGCGTAAACTCAAAGTAATTTTATCTTGGTTACGTTGGTTATAGGATTCTGTACGGCTATCGATAAAACTCATGAATATCTCCTCTGAATTTCTTAAATTGATTAATTGAAATAAATAATATGTCAATTTTAATATAGTATTTATTTTATGCAAGCATTATAATAATTTTTTTTTGAAATAATAATTATTCTTAGAATATCTAGGGTGATGAAACTCATCAAGTATAACCACTTGTGTTTATTTAGATGGGCAGAGTTTGTATTGGTTGTATTATAGTTTAGTTATAATACAGAAAATACATGATAGATACCGCTCATTTATACAAGCGGTATTGATGAGGCTAGTTTAAAACAATTGATAATTGAGCGAGTTTATCAATTTTATGATAACTATTTTTTAAAGATTTTATTTAGATTAATCTAGTTCTTTTTTTATTGCACAAGCAATTTCAAAAGCAAGATTCACTGGTACCGCATTACCAATCATCTTATAAGCATCATTAGTATTTTGGTAAATAAATTTAAAATCATCAGGAAAACCTTGTACTCTAGCTACTTCACGAATAGTCATTCTACGGTATAGGTTCTCTTTTCCTACCACAAATCGATAATCATTTATACCATACTTTTCCATTTTGGGAGCTTGTGGGTGAAGTTGGCATTGTCGCCCAGAAGCCTGCACTGTAAATCCTTGTTCATTCCAAGACTTAACTCGATTTCGACTCATAAAGATTGGAGAAAAGCTCCCTGTAAAATATTCATTATTATTCACCGCTTGTGGATTACTTTTATTTTGAGCAAGTGCGGGAACTGCTGTTTCTTGTAGATCCCAGATAATATCTTTTAGAGTAATTTTATCTTCGTCATTTACAGTTGAACCAATAGGAAATTGGAAACTAATACTTAAATCTTTCCTAAAACCAATATAAAAAACACGTTTACGCTCTTGTGCCACTCCGTAATCTTTAGCATTAACCATAGTTAGAGTTACATCATAGCCGCAATCTTCAAACATTTTTAAAATATTTTGAACCGCTTCGCTATGACGGTTAGCAAGCATACCACTAACATTTTCTGCCAAAAAGAATTTAGGTTGTTTACTTTTTAAAATACGAATGTAATCAAAAAACAACTGCCCTCGAGCATCATTAATGCCTCGTAAAGATCCTGCTTCAGACCAAGATTGGCAAGGTGGTCCACCTATAATGCCATCAATCTCATTTGGAAAATCATCTTCCTTTATGCTTCGAATATCACCTTCGATCAGTTTAGTCTTTGGGTGATTAGCTTTAAAGGTAGCCCAAATAGTTTTGTCATACTCATTTGCAACAGGAATTTCAAATCCAGCTTTCTCAAAGCCTAGATCTAAACCACCACAGCCGCTAAATAAACTAATAACTTTCATTGTTTCCTTATAAATAGTAAGTAATTAACTTTGCCTGTTTTAATTTTGCAGGATTATTTGGATTCTTAATCTCTACATCTGTAATTTTTAAATGTTCATCATTTATAGCTAATAACTCATCTCGATTTTTAAACTTATTCCATTTATTTTCATTAATTAATGCCATAAAGTTAAATGAATGATCTAAATTTCTTTTATAAAGATATTGAAATACACTCCATGGATTTTCAATTCCCCACATTCCTCTTACTCTCATATAAGTTATTCCAAGGGGATCAACTTTATTCACTCTGCCTAGTTCTTTTGTTTCAGAAAATTCAACACCATGAATATTTTCTATACCTTGCTTTATTGTGGATTTAATACGTAAATAGCATTCTTCATCAGCACAATAATCTTCTCCATAAACCATAGCTAAATGTTGAATACTATTTTTATTTACTATTCCAACAACATAAATAATATCCTTTTCTTGCCAATCTTCTGCCTCTCGGCATGCCTTAGAAATCATTGGACTATTAGAGAATAGTTTTGCTTTAGGGTAACTGCTATTTAATGCTAAAGCTGAATTATTATTTTCAATCTTCTTAACCTCTATTGCATCTCCTTGTTTTAACATTACATCTGGTGGATTGCTGTTATTTCCCAAATAAGAGAAAACTTCAGAATGTTTTTTAATTCTTTCACTTTCACTTGAATCAAAACTCCCAGCAAAAAGATCTTTAACATATTCTTCCAATGCATCTCCTGCTTGATTAGCCCGATTACTACTTTGGTAATGACTGACCACATTGGTAATTGGATTATTGACTAAATTAATAATTGCGTTAATTATGTTCATTATTTTCTCCTATTTTACTTCATCGCCACACTCAGCCATTTCAACATCATCTTCTCATCCCAACCTTTCCGTTTCGCATAATCCACCGCTTGATCTTCGTCTATGCGTCCTAAAGTGAAGTAGTTACTCGCTGGGTGGGAGAAGTACCAGCCGCAGACGGAGGCAGCGGGCCACATGGCGTAGCTTTCGGTGAGTTTCATGCCAATGCGTTGTTCCACTTCCAATAAATCCCAAATGATCTGTTTTTCGGTGTGTTCTGGGCAGCTTGGGTAGCCGGGGGCGGGGCGGATGCCGATGTATTCTTCACGAATTAAACGCTCGTTATCCATAGTTTCATCTGAATAGCCCCAAACTTTAGTGCGAAGCTCAAAGTGAAGGTATTCCGCCATGGCTTCGGCTAAACGGTCGCCGACAGCTTGCAGTAAGATGGCGTTGTAGTCGTCCCCTGCAGCTTTGTAGCCTTCCACTAAGTCGTGTTCTTCAATCCCTGCACAAACGGCGAACATACCGAACCAGTCTTGCTGTCCGCTCTCTTTATCGGCGATAAAGTCGCTCAAGCAAAGGTTGTATGGGCTTTTGCTGTTTTTGCCACGCTCGGTTTGTTGGCGTAGGTTATAGACTTTGCCCACAGGCGAAGTGCGGCCGGAATTTGCAAAAATTTCAATATCATCGCCCGCTCGACAAGCAGGGAAAATCCCCATTACGCCACTTGGGTTGAGTTTGCCATTTTGCTCTAATTCGTCTAACACTTTTTGGGCATCATTCCACACTCGGCGAGCTTCTTCGCCCCCTTCAGGATAATCGAAAGCATCAGGATAGCCGCCCATTAAGCCCCATAACATAAAGAATGGCGACCAGTCGATAAATTTGCGTAAGGTGGCAATCGGCACGTTTTTATATTCGATAATGCCCGTTTGTTTTGGCTGTGGCACTTGATAATCCGCCCATTCGCCCGCAAAGGCATCAAAACGATTGGCTCTTGCCTCTTCAATCGGTAACTGTTTGCGTGGGGCTTTTTTGTTGGCAAAGGCGTGCTGAATTTGCTCATATTCCTTTTTCATTCGTTCCCACAATTCCGCTTTGGTTTCTGGGTTCATTAGTGCAGCACAAACCGTTACCGCACGAGAAGCGTTGGTGGTATAAACCACTTCGTGCTTATATTTTGGATAGAGCTTAATCGCTGTATGCTCTTTTGACGTGGTCGCTCCGCCAATCATCACTGGCAGATTTAAGCCTAAACGGGTCATTTCGCCTAAGAAATATTCCATTTCATCTAAAGATGGGGTAATCAAACCACTCAACGCAATCACATCGGCTTTTTCACGAATAGCGGTGTCGATAATTTTATCCGCAGGCACCATCACTCCTAAGTCAATCACTTCAAAGTTGTTACATTGCATCACCACGCTGACAATATTTTTACCAATGTCGTGCACATCGCCTTTCACTGTGGCAATCACCACTTTGCCCGCAGACGAGCCTTTTTGCTTGGTGGCGTTGATAAATGGCTCTAAGTAAGCCACTGATTGCTTCATCACTCGAGCAGATTTCACCACTTGCGGTAGGAACATTTTGCCATCGCCAAATAGCTCGCCCACCACGTCCATACCGTCCATTAACGGCCCTTCGATTACTTCCAATGGCGAGCTAAATTTCAAGCGAGCTTCTTCAGTGTCTTCAATAATATGGTTGGTGATCCCTTTGACTAAAGCATATTTCAAGCGTTCTTCTACACTCCAAGTTCGCCACTCGGCGACACTGTTATCTTCCTGACGAGCGGTCGAATTTCGGTATTTTTCTGCAAGTTCGATAAGCTGTTCTGTGGCATCTGGATGACGGTTTAGCACCGCATCTTCAATGATGTTACGCATTTCAGGATCAAGATCATCATAAATCGCTAACTGCCCAGCATTGACGATCCCCATATCCATACCTTGCTTAATGGCGTGATAAAGGAAAACGGCGTGAATGGCTTCACGCATCACATTATTGCCTCGGAATGAGAAAGAGACGTTAGACACACCGCCCGAAATTTTGGCGTGCGGTAGGCTTTGTTTAATTCGCCCTACAGCATTGATGAAATCTACACCGTAGTTATTGTGCTCTTCAATTCCTGTGCCGATAGCGAAAATGTTAGGGTCAAAAATAATATCTTCAGGCGGGAAGCCCACTTGATCCACTAAAATGCGGTAGGCTCTGGTACAGATTTCTACTTTACGATCTTCTGTATCCGCTTGCCCCACTTCATCAAACGCCATCACCACCACAGCCGCACCATAACGGCGAACCAGCTTGGCTTGTTGAATAAATTTCTCTTCCCCTTCTTTCAAGGAAATCGAGTTCACGATTGCTTTGCCTTGTACCGCTTGTAAGCCTGCTTCAATCACTTCCCATTTGGACGAGTCGATCATCACCGGCACTTTTGCCGCATCAGGTTCGGTTGCCATAATGTTTAGGAAACGCACCATACATTTTTCCGAATCGAGCAAGGCTTCGTCCATATTCACATCGATCACCTGTGCCCCGTTTTCCACCTGCTGAATGGCAATTTCAATGGCTTCGGCAAATTTTTCTTCTTTGATTAATTTCTTAAATTTAGCCGAACCCGTTACGTTATTGCGTTCGCCCACATTGACGAAAAGGCTATCTTCATCAACGGTTAATGGCTCAAGCCCAGATAAACGCATAGCGGTTTTGATTTCAGGGAGCTGGCGTGGCTTGATGCCTTCCATCGCTTCGCTAAAGGCTTTGATATGTTCAGGCGTTGTCCCACAGCAACCGCCGACAATGTTCACAAAGCCTTGCTCTGCCCATTCTTTTAAATGAGCCGCCATTTCTTCCGCACCTAAATCATAGCCACCAAAGGCATTTGGCAAGCCTGCGTTAGGGTGAACTGACACATAGGTCTCGCTGATTTTCGACATGGCT
The DNA here is from genome assembly GCF_900186835.1 of Pasteurella dagmatis. Lineage (NCBI taxonomy): Bacteria > Pseudomonadati > Pseudomonadota > Gammaproteobacteria > Pasteurellales > Pasteurellaceae > Pasteurella > Pasteurella dagmatis. Next base: position 398,889 of record NZ_LT906448.1, read on the forward strand.
TCTACATATTGACGCAACTCTTTCGGGCCTAAAGCACAGTTCAAGCCAAAAGTGAGTGGTTTAACATGGCGTAGAGAATTGTAAAAAGCTTCGGTGGTTTGTCCTGAAAGGGTTCGTCCAGAAGCATCGGTGATTGTGCCTGAAATCATAATTGGCAAAATCACGCCCAATTCTTCAAACACTTGGTCAATGGCAAAGGCGGCGGCTTTAGCATTTAAGGTATCGAAAATGGTTTCGATCATAATCAGATCCGAACCACCTTCAATCAAACCTCGAGTCGCTTCCGCATAGGCATCTACCAATTCCATAAAGGTGACGTTACGGAAACCGGGGTCGTTTACATTGGGTGAAATTGAAGCAGTGCGGTTGGTTGGGCCTAAAATCCCCGCCACAAAGCGAGGCTTTTCTGGGGTGCTGTATTTATCTGCCGCCAAACGAGCCAATTTCGCCCCTGCAAAATTGAGCTCATAAGCTACCGCTTGTAATTCATAGTCTGCTTGTGCAATGGTGGTTGAACTGAAAGTATTGGTTTCAATAATATCTGCACCCGCCGCCAAATATTTCTCGTGAATAGCTTTAATCAGCAAGGGCTGGGTTAGGGTTAATAAATCGTTATTACCACGCAAATCAACGGGGCTATTTTTAAAACGCTCACCACGAAAATCTGCTTCGGTGAGTTTATATTTTTGGATCATCGTCCCCATCGCACCGTCGAGAATTAAAATACGTTGTGCGAGCAGATCTGTGAGTTGTTGTGTTTGATTTTTCAAAAGTATAGTGTCCATTTTTTGAGAGTTTTATCAATGAAATGAATAATAAAAAGCCACTATAACGCTGTCAAATTTTATCTTTTGTTTTATATCAGAATGAGATGAAACCAAAATAAGGTTATTTGTGGTATTCGCGAGCACCAAAAATAGCGGTACCAATTCGCACCATTGTCGAACCACACTTAATTGCGCTAGCCATATCATCGGTCATGCCCATCGAAAGCGTGTCAATTTGAGCCTCTGGTAGTGCTTGTTGTAACGCTATAAATAAGCTGTTCATTGCATTAAAGGCCTGTTCTTGTTGTTGAAGATCATCTGTTGGTGCTGGAATTGCCATTAAACCTCGTAAGCGTAAGTGCGGTAAGTTTTGGATGTGTGTTGCTAACGCCAGCATGTCATTTGGTGTAATACCTGATTTGCTGTTTTCATCGCTAATATTAATTTGAATTAAAACATTTAATGGTGCTTTGTAATAAGGACGTTGTTCATTTAGCCGATCAGCAATTTTTATACGATCGAGTGTTTGCATCCAGTCAAAGTGTTCTGCGACTAAACGTGTTTTATTCGATTGTAATGGACCAATAAAATGCCATTCCAACTCGATATTTTGCTGTTGAAAATAAGCAATTTTATCAATACCTTCTTGTACGTAATTCTCTCCAAATGTGGTTTGACCCGCTTGATAGGCTTGATAGATATCTTCGACAGTTTTTGTTTTCGAAACAGCTAATAATTTGACCGCACTTTGTTGGCGTTGTGCTTGTGCAGTGTAGTATTGAATTCTTTGCTGAATTTGAGTTACGTTTTGTTTGATTGTCATAGAGAGATCCTATCTCAAGAAAGGGGCGTTTTGTTGAATTTATAAAAAGGATATATTACTAGAATTTAAGTGTTTTTTAAAATTTATCCTATTTTTTCATTTTCTGTTTGACAAGGTTAGTAAATTTCGGTATTTCTTACACATTGTTTTTATTTTCTCGCCAAATACAAGTAAATGAGTAATTCTAATTTTTCAACTCAAATTATTATGACCAAGACCACCATTATTATGACTAATGGTGCGGGTTAGTGCGTAGAAAAAAATAGCCAATTCTACAAAACCCGTACTGAATATAAACAGTACGGGTTTTTTTATGAGATTTTTATAATATTAAATTACACAACATCGGGAGATTATCATGAGAGTACTTAAGTTTGGAGGCACTTCCTTAGCCAATCCTGAGCGTTTTTCGCAAGCAGCACAACTTATCGAAAAAGCTCATTTTGAGGAACAAGCTGCAGGGGTGCTATCTGCACCAGCAAAAATTACTAACCATCTTGTTGCCCTTTCTGAAAAAGCCAGTTTAAATCAACCTACTGATTCTCATTTCAATGAAGCATTAGAAATTTTCTATAATATTATTAATGGTTTATATGAAGAAAATAATAATTTTGATCTTGAAGGGACAAAAGCATTAATTGATGCAGAATTTGCACAAATCAAAGATGTGTTAGAAGAAATTCGTCAACAAGGTTTTGTGTCCGATGCAGTGAAAGCAACGATTGATTGTCGTGGTGAAAAATTATCCATTGCTATGATGAAAGCATGGTTTGAAGCCCGTGGTTATGCTGTTACAGTAATTGATCCTGTTGAAAAATTGTTAGCAAAAGGTAACTATTTAGAGTCATCAGTAGATATTGAAGAGTCAACTAAACGTGTTGATGCAAAATCTATCCCAACTACGAATGTGGTGTTAATGGCAGGTTTTACTGCAGGAAATGAGCAGGGGGAACTTGTTTTATTAGGCCGTAATGGTTCAGATTATTCTGCAGCTTGTTTAGCAGCTTGTTTAGGTGCTAGCGCTTGTGAAATTTGGACTGATGTGGATGGTGTGTTTACTTGTGACCCACGTTTAGTCCCTGATGCACGTTTATTACCTAGCCTTTCTTACCGTGAGGCAATGGAGCTTTCTTATTTTGGTGCAAAAGTGATTCATCCTCGTACGATAGGTCCATTAGTTCAGAAAAATATTCCTTGTTTAATTAAAAATACAGCTAATCCTTCTGCTCCTGGTTCCATCATTGATGGTAATGTTCAATCTGAACAGTTACAAGTGAAAGGGATTACTAATCTTGATAATGTGGCTATGTTTAATGTATCAGGTCCTGGTATGCAAGGTATGGTGGGAATGGCAGCACGGGTCTTCTCAGCAATGTCAAAAGCAGGTATTTCAGTAATTTTAATTACCCAATCTTCTTCTGAATATAGTATTAGTTTCTGTGTGCCTGCAAAATCCGTTGATACAGCAAAACAAGTATTAGAAAATGAATTTGAACAAGAGTTAAAAGCAGATTATCTTGAACCGATTGATGTAATTAAAGACTTATCGGTCATTTCTGTTGTAGGTGATGGAATGAAACAAGCGAAAGGGATTGCCGCGCGTTTCTTCTCTGCACTTGCACAAGCAAATATTAGCATTGTAGCAATTGCACAAGGCTCATCAGAACGTTCAATTTCAGCCGTTGTGCCGCTGAATAAAGCAATTGAAGCCGTAAAATCAACGCATCAAGCCTTATTTAATAATAAAAAAGTAGTTGATATGTTCTTAGTTGGCGTCGGTGGTGTTGGTGGAGAGTTAATTGAACAAATCAAAAACCAAAAAGACTATCTTGCTAAAAAAGATATTGAAATTCGTGTTTGTGCTATTGCTAACTCAAATAAGATGTTACTCAAAGCTGATGGTTTGAATTTAGATAACTGGCAGCTAAATTTAGAAAATGCGACCCAACCTTCAGATTTTGATGTGTTACTTTCTTTTATTAAGTTACACCACGTCGTTAATCCAGTGTTTGTAGATTGTACTTCAGCGGAATCTGTTTCTGGTTTGTATGTACGTGCACTAAAAGAAGGTTTTCATGTTGTAACACCAAATAAAAAAGCGAATACTCGTGATTTAGCGTACTACAATACATTGCGTGAAAATGCTCGTGCAAATCAACGTAAATTCCTTTATGACACTAACGTAGGTGCGGGGTTACCAGTAATTGAAAACTTGCAGAACTTGTTAGCAGCAGGGGATGAAGTTGTAAAATTTAATGGTATTTTATCTGGCTCACTTTCCTTTATTTTCGGTGAGTTGGAGAATGGGTATTCTTTATCAGAAGCGACTGCACTTGCACGTGAAAAAGGCTTTACAGAGCCAGACCCTCGTGATGATTTATCTGGTCAAGATGTAGCCCGCAAATTATTAATTCTAGCACGTGAAACAGGCTTGCAATTAGAATTATCTGATGTTGATGTGGAAAGTGTCTTGCCCAAGGGGTTTTCAGAAGGTAAAAGCGTAGCAGAATTTATGGCAATGCTTCCAGAGTTAGACGCTACATTTGCAGAACGGGTGGCAAAAGCAAAAGCTGAAGGCAAAGTATTACGTTATGTTGGTCAACTTGAAAATGGTCAGTGCAAAGTTTCAATTGTAGAAGTGGACGAAGATAATCCGCTTTATAAAGTGAAAAATGGTGAAAATGCGTTAGCGTTCTATACTCGTTATTATCAGCCTGCACCATTACTTTTACGTGGATACGGTGCGGGTAATGCAGTCACAGCAGCCGGTATTTTTGCCGATATTTTAAGAACATTACAAAACTAATCGGTTATTAATCAAATGGAAAATAAGATACTTAGAATTTATGCACCTGCATCTAGTGCAAATTTAAGTGTGGGCTTTGATACATTGGGGGCAGCAGTGTCCCCAATTGATGGCTCATTGCTAGGTGATGTGGTGCAAGTTGAATCTATTCCAAGTGGATTCGAGCTAGAAAGTGCGGGTTATTTTGTGCGTAAATTGCCAAAAGAACCACAAAAAAACATTGTTTATCAGGCATATGTTTTATTTAGCGAGCGTTTAAAATTACGTGGTACGCAAGTGAGTCCATTGCGTTTAACCTTAGAAAAAAATATGCCGATTGGTTCTGGGTTAGGATCAAGTGCTTGCTCTATCGTGGCGGCATTGGTAGCGTTAAATCAATTCCATCAAGAACCATTTTCGAAAATGGAACTGTTAGAAATGATGGGCGAATTAGAAGGGCGTATTTCGGGGTCAATTCACTATGATAACGTAGCGCCTTGCTATTTAGGCGGTGTGCAATTAATGGTGCAATCTTTAGGTAATATTTGTCAAACGCTACCATTTTTTGATGAATGGTATTGGGTGTTGGCTTACCCGGGGATTGAGGTGTCAACTGCAGAAGCGCGTGCTATTTTACCGAAAAGCTATACTCGCCAAGATGTGATTGCGCAAGCGCGCCATTTAGGTAGTTTTGTCCATGCTTGCCATACTAAACAAGCTCAATTGACAGCGCTAATGATGAAAGATCTGATAGCAGAGCCTTATCGTGAGGCATTATTACCAAATTTTGCAGATGTTAAACAAGCTACTCGTGATTTGGGGGCACTTGCGACTGGTATTTCAGGCTCTGGTCCGACTATGTTTGCTATTGCGCCTGATTTAGCGATAGCAATGAAATTATCGACCTATTTAGAAAATCATTACTTGCAAAACAATGAAGGCTTTGTGCATATTTGTAAAGTGGATAACCAAGGTGCGAGAGCGCTTGATTAATTGAATAACGGAAAACAATATGAATTTATACAACATTAAACACCCTGAAGAACAAGTCAATTTTGCACAAGCAGTTCGCCAAGGTTTGGGTAAAAACCAAGGCTTATTTTTCCCTGAAAAAATACCGCACTTTGATGATATTGACAGCTTACTTGCATTGCCATTAGTTGAGCGTAGCCAAAAAATTCTTGGCGCATTAATTGGGGAAGAAATTGCTGAAAATCAATTAGCACAAATGGTGAAAAGTGCCTTTACGTTCCCAGCTCCAGTTGTAAAAGTAGAAGAGGGTGTTTATGCACTTGAGTTGTTCCACGGCCCAACGTTAGCCTTTAAAGATTTCGGTGGTCGTTTTATGGCGCAAGCATTAGCGACTGTACGTGGTGACGGTAAAATCACGATCCTAACCGCAACCTCTGGTGACACAGGTGCAGCGGTTGCACACGCATTTTATGGCTTAGAAAATATCGATGTGGTGATTTTATACCCACAAGGTAAAATCAGTCCATTACAAGAAAAATTATTCTGTACACTAGGTGGCAATATTCGCACTGTGGCAATTAAAGGGGATTTTGATGATTGCCAAGCTTTAGTAAAACAAGCTTTTGATGATGCAGAATTACGTCAAACCATTGGTTTGAACTCCGCAAATTCAATTAATATCAGCCGTCTGTTAGCACAAGTTTGTTATTACTTTGAAGCTGTTGCTCAGTTGCCGAAAGAAGTACGTGATAATGTTGTTGTCTCTGTGCCAAGTGGTAACTTTGGTAACTTAACTGCCGGTTTAATTGCAAAATCACTGGGTTTACCAATTAAGCGTTTTGTGGCTTCGACTAATGTCAATGATACTGTACCTCGCTATTTACTTAGTGGTGTTTGGCAACCAAATGACACTGTTGCGACTTTATCTAATGCAATGGATGTGAGCCGTCCAAATAACTGGCCACGTGTTGAAGAATTATTTAAGCGTAATGGTTGGATGTTATCAGACTTACATTCAGATGCAGTCAATGATAGTGATACAGAAGAAACTTTAAAACAAATGCACGAAAAAGGGTATTTATGTGAGCCACATGGTGCGGTTGCTTATCGTGTATTAAAACAAGATCTTCAAGCGGGCGAAACAGGTTTATTCCTGTGCACTGCACACCCTGCTAAATTTAAAGAAAGTGTGGAACGCATTTTGGATCTTGAATTAGATCTGCCTGAAGCGTTAGCAAAACACGCTGTATTGCCATTACTTTCTGATGTGATGGAAAATGATTTTGCGCAGTTACGTCAATATTTATTAGCAAAATAGACGTTTTAAAAGGTGGCTGAACGTATAAAAGCGCGGTCAATTTTCATAAAAAATCCTCATAAGCGAACTTATGAGGATTTTTATTTTGAACGAAATGAAAAAATCTAACTTATTTTTGTGAAAATTTTTTCACTTTAAATCAGTTGATTATTCAAGCTCACCGCAGAAGCGATAGCCTTCACCATGTATTGTGGTGATGATTTCAGGGCTGTCTGGATGGTCTTCAAAATGTTTGCGAATACGACGGATAGTCACGTCTACTGTACGATCTTGTGGTTTTAGCTCACGTCCAGTCATTTTTTTTAGCAATTCTTCACGAGTTTGAATTTTACCTGGATTTTCACAAAAATGTAACATCGCACGGAATTCACTACGAGGAAGTTTATATTCTTCACCTTCAGGGTTGATTAACGTACGGCTATTTAAGTCAAGTATCCAACCATTGAATCGGTATTCTTCCACATTTTCTTTAGTTTCTTTTGTATTTTCTTGCATTGTACGCTGCAGTAAGTTACGAGCGCGTATTGTCAATTCTCGTGGGTTAAATGGTTTAGTAATGTAATCATCCGCACCGATTTCTAAACCTAAAATTTTATCGACTTCGTTATCTCTTCCCGTTAAGAACATCAAGGCTGTATTAGTTGTTTCTCGTAATTCACGAGCTAGCATAAGGCCATTTTTACCTGGTAAGTTGATGTCCATAATCACTAAATTAATTACTTTGTTTGATAAGATGCGGTGCATTTGCGCGCCATCAGCAGCTTCAAATACTTCATACCCTTCTGCCTCAAAAATACTTTTTAGTGTATTTCTTGTAATAGCTTCATCCTCAACAATTAAAATCTGTGGCGTTACCATCTTATATATCCTATTACGTAGAAGTTTAAAAATCTGCTTTGTTGTAAAACAAAATTAACTGCAGTATTGTATAATTGCAACATAATTGTAACAATAGGAAATATGAATTTTGTTACATTAGATTTGCCTTTAATGATTTAGATCATAAAAAAATCCCCCAATGGAGTGAGTTCATTGAGGGAAAACTGAGCGAATGCTCATTTTACTTACATACAAAAAATCTGGGATATTAACGTTTCTTTTTTCCACCTTGACGGGCTTTGAAACGCGGGTTTTCTTTGCAAATCACGTAAACAACACCGTGGCGACGAACAACTTTGCATCCGGGGTGACGTGTTTTGGCACTTTTCAAGGAAGATAGCACCTGCATTATGGACCTCTTATTTTGATTTTAAAGCGCCAAATTTACCATAACGATTAACGAAATCACTTGCACGACCTTCGTTAGCGATTTGGCGAGTTTTGCCAGTATAGAATGGATGTGATGCAGATGAGGTATCACACATAAATACAGGATATTCTTTACCATCTTCCCATTTCATTGTGTTTGTGGTTCTTGCACAAGAGCGGATTAAGAAGCCTTGTTTTGCATTTGAGTCATAAAAAAGCACAGTACGGTAGTTCTCTGGATGAATACCTTTTTTCATATTTTGAAATCCTCTTATTTTTTAATGAAAAATAATTCAATGGCGCACATACTACACCAAATAAAAATAATTATCAAAACTTATTTTTATTTAAAAAATAAGTTTTGGAGGATCAAGTAAAGATTTTGCTTGCTTAAGAAGATGAGATAATGAAAAATCAGTATTTCAAATCAAAATGTTAGTTAATCGTTAAATGATATTTTTATGAAAAAAATAATTTTAGTTTTTCTACTTTTATTCACTACGTTGATAGTAAATGCAGGTATTTTTAGTAAAAAGCCCACCTTTTTAAAGGCAGATCAAGCTTTTCAATTTTCGGATGTCCAAAAAGCGGGGAGCGTTTCATTACATTGGGATATTGCGGATGGTTATTATCTTTATAAAAAGTCTTTTGAGGTAAAAAGTATTGACTCTGATGTTGGAGAGATTGTTTTTCCTCCTGCGGAAAAATATCACGATGAGTTTTTCGGTGAAGTTGATATTTATCGTCAACAACTTGTATTAGCGGTTCCTGTAAAGTCAGTGAAAGAAAATGCAATATTGGAAGTCACTTACCAAGGATGCACTGTCGGTTTTTGTTATCCACCAGAAACTAAAATAGTGAGTTTATTAGAACCTACATTATTATCTTCTGAACAAAGCTCGCAAGCAGACAGTAAACAAATTCTTTCAGAAAGCATTGAAACTTCGCAAAAAAAGACCGCACTTTCACTACCTGTAGCAGAACAAGATCGTTTGGCAGAAGAACTTTTTAAAAGTAAATATTCAGTATTTTGGTTTTTTTTATTGGGGTTAGGCTTGGCTTTTACACCTTGTGTATTACCAATGTTACCATTGCTTTCTGCAATTGTAATTGGTGGGCAAATAAGACCAAATAGCTTACGTGCACTAACGTTGAGTTTTGTTTACGTACAAGGGATGGCATTAACTTATACTTTGCTTGGTTTGATTGTAGCTGCAATTGGTTTACCCTTCCAAGTAGTGTTACAAAGTCCTTATGTATTGTTGACTCTGTCAATGATTTTTGTGCTATTAGCTTTATCAATGTTCGGTTTCTTTACCTTACAGCTACCAACTAGTCTACAAACTAAATTAATGCAATATAGTCAACAGCAAAAAAGCGGTGCATTTAGTGGCGTTTTTGTTATGGGAATGATTGCAGGGCTAGTCGCTTCGCCTTGTACTTCAGCACCACTTTCTGGCGCATTACTTTATGTTGCTCAAAGCGGTGATGTCTTGACAGGAGCTATCACATTATATTTATTGGCATTAGGTATGGGAGTACCATTAATTTTGATTACGGTATTTGGTAATAAGATTTTACCGAAATCAGGAAATTGGATGCTACACGTTAAGCATACTTTTGGTTTTGTTTTGCTCGCATTACCAGTCTTTTTAGTTTCTCGTGTTTTCCCAAATGTAGAAAATCACTTATGGTTTATACTAGCTATTGGTTTCTGTTTGTGGATCTTTTTCCACCTAAGAAATTATAAATGGGCATGGATAGCTGTTTTTATGATGTTAGTTTTTAGCACATTTTTTCCAAACGTTATTGGAATAGGATTTTTGAGTGGAAATGCTATCGAACAATTAGGGCATACTCAACGTATTGAATTTAAAAAAATAAAAACATATGAAGAATTACAACAAGTTTTACGAACTAATCATAAAAGCCTAGCTATGCTAGATTTATATGCCGATTGGTGCGTGGCTTGTAAAGAATTTGAAAAATATACATTTCATGCACCAGAAGTTGTACCTACGTTTAATGATGTGTTGTTATTGCAAATTGATATGACGAAAAATACATCAGAAAATAAAATGTTATTAGATAAACTTAATATATTAGGATTACCCACAATTTTATTTTTTAATAGTCAGGGCGGTGAGATACCTCATTCACGTATTACAGGTTTTATGGATGCAAGTATATTTAATGAACACTTGAAGCAGCTAAAGAAGATTATTAACTCTGAGTAGAATATTTTTTTCTTTCTTAATAGTTTTTTTCTTTTTTGTGTATTGTTATTATAGCGCCAGTTTTCGGCGAGAGCATATCGCTGAAAATTCTGATTATCTTAGATTTAATTATATTTATTAAGGAAAATACATGATTTCATTAGAAAAATATCGTCCACAAGTATTAGGTTTATTACGTATTATTGCTGCTTATATGTTCTTATTACATGGGACAGATAAAGTGTTTGGCGTACCAGCAGTTTTTGGCGCACAACCTTTATTTTCATTATTTGGTATTGGGGGAGTTATTGAAATTATTGGTGGTGTATTAATGATTTTAGGTCTGTTCACTCGCCCTGTTGCTTTTATTCTTTCAGGTCAAATGGCAGTAGCTTATTTTTATGTTCACGCTTCAGTTTCTAATGTTTTATTACCAATTTTAAACCAAGGTGAATTGGCGGCACTGTATTCATTAGTATTTTTATACTTTGTTGTTGCAGGTCCAGGTGCATTTGCATTAGATAATAAAATTAATAGAAAATAATTGTCTTACTTTTTGTTAGAAACCGCCTTTATAGGCGGTTTTTTTATAAATATTCTAACTCACCGAATAATAATCACTTCCTATTAATTTTTTTGACACAAGCGCAAACGTTTGCGTTATAATGCTAGCCTTTATTTTACTATTCATTTTAACTTTTAATTTTAAGGATTTTCCAATGCAAGTTAATCGTCCTATTCGTCAGGCATTACTGAGTGTTTCAGATAAAACTGGTATCGTTGAGTTTGCACAAGGTTTGGTACAGCGAGGTGTAAAGTTACTTTCAACAGGCGGCACAGCAAAATTATTAAATGATAATGGTTTATCTGTAACTGAAGTATCAGATTATACTGGTTTTCCAGAAATGATGGATGGACGTGTGAAAACATTACATCCAAAAGTGCATGGTGGTATTTTAGGGCGTCGTGGTACAGATGATGCAGTGATGAATCAACATGGTATCGATGGGATCGATATGGTTGTGGTGAATTTATATCCGTTTGCAGCGACAGTAGCAAAGCCAAATTGCACTTTAGAAGATGCAGTTGAGAATATTGATATTGGTGGACCAACAATGGTGCGTTCTGCTGCTAAGAACCATAAAGATGTGGCGATTGTGGTCAATAATAAGGATTTTGATGCTATTCTCACTGAAATGGATCAACACCAAAATAGCTTAACTTTAGAAACACGATTTAATCTAGCGATTAAGGCCTTCGAACATACGGCGCAATATGACGCTATGATTGCTAACTACTTCGGACAAAAAGTACCACCGTATCAAGGTGCTGCTGAAGAAGATTTAACCCAAGAATGTGGTCAATTCCCTCGTACTTTAAACCTGAATTTTACCCGTAAACAAATAATGCGCTATGGCGAAAATAGCCATCAGCAAGCTGCTTTCTATGTAGAAAATGAATTAAAAGAAGCTAGCGTTTCTACCGCTGTTCAACTGCAAGGTAAAGCTCTTTCTTATAATAACATTGCTGATACGGATGCAGCGTTGGAATGTGTGAAAGAATTCCTAGAGCCAGCTTGTGTGATTGTGAAACACGCAAACCCTTGCGGTGTAGCATTAGGTGAAAGCATTTTAGAAGCCTATGATCGTGCTTATCAAACTGATCCTACTTCTGCATTTGGTGGTATTATCGCCTTTAACCGAGAGCTTGATGCACAAACTGCTCAAGCAATTATTGAGCGTCAATTCGTGGAAGTGATTATTGCTCCAAAGGTTGCGGAAGATGCACAACAAATCCTTGCGACTAAGAAAAATGTGCGTGTGTTAGCTTGTGGTGAGTGGGAAGAAGAGCCTCTTGCTCGCTTAGATTTCAAACGAGTCAATGGTGGCTTATTAGTGCAAGAAGCGGATTTAGGCCACATTGATATTGAAGATTTAGAGTTTGTGACGGAACGTAAACCAACGGTAGAAGAGATGTTCGATTTATTGTTCTGTTGGAAAGTGGCGAAATATGTGAAGTCTAATGCGATTGTTTATGCGAAAAATAAACAGACTATCGGTATTGGTGCAGGGCAGATGAGTCGAGTTTATTCTGCGAAAATTGCAGCAATTAAAGCAGAAGATGAAGGCTTACAAGTGGCTGGTTGTGTGATGGCATCTGATGCTTTCTTCCCATTCCGAGATGGTATTGATGCAGCAGCGAAAGCTGGCATTACTTGCGTTATCCACCCAGGTGGCTCAATGCGTGATCAAGAAGTGATTGATGCTGCAAATGAACATGGTATGGCGATGGTGTTGACGGGAATGCGTCATTTTAGACATTAAGATTTAATGTATTTATCAAAATGTCCCATTTTAAATAAATGTATCAATTTCAAATAACACAGGAAAATCATTATGAACATTCTCATCATCGGAAATGGCGGTCGAGAACACGCATTGGCTTGGAAAGTTGCGCAATCTCCATTAGCAGATAAAGTATTTGTTGCTCCAGGTAATGCTGGAACTGCATTAGAAGATAAAGTTGAAAACGTAGCAATTTCTGCGACCGATGTCGAAAAATTAGTAGCGTTTGCACAAGAAAATCAAATTGGTTTAACTATTGTTGGACCTGAAGCACCATTAGTAATTGGTGTTGTAGATGCATTTCGCGCAGCAGGTTTGAAAATTTTTGGACCAACTCAAGCTGCTGCACAATTAGAAGGTTCAAAAGCCTTTACTAAAGATTTTTTAGCGCGTCATAAAATTCCAACTGCAGAATATCAAAACTTTACTGAAGTTGAGCCTGCTTTGGCGTATTTACGTGAAAAAGGCGCACCAATCGTAGTTAAAGCAGATGGTTTAGCAGCAGGCAAAGGCGTGATTGTTGCGATGACTTTAGAAGAAGCAGAAATAGCAGTAAAAGATATGCTTTCAGGTAATGCCTTTGGTGAAGCTGGGAGCCGTGTAGTTATTGAAGAATTTTTAGATGGTGAAGAGGCGAGTTTCATCGTGATGGTGGATGGTAAAAACGTTGAGCCAATGGCAACCAGTCAAGACCATAAGCGTGTAGGTGAAAATGATACAGGTTTAAATACGGGCGGTATGGGGGCATATTCACCTGCACCTGTTGTAACTGCTGAAATTCACGATCGTATTATGCAAGAAGTGATTTATCCGACAGTAAATGGAATGGCCGCAGAAGGCAACGTGTATACAGGTTTTCTTTATGCAGGCTTGATGATTATGCCTAATGGTCAGCCAAAAGTGATTGAATTTAACTGCCGTTTCGGTGATCCTGAAACACAACCAATTATGTTGCGTCTAGATTCAGATTTAGTTGAGCTTTGCCTTGCTGCTTGCGAAGGTAAATTGGATGAGAAAAAATCACAGTGGTGTGAAAAGGCTTCACTTGGAATTGTTCTTGCTGCGGAAGGTTATCCCGGTGATTATCGCAAAGGTGACGAGATTACAGGCATCGAAAGTGCGGTCGAAAATCAAAAAGTTTTTTTAGCTGGTGTGGAAAATAAAGACGGTAAATTAGTTACCAATGGTGGCCGTGTCGTTTGTGTAACGGCATTAGGCGATAGTGTTTATGATGCACAACAACAAGCACTGAGGTTAGCCGAAAAAGTGAAATGGGCTGGTCGTTTCTATCGTCGTGATATTGGTTATCGCGCAGTTGCAAGAGAACAACAATAAAGCGCGGTATCTTTTTCATCGATTTGATAAGATGAAATTTTTTCATTAAAAAATGAAAAATTAACAACCAAATTTTAATTAAAAAATCCTGTGGAAACAGGTACACTAACTGAATTCACAATCATCTTTACTTAAAGAGGAAATCATAATGTTAAAAAGAAGTATGAACATCGCTGATTACGATCCGGTTTTATGGCAAGCAATTCAAGACGAAAATCGTCGTCAAGAAGAACATATCGAATTAATCGCATCTGAAAACTATGCAAGCCCACGTGTAATGGAAGCGCAAGGTTCTCAATTCACTAATAAATATGCAGAAGGTTACCCGGGTAAACGTTATTATGGTGGTTGTGAGTATGCGGATATTGTTGAGCAGTTAGCAATTGATCGTGCGAAAGAATTATTTGATGCAGATTATGTGAACGTACAACCTCACTCCGGTTCACAAGCAAACGCAGCTGTTTATGGCGCATTGTTACAGCCACACGATACTATTCTAGGGATGAGTCTTGCACACGGTGGTCACTTAACGCACGGCGCATCAGTGAGCTTTTCTGGTAAAATCTATAACGCAGTTCAATATGGGATCACTGCAGATGGTTTAATTGATTATGAAGATGTTCGCCAAAAAGCATTAGAATGCAAACCTAAAATGATCGTAGCTGGTTTCTCTGCTTACTCTCAAGTGGTTGATTGGGCGAAAATGCGTGAAATCGCTGATGAAGTAGGTGCATACCTTTTCGTTGATATGGCACACGTTGCGGGTCTTATCGCAGCTGGTGTTTACCCAAGCCCGTTACCACACGCACATATCGTAACGACAACAACACACAAAACATTAGGTGGTCCACGTGGTGGTTTAATTCTTTCTTCAGCGAAAGATGAGGAGCTTTATAAAAAATTACAAAGCTCTGTATTCCCAGCAAACCAAGGGGGACCATTAGTTCACGTGATTGCTGCAAAAGCAGTTTGTTTTAAAGAAGCGCTTGAGCCTGAATACAAAGAATACCAAAAACAAGTACTTAAAAATGCAAAAGCGATGGTGGAAGTGTTTAAACAACGTGGTTACAACGTGGTATCAAACGGCACTGAAAACCACTTATTCTTAGTAGATTTAGTGAGTCATGGTTTAACAGGTAAAGCGGCTGATGCAGCATTAGGTAGCGCAAACATCACCGTAAATAAAAACGCAGTACCAAATGACCCACAGAAACCATTTGTGACTTCAGGTATCCGTGTTGGTACACCATCAATCACACGTCGTGGCTTCAAAGAAGCAGAATCTGCAGAATTAGCAGGTTGGATGTGTGATGTGTTAGATGCAATGGGTAAAGACAACGAAACACAAGTGATTGCAGATACAAAAGAGAAAGTATTAGCAATTTGTAAGCGTCTGCCTGTTTACGCATAATCTAAAAGTCTATTCTAATCATTATTACGGTGGCATTTGCCACCGTATTTTTCGTAAAATTTTTCTTATTTTGACCGCACTTTTTATTCTTTCCGATTTGATTGCTTTCTCAGCAAGGTAAGTTATATTAATTGATGAGAATGTTGGTTGTTTCTCACTTCATCTAATATTCTAAATTAATCATAAGGTTAAAAGGAGAGTAGTTATGAAAAAGATCATTGGCTTTTCGAGCTTAGTTTTAGGAGTATGTTATTCTACAGCCAGCTTTGCTTTTATTGAGAAAAACATTGAGGTTTATAGCCAAGGTATGAACAAAAATGTGCCTGTCACAGTAGTATTGCCGGAAGGCTATTCTATCGAGAAAAAATACAGCACGATTTATACATTGCATGGCTGGTCAGGTAATAATCGTAATTTTCCTGAAAAAACAAATTTAGGCGAGCTTGCGGATAAATACAATGTTGTGTATGTATCACCTGATGGTAACTATGATAGCTGGTATGTGGACAGTGAGTTGAAGAAAAACTCTAAATATCATGGATTCATTGTTAAAGAATTAGTGCCTTATATTGATCAACATTTTTCGACGCATAATGTCAAAGAGCAACGTGCGATTACTGGTTTGAGTATGGGCGGTTTTGGTGCTCTGTATATTGGGATAAAAAATCAAGATGTGTTTGGCAATATTGGTAGTATGAGCGGTGGGGTTGATCCTGAACAATTCCAACATAACTGGGGCATTAATTCTGTTATTGATAAACACTGGGCACAATATAATATTGCAGATTTAGCACCTCGTTTAATCTTTTCTAAAACTCAGCTGATCATTGATTGTGGTTTGGATGATTTCTTTATTGAGTCGAATCGTGCTTTACATAAAAAGCTACTAGATCTTCAAGTTAAACATACTTACATTGAAAGACCGGGATCACATTCGTGGGATTATTGGAAGGAGTCTATTCGTCAACATACATCCTTTTTCATGAATAATTTTGCAGAAGCGATGAAATAGTGTTTTTATAAAAAGAGCGGTCAAAATTTAAAAAATTCTGACCGCCCTTTTTATCTAATCTGACAGATTAAGGCAAATCGTCAATATCATCTTTATCAACTTTTGGTGGAAGCATATGTTCACGTTTTAAACCTAAATCATAAGCTAAAGCAATCGCAACGAAGATAGATGAATAAGTACCAAAACCGATACCAATCAGTAATGCGACAGAGAAACTATGGATACTAGGACCACCAAACACTAACAATGACACCACAACGATCACAGTTGTCGCAGAGGTCATTAAGGTTCTTGATAGGGTTTGTGAAAGTGAGATATCGATAATATCGATAACTTCAGTTCTTCTGATTTTACGCATATTCTCACGAACACGGTCAAATACAACGATACTATCGTTTAGTGAATAGCCCACAACGGTCAAGATCGCAGCTACGAATGTTAAATCAATCTCAATTTGGAATAATGAGAAAAGTCCAAGTGTGACGATAACGTCGTGTGCTAAAGAAGCAATCGCTCCTACCGCTAAACGCCATTCAAATCGTAAACCTATATAAGCTAATAGCATCAATAGTGTCGCTAATGTAGCATAGATAGCAGATTGAGTAAGTTCCTCTCCCACGTTTGGACCCACGAATTCAATACTGTGGACTGTCACATTAGGATCGATATTATTTGCCATCATTTGTTTTACATTATTACCCAAGTTTGCATCACTTACTGCTGCTGGCAAACGAATGATAATATCACGTACGCTACCAGAGTTTTGAACGATAGCACTTTGAATACCGTTATTTTCTAGGGTTGAACGAACCTTATCTAATTCTGCTGGTTGTGAAAAGCTCATATCAATCACCGTACCGCCAGTGAAGTCTAATCCCCAGTTAAAACCTTTGCTATACACAAAGAAAAGCGACAACAATATAGCGAATACAGAAACAGCATAACCCCAAACGCGGCCTTTCATAAATCGAATTAGGCGATATGGCAGTTTTACTTCAACATTTTCATTTGTCGCCGATTCATTTTTCTTTTCAAATAAACTCACAATACCCTCACTAAATCGATAGTTTGTTGATTCGCTTACCACCGTATAAGAAGTTCACGATAGCACGAGTACCGACAATTGCAGTAAACATAGAAATTGCAACCCCTAGTGCGAGGGTAATTGCAAAACCTTTAACAGGACCTGCACCAACAGCATAAAGAATAATTGCCGTGAGGATGGTGGTTAAGTTTGCATCAAAGATACTGGTGAATGCACCAGAATATCCTTCGTTAATCGCTTGTTGTACAGGACGACCATTGCGAATTTCTTCTTTTATCCGCTCAAATATCAGTACGTTAGCGTCAATGGACATCCCGACTGAAAGTACGATACCGGCAATACCTGGCATTGAAAGTGTTGCACCTGGTAAAAGTGACATTAAGCCAACAACTAAGATAATATTTGCGATTAGTGCCACATTTGCAATCATACCGAATTTGCGATAGTAGAATGCCACGAAAATGACTACTGCAACTAATCCCCAAAAACTTGCTTCAAGACCTTGTCGCACATTTTCCGCACCAAGAGAAGGACCGATCGTACGTTCTTCTACAATTTGGATTGGAGCAATCAATGCTCCAGAGCGTAATAATACTGCAAGGTTTAGTGCTTCAGCAGGGCTATCAATACCCGTGATTTGGAATTGACTACCAAAACGACCTTGAATTGTTGCGACGTTGATGACTTCTTCGTGTTTTTCTAAGATTGATTTCCCATTTTCGTCTTTTTTACCGCTGTCTTTATATTCTACATATAAAGTTGCCATTGGTTTTTTCAGATTTAAACGGGTGGTTTGTGACATAATCTCGCCGCCTTCACTGTCCAAGGTAACACTGACTTGTGGACGTGAGGTTTGTTGGTCAAGACCTGAACTTGCATTGGTAATATGTTCACCACCTAATACTGCTCGTTTGTAAAGCACAATTGGGCGACCGCTGCGATCAAGTTTCACTTCTGAATCTGCGGGGATAAATCCGCGAGAAGCGGAATCCAAGTTTACATTCTCATTCACTAGGCGAAACTCTAAAGTTGCTGTTGCACCAAGGATTTCTTTTGCACGTGCAGTGTCTTGCACACCGGGTAATTCAACAACAATACGCTCTGCACCTTGACGTTGAATAACAGCTTCAGAAACACCTAATTCAGATACACGTTTACGCAAAATTGTTAAGTTTTGCTCAATTGCACTTTCACGAGCTTCATTTAATGCATTGTCTGATAAAGTAAGTAAAAGCGTATTATTAGATAAAGTTGTGATATTCAAATCGTGATGTTGTTTGCGTAAGAAACGTTGTGCATCATCAAGTTGTTCTGGTTTAAGTAACGTGATTTGTGTACTGAAACCTTCAGCAGCTTTAATGGAAGTATATTGATATTTTTCTTTACGTAATTGAGTGCGTAGTGTGTCTTGTAACTGCTCTTGACGTTTGTTTAAGGCAGAGTTCATATCTATTTCCATTAGGAAACGGACACCACCACGTAAGTCTAAGCCCCATTTCATTGGATAAGCACCAATTGATGTCAGCCATTTGGGTGTCGCTGGAGCAAGGTTAAGTGCAACAGAATAACCATTTCCTAAATTTTCTGATAGTTTATCCTTTGCAAGGAGCTGATCGTCTGTGTTATTAAAACGGGCTAAGATTGAACCGTTTTCTAAAATAATAGACTTAGTTTCTAATTGATTTTGTTTCAACAAGGTTTGCACATTGCTAAAAACTTCCGCATTGGCTTCTTGGCCACGGGTTCCTGAGATTTGAACGGCTGGATCTTCACCGTAGAGATTTGGAAGTGAATATAAAACACCAACGATGATGGTGAGAATCACCAAAATATTCTTCCAAAGAGGGTAACGGTTTAGCATAGTTTTCCCTTTAGGTATATGGTTTGTTGACAATCCAAAAAATAGTTGCGTTGCTCTTCTAAACAGTTGAACAACGCAAAATTTGAGAGGTCCGAAGACAACTAAATATACTATTTGGTATGTTTCATTTGTTGATATAATCCATCATCCATAAGTAATGGAATTGTCATAGACCTTAAAAATTAAGATTTTAATGAGCCTTTTGGTAAAATCGCAACAACATAGTTACGGTTAATAGTAACTTCTGTTGAATCATTCAATGCGATAACGATGCTATCGTCTGTCACTTTTGTGATGCGACCAATTAAACCACCAGCAGTCAATACTTCAGTGCCTTTTGCTAATTCAGACATTAATTTTTTGTGTTCTTTATTACGTTTTGCTTGTGGACGATAAATCATAAAATAAAAGATCAATCCAAATAAGACGAAAATAAACAACATTGACATTGGGCTACCTTGTTGAGCTTCCATTTGCTATTTCCCTTTTTAAGTGTAGTAAGAGTTAAAATACGACGGCTTGTTGACTATCTATTTTCGGTAGGTAACTTTGAAAAAAGAAACCGCACTTAACAATCAACAAGCCTTGAAACTTGACGAAAAAATCGCTTGCTAAAAATACCATAAAATCCAATGAAGTGAAAGAAATTGGGACTATTTTTACTTGTATAAGTGCGGTTAATTTCTGTTTTATATTAAAATATCGACTTAGTATGATGACAGATTAGAATATCTTTTATCATCTCTCGATTAGCGCGATAATAGTGCTGACCATTTTGTTATTTCAAATAAAAAGGAATTATTATGCACGAGATGTCACTTTGCCAAAATATGATGCAAATTCTTGAAAAAGAATGTACTAAAAATAAGGTAAAACAAGTAACGGATTTATGGCTAGAATTAGGTGTATTATCTTGCGTTGAAAAATCCTCATTAGCATTTTGTTTTGAAATTATGTGTCGTGGGACAATGGCTGAAAATTGCCGTTTACACTTTATTGATGTGCCTGCAAGTGCATGGTGTTGGCAATGTCAGAAAATGGTCGAAGTAGAGATTGGGCAAGCAGCTTGCCCAACTTGTGGAAGTACACATTTACAAGTACAACAAGGAAATGAGTTACGTATCAAAGAGATTGCTGTGAAATAGCAGACATATTGAATACATCTGTTGCAATACGTTGTATAAATTGCATATCGTGAGATGCTATAATCATTGGTAAATCCAATTTTAATAACACGTCGATCAAACGATCCACATTTTTAGGATCTAAGCCGTTTGTTGGTTCATCTAACAATAGTACTTGTGGTTTCATTGCTAATACGCCGGCAAGTGCGGTGAAATTTTTCTCACCTCCAGATAGCAGGTTTACAGAACGTTCTGCTAAACGTGTAATACCTAATTGTTCCAGTTGTTGTTGTGCAATAGCGTAGGCTTCTTTCTTGCTAATGCCTTGATTTAATGGCCCAAATGCTACATCGTCTAAAACGGTTGGACCGAAAAGTTGATCATCTGGATTTTGAAAAAGTAAGCCAATTTTTCCACGTTTTTGAGCAAATTGTTTTTCACTTTTACATTCATCACCGAGCAAATAAATTTTCCCTTCAAAAGGTACAAATCCCATTAAGCTGTGAAGTAACGTCGTTTTGCCACAGCCAATCGAACCACATAAACATAAACGTTGTTGTGAATTAAGCGTTAAGTTGATGTCGCTCAGTAAGGTTTTTCCTTGGCGAGTAATAGTTAAATTTTCCGTTCTAATCATTGTATTTTCGGTTAAATTGTTCATATGAAAAACCACGTGCACGCAGTGCTTTATCTACATTTTTTGCTTTATGTAAGGCGTGAATTAATAATAAGGTGATACGTTGTGAGATCACATAAATTGTGCGTTTATTGCAACCTGCCTGAAAGCCACGAGCTTGCATTGCTTTTTCTAAAGAGCGGTGAGTTTCTGCGAAAATTTTAATATAACGTAACGTAAGAATCGCTAAGTGAGTAAATTTTGCTGGAATCCAACGATGTTGTAAAACTTGGATAAGTTGTAGTTCAGAGAAATTTTGTAGTGAGATTCGAACCATCAACGTAATTAAATTCATTTTAGCGATGATTAATAATGCTAAATACTCACCTTCTGCTGAATATTGCCAACCATTTTGCCATTTAAATCGCATTGTTAACCAAAGTAGTACACTAAATATATTAATAAATAAAAGAAATTTGGTTGCTAAACGTAATTCATTGGCTTGATATTTCTGATATAGAAAGACGACAAGAAATGGCACAAAAAGTGTCAATGCGATTGTTAAGTTGTGAATCCCACTAAATGCGAATGCTAGCAATAGTGTTAAGTAAAATCGTTGCTGTATGGTGAGCATTATTTTTTATTAGGAACTAAGTTGAGCATTTCGGGTTGCATTTTTTGTAGCAATAAAATAACGCCACAACTGATCAGTGCATCAACGACCATTACTGGTAAATGACTGATAAATAATAAGTAAATGACTTCGAGATATTGTTTGCCACCGTCTGCGTAAAGAATGGTTGCCGTAATCAATAATGCACCAATAATTCCGATTAAAGCCGATGAAATTCCAGCAAAAATCAGTTTATATTTTGATGCGGTTGGGGAAATGAAATGGCGCAATATGTAATGTGCAAGTAATGCTGCACCAGACATACTGCATAAATTTGCCCCAAGTACAGCAAAGCCACCGAATGAGAAAAAAAGCACTTGTAGCAATAATGCAATCAGAAAGGCAGGGAATACAGTCCAACCTAAAAATAACCCGGCCATTCCATTTAAAATCAGATGGACACTTCCTACACCAATAGGAATATGAATAGTACTTGCCACAAAAAAAGCTGCTGCAAATAGTGCACTCAGAGGTAACTTATCGTCTTGTAAACGACGTAATCCTATCCAAACTGCACCTAATGCTACTACATTTGTGACAAGTAATGTTGGTAAATGAAGGATCCCTTCAGAGAGATGCATACGTTTTCCTATTGTTTACGTTGACGAAACCATAAGGTAATGCCAACCAAGCCCAAAATATATCCAATACCGCCAAGGATATCACGCCAATAGATCTTTTGTTCTAATTGAGCAATATCTTTTCTTAATTGAACAAATTCATCATTCGATTGCATGGTTTGTGCATTATTACTAGGAATATGTGGCACATTTAAAGTCGCTTTATGTCCTTCTACACCTTCTACCACTAAAACATATTGCTTCTCATCAGGGACTAAGAGAGAAATACGTCCTTGTTTATCACTCATTCCTTCTAGGATTGGGTTTTCCAAATCATTAGGATTAAATATCCCAATGTAATGTTCAGCGGCGGGGGTCATATCAGAGTAATAAGTCTCCCCGCGTATTTGAGAGCCTTGCTGTTGTGCGACAACATACAACGCGTGCGCGAATAAAGTGTGGGGGAAAAATAATAGCAACAGCAAGTACGCTCTCATATTATTTTGCCTCGAAAGTTAGCATATATTCAACGCTGACCTCGTCATAATCTAGGCTGCCTTTTGCGCTTTCCCCAAACTCAGCCCAAACTTTGTTCATTCCTGCAGTTGGAGTATAGTGTGCGATACCCTTGTCATTGGTTTTTACTGATGGTAAATCTTCACCTAAACCTACTGGAATGCCTGCAGCAGGTTTACCGTTCACTAAAGCTAAAATTTCTAATGGTTTACCAACTTCAGGTTTAGCTTGAGGTACTAATTCATACGTTTGACCCTGAGCTTTAAATAAGTTTGCATCTTGTTTTAGGACAGCTTTACCTCCTTTTCTTGCAGCAACACAGCTTGTCGCATCTGGAGTTTGACGTTTAGTTTGTTCTACCCATTTACCATTTTGTTTTTTACACCAAATACCATTATCAAAGCTAAGTAAAACAAGTGAAGTATTTGTAGCAGGCATTAAATAAGCTTCACCACCTTTGAAAGTTGCTTTTAATGGCTCTTGTTGTGCATCTTCCAAAACTGCAACGGTTTTAGTTAATTTGTGCTCTGGATAAGTTTCAGTTGCTTCGTGACCAAATTTCACTACATATTCACCTGGTTGATTTGCATTTTCTAACCAGATGTTATGTGCCATCGTTGGTGCTGCAATAGCAAAAAGTGCGGTTGTTAAAAGTAATTTTTTCATTATAATCTCCTTGTATTTGATGAGCTTAGTTGAGCCGTAATACTAAAGTATGAAGTTACTTCAGGATCAAGTGTTATTACCTAAAATATGAGGTAAATCAGTATGAAAATAGGTCAGTTGGCAAAAGCGGTAGGCTGTACGGTAGAAACTGTGCGTTTTTATGAACAACAAGGTTTACTTCCACCAGTTGAAAGGACAACGAATAATTTTCGTTGTTATGGAACTGAACATCTCGAACGTTTAAGTTTTATTCGATATTGCCGCTCGTTAGATATTTCTTTAGATGAAATCAAACAATTACTCAACTTAGATCAAAATTCACCCTATCAACGTCAAGAAGTTATCAAATTACTCAATCATCATATTAAAGATATTACAAAGCGTATTCATGAACTAGATCATTTGCGTATGCGCTTAATTGAATTACGTGGCGAATGTACTCAACAATTACCTGATGAAGAAAATTTATTGGAAAGTTTATTGAAACATCAAGGAATGAAAATCACAGCGTTGCGCTAACTTTTTGTAATATCTTTTTTATTTATTATTGAGACCAAGAAAGTCACTGACTTCGTGTTCTAACTCACTCATGGCAAGTAGCGCATCGAGCGTTTTTTGTGCTTCTTCCTCATCAAGAATACTCATTGCAAATCCTACATGGACTAGAACCCATTTATTCATTAGCAGATTAGCATCACTTTGAGTAATCAATGAAATATTGACTTCACGTTGTACACCGCATACATCGACCATTGCCATACTGCGATTTTCATTAATTTTGACAATTTTCCCTGGAACGCCTAAACACATAATATTGCCTAATTTGGTTGAGATAAGATACAACTCACTGTAACAGAAAACAAAATAGCTGTAAAAAGTACCGCACTTGAGTTTGATTTATATCATTCAAATGCGGTACTCATTCATTTAATTATTGTTCAGAAAACTTAAGCAACGAGCGCTTCTGATTTTAAGTGATTTTTGAGTTTAGTGTACTCTTCAACCACATAACGTTCAGCCCACGCTTGATCCTCAATTTTCTCAATGCGAACAGCACTATATTTATATTCCGGTGTACGTGAACCTGGGTTTAAATGTTCTGCGGTTAAGGCATTACATTTTCCGATCCACCATTGATAAGTCATATAGCAAGCGCCTTTGTTCGTTCTTGTACTGACATCGGCTCGAGAAATTACTTTACCGCGAGAGTTGAGAATCCACACTAAATCACCGTGCTTAATGTCCAATTCTTTTGCATCAAGGTTGTTCATTTGCACAAATCCTGGCTCATCTGCTAAAGCAGCAAGTGATTTACAGTTACCCGTCATTGAACGGCAAGAGTAGTGACCTACTTCACGCACAGTTGACAGAACCAATGGATATTCTTCTGATACATCTTCCATTGGTGGTAGCCAGTCGCAAGCAAAGAATTCAGCTTTGCCACCTGCGCGGTCAAATATCTGACCTTTATATAAATATTGTGTACCTTGATCTTCAGGACCTTCGTCATAGCAAGGCCATTGGATATAACCCAAGCCTTCCATTTTTTCGTAAGTTGCGCCTTTGTAAATTGGGCAAAGTGAACGTAACTCGTCCCAAATTTCTTTGGTATTGTTGTAGTGCATTGGGTAGCCCATTGCCGTTGCGATTTCACTGATAATCTGCCAGTCATCTTTCACATCACCTACAGGTTCAACGGCTTTATAGAAACGTTGGAATCCTCGGTCTGCAGCAGAGTAAACTCCTTCGTGCTCAGCACAAGAGGTCGCTGGAAGAATCACATCTGCGGCAGCGGCAGTTTGAGTCATAAAAATATCTTGTACGATAATGAACTCTAGATCCTCAAAGGTTTTCTTCATTGCATTTACATCAGGTTCAGTTTGTAAGGTATCTTCACCCATAATATAGAATGCTTTGAGATGACCTTCTTTTACTGCGTGAGGAACTTCACTCAACGGTACACCGGGTTTTGTATTTAATGAGTCAACTCCCCATGCTTTGGCAAATTTTTCCATTGTAGCGGGATCATCTAAACGTTGATAACCTGGTAAGGTGTTGTAAAGTGCTCCCATATCACAAGCACCTTGTACATTATTTTGACCACGTACAGGGTTTACACCTACATTTGGTTTACCTAAGTTACCAGTGAGCATTGCGATACTTGCAAGAGAGCGAACAGCTTCAACACCTTGACGGAATTGGCAAACGCCCATACCCCAAAGGATAGTCGCTGTTTCTGCAGTTGCATAAGTGCGGGCAATTTCACGCAACATTGCAGGTTCAATACCTGTAATATGTTGGGTTGATTCAGGTGTGTAATCTTTGACAACTTCGTACATTTGCTCAAAGTTTTCAGTGTGCTCATCAATGAATGTTTGATCCACTAAATTTTCTTCAATAATTACGTTCATCATTGCATTTAAGAATGCAACGTTACTACCATTTTTCAGTGGCGCGTAAATATCGGCAACCCTTGCAGTTTCAATTTTACGTGGGTCACAAACAATGATTTTTGCACCTTTTTCTTTTGCTCTATTAATACGACGAGCCACGATAGGGTGTGAAGTCGATGCATTATAGCCAAAGATAAATAAGCATTTTGTATCTTCAATTTCAACGATGGAGTTTGACATTGCGCCATTTCCGACCGATTTGAGCAGACCTGCTACAGAAGGGCCGTGTCAGACACGTGCGCAACAGTCAACGTTGTTATTTTTGAGTACAGCTCGTGCAAATTTTTGCATGACATAGTTCACTTCGTTGCCTGGGCCACGAGAAGAACCAGTTACCATAATGGATTCATTGCCGTATTTATTACGAATTTCAGTTAAACGATCCGCACAATATCGAATGGCAGTTTCCCAACTTACAGGAGTAAATGCCTCGCCTCGTTTATAGCGAATCATTGGTTGAGTTAAGCGTGGTGTTAGGATTTTAGTATCGTGGACAAAATCCCAACCGTAGTATCCTTTTAAACAAAGTTCACCTTCATTGGTGACACCATGTGCCCCTTCGGCTCCTACAATCTTGTTGTTTTCAACCAACAAATTGATTTTGCAGCCTGAGGCGCAATATGGACATACAGTGATGACTTTTTTCATAATCATTGTCCTTTGTTGATGTTTTATTTATGTGAGCTGAAGCTCACACCCCCACATTTTTTACGACGACATTTTGTAAAAATCAGTAATTCGCTTGCTCATTTAAAGTGATGCAAAGTGCGGTCCATTTTCCCAATGTTTTAAAGCATCATAGATTTTTTCAACACCTTGTTTAACAGACTCCGTCATTGGGAACATAAATGACACGATATCGGGTTGAATACCAATAAAGTGAACATTGGGAATATCTTCTTCTAGTTGCTCAATTAAAAAATTGAGCGGTAAATTATGTGTACTCATGATGAACATATCAGCAATCAGCGCTTTATCAACGAAACGAATTTCACCGACTGGCAAATCCATTTCAGTAGCATCAACAATCACCAAACACTCAGGTTTGAGTTGGCGAATGGTATGCACTTGATTTTCTGGTGTTGATCCGCCATTGAGTGCCTGCCAATTTGGGAGCGGATTTTTATTCAGCATTTCATAGAGCATAATGCCTGCTGCATCATCGCCCATCATACTGTTTCCTACGCAAAGCACGATGTTCATTTTTTATTCTATCCTTTTCTTTTGACCATTAAATACATTGCAGGTTCTTTTTGAATCGCTGCAAAATTTGCCATTAAAATGTCAGTCCATTCACATTCTTGATCAGAAAAGTGCGGTCGATTTTTACTGAGAATTAACGCCAAACCGTTGATGTGTGTGACATCAATCATAATTTCACCAAATTTGATTAATCCGGCTAATTTTCGTTTTGACTCACTTTCTGGCAATTTATCAAGCCATTGTTTGTATTGTTCATATGTACATTGGAGAATAGGCTTGAAACAATCAATCACACCGACGTGATGTCCGATCGCAAGCGAGTAGTACATCACTTGTTGACTTTGTTCTGGCACATCTTCATCGCTATCAACAAACTTTTGATTTAAGGCATAGAACAAAACAACGGGTTGTGAATATTGACTGTAACGATCCATAATGCACCTCAATTAACCTGAAAATGGAAAACTAATTCTATGTAAGCGATGCATAATTTCACTTAATCTAGGATCGCCTTCACGTTCTAAATATTCGCCAAGGCGTACGCCAAATGGAATGTCTTCTTTTGCGGACATCATTTGTAAATAGCGATTTGCAATATCGCCACCTTGGCGATAACCGGCTAAACGTCTGGCTTCACGTTCTAATTCAATACGTAGATCCGCTGGCACAGTTGGGAAACGCACTTGCGCTTCAACATTTGGATTAGCAATTTCTTGTTTGCCTTTGAGTTTTTGATCAAGCAATCCGAGTGCCATTGCAAAACCATAAATGGTGGCTGCGGGTGTTGGTGGACAGCCTGGGATATACACATCAATTGGTACAATTTTGTCGCTACCGCCCCATACACAATATAAGTCGTGGAAGATCCCACCACTACAACCACAAGCGCCATAAGAGACACAGATTTTTGGATCGGGTGCAGCTTCATAAGCTCTTAATGCAGGTGCTAACATTGCACGAGTGACCGCTCCGGTAAACAGAAGAATATCTGCGTGGCGTGGTGAAGCGACGACTTTTATCCCGAAACGTTCTGCATCAAACACTGGTGTAATGGTACTGAAAATCTCAATTTCACAACCGTTACATCCACCACAGTCAACACGATAAACATAAGCCGAACGTTGGATATCTTTAAGTAATTTACCTTTGAGCTTGGCAATTTGTTCATCAACAGTTAAAGGTTGCACTTGGAAATTTTGGAATGAGGTCATTTGTTTTCCTCCTGTTGATAATGGGCAAATTTAGCCCCCATTACTTTGCCCATATGGCTGGTTTTATCTAGTGATAATTGACGGCGACATTCAGGACAGCAAGATAAAATGGCTTGTTGGCGTTGAATTTGCTCATCGTTTAAACCAGATTGTTTTAACAATGCAATCGTATAGTTAAGCTCTTTGTGGCTTGTGAACGGCTGGTGGCAGTTGGCACAACTTACGGTTGTAAATGTAGTTTCTTGTAATAAATCGTCTTTATTCGCAACGGCTAACTCAAAATCATTAGTTAAGCGAATGGCTTTGGTTGGGCAAACTTCTTCACAGCGACCACAGAAAATACAGCGAGCTAAAAAAAGTGACCAAGTGCGATCTCCAGTTACGGCATCAGTTCGCATTGTTAATGCATTAGCAGGGCAAGCCATCGTACAGGCAGAGCAGACTATGCATTGATCGGAATTAAATTCAGGTCTGCCACGCACATCAGGGTGAACGTCTAAGGGTTTAAACGGATATTTAACTGTGGCATCGCCAGTCTTAAAGACTGTTTTCAAAAGTTTAAACATTGTATCCCCCTATTTTAATGGCGAATTTTTACGTTCGATGCCATAGCGTTCCATTTCTTTGTAATCAATGACTTGTGCTTTACGTTTTCGAACATCGACAACGGTCACACGGTCAGTACAAGAATAGCAAGGATCGACACTACCAATAATCAATGGTGCATCAGAAACTGTATTGCCACGCAACATATAGCGAAGTACAGGCCAGTTTGCATAAGTTGCAGCACGACAACGCCAGCGGTAGAGCTTTTGGTTATCGCCTAACATTGACCAGTGAATATCTTCACCACGAGGCGCTTCAGTAATCCCTAATGCAAATTTATGTGGTTTATAAGTGAAACCTTCAGAAAGTAATGGACCTTCTGGTAAGTTATCTACCATATATTCCACCATATTCATACATTCAAAGGTTTCTTTAATACGCACACTTAAACGACCAAATACATCACAGCTGTCAGCGTGATAGGTATCAAATGGTATTTTGTCATAGCTTGAGAATGGGTGATATTTACGTACATCACGTTTAAAACCACTACCACGCACTAACGGGCCAACAGGGCTGTAATCACGTGCAATTTGGCTTTCTAAACGACCAATATTTACAGTGCGCTGTTTCATATTTGGAGTGTTTAAGAGAATATCAATCAGTTCCGTAAAACCTTGACGCATTTCGCGAATTAATTGAATACAGGTATTGCGTTGCTCTTTGAGAATGTCGCGACGAATACCTCCGATTAAGTTAATACCGTAAGTTTTACGTGCTCCAGTGAGAATTTCAGCTAAGGTCATTGATTTTTCACGTACACGGAAGAATTGCATAAAGCCAGTATCAAAACCAACGAAGTGGCTTGATAATCCAATATTTAACATATGGCTGTGTAAACGTTCGACTTCTAACAATAACGCACGAATCCATTGAGCACGTTCTGGTACTATAAGACCCAGTGCATTTTCAACGGAATTAGCATAAGCAACACTATGTGTAAAACCACAAATTCCACAAACGCGGTCAGCAAGGAAGGTGACTTGATCATAATCCATTCGTGTTTCCGCGAGTTTTTCCATTCCACGATGCACGTAGAACAATCGGTAATCAGCATCGACAATATCTTCCCCGTCCACGAATAAACGAAAATGTCCCGGTTCGTCAGACGTAATGTGTAATGGACCAACTGGAACAATGCGACCTTCGCCCTTTTCATTGATAAATTCGTATGTTTCTGTTTCAGTAGTCGGTTCAGGACGTAAACGGTAGTCCATCGAGTCTTTGCGTAAAGGGTAGAGACCATCAGGCCAGTCATCTGGTAATACTAAGCGGCGTTCGTCAGGTAATCCCACAGGAATAAGCCCATACATATCGCGAACTTCACGTTCTCCCCAAACTGCAGCTGGCACTCTTGGTGTGACAGATGGATATTCAAGCGTGTTGGCATCGACTAATGCTTTAATCACTACCCAACTTTTAATATCGCCTTCCATTGATAAAACATAATAGACCGCATAGTGACCATTAAGTGCTCTTTCATCGTTACCGAACAGCACAGAAAGCCAACCATTATTTTCGTAATAAAGCCATTCTACGACTTCAGGTAACATATTGGTTTTAATCGTTAAAGTGACTTGATCATCTGTTGACCATTCTTCCTCTAAAATCGTATTTGGAAATTTTTGTGCAAGTGCGGCAACATAGTTTTTTCCGATTTGTTGACCGACAACCGCATTTTGATTTAACTCCATTGTTTCCTCCTAATGCCGATCTATTGATTTAATGGTAACCAAGGTAATAATGCATCAGTTAATGTGGCATTGTTTTGTCCTAGAACAATATTTACTGCGGAAGTAAGTAATTGCAGTATCGGCTCACAAAGATACAAGCCAAACATTAACATTAAGCCAAGCAAGGCAGCCATTGGAACGATTGTAATAATAGAAAATTCACCAGTTTCAATATGCTCTGGTTTCTCACCAAGTACAGTATTTAATACCATTTTTGCAAGCGCTGCTAATACGATAGTGAGCAAGATTAAGCAGAAGATCATTAAGCCTATATGACCAGTTGTAATTCCTG
This sequence comes from Pasteurella dagmatis, assembly GCF_900186835.1. Taxonomy (NCBI): domain Bacteria; kingdom Pseudomonadati; phylum Pseudomonadota; class Gammaproteobacteria; order Pasteurellales; family Pasteurellaceae; genus Pasteurella; species Pasteurella dagmatis. Next base: position 429,680 of record NZ_LT906448.1, read on the forward strand.
CTGTCACTAGAGCCAATTCACTGATAAATAAGTTAAATGGTGGTACGCCACTCAATGCAAGCGCACCGCCGGCAAATAATACAGCAGTAATTGGCATTGTTTTCCACAAGCCTTTGATATCTTGCATATCACGACTGTGATATTTCACTAAAATGTTTCCTGATGCACAGAATAATAAGGTTTTCGCTAAACTGTGGTTTATGGTATGTAGTAGTCCAGCAAAGACACCGAGTGGACCACCAATACCAAAACCTACTGCAATTAAACCCATATTTTCAATACTTGAGTAAGCGAGTAAGCGTTTGATATCACGTTGTGCAATGATAAATAAGGCCGCTATAGCTACAGAAATAATACCGAAGATGAGCAATAGATTTTGTGCAAATTCAGGACCGACTGCTTTATTGGTGAGAATGTAGTAACGTAACACGACTAACATTGCACAATTTAGTAATATTCCTGAAAGAATCGCACTAACAGGGCTTGGGGCCTCACTGTGCGCATCGGGTAACCAAGTGTGCATTGGGAATAACCCGCATTTTGTACCAAACCCGATAAGAATAAATATAAAAGCAAGATGAATTAAATGTGGATCAAGTGCGGTCGCATTTTCATTAATTTTTGTCCAGAAAATTGCTTGTTCAGGATCTGCTAGAATGTTGCTTGCATCGGCGAAAACAAGCAAGGTACCGTATAAGCCGAATGCTACCCCAACAGAACAAATAATGATGTATTTCCAAGCGGCTTCTAGAGAGGTACGTTTACCATAAGCACCCACTAAGAAAGCGGAACTTAAGGTTGTCGCTTCAATGCCCACCCACATCACAACGATGTTGTTTGTCATTACAGAAAGTAGCATTGTGAAGAAGAAAAGATGGAAGAAACCGTAATAATTACCGTATTGTTGTTCGTTAAACTCACCTAATTCCAACTCTTTTTTCATATAACCAATGGAATAAAGACCTGCTAATAAACCGACAATACCAATGATTCCCACAAAAATAGCTGACAAGCTATCAACATAAAACCAGTGTCCTTCTGTGCTGAGAGCGCCCTGAGAAAGGACATCAGCGCCCAGTTTGAGTGAAAAAAGTGCGGTCAGAATTAAGCCAGTTATGTGTAAACTCGTACTGAGATTTTGACTATTAATCCGCGCAGCTACAAAGCAAGCTAGGGCAATTAGTAATGGTGCAAGTAATAAGATGTTAATCCACATAATCTTACCCCTTCAACTCTGAGAGATCGTTAGCATCCAAGCTATTGATCTTTTTATAAATTTTATTAACTAAGACTACCATAATCACAATGGCAAAAATCGCATCGGTTGAGATACCAATTTCAACTAATTCAGGTGCTTTATGTCCTAGCAAGGCTAAGCTGAGATGTGCGCCGTTCTCCATTAAGCAGTAGCCGAATACCTGTTTGAGTAAATGGCGTTGTGACACGATACAAAGCAAGCCTAAGAAGAAATGGGAGAATGAAACAGCAAATGCAGGTTTCACATTTTCAATAATGGCTAAGTTAATTGGCTCAACAATTAAGTAACTGACGATCATAATCACTGGGAAAATCGGAATCAGCCACGCTTTATTTACGCCGTCTGCAAAATCATTTTCAGGCAGTTTGCGTGCCATATAGAAAATCAATGCTGGCACTAAAACCACTTTGGTGAAGAACGCTGAAATCGACCACATATATAATTCGTGAGCATTCATTGCTTTTGCGAGGAAGTAGAAAAGTGCAACAAGCACGAGAGATTGAACTGCATAGCTAATCGCCGCACTTTTTACCGTTTTGGTATAAATCACGATGACCGAGGTAAAAATCAGCAAGCCGGCTAAACTATTGATCAGAGCTAAATTCATCATTATTCCCCCCTTAACTTAACCACCAAGCGGCAATTGCACTTGATAACACTGACATCACCATCAATACGATTAAGACTATCGCCATTGATTTTGGTAAGGTTTGTGCATCTAAAACGTCTTGTGACGGTTCGCCAATTACACATTGTCCGAATTTGTATAACAACCACACAAAGGTCGCGATTGATTCAATGAGTGCTAAAATAATCAACGGCATTACCCACGCATATTCTTGGCTGACTTCAAAACCTGCGGCAAATAACGGGAATTTACTGAAGAATCCGTTAAATGGTGGCACACCTGCAATAGCAAGCGTTGCGACACCAAAGCCTGTGCCGATGAGTGGCATTGTGCGCATAATTCCTTGTAAACGAGGCATTAGGCGAGTTCCTGTGCTATAACTCAACGCACCAGCCACAAGGAAGAATAAGCTTTTGGCGAAAGCGTGGTTGAAGATATAAACAATTGCTGCAATGAAGGCGAGTTTTGAATTAAATACCGCGAGAGATAAGCCGATAAAAATGTAAGCTAATTGTGTGATGGTGGAATAAGCCAATAAACGTTTTAAGTCGTGTTGTGGCAAATACATAAAGAAGCCGTAAATTAGCGTTATCATCGCCATAATTAAGCCAATGACACCGATAATTTCTGGAATTTCACCCGCAGAATAAACCGCCCTTGCAAAAATATACACCCCAACTTTGACCATTGATGCAGCGTGTAAATACGCACTGACAGGGGTTGGCGCTTCCATTGCGTTTGGTAACCAAATTTGTAACGGCATTTGCGCTGATTTACCCCAAGCAGCAAGCATAATGCCGAGTAACACACAGATTTTTGCATCTGGAGATAAAGTGGCGAGTGTTGCGATTGAGAATGTACCGCTTTGGCTAAATAAATAAGCGGCTGCAAAATAAAGCCCTAACGCACCAATATGGGTGAGAATTAACGCTTTCATTGCTGCGGCTTTGGCTTTTGGTGTTTGGTAGTAACTGATTAATCCCCAAGAACAAGCCCCTGTAATCTCGAAGAAAAAGAGTTGTCCAATTAAGGTAGAAGAAAAAACAAGTCCTGCCATTGCACCGATGAAAATCAGTAAGAAGGCATAAAAACGTGGTTTCCCTGCGTGTGGGTGTTCTTTATTTTGTTCAGTGAGATAACCGCAAGAATAGAGGCAAATTAAGAAACCAAGCACGACAACAGCAAAGCCAATCAATGTGCTGACTTCATCAAGGGTGATTCCCCAGATGACTATATGCCCAAAACTAATGATGTCGTAAGTCACTGGAATGCGACCATTAGCGTGCCAACTTAATGCAATGAGCAAGACACCGACTGAGCTGATTAAGGCAACGAGTGTGGCAAATTTTGCAAACTTATCGCGAACAACCGGCAAGCCAGTCACAAATGCACCAAGGAACGGTAAGATAATGGTTATCAGTGTTAAACTTTCCATATGTTCCCCCTATAAGCCTACCAAATAAAAGACGAAGGCTAAAACCGACACGCCAAATCCGATAACAGTAATTTTGCCTGTTAACATAAAGCGTAAGCGAGCAAGGCTGTTTTCAAACACGCAAGCAATCACATAAAGTGCGGTCAATTTTAAGAAGAAAAATAACATACCGAATAAAATCGCACTTGAAGTGAATTCTGCGGCTGCACCATAAGGTAGAACAACGCTTGCAAAGATCGCAGCAACAACCATTTGTTTTAAACTTAAACCGACTTTAATGATGGCAAAAGAGGGACCTGAATATTCTGTTAATGGACCTTCTTGTAGTTCTTGTTCTGCTTCGGCTAAGTCAAATGGGATTTTTCCCATTTCAATAAAGACTGAAAAAGCCAACGCAATTGCTGCGATTAAGGCTGAAAATGGTGTCGCAAGTTGATGTGATGCAATAGTATTGCTCATCACGCCAAAGTGAGTAGAGCCAACGCCTAAGGCGATCACTAACAAACTTAACATTAATGTTGGTTCAACCAAGACACCTAATGTTACTTCTCGGCTTGCCCCGATCCCTGCAAAAGAGCTGTTAGAATCAAGACCGGCAATAGAGAAGAAGAAACGGAATAACGCAAAGAGATAAATAACCGTGATTAAATCGCCTAAGCCACCAATGGGTGAATAGCGAGTGAATAACGGTAATCCCATTGCAATCACTAATACGCTACCTACAAGCACATAAGGCATCACTTGAGATACCATTCCGGCAGCTTCTGGTGCGATATTTTGTCGTTTCATTAATTTCACAATATCACGATAGTCTTGCAATAAACCCGGTCCACGACGAGACTGGATTCTTGCTCGGATCATTCGTGATAAACCTGAATAAAATGGTGCTAACAACAATAACAATACAGCTTGAAAAATGCCGAAGATCCACATCGTCATTGATGTCATTATTTCATTTGGAATCGTCATCATTTCCCCCTATTTCATTATTGTTAAGCTAAGTAGCAGCAGAGCTAATGCAACAACAAAATATAAGCAATACATGCGGAAGTCTCCACGTTGCAACCAACGGACTTTTTCCGCTAAACGTGGAATTTGATAGCCTAATGGCATAGTCACTTTTTCTTCCCAGACAGGTTCGACTTTTGTCGAAATAGTAATACTTTGATCAATCACTTTTTGACTAATCCCACCAAGTGATAAGCGTTCGCGTAGGGTATAAAGTGGTTTAAAGATAAAGCGTAGTGGTCGAGTAAAGTTGCCTGATGAAAGGCTCATATCGCTTTCATATTCATAGCCACAAGCCCAAGGGGTACCTTTGTTTTGATCAGGTAGGCGGCTTGGTTTCGTGTAAGCATAATAGACAAATGGAAGTGCGATACTTGCGATCAACATAATCGCAATCATTGGTGTTGATAAGACGGTTGAGGCATTTTCACTTGTCATCACAAAGCCTTTTTCTGCGATAGTGAAGCTGTCTGTTTGTGCAAGTGCGGTCGAAATATTAAGAATTATTGGTGCTACAACTGAGGCACCGATACCTAACAAGATACAAAGTGTAGCTAAGATTGCCATTGCTACCCACATTGTTTTTGGTACTTCTCGTGCTTCTGCTGCTTTTTCGCTACGAGGTGCGCCAGAAAAGCTAATACCATAGACTTTTACAAAACAAAGTGCAGCTAATGCGCCAGTTAATGCTAGCATAATAATTGCGACAGGGGCTAGGCAGCGGAGAATGAAGTAGTCGCTTTGGCTTAGGTTAAATAGCGCTTGATAAGTAAACCATTCACTCACAAATCCGTTGAATGGTGGCAGTGCCGAAATTGCCATTGTACCGATCAAGAAACAAAGTGCGGTATAAGGCATTAATTTTCCGAGCCCACCCATTAAGTCCATATCTTTAGTATGTAGGCGATACATAATTGAGCCAGCACCTAAGAAGAGTAAGCCTTTGAAAATCGCGTGGTTGAGTAAGTGGTAAAGTCCGCCTAAAAAACCAATTGCTGCGAGTACTGGTTCGTTGATTGCCATTCCAATCATACCAACGCCCACACCCATCATAATGATACCTACGTTTTCAACAGTGTGGTAAGCAAGTAGGCGTTTTATATCGTGTTCGGCAATTGCGTAAAGCACGCCAAGTACAGAAGAAATTGCACCGACACAAAGAACGATAACGCCAAACCAAGGGTTGCTTGCGTGTAATAAATCAACGCCAACTTTAATAATCCCGAAGATACCAATTTTTACCATTACTCCAGACATTAACGCAGAGGCATGTGATGGCGCAGCAGGGTGAGCTTGAGGTAACCAACCGTGTAATGGCACCATACCGGCTTTAGCACCAAAACCTAAAAATGCGAGGAGGAAAATTGTGAATGCGGTAGGGGAGGAGAAAGTGGTTTGACGGAAGGATTCAAATTCAAGACTGCCCGTTTCCCGATAACAGAGGAAGAACGCAATCATGATAAGCACCGAACCAGCGTGAGCAATAAAGAAGTAGAGTAAGCCCGCATTGATCGCTTTTTTATCTTGTTCAGTCAATACAAGGAAGTAAGAAGCTAAAGACATTAGCTCAAAGAACACTAAGAACCAAAATGCATTATCTGCGGTAACTACTGCAATCATAGAAGCAATAAAGAGATTCATAAAAAATCCCATGCTACCAGCACCTTTTCCTATATATTCTTTTACGTAGTCAAGGGAATAAATTGCGCTTACAATCACTAACAATGAGATGACAAACACCATAAATGCATTTAAACCATCTAATTGGATAACGTAGTTAGCGAAAACATAAGGTGTACTGATTGTATAGTTTTCGATGCCTCCTTTGAGCAAAATGCTAAGGCTCGATAGCAACCCTATTATTCCACCTGCAATACTCGAAAAGCCAGCAATGCGAATTGATTTTAATTCGTCAGCACGCCATTTCAGTGATACAAAAGCCCCTATCGTATAAGTTCCTAAGGAAAGGAGGAGCAACATAATTGAATAACTCATAATTCACTCCATTAACGAAGATGAAAATGATAAATGTCGTATTATCGAAGATGAAGGTGTTGAGCAGCTTCAAGTTCTGTTTCACGTTTTTTATAACTGACGTTTTCAATTCCTTTGTTGTCAATTAAAAATAACGTTTTGGTTGGACAAGATTGAATACAAGCAGGCCCTTCTTTGCGGAAATAGCATAAATCACATTTCACTGCGACAGCTTTGACACCCGGTTGCCACGCAAGCGTTTCATTTAATTGGCTGTTATCTGGTGAAACACGAGGATCGCGGTTAAAGGCTTCTTTAAAACTAAAGTGCTCATAATAACTCGGTGCATTAACCGCTTTGCTGCCGCAAGGTGTAATTGCACCAAATGGACAAGCAATTGCACAAAGTTTACAACCAATACAGAGGCTTTCGTTGAGTTGGATAGTACGATCGACTTGTTTGATAGCATTTACTGGACAAACAGTCGCACAAGGTGCATCATCACAATGATGGCAGACTAAAGGCGCGGTAACATCATCATTACGCATTAAAGTCAATCTTGGATGAGATTGTAATCCAAATGCTTCATGAACTTCACTACACGCAGCAAGACAAGTGTTACAACCGATGCAATCACTGGGATCTGCAATGACAAAACGGTTCATATTCTCCCCCTAATTTATTGCTAGTAAAATAACAAAAATAACCTTTGATTTTAAAAGGATACTCCTTTTATATATTCACCAATAGTTATAATTAAAATTTTTTTGATTCATATCAATAAAATAATTAGATTAAAAAACAAATGGTTATATTTAAAATATATTATATATTATGAAAATATTATTTGTATGTAATATTGATTATGTAAGGTATTGAATATAAACAATATTTTTTATTCTTTTTTATATTGTTTTCTATTTATCAATAGCTTATATATAAATATGAAGTAACTTTAGGAAATATGGAAAAATAATATTTTCTTAATGAGATAAATAGAGAAAAATATAAAGTAACTTTAGGAAAATAATATAAAGTTACTTTAGGATTTTGGGGGCGAGATGGAAAATATTCTGTTTTATGGCGTAGAAATTCGTGTAAAAGGTAAAGTTCAAGGGGTTGGTTTTCGTCCTTTTGTGTGGTTGTTAGCACAAAAATACCAATTTATTGGCGATGTGAATAATGATGGTGAAGGGGTGCTAATTCGATTATTGATGGAAGAAACGGCTCAGAATCATACTGCACTTTTGGATTTTTTACAGGATTTATATCAACAATGTCCGCCTTTAGCGCATATTAATGAAGCTATTTATACTTGGAAAAATTGGGACGATTTATCTTCTACTACTGAATTTGTGATTCGAGAAAGCGAAAATAGTCAAATGGATACGCAAATTGTGCCTGATGCCGCAACTTGTGCTGCTTGTCTTGATGATCTTTTTAATCCTCACAATCGCCGTTTTCATTATCCTTTTACTAACTGTACTCACTGTGGTCCTCGTTTTACCATCATTCGTAAAATCCCTTATGATCGCCCGAATACCTCAATGAGCCATTTCTCGTTTTGTCCAACTTGCGAAAAGGAATATAAAAATCCTGCGGATCGCCGTTTTCACGCTCAACCGAACGCTTGTGATCATTGCGGACCATACACTTGGTTAACTGATGGCACACAAATTCTAGCAGAAAAAGAGACCGCACTTAGTTTGGCTGTGAGCTACTTACAACAAGGTAAAATTGTTGCAGTAAAAGGCATTGGTGGTTTTCATTTATCTTGTGATGCTACTAACTCACGAGCCATTCAACTGCTACGGCAACGCAAGCAACGAGCAACAAAGCCATTAGCCATTATGGTGCCGAGCATTGATTGGCTAAAAAATCTAAGTACAGAAGAAAAGGATTTATTACAGAGTAGTGCAGCACCTATTGTGTTATTAGCTAAAGAGAAAGTGTCTCAAGTTTGTGGTGAAATTGCACCACACTTAAACGAAATTGGTGTGATGTTGCCAAGTAACCCACTACAACATTTATTGTTGAGACAAATTCAAACTCCATTGGTAATGACATCAGCAAATCAGCGGGGATTGCCTCCCGTATTAGATAATCAAAGAGCATTCAAAGAATTGGCGAGTTTAGCGGATTATTGGTTATTACATAATCGAGATATTTTACAACGAGCAGATGATTCTTTAGCACGAGTGGCTTTTGATGGTGTAGAAATTTTACGACGTGCACGAGGTTATGTGCCGGATGAACTAGCGTTAAATATAAAAAATAATCAGAATATTCTGGCGTTAGGTGCAGATTTGAAAAATACTTTTTGTTTATTGAAAGGGGATAAAGTCGTAGTAACACAACATTTGGGCGATGCGGATAATGAACAAATTCAACAACAAATTAGCACCAACATTGCGTTATTCCAACAGCTCTATCAGTTTGCTCCGAAAAAAATTATAGTCGATGCGCACCCAGATTATTTTACTCACACTTTAGGGCAATACTTAGCACAAAAAGCCAACGTGACTTGTCATGCTGTATTACATCATCACGCACATATAATGGCAGTACTCGCAGAGCATCAAAGAGCAGAAGAAAAAGTGATTGGATTAGCATTAGACGGCATTGGTATGGGTGAAGAGCAATTATGGGGTGGTGAATGTTTGCTAGTAGAAAAAGTTGATTGCAAGCATTTAGGTGGCTTGCCAGCAGTGGCTTGGCTAGGTGGTAACTTAGCCGCGAAACAGCCTTGGCGTAATTTATTGGCGCATTTTGAGCAATTTGTACCAAACTGGCAGAGTTATCCTGAATCCGAATTTATTTTAGTTCAACCTTGGCAAGCTTTATTACAAGCTAAAGCAAAAGGGATTAATGCACCATTAGTTTCTTCTGCTGGGCGTTTATTTGATGCAATGTCCTGTGCTTTGGGACTACATCAAACTCAAATCAGTTGGGAGGGGGAGGCCGCTTGTCATTTAGAAGCCTTAGCTTGGCAATATCAGCGTGCTCATTCTGAAAACGTAAAAAGAGCGGTGGATTTTAACGAAATTTCTTCTTTGTTGACTGAAAATAACCAAATTGATTTAAGCCAATTATGGAAAATTTGGTTAACTCATCAAGGAGATACAGCACAAAAAGCTTGGTTATTTCATCGTTTATTAGCCAAAGCTTTTGCCGAGTTAGCCTTAAAACAAGCGAATCAACATCAAGTGCAAACTGTTGTACTCTCGGGAGGCGTTTGCCATAACCAATTATTACGTTATTGGTTACGCCAAGATCTTGCTCAACTGGAAGTATTAAGTGCCCATCAATATCCAATGGGCGATGGTGGAGTTGCTTTAGGGCAAGCGGTTATTGGGGCAATGTTGGCGGATTAACAAATGCGAGGAAGTGGTTCGTTAGTCGGTAAATCTAATAAACGACTTTGCCCAAAAGAGCCAATAAGTCGTACTTTTTGAACAGAAATCACTTCGCCAATACAAGCCGCTTGTGCGCCTAAAGGATGAGAACGAAGTGCGGTCAAAATTTCAGGTGTTTGTTCAGCGGAAGCCACGATGACTAATTTCCCTTCATTGGCAAAATTCAAGGCATCTAAACCTAATAATTCACAAATCCCACGCACCTCTTGTCGAATTGGCAGTTTGTCTTGGTAGATTTGCATTCCTTTTTGACTGGCTTGGGCAAACTCGTGTAATACAGCATTCACCCCACCACGAGTGGCATCACGTAAGGTTTTGACCCCAGAAATAGAACGAATACAATCAATCAGTGGAGTTAAAACGGTACAATCACTGCATAAATCAGTTTGAATCCCTAAGTTTTCCCGTAAGTTGAGAATAGTCGCACCATGATCGCCCAAAGTCCCCGTCACAATAATTTGATCGCCTACTTCAATTTGGTTCATTCCCCAATGAATTGTTGAAGGAATGACACCGATACCGCTGGTATTAATGAAGATTTTATCCACTGCACCTTTTGGAACAACTTTAGTATCACCGGTTACAATTTGAATACCTGCCTGTGCTGCGGTTTTTGCCATTGAATGGATAATTTGTTCTAAATCAGAGAGGTCAAGCCCTTCTTCTAAAATAAAACCACAGGATAAGAATTGAGGAATAGCACCACTCACAGCCACATCATTAACCGTTCCACACACTGCTAATTTACCGATATTGCCACCTGGAAAAAAAATCGGATCGATGACAAAGCTGTCAGTGCTAAACGCCAATTTTTCACCTTGAGCAAAAGCAGTTAAAGGCAAGCGTGCTTGATCCTCATTTTCCGCTAAGAAGGTATTATAAAAAGCCTTCATAAAATAAGTTTGGATCAGCTGTTGCATTAATGCACCACCATTGCCATGTGCCATACGAATTCGATTTTCTTGCATTTTTTATTCCCTTAATTACTACTCTCGACAATATTGATAATAAGCGGAACAAGCGCCTTCTGATGACACCATTAATGCCCCATAAGCACTGTCTGGATTGCAGCGTTTAGCAAATAACGGGCAATCTTTGGGTTTGCATTGTCCTGTTAACACCTCGCCACAACGAGCTTGCGGATCATCAGCTACTTGTTGCGGTTTGACTGAGAATGCCTTTTCTGCATCAAAACATTGATAAGCGAGTGTGAGTTCTACACCAGATTCAGGGATTTCGCCTAGCCCACGCCACTCGCTAGCTTGGCGTAGTTGAAACACCTCTTGCATTGCTTTTTGTGCAATCTGATTGCCTTCCGTTTGTACAATCCGTTTATATTGGTTTTCAATTTCACAACGTCCGTCAACGAATTGCTCTACCAACATTACAATGGCTTGCAAAATATCCAATGGTTCAAAACCTGTAATCACAAAGGGTTTATGAAAACGATCTACTAGTTCTTGGTAAGGTGTTGCACCAATAATCATACTGACGTGACCGGGCGCAATAAAGCCGTCAATAAGCACATGTTCTTGAGTCAACAACTGGCGAAGTGTCGGAATAATGGTAATGTTTTGGCAAACAATAAAGAAGTTATGAATTTGTTGGTGTTTAGCTTCTTGCAAAGTAATTGCAGTACTTGGCATTGTTGTTTCAAAACCCAAAGAAAAGAAAACAACTTTTTTATCTGGATTTTGTTTAGCAAGATTAAGGGCATCAAGAGGGGAATAAACAATTCGCACATCAGCTCCTTCACTTTTCGCATCAAGCAAAGAACCTAATCGCCCTTTCACACGCATAGCATCACCAAAAGTACAAAAAATTACATTTGGTTGGTGAGCTATTTCTAAGCATACATCAATGCGTCCCATTGGTAATACACAAACAGGGCAACCGGGACCGTGAATAAATTCAATATTTTCAGGGAGTAATTTATCTAAGCCAAATTTAAAAATAGTATGAGTATGCCCGCCACAAACTTCCATTAAATACAAAGGTCTTGATTTGCTAAAGTGCGGTAGTTTTTGTATTAATTTTTGTAAGCGATCCAACAATTGGCGGGCAATAACAGGATCTCGGAACTCATCGACGAACTGCATAACAACGCCTATTTATGTTGTTTTAACCACGCTAACCAGCGATCCATTCCTTCGCCACTTGTGGCTGAAAGGCAAAATATTTCAATATTCGGATTTACTTGTTTTGCATAAGCAATGCATTTATCTAAATCAAAGTTGAGATAAGGTAACAAATCAATTTTATTAATAATCATCAGTTGAGCTGCTGCAAACATATGCGGATATTTAAGCGGTTTATCTTCCCCTTCGGTTACTGATAAAATAGCCACTTTAGTAAATTCACCCAAATCAAATTCAGCTGGACAAACTAAATTGCCGACGTTTTCAATAAATACAAAGCTATTTTGTTGCGGTTGTAATTTTTCTAAGGCTTGCGTAATCATTTTAGCATCTAAATGGCAGCCTTTACCCGTATTAATTTGTAGTGCTTGTACACCTGTTTCACGAATGCGTTGAGCATCATTTTCGGTTTGTTGATCTCCCTCAATAACATAACAAAGTTCAGTGTGTTTTAACTGTGAAAGCGTTGTAGTTAATAAGGTGGTTTTTCCAGAACCGGGGCTTGATACTAAATTAAGTGCAAGAATTTGATTTTTTTTGAAGAATTGACGGTTAATTTCCGCAAATTGGTTATTTTCACCGAGCACATCTTGTTCAATTTTTAATAAGCGGGTTTCAGTATCATTATTTGTTGCCATTGGGCTAAAGGTGGATAGAGTCAAGTGCGGTTGATTTTGAGAAAGTTTTGGCTCGTTATGGTGATGAGGCAATGCACCGATACGTACTTCGCCAGTACCACAACCACAGGTTGTACACATAAGCTATCTCCTCTGAATGAGCGTCTTTATGATTGATGTATTATTAAACAACAATTTATCACTAGAGGATGTGATCTTGATCAGAATTTTAGGGAAAAGTGAAATTTATTGATTTTATTCTTTTTTTATTACTAAGCTGTAATCAAGTGATGTCTGTTGAATAGGATTGAGAATTTTATAACCTTCTTTTTCACATAACAGAGCTACATCTTGATAGGAGGTTTGCGAGGCTAATTTCAGGGTAAGTTGGCTATTTTGAGGTAAGTTAGCGAGCGCTTTTTTGGCCATTAATAGTGGAATTGGGCAAGTAAAATGCGTCAGATCTAACTCGTAATTCATTTTATTTGCCCTGTTTTTTTATTTCACACAACGGCGTGCAAACATAATTTTACCCATTGCATTTAATTGCTCTGGAGATAAATATTGTTTACCTAGCTCAAAAAGTGGCTCTTCAATCGCAATATGTGCATCATAACCCGCAATAAACTGGCGAATTAATTCGGCATCAATATGAGTGCGTTTTTCTTGAACCAATTCTTCCAGTTGACGTGAAAGATTATCCCAATTTTGATGCAGCAAAATATGTTGCGCTTCTAATTTTTCAATTTCTGACCGCACTTGTGGTGCCTTTGCTAACAAGGCAGGGAAGAAATCATCTTCTTCATCTTGATGATGCAAAGGTGCAGATTGATTGAAGTAAGTGATGATTTGTTTTACATCATTTTTAACTGCTTGGTTGACACCGTGTTCTGCCAAATAATTTGGCAGAATACTCAGTTGGTGGCAGAAACGCTTTACTTTGCTGTGGCAAGCGTAAAGCATTTCGATAGGTTCATCCCAAGTTACAACATCTTGTGGTGAAAGATTAATCATTTTTTGTGCCTAGTTGCAATGGTGGTACCAGTTTACCAATTTTAGCATAAAATTCGTTCACAAAATCATCAAAACGATCTTGTTCAATCGCTTGGCGAATTTCAGCCATTAAGCGTTGATAATAACGTAAATTATGAATGGTATTTAATCTCGCACCTAAAATCTCATTACATTTATCTAAATGATATAAGTATGCTTTGGTGTAGTTTTTGCAGGTGTAGCAATCACATTCAGCATCGAGTGGAGTAGTGTCATCACGGTATTTTGCATTACGAATTTTGACAATACCGTGAGTCACAAATAAATGACCGTTACGTGCGTTACGGGTTGGCATTACGCAGTCGAACATATCAATACCGCGGCGAACGCCTTCCACGAGATCTTCCGGTTTGCCTACACCCATTAAATAGCGAGGTTTGTCAGCTGGAATTTGTGGGCAAACATATTCTAAAATACGGTGCATATCTTCTTTTGGTTCGCCAACGGCTAAGCCACCCACCGCATAACCGTCAAAGCCGATATTCACTAAAGCTTCTACAGAAATTTTACGCAGTTCTTCGTAAACACCACCTTGAATAATACCAAATAATGCATTTTTATTGCCTAATTCATCAAAACGATCACGACTGCGTTTAGCCCAACGTAATGACATTTCCATCGATTTTTTTGCATAGTCAAATGTCGCTGGATAAGGTGTACATTCATCGAAAATCATCACGATGTCAGAACCTAAATCGTATTGAATTTCCATCGATTTTTCTGGAGATAAGAAAATGCGTTCACCATTAATTGGGTTTTGGAATTTCACACCTTCTTCTGTAATTTTGCGTAATTTGCCTAAGCTGAATACTTGGAAACCGCCAGAGTCCGTTAAAATTGGGCGATGCCATTGCATAAAATCGTGCAAATCACCGTGTTTACGCATCACTTCTTGACCAGGACGAAGCCATAAATGGAATGTGTTGCCGAGTAAGATTTCTGCACCTGTTGCGCGTACTTCTTCTGGTGTCATGCCTTTTACCGTACCGTAAGTACCAACTGGCATAAATGCAGGTGTTTCAACAGTAAATGTGCCTTGTGGGCGTTCAAAAACGAGGCGACCACGTCTTGCGTTACCGTCGGTTTTATCAAGTTCGTATTTCATTTAATTTCCTTTCAACGAATAAACAGTTCGAAGAGTTTTTTGAATAAAAAAGCCTGTGTAAATAAACAGGCTTTTGCTATAATTCTTATCAATGTTCTGTATTTTAGAACAGAGGCGGATCTGCTAAAAATCAGTCCGCCAGTAGCACCTGACGGGCTGTTTAGTAGATCCAAACGTTATATTTGTAACGTGAGGATAAAAATATGAAACGCATAATTATGTTTTTCATCATTATTCTACTTTGCCTATCCCTTAAAGGAAGTGTCGCTGGCTAGGTAGATTCACCCAAGGAACAGCGCCAACTGTTCCTTGTTTTTTATTGTAGAACTTGACCCCTTATAAGTCAAACTTTGCTTGGTTTTCACTGCTTAATTGCCGTATTTTCTCGGCAATTAATTGTGGATTTGGGGTAAGTTGTGCCGCTGAAATTGTTTGTAGCGGTTCGAAATCACCAACACAAACAGAATAAGCAGCGTGTTTAAGTAGCTCAATATCATTCATATCATTGCCGAAAGCGATATACAGTTGTTTGCCAATGAGATTAAGTAATGTACTGTATTTATTGATATTTTTTGCCGTAATATCGATGTTATATAAACCATTGGGTTCTGAATGTTCAATCAAATTCACATTTAGCTCAACTAACTTTGATTTGAGCTGAATATAATGTTCCTCTGTGAGATTGAGCAAAATGGTTTTAATCGGGTGAGAGATCTCAAAGAGCGGTCGATTTTCAGCAAGTTTTGCGCTGTCAATTTTATGCTCAATGGAATGTGGTTGGCGAATACGCTTGCTGTAATGCCAAATATCATCAGCTAAATAATCCAAATTAAATTCGTTAATCCATTGTTTTATCTGATGAAAATCATCTTGTGCAATGGGACAGTTGGCTTGAATTTGTTGATTTACTTGTGTAATTGAACCATTGCCACCAATCAAAAATGCATTTTTTAACGTATCTGTTAACAGAGGCAATAAATCTCGAATTGGACGAGCAGAAGCAAAAATGGGCTGATGACCTTGTGCCATCAACTCATTCAGTGCGGTTTGAATTTCAGACGGAATTTGTTTGCCATCGAAACAAATTGTGCCGTCTAAATCAAACACAAAAAGCATTATTCTAAGCCTTTCACATTCGGATTTTTGGTAATGAACATTGCATCGCCATAACTAAAGAAACGATAGCGATTTTCTACCGCACTTTGATAGGCTTGCATTGTGTGTTTATAGCCCGCAAAGGCAGAAACTAACATAATTAAGGTACTTTCTGGCAAGTGGAAGTTTGTGATTAAGCAATCTACCACGCGGAATGTTTTGCCTGGGTAAATAAAAATCGAGGTATCAGAAAAATAAGGTTCGATTAATCGTGCACTGTGTTTTTCTTCTGTCGCTAATGCCGCACTTTCAACAGAACGCACAGAAGTGGTACCAACTGCAATCACACGCTTGCCAGCTTGTTTAGTGGCAATAATTGCATCGCATACCTCTTGTGGCACTTCCACATATTCTGCGTGCATTTTGTGATCTTCAATATGTTCAACACGTACAGGTTGGAATGTGCCAGCACCCACGTGCAAAGTCACAAAAGCAAAATTTACCCCTTTAGCTTTTAATTGTGCTAACAATTCATCATCAAAGTGCAAGCCTGCTGTTGGTGCCGCCACTGCACCAGGGACTTTGTTATAAACCGTTTGATAACGTTCTTGGTCAGCATCTTCATCTGGGCGATCGATATAAGGTGGCAATGGCATATGCCCGATTTGTTGTAATACCTCTAAAAGTGCGGTCTGTTTTTCCGCAATTTCAAGTTCAAACAGGGTATCGTGGCGAGCCACCATTGTCATTTTCACGCCATTATTTTCGCCAAGTTTGTCTTCACCTAACCAAAGTTCAGCCCCTTCTTTTGGTGCTTTAGAAGAGCGAACGTGTGCTAAAAAACGGGTATCCGTTAAAATACGTTCAACTAAAACTTCAACTTTGCCGCCACTGGCTTTGCGACCAAACATTCGAGCGGGGATCACTCGAGTATTGTTAAAAATTAATAAATCACCTTCATTAATTTGGTCGATCACGTCCGCAAAAGTGCGGTGTGAAATTTCTCCGTTTTCGCCATTTAATTGTAATAGTCGGCTCGATTTACGCTCGGTTTTAGGGTAGCGAGCAATCAGCTCATCAGGTAAGTCAAAATGAAAATCTGCAACACGCATAAAAATAAATATCAGGTTATGTAAAAAAATGTGGGCGTAAGTCTAGTGCGAATTAGGCGATTGTACAAGGAAAAATCGAGATTTTAGCGAATAAGCGCTATTTTCTAAATTCAGGTGAAAAAAAAGCCCTTTCAAAGTGAAAGGGCAAAAAATATATTTGGAGTCATACTTTTTAGGGTATGCCCTACATTATATGTGTATTTTTAACAAATGCAACAATTTTTTAACAATTTATTCATTCTTTTTTAGCAATCGTTCATATCGTTCGTCTGTGAGAAGCTTTAAAAAGGCTTCTAATGCAGCAATATCTTCATCTGAAAGCGGTTTAGCCGCTAATTTTTGATGTGCAATTGTCGGTGCATATTCAGGCTTATCCCACGCTTGCTTGGTTTCTGGATTGATTGTGCGAGTCGGGTTATTGTAAGAATCCAAGTAGAGCAGTACCGTTCTCAATTCATTAAACACGCCATTATGCATATAAGGGGCTGTTACAGACACGTTGCGTAAGGTGGGCGTTTTAAATTTTCCTTTCTGCAACAGATCACTATTAACTGCAGGATTATCCAATAAGCCGTTATCAATATAGTTTTCATCTAACTGATTATGGGCAATTAAACGAGGGTTTTTCGGCACGCCAATATTGTAATAATGATAGTTACTGAATGTTTCTTCAGTATGATTTTCAGTGCTTTGTAGCTGGTGGCAACTTGAACAATTGGTTTGGTTTTTATCAAAAAACAATTTGCGTCCTTTTTCTTCAAGAGCGGTTAAATGATATTTACCTTGCAAATATTTATCGTATTTTGAATCAAAGGGCTGTAATAATCGTTTTTCTTGCTGGAAGGTGGCGATCGCATCCTCCATTGCCGCATAAACTTTATCCACGGTTTGCCATACTTCGTGACCATAGTGTTTGGAAAACGTTTGAATGTACATTGGGTTATTGATTAAACGTTTGGCGACAGATAATTTGTCCGGCATTCCCATTTCGAGTGGATCCAGTGGTGGTCCGCCCGCTTGTTCGGCGAGATTTTTTGCACGCCCGTCCCAAAATTGCCCTCCGATGTATTCTTGTGTTTTAGGATCAAAATGAAAATCGGGTGAATATTTCGCATACAGCATTGTTGGGGAATTTCGCTTACCAAATTTTGTTGGATCGTCGCCTTGCGAAACCATTTTTTGTGCGCTGTTTTCACGTAAATCAACGAAAGCTGCATCGGGATTATGGCACGAGGAGCAGTTTTGATTGCCGTGAAAGGAAAGTGCGGTATCAAAAAAAAGAATTTGCCCAAGTAACGCTTTATCAATGCCATTTTTCGGCATTTCCCTCGGTTCTTTTTCTAAAGCGTGGGCTGATATTGAGGTAAGTGTTGCAATAAGTGCGATCGCAATTTTTTTCATTTTATATTCTGAATTTAAAAATATTTTATACAGCATAACGCTATTTAAGCGAAAAAACTTACACCCTTTAAGGTATCTATTTTGACTTAAATCATAGGAAAATTATTTTTTTGATTAAATTGTTTTGCTTGTGGTTTTTTATACCCTAGTATTTTAGTCGGATAAATAATAAATAGGAGTTAAAATAATGACATCAACACAAAATAACGCATTTACTTATTGGCAAACAGCAAGTTATGAAGAAACTATCGCGCATATTTTGACGCGTTATCATCAACGCCATAAAGAACAGCTCGAAGAATTACTTGCACTCGCACAGAAAGTGGAAGATCGACACGCTGATCACCCTGAATGTCCAAAAGGATTGGCTGCCGCGTTAGAGGTGGTTTATGCAGATTTAGTCAATCATATGATGAAAGAAGAACAAATTTTGTTTCCAATGATTAAATCGGGCAATTATGCAATGGCACAAATGCCAATTCGTGTGATGGAATTTGAACACGATGAGCATCAAAAAAGCATCGCAATGCTTAAATCGCTCACTAATGAAATGACACCGCCAGAAGGTGCTTGTCAAAGTTGGCAAACGTTATATGCGGGAATTCAAGAATTTATCGAAGATTTGAATAATCATATTCATACTGAAAATGAGATCTTATTTACGCGTGTATTGGCAGAATGATATTTAATAGACAATAAAAAAGTGCGGTCATTTTAACCGCACTTTTGTTTATTTAGGCAAATTATGCATTGCAAGTTTGGCAAGCTGCTGATGCAGTAAACATCCAAATTAATTTTTCTTGCTCTTTAATATAATCACTCATTTGTGAAGCGGTACCTTCATCATTTGCTTCACCAGCAACTTCTAAAATTGCACGTTGTTGTTTTAAAAGCTCTTTAAAACCGTTTAATGTTCCTGTTAAACATTCTTGAGCGTTACTTACACCAATGTGTTCTTGAATAGTTGATACTTTTAAATATTGGCTATATGCGTTATTTGGCATATAACCTAAGGTTAAAATACGCTCTGCGATCTCATCTACTTTCACCACTAAATCATTGTAGATTTCTTCAAATTTTGCGTGTAATTCAAAGAAATTTACGCCTTTGATATTCCAGTGGTAACCACGTACATTCGTATAAAATACTTGATAGTTTGCTAATAATACGTTTAATTCTTGTGCCAATTTTTTAGATGATGCTTCGCATAAACCAATTGCTGTTGTCATAAATTTATCTCCAATATTAATTAATAATTAAGTTTGCTTTATAGAGCATAAACTCATTATGAGTTGTATGGTTATATCATACGCTTTATGAACAAGAAAGGAAATTGTTAGGAATGATAAATTTGATAGGTAATATGCATTAATCACCTTATTTTTGAAAGGATATTTTAAATTAAAAGTGCGGTAAAATGTTTAGATTTTTTACCGCACTTTCGCACTTTGTTGAGAGATTAATGTTCTCTTGTTTTGAAGAATTGAACGTCAGGATAACGTTCTTGGGCAAGGTTTAAATTTACCATGGTTGGAGCAATATAAGTTAAGTTATCGCCGCCATCAAGAGCTAAATTTTGTTCATTTTTGCGTTTGAATTCTTCAAATTTTTTCGCATCAGCACATTCAACCCAACGAGCTGTTGCAACGTTGATGTTTTCATAAATTGCTTCTACGTTATATTCCGATTTTAAACGTGAAACCACCACGTCAAACTGTAATACACCAACTGCACCCACGATCAAGTCATTGTTCATCAATGGTCGGAATACTTGCACTGCTCCTTCTTCAGAAAGCTGTACTAAGCCTTTTAACAATTGTTTTTGTTTGAGAGGATCTTTCAAACGAATGCGACGGAATAATTCTGGCGCAAAGTTTGGAATCCCTGTAAATTTCAAATCTTCACCTTGAGTGAAGGTATCACCGATTTGAATTGTACCGTGGTTATGTAAACCAATAATGTCGCCTGCATAAGCTTCTTCTGCGTGAGTACGATCTCCTGCCATAAAGGTTAACGCATCAGAAATAATTACATCTTTACCAATACGTACGTGACGGAGTTTCATTCCTTTTTCGTATTTACCAGATACAACACGCATAAATGCAACGCGGTCACGGTGTTTTGGATCCATGTTTGCTTGAATTTTAAACACAAATCCCGTGAGTTTTTGTTCGCTACTTTCTACGGTACGACTATCAGCTTGACGTGCTTGTGGGGCAGGTGCCCATTGTGTTAAACCATCGAGGAAGTGATCAACTCCGAAGTTACCTAACGCAGTACCAAAAAATACTGGTGTTAATTCGCCACTTAAAAAGGCATCAAGATCAAATTCATTTGATGCCCCTTGAACAAGTTCTAATTCATCGCGTAGTTGCTGTGCTAAGTCATCGCCTACCGCAACATCAAGCTCAGGGTTGTTTAAACCTTTAACTACACGCACCTCTTGAATCGTATGACCTTGTCCTGTTTGATATAAATAGGTTTCATCTTTATATAAATGATAAACCCCTTTGAATAATTTACCGCAGCCAATTGGCCAAGTGATTGGTGCACAATGGATGTTTAACACATTTTCGACTTCGTCTAATAATTCCATTGGATCACGAATATCACGGTCTAATTTATTCATAAAGGTTAAGATTGGGGTATCTCGTAAACGAGTGACTTCCATTAATTTAATAGTACGTTCCTCAACCCCTTTTGCACTGTCTATCACCATTAAGCAACTATCAACAGCTGTTAATGTGCGGTAAGTATCCTCTGAGAAGTCTTCGTGTCCCGGTGTATCTAATAAGTTGACTAAACAGTCATTGTAAGGGAATTGCATTACAGAGGTTGTAATTGAAATACCGCGTTGCTTTTCCATTTCCATCCAGTCAGATTTGGCATGTGTGCTTGATCCTTTTCCTTTGACAGAGCCTGCTGTTTGGATTGCTTGTCCGTAAAGTAAAACTTTTTCTGTGATGGTTGTTTTACCAGCATCGGGATGTGAGATAATCGCAAAGGTACGACGTTTATTAACTTGTTGTGGATAATCGTTCAATGACATTGTTCTATTTGTAGGTTAATCGAGTTAAAGAGAGTTGTGTATTGTCGCTTATTTTAACGTTCTTCTCAAATTTATTTATAAATTCAAGAAAAAATGCAAACGTTTGCTTATCTTTAGGAGTAAAGTGCGGTACAATGTGCGCCGATTTTTATTATATAAAAAATAAGGTGCAAACAGATGACTCAGCTTAGCCTAAAAAAAATCTATTCAGGTAAAGTGCGTGATCTTTATGAGATTGATGATAAACGTATGTTGATGGTTGCAACAGATCGTTTGTCCGCATTTGATGTGATTTTAGACGATCCGATCCCTCGTAAAGGAGAAATTTTAACGCAGATATCGAACTTTTGGTTTAACAAATTAGCACATATTATGCCGAATCATTTCACGGGAGATAGCGTTTATGATGTGTTACCAAGAGAAGAGGCTGATCTGGTGAAAGAGCGTTCCGTAGTGTGTAAACGTTTAAATCCAATTAAAATCGAGTCAATTGTACGTGGATATTTAACTGGCAGTGGTTTAAAAGACTATCAAAAAACAGGCACAATTTGTGGCTTATCCTTACCTGAAGGCTTAGTAGAAGCGAGTAAGTTGCCAGAGCCTATTTTTACTCCATCAAGCAAGGCTGAAGTTGGTGATCACGACATTAATATCAGCTATGAAGAGTGTGAAAAACTAATTGGTGCGGAACTTGCTGCACAAGTGAAAGAAAAAGCGATTACACTTTATAAAGTGGCAGCTGAATACGCACTAACAAAAGGTATCATTATCTGTGATACCAAATTTGAATTTGGTTTAGATGAAAATGGGACTTTAACATTAATGGATGAAGTTCTCACTCCAGACTCAAGTCGTTTTTGGTCGGTAGATACTTACCAAGAAGGCATTAATCCTCCATCTTTTGATAAACAATTTATCCGTGATTGGTTACAAAATAGTGGTTGGAATAAAGAACCTCCAGCACCAAAAGTGCCTGCTGAGGTGATTCAAAAAACTGTTGATAAATACCAAGAAGCATTGGATTTATTGACAAAATAAGCGGAAAATTGGCTTTCTTTCTCTTTGGAAAGAAAGCTTTTTTCAATACAAAAATTCAAAGGAGAATTATGAAGTCGGTTTCAATAGTGGGATTAGGTTGGCTTGGCTTACCTTTAGCTCGCCATTTGAAGAATTTAGGTTGGGAAGTCAAAGGCAGTAAACGTACTCACGAAGGTGCAGAGCAAATGCGTTTGGTTCGTTTAGAGGCTTATCCATTAGAACTTACTCCTGAAATAAATGCCGATCCTGATGACTTAACTATTTTGTTATCAGTAGATTCATTAGTGATCAATATTCCACCTAGTCAATATTTTTTTAATCCTCAGCATTATGTATTAGGTATTCAAAATTTAGTGAATGAAGCGTTATTACATAGTGTTAATCATATTATTTTTATCAGCTCCACCTCTGTTTTTCCTGAAGTTTCAGGACAATTTGATGAGTCTTGCCAACCTCAGCCACAATCAGACATTGCAAAAGCGATTGTTGAGATCGAGCAGTGGCTATTCCAGTTACAAAATATTGACTGCGATATTGTTCGCTTTGGTGGATTGGTAGGTGATGATCGCCATCCAGTGTATTCATTGTCTGGCAAAGAAGTTAAGTCAGGTAATTCGCCTGTGAATTTAGTGCATTTTGATGATTGTGCGAGAGCAATTCAATTATTACTTGAGACACCAAGTTATCAACGCTTATATCATGTGGTGGCTCCAGAGCATCCAACTAAAGTGGAATATTATTCTGCGATGGCGGAAAAACTCTGTTTAGAAGCACCGCACTTCATTTGCTCGGAGCAAGATCCTGTACGAATTATTCGTGCGGATAAAATTTGTGAAGAGCTTGATTTTGTTTACCAACACCCTGATCCCTATTTAATGTTATCAAATAAGGAAGAGTTTGGTGGACTTTCCGATGAGTTTTTGAAATAATAAAGTGATTATTTAATCACTTTTTTTGCGTAATTATTTAAAATAAAGGTTTAATATGTCAAACACAATTTTACAACAACTCCCAAAAGGTCAAAAAGTCGGTATTGCGTTCTCAGGTGGTTTAGACACTAGTGCTGCATTACTTTGGATGCGCCAAAATGGAGCGATTCCTTACGCATACACCGCTAATTTAGGTCAGCCAGATGAGGATGACTACAATGCTATTCCGCGCAAAGCGATGGAATATGGTGCAGAAAATGCACGTTTAATTGATTGTCGTGCACAACTAGCTCATGAAGGTATTGCAGCAATTCAAAGTGGCGCATTTCATATCTCAACAGGCGGTATTGCCTATTTTAATACTACGCCATTAGGGCGAGCGGTAACAGGGACAATGCTTGTTTCTGCAATGCGTGAAGATGATGTGAACATTTGGGGGGATGGTAGTACTTTTAAAGGTAATGACATTGAGCGTTTCTACCGTTACGGTTTATTAACTAACCCAAATCTTAAAATTTATAAACCTTGGTTAGATAACCAATTTATCGAAGAGTTGGGTGGTCGTCATGAGATGTCTGAATTCCTGATTGCGAATGGCTTTGAATACAAGATGTCAGTCGAAAAAGCGTATTCAACAGATTCAAACATGCTTGGAGCAACGCACGAAGCAAAAGATTTAGAACTTTTAAGCCGAGGTATGAGAATTGTTCAACCAATTATGGGGGTTGCATTTTGGCGTGATGATGTTGAAGTGAAAGCAGAAGAAGTGACAGTCCGTTTTGAAGAGGGGATTCCAGTTGCATTAAATGGTAAAACATTTAGTGATCACGTTGAATTATTTCTTGAAGCGAACCGCATTGGTGGTCGCCACGGTTTAGGTATGTCTGATCAAATTGAAAACCGTATTATTGAGGCAAAATCTCGTGGTATTTACGAAGCACCAGGAATGGCATTATTACATATCGCTTACGAGCGTTTAGTAAGTGCAATTCATAACGAAGATACTATTGAGCAATACCGTATTAATGGCTTACGTTTAGGGCGTTTGTTATATCAAGGTCGTTGGTTTGACCCACAAGCATTAATGTTACGTGAAACCGCACAGCGTTGGGTTGCTCGTGCAGTGACTGGCGAGGTGACATTAGAATTACGTCGTGGTAATGACTATACTATTTTAAATACTTCATCTGCGAATAGTACTTATCATCCAGAGCGTTTAAGTATGGAAAAAGTAGAAAATGCACCATTTAGCCCAGAAGATCGTATCGGTCAATTAACAATGCGTAATTTAGACATCGTAGATACACGTGATAAATTAGGTATCTATACTCAAACTGGTTTATTAAGTATTTCAAAAGAATCCTTTTTACCACAACTAAATAATAAGAAAGATTAAATTTAATTTAGTTTAGTTTGAAATTGACCGCACTTTTAGTGTAATTCAACATTGAAAGTGCGGTTATTTTTTACTAAAATTCCGCATCATTTTCTCATCTTAAATAGAATGATTGGTATTTCTATGTCTTTCATATTTTCGTTCCCTACATTTTCACAAATGTATCCCGATGAAAAAAGGCTATTAAAGCGTTTGCGTGAATTTTTACGTTATATGGGAAGAACTCAGATTTATCATAGACAATGTGATGAATTAGAGAGTTTTTTAAACAGCCATCCTCTTTTTGCAGATGTATTTCATCAGCACCTTTATCGTGTAAATGCATTATTGTATGTGTATTGTGATAAACGCTTTAATGCTGAACAACGGTTAAATGCAATCACTCAAAATTTTATTTTGATGCAAGAAAAATTGAACGTGAAATTTTGTGAACAATTAATTAAACAGAAGTCGATTGTTCTGTCTAATTTAACGGAAACGTTATCTCTAAATTTAAAGATTAATGATATTGACCCTTTAGAGGGTTTCTTTTCATTAAATATTTACGATAAAAAAGAAAATCTCAGTCTATATAATGCATCATTCACATTTTTATCTCCAAATCAATTGTTAATTGCCTCAATGCAAGGGCCTAAAGGTGAAAGGGCGCAAAGCCTTGTCCGTAATATAACTAAACAATTATATGGTTTACGGCCTATGTTTATGTTGGTTAATGTATTTAAATTGTTAGCACAAGAGTTAAATTGTGAATTAAATGGGATCCCACATAAACATCAAGCTAAATATCGTTGGAATGACTCGGTTCGTTTATTGTTTAATTATGATAAATTTTGGCAAGAAAATGAGGGGGAGTTAATCGCACAATATTGGCATATTCCAACCACAATCCAGCGTAAAGCATTAGAGGATATACAAAGTAAAAAGCGCTCAATGTACAGAAAGCGCTATGAAATGCTTGATGCATTAAAAATCGATATTGCGACTTTAAAATAGTAGAAGCTATACTAGGCGGCTATAAAGGTAACTCGGTCGAATTTTTTACTGTTTTTAGTGCTATTTCAGATTTAATATTTTTTATGCCGATTTCTTTTGTTAAGTAGCGCATTTTTAAAGAATGAAATTCGTCTAAGTCGGAAACAAAGAGTTTTAAAATGAAATCGTAATCTCCAGCCATTAAATGACATTCTGCGATTTGTGGCAGTGACTTCATTTCAAATATAAAGCGTTCTCGTAATTTTAGATCTTCTTCAAAAAAAGAGCCTAAAACATAAATAACTAGACTACAATTTAATTTTTGTGGGTTTAATAGCGCAACATAATTATCAATAACACCACTGTCTTCAAGTTGGTTGACTCTACGTAAGCACGCAGAATTAGATAATCCAATTTCTTTTGCTAACTCATTGTTATGTAAGCGACCATTCCGTTGTAATGCTTTTAAGATCCTAGTATCAATATTATCGAAAATTTTATCTTTAGGCATATCCCAACCTTATTGTGCATCCACGTTTTCATTTTTTATTATAGCAAGGCTGCCATTTAAAATCTGTGATCAATGACAGCCTTTGAAAAATAACATCATTTAGACGCTGTACAGCGAAACTTGAATAACTAGTAATATGGATGCAATAACCAGTAGACATCCTATCATTGGCATCACAAATCGAACCCACTTGTTGAAAGGAATATTTAACATTTGTAATGTTACTAAGACTAATCCTGTTGGTGCCAAGAATAGCATTGCATATTGCCCCCAGTTATAGGCAGAAACTACGATATGTCTAGGAATACCCACGGTATCTGCAAGTGGTGCCATAATTGGCATTGCAAGTACAGCTAAACCAGATGAAGATGGTACAATTAAGCCCAAGAAAATGAAGATGACTAATTGTGCAAGGATGAATACACTGCCGGGTACACCTGATGCAAGATCTGAGGCATAGGCTAGGATTGTATCTGAAATCATACCTTGCTCTAACACGAGGTTTACACCACGGGCCAAACCAATAATCAATGATACACCAACTAATTCAGAAGCCCCTTCAGTAAATGAGTTGACAATGTCTTTTTCTGAAAGTTTAGAGATGAACATAATGAAGATAGTAATTGCGAGGAAAGAAGCAGCCATTTCTGGGAACCACCATCCACCAAACATTACTCCCCATACCATTAAGAAGAATGATATACAGAATAAAACTAAGATAATTTTTCTTCTTGTTGTGAATTCTTGAATCGCATTTGTATCAATATTTTTCATATATTTATTGAGAAATTCTTCTCTATCATCATAAACATATGATGCTTTTGGATCCGCTTTGATTTTTTTACAGTACCAGTAGAGGTAAACTACAACGCAGATGAAACCAGCAATTAACCCTCCAAAACGCCAAGCGATACCTTCCGTGAACGGTATACCTGCAGCATTTGAGGCAATAACAACAGAGAATGGGTTTATTGTTGAGAATGCGGTCCCCATAGATGCAGCGAGGAATATTGCACCAACACAAACGATAGCATCATATCCAAGTGCAACGAATACAGGAACGAGGATAGGGTAGAAAGCGACAGCTTCTTCTTCTATACCACAAGTAGTGCCACCAACCATCATTAAAAATGAAACTGCAAATACAATAAAAAATTCATTTCCTTTTGTTCGATTAGCTAATGCACCTAAACCTGCGTTAAAAGAACCTGTTTTATTAATCACACCAATCATACCACCAAGTACGAAGATAAAAACCATTACATCGGCAGCTTCAATTGTACCGTGGACCATACTTTTCGTGATGTCTTGTAAACTTTTTGGATTCTGTTCTACGCGTTGATAAGTCCCAGGAATAGCGATAGGTTTTTTAATTGTGCCTTCAAGGAAGTTATTTAATTCAATTTTGACATTTAAGTTATCTAACGATGCTTTTGTGGCGGGGAGAATTTTGTCTGGTTGTTGATAAGTTTTAACGACGAATACATTATCAGCTGAATTATATGTTAATTTGGAATATGAACCTGCTGGAACTAGCCAAGTCAGACCGACAGCAATAATCAATATAATAAATAAAATTGAAAATGCTGAGGGAAAGTTAAATGTTTTCTTTTTTGAGTTTCCCATAATATACTCCTTTATTTACAGCTACTTAGTCTGGAATACGCATTGTATGTTGAGCTACAAAGCGTATTCCATTTGATTACCTTAATAGTAGGTAATGTCTTTTGCTTTAGTTGTAATGCGAGTACCAGCTTTGCCTTTGACAATATCTACAATATCGGAAAGAGAACCAATTACAGCATCTTTTCCTGTATTTTTCACAAAATTTACTGCCGCTTGAACTTTTGGTCCCATAGAGCCTGAGGCGAAGCCAATACTTTCAATCGCTTCAGGAGGTGCTGTAGCAATCGCTTTTTGCGTTTCTTTACCCCAGTCTAAGAAGACGGCAGACACATCAGTAGCAATAATGAATAGATCTGATTCAAGATTTTCTGCTAATAATGCAGAGCAAAGATCTTTATCAATTACAGCTTCTACACCACAAAGATTATTTTTCTCATCATAATAAGTTGGAATACCTCCACCGCCAGCACAGATAACAATACTGCCTTTTTCAAGTAACCATTTTACGGGACGGATTTCAAAAATACGTTTTGGTAATGGGCTTGGCACTACACGACGATATTTATCGCCATCCTGTGCAATTGACCATCCTTTTTCTGCGGCTAATTTCTCAGCTTCTTCCTTGGTGTATACTGGGCCAATTGGTTTGGTTGGATTTTTAAATGCGGGGTCATTTTTATCTACTTCAACTTGTGAGAGTAGCGTTGCGAATGGTACTTCAAAGGGAACAAGGTTACCTAATTCTTGTTGAATCATATAACCAATCATTCCAACTGATTCCGCACCTAATACATCTAAAGGATAGGTAGGCACGTCTTTGTAAGCTGCACCTTGTAATGCTAATAAGCCGACTTGTGGCCCATTACCGTGAGCAATAACTAATTCATTATTTGACCAAATTTTTGCGATTTGCTCACAAGCAATACGCACATTTTGGCGTTGATTTTCTGCTGTAAGTGGTTCACCACGACGAAGAAGTGCGTTACCACCTAGTGCAATAACAATTCTCATCATAGCCTCCTAAACATTAAATTAAGCTAGAATAAAGCACAGCTTTGATAGTGTGCATACGATTTTCTGCCTGTTCGAAAGCAACGTTCATTGGTGACTCAAATACATCTTCAGTCACTTCAATACCATTAGCGAGTTCTGGATATTTTTCAGCGATTTGACGACCTACTTTCGTTTCGCTATTGTGGAATGCTGGTAAGCAGTGCATAAATTTCACTTTTGGATTGCCAGTGCGTTTCATCAATTCAGGTGTCACTTGATAAGGTAATAATAATTTGATCCGTTCTCCCCAGCTTTCTAGCGGCTCACCCATTGACACCCATACGTCAGTATGAACGAAATCTACGTCTTTCACCGCTTTATCAATGTCTTCTGTCACAGTGATTCTTGCACCGCTTTCTTTCGCAAATTTTTCGCACATATCAACAAGCTCTGCATCTGGTAATAATGCTTTAGGGCCACAGATACGCACATCCATACCTAATTTTGCACCGATGAGTAAAAGTGAATTACCCATATTGTTGCGAGCATCACCAATATAAACGTATTTGATTTCACTTAATGGTTTGTCACAGTTTTCAATCATTGTTAATACATCTGCTAACATTTGAGTTGGGTGGAATTCGTCTGTTAAACCATTAAATACTGGAACACCAGCATATTCTGCTAATTCATCTACAACAGATTGTTTGAAACCACGATATTCAATAGCATCATACATACGACCCAGAACACGAGCAGTGTCTTTCATACTTTCTTTATGGCCGATTTGTGACGATGTTGGATCGATATAAGTGACGTTTGCGCCTTGATCATAAGCGGCGACTTCGAAAGCACAACGAGTACGAGTAGAGGTTTTTTCAAAGATAAGAGCGATGTTTTTTCCTTTTAGTTTTTGTTGTTCTGTACCTGCATATTTAGCACGTTTTAAATCGCGGGATAAGTCTAGTAAATATTTGATTTCTCGTTCAGTATGATTTACTAAACTCAACAAATGTCTGTTTTTAAGATTAAAAGCCATAATACTTCTCCTTGTTTGAACCTAATGAGTTTTTAAAAGGGGCATAAGGATAAACTTATGCTTGATATACAACAGCTTACGTACGCTTGCCATTATAAAGATTGAAGTTTAGCATATGGTGCCTAATTTTGCCCTTGAATGTAAATTTTTCGAATAAAATTCGAAAAAATAACTTATTTTTGCAATACCAATGTTCAGCAATAAAACTTTTCAAAATTTGACCGCACTTATCGTATAAAGATTTTAATCCTTTGCTAAGGAAAATATTTCTTGATAATTTATCGATTATGCTATTCTTTAGAGCACATTTTAAAATTAAAAAGAGTTATGACAATGCAAAAAATGATCATCACAGTTGATGGACCAAGTGGTGCTGGAAAAGGCACATTATGCTATGCCCTAGCTGAAAAATTAGGCTTCGATTTATTGGATAGTGGGGCAATTTATCGTGTAACGGCACTTGCTGCACTTAAAAAATCGGTAAAATTAGATGATGAATTAACACTTGCTGAACTAGCTAGAAATTTAGATGTACAATTTTTGCCACAAGATGGCGAAGTGAATATTGTGCTTGACGGTGAAAATGTTAGTTCACAAATTCGTACACAAGAAGTAGCTAATGCAGCATCAAAAATTGCAGTATTCCCCAAAGTAAGAGAGGCTCTTTTGCAATTACAACAAGAATTTGCCTCCGAGAAAGGACTTATTGCTGATGGGCGGGATATGGGAACGGTGGTATTTCCAGACGCACCTGTAAAATTGTTTTTAGATGCAAGTGCTGAAGAACGTGCAAAAAGGCGCTATAAACAGTTGCAAAATAAGGGAATTAGTGGTAACTTTGACCAGATTTTAGCCGAGATAAAGGAACGTGACTTCCGCGATAGAAATCGTGCAGTTGCGCCTCTTAAACCTGCTGAAGATGCATTGTTGTTGGATAGTACTTTATTAACTATTGAAGAGGTTATTCAACAAGCCTTGTTGTATATTCAGCAAACGCTTAAAATTACTGTATAAATCCGTTTATTCAAGGATGAATAGACTGTTATTCTCAACCCCACATTCAATGGATTTTGAAGTGGACGTTATTAAATTTTAAATTGAAGATTAATTATGACTGAATCTTTTGCTCAACTATTTGAAGAATCATTAAAAGAACTTGAAACCCGTCAAGGTTCTATCGTTAGCGGTACTGTTGTTGCTATTCAAAAAGGCTTTGTACTTGTTGATACAGGTTCTAAATCTGAATCATCTATCCCTGCTGAAGAGTTTTTAAACGCACAAGGCGAACTAGAAGTTCAAGTTGGTGATGTTGTTGATGTTGTATTAAAAGCTGTTGATGACGGTTTTGGTGAAACTGTTGCATCTCGTGTTGATGCGAAACGCAATGAAGCATGGATTGCATTAGAAAAAGCATACGAAGAACAGGCTACTGTTATCGGTTTAATCAACGGTAAAGTGAAAGGTGGATTCACAGTTGAGTTAAACGGTGTTCGTGCATTCTTACCTGGCTCATTAGTAGATACTCGCCCAGTTCGTGAAACTCTACATTTAGAAGGTAAAGAATTAGAGTTCAAAGTGATCAAACTTGACCAAAAACGTAACAACGTTGTTGTTTCTCGTCGTGCTGTAATCGAATCAGAAAATAGCCAAGAACGTGAACAAATTCTTGAGAACTTACAAGAGGGGTCTGAAGTTAAAGGTATCGTTAAGAACTTAACCGACTATGGTGCATTCGTAGATTTAGGTGGTGTTGACGGTTTATTACACATCACTGATATGGCTTGGAAACGCGTTAAACATCCAAGTGAAATCGTGAATGTAGGTGATGAAATTACTGTTAAAGTATTGAAATTCGATAAAGATCGTACTCGTGTATCTTTAGGCTTAAAACAACTAGGCCAAGATCCTTGGGTTGCTATCGCTGAAAATCACCCAGTAGAAAGCAAATTAACAGGTAAAGTAACTAACTTAACTGACTATGGTTGTTTCGTTGAAATTTTAGATGGCGTTGAAGGTTTAGTTCACGTTTCTGAAATGGATTGGACAAACAAAAACATCCACCCATCTAAAGTTGTTAGTTTAGGTGATGTTGTTGAAGTGATGGTATTAGAAATCGATGAAGAACGTCGTCGTATTTCTTTAGGTTTAAAACAATGCAAACCTAACCCATGGTTACAATTCGCTGAAACTCACAATAAAGGCGACAAAGTTGAAGGTAAAATCAAATCAATCACTGATTTTGGTATCTTCATCGGTCTTGAAGGTGGCATCGATGGCTTAGTTCACTTATCTGATATTTCTTGGAATGCATCTGGTGAAGAAGCAGTTCGTAACTATAAAAAAGGTGACGAAGTTGCTGCAGTAGTATTACAAGTTGATGCGGTGAAAGAGCGCATTTCTTTAGGTATTAAACAACTTGAAGAAGATCCATTCAACAACTTTGTAGCAGTAAACAAAAAAGGTGCTGTATTAAGCGCTAAAGTTGTTGAAGCTGATGCGAAAGGTGCTAAAGTTGAATTAGATGGTGGTGTTGAAGGTTACATCCGTGCAGCAGACTTAACAAACGAAGTTAGCGCTGGTGATGTAGTTGAAGCGAAATACACTGGTGTGGATCGTAAAGCTCGTATCGTTCATTTATCTGTACGTGCAAAAGACCAAGCTGAAGAAGCTGCAGCAGTTGCAAATGTGAATAACAAACAAGAAGAAGTTGCTATTCCAAACGCAATGGCTGAAGCTTTCAAAGCAGCTAAAGGTGAATAATTAAGTTCCCTTAATAAAATCGGCTAGCGTGAGAAATCACGCTAGCTCATATAAAAGTTAGGAGAAAGCCATGACTAAATCAGAGCTTATTGAGCGTTTGGTTCAAAAACATCCTTCGATTTCTGCAAAAGATGTAGAAAATTCAGTAAAAGAAATTTTGGATCAGATGTCTTTTGCCTTAGAAAATGGTAAGCGCATTGAAGTAAGAGGATTTGGTAGTTTCTCATTGCATTATCGTCAGCCCCGTTTAGGACGTAACCCAAAAACAGGCGAACAAGTGAAATTAGACGCAAAATCTGTGCCGCACTTTAAAGCTGGCAAAGAGCTGAGAGAGCGTGTTGATATTTACGCATAATTTTAACTAACTTTAATATAACGACACTTTTAAGTGTCGTTTTTTGTATTGATTTTTGGCATAATGGAAATCGTAATTTTCTATTAGGAGAAATGTGATGATTAAATATATTTTAGGATTCGTATTGGTACTTGCAATCGTACTTGTGGCAATTACTATTGGGGCAAATAACGATCAAGTCATCACTTTTAATTATATGATTGCTAAAAGCGATGTTCAGCTGTCAACCTTAGTCGCGATTTTATTTGGTTTAGGTTTGATTTTAGGTTGGCTGATTACTGGAATTTTTTATCTTAAATTGAAATTCCAAAATATGTCATTAGCTCGTCAAGTGAAACGTCAAACGTTACAAATCAATGAGTTAACAACAGCAAGTCGAGATAAGGCTACTCAATAATGCTTGAATTACTCTTCCTGCTTTTGCCTATTGCTGCAGCATACGGTTGGTATATGGGACATCGAAGTGCAAAAAAGGATCAGGAAGATATCAGTAATAAATTATCCCGTGATTATGTGACTGGGGTAAATTTTCTTTTATCAAATCAACCTGATAAAGCGGTTGATTTGTTTCTTGATATTTTGCAAAAGCAAGAAACGGAAAATGAAATTGAAAGTAGCTCTCAATTTGAAGCAGAGTTGACTTTAGGTAATTTGTATCGTTCTCGTGGTGAAGTTGATCGTGCGTTGCGGATTCACCAAGCATTAGATCGTAACCCAGATTATTCTTTTGAGCAAAAACTACTTGCAAAGCAACAGTTAGCTAAAGATTTTATGGCAATTGGTTTTTACGATCGCGCAGAGAATCTTTATATTCTTTTAGTTGATGAACCGGACTTTGCCGAACACGCATTACAACAGCTAGCCCAACTGTATCAAAAAACCAAAGAATGGAAAAAAGCCATTAACGTCACAGAAAAATTAGCTAAGATTGCTCCAAAAGACGATAATGTTGAGCTTGCACAATATTACTGTGAATATGTGAAAACATTGGCAATCAATAATAAAGAAAATTCACAAACTTTGCTTGAACAAGCGCTAAAAGTATCTCCAAAGTGTGTGAGAGCATCTATTCAGTTAGGTGAACTATTGATTGAGAAAGGAGAGTATCAAAGTGCGGTTAATATTTTGGAAAATGTGTTGGTACAAAAAGCGGATTATGTTGGCGAAATTCTAGTGCCTTTACGTAAGTGTTATCATAAATTAAATCAGCTAGAAAATTTTGAGATATTTTTAATTAAAGCGAGTCAGCTAGTAAATAATAGTGCAGTTGAACTTGCATTAGTGGATCTTATTCAAGAAATTGATGGTAAAACTGCAGCACAGGCCAAGCTTTATCAGCAACTTAATCGACACCCAACGGCATTATTATTTCATCGTTTTATTCAATTTCAAATTGATGATGCAGAAGTAGGACGGGGGAAAGAAAGCCTTGAATTGTTACATAAAATGGTCGGTGAACATATTAAACAAGGAACGGGTTATCGTTGCGTAAAATGTGGTTATCATGCACATAAATTAATATGGTGCTGCCCATCTTGCCGTTCTTGGGAAACGATTAAGCCAATTGATGGCATTGAACATAATTAATTGAACACAGAGAGGGAAAATTATGACAAGTAAAGTTATTGTTGCATTGGATTATGAAAAAGAAGAAGAAGCTCTACGCCTTGTAGACCAAATTGATCCGAGTTTATGCCGTTTGAAAGTGGGTAAAGAAATGTTTACCACATTAGGTACTAAGTTTGTTAAAGAATTACATAATCGTAATTTTGACGTTTTCTTAGATTTAAAATTCCACGATATCCCAAATACAGTAGCGAGAGCAGTACGTTCTGCAGCAGATTTAGGCGTTTGGATGGTTGACTTGCATGCAAGTGGTGGCTTACGTATGATGGAAGAAGCGAAGAGAATTCTTGAACCTTACGGTAAAGATGCGCCTTTATTGATCAGTGTAACAGTGCTTACAAGTATGGAAGATCTCGACTTATTACAAATTGGTATCAATGCTTCACCAATGGAACAAGTTATCCGTTTAGCAAACTTAACGCAACGTGCTGGTTTAGATGGTGTCGTTTGCTCACCACAGGAAGTAGAAATTTTACGTGCAAACTGCGGTAAAGATTTTAAATTAATTACTCCAGGTATTCGCCCAATCGGTAGTGATTTTGGTGATCAACGCCGTGTAATGACACCAGCGGCAGCAATCCGTTCAGGTTCTGACTACTTAGTTATTGGTCGTCCAATTACCCAAGCCGATAACCCAGCAGAGGTGTTAAAATCGATTAATGCATCTTTGAAAGTGGCTAATTAATAATGACAAGTGAATTAGTTTATTCCACTGAAACAGGGCGAATTAAAGCCGAAAAGGCACAAGTTGAACGCCCAAAGGGCGATGGTATTGTGCGTATTCAGCGCCAAGTGAGTGGTAGAAAAGGCAGTGGTGTTTCTGTGATTACAGGGCTAGATTTAGCTGATGCAGAGTTGAAGCTACTCGCCGCAGAGCTCAAAAAACGTTGTGGCTGTGGTGGTGCTGTGAAAAATGGCACTATTGAAATTCAAGGTGAAAAGCGAGATTTGCTTAAACAATTACTTGAACAAAAAGGCTATACAGTGAAATTGGCTGGTGGTTGATTTCGAAGTATGTGAATAAAAGAAAAGGATTGAAATGTAATGTTTCAATCCTTTTTTGTTTATCGGTTGCTTAGTGATAGTAAGCAACAAGAATTGTTGTACTTAGTGCAATAATTGCCAAAGAAAAGAAGTTTGGATTAACTTTAGTGGCTTTCTTGCTGAAGAATTTTGCTGCAAAGAAAATATAAGCAACTAATGATAGCATTTTGATAATAAACCACATTTCAATGTTCTTGCCGAACAGAGAAAACATTGTAATACCTGAAACAAGCAATAGTGTATCACTTAAGTGCGGTAGAATTTTTAACAGTTTTTTCTCACGCCAGTTTTTTCCTTTAAGCTGCATAATCCCACGGATTAAAAGCAACATAAACGATACAAAAGCACAGACAATATGAGTATAAATTAAATAAATATCCATTGTTTTTCCCTACAAATAAAAAAGCAGTCGTAACGTACTGCTTTTATTCGTTTATAAGCAATTATTCAGCTGAGATTCCAGAATTGTCGCTCGTATTTTCGCTATCGAAGTCTTCCGCTTCTTCATCCACTTCACAAACACGTTGTAAGCCAACTAAGGTTTCATCTTCAGTGGTTCGAATTAAACGTACACCTTGCGTATTACGACCGACAACGCTAATTTCATTGACACGTGTGCGGACTAATGTACCAGCATCAGTAATCAACATAATTTGATCAGTTTCTTCAACTTGGGTTGCAGCTACCACTTTACCGTTACGTTCACTTACTTTAATTGAAATCACACCCTTGGTATTACGTGATTTAGTCGGGTATTCCACTAACTCAGTACGTTTACCATAGCCATTTTGTGTTGCTGTTAAGATTGCTCCTTGATTTTTTGGAATAACCAAAGACACAACTTTATCAACGTTTAGATCAAGGATATCATCTGAGTTGTCATCAGAAATATCTTCAATTTCGACCGCACTTTCATCATCTGATAGATCATTGGTTAAGGCTAATTTTATACCTCGTACCCCGGTTGCTGCTCGTCCCATTGCACGTACTGCACTTTCACTAAAGCGAACTACACGACCTTGTGCAGAGAAGAGCATAATT
Source organism: Pasteurella dagmatis (assembly GCF_900186835.1). Taxonomy (NCBI): domain Bacteria; kingdom Pseudomonadati; phylum Pseudomonadota; class Gammaproteobacteria; order Pasteurellales; family Pasteurellaceae; genus Pasteurella; species Pasteurella dagmatis. The sequence continues at coordinate 466,299 of NZ_LT906448.1, forward strand.
TCATTGCTACCGTCAGTGATATCAACACCAATTAATTCATCTTCATCACGTAAGTTTAATGCAATAATACCGCTTGAACGTGGACGACTGAATTCAGTGAGCGAGATTTTTTTCACAATACCGCCAGCCGTTGCCATTACGACAAATTTATCTTCTTCGTAAGCGGTTACTGGTAAGATTGCAGTGATACGCTCATTTTCATCTAGTGGTAAAATATTGACGATTGGACGTCCACGTGAGCCACGACTTGCCTGTGGTAATTGATATACTTTTAACCAATATAAACGACCACGGCTTGAGAAACATAAAATCGTATCGTGGGTATTTGCAACTAATAAACGCTCAATGAAATCCTCTTCTTTAGTTTTCGCTGCTGATTTACCTTTACCACCACGGCGTTGCGCTTCGTAGTCAGTAAGTGGTTGATATTTTACGTAACCTTCGTGTGAAAGTGTCACGACAACATCTTCTTGTGCGATTAAATCTTCTAAATTAATATCACCAGAACTTGCAGTAATTTCTGTACGACGTGGATCGTTAAATTGTTCACGGATTTGTTCTAATTCTTCACGAATGACTTCCATTAAACGTTCTGGGCTACGTAAGATGTAAAGTAGCTCACCAATCACTTCAAGTAGTTTTTGGTATTCGTCTAAGATCTCGTCGTGACCTAAGTTAGTGAGTTTTTGTAAGCGTAAATCTAAAATTGCTTGTGCTTGCACTTCGGTGAGGTAGTACATACCATCACGAATACCATATTGTTCTTCAAGCTCTTCTGGGCGTGCAGCATCAACACCAGCAGCAGCTAACATATCGGCAACGTGGCCTAGTTTCCAAGGTTGTGCGATTAATTCACGTTTTGCTGTTTCTGGGTTTGGGGCTTGACGGATTAATTCAATGATTGGATCAACATTCGCTAATGCAATTGCTAAACCTTCTAAGATATGTGCACGTTCACGAGCTTTACGCAACTCATATACTGTACGGCGAGTGACTACTTCGCGGCGGTGTAAGACGAATGCTTCAATAAGCTGTTTTAAGTTGAGTAGTTTTGGCTGACCTTTATCTAACGCCACAATATTGATACCGAACGTCACTTGTAACTGAGTAAGTGCATAAAGGTTGTTTAAAACCACCTCACCGACTGCATCACGCTTGATTTTAATTTCAATGCGCATACCATCTTTGTCAGATAAGTCAGTAATTGCACTAATGCCTTCGATTTTTTTCTCTTTGACTAGATCTGCAATTTTTTCAATGAGTTTCGCTTTATTTACTTGATAAGGAATTTCGTGGACGACGATAGTTTCTCCGCCTTTTTCATCCGTTTCGACTTCTGCTTTTGCACGCACATAGATTTTGCCTCGACCTGTTTTATAGGCTTCTTCAATCCCTTTGCGACCGTTGATGAGTGCTGCTGTTGGGAAGTCAGGACCTGGAATGTAAGTCATTAACTCATCGATTGTGATTTCGTTATTTTCGATATAAGCCAAACAACCATCTAATACTTCACCTAAGTTATGTGGTGGAATGTTTGTTGCCATACCTACCGCAATACCAGAAGAACCATTCACTAAAAGCGCAGGTACTTTTGTTGGTAACACTTCAGGAATTTGTTCAGAACCGTCATAGTTAGGCACGAAATTTACAGTTTCTTTATCAAGATCTGCTAATAATTCGTGGGCGATTTTTGTCATACGCGCTTCGGTATAACGCATTGCCGCCGCTGCATCACCATCGATTGAACCGAAGTTACCTTGACCATCTACTAACATATAACGTAATGAGAATGGTTGTGCCATACGTACAAGAGTATCATATACTGCACTATCACCGTGTGGATGATATTTACCGATTACATCCCCAACAATACGTGCTGATTTACGATAAGGTTTATTATACGCATTGCCCCCTTCGTGCATTGCAAATAACACACGACGGTGTACAGGTTTTAAACCGTCACGTACGTCAGGTAACGCACGCCCTACGATGACAGACATTGCATAATCGAGATATGAAGATTTGAGTTCTTCTTCAATACTGATCGGGCTAATATCTTGATGAGTATTATCTTGGACTAAATCGGTCATTGAAAACTTCCTAATCATTAAGTTTGATTAATCACAAATTGGCGGAATTATAGCATAAAATCTACTACGCCCCTAATTTTATAGTGAAATTTTGTGAGATTTGGGGAATAATAATGCATTGTTTTTATTCAACCTGATAAGAAAAAATTAAATGCAAAATATCGATCAACAAGAACTTGATAAATTCGAGAAAATGGCAAAAAGTTGGTGGGATCCACAAGGCGATTTCAAGCCAATTCACCAATTAAATCCGCTTCGTTTGAGCTATATTTCACAACAAGCTAATGGCTTAATGGGTAAAAAAATCTTAGATGTAGGTTGCGGTGGTGGTATTTTGTCAGAAAGTATGGCGAAGCAAGGGGCAAAAGTAACTGGGATTGATATGTCTTCAGCACCTCTGGAAGTTGCTAAAAAGCACGCCCTTGAGAGTGGTTTAAATATTGATTATCAACGAATTACGATTGAAGAATTTTTGCAAAATCATACCGCACTTTATACAGAAAACGGTTCTGCTGAAAAGTTTGATATTATCACTTGTATGGAAATGTTAGAGCATGTGCCAGATCCAAGCTCAATCATTGCAAGTAGTAAACAATTATTAAAACCAGATGGTATGATTTTCTTTTCGACCATTAACCGTACATTAAAGGCTTGGATGTTAGTGGTTATTGGAGCAGAGTATATGTTGAAAATGTTGCCAAAAGGCACGCACGATTATGAGAAATTCATCAAGCCAGCAGAGTTATTAGGGTGGTGTGATGATGCAAAATTGACTTGCTCAGATATGGCGGGTTATCACTATAATCCATTAACAGGCAACTTTTGGTTGAATAAAGATGTGAGTGTGAATTATATGGCGAGTTTTCGTATTCAATCCTAAGTAGTTAGATTTTATCAATGAGGATAAAAATAAAGTGCGGTATAAATTTCGAAATTTTATACCGCACTTTTTGTCTATAATTATCAGACTAGGTATTATTTTTTACCGTTTTCGTCACATTTATTCACGTTACTGCACTTACCATAAAGATATAAGCTGTGTGTTGCTAACTCAATACCGTGCTGTTTTGTAATTTCACGTTGACGTTTTTCGATAATGTCATCATTAAATTCGAAAACTTTGCCACAGTCTACACAGATAATATGATCGTGGTGCTCTGTTGGTGCTAATTCAAAAACGGACTTATTACCTTCGAAATTATGGCGAATTAGGATTTTAGCTTCATCAAATTGGTTAAGAACACGATAAACTGTAGCTAATCCAATCTCTTCGCCTCTTTCAAGCAACATTTTATAAATATCTTCTGCTGAAAAATGTTGCATACTATTTTTTTCGTGCATTTCTTGCATTAATGCCAAAATAGTTAAACGAGGCTCGGTGATTTTTAAGCCAGCCTTCTTCAAGAGTTTAATATTTTCTTCAGACATAAGAGCCCCTTAATTATTCTACTATTAAGCAAGTTCTGCTAAACACATTTCATCAAAAACCTGTTTAACCCATTTTTCAACACGTTCTGCAGTAAGTTCTGGCTGACGGTCTTCATCAATACACAAACCAACAAAAGTATTATCATCAACAAGTGCTTGAGAAACTTCAAAATTATAGCCTTCTGTTGGCCAGTATCCCACAATAATTGCACCTTTCGGTTCAATAATATTACGTACTGTCCCCATTGCATCGCAGAAATACTCTGCGTAATCTTCTTGGTCGCCACAACCGAAAATTGCAACTAATTTATCAGTAAAATCAATTTCTTCTAGTGTTGGGAAAAAATCGTCCCAGTCACATTGTGCTTCACCATAGTACCAAGTTGGGATACCAATCATTAAGAAATCATATGCTTCAATATCTTCTTTTGTGCTTTTGGCGATATCACGAATATCAACTAAATCACTGCCTAGTTGTTTTTGAATCATTTTAGCAATATTTTCAGTATTGCCTGTATCACTGCCATAAAATAAACCAACAACAGCCATTTTTGCTACCTATGTTCTTGAATATTAAAATAATCTTGTAAAATAGTTACTATCACTTCTGATCGACTAACATTCAAAGTTGCCGCCAAATCTTCTAGTTGTTCAACTAAATCCATATGTAATTTTAACTCAACGCGTTTTAGCCCAATGGATTTATCACGTTTCAATTGATTACGTTTATTGATGCGGATTTGCTGTTCACGACTCAGTGGATTTGTTTTTGGGCGTCCAACTTTGGGCGTATTAGCAAACAGATCTAATGTAATACAATCTGCGTCTTGTTTTGCCATCTATCAAATCACTGAAAATCAGTGGCTAATTGAGAATGATAAGCCACAACTAAATTGATGCTGAACTATAACACAATTTATGTGGGATTAAAACACGAATTTCAGTGCTTCTAATCTATTTGTTTGATATTAAAAATCTTTCAATTGCACGGATGACAAACTCGGGTTTTTCAGCGTGAACCCAGTGTCCACTACCATTGATCGTAAAAGAGGTTGCTTGTGGAAATTGAGATAAAATCAATTGTGTGTCTTCGGATTTGATATAATTAGATTGTCCACCACGAATAAATAAGGTTGGAGTGTTACTATGACAAAGTTGCCAATCCATAATATTGTCATAATTTTTATGTAAGCTAGTTAAATTAAAACGGAAAAACTCTTTGGCACTTGGGTCAAAAGATTTCAACATAAATTGCTGAATAGCTTCAACTGGGATATGTTGTGCAAGACTAATTTTTGCTTCTTGACGGGTTTTAGGTTGTGCTTTTTGGGTCGCAAATAAGGCATCAAAAATGTCATTATGCCAATTGTTTTGATATTTGACAGGTGCAATATCAATCACGATGAGTTTTTCAACTATATCTGGATAAAGTGCAGTCATTTTCATTGCAGTTTTCCCACCCATAGAATGACCGATTAAGATGACTTTTTTTAAGTCTAATTCATGAATTACTTGTATGAGGTCTTCTGCCATTAAATCATAATTCATCTCATCACTATGAAAACTGCGTCCGTGATTGCGTAAATCAACACGTAAAATCGAATAGGTTTCACTAAATGCTCTGGCAATTACACCCAAATTATTCATGTCTCCAAATAAACCGTGAATAAAAACTAAGGCAGGTTGATTAATTTCTTGTTTTACTTGATCGAATTGGAAATGCAGTAAATTTTTCTCGGACATAATTTTTGTATATAGAGTATTTGTAAATAAGTCGTTATAATGTGTTAAATTTTTAAAGAGATCAAGCAAGTGGAGGAAAAAATGAAAATTATTGAAGTTGATGAAGAGCTTTATCAATACATTGCAAGCCAAACGCAATCTATTGGTGAAAGTGCCTCGGAGATTTTACGCCGTTTGCTTAATTTTCCGAATCATAATGTCGTGCAATCACAAAAAACTCAGACTATTATTGTTAAAGATGAAAATGTGAAAGAAAAGGTTGAAACAGTCACATCTCAACAAGTCCAAGCACCAATTGATGAACAACCAATTTTAGTCACGACAAAAAAACAATCAGATGAGTCAATTCAACAAGTGGTTTTAAAAGTTAAAGCATTGTTGGATTCTGATGAGTTCCAGCAAGAAACTAAAGCGGTTGTGCGTTTCTTAAATATTTTACGTGTGCTGTATCGCACTAATCCAGAGAGTTTTGCACAGGCAACAGAATCATTACAAGGTCGTACTAGAGTGTATTTTGCACGTGATGAAGGGACGTTATTGGTGGCAGGTAACCATACCAAACCAAAACAAATTCCTGATACTCCGTATTGGGTGATTACGAACACCAATAGCGGACGTAAAATGCTGATGTTGGAAGGCGCTATGCAATCAATGCATTTACCAAAAGAACTTATCGAAGACGTTAGAACCTACTTTACTGCAAATTAATAATGTTTCCTTGGCAAAAATTTGCGCATAATCCTGATACTATGAATCTAGTCGCCTTGCAAAATTCGCAAGGCGAGGTTTTTAATTGGCTGCAGCTAAATCAGAAAATTCAACATTATGTTTCCGTGTTACAAGATCAAGGTGTAGGTTGGCAAACGGGCGTAGCATTATGCGGAAAGAATGATATTCAGTTACTTTTGCTTTATTTGGCGACGATTCAAATTGGTGCAAGAGTACTTCCTCTTAATCCTGCTTTTACGTCTCAAAAAATTCAACAAGTTTGCTTTGATGCCAATATTGAATTTTATTATTCATTGGAAATATTAAAGGATATTAATTGCAAGCCAATCAACCTTGAGCTTAACCCTACAACTCATAAAAATGAAGACAAAGTGCGGTCAATTTCTGAAAAGTTTTTGTTACCAGCAACAATGACGTTAACTTCAGGTTCAACAGGCTCGCCAAAAGCTATCGTACATAATGTACAAGCTCATCTTGAAAATGCAAAAGGAGTGTGTGCTTTAATGCATTTTAGTCAAGTAGATAGCTGGTTGTTGTCTTTGCCATTGTATCACGTTTCTGGGCAAGGCATTGTCTGGCGTTGGTTACTCACTGGCGCAAGATTACATTTTCCGCAAAACGATTTTTATGCATCCGTTTGCGAGACGACACACGTTTCGCTTGTACCAACACAATTACAACGATTATTGGCTTATTGGCGCGAAGATAAAATTACACAATTTAAAACACAACACATTTTATTAGGTGGGGCACAAATTCCTACCGAATTGACTCAACAATTAGCTAATTTTGGTGTCAAAAGTTATTCAGGATATGGAATGACAGAAATGGCATCAACAGTTTTTGCTAAGTTAAGTGATGATAAAGTAGGAGTCGGACAGCCGTTATTAAATCGCGACTATCAATTAGTTAATCAAGAAATTTGGTTAAAAGGTGCTGGGTTAGCAATGGGGTACTGGAAAAATGGCGCTCTTTTGCCGTTGACTAATGAGCAGGGCTGGCTACAAACCAAAGATAAAGGTGAATGGATTGATAATGAGTTGGTAATTTTAGGGCGAATTGATAATATGTTTATTTCCGGCGGTGAAAATATTCAACCAGAAGAAATTGAAGCTGTTATCTATAGCAAAGGTAATATAAGGCAAGTATTTGTTTTACCTAAAGAGGATAGTGAATTTGGTCAGCGCCCAGTAGCAATGATTGAATTTTCTGAACCATTTTCGACCGCACTTGTTGATGACTTACAAGACTGGCTGATTAATAAATTAGAGAAATTTAAGCTACCAGTGCAATATTTACCATTAGAGATGGAAAAATTTCAACAAGGTGCGATTAAAATTTCACGAAAAACATTACAAAACGAGCTAAAAGACTTACTAGGAAAGTAACGAATGAAGAAAGCGAATTTTCTAACGCATTTATTTTTAGGATTGAGCCTGTGTTTTATGCTCAATACTTCTGCTATTGCAAAAATTGTTTCGGAGAACGAAATTCAAGCGCAATTGAATGTTGCGAAAAGTGGGGATAGTAATGATCCTAATAATAAAACAGTGGTTCAAAATCTTGAAGAAACACTGGTACTTTTAGGTAAAATTAATAAGCAAAAAGCAGATATTAGCGCCTTGGAAGAAAAAATTTCGAGTGCTACAGATTTAACATTAAAAGCTCAAAAACATTTGGAAGGTTTGAAAAAAGCAGAGAAGCCAGCATTAAATGTTTTTGAAGGTGTGGCGCTAAATGACTTACAAAGTAAATTAAATGTAGCGCAGCAGAAATTGGCTCAAAACCAAACTGCTACATCGATGTTAAATTCAGAGTTAGTTGCTTTACGTAGTGCGCCTGAACGTGCACAAGCAACGTTAAATAATAATTTAACGCGTACTCAAGAAATCAATAAATTGCTTGCAGCGCCAGATTTATTAGCAAGTGGTAAAATACGTTTAGAAACAGAGCTTCAGTTAATCGAACTCCAAAACAGTTTTAATAAAGTATTATTACAAGGTAATAATACGCTGACTTCGTTATATACCGTTCAATTAGAAGATAAAACCTTTGAAACTCATCAAACGCAAGAGCAAATAAAGCTATTGCAAGACGCTATTAATCAGCAGTATCTAAAAGAATCTCAGCAGCAAGTCGCTCAATTAGAGAAATCACAGCAGGATATTAAAACGACTCGTCATCCTGCTGTAGCTAATCAATTAGATATTAATGTGAAGTTAAGCCAAGAACTTGTACAACAAACGACATTAATGAATGCGTTATCACAAGATAATTTACGTATCAAAAACGTATTGGATAACTTGCAACAAACACAACGTAATATTGATGATCAAATCAGTGCATTACAAGGCACATTAGTACTTTCAAGAATTATTAATAAACAAAAAGAGCTGTTACCTCAAGATCAAATGATCAGTGGTTTATCAAAACGAATCGCGGATTTACGTGTACGTATTTTTGATCTGACAGAAGCTAGAGATAGCCTTTATGATACGCAAACCTACATTGCAAATTTAGAGAAAAAAGAAGCAGCGTCATTTACAGCGGAAGAAAAAGTACAATTAAATTCTGTTTTACAAGAACGACGGAAGTTATTATCTGATATTTTGAGTTTATTAAATAATCAGTTAAATCTTGCGATTACCATTGAGTTAAACCAAAAACAAGTCAGTGCTATTAGTGACCAGCTACAGAGTAAGTTGCAACAACAAAGTTTCTGGGTAAAAAGTAATGCTCCGATAGATTTAGATTGGATGACAGGCTTCTTACCCACATTTCAAGTACAGGTGAAAGAGATTATTAAGTTAATCAATTTTTCAAACTGGAGAGATGATTTTATTCCTACTGCACTATTTATTGGCTTGCTGTTAGCACTTTTTGGTTTTATCCAATTACAAAAAAATAAAATCAAACAACGTTTAAATTCTATTAATAGCCGTATAAATACGCTGACATCAGATAGCCAATGGCATACGCCAGAAGCAGTGATGTGGACAATGATTTTATGCTTGCCAAGCACACTAATTTTTTTAGCTGTGTTATTTGTGGTGGTTTATATTTGTTTCCAAAATCCATTTGAGCTTTCACCTTGGATGTTAAAAATGGCAGCATATTGGTGGTTCTTTGCTTTTATGCTAGCAATTTTACGCCCAAATGGTGTGGCATACCGCCATTTTAAAATGCCAAAAGAAAGTGTAGATACGTTCTATAAAGTATTGAAACGTTCTGTTTGGATTTGTGCTTTATGGTTAAACGCATCTATCTTCACTTACTTGGAAACAGGTATTACTAATGATGTGATTGGGCAAGTGATGACAATTTCTGTCTTGATTATTTCTTTATTCATTATCGGACCGAGAATTGGCTCAGCAGTAAGATCTTATGAGAGCAATGCTCAAGAATATACAAATAACTCACATTTTATTTTAAAACTGGGCCGTATTTTTTTAGTGCTTGCCCCCCTTATGTTAATCGCATTAGTAGTAATGGGTTATTATTATACTGCACTGAATTTGATGGCTCATTTAATGTCTTCTTATTTTGTAGTTGCAAGTTGGTTAGTTCTTAAAAATATCATTTATCGCGGGCTTGCTGTTTCAGCGTGCCGAATTTCATATAATCGTGTGAAAGAAAAACGTGAGCAACAAGCCGTGGCGAAGGTTGATACTGAAGAAGAGCTAGGAATGAGCCTTGAGTTGCAAAATGAAAGCTTAGGTATTACACAAGTGAGAGAGCAGTTACTACGTGTGACAGACTTGCTTCTAACAGTGACCTTATTTGGCTTATTGTATTGGGTATGGGCAGATTTAGTCACTGTAGCTTATTACTTACAAGGTGTAACCTTATGGCAACAAAGTGTGACTACTGCTGCTGGAACTGTGTTAGAGTCAATTACTTTATTAAATTTATTACTTGCTGTTGTAATTTTGATTGCGATGTATGCGTTAGTGCGTAATATTGGCGGGTTGTTGGAGGTACTGGTTTTCTCAAGAATTACTTTCTCACAAGGTACACCTTATACGATCACTACATTAGCGACTTATTTTATTATTGCAATTGGAGCAGGTCTAGCATTCTCAACTCTTGGGATGTCATGGTCGAAATTACAATGGTTATTTGCCGCACTTTCTGTTGGTTTAGGTTTTGGTTTACAAGAAATTTTTGCTAATTTCGTATCTGGTTTAATTATTTTGTTTGAGCGTCCAGTACGTATTGGCGATGTGATCACGATTGGTGAATATTCAGGTACGGTATCTAAAATTCGTATTCGCTCAACCACATTGATCGATTTTGATCGTAAAGAAGTCATTGTACCAAATAAAGCATTTGTAACAGAGCGCTTAGTCAACTGGGCATTAAATGATTCAATCACGCGTGTGGTGATTCGTGTTGGTGTAGGTTATGGTTCAGATCTTGAATTAACTAAACGTCTATTGTTGCAGGCTGCAAGCGAGTGTGAGCGGGTATTGAAAGAGCCAGAACCAGTGGTGTATTTCTTGAATTTTGGCGCAAGCTCACTTGATCACGAGTTACGTTTATATGTAGGAAAATTGGCAGATCGTAACCCTACCGTGGATTTCTTAAACCGTCGCGTAAATCAATTATTTGAAGAAAATGCTATTGATATTTCATTTAATCAGTTAGATGTTTTCATTAAAAATCAAGTGACAAATGAGGAAGTAAAATTAAATCAGCAATGTTTTCCAGTACAAAAACAAGAAGGCTAAAATATGGCAGGAAATAGCATAGGACAACTTTTTCGTGTCACCACCTTTGGTGAGTCACACGGTATTGCTTTAGGTTGTATTGTTGACGGTGTACCGCCAGGACTGATTTTGTCCGAAGCGGATATTCAGCCTGATTTAGATCGTCGTAAACCAGGTACATCTCGCTATACAACACCACGTCGTGAAGACGATCAAGTACAAATTTTATCAGGTGTTTTTGAAGGTAAAACAACAGGAACGAGTATCGGTATGGTGATTAAAAATGCCGATCAACGCTCACAGGATTATAGTGAAATTAAAGATCGTTTCCGACCAGGACATGCCGATTTTACTTATCAACAAAAATATGGTATTCGTGATTATCGTGGTGGTGGGCGTTCTTCTGCACGTGAAACGGCTATGCGCGTGGCCGCAGGTGCGATTGCAAAAAAATATTTGCGTGAATATTTTGGTGTTGAGGTCAGGGGATTCCTTTCACAAATTGGTGATGTCACTATTGCGCCACAAGTAATTGAAAATATTGATTGGCAGCAAGTGAATAGCAATCCTTTCTTTTGTCCAGACCAAAGTGCGGTCGAAAAATTCGATGAATTAATTCGTCAATTGAAAAAAGAAGGCGATTCGATTGGTGCGAAGCTCACTGTCGTGGCAGAACATGTGCCAGTCGGGCTAGGTGAGCCAGTTTTTGATCGCCTTGATGCTGATCTTGCACATGCCTTAATGGGCATTAATGCAGTGAAAGCGGTTGAAATTGGAGATGGTTTTGCCGTTGTATCACAACGTGGTTCAGAGCATCGTGATGAAATGACACCAGAAGGTTTTTTGTCAAATCATGCGGGAGGCATTCTAGGGGGAATTAGTTCTGGTCAACCAATTATTGCAACCATTGCATTGAAACCAACATCAAGTATTACCATTCCGGGCCGTTCGGTGAATTTAGCCAATGAACCCGTAGAAGTCGTGACAAAAGGACGTCATGATCCTTGCGTAGGGATTCGGGCTGTGCCTATAGCAGAGGCGATGGTAGCGATTGTGTTACTCGATCACCTACTAAGACATAGAGCACAAAATAGATAACAGATGGGGCTATATAGCTCCACTTTAACTGAGATAAGTATATTATACTTCTGGATCTTATGACAAAATTTGTGAAAACTCTGGCTGTTTTAACTGCACTTTTTAGTGCTTTTTCTTTCGCATCTCCACAAGAATGGCAAAAAATTAAACGCCCAATTCCAGGGCAACCAGAGCCAATTGGTAGCTATTCTAATGGATGTATCATTGGTGCTCAAGCGTTGCCCTATAAAGGTGATGGCTATCAAGTGATTCGTAAAAATCGTAATCGCTACTATGGGCATCCCGATATGATTCGCTATTTGCAGAATTTAGGTAAAAAAGTGAAATCAGCAGGCATGCCAACAATGTTGGTTGGTGATATTGCTATGCCTGGCGGTGGACGTTTTTTAACAGGACATGCCAGCCATCAAATGGGGCTTGATGCAGATATTTGGTTGAGAATGGGGACAATGTCCGATCAAGATGCGCTAAATTCTGATGGCAAAGGTCTGTTAGTTGTGGATCGCAAAGCACAACGTGTTGATGATCGCATTTGGAACCAGAATCACGCGAAGCTGATTAAATTCGCAGCAGAAGATCCAAATGTGACCCGTATTTTTGTTAATCCAGCGATTAAGCTAAAACTATGTCAAACAGCAGGTACAGATCGTAGTTGGTTATATAAAGTACGTCCTTGGTTTGGCCATGACTCGCATTTTCATGTACGTTTAGCTTGCCCAAAAGGTGCAACATATTGTGAAAATCAAACAGCAGTGCCAAGTGGCGATGGTTGTGGGGCAGAGCTTTATTCTTGGTTTGAACCAGCTAAGCCATCAACTACGCCAGCAAAACCGAAAGTAACACCGCCAGCACCGCCGTTATGTCAGCAGATTTTAACAGCTCCAAATCGTAGTGAGTGGTTAGAATAACAAAAGGTCGGAGTAGAAATTGAGATGGAATTTGGTTTAGATATTATTGCGATCTTATTTTGTGTTGCATTTATTGCAGGCTTTATTGATGCTATCGCTGGAGGTGGTGGCTTAATTACCATTCCTGCATTATTGATGACAGGAATGCCACCTGCGTTAGCTTTAGGCACTAACAAATTGCAAGCTTGTGGCGGTTCATTTTCCGCTAGCTTGTACTTTTTACGCCAAAGAGCGGTCAATTTATCCGAAGTTTGGTTAATTTTGTTGATGACTTTTCTTGGGGCATCTTGTGGCACAATTTTAATCCAGCTTGTGGATAGTGGATTGATTAAGAAAGCCTTGCCATTTCTCATTCTTGCAATTGGTTTGTATTTTTTACTCTCTCCAAAACTAGGTGAGGAAGATCGTCAAAAACGCATTTCTTATACAGTGTTTGCTTTCACAGCTGGTATGGGAATTGGTTTTTACGATGGTTTTTTCGGGCCGGGTACAGGCTCAATGTTAAGTTTAGCGTTTGTTATGTTGCTCGGTTTTAACCTCACGAAAGCAACGGCACACGCAAAAGTATTAAATTTTACGTCAAATATTGCTTCCTTGATTTTTTTCTTAATTGGTGGGCAAATTATGTGGTCAGTAGGTCTGGCGATGATGTTTGGACAAATCATTGGCGCTAATTTAGGGGCGAAAATGGTGCTGACAAAAGGCAAAACACTTATTCGCCCAATGGTCGTGATTATGTCATTCATTATGACGATCAAAATGGCGTACGATCAAGGTTGGTTTTAGTTAAACAGGAATTTGGATGTCGGAAGATACTCGTTTAACCGCTCGTGTGGGATATGAACCTCACTTTTCGTGGTCTTATTTATTACCTAAATATTGGCTGATTTGGCTTGGTATTTGTGGATTACTTATTCTTGCGTTTATTCCTTTTAGGCTACGAGACTGGTTCGCAGCTAAATTAGGCGTGATTGTGGCACGTAAAGCTAAAAAACAATATCACCGTGCGAATGTCAATTTACAATACTGTTTTCCCAATTGGACAGTAGAACAGCGTATAGAAACTATTGAAAAAATGTTTATTGTGGTGACACAAGTGATGTTAGGTATTGGTGAAATTGCCGTTCGTTCAAAAGCACATTTGCAAAAACGAAGCGAATTTATTGGGCTAGAACATATTCAACAAGCCAAAGCAGAAGGGAAAAATATTATATTACTTGTGCCGCACGGTTGGGCGATTGATGCATCTGGTATTATTTTACATACACACGGGATGCCAATGACTTCAATGTATAATCCTCATCGTAATCCATTAGTAGATTGGCTTTGGACAGTCGTTCGTCAGCGTTTTGGTGGAAAAATGCATGCTCGCCAAAATGGGATTAAACCTTTCCTTGCACATGTTAAATCAGGTGAGATGGGTTTTTATTTGCCCGATGAAGATTATGGGGCGGAATTAAGCGTATTTGTAGACTTCTTTGCAACTTATAAAGCGACCTTGCCAGGTATTAATAAAATAGCTCGCTTGGCAAAAGCTGCCGTGATTCCAATGTTTCCACGTTATAATGCTAAATCAGGTAAATATGAAATGGAAATTCATCCTGCATTAGAGTTAATGGATGATCCAGAACAGTCTGCGCGTGCAATGAACATTGAAATTGAAAGTTTCGTGACACCAACACCTGAGCAGTATGTTTGGATCTTACGTCTTTTAAAAACCCGTAAGGACGGCAAAGATATTTATCGTTAAATCTTGAGATATATGATAAAATTTTTAGCCTTATTTTAGAAATTTTGTTATTTTAACCGCACTTTTTAGGCTACATAATGAACAACAAACTTGCTTTAATTAAATCATCAATTAAATCAATTCCTAATCATCCAAAAGAAGGAATTATTTTCCGCGATATTACGAGTTTACTTGAAGTTCCTGAAGCATTTCGTGCAACAGTAGATATGATTGTAGAACGTTATAAAGATAAAGGTATTACTAAAGTTTTAGGAACAGAATCTCGTGGATTTATTTTCGGTGCGCCAGTGGCACTTGCATTAAATCTACCTTTTGTTTTAGTCAGAAAACCAGGTAAATTACCGCGTGAAACTATTTCACAAACCTATCAATTGGAGTATGGTCAAGACACTTTAGAAATGCATATGGATTCTATTGTTAAAGATGATAACGTTTTAATCATCGATGACCTATTAGCAACAGGTGGTACAATTGAAGCGACGGCAAAATTAGTGAGCCGTTTAGGTGGTAAAGTGAAATATGCGGCTTTTGTAATCAACTTACCTGATTTAGGTGGTGAGAGGCGCTTAAATGATTTAGGCATTGAAACCTATAATCTTGTGAATTTTGAAGGTCACTAATCCGTATAAACAGCAATTTTAAGTATTGATAAGGGCAAGGAATGAGTTATCAAGTATTGGCAAGAAAGTGGCGACCAAAGACATTTGCGGATGTCGTTGGACAAAGTCATATTTTGATAGCACTTTCCAATGGCTTGAAAGAAAATCGTTTACATCATGCTTACCTTTTTTCAGGGACGCGTGGTGTGGGAAAAACATCTATTGCTCGTTTATTTGCTAAAGGATTGAATTGTGTTAATGGTGTGACAGCAGAACCTTGTGGTGAATGTGAACATTGCAAGGCAATTGAAGAAGGTCGCTTTATTGATTTAATTGAAATCGATGCGGCATCTCGTACTAAAGTGGAAGATACACGCGAGTTATTAGATAACGTCCAATACAAACCAGTACAAGGGCGTTATAAAGTTTATCTTATTGACGAAGTACATATGCTTTCACGCCATTCTTTCAATGCGTTATTAAAAACGCTTGAAGAACCACCAGAATATGTTAAGTTTTTGTTAGCAACAACTGATCCGCAAAAACTCCCCATTACAATCCTGTCGCGCTGTATGCAGTTCCACTTGAAAGCATTGGAACAAACGCAAATTGCTCAACATCTTGAATTTATTTTAAAGCAAGAGAGTATCCCTTTTGATTTTCTTGCCCTAGAGAAACTGGCGAAAGCTGCACAAGGCAGTATTCGTGATAGTCTAAGTTTAGCAGATCAAGCTATTGCAATGAGTAACGGGAATATTACGTTAAACGTTGTGAATGAAATGCTTGGCTTATTAGATGATAATCAAGCCATCGATATTCTTTATACCTTACAACAAGGTAATGGTGAGAATATGATGAAAATTATCCAAGCCATTGCAGAAAAAGGTAGCGATTGGGATTTATTTTTACGAGATATTGCAGAGAAATTACATCAAATAGCAGTTAAGCAATTATTGCCAAAAGATCGTCTTGATGAGTCAAACCAACTTGATTTTCTTGCGACTTTGATTACTCCTGATGATCTGCAATTTTTCTATCAAGTGATCGTTGCTGGACGTAAAGAGCTAGCATTTTCGCCTACACCACGCATTGGCGTTGAGATGACATTATTACGAGCATTAGCATTTCATCCAAAGCTCATTAATAGCAATATTGTTGAGTCAACACAACCACAATCCTCAGTTTCATCTGTGAATAATCAAACTGCTTATGTTGAAATGCCAGTGCTGTCTCAAAATATTAAGTCACAGTATGCGAGTAATTTAAATACACGTACTGTGCCTAAAACTGCACAAAATACATCACAACAAATTCCTTCATCTAATGTTGTTCCAAACAATATGCCAGCAGTTGATGCACAAAGATCTTATTCTCAACCTATTACACTTAAAAATACGGTAGAGAGTGATAGTGAGTATTCGGTTGCATTAGAAGCTCTCGCAGAATTGGATAAGTTAGATAATACTTCTTTATCTTCACTTCAGAAAGAAAAAAAAAAGTCTGATGTAGTTTCTCTTCAAAAAACAATAGACAGAGTAACGGAAGAAACTTCACCAGAAATGACCGCACTTCCAGTTATTGAGACGAAGCCATTCGAACAAAAGTCATTTACCCAAAAACAGCCTAGCAAATTATTAAAATCCTCTACTCAGCCTAGAATGATTGTTTCTAATTCTATTGATATTTCTGAAGAGAGCGTTGAGGTTCGGCAAAGTGCGGTAGAAAATGAAATAGAAATAGATTCTGATGAGGTGGCAGAGGGCGAGAATCTGGCAGAAACCTACCGTTGGGAGTGGAGTAATCCTGAGTTAGCCAAAATGCAAGATGGACCAACTCCATCTGAATTAAAACAATCTTTAGAAAAAGACATTACACCAGAGCTGCGCGAAAAAGTCATTTTGTTATCGCGCAAAGAAGATGTTTGGACAAATATCGTTGAATCTTTGGATATCAATAACTTAACTAAAGAACTTGCGTTAAATTGTGCGTTAATTGAAAAATCTGGAGGGCGAGTTACGTTAGGGATTCATACTGAAAAATCACACTTAGAAAAACGCACTTTTGTTAAAAACCTCACTGAAGAATTAGCGAAATATTATGCAGAGCAGATCGAGTTAGAAATTCGTGTAAGTGATGAAATTACTCAAACTCCAACAGATTTTTATCGTCAAACCTATAAGATGTTGCGTGAAAAGGCTAAAGAAGATTTACAGCAGGACAAAAAATTACAGTTATTTTTAACTGAATTTAATGGGGAATTGGATTTAGCTTCGGTTAAACCTGTATAATGGTTTTGATGTAAAAAGAGCGGTCAGTTTTTATAATTCTTGAATGCCCTTATGTTTTTCATAAGGGCATTTTGGTGAAAGAAAGTTATTTATGTTCGTTTTTATGTGGATTTAAATCTACATAGCCTCTTTGATGTAATACAGTTTCTTTGGATTTTTTAATCATTTTTTCAATGGTGGTGCCTTGCACCAAAATGGAAAATGTTACGACTGCATAGGTCATCACTAACAAAATGTCGCGAACATCCATTCCAATGTGTTCTAAATAAAGCGTTCCTTTCGGAATTGAAAGAGCCATTGCTAGAGATAAACCGCCACGCAATCCGCCCCAAGTCAGAATTTTGAGGGTATAAGGGTTGTAAGTGCGGAAACGCTGCATCAATTTAAATGGCATCCACACACTGATATAACGGCCAGTAAGACAAATTGGCACCGCTAAAATCAGCAAAATAACGCTTTGATAAGTGAAATCGACAAGTAAAAGTGCGAGACCAATTAGCAAGAACAAGAGTGAGTTGAGGAAGTGGTCAATCATTTCCCAGAAGTGATCTAAATATAAACGACTTTGTTTAGAGAAACCAACATAGCGAGTCCAGTTACCAATTAAGATCCCAGCCACCACCATTGCCAATGCACCTGAAACGTGCAACATATTAGCCAGCATAAAGCCTGCGGTTGGAATGGTGAGGGTTAATAGAATCTCTAAACTCCCGTCATCCGTAGATGAAATTAAGAAGTGTGCAATTAAGCCAATCACAAAGCCAAAGGCGATACCTCCAACCGCTTCTTGTAAGAATAACGATGTAATTCCGGTTGTAGTGGGTTCGTGACCAGCAAATGCGACGGCAAAAATGGTGGTGAAAATCACTAAACCAACACCGTCATTAAACAAGGACTCTCCCTCCACTTGCATTGATAAGCGTTTTGGCGCTTTTAAGTTTTTGATAATCGCTAATACTGCAATCGGGTCGGTTGGCGAAATTAATGCACCGAAAAGAATGCAATAGATTAAGTCGATTTGTAAGCCGATAAGAGAGGAAATGCCGTAAAGAATAAAACCGATAAGAAAAGTAGAAGCGAGCGTGGAAAAGAGAGCAAAAGTTGTGATTTCCCATTTTTGATTTTTCAAAACAGGTAACTTGATGCCTAATGCTCCTGCGAACAGTAAGAATCCAAGGATACCATTGAGTAGGAAACTCTTGAAGTCGAGCTGTTCCATTATATTGGTCGCAAAAGTGTCTAAATTAAACCAGTTTAAATTGCCGAAGATAAGGAAGGCTACAGATACAACTATTGAAGTGGCGGTGATAGCGATGGTGTATTGGATTTTGTCGCTGATTTTTCGAGTAATAAAGCCAATCAAAATGGAAATGGCTGATAAGAAACAGATATAAGTGTAGAGGTTCATTGGTGTAACTTCCCTTTTTAAACAAAAAGCCAATTTCGAGTGAAGAAATTGGCTTATGTAGTATAGCAAATGAGAATTATTTAGAAAGCTATAATATTAAAATAAATTAAATAATTGCCGTAATCACAATTTCTACCTTCCAATCAGGACTTGCAAGTTTAGCCTCTACGGTTGCACGTGTTGGTGGTGAATTTTTATCAACCCATTCGTCCCACGCGCGATTCATTGCATCATAGTCGTCCATATCGGCAAGATAGATTTGAGCATTAATAATTCGGCTTTTATTTGACCCCACTTCTGCAAGAAGTTTATCAATAAGACCTAGAACTTCTTTTGTTTGTTCGTAAGCTCCCGCATCTAATGTGGTTTCTGGTACTTGACCTGATAAATAAATGACACCGTTATAAATTGCCATTTCTGATAATCGTTCATTTGAATGAAAACGTTGCACTTTGCCCATTTTTAACCTCCCTAACTGTGTTGCAATAATGAATAATATATCTATTTTGTATCAAACTCGTTACAATTACGCAACTTAATTATTTCTGTAGGAAGAGGCTAAATGAAACTTTTAATTTCAAACCAGCATGGGGCAATTGTTATGGCATTAATGCCATTTTTGTATGGAATGTTAATGGGGAAACCAGTATGGATGCATTTTTTCCTTTTACTTGCTTGGTTTAGCCTTTATTTGATGACTTATCCCTTCTTAAATCTCTTCAAAGGTCGCAATTTACCCAACAATATAAAATGGACTTGGATTTATGGTACGACCAGTTTATTGTGTGCAATCCCAGCATTATGGCATGAATGGCAGGTGGTTTATTTTGTGTTGGCAATGCTACCGCTTGTTGCTGTGAATATTTATTATGTCAGACAAAAAGATGAGCGCGCATTATTGAATGATTTTGCAGGCATCATTATTTTTGCAATTGCAGGAATGGCATCTTATTATTTTTCTGACCGCACTTTTGACCATAAAATCTGGTGGGTTGCGATTTACCCAACATTATTTTTTATTGGTACGACACTTTATGTGAAATCCGTAATGCGTGAGCGTAAAAATCCACGCTATTTAATGGCATCTATACTTTTTCACTTAGGTTGTGTGTTGATTTTTTTACCTTTGCAACAATATTTGTTAGCATTGGCTTTCGTACCGCCGTTAATTCGCGCAATTTGGTTACCTAAAGTTAAATTGTCAGTCAAACAAGTTGGTTTAATCGAAATGGCGGTTTCACTCGTATTTTTTGTAATGTTATTAGTTGCAACGTTATAAGGTGTGATTATGAAATTATCAAAATGGCTTTGTCTCATTCTGTGTGCTAGCTGTGGCTTAGCAAATGCAGTGCAGCCTGAGCTTGATGTGGCTCAGAATGTCACACAATTGTCACAAGACATTTCAGAACGAATCCAAAAACAGCTCGAATCAGAAAATGGGGCAAATTCAGCGTCCGAGATGACAGACGAACAACGTCGTGAGTTAGTCGTGAAAGCTGCTGAAATACAAGATTGGAAAGCGGCGTTTGATTTATTGCTTCCATTAGCACAAAAAGGGGATTATCAGGCACAAGCTAACTTAGGTATTTTATATGCGAAAGGGCAAGGCGCTCCTCAAGATCTGGAAAAAGCCTATTGGTGGTTTAGTGAGGCCGCAGAAAAGGGAAGTGTCAAAGCTATTAATAATTTAGCAGTGTTCTATCTACAAGGTCACGGTGTAAAAAAAGATATTAAACATAGTATTAAATTATTTGAACGTACAGCAAGTTCTGGTTCACAAGATGCCATGGTTGTTTTAGGGCAAATTTATGAAAATGAACTTAAACAACTTAAAAATGCGTTTAAATGGTTCAAAAAAGCTGCGGAAGCGGGGGATTATAATGCGAAATATCGTATTGCATTGATGTATGAACACGGTGAAGGTACTAAGAAAAA
Source organism: Pasteurella dagmatis (assembly GCF_900186835.1). NCBI lineage: Bacteria > Pseudomonadati > Pseudomonadota > Gammaproteobacteria > Pasteurellales > Pasteurellaceae > Pasteurella > Pasteurella dagmatis. The sequence goes on from NZ_LT906448.1 coordinate 486,984, forward strand.
CAAACAACAAGCCATTCATTGGTATCAAGAAGTATTAAAAGAAAAAGGTGCTCTAACTGAGGTTGCTCAAGAGCGCTTAGCTAACTTGAAAAAATAATATTTCACTTACTATAAATAAAGGGATGTCATTTAACATCCCTTTGAGTTTTATTATTTACTTTCAATTTCAGGTGTAATCACTTCTATTTCTGCATTACTGTGCAATCCGCGTGGTAATTGAGTACCTTTTCTTCCTCGTTCTGCACGGAATTTTTGTAATTCTTCTGGCTTTAAGGTTACTTTGCGTTTGCCTGAATGGAAAACTAAAGTAGAACTTTCTTCAATTAAGAGTAAACGGACCAATAGTTCAGAACGATCTTTAGCATTTACTGCTGGGATAGTGACGATCTTATTTCCTTTTCCTTTAGCCAATGATGGTAAATCTTTCGCTGGGAAGATCAACATTCTGCCAGCAGAAGTTAAAGCGACTAAAAGTGCGGTCTCATTTGTGAGTTTTAATGGCGGTAATACTCTGGCATTTTCAGGTAAGGAAATCAGCGCTTTACCAGCTTTGTTGCGCGCAACTAAATCTTCAAACTTACAAATAAATCCATAACCGGCATCAGATGCCATTAATAATGGTTGATTTTCTGTTTCGATTAGCACTTGTTCAACGCTTGCACCTGCGGGTAGTGTAAGTTTTCCTGTCAACGGCTCACCTTGTGAACGAGCAGAAGGTAGCGTTAATGGATCAAGGGCATAACTACGACCAGTGCTATCAATAAAGACAGCCGCTTGGTTGCTTTTACCATAAGCGTGGGCAAGATATTTATCACCTGCTTTGTAGCTGATATTTTGTACATCAATATCGTGACCTTTCGCACAACGTACCCAGCCCATTTCCGATAAAATCACTGTAACAGGCTCAGCTGGAGTCATGTCACTTTCAGAAATTGCTTTGGCTTCTGCACGTTCCACTAGTGGTGATAAACGTGGGCTGGTATAAGTTTTAGCATCTTGTTGGATTTCTTTTTTGATTAAACCATTTAACCGACGTTCAGAACCTAAAGTCAGTTGTAAACTATCGCGCTCTTCTTCTAAACGATCTTTTTCTGCTTGTAATTCATGTTCTTCTAACTTCGCTAAATGACGTAAGCGCAAGTTCAGAATTGCTTCTGCTTGTTCATCCGTTAAATTAAATCGTGCTATTAACACTTGTTTCGGCTCATCTTCATTACGAATGATCTGGATTACTTCATCAATATTGAGATAAGCAATCATCAAACCGTCTAAAATATGTAAGCGAGCAAGCACTTTATCCAAACGATGTTGTAAACGGCGAGTGACTGTGGTGCGACGGAATTGTAACCATTCGGTGAGGATTTCAACTAAGCTTTTTACCGCTGGTTTATTGTCCAAACCAATCATATTCATATTCACACGATAGCTTTTCTCTAAATCTGTCGTTGCAAATAAATGTGCCATCAATGCATCACAATCGACTCGATTAGAGCGCGGTACAATCACAATACGAATTGGGCTCTCGTGATCGGCTTCATCACGAATATCTTCTACCATTGGCAACTTTTTCGCTGTCATTTGATCTGCAATTTGTGCGATCACTTTTGATGGAGAGGATTGATGAGGTAAGGCCGTAATCACAATTTCGCCATCTTCTTTTTTCCAAACTGCACGCATACGTACAGAACCACGACCTTGTTCATACAGTTTACGGATATCGTCTTTAGAGGAGATGATTTCAGCCTCTGTTGGATAGTCTGGACCTTGAACCACAGTGAGTAAGTCGTCTAATGTGGCTTTCGGGTTATCAATCAACATCACAGCTGCATCGGCAATTTCATTAATGTTGTGTGGTGGAATATCAGTTGCCATACCTACTGCGATACCGGTTGTACCATTTAATAAAATATGCGGTAAACGTGCTGGTAAATATTGAGGTTCAGCTAATGTCCCATCAAAGTTTGGTTGATAATCAACGGTGCCTTGTCCTAATTCTGATAACAGTACTTCCGCAATTTTAGATAAGCGAGATTCGGTATAACGCATTGCTGCAAAAGATTTTGGATCATCTGGCGCCCCCCAGTTCCCTTGACCGTCCACTAATGGATAACGATAAGAGAAAGGTTGTGCCATTAATACCATTGCTTCATAACAAGCTGAGTCACCATGTGGGTGAAATTTACCTAAGACATCCCCCACCGTGCGGGCAGATTTTTTGTATTTTGCTGTGGCATTCAAGCCTAATTCTGACATTGCATAAATAATGCGACGCTGTACTGGTTTTAACCCGTCGCCAATAAAAGGCAATGCACGATCCAAAATGACGTACATTGAATAGTTAAGATAGGCTTTTTCAGTGAACTCGCGTAATGGCGTTTGTTCAATGCCTTCGTAGTTGATTGTGTTCATAGTTGTTTTAGTTTTGGGTTAATTTTATGTTTTATATATCGGGTTTCGCTGAAGGAGACCTTCTTTCTAAATTTGAGCAGTTCACGCTAGAAAATTGGGGTAAAATCCACCGCACTTTTATTTGACTTGAGCTTTGTTATTACAAAGTAATGTCTAAATTTATACAGCTAAATCCACTTGATCGCCTTTGGTTTGTAACCAATTTTTGCGATCTTCTGAGCGTTTTTTCGCCAGTAGCATATCCATTAATTCTAAAGTTTCGGCGCCGTTGTCTTCTTCTTTGTTGTAAGTAAGTTGGACTAAACGTCGGGTGTTTGGATCCATTGTAGTTTCACGTAATTGGATCGGGTTCATTTCACCTAACCCTTTAAAACGTTGTACGTTTGGTTTGCCTTTTTTGTTTTTCAAACGGTCTAAAATCGCCTCTTTTTCACCCTCATCTAAGGCATAGAAAACCTCTTTACCTAAGTCAATACGGTAGAGAGGTGGCATGGCAACATAAACGTGACCGTCTTGTACTAATTTTGGGAAGTGGCGGAGGAATAATGCGCATAATAGGGTTGCGATGTGTAAACCGTCCGAGTCCGCATCGGCAAGGATACAGACTTTACCGTAACGTAACTGAGAGAGATCGTCGCTGTCTGGGTCAATTCCTAAAGCCACTGCAATATCGTGAATTTCTGTTGAAGATAAAACTTGTTCTGATGACACTTCCCAAGTATTTAGAATTTTACCGCGTAAAGGCAAAATCGCCTGATATTCTCGATCACGAGCTTGTTTTGCTGAACCGCCAGCAGAGTCACCTTCCACGAGGAATAACTCGGTTTTTTCTAAATCTTGTTGGCTACAATCGGCAAGCTTACCTGGTAGAGCAGGGCCACTAACTAATTTTTTACGTACCACTTTTTTCGAAGCACGCAAACGGCGTTGCGCTGAACTAATCGCCATTTCAGCCAGTTGTTCCGCTTGTTGTACGTTTTGGTTTAACCATAAACTAAAGGCGTCTTTAACAACTCCGCTCACAAAGACCGCACTTTGACGAGAAGATAAACGTTCTTTAGTTTGTCCTGCAAATTGTGGATCTTGCATTTTTACTGAAAGTACATAAGCACAACGTTCCCAAATATCGTCAGCTGTTAATTTGACTCCACGTGGTAACAAGTTTCTGAATTCACAAAATTCACGCATTGCATCTAGTAAGCCTTGACGTAGCCCGTTGACATGTGTACCACCTTGAATGGTTGGAATCAAGTTAACATAGCTTTCGCCCAATAATTCTCCGCCTTCAGGCAACCATAATAAGGCCCAGCTAACAGCTTCTTTATCCCCTTTAAAATCGCCAATAAAAGGCGATTCAGGTAAGGTCAATAAGCCATTTACAGCTTCGCTTAAATAGTCAGATAAACCGTCTTCATATAACCAAACATCTTCAGTGTCGTTGACTTTATCAATAAATTTAATTTCTAAGCCAGAGCAAAGTACAGCTTTGGCACGTAATAAGTGGCGCAAGCGAGAAATGGAGAATTTATCACTATCAAAATATTTTGGATTTGGTTTAAAACGAACTGTTGTGCCTGTGGTACGGCGCCCGCAAGTGCCGATAACTTCTAATTCTTCGACTTTAACGCCATTTTCAAAGGCAATTTTATATACTTCTCCATTGCGTTTTACTGTGACATCAACACGTTCAGACAATGCATTGACCACGGAAATGCCCACACCATGTAAACCACCTGAAAACTCATAGTTTTTATTGGAGAATTTACCTCCAGCGTGCAGTTTAGTGAGTATGACTTCTACACCAGATACTTTTTCAACAGGGTGAATATCCACTGGCATACCACGACCGTTATCAATGACTTCAAGAGATTGATCTTTATGTAAAATCACTTCGATTTTAGTGGCATATCCTGCTAATGCTTCATCAACACTGTTATCAATGACTTCTTGGCCTAAATGGTTTGGACGAGTGGTGTCGGTGTACATTCCCGGACGTAATTGAACGGGCTCAAGATCTTTTAAAATGGTTATTTCATTCGCGGAATAATTATTTGTCATAAGTTAGGTTATTGGCTGTTTTATTTTTTATTGTCAAAATTGTCCAAGATTCTAGCAAAAAAAGCCTGTTTTTGCACTATAACGTATTTTTAGCATATTTATTCACTATAACTTAATAAATAGCTTAGGAAAACGATTGCTCATTGATAATACTTAGCTATAATAATTAACCTTAAGTTTTTGTAAATTAATGATTGAAAAAGGGTTTAATACGAAATGACAGCATTGCAAACGCCTTATTATTTGATTGATAAAAGTAAACTTTTACGCAATATGGAAAAAATTGCATATTTGCGTGAAAAATCAGGGGCAAAAGCATTACTTGCATTGAAATGCTTTGCGACTTGGGGCGTGTTTGATTTTATGAGTCAATATATGGATGGTACAACTTCATCATCGCTTTACGAAGTACAATTAGGTAAAGAAAAATTTGGTGGTGAAACACACGCTTACAGTGTAGCGTATTCCAATGAGGAAATTGATGAAGTCGTAGCAAATGCTGATAAAATTATTTTTAATTCCATTAATCAGTTACAACGCTTTGCAAATCGTACGGGAGATTTACCACGAGGTTTACGAGTGAACCCACGTGTAAGTACATCAAGCTTTTTGTTAGCAGATCCTGCACGTCCATATAGCCGTTTAGGAGAATGGGATATTAATAAAATTCGCGAAGTGATGCCATTAATCACTGGCTTTATGTTCCACAATAACTGTGAAAATGAAGATTTCGATAAATTTTGTGAGATGCTTGATCGCATTGAAAATGAATTTGGTGAATTATTACACCAAGTGAAATGGGTCAGCCTTGGAGGGGGGATTCACTTTACTGGTGAAAATTATCCATTAGAGGCATTTGCAGAACGTTTAAAACAGTTTTCTGATAAGTTCGCTGTACAAGTGTACTTGGAGCCAGGTGAAGCTTCGATTACGCTAAGTACAAGTTTAGAAGTCACGGTGTTAGATATTTTAAATAACGGTAAAGAATTAGCGATTGTTGATGCGGCAACAGAAGCGCATATGCTAGATTTATTAATTTATCGCTCTGAAGCGAAGTTATTACCAGATGCCTTCAAAGGCAAAGGTGAATATGAATATATGGTTTGTGGTAAATCTTGTTTGGCTGGTGATATTTTTGGTGAATATCATTTTGAAAAACCATTAAAAATTGGTGATCGAATCTCATTTTGTGATGCGGCTGGTTATACCATGGTGAAGAAAAACTGGTTCAATGGTGTAAATATGCCAGCCATTGTGATTAAAGAACTTGATGGTTCAGTTCGAGTGGTAAAAGAATTTGGCTATCAAGATTATGTTGAGAGTCTATCTTAATAATGAATAAGAAGTGCGGTTGATGTTAGCAAAATTTTGTTAAAACAGACCGCACTTTTTCGGTTTAACTTTATCGTATTGGATGATAAAGCTATCTCTGCCCTGATATTGACTTTTTAGGTTTTCAATATGTATCAGGTTTTTATTAACGCCTATGCCGATCCTTTAGCAAGCTCGGTACTTGGGAGGAAAATGCTAAATGAAAAAAAATGTTTTGGTTATTGGTGCGGGTGGCGTATCACAAGTTGTGGTACATAAATGCGCGCAACATAATGATGTACTTGGTAAAATTTCTCTTGCTTCACGCAAAATTGAAAAATGCCAAGCCATTGCGGAAAGTGTGGTAGAAAAAGGTAATTTTAAACTGCCAGCGACCATTGAATGCTTTGAAATTGATGTATTTGACGTAGAAGCGACGAAAGCATTAATTCAAAAAACAGAATCACAAATTGTGATTAATGTGGGGCCATCATTTGTCAATATGTCCGTATTACAAGCTTGTATTGAAACTGGTGCTGCATATATTGATACCGCAATGCACGAAGATCCAAGTAAAGTTTGCGAAACACCACCTTGGTATGCAAACTATGAATGGAAACGTCGTGAGTTATGTAAACAAAACAATGTGACTGCAATTTTAAGTGCAGGCTTTGATCCTGGGGTTGTTAATGCCTATGCCGCATATGCAGTCAATGATGAGTTTGATAGCGTAGATAGTATTGATATTATTGATATTAACGCAGGGAGCCACGGTCGTTATTTTGCTACTAACTTTGATCCAGAAGTGAATTTTCGTGAGTTTACAGGGACAGTTTGGAGTTGGCAAAATAGTCAATGGGTAGCTAACAAGATGTTTGAAGTGAAGCGTACGGATGATCTGCCAATAGTCGGTATGCAAAATTCTTACTTGACAGGTCATGAAGAGCTACACTCGTTATCAACACATTTAAATGTCCCGAATATCCGTTTTTGGATGGGCTTTGGTGAGCATTATATTAATGTATTTAATGTGTTGAAGAATCTGGGGTTATTATCGGTTCATCCTGTAAAAACCGCTGAAGGTTTAGAGGTGATTCCAATTAAGGTCGTGAAAGCCGTGTTGCCAGATCCAGCTTCTTTAGCACCAACATATACTGGTAAAACCTGTATTGGTAATTTGGTGAAAGGTAAAAAAGACGGTAAAGAGAAAGAAATCTTTATTTATAATGTCGCAGATCACAAAGAAGCTTATGAAGAAGTCGGTAGCCAAGGCATTTCCTATACTGCTGGAGTGCCGGCGGTAGCCGCTGCATTATTGATTGCCACAGGTGAATGGGATGTCGGTGAGATGCGTAATGTTGAGCAGCTTGATCCAAAACCATTTTTGAATCTTTTAAACAGAATTGGCTTGCCAAACCGCATTAAAGATGAAAATGGTGATCGTGAATTAAGTTTCTAATTCTGACTTATCATTGAAAGCACAAGTTAATACTTGTGCTTTTTTTGTATTAATAAAAATTTTGAAAAAATTTAACCGCACTTTCTTTAACCCATTCAGCTTGTTACAATGGCAAAGTTCTGCTGTTCAAGCAAAATAAATATAATAGATATATAAAAACTAACTGATAAGAAAGTTTAAACACATTATGTTGTTATCCATATTTTATAAGAATATCTGCGAGTACTGAAAAATGGAAAATATAGAGCGAATTAAAGAAAGCTACAATGAGCTTCCTTATATTTCAAAAAGTTTTGTACATACTTTACCAGAAAGACAAAAAGCGATTTTGTCTTTATTAGGTTTTCAAACACCTGAAATTAAAGGAGCGAAGGTGCTTGAAATTGGCTGTGGTTTTGGTGGAAATATTATTTCTTATGCATTAGCAAACCCCGATACACAATTTACGGGAATTGACTTGTCCGAAAAGCAAATTGAAGGTGGTCGAGAAGTTGTGAAGCAGCTTGGACTTACTAATGTAGAATTACTTTGCCAAGATATTTCTTGCTTTGAAAATCAGGATGTTAAATTTGATTATATTATTTGCCACGGCGTATTCAGTTGGGTACCTGAATTTGTGAGGGATAAAATCTTACAAGTTGTCAAAAATAACTTAGCGGAAAATGGATCAGCTATAATTTCTTATAACACTTATCCGGGATGGAAATCTTTAGAAGTGGTTCGAGATATTATGCGTTTCCGTGCTGATACTTTTGCAAAATATAATGAGAGTTTTACTTCATTAGATAAATTAGCCTTCGGTCGAGGTGCGGTTGCATTTTTAAAAGAATTTGCTATTGGCAATCCCACCGTGAAAGATATTTGTCAACGAGTTGATGATGGCGATGATCATTATGTATATCACGAGTACCACGAAGAATATAATCATCCGTTTTATTTATATGAATTTAATGCGTTATTAGAAAGAAATGGCTTAGCGCATATCTGTGATGCAACTTTAAATAAGACTTTCCCAATTTTTGAAAATGAGGAAATTGAAGCAAAACTTAATCAAGAATGTGGTAATAATCACGTGCTTAAAGAGCAATATTATGATTATCTGTTACATAGCCAATTCAGAACTAGCATCATTACTCATCTTGAAAATAAAGAAAAATGTAATATTTCTCGTGACATCAAAGTAAAAGATTTAGACAGCCTTTATATCCGTGCCAGAGTTCAAGATGATAACCCTCCAGAATTAATCAGTTTTTTATCACGCTTTTATCCCAAAATGGTTAATGTAAAAGCATTTATTGATAATTATGTTGAAGGTGATAAAAATGCGGGCTATGCGGCTATTTTAACCCAAATTTATAATCAAAAATTAGAGTTTTATGCACGTGATATTCCAGTGATAGAAACAGAAAAATTGAAGTTAAAACCTGTATATGCAAAATATTTTGCTTATCATTTGGAAACTGCAAAACCAGTAGTCAGTTTGTCTAACTTTGTTGGGAATATTCTCAGCTTATCTAAGCACGAATTAGAAACTATCTTACAATGTGATGGGACAAAAACAGATCAAGAACTTGTTGATTTTGTGATGGGAAGAATCAATGATGGAGAATGGCAAGTTGTCACAGAAAATGAAAATTCTAACGTTGAAGCCCTCACTGTTGTAGAACGATTTATTAAAGACATCCGCTATTTTATTGAATCTCACTTAATGAATGAATAATAAACAATTAAGCAAGTAAGAAGACGCATATTGCGTCTTCTTTTTTAGTTGAGATTTGTTTATTTAAACAATTGTTGCCAAATGTGCAGGATAAAAGCACGTTCTTTTTGAAACTCATCAGAGCTAGTTTGAGGAGGCAAACCTAACAAATCAAGATGATGAATTTTATTACGTAAGTCCACATAACATTGTTTTAGTTGCTCACAAACTAACTGGGAAATCACCGCACTTTCTGCCATTACATCAAAAATTCGTACATTATCAGACCAAACGGAAAGCGCTGGATTTTTGGGGGCATTAGCAAGTACCAAATATTGTGCAATAAATTCGATATCAGTGATTCCACCACGATCAGTTTTAATATTAAAACGCTCAGGATTGTTTTGTGCTAAATGCGAATGCATTTTTTCACGCATCGCTACTACATCGTTTTTTAACGCTGTAATATCACGTGGGGCACACAGGACTGTCTGTCTAATTTCATCAAATTGTTGGCGTAATTCGGGCGAGCCATAAACTGCACGGCTTCTTACTAACGCTTGTTTTTCCCACATCCATGCCTCTTGTAATTGATAATCTTTGAAGGCTGAAATTGTGCTACAAAGTAAGCCAGATTCACCAGATGGACGCAGTCTCATATCCACTTCATACAAAACTCCCGCAAAAGTATTCACGCTAAAAATACTCACGATTTTTTGTGCTAAACGTAGATAAAATTGGTTGCTATCTAGGCTACGTTTACCGCCGACAGTCTGGCTATTTTGAGTGGATTGATAGAGGAAAACCAAGTCCAAGTCTGATTTATAACCAAGTTCAATGCCACCTAATTTACCATAACCGATCACTAAAAAGCCCTTTTCATTTTCTGTCAAATGCTCAGGTTTACCAAAGCGAGCCGTCACTTGTTGCCACGCTAAATTCACTACCGCATCAATAATGGCTTCAGCTAAAAAGGTCAGATGATCGCTGACTTTCATTACTGGTAATGCACCAAGAATATCAGCAGATGCGACTCGTAATAACGTGGCATGTTTAAATTGTCGTAGACCGTCAATAATTTGTTCTTCATCATCGGGAGGCAAGCGTAATAAATATTGTTTGAGTTCATCGGAATATTCAGTATAAGGCGGTGGATTTAGCAACGCTTTGCGATCTAATAATTCATCTAATAAAATTGGATGACGAGCGACTTGTTCCGCGATTAATTTAGATTTTGCACATAATTCAATTAATTGTTTTAATGCCTGTGGATGTTCCACCAATAATTCTAAATAAGTGGTGCGAGTCAGAATTTTTTCCACGATATTCAACATTCTTGGCAACAGAAGGTGGTAATCCTGATGTTGGAAAATATGTTGCAAAAGGGATGGTAATAATTGATTTAATACTTCTCGTCCACGAGAGCCAATAGGGCGGCGGCAAAGTTCCATTCGAAATTGATTCAGTTTATCAATGATTTCCTCAAAATGTGCTTTTGCAATGTTATTTTCTTCCAACATTATCGTAAGCTCGCTATTTTCTAAGTCAGGATCGAGAAAATCGACCCAGTGATTATCTTCGTTATTTTTTTCGCTTTCCTTTTCATCACCAATTAAATTATTAAAAACTGACCGCACTTTTTGTTGGTGCTGTTGTAACACCGTATAAAAGCTAGCCCAATCTTGAATAGGGTATTCAACTCTTTTTGCTTGTTTTTTTGTATCCCATTGGGTAAATAATTGCGTAGCTTGTACTAAACGCCAACGATCTAGTTCGTTATCAGGCAATACTTGAGTTTGTTGATCGTGAATAGCTTGCAGAATATTTTCAGTACGGCGTAAAAATAAATAGGCGTGTAGTAAATCTTGCTGTTGCTGTTCTGAAATAAAGTCAAGTGCGGTAATTTCTGGCAGAATTTTTAGAAGTTCATGTTGTTGTAAGCGAATCTCTCGTCCACCTCGGATCAGTTGGAAAACTTGAACAATAAATTCAATTTCACGAATCCCTCCCGCACCTAATTTGATGTTATCAACTAAGCCGCGACGGCGCACTTCACGCTCAATTTTGCTTTTCATTTCACGTAAAGATTGAATGACACTGAAGTCAATATAGCGACGATAAACAAAAGGGCGTAGAAGTTGCTGTAAGATTCTGACATTTGGATCTTTCGGATTTATGCCTAAAATACGCCCTTTGATCATCGCATAGCGTTCCCAGTCGCGTCCTTGTTCTTGGTAATATTGTTCCAATGCATTAAAACTCAATGCAAGCGAACCACTTTCCCCAAAAGGGCGTAAACGCATATCGGTACGGTAAACAAAACCATCGGCAGTATATTGATCCAACGCATTGATTAGGCGTTGTCCTAACCGGGTAAAAAATTTATTGTTATCAACGCTACGTCTCGCCCCAATGGTTTCACCATTGCTAGGATAGGTGAAAATTAAATCAATATCAGAAGAAAAATTAAGTTCAAATCCACCCAGTTTACCCATTCCGAGAATATACAGTTGCTGTGGTTGACCTTCTTCATCAACTGGTGTGCCCATTTCAAGACAAGCTTGTTGATAGAGCCAATCTCTTGCCCCAATAATCAAGCTTTCCGCCAATTGTGATAAGCGAATAAAAACCTCTTCTACTGTGCCTAAATTTAAACTTTGGCAAAAACTGAGTTTTGCCATTTCACGATAGCGAAATTGGCGTAATACTTTATAAAGCTGTTCTTCTGAATCTGTGGAAATGAGCAGTTTGTTTAAGCGTTCAGCGTAGTTAGTACAGTCAGAGAAAGTTAGTGCCTTCTGCCAGCATTGATGTAAAAAGTGCGGTTGTTTTTTTAAAGTGTCTACAAAAAAATCTGACAAACTAATCGCAATATAAAGTTGCCCGATTACGGTTTGAGGATCATTTTTCTGTTGCTCAATTTGCTGAAAAATAGGCTGGTTATATTGTTCTGGAAAATGCTGAATTAATAGCTCGGCAAGTTGGTTAAGCTGATTATCGAATTGGGTAAGGGCGAATTGCATAAACTATCCTATGATTAAAGATTGAAACTCAATCATCATAAGCCAAGTATTTCAATGGCTAACTGCTTGACTTTAGCATGAAATTTCTATTTTTAACATTATAGAAAATAAATCTTGTCCTTTTTCTACGAAATATTATAGACTTATTTGCCTAGTCGGGGTGCTTGCAAGGAGCTGAGATAATACCCGTGAACCTGAAGCAGTTAATACTGACGTAGGAAACTAATAGTCATTATTACTGTGTACTTTTTTGATGAAATCACAAGAGAGGACACAATGTCTAAATTAAAAACTTCTTTATTTTTAACCGCACTTTCCACTTTCTCCATCTCTGTATTTGCGCAAAACCAAGCGTTGAATGTTTATACTTATGATTCATTTACATCTGATTGGGGGGCAGGTCCAAAAGTGAAGGCCTCATTTGAAAAAGCACACCCACAGTGTCAAGTGAATTTCACAGCTTTCGGTGATTCAGGCACAATGTTCAACCGTTTACGCTTAGAAGGTAAAAAAACAAAAGCGGATGTGGTTGTTGGTCTTGATAATTATGCATTAGAAGAAGCTGAAAAGAGCGGCTTATTTACAAAAAATAATGTGGATTTAGCACAACTTTCACTCCCAATTGAATGGAAAAATCAAACATTCCTACCTTATGATTTCGGACAATTTGCTTTTATTTACGACAAAACGAAAGTACAAAATCCACCAAAAAGTTTAAAAGAATTAGTTGAACGCCAAGATTTGAAGGTGATTTATCAAGATCCACGCACCAGTAGCGTTGGACGTGGTTTATTAATTTGGATGAACAGCGTATATCCGCAAAATGAAGTAGAAAATGCATGGAAATCGTTAGCGAAACACACTGTTACTGTGGGTAAAGGTTGGTCTGATACTTACGGCGCATTCTTAAAAGGCGAAGCTGATTTAGTGGTAAGTTACAGCACATCACCATTGTATCATTTAGTGTTTGAGCAAAAAGATCAATATGTAGCGACAGAATTGTCAGAAGGCGGCGTATTACAAGTTGAAACTGCGGCGAAAGTGATTGATCGCAACAATGCTTGTGCAGATCATTTCTTAAGCTTTTTAGTGCAATCAGAAGCACAACAACATTTGGTGACAAGCAATGTGATGTTACCAGTTATTCACAGCAAAATTGAACCGCACTTTGATGCATTAAAAGAAAAACAGTTGAAAGCAAAGGTGCTAGATACCAGCAAAGTGACAGCAGAACAGCTTAAAAACTGGATTGCAGTATGGCAGGCAACATTAACAAAGTAATTTTGTAATAATGCCAATGCGTTTTTTCCATCAGACTTTCCGCCCATCGCATTATGTGGGCGGAATTTTTGTGATTGCCTTTTTGTTGCTATTTTGTGGTAGTGCTTTATTTTCGCTTTTTTCTGCACAAGGGGATTATGGCTGGCAACAACTGCTCAGAGATCAGTATTTGCATCACGTTTTAAGATTTAGCTTGTGGCAAGCGTTTTTATCTGCGTTATTATCGATTTTCTTTGGCTTTCTTGTGGCTCGCGCTTTTTTCTATCAAGATTTCAAAGGTAAGCGATTTATTCTTCAATTATTCTCTCTAACCTTTGTTTTACCGTCTTTAGTGGCAATTTTTGGTTTGCTAGGTGTGTATGGTGGTTCGGGTTGGTTAGCAAAACTCGCTGCATTTTGGGGGAGTGATTGGGCACCCAATATTTATGGTTTAACAGGTATTTTAATTGCTCATCTTTTCTTTAATATTCCACTGGCTTGCAAAATGTTTTTGCAAAGTTTGCAGAGCATTCCTGTTCAACAACGCCAGCTTGCTGCACAGCTCAATTTACGTGGTTGGCAATTTATCCGCTTGATTGAATTGCCTTATTTACGCCAGCAAGTTTTTTCCGTTTTCACTTTAATTTTTATGCTTTGTTTTACAAGTTTTGCAATCGTGTTAACGTTAGGCGGTGGCCCGAAATATACCACGTTAGAAGTGGCTATTTATCAAGCGATTTTATTTGAATTTGATTTACCCAAAGCTGCATTATTTGCATTGTTACAGTTTGTGATTTGCTTTTTGTTATTTACGTTAAGTAGCTTGTGGGGCAAAGCTCCCGCTACAGTGGCACATAACAAAAATTATTGGCAAGATAGACAGTCAAGAGCGGTACAAATTTGGCAAATTTTTTTGATCATCGTGGTAAGTTTATTTGTGTTGTTGCCTCTATTTAATACTTTAATTTCTGCCTTTTTTTCTGGCAAGTTTTTAAAGTTATGGGCAAGTGGGCAACTTTGGCGAGCACTGAGTTTCTCGTTGATGATTGCACCAACATCAGCATTATTGTCGGTGTTGATGTCTGTGGCGTTATTGTTATTAGCAAGACGATTAGCTTGGTTGCACTATTCTCTGTTATCGCAAAGTATTATCAGTGTTGGTACGATGATTTTAGCCATCCCTACCTTAGTGCTAGCTATTGGTTTGTTTATGTTATTGCGTGAAATCGATTTTTCAACATTACACCTTTTTGCGGTTGTGCTATGCTGTAACGCTCTAATGGCTATGCCTTTTGTGTTACGTATTTTAGCAGTGCCAATGCATAACAATATGGTTTATTATGAAAAATTATGTGAGTCTTTGAATATTCAAGGTTGGCAGCGTTTTAGCTTAATTGAATGGCACCAACTACGGGCACCGATGCAATATGCTTTTGCATTGGCTTTCGCATTATCGCTCGGTGATTTTACTGCGATTGCTTTATTTGGTAACCAAGATTTTACGTCATTACCTCATTTGCTGTATCAACAGCTTGGACATTATCGTAGCCAAGAAGCGTCAGTTACCGCATTTATTTTATTGATATTATGCATATTGATCTTTGTGGTGATTGAGCGACAAAAGGAAGAAGGAAATGATTAAATTAGAGCAGGTTCACTTTCAATATAAAAGTGCGGATTTCTTGTTTGATTTGTCTGTTCCAACACAACAAAAAGTCGCAATTGTAGGTGCAAGTGGTTCGGGGAAAAGTACTTTATTGAATTTATTGGCTGGATTCGAATTTGCCGTACAAGGTAAAATTTGGTTAAACAATGAAAACCATACCCAAACTTTGCCACATCAACGCCCCATCTCAATGTTATTTCAAGAAAATAATTTATTTACTCATTTAACCGTAGCGCAAAATATCGCTTTAGGATTAAAACCTAGCTTAAAATTGACCGCACTTGAAACTCAGCAAGTAGAGCAAGTCGCAAATGCGGTTGGTTTAGGTAAGTTATTATCACAATCACCGAAAAATTTATCTGGCGGACAGAAACAGCGTGTCGCATTGGCACGTTGTTTATTACGTGATAAACCGATTTTATTATTAGATGAACCTTTTTCTGCGCTCGATTCTGAATTGCGTGCTGAAATGTTAAATTTACTTTTAACGTTATGTGATGACAAAAAATTGACTTTGTTGATGGTGACACATCAGTTAACTGAAGTAAAAGATAAAATGGATCGTATTATTCAAATTGAGAATGGTAGGATCAGTAATTTATCTCTTTGAAATTCACAGTTTTAATGGAAAATAGACCGCACTTTTGTGGTATAAAAACGGAAAACAATTATGACAATAGCAACATCTTTTCAAGTAAAAACCCTAACCCCTCATCCTTCTTTGGAATATTGGTCTGTTTGTAAAGTAGAAGCATTATTTGAAACGCCATTTTTGGATTTAGTGTATCGTGCAGCACAAATACATCGTGAAAACTTTAATCCAAAAGCAATTCAATTATCGACTTTAATGTCGATCAAAACGGGCGGTTGCCCTGAAGATTGTGGCTATTGCCCACAGTCTGCACGCTATCAAACAGGTGTACAAAATCAGCAATTATTAGAAATTGATGAGATTGTCGAAAAAGCGAAAATTGCGAAAGCACGTGGCGCAGGGCGTTTTTGTATGGGGGCTGCTTGGCGTGGTCCAAAACCAAAAGATGTGGCGAAAATTACTGAAATTATCAAAGCAGTAAAAGCCCTTGGCTTGGAAACTTGCGGAACTTTTGGTTTATTACAAGACGGCATGGCGGAAGATTTAAAAGCCGCAGGTTTAGACTACTACAACCACAACTTAGATACTGCACCAGAACATTATCACAATGTGATTGGTACTCGCCAGTTTGATGATCGCATCAACACCTTAGGCAAAGTGCGTAAAGCGGGATTAAAAGTATGCTGTGGTGGGATCGTGGGGATGAATGAAACTCGTAAAGAGCGTGCTGGTTTAATCGCAAGCCTTGCGAATTTAGATCCGCAACCAGAATCTGTGCCAATTAACCAATTAGTGAAAGTGGAAGGCACACCATTAGCAGACGCGGCAGAATTAGATTGGACAGAATTTGTGCGCACGATTGCAGTGGCTCGTATTACAATGCCAAAAAGTTATGTGCGCTTATCAGCAGGCCGTCAAGGAATGTCTGAAGAAATGCAAGCGATGTGTTTTATGGCGGGGGCTAACTCCATTTTCTATGGTGATAAGTTATTAGTTACTGGTAATCCAGAAGAAGATGGTGACCAATTATTAATGGCGAAATTAGATTTAGAGCCAGAAACAGAAGAAAATCGTTATTGTTCAGCAGATTAATATTATTTAAAGTGCGGTCTAAAAATAATGATTTTTAGGTAGAATTCAATCTCCCTCTTTCATTCGTTAAATAAAATGAAAGGGGGAGATTTTTTTATATTTCGAGAAAAATGTCTAGTGAATTATAAGTGATAGGATCAGTTCATTTTTAGAGCAAAGATATAAAGTCGACTGTTTGAAATACATACAATTGACTATATAATGATAATTATTATCATTATTGTTTTAATAAATGTATGGATAATTTAATTATGCAAATTAAACCTCTTTATATCGCACAATTTGTGAGCTTAACTATTACTGGAATGGCTTTTGCTGAAGGCAATAAAACCATTGAATTAGCCCCAATTGTGGTGTCATCTTACACCTCGGATAGCACTTATACCACACCAACTCAGTCTACTGTTAGAAAAGAGCAGCTAAAACGAACAGGCGCACAAAACATTGAAGACATTGTGAAGTACGAGCCGGGCGTAGATGTTGACTCTGACAATATGCGTATGGGACACAATGGCTACAATATTCGCGGTATTCGTCATCAACGCATTCAAATGAACATTGATGGTATTCCATTAACAGAACCTTTTGAAGATGCAGGCCCTCGTGTAGGGCGTAATATTTCCAGTAAATTGGGTGTTGATGTTGTTGAACCAGAAACTTTGCGCCAAGTCGACATTGATAAATCAGGGAATTCTGCGCTTTATGGCAATGGTGCGTTAGGTGGTAGTGTCAATATGATGACTTACAACCCGAGCGATTTTGTTCACGCAGATAAACCGTTTTATGCCGGATTAAAATATGGTTATCGCAGCACTTACAGTGCACATACCAAAATAGCAACTTTAGCTGTGCATTCGCAATTTGTGGAAGGCTTATTAATGCTGACTCAGCGTGATAGCAAAGAGTTTGATAATTTTGCTGAAAATGATGAAAACGGTGATGACAAAACAGTTTCCAATGATCAAAAAACGAAAGGAAACAACATTCTAGCGAAATTGAATTTTAGTCAAGATGCAAATCGTCTTGAATTAACCTTTGAACGCTATGAGCGAAAAATAAATACCCAACGTGATGAGTTTTTAAAAACGATTTCACGTCCATTAATGCAACGAAATCCAAACCAACCACCCGCTATTCGAACTGATAAAGTTACTACAGCGACATCATTAGATAAATTTACTCGTGAGCGTGCGGGATTTGTTTATCGTTATTTACCAGAAAGTGATTGGTTAGATGAAATTAATTTCCAAGGCTATTCACAACGTTTGAAAATTAATGATACGACTTATCAATATTCTGAAAGTTCGGCAACCAATGGTAATAAATTAAACGAAACAACACAAAATAATAACCGATTAACGCATCGTATTTACGGACTTAAATCTGAGTTAAAAACCCATTTCGAGACAGGTTCAGTTAAGCACCGATTATCTAATAGCCTTGAGTTTAGACGAGATGAGTTAGATCGTTTACGTGGTGATGATTATCAACGTCAAAGTAAAAATTCATTGGCGGAAGATAACCAATTCCGTTTATTCCCAAAAACGATCACCAAAAATTATAGTTTAGGTTTGCAAGATCAAATGACCTTTGTAAATGATATGGCATTAAATTTAGCGTTACGTTATCAGTATGAAGAACGCAGATTCAAATCTAGTCATTTAGACACAACGCCAACCCAAGATAAAGCTGCGGTAAATAAAAAATTAACGTATAGCACCTTATCCCCAAGTGTGCGTTTGCATATCCCGATTTCTGATGAATTGGCGTTGTTAGCAGGCTATGCTTATGCGAAGAAACTACCAAACCCACAATACATTGGTGTAGGTGCGGAAATGAATATGGGACCAATGGGAAAATATAAAATTAATCCAAATCCAAACTTGAAACCAGAAGAGGCGAATAGTTTTGATCTTGGTTTGCTTTATGTATCGGACACCTTCAAAGCTCGTTTAAATACTTATTATAACCAATACAAAAATTTCTTAAGTCCAGAGCAAGTATTACCACCTTGTCGAGGTTGTTTGCGTGAAGTGTATTATGGCAATAAAGGTAAAGTAAAAACCTATGGTGCAGAATTATTTACTGCGTGGCAATTTGCGGATAACTGGACATTAACCAATGCAGTTGCGTGGATGAAAGGCTATGTATTGAATCCGAAGAAACCATTAGCAACGGCACATCCGTTGAATGGTGTTGTTGGCATTGAATATGAACGAGATACTTGGGGCTTTAGCACAAAATTCCGTTGGTCAGATAAAAAACGTAATCCTGGCACTTATATGGATAAGAACGTTGAATATTCTTACTTCAAAGCACCGGGCTATGGTGTTTGGGATCTCACCGTTTATTACCAACCTGTGAAAAACGTTGAAATTCGTGCTGGGGTATTCAACCTATTTAATAAGAAATATTGGACCTTTGGTGATGTAGTCGAAATTCCAGATAACAAAACCATCGATCGTTATACCCAACCGGGACGCAATTATACGATTAACGTGGAATTAAAATTCTAAAGAAGTCCTCATAAGTGCGGTGAATTATTGCAAACTTTTCGCAAAATTGACCGCACTTTTTTAGTTTACAAAAGGAATAGAAATAATGAATAAACAATTAGTTAAAACATTTTGGTTGTTGTTATTATCTTTCGTGACAGGAGTTGCTATGGCACAGGGGGAATTTAAAAGTTTTGAATATCAAGGCGAAGATGGCCAAAAACGACCTTATATTTTGTATGTGCCTAAAAACCTTGAACAAGGCAAAAAGCACCCTTTAGTTGTGTATTTGCACGGTGCAGTTTCAGCCACTACATTACGTATTAATCCATTAGAGTCTGCACAGAAATCGCCCTTGGTAAAATTGGCGGACGAAGGCGGATATTATGTGTTATTCCCTTATGGACAAAAGGGCGCAACTTGGTTTGAACCAAATGGGATCAAAATGGTGTTGGCTGAAATCGATAAGATTAAACAAGAAGTTGCGGTTAATGAAGATAAGATCTTTTTAAGTGGCTTCTCTGATGGTGGTTCTGGCACATTATATTTTGCTACGACACAATCTTCGCCATTTGCTGGATTTATTTCCCTCAATGGGTCATTAAGTGTCGCGGCGACAATCGGTAAATCCCCCGTTTATTTAGAAAACTTAAATCATAAGCCGTTATACATCGTGAATACACAATCCGATATGCTTTATCCTGTGCGATTAATGCAACCTACAATCGAAAAAATAAAAGAATATCATTCAGAGGTGGTATTTCGTAGCCCTGAAGGCAATCACGAAATGAGTTATTTTCCAACTATTGCGGCAGAGGTGAAGGCCTTTATCGATAATCATCAACGTCAGCCGATTACAAAAATATCGTTTGAAAGTGCGGATGATTTTTCGAATAAATTTGCGTGGTTAAAGATCACTAAACTTAATCCTGCAGAAACGGCTAAAGAATGGCATACACCATACGAGCTTAAAATGGTTAATGATAAAGCCTCTTTTGGGATGATTTTAGATGCTAGCTATACAGGAAAAGGAATGAAAGTTTCTTCTTTTAATAAAAAAGGCAGTGCGGCAGAAAAAATGGGTGTGCAAGCAGGCGATATTATTTTGAAAATGGAAGATACAGAGTTAGATCATCGTTATGCTGCCTTTAATTATCTCTCAACAAAGAAAGCGGGGGATAAAACCACACTAACTGTGGAGAGAAATAGCCAAATTTTTACGCTATCAGGTCAATTTCCTGAAGGATATGAATATCAAGTCTTTGCTAAACAGCCAATTTCAGGTAAGGTAAGGGCTGAAGTAAATGAGAATCGTTTACTTATAGAAACTTCTCGTGTTTCAGAATTAGAAATTGATTTTTCGCTATTGCCATTTAAAGCAGATTCGATGATTGAGCTAGAGTTAAATGGAAAAATTCAACAGGTAAAACCTGAAAATATGCAAACTTTTACTATTCAATAGGACGTTATTATGAAAAAACTGCTTACACTTTTATTATTAGCCGTTCAACCTTTTGCTTATGCACAACGTATTGTGACTTTAACGCCAGATACGGCTGACATTGTAGTTGCATTAGAAAGTACAGACCAAATTGTAGGTCGTGATCAAACGGCAATGAATCCAGCGGTAGAAAAAGTACCAGTGATTGGTATTCACCGTAAATTAGCGGTTGAGCCAATTTTAGAAACTAAACCTGATTTAGTGTTAGGTTCTTATATGGCAATGCCAGCAACGATTTTTGATAACTTAAACCAACTTGGTGTAAAAACAGTTAACGTCTTACCACAAGATAATATTGAAGCTTTTGGTAAAGCGATTCGCGAAGTGGGCAAGCTGATTTCTAAAGTAGAGCAAGCGGATAAATTAGCAAGTGCTTGGGAAACTGGCATTAAGCCGTTACCAAACACTGGTAAACGTTATTTATTAACTTATGATGGCCGTGTTGTGGCAGGTAAAAATACCGCAGCAGATGAATTGATTCGTCGAGCTGGTGGTGTGAATGCTGCAGTTGATGTAGAAGGAATCAAACCTCTTAACCGCGAAGCGTGGTTAGCTGCGAAACCCGATGTAATTATTGTTGCAGAGCATCAAAAAGAAGTTATCGGTGGAGTTGAGAAATTGCTTGAGCGTCCTGAAATTGCAAATAGCCCCGCGGCTAAATCTGGTCATATTTATTTTTGGTCTGCAAATGACTATTTACGTTATGGTTTAAACACACCAGAAGTATTAAAACGTTTACATAATCTAGCAAAATAAGCCATTCGTGAAGCAGATGTAGTGATTCAAATGAAAAAACTTTCTTTGTTTTTTGCTTTTATTGGAACTGCTTTTCTAATTTGGTTTTCTATTGGTGTCGGGTTTGGTGGCTGGCAGTCGCCAAACTCACTTGATCCTATCGTTTTTGATATTCGTCTACCTCGTATTATCAATGCATTAGTCGTTGGTGCCGCATTGGCTGCTGCGGGAGCAGGGCTCCAAGCACTTTTTGAAAATCCTTTAGCAGATCCAAGTTTAATTGGAACTTCAGGTGGTGCTGCCTTGGGTGTTATCTGTGTTTTAGCTTTTGGCTCAGCTGGTATTGGTGTGCCTCTTGCCGCTTTTTTAGGTGCATTAGTAGTATGCTTATTGATTTTATTCGCTCATCATTTATTTGGTGGCGGTACGCTCGGCTTGCTAATTATGGGCTTTATTCTCAGTGCATTTTGTTCTGCAGTAGTAGGATTAATTTTATTTTTATCTGATGATCTTGTTTTACGTAGTGCGACTATTTGGCTTGCTGGCAGTTTATCTGAAGCAGGTTTTACACCAATTTATTATCCTTTTATGATTATGCTCATTGGTTTGGCTTGGCTAGCCATTTTAGGTCGTCAGCTTGACTCTTTAATGCTTGGGGAAGATACTGCTTTTAGTATGGGTATTTCAGTCTCGAAAGTTCGTTTACAAACTGTTATTGCGGCTGCATTATTAACAGGTGCTGCAGTTTCTTTATCGGGAATTATTGGTTTTCTCGGAATGATGATTCCCAATATTTTAACTACAGTAATTGGGGGGCATCGTCGCAAGCTAATTTTACTGTCTGCTTGGGTTGGGGCTACCTTTTTATTATCAGTTGATAGTGCCTCGCGTTTAATTACCTATCCAATTGATTTACCTGTAGGGATTGTCATTGCATTGTTAGGTGGTCCTTTCTTCTTTTGGATTTTTATCCAAGCGACTCGCCGTAGAGCATAATTAGGAGGTTATTGGTGTCATCACTTTTTGAGTTAGAACCTCTTACTATCCAAGCTAACGAGCGTATTATTTTACAAACAGAACATTTACATATTCCAAAAGGAAAACACACGGCAATTATTGGACCAAATGGTGCAGGCAAATCTACTTTGTTGAAAGCCTTTTTAGGCTATTTTAATGCACAAGTTAAGATGAATGGCGAGCCCGTACAGGAGCAAATTCGCACAGGAAAACTTGCATTGGTGGCACAAAACGGGCGTTATGGAATGCCTCTTTCTGTTGAAGAATATGTGAAATTAGGGCAATTTAACCCCGCACTTTTTTCTACAAAAAAAGTGGATCACGAAAATCTAGATTTATTACTTGAATATTTCGAGCTGATCCATTTACGTCATAAACGTGTGAATATGCTTTCAGGTGGTGAGCAACAACGAGCTAATATTGTACGTGCGTTAATGCAAAATTCACCAGTGATATTATTAGATGAGCCTTGTAACCACTTAGATATTCGTCATCAGCAAAGTTTGATGCATTTTTTAAAACAAAATAAATCCAAGTTTAATGCGGTGATGGTATTACACGATCTTGATTTAGCAGCAGGTTATGCAGATCATATTGTGTTAATGGATAAGGGAAAAATCATTGCGCAAGGTGATGTGGAAGACGTAATGCAAAGCGAGCGTTTAAGTGCGGTCTATCGTTGGCAAATTTTACAGAAAAAAGATGAAAGTGGTATTTTCTTCCGCGTGTAATCTTCTTTTTCGTGTTAAAAATAAAGCACACAGTCAGTGATTGTGTGCTTTTTTATGTTTAGGTAAAACTAGGTTATTATTGCTTTTTCATTGCATCAGCAATTAATTCAGCTTCTGGTCCCAAAATCACTTGTAATGCGTTGTCGCCTAATTTGACATTACCTTTTGAGCCTAATACTTTTAATTTTTCTTCATCTATTTTATTGCGATCAACTAGCACTAAGCGTAAACGAGTGATGCAAGCATCAATGGTTTGCAAGTTTTCTTTACCGCCTAAGGCAACGATGAAGTTTGCGGCTTTTTCTTCACGAGTTGAGTTGTGTTGTAAATCAACATTTGAACCCGCATCATCATCTTCACGTCCTGGTGTTTTTAAGTTGAATGCTTTAATTGCGGCACGGAAAACTACATAGTAAATCACACCAAATGCTAAACCTTGAAGGATTAACATATACCAGTCTTTAGCTAATGGGTTTTGTGAAGAAAGAACCATATCGACAAAACCGGCACTGAAACCAAAACCTGCCATCCATTGCATTGATGCGGCAATAAAGACTGAAATGCCTGTTAATAGTGCGTGGATTACATAAAGCAGAGGTGCAACGAACATAAATGCAAATTCTAATGGTTCAGTCACACCAGTAAAGAATGATGCTAATGAAGCTGCTATCATTAAAGAAGCAACTTGTGCTTTTTTAGCGGGTGCTGCACTGTGGTAAATGGCAAGACCTGCTGCTGGTAAACCAAACATCATTACGGGGAAGAAACCTGCTTGATACATTCCTGTTACCCCTACTATTGCAGTACCATTTGCCAGAGATTGTGCTCCACCCAAAAAGTTAGGAATATCATTGATACCAGCTACATTGAACCAGAATACGGAGTTTAAGGCGTGGTGTAAGCCAACTGGAATAAGTAAGCGGTTTAAGAAACCGTAGATTCCCGCACCTGTAGGTCCAATATCAGTAATTGACTTACCGAAACTAACTAAGCCGTTGAAGATAACTGGCCATAAATACATCAAAATGAATGACACAATAATCATTACCAATGAAGTTACGATTGGAACTAAACGTTTACCGCTGAAGAATGCAAGAGCTGCTGGTAATTCTATATGGTGGAAACGATTATATAATTCAGCAGAAATCACCCCAACTAAGATACCAATAAATTGGTTATTGATTTTACCAAAAGCTGCAGACACTTGGTCAGCTGGAATGTTTTGTAATTGTGCAACTGCACCAGGAGAAAGTAGGGTAGTTACGACTAAAAAGCCGACTAGACCAGAAAGAGCTGCTGAACCGTGTTTATCTTTAGACATACCGAAAGCCACACCAACAGCAAAAAGAATCGCCATATTATCAATGATTGCTGCACCAGATTTAATTAAAAATGCAGCTAGTTGGCTTTCGCCTCCCCAACCATTTGGGTCGATCCAGTAACCAATACCCATTAGAATTGCAGCTGCTGGTAACGCTGCAACAGGAACCATTAAAGCTTGCCCAATACGTTGTAGGTAAGTTAGAACACTCATAGGAACTCCTTTTTTCTTATGTTATGAAAACGTTTACGTTTTATCCACATACTCACTATAATTAAGCAAATTTTCTATGACAAATTAAATTCTTTATTTTTGTGAGTTATATCACTAAATAGCTTAATTGATAGACTTTTTATTAGCTATTTCATAATACTTCTTTTATAATGAGAAAAAAGAAAAAATACTCCATTTTTTTATTTATTTTGATGTTTTAAAAATGAACACTTTAAACTGAATATAATCATATTTTACATACAATAAAGAGGATATAGTCAATGCGTTTAATTCCATTAAAAAATGCAGATCAAGTTGCTAAGTGGTCAGCTCGTTATATTGTAGATCGTATCAATCAATTTAGCCCAACAGAGAAAAAGCCGTTTGTTTTAGGATTACCAACAGGCGGAACACCATTAAAAACTTATCAAGAACTTATTTCATTATACAAGGCTGGTGAGGTAAGTTTTGAAAATGTAGTGACTTTTAATATGGATGAATATGTTGGATTGCCAAAAGAGCATCCTGAAAGCTATCACTCATTTATGTATAGAAACTTTTTTGATCACATTAATATTCAAGAAAAAAATATTAATATCTTAGACGGTAACACTGATGATCATGATGCTGAATGCCGCCGTTATGAAGAGAAAATTAAATCTTACGGTAAGATCAATTTATTTATGGGCGGAGTTGGTGTTGATGGGCATATTGCATTTAATGAACCGGCTTCTTCTTTAGCATCTCGTACTCGTATTAAAACTTTGACAGAGGATACCTTAATAGCTAACTCACGTTTCTTTGATAACGATATTACTAAGGTGCCTAAATATGCATTAACTGTTGGGGTAGCAACTTTACTTGATGCAGAAGAGGTAATGATTTTAGTGACTGGCTACAATAAAGCACTTGCATTACAAGCCTGTGTAGAAGGTTGTGTTAACCATCTCTGGACAGTAAGCGCATTACAAATGCACCGCCATGCATTAGTCGTCTGTGATGAGCCTGCAACCCAAGAACTTAAAGTGAAAACAGTAAAATATTTTACTGAGTTAGAGGCGAGAGCAATTCACAGCGTATTATAGGAGACAAATTATGTATGCATTTACAAATGGTGTGATTTATACCGCGAATGAAGTGCTTTATGGTAAAGCCGTGATTGTAGATGGCGATAAAATAAGTGCAGTTGTTTCTGAGCAAGATTTGCCAGAAGGCATCGAAAGAATTGATTTGAACGGTAATAATTTAACCGCAGGGTTTATCGATCTTCAATTAAATGGCTGTGGTGGAGTGATGTTTAATGAAGATATTTCGGTGAAAACTCTCGAGATTATGCAAGAAACCAATCTAAGATCGGGAACAACTAGTTATTTACCAACGTTTATCACTTCTCCTGATGAAGGAATGAAACAAGCTGTTTCAGTAATGCGTGAATATTTAGGAAAATATAAAAACCAAGCATTAGGTTTGCATTTAGAAGGTCCTTATTTAAGTGTTGAGAAAAAGGGTGTTCACCGTCCTGAATATATTCGTGAGATTAGTCCGGAGATGAAAGCATTTTTATGTGATAACGCTGATGTGATTACTAAACTTACTTTAGCGGCTGAAAATCCAACAGCACAATATATTCCTGAATTTGTTAAGAAAGGCATTATTGTTTCTATTGGGCACTCAAATGCTACTTATGATGTTGCGAAAAAAGCGTTTGGAAATGGAGCAAGTTTTGCTACTCACTTACATAATGCAATGTCACCAATTAGTTCTGGACGTGATATGGGGGTAGTAGGCGCAGTATTGGATACAGATATTTATACAGGTATTATTGTGGATGGTTTGCACGTTAATTTTGCGAATGTCAAAATTGATAAAAAAGTGAAAGGTGAAAAACTTTGTATTGTGACTGATGCTACTGCTGCAGCTGGGGCAGATATTGACTCATTTATGTTTGTGGGCAAAAAAGTCTATGTCAGTAACGGTAAATGCTATGATGAAAATGGAGCATTAGGCGGCGCCTCAATTACAATGATTGAATCAGTAAAAAATGCTGTCAAAGAAGTAGGTATTCCACTTGATGAAACCTTACGTATGTGTAACTATTATCCAGCAAAAGCCATTGGTGTAGATGATAAGCTAGGCTCAATTGAAGTAGGTAAAATCGCTAACTTAACTGTATTTACACACGACTTTAAAGTTATTGGTACTGCAGTCAACGGTGAATGGCAAGTAAACTAATTTGGAAATAAAATAGCATGATTGTTCACGCTTATTTTGACGTGTAGTCCTGTAAAACTGTTGAAAACAAACCGCACTTTGATACTAAAGTGCGGTTTGTTTTTATAACATTTACTTAGAAACGAATTTCAAGTGACGCGGCGTAGTTGCGTCCTGGTGCATAAAAACGCTCTAAGCCTTTTCCTGCACGATCAACAGTGTTTAATGTGCTATTAGCATTAATACCACGAAGAGCATCCCAAGTATGATATTTTTTATTGAATAGGTTATAAATACCTGCTCGGAAAGTGATATCCTCAGTCACTTTATAGTAACCGAAGGTATCAAATACAAAGGCTGATTGATTTAAGTATTTATAAGTAGATAAATCAGGATAAAGCTCTCGTTTTTTACAGCGTGTTATTTGTGGACCACCCCAAGGATCAGGTTCTGTGACTAATTCTACGCAACGGCTTTTGGTTTCATAGGCTTTTGCGTCTCTTGGTTTCTTTGCCCCTAAATAAGTGAGACGGTTGAAAATAGCCCATTTACCACTTGGTGCTTCATAATCAAGTCCAATAATTGCTTTAAGTGGCTGAATTGATAGTAAGTTGGCGTTATTAGAAAGTGTTCCTTTGCTATACCCTAATGCTCCATAGAATTTAAAGCCTGTTGGAATTGCAGAAACAAATTGTTCTAGATTCAAGTGTGTTTTCACTTCAACACCATAAACTTTGGCTTTGTCTAAGTTGACCATTTGTTGCACTTGAGTTTGGAAAATTCTGCCATATTGCTTTTGTTCGATAATACTTTCTTGCTCAAATAAGAAATTACGATAATTTGTCTGGTAAAGCGTTAAATCAAACAAGCCCTTTTCGCTATTTCCTTTTAAAGATACTGTATGGTTAATACTTCTCTCTGGTTTTAGATTTGAGTTAGATTTCCAAGTCCCATAAGCATTAGTGAAGGTGAAGAACATTTCAGATGCAGTAGGAACACGATAACCTGTACTAATATTGTAGCCTAGTGTCCAAGTTGGATTCAATTGTGTATCTAAGCTAGCAAAGGTGCTGATTGTTGAGAAATGGGTTGATTTTGGTTTACCCTCGGCTAAACACGCAGGGCTACAAGGTGCATTTAATGATTTTGGTTCAAGTTTAGTATAGTCATAGCGAATGCCTAAATTACTTGATAATGTATCATTCCAATGTACGGAATCTTTTAATGACACCCCATACTGTTTAGTTCTGATTGGATATTGGATAGTGTAAATGATTTTATCTTTTGATGTTGTCATATTAATGTTGTCTTCATTAATATTTTTAAAATCACGTTGACTAATATAGCTTTTAAGTGTCAATGTATGCTCACCAAATAGGTTAAAAGGTTGAGCAACTAATTCTACAGAACCTCGAGTGAATTTCGTTTTCATTCTGCGATCGTAAATCTCATCAAGTTCTTTTTCATTAGTTTTGTAGTTTCTTCCGCCTTTATAGTTGACCGCTGCAAGATCTGTATATTGATAGTCAATATCAAATTTACTATAAGATAGCCAGCCTGAACTTGGTGCATAGATATAATGTAAGTTAGTATTGATTCGCTCATTCTGGTCATCAGCCTCACGCCATTGTGAGCCAAATAAGGTATAGGATCGTTCATCGATATAACGACCACCTTTTTGACCATTGATTGATACTCCAACACGGTGATTATCATTGATTTGATAGCCTATTTTGGCTAAATAGTTATGGAAACGTTGAGTAACTGGATCTGGGTGCTGGCTGCTTGAATGACGATATTCAGGTCCTGAGCCTCGGCTTTTGAATTCATGTCCTGTTCGTTGTGAATACATCAACAGGGTATCAAATTGGTTACCTACATACGCAATACCGCCAGTACGTATCCATTCGCGATTTTTACTTGCATAAGCCCCTCTTAATAAGGCGCCAAATTGATTGCCTTCTTTGACAATATTTTGTGGCTCTAATGTTTTATAATTTACACCGCCTCCAAGTGTCCCACTACCAGAAGTAAAGGAGTCAGAACCACGGACGATGTCAATTCTCTGAATCAGTTCTGGATCAATGCTTAGACGTGAGTTATTAAAGTTACCATAACGAGCATAAAGTGAATTTTCTTCTGAATCAGGTAAAGAAACACCATCAATACTAATACCTACACGGTTATCCTCAACCCCGCGCATAGCAAAGCCTTTTAAGAAACGCCCGTTGTCACTAATGCCAACATCTGTAGTGTAGCGTACAAGATCTCGTGTATCCCGAATCATTTCATTTTGAAGAGTCGTTACATTTTTGCTGACTACGTCTGGTGATGCTTTATTAGTTTCTATGCTAACGCTATCTTCAACGTTAATTTGCTCTAGGTTTGTTTTTTGAGCATAAATAGGCAATGATATAGCAGAAAAAATAGGTATGGCAGGCAGTAGCCATTTATAAGAGGGAAGAGATTTCATACATAAGCTCCTTAGCTAATAAAATAAGTAGCTTATTGTATTTGATTTAATTAAAAATAAGAATTATTTTCATTTTTATTGTGGTCTAACCTGTTGAAAATAAAACCGCACCCGATTGAGATCTTAAAGTGCGGTTTTATTTTTTATAAATTTATTTGCTTAAATTATCAAAGAATTTTTTCACACTATCAAAGAAACTTGAGGACTTCGGTCGGCTGTTGGTACCTTCAAGACTTTCCTCTAGTTTACGTAATAGCTCTTTTTGTTCTTCATTAAGTTGTATTGGTGTTTCAACGATAATACGACAAATTAAATCGCCACTATAGCCACTACGAGCAGAAGTTACACCTTTGCCACGCATACGGAAGAGTTTACCAGTTTGAGTTTCAGGTGGAACTTTCAGTTTTACACGACCATCCAATGTAGGGACTTCAATTTCACCACCTAATGCTGCCATTGTGAAACTAATAGGTACCTCGCAGTAAAGGTTGTTACCATCACGGTCAAAAATATGATGATCGCGTACGTGGATCACTACATATAAATCGCCACTTGGTGCACCATTTTCACCAGCGGCTCCCTCTCCTGACAAACGTAATTGATTACCTGTATCAACACCAGGTGGAATTTTCACCGAAAGATTTTTCTTTTTATGAACACGTCCATCTCCATGGCATGAACCACAAGGTTTTTCAATTTTTTTACCAGATCCATGACAAGTTGGACACACTTGTTCAGTAACAAAGAAGCCTTGTTGACGACGAACACGACCTGCACCATGACAAGTTGAGCAGGTTTCTACTTTTGAGCCTTTTTCTGCACCAGAACCATCACAAGTATCGCAATGCACTAGAGTATTGATCTGAATATCTTTGGTTGTACCACGAACAGCCTCTTCTAAGCTGATTTCAAGATCGTAGCGTAAATCATCTCCACGAACGACACGTTGGCGACCACGACTACCACCAAAAATATCACCGAACATATCACCAAAAATATCACCGAAGTCAGCACCGCCAAAACCACTGCCACCAAAGCCACCTTGTTCAAAAGCAGCGTGACCGTATTGGTCGTAGTTAGCGCGTTTTTGCTTGTCGCTTAACACTTCATAGGCTTCTTGGATTTCTTTAAATTTTTCTTCTAGTTCCTTGTTGCCCTGTGTGCGGTCTGGGTGATATTTCATCGCCAATTTTTTATATGCACGTTTGATTTCTTTTTCATCCGCACTACGCTCAACACCAAGAACTTCGTAATAATCTTTTTTTGCCATAATATTTATTGTTTCCGTTTATTTACTACTTTAAATCAAATAGGGTTTCTTTGTTTATCAGGAATGATCTCTGTGCTATTCCTGATTTTTAAAGAGATAAGCTGATATTTCTTTTTCAAAAAATATAAGCTTATTGCTTTAGTCTGCACTAACATAGGGCAGAAGTGTTTCTGCCCTGATTATTTTTAATTATTTAGCTGCTTCGAACGCTTGTTCTAAGTCTGCTAAAAGATCTTTGATACTTTCAATACCGCAAGAAAGACGAATTAATCCTGCTGAAATGCCTACATTTTCTAACTCTATTTCGCTTAATTGACGGTGAGTTGAGGTTGCAGGGTGTAAGGCACAAGTACGAATATCAGCAACATGCACTTCACGAGAAACTAATTTCAATGCATTTAACCATTTTGCTGCTGTTTCTCTACCACCTTTAATTTCAAAAGAAATCACACCACATAAGCCGTTTGGTAAATATTTTTGTTTTAATGCGTGATCTTTTGAGTTTGTTAAACCAGGGTAGCTTACTTTCGCTACTTGTGGATGTTTTTCTAAAAACTCTGCCACAGCTTGTGCATTTTCATAGTGACGTTCCATACGCACAGCTAAGGTTTCCATACCAAGATTGAGTAAGAAACTGTTTTGTGGCGCGGGTGTTGCACCTAAGTCACGCATTAATTGTACACGCGCTTTCACAATATATGCCGCAGGACCAAAAGTTTCGGTATAAACTAAACCGTGGTAGGTTTGGTCTGGCGTACTTAATTGTGGGAATCTGCCGTTATTCCAATCAAAGTTACCGCCATCAGTAATTGAACCACCAAGTGCGACTGCGTGGCCATCTAGATATTTTGATGTACTGTGGATCACTACATTGGCACCAAATTCAATTGGACGACAGAAATATGGGGTTGCAAACGTGTTATCTATTAATAATGGTGATTGTGATGCTTTTGCAAGAGCAACAAATTTTTCAATATCCAATACACGTAATGCTGGGTTTGCGATAGTTTCTGCAAATACAGCTTTGGTATTTGGACGAATTGCTTTTTTCAATTCTTCGAGTGGTAAATCTTGATCCACAAATGTCACTTCAATGCCCATTTTTTTGAAGGTATGAGCAAATAAGTTGTAAGTACCGCCATAGACATAAGAAGACGAGATAAAATGATCGCCTGCCTCTAAAATATTGAGCATTGCGTAAAATACTGCTGATTGACCA
The DNA here is from genome assembly GCF_900186835.1 of Pasteurella dagmatis. Lineage (NCBI taxonomy): Bacteria > Pseudomonadati > Pseudomonadota > Gammaproteobacteria > Pasteurellales > Pasteurellaceae > Pasteurella > Pasteurella dagmatis. Next base: position 518,739 of record NZ_LT906448.1, read on the forward strand.
GAGGCGGTACACATTGTTGCCACACCACCTTCAAGCGCGGTCAGTTTTTCTTCTGCTGCATTTGTTGTTGGGTTAGACAAGCGTGTATAGAAATAGCCAGCCGCTTGTAAATCAAATAACTTGCCGATTTCTTCTGCAGAATCATAAGTAAATGTCGTACTTTGTACGATGGGCTGAACGCGAGCCTCCCCATTTTTCGGGCTATATCCTGCATGTAAACATTGTGTCGCAAATTCCATTGTATTTTTCCTTTATTGTTAATAATGTTATTTTATATAAGCAAAAGAGCGGTCATTTTTTGAAAAGTTTTACTGCATATTTTAGCTTAACAATGTGGTACAACAGAGATATAAATAGCCACGGAATTATCTGGATAGTATTTTTCAAAATCTATTGTATAAGCACGTTTTAGTAAACCTTGTTGCTCTTTTTTCCAAATAATTTGCCAAGTTTGATAAATTTCATCTACTTTACAACGAAATACTTCGTAGAAGCTTAAATCTTCAATATCAATAGTAGGAAAATCAGTCTTTATTGCTTTTTCAGTAGCAATCGAAAAATCATAGTCAGCTTGATTATCTGACTCATAATTAAAATAAACGCCATAACAGTATGCATTTTGAGGTAATAAGTTCGCGTTTTCTTGCCATAGTGAGGGAATTACCTCATTAGCAATTTTGTTGTTAAGGCGTTGTTGAACAATTGGATAGAGTGTTAAAGACATTGTTTACCTTCTAATTATGAGTTATTACCGAAGTGTATTTTTCTATGGCAATTAGGGCATAGCGCAATACAGTTAGATACAGAGTCATCACCATTTTGTGATAATGGAATCTTATGGTGAACTTCTAAATATGGCATATTGTCAACTTTTCGATTAAAAGGCGCTGGTTTTTTGCATGCACCACATACACCATTTGCCTGATAAAGCACTTCAGCAACAACATCAGGATCTCTATGGAATTGTCTGATTTTAACAAATGAGTAGCTGGGCTTTTTAATTTTTTTTCTATCTAATCTCTTTTGCCGTTTTTCAGGGGAATCATGTAATGCTTTTTTAACTTTTTTATCAAATTCACTATCGAAATTTTGATTAGGATAAAGCGCGTTTGTTTGAATATCTATTGCCTCAAAGCCTAAATTTCTTAGTTCTTTAGCAGCGACTCTTGTATTTACTGCATTTGCAGGAGCATGACATGCTAATGCTCGTATGATTTTTAATGGATATAACTGCTCATCATCGGGATTGAGCACAAATACATATTTTGGTTGACCAGAGTTTTGAGGTCGTTTCCCATTATTGTATTCCTTAAAAGCTCTACGAACATCATTAGAATCCATAATTCCTCCATAAAGTATGAATATGATTTATAGATCGAAAGGGCGTATTGCTACGCCCTTCAGATTTTTGTGAGAGTGAAATTATTTGTTGTCTTTCACTTCTTCAAATTCAGCATCAACCACATCATCATTTGGTTTTCCGCTTTGTGCTTGTTGCGGTTGCGCATCAGGTTGTGGCTGAGCCGCTTGCATTAATTTTTCAGATACCTGAATTAATGCTTGAACCTTAGCTTCAATTTCCGCTTTATCTTCACCTTTCACTGCTGCTTCTAAGTCAGATACCGCTTTTTCGATTGGTGCTTTATCATCCGCTGATAACTTATCACCTACTTCGCTTAATTGTTTACGAGTGCTATGAACTAAATGATCTGCTTGGTTACGTGCTTGAACTAATTCTTCAAATTTACGGTCAGCTTCAGCGTTCGCTTCTGCGTCACGTACCATTTGTTGAATTTCTTCATCTGATAAACCAGAAGATGCTTTAATTGTGATTTTTTGCTCTTTGTTAGTGCCTTTGTCTTTCGCAGATACGTGGATAATACCGTCAGCATCAATATCGAAAGTTACTTCAATTTGTGGCATACCACGTGGTGCAGGATTGATACCTTCTAGGTTGAATTGACCTAAAGATTTGTTATCTGCTGCACGTTTACGCTCACCTTGAAGTACATGAATTGTTACCGCACTTTGGTTGTCTTCCGCAGTTGAGAACACTTGTGATTTCTTAGTAGGAATCGTTGTGTTTTTCTCAATTAAAGTTGTCATCACACCACCCATAGTTTCGATACCTAATGAAAGTGGGGTTACGTCTAACAATAATACGTCTTTAACATCACCTGCTAATACACCACCTTGTACTGCCGCACCGATAGCAACTGCTTCATCTGGGTTCACGTCTTTACGAGGTGCTTTACCAAAGAAGGCTTCTACTTTTTGTTGTACAAGTGGCATACGAGTTTGACCACCAACAAGGATGACATCATCAATTTGTGACACACTTAAACCTGCATCTGCTAATGCCACTTTAACAGGCTCTAATGAGCGAGCAACTAAATCTTCAACAAGTGATTCTAATTTTGCACGAGTTAATTTAATGTTTAAGTGTTTTGGTCCTGTTGCATCTGCAGTGATGTATGGAAGATTCACATCAGTTTGTTGTGCAGAAGAAAGTTCAATTTTGGCTTTCTCACCCGCTTCTTTCAAACGTTGCATTGCTAATGGGTCATTACGTAAATCAACACCTTGTTCTTTTTTAAATTCTTCAACTAAGTAGTTAATTACACGGTTATCGAAGTCTTCACCACCTAAGTGAGTATCACCGTTGGTTGCTAATACTTCGAAAGTTTTTTCGCCGCCAACTTCATCGATTTCAATGATTGATAAGTCGAATGTACCACCACCTAAGTCGTAAACAGCGATAGTTTTGTTACCTTGACCTTTATCTAAACCATAAGCAAGTGCTGCTGCTGTTGGTTCGTTGATGATGCGTTTAACTTCTAAACCCGCGATACGACCTGCATCTTTAGTGGCTTGACGTTGCGCATCGTTGAAGTATGCAGGTACTGTAATTACTGCTTCAGTTACTGGCTCACCTAAGAAATCTTCTGCAGTTTTTTTCATTTTTTTCAATACTTCAGCAGAAATTTGTGGTGGTGCCATTTTTTCGCCTTTTACACCTACCCAAGCATCACCATTGTCTGCTGCAACGATCTCGAATGGCATAATGCTCACATCGCGTTGTACTTCTTCATCTTGGAAACGACGACCAATTAAACGTTTGATTGCGAATAAAGTATTTTTCGGGTTAGTTACTGCTTGACGTTTTGCAGGTTGACCCACTAATGTTTCGTTATCTTGTGTATAAGCAATGATTGACGGGGTTGTACGATCGCCTTCTGCATTTTCAATAACACGTGGTGTGCTACCATCCATTACTGCTACGCAAGAGTTTGTTGTACCTAAGTCAATACCAATAATTTTTCCCATTTTGTTTCTCCTAGTAAATTCGTTAATTCGATTTATAATCTGAAAATGAGGATTAAATTTCCTATTTCAAGTCTTTCCAGAAAAATTTTTCTGTTTTCTTATGATTGAAAGAGGGTTCAAATCTTTTGTGTTTCTCTAAATAAGATTTAAAAGAGAAAGTTCAAGGGGAAGATGAAAATTTTTTATCAAATTTAGAAATCTTAAGCAAAATAATGGACAACAATAATTATCAATCTAAGTAAGAATATATTTTATAGGTTTTATAGATATGGTAGAGTACAACCTTTAACAATGTCATAACATAGATTTAGGAAGACAAAATTTATGAAAAAATCATCACTAACTTTAGGTGTAATTGCGGTATTAAGCGCAGCGTGGGTAGGTGCTTCTTGGTACACAGGGAAAAATGTTGAAGCTGAATATAAAACTTATATTGATTCAGCAAACAAACAATTAGAAACATTAAAAAGTGCTGGTGTGGAGGCAAAATTTGTAAATGTAAAATTTGAACGAGGTATTTTTAGCTCAAATGTAACCTATGATGTTGAACTTAACATTGAAAATGAGAGTTGGAAGTACCCAATGGAAGGTAAAATAAATCATGGTCCGTTACCATTAGATCATTTAAGCCAATTCAACTTCGCACCCGTTTTACTTTCTAGCAAAGATCAATTGATTAAAAATGCAGATACTCAGGCTTGGTTTGATTATGCACAAGGTCAAAATCCATTTATGAGTCACGTGGCGATTGGGTATGATCGTAAATTTAGTGGTAAAGTGAATATGGCTTCAATCAAGTTCCCGTTTGATGTGTTAGAGGCAAGCTGGAAAGGATTAGATGCAACTTTTTCAAATGTGGATGAAAAAGGTGCAGGTGATTTTGATTTGGTTGTAAATGGTCTTAATGCGGTTGCTGTAAACCAATTGGGCAAGAAAAATGTTATTGAATTAAATAAACTCAGTTTAAATAGCCAATTAACTACAAGTGAGTGGGAGCAAATTCCTGTTGGTTCACAAAAATTGGTGATCGATAGTTTTAAATTGAAAGGTGAACAGCTTGAAAATCAAGAAGAAAACTTTGAATATCGTGATATTGTAATAACAGCAAATGCCAGCAAAGATGGCGAGTTTGTGAATAACAAATTTGATAGTAAAATCAAGGATATTGTATTTAATGGTAAATCACTTGGTCAGCTAGATATTAACCTTATGTTAAATCACCTTGAAGGTAAAACATTAAATGAGTTATTAACTTTATTGAGTGAAACAGGAATAAATGATCAAGTTTCAAGTGAAAAAATCGCATCTTTAGCAAGAGCCTTATTAGATAAGCAACCGTTATTAGACATTAATCCGATTTCATTAACTAATGAAAGTGGGAAACTAACCTCTGATCTTAAAGTTGAGTTCGCAAATGGTAACTTTGATGCATTAACACAAGGCAACGTTTTAAGTTTATTTAAACAATTTGCAGTTAATGTTGATGTGAATAAAAGTGCATTAGCCAAATTTATTTCTATATCACAACAAGCAGCGAATGTACCGGCACAAGAAGCAGATGAGTACGCGAAATTATATGCGGATAGTGCGATGGCAGATCTTGCACAACAAGGCATTTTTGTTGATGGTGAAACAAATTCAACCTTGAAACTTGCTATTGAAAACGGTGAATTGAAATTAAATGGACAGGTGATCCCAGAAGAACAAATTATCATTGCATTGTGGCAATTATTCTTAGGATTTGGTTTATAATTTAAAGTAAAGTGCGGTGAATTTTTGAGTTTTTCACTGTTGAATATAAAAAAAGGAGGTATTTAATACCTCCTTTTTTATGTTTTGTTTTTGTTAGATATTACTGAATTAATAAATAGAAATTCGAGTCGCCACGTACGATATTTAATGCAATCGCAGATGGTTTGTTATCTAAAATTTTGCGTAATTGACCTAGATTTTCTACTTGCTTGCGGTTTACGCCAATGATGATGTCGTCTTTTTTCAAGCCACGTTGTTCTGCAATAGATTTTGGCGCTACTTTGGTAATTACAACGCCTTTTAAACCTTTTTCATCGTAGTTTGTCATTTCTGCACCAGTTAAGGCTGGAAGTAAGCTACTTGCATCAGCTTGATTTTGATCATCTGATTGTAGTGTCACTTTAGTGTTATGGGTTTTACCATCACGTAAGTAAGTTAAGTCAATTTCTTTACCAGCACCTGAAGTTGCAATTTTTGCTCGCATTTCTGCAAAGCTTGAAATTTTTTGACCATTCATAGCAATCACAACATCACCGGCTTTTAAGCCCGCTTTTTCTGCAGCAGAGTTTGGTAACACTTCACTGACGAATGCGCCTTGTTGTGCTTCAATATCGAATGCTTTCGCAAGATCTGCATTTAATTCGCCGCCTTTAATCCCTAACATACCGCGACGAACTTCACCGAATTCTAAAATTTGTTGTACAAGGTTATTTGCCATATTACTTGGGATAGCAAAAGCAATACCAGCATTACCACCGCTTGGTGAAATAATTGCGGTATTAATACCAATCAACTCGCCTTGTAAATTAATTAATGGGCCACCAGAGTTACCACGGTTTACAGCAGCATCTGTTTGAATATAGTTTTCATAGGTACCGCTGTCTGAACCTGTTGAACGACCAAGAGCAGAAACAATACCTGAAGTCACAGTTTGACCTAAACCAAATGGGTTGCCGATAGCTACGGTGAAATCACCTACGCGTAATTTATCGGAGTCAGCAATTTTCACTGCGGTTAAATTTTTCGGTTTTTCAATTTGGATTAAAGCCACATCAGACATCTCATCTGTACCAATCACTTTTGCAGTTAATTCACGGCCGTCTTGTAATTGCACTATAATTTTATCTGCATCATCAATCACGTGGTTGTTTGTTAATACATAGCCTTTTTCAGCGTTAATAATTACACCCGAACCAATACCACGGAAACTGCGTGGTGCACGATCATTGAAAATATCTGGACCAAAAAAAAATCTGAATTCTTCTGGAATCTCGTGAAATTGTGATGGTCCTCTTGCTTTTTGCTTACCTTCTACTGAGATGGAAACTACAGCTGGTAACACTTTTTCTAACATTGGTGCAAGGCTTGGAACAGCCTGCCCCTCAACATAAGTAGGTAAGCTAGCTTGACTGATCATTGGGGTAGATAAAACACTTAATCCGAGAGCAATACTAGTCAGCAGGAAATGCTTTTTTTTCATTTTTATTCTCCACTATAAAATTACATAATTTCTAACCATCAATATTTGGTTTAGGTAAGTTATAAGACAAAGAAAATAAAAAAATGTTCTGATTTACATAAACTTTTTGTATTAAGAAAATAAATTAAAAAAATAACCGCACTTTTTATCAGGTTGTCAAAATCTTTGCGTATAATATATTAGTTTTTAATAGATGTAAGGAGTTATGCATGTATAACATTAGCAAAGAGCAAGTGCTTGAGGTATTTCATTTTAGAAGTGCTGTTCGTCATTACGACCCAACAAAGAAAATTAGCGAAGAGGATTTTGCTTATATTTTAGAATTAGGGCGTTTATCACCAAGTTCCGTAGGTTTTGAGCCTTGGAAGTTTTTAGTTGTACAAAATCCGGAACTACGTGAAAAATTAAAAGCAGTCAGTTGGGGAATGAAAACACAATTAGATGACGCAAGCCATTTAGTGTTTATTCTAGCAAAGAAAAATGCACGTTATGATTCACAAGATTTTCAACAGACTTTATTGCAACGTGGTTTAACTGAAGAACAATTAGTTAAAGCCTTGAAAATTTATGAGAAGTTTCAAAAAGATGATATAAAAGTACTGCAAAATGACCGCACTTTATTCGATTGGGCAAGTAAACAAACTTACATTGCATTAGCAAATATGATGACAGGAGCCGCATTAATTGGGATTGATTCTTGTCCAATTGAAGGCTTCGATTACGAAGCAGTAAATCAAATTTTAGCGGAAACAAATGCATTTGATAGTAACGAATATGCGGTTTCTGTGGCAGTGACTTTTGGCTATCGTGCTAAAGAGGTCAGAAAGAAAGCACGTAAATCTTTAGAAGAAATTACTTGCTGGGTTAAGTAATTGGAAAATTACAGGGAAATAATAAGGGCAGCTCACTTGCCCTTATTCATTTTTAATTAGCAACAGCATCTTCCACAGGTGCAGGGCTGTTTAGCGGTGTTGGTGTGCTTGGTTTTAACACATCCCAAATACTTTCTTGATATGGTGTTTGTTCGATAGGCTTACAGAAAGATTGATCTTTTTCTGCCCAAACTGGAATCGTTCGTCCACTTGAACAATCCCAACCACCATAGCTATTAATGCCTACCCATTTAATTTTTGGTAAAGAAGTTTGTTTTAATACTGTAGGTGATGAGCGTTCTAAATAATCACGATAAATTTGTAATGCACCTGATGCACCGGTCAATTTAGTGTCGCCATTATCATCACGACCTAACCAAACGGTACTGACATATTGCCCATCTATGCCTACAAACCAAGTATCTCGTGCATCATTAGTTGTGCCTGTTTTACCAGCAAGATGTAAATGCGAAAATTGGTTTTGCAAGCTACGAGCGGTACCTCGTTCAACCACTTGTTGCATTGCATAAATCGTTTGATAAGCAGCCTCTGCGGGTACTATTTGTTCTGGTTCTAAGCGGCGTTGATAGAGTAAATTGCCTTGTTGATCTGTAATACTATCAATCGTTACAAGTGGAATTTTTTTTCCTTGGTTTGCAATGACTTGATATAAATGTGTTACTTCATAAGGTGAAATTGAGTAAGAACCTAATAATGTTGCAGGCACTTTGGGAATCTTTACTTTATCCCAACCCATTGCTTGCTGGGTTTCAATTACTTTTGTTAAGCCTAATTGCATACCAATATTTACGGTTGGAATATTTAAAGAGCGTGCGAGTGCATCCATTAACATCACTGAACCACTATATTTACGATCATAGTTACGGGGTTGCCAAGGCGCACTCCCTTTAATATTGATCGTAATCGGCTGATTTTTAATCGCAGTATTAAGTCGGAATTGCTCGGGGTGTGCAAGTGCGGTCAAATAAATTGCAGGTTTGACTAAAGAGCCAATTTGGCGTCTCGCTGTCAATGCACGGTTAAATCCTGCATATTGAGTTTGTAGCCCTCCAACAATGGCACGAACCTCACCTAAACGATAATCAGCGATCACCATTGCCGCTTGTAAATGTGGATTTTTATATTTGCTTTGTAGACTAGTTGTACTATTTACAACGGCATTTTCAGCATAGGTTTGCTGTTTTGGATCGAGGGTCGAAAAAATACGCGCACCGAGTAAATTCCCCGCTTTATTTTCCCCTAATTGATGGCGTAGTTCCGCTTGTAGAGTTTGGATAAATGCAGGGTATTTACGTGTAATTTTTCCTCGATCTTGCACACCAAGTGGACGCTGTATCAGAATTTGATAGAGCTCATCACCGATCACTTTATGATCTAACAATAAACGTAATACTACATTACGGCGTTCAATAGCATTTTGTGGATTGCGCCAAGGGTTATAGAGCGAAGGGCCTTTCACCATTCCTACAAGCAGTGCAATTTGGTCAAGGCTAATTTCACGTGTCGAACGTCCGAAATAGAAATGACTGGCTAATTCAAAACCGTGAATTTGAGTATCTCCGTTTTGTCCGAGATAAATTTCATTAAGATACGTTTCTAGAATGCGATTCTTCTCATAGCGATAATCCAAAATCACCGCCATTAAAGCTTCGTTGATTTTACGGCTGAGTTTTCGTTCATTACTCAAAAATAAGTTTTTCACTAATTGTTGGGTCAAGGTGCTACCACCTTGAACGGTATGCCCTGCTTGAATATTAGTCAGTGTTGCACGTGCAATGCCGAGTAAGCTAATCCCTTCGTGTTCGTAAAAACGGCGATCTTCTGTTAATAAAAGAGCATCAATCAGCAAACGAGGATAATTATGTAATGCAATAGCTAGGCGTTCTTCTTTATCAGATTGCAACATCGCAATCAATTTTGGAGCTAAACGAAATTCAGGAACGCTACGTTGGTTGATTAGATCCTCAATAATATGTAGCTGATTATTTTGGAAACGCAAGCGGAAAACACGTTGTGCCTCCGGTTGAACAGGAAATGGAAAAGCACGACGAAGGAGAACTATCGTGTCATTTTCGATTTTAAAATCGCCTGGGGCTGCAACAATTGTTGTTTGGCGGTATTCATTTTCCAACAGTAGCTGTTTTACTTGTTCAAAACTTAATTTGTCTTCAATACGTACATATTCAATGCGACTATAAACTTCAGCAGGCAAACGCCAAATTTGCCCATTCATTTTGGAACGAATCTGCCCATCTAAATAAATGCCATAAAAAGCGATCAGAACTGTAGCTGTAAAGGCAATTTTGGCAAGGAAAATCAGCAACGGGAGGAGTTTTCGACTGGGTTGCTTTTCTTTCGTTTTGGACATATTAATGTACTCCAAAATGCCTCATTAGGAGGTGAGATTAAATGAAGTCGAGATAAGCTTGAAGAAAGTGAACAAAGTCATCTGTGCCGCAAAATGCAATACTTTCTTCATCATAATAATGGAAATCATCTTCGAGCAACGAATCATCCTCAATCACCAAATTATTGGCTCTTGCCATTACTTCATCTTGATTTATAAATAGACTGTAGTCTGAACCAACAAAGGTTAATTCTTGTTGTGGTTTGATGTTTTGAATTTGTTGAAGTAAGTTTCTAATTTTTTCAGAATTTGACCGCACTTCACTATTGAGCCAGTTAGCGATAGCCTCGTGCCCCATTGAACATTTAGCAATAATCTTGCCTTGGTATGAAGTAAATTGGAAGTCCATACTTAGATACTAAATGATGAGCCACAGCCACAAGTTGTGGATGCATTAGGGTTGTTGACGATAAAGCGCGAGCCTTCCAAACCTTCTGTATAATCAACAGTGCCGCCGATTAAATATTGTAAGCTCATTGGATCAATTACTAATTGTACACCAGCTTTTTCGATAGTTAAGTCACCATCATTGACTTTTTCGTCAAAGGTAAAGCCGTATTGGAAACCACTACAACCGCCACCTGTAATATAAACACGCAGTTTTAAATTGTTGTTTTCTTCTTCTGAAATCAGTGCTTTGACCTTATTTGCAGCTGCGTCAGTGAAGGTTAGCGGTACAGAAATGTCTGTCATAAATTATCTCACTTAGATTTTAATTGAATTTGCGTATTATCTAATAACCTACTCATTCGTTCAAGAATTTATCAGCGATTTTTAAAATATATAATGTTATAATCCACAAACGATTTTAGTTTTATGGAGAGTATTTTTTATGGCAATCCCTTTGAGAACAGAAGCGGATATTGTGAAATTACGTGAGGCGTGCAAGCTGGCTTCTGACGTTTTAGTTATGATCGAACCTTATGTTAAAGCAGGAATTAGTACAGGCGAGTTAGATCGTATTTGTCACGATTATATGGTGAATGTGCAAAATACTGTTTCTGCTTGTCTTGGTTATCATGGTTTCCCGAAAGCAACTTGTATTTCATTAAATGAAGTGGTGTGTCATGGTATTCCGAGTGATACAAAAATTCTAAAGAATGGTGATATCGTTAATATTGATGTGACGGTGATTAAAGATGGCTATTTTGGTGATAATTCAAAAATGTACATTGTAGGTGAAACCAATGTTCGCAGTAAAAAGCTTTGTGAAGCAGCACAAGAAGCCCTTTATCAAGGTTTACGTGTGGTAAAACCAGGTGTTCGTTTGAATGAAATTGGTCGTGCAGTGCAAAAATACACCGAAGCTCAAGGTTTCAGCGTAGTACGTGAATATTGCGGCCATGGTATTGGCACTGAATTTCATTGTGATCCACAAGTTTTGCATTATTATGCAGATGATGGTGGGGTGATTTTACAACCAGGAATGGTGTTCACCATTGAGCCAATGATTAATGCAGGTAAAAAAGAAGTACGTTTAATGGGGGATGGTTGGACAGTGAAAACCAAAGACCGTAGCCATTCAGCCCAATATGAACATCAAATTGTTGTGACTGAAACAGGGTGTGAGGTTATGACAATTCGAGATGAAGAAATTGCTGAAGGTCGTATTCAGCGAATTATGGTGAACGTATAAATAAAAATGGCTGATTTAGTTTTTTAATTCAGCCATTTTTTATGAGGATTAAGAATGCTTTTCCCGTATTCCCGATTAATATCAGCAAACAAAAAATATAAGCCAACTGATATTAAAAGAGTGGTCAAAATTCAAAAAGAAAATTTAAAGCAATTTGAATTACAACATTTTAATCAATATGATGTGTATGAATTGATTGCTAATCGTACCTTATTTTGTGATCACTTGTTATTAGATTTTTGGCAGCTATTTGAATTAAATAGATTGCCAGAGTTAACGCTAGTAGCAGTTGGGGGATATGGACGAAAAGAAATGTTCCCGTTGTCAGATCTAGACTTTCTGATTTTGACGCCACAAATCTTAAGTGAACAAAGTGCGGTTAAAATTTCAGAATTTGTGCAATGTTTATGGGATTGTGGGTTTGATGTGGGGCACGCAGTACGTACTTTGGCAGAATGTGAAAACGAAGCCAAAGCAGATATTACGATTGCCACTAATTTATTAGAAGCACGTTATTTATGTGGTAATCAAAGCCAGTTTGAGCAGCTGATGGCATTAGTTCAACAGTCTGATTTTTGGCCATGTGAAGCCTTTTTTAATGCAAAAACACAAGAGCGCATAGCTCGTTATCAACGTTACAACAATACTAGCTATAACTTAGAACCAGATATTAAACATAACCCTGGCGGTTTGCGTGACTTGCATTTAGTGTATTGGATCGCACTACGTCATACCGGAGCAAAAAATTTAACAGATATTTTGCAATCAGGTTTTATTTACTCTGAAGAATATCATTTATTACAAGAGAGTCAGCAGTTTCTGTTTAAAGTGCGGTTTGCTTTACACTTAATTTTAAAACGTTACGATAATCGTTTGTTATTCGAGCGCCAAATTCTTGTTGCAGAATTATTAGGTTTTGTTGAGCAAGGCAATGAAGGTGTAGAAAGAATGATGAAAACTTTCTTTCAAGCCTTGCAAACTATTTCATTATTAAGTGATTTGATTGTAAAACATTATCGTGAGCATTTTTTGCAGTCTGACCAACCTATCAATAATCAAATTTTAGATAGCTATTTTGAATTGCAAAATACTGCCATTTGTTTACGTGAACCAAAAATTTTTGTACAAAAGCCCGATCAGATTTTAGATTTGTTTTTTCATTTAACCCAAAATCCTCAAGTGGAAATTCATTCTTCCACTTTGCGACAGTTACATATTGCACTAGGGCAGTTAGAAGGGTATTTGAGTGAAATTCCTTTAGCACGAGAAAAGTTCATACGTTTATTCAATCAGCCAAATGCAATTAATCGTGCTTTTGTGCCAATGCACCAATATGGTGTGTTGAGTGCGTATTTGCCTCAATGGAAACAGATTGAAGGCTTAATGCAATTTGATTTATTCCACTGTTACACTGTTGATGAGCATATTTTGCGCACAATGCAAAAGTTAGAGTTTTTCCTTTCACCTGAAAGTGTCGAAATTCACCCTGTATGTAGTCATATTTTCCCACAAATAACAGACCGTACTTTATTGTATATTGCAGCACTATTTCATGATATTGCAAAAGGGCGAGGCGGTGATCATGCCGAATTAGGCGCTGTTGATGTAGCCGTGTTCGCGCGAGAACACGGCTTTGACCAACGTGAAATACAAACCTTATCTTGGCTGGTGGAACATCATTTATTAATGTCGATTACTGCACAACGCCGAGATATTCATGATCCTGAAGTGGTACTTAATTTTGCTGAAATTATACAAAATCAGGTGCGATTAAATTATTTAACCTGCTTAACTGTAGCGGATATTTGTGCAACTAATGAAACCTTATGGAATAGCTGGAAACGTTCATTGATTGCTAGCTTATATCAATTCACTAATAAACAATTCGAACAGGGAATGGATCGCTTGTTGGATCATCAAGGCAAAATTGCAGAGCATCGTCAAAAAGCCTTCGATTTATTGATGTCGCAAGAAATTGAGTTAACTACGGTGCAAATTGAAAAAGTTTGGCAACGTTGCCCTGATGAGTATTTTTTACGTAATAGTCCAAAGCAAATTGCGTGGCATACGCAACTTTTAGCTGAAAATGAAACCGATTTATTGGTAAAAATCAGTAACCGTTTTTCTGATGGAGGCACAGAAGTCTTTGTGTATTGTAAAGATCAACCGAATCTCTTCAATAAAGTAGTGACCACTATTGGGGCTAAAAAATTCAGCATTCACGATGCTCAAATTATTACTAGTCACGATGGTTATGTTTTTGATACGTTTATGGTGACAGAATTAGATGGTAATTTAGTCAAATTTGATCGTCGTCGTAGTTTAGAAAAATTTTTAACTCAAGCATTGCAGTCAACAAAATTGCCAAAATTAACCCCATTGATTAATCGAAAATTACAGCATTTTAGTGTTAAAACCGAAGTGCGTTTTTTAAAAGAAAACAGAACTGATCAGACAGAAATGGAATTGTGTGCATTAGATCAAACGGGATTATTAGCGAAAGTTAGTCAAGTTTTTAGTGAGTTAAAATTGAATTTGCTAAACGCCAAAATTACTACTGTAGGGGAGAAAGCAGAAGACTTTTTTATTTTAACGAATAGTAATGATCATGCATTGAGTTTAGAACAAAGGGAACATCTAGAGAAACGTTTAAAAGAAGTGTTAGCTGATTAAAAAATTGTTGAAAAAAACCGCACTTTAGAGATAAAAAGTGCGGTTTTTTTATTATTTTTTTAAGTTTACCACAGCAACAGAAACAATGATGATGGCTCCGCCAAGCAACATTTTTAAACTAGGTGTTTGATCTAACCATAACCAAGCAATCAAAATGGCATAAACTGGTTCAAGAGAAATGATCATTGCTGCAGTGCGTGCATTAATAGTATCTAAACTCGATACAAAAAGCGTATAAGCAAAGGTTGTGCAAAGCAAACCAATGCATGCTATCCAAAACCAGTCTTGTAGTGACACTTGTGGTAATTGGTGTGCGGAGAAAGGCAATAACACGATAGCTACCATTAAATATTGCCACCAACTTGCTTGTGCACCAGAGAGTTTAGTTGAGTTAATCCGATTTAAAACAGCTAGTAAACCATAGCTAATTGCAGAGAAAATCCCCCACAATAACCCTTGAGTAGATTGATTGCCAAACTCAAACTCTGGTGTGATGAGAATTAGGCCAATAGAAATGGAGACTAAAAGAAAATATTCTTTCGATTTTAACCGTTCTTTTAAGATCAACATCTCAAATAGTGCAACAAAGGCTGGGAAGCTAGCAAAACCTAATGTACCAACAGCAACACCGCCAACTTTAATGCCTTGATAAAAACTCACCCAATGTAATGCGAGTAATCCGCCTAAAAATAGCTGTAAAAGCATTTCTTTAAGAGATAATTTGGTGAGAACTTGCTTTTTGATAAGAAAAAATAAAGCTAATGAAGCAAAAGCAATGAGTACACGCCCTAAGACTAATGCTTCTGAGCTGCTTTCGATTAAAAAACCGAAAATACCAGAGGCACCGAAAAGTATTGCGGTACCGTGAACTTTAATTAATGCGAGAGAATGTTTATCCATTATTTAGTATACGTTGCTAATTGTGAAAATGCGTGATCAGCTGCTTGTAACGTGATCTCAATATCTTGCTCAGTATGTGCTAAAGACATAAAGCCAGCTTCAAATGCAGATGGAGCAAAGTAAATACCTTGTTCTAACATTGCGTGAAAGAATGTATTAAATGTTGCAGTATTACACTTCATAACATCTTGATAAGATGTTATCGCTTGCTGTTCAGTAAAGAAAATACCAAACATTCCACCTACATAGTTCACAACGAATGGCACTTGATGTTTATCTGCTAAGGCTTTTAAACCCAACGCCAATTTTTCGGTTAATTTGGCTAAGCGATGTTCATTGTCTGGTTTTTTCAATTCATCTAAACAAGCAAGCCCTGCAGCCATTGCAATTGGATTACCGGATAAAGTACCAGCCTGATAGACAGGACCGAGTGGTGCAATATGTTGCATAATTTCTTTTTTACCACCAAAAGCCCCTACTGGCATACCACCTCCGATAACTTTACCTAAACAAGTTAAATCTGGTTTCACATGATAATAAGATTGTGCTCCGCCTAATGCGACACGAAATCCGGTCATGACTTCATCAATAATAAAGATAGCTCCGTATTGATCACAAAGTTCACGTAAACCCTGTAAGAAACCTTTTTGTGGTAGCACACAATTCATATTCCCAGCTACAGGTTCAACAATAATACAAGCAATTTCATTCGGATATTGTTCAAAGGCTTGTCTTACAGAGTCAAGATCATTATAAGTGCAAGTTAATGTGTGTTTGGCAAAATCTGCAGGTACACCAGGAGAATTTGGTTGACCTAAAGTTAATGCGCCTGAGCCTGCTTTTACTAAAAGTGAATCAGCGTGACCGTGATAACAACCTTCAAATTTAATGATTTTGTCTCTATTCGTATAACCTCGAGCTAAGCGAATAGCTGACATTGTTGCTTCTGTACCAGAACTCACCATTCGTACCATCTCAATAGAAGGAATTAAAGTGCAAACTAATTCAGCAAGATCAATTTCAAGTGGAGTAGGTGCACCAAAGCTCAAACCATCTTTTGCTGTTTTTATTACCGCACTTAATATTGCAGGGTGGTTATGACCTAAAATCATCGGTCCCCAAGAGCCTACATAGTCAATATATTGTTTACCCTCAGTATCAAAAATATATGCACCTTGTGCTTTTTTGATGAAAAGAGGAGTACCACCGACACCTTTAAACGCTCGAACGGGTGAATTTACGCCGCCAGGAATGCTTTGTTGAGCACGTTGGAAAAGAGAGATTGACGTTGTCATGATGAAATCCTAAGATTGCTAAAATAATGAACTTTATATTACTGTAAAAAATAAAATAACACATAAAAATATTTATGGAAGAAATGTGCTTTGTGTTATTCTTCCACAAATTAAAATTCAAGGAAAATATCCAATGTTATTGAGTTTATTTGTTACTTTCTTTGGGGCACTTTTAACTTTATTAATCATGAGACCAATTGCCATTAAAATTGGTTTAGTGGATAAGCCAAACTACCGTAAACGCCATCAAGGAGCTATTCCTTTGATTGGTGGCATTTCTTTATTTATAGGTAATCTTTGCTTCTATCTATTAGAGTGGGAGCAAATGCGTTTGCCTTCCCTTTATATCTTCAGCATTTTTGTTTTATTGGTTATTGGGATTTTAGATGACCGTTTTGACATTAGCCCCTTTTTAAGAGCGGGCATTCAAGCCGTATTAGCCGTGTTAATGATTGATTTAGGAAATTTGTATTTGGATCATTTAGGGCAAATTATAGGTCCTTTCCAATTAACCTTAGGCTCTATTGGCTTAATTATTACTGTACTTGCTACTATTGCGGCAATTAATGCATTCAATATGATTGATGGGATTGATGGATTGCTTGGCGGGCTATCAATGGTTGCTTTTATTTCGATTGGCATCTTATTAGTAATGGATAACCAACTTGATTTAGCATATTGGAGCTTTGCATTAATTATTGCTATTCTTCCTTATTTTATGATGAATTTAGGGATCCCTTTTGGGGAAAAATTTAAAGTTTTTATGGGGGATGCAGGAAGCACATTGATCGGTTTCACGATTATTTGGATTTTGCTGTTAAGCACTCAAGGTAAAGGGCATCCTATGAATCCAGTCACCGCACTTTGGATTATTGCAATTCCACTTATTGATATGATAGCGATTATGTATCGTCGCTTAAGAAAAGGGAAAAGCCCATTTAGACCTGACCGCTTGCACGTTCACCACTTGATGATGCGTGCAGGCTTGACTTCACGCCAAGCTTTCTTATTAATTACCTTTATTGCAGCAATTTGTGCAACTATTGGAATTTTAGGAGAAGTTTTCTATATTAATGAATGGATTATGTTTAGTGCTTTTATTCTTTTATTTTTTATGTATTCTTATTCGATCACGCGTGCTTGGCGAATTACTCGTTGGGTGCGCCGAATGAAGCGTAGAGCTAAACGCTCAATTAAATAATTTTAGGAACATTACTTTACTAAGGAAAATCAATGACAAACGAAATGGAAACACAACATAAAAATAACCGATCTTTTTTACGTTATTTTGTTTTAATTTTAATTTTGACAGGTTTAAGTGCCGCTATTGCTTATGCAGCAAGCTTTTTAATTAAAAAAGAATGGCGAGCAGAAGCTTATGTCGGAGCGCCGACAGCAAACTCATTAGGAAATTATTATTCACTTTCTTCGATGTATCAATTTGTAAGCGGTAAACCTACTGATACTACACCAATGGATTTTGTGTATCGTGAATTTAAAAAACAGGCAGGATCTTATGATATCGTTGTTGATTTCTGGCGTAACACAGATTTCTATAAACAAAAACAAACAGGTGAGAATGTTTTTGATCAACAAGAACTCGAGCGTTTAGCAAATAGTTTGGGGTTTACCCCTCAACAAGCAATAAATGGTTTATCTGAGAAAATTGGTGATCGAATTTCCTTAACATTAGGTAGTCCAAAACAAGCAACTGAGTTATTAAGTGATTTCGTTGATTATGTAAACTTGAAAACAAGAAGTGTTGTTTATAATGAATTAATTTATCGTTGGAAAGTTTTATTTGATGAAGTAAAAAAAGCGGGTGAATTAAATGTGGGTAATATGCAAAAGAACAATACTTATGTTTCAGTAGAAGATTGGCAAGGTAAATTAAAACTCATGCAATCTGTTACCCCCCTCGATGATCAGCTTATTGGTTATCGTTACTTTAAAAAACCAACAACAACCGTTCAAGCGACATCTCCTGATCGAGTTTTATGGGGATTAATTGGCGCTGGACTTGGTGGAATCATTAGTGGTTTTATTATCTATATGTTAGCTAGACGTAAGAAAAACATCTAAAAAACTTTAAAATTATAAAAAACAGGCGTATATTTCATAATTTCTGTTCAGATTGAATAAAAAACTATCTAACGAAAAAAAAATTAAAAAAAACACTAGACAACTCTTTGGTAAGTCATTAATATACGCCCCGCAACGACGCGATGAGCGCTCGTAGCTCAGTTGGATAGAGCGTTGGCCTCCGGAGCCAAAGGTCGCAGGTTCAAATCCTGTCGAGCGTGCCAGTAGGTCAATGTTAATTCAAGTTTAACTGAATATCAATGGTGGCTATAGCTCAGTTGGTAGAGCCCCGGATTGTGATTCCGGTTGTCGTGGGTTCAAGTCCCATTAGCCACCCCAAATTTTTATCAGTCGGCGAGTAGCGCAGCTTGGTAGCGCAACTGGTTTGGGACCAGTGGGTCGTAGGTTCAAATCCTATCTCGCCGACCATTTATTTTCTTGTTCTTTAACAATATATCAGACAATCTGTGTGGGCACTTGTTGATTGATTTCATTTTGAAAAAATTTAATTATTGAAGTCTTAATAGGTGCTTAAACTGAAAATTCATAAACTTTTGAAGTGAATGTAAACTTTAGCTAAGCAGTTTATTGAGCGATTGAACTTGAATTGAAGAGTTTGATCATGGCTCAGATTGAACGCTGGCGGCAGGCTTAACACATGCAAGTCGAACGGTAGCAGGAAGAAAGCTTGCTTTCTTTGCTGACGAGTGGCGGACGGGTGAGTAATGCTTGGGAATCTGGCTTATGGAGGGGGATAACTGTGGGAAACTGCAGCTAATACCGCGTAGTATCGAGAGATGAAAGGGTGGGACCTTCGGGCCACCTGCCATAAGATGAGCCCAAGTGGGATTAGGTAGTTGGTGGGGTAAAGGCCTACCAAGCCGACGATCTCTAGCTGGTCTGAGAGGATGACCAGCCACACTGGGACTGAGACACGGCCCAGACTCCTACGGGAGGCAGCAGTGGGGAATATTGCGCAATGGGGGGAACCCTGACGCAGCCATGCCGCGTGAATGAAGAAGGCCTTCGGGTTGTAAAGTTCTTTCGGTAATGAGGAAGGGGTATTATTGAATAGATAATATCATTGACGTTAATTACAGAAGAAGCACCGGCTAACTCCGTGCCAGCAGCCGCGGTAATACGGAGGGTGCGAGCGTTAATCGGAATAACTGGGCGTAAAGGGCACGCAGGCGGACTTTTAAGTGAGATGTGAAATCCCCGAGCTTAACTTGGGAACTGCATTTCAGACTGGGAGTCTAGAGTACTTTAGGGAGGGGTAGAATTCCACGTGTAGCGGTGAAATGCGTAGAGATGTGGAGGAATACCGAAGGCGAAGGCAGCCCCTTGGGAATGTACTGACGCTCATGTGCGAAAGCGTGGGGAGCAAACAGGATTAGATACCCTGGTAGTCCACGCTGTAAACGCTGTCGATTTGGGGATTGTGCTTTATGCATGGTGCCCGAAGCTAACGTGATAAATCGACCGCCTGGGGAGTACGGCCGCAAGGTTAAAACTCAAATGAATTGACGGGGGCCCGCACAAGCGGTGGAGCATGTGGTTTAATTCGATGCAACGCGAAGAACCTTACCTACTCTTGACATCCAAAGAAGGCCGTAGAGATATGGCTGTGCCTTCGGGAACTTTGAGACAGGTGCTGCATGGCTGTCGTCAGCTCGTGTTGTGAAATGTTGGGTTAAGTCCCGCAACGAGCGCAACCCTTATCCTTTGTTGCCAGCGATTTGGTCGGGAACTCAAAGGAGACTGCCAGTGACAAACTGGAGGAAGGTGGGGATGACGTCAAGTCATCATGGCCCTTACGAGTAGGGCTACACACGTGCTACAATGGTGCATACAGAGGGCGGCGAGACGGCGACGTTGAGCGAATCTCAGAAAGTGCATCTAAGTCCGGATTGGAGTCTGCAACTCGACTCCATGAAGTCGGAATCGCTAGTAATCGCAAATCAGAATGTTGCGGTGAATACGTTCCCGGGCCTTGTACACACCGCCCGTCACACCATGGGAGTGGGTTGTACCAGAAGTAGATAGCTTAACCTTCGGGAGGGCGTTTACCACGGTATGATTCATGACTGGGGTGAAGTCGTAACAAGGTAACCGTAGGGGAACCTGCGGTTGGATCACCTCCTTAACCGAAAATGGAACGACTGCAAGTGTTCACACAGATTGTTTGATAAGTTGTGTAAAAATAGAGAGAACGAAGTTCATCCTACGGGTCTGTAGCTCAGGTGGTTAGAGCGCACCCCTGATAAGGGTGAGGTCGGTGGTTCAAGTCCACTCAGACCCACCACTCATATGAGTGAGGACGTAGGAGCAATGGTAATGGGGATATAGCTCAGCTGGGAGAGCGCCTGCCTTGCACGCAGGAGGTCAGCGGTTCGATCCCGCTTATCTCCACCAAACATCATTGCTAAGTATTTTTCATTGGTTTATTAAGATGCCAATGATAAAAAGTAAAAAAGTACTTAGCAATGATGAGCGAAAAAATGGCAAAACCATTTTAACTTGTCTTTATTGTTCTTTAAAAAATTGGAAACAAGCTGAAAAACTGAAGAGATTTTCGAAAGAAAGTCTGAGTAGAAAAATCTTGTATGAAAAAGGCATACAAGTATTAGCGTTTAAACACAACAGTTAAGTAGAAAATAGTAAAGTATTACTAAAAATACTTGAGGTTGTATGGTTAAGTGACTAAGCGTACAGGGCGGATGCCTTGGCAATCAGAGGCGATGAAGGACGTGCTAATCTGCGAAAAGCTTGGATGAGTCGATAAGAGGCGTTTAATCCAAGATGTCCGAATGGGGAAACCCAGTAGATGAAGAATCTACTATCGTTACTTGAATTCATAGAGTAACGAGGCGAACCGGGAGAACTGAAACATCTAAGTACCCCGAGGAAAAGAAATCAACCGAGATTCTGTGAGTAGCGGCGAGCGAAAGCGGAAGAGCCAGTAAGTTTTAGCAAATGCATTAGAAGAACATTCTGGGAAGGATGGCGGCACAGGGTGATAGCCCCGTATTCGACAATGCCTATGTGGAACTAAGCTTACGATAAGTAGGGCGGGACACGAGAAATCCTGTTTGAAGATGGGGGGACCATCCTCCAAGGCTAAATACTCCTGATTGACCGATAGTGAACCAGTACTGTGAAGGAAAGGCGAAAAGAACCCCGGTGAGGGGAGTGAAATAGAACCTGAAACCCTGTACGTACAAGCAGTGGGAGCCTGTAAGGGTGACTGCGTACCTTTTGTATAATGGGTCAGCGACTTATATTTTGTAGCGAGGTTAACTGAATAAGGGAGCCGAAGGGAAACCGAGTCTTAACTGGGCGATTGAGTTGCAAGGTATAGACCCGAAACCCGGTGATCTAGCCATGGGCAGGTTGAAGGTTGGGTAACACTAACTGGAGGACCGAACCGACTAATGTTGAAAAATTAGCGGATGACTTGTGGCTGGGGGTGAAAGGCCAATCAAACCGGGAGATAGCTGGTTCTCCCCGAAATCTATTTAGGTAGAGCCTTGAGCGGACACCTTCGGGGGTAGAGCACTGTTTCGGCTAGGGGTCCATCCCGGATTACCAACCCGATGCAAACTGCGAATACCGAAGAGTGATACTCAGGAGACACACGGCGGGTGCTAACGTTCGTCGTGGAGAGGGAAACAACCCAGACCGCCAGCTAAGGTCCCAAAGTCTATATTAAGTGGGAAACGAAGTGGGAAGGCTTAGACAGCTAGGATGTTGGCTTAGAAGCAGCCATCATTTAAAGAAAGCGTAATAGCTCACTAGTCGAGTCGGCCTGCGCGGAAGATGTAACGGGGCTAAAATATAGCACCGAAGCTGCGGCATCAGATGTAAATCTGTTGGGTAGGGGAGCGTTGTGTAAGCGGATGAAGGTGAATCGAGAGGTTTGCTGGACGTATCACAAGTGCGAATGCTGACATAAGTAACGATAAAACGAGTGAAAAACTCGTTCGCCGGAAGACCAAGGGTTCCTGTCCAACGTTAATCGGGGCAGGGTGAGTCGGCCCCTAAGGCGAGGCTGAAAAGCGTAGTCGATGGGAAACGGGTTAATATTCCCGTACTTGGATAAACTGCGATGTGGGGACGGAGAAGGTTAGGTTATCGACCTGTTGGATGGTCGTTTAAGGTAGTAGGTGGAAGATTTAGGCAAATCCGGGTCTTCTTAACACTGAGAGCTGATGACGAGGTGCTACGGCACTGAAGTAACTGATACCACGCTTCCAGGAAAAGCCACTAAGCTTCAGGTTTATCTAAACCGTACTGAAAACCGACACAGGTGGTCAGGTAGAGAATACTCAGGCGCTTGAGAGAACTCGGGTGAAGGAACTAGGCAAAATAGCACCGTAACTTCGGGAGAAGGTGCGCTTACCGTAATTGTAGTCCCTTGCGGACGAAGGTGAAGTAAGTCGAAGATACCAGCTGGCTGCAACTGTTTATTAAAAACACAGCACTCTGCAAACACGAAAGTGGACGTATAGGGTGTGATGCCTGCCCGGTGCTGGAAGGTTAATTGATGGTGTTATCGAAAGAGAAGCTCCTGATCGAAGCCCCAGTAAACGGCGGCCGTAACTATAACGGTCCTAAGGTAGCGAAATTCCTTGTCGGGTAAGTTCCGACCTGCACGAATGGCATAATGATGGCCAGGCTGTCTCCACCCGAGACTCAGTGAAATTGAAATCGCCGTGAAGATGCGGTGTACCCGCGGCTAGACGGAAAGACCCCGTGAACCTTTACTATAGCTTGACACTGAACATTGAATTTTGATGTGTAGGATAGGTGGGAGACTAAGAAGCAGGCACGCCAGTGCTTGTGGAGTCGTCCTTGAAATACCACCCTTTAACGTTTGATGTTCTAACGAAGACTGCGGAACGTGGTCTCGGACAGTGTCTGGTGGGTAGTTTGACTGGGGCGGTCTCCTCCCAAAGCGTAACGGAGGAGCACGAAGGTTTGCTAATGACGGTCGGACATCGTCAGGTTAGTGCAATGGTAGAAGCAAGCTTAACTGCGAGACAGACAAGTCGAGCAGGTGCGAAAGCAGGTCATAGTGATCCGGTGGTTCTGAATGGAAGGGCCATCGCTCAACGGATAAAAGGTACTCCGGGGATAACAGGCTGATACCGCCCAAGAGTTCATATCGACGGCGGTGTTTGGCACCTCGATGTCGGCTCATCACATCCTGGGGCTGAAGTAGGTCCCAAGGGTATGGCTGTTCGCCATTTAAAGTGGTACGCGAGCTGGGTTTAGAACGTCGTGAGACAGTTCGGTCCCTATCTGCCGTGGGCGTTGGATGATTGATTGGGGCTGCTCCTAGTACGAGAGGACCGGAGTGGACGCATCACTGGTGTGCCAGTTGTCTCGCCAGAGGCATTGCTGGGTAGCTAAATGCGGAAGAGATAAGTGCTGAAAGCATCTAAGCACGAAACTTGCCAAGAGATGAGTCATCCCTGACTTAAAGTCAGTAAGGGTTGTTGGAGACTACGACGTAGATAGGCTGGGTGTGTAAGTGTAGTGATACATTGAGCTAACCAGTACTAATTGCCCGAGAGGCTTAACCATACAACGCTCAAGTGTTTTTGGGTGTAGGTGAGAGACGCTAAGCAAAGCAATAACGCAGACGAAAATTGGAAAGACTCATTAGACAGCTTGTTTCGAATTAAAGAACAAAGACAATAAGATAACATCAACGGGATATCTTGGCGGCGATAGTGCAGTGGACCCACCTAATTCCATGCCGAACTTAGAAGTGAAACGCTGTTACGCCGATGGTAGTGTGGGGTTTCCCCATGTGAGAGTAGGTCACCGCCAGGTTTTGATTTAGAGAGAGCCTCAACTAGTGATAGTTGAGGTTTTTTTGTGTTCGGTGGAAATTGTAAAAGATGAAAAAAATGGCTAGATGAAATACTAGATGAAATAAAAGAGGGTTAGCTTTTAGTTTTACACTAACTTTAATCTTATCCAAGTCACAGAAAAGTAAGATAAAAGAAAAACAAAGAAACGAATAAATAAAGCTCATAAAAAATACCGCACTTGGTGCTCTCAAAGGGCGGTGTGTTTTAAGAAAGTTTTATCATTTTATTACTCAAAGGTTACTCTATATTAGTTGTTTTTATGTAAAATGAATTGGACTTACATCGAATGATGGTAAAGGAATAAATATGAATAAGGAATATATTTTAATTACAGGAGCAAGCTCAGGAATAGGTTATGAGCTTGCTAAAATTTATGCGCAACAAGGGCAAAGTTTGATTCTTGTAGCGCGTAATTTAGATTCATTGCTACCTTTGCAGCAAAAATATCAAAATATAGAGCTTATTAGCCTTGATCTGTCTATTCTTGACAATGCACATAAACTTTATCAAATGACACAAGCAAAAAATTATTTTATTCATACATTGATTAATAATGCAGGTGTTGGTTTATTAGGTGATTTTTATTCTACGGATTTAGAAACAGAAATCTCAATGGTTAATCTAAACGTGCAAACGTTGATGATCTTAACAAAATATTATGTACAAGATATGGTCAAGCAGAATAGTGGCTATATTCTGAATGTTTCTTCGGTTGCTGGAGAAATGCCAGCCGGGCCTATGATGTCGGTTTATTATGCGACGAAAGCATTTGTGACATCATTTAGTGATGGGCTACGATACGAGTTAAGAAAGACTAATATCAAAGTTTCTATTTTAGCACCAGGACCAACGTTGACTAATTTTGTAAAAACCGCTACAAAAGAAAATAATGCGAATTTATTTGCAAATTTGAAATTCCATCGGGCAGAAACGGTTGCACAATATGCTGTCAAGCATTTAGGAAAGCCATTAATTATTCCTGGGCTTTTTAATAAGCTACTTGTGTATTCAAGTTATTTTATGCCAAAGTCGATTGTTCTGTTTATCGTAAATCGTATTCAAAGCCTAAAGTAGGCTTAACATTCCTGAATAGACCAAGATTCTTCTTTCAAGAGACGACCAAAGTGGCTTTCGACTAAACGTTTAGTTACTTCTGTTTTAGGGTGAGTAAAAAGATTCTTGGTTGCACCATATTCAATCATTGTACCCTCATCCATTACTAAAATATTATCTGCAATGTGTTTTATGATTCCTAAGTGTTGCCCAACATAAATATAGGAAATACCCAACTTTTCTTGTAATTCTAGCATGAGATTAGTTAATTGGGTTTTAACAGTGGCATCTAGTGCACTTAGAACATCATCTGCGATAATGATTTCAGGTTTCAAAATTAAGGCACGAGCTAAGGCTATACGTTGTTTTTGGCTCGCAGACATTGTATTAATTTTAATATTTGCGTGATCAGGATAAAAACCGACAAGTTTTAAGGTTTCAAATATTATTTTATTTCGTTCGTGGATATCTAGGTGCGTTACTAATCTCAGAGGTGCATCTAAGATTTGACCGACATTTAAGCCAGGATTAAATGCACTATTTGGATCTTGAAAAACCATTCTTATATGTTGTGCACGATAATGATAATCTCCAAACTCTAATGTTTTTCCTTGAAGTAAAATTTCACCAGAAGTAGGCGGTATAATACCCACAATCATTTTTGCCAGTGTTGATTTACCAGAGCCATTTTTCCCAATAATTGCGAGAGTTTGCTTAGGTTCAAGTGAAAAACTGATGGGATGTACTGCTTTAAATTGTTGAGTACCAAAAAAGCTAATTTTGTCTGTAAAGGATTTAGATAGATTTTTAACTTGCAATAATGTCATATACTCTCCTTTACTCTGATTTATTTTGTAATGTGAGTGGTGTAGTGTTTGTTTTTTCTTTAAAGTTCTTTTCTCTTAAATTCAGAGGGTAATGGCAAGAAAATTCATGTTGCTTGATACGATAACGGTTTGGTTTCACAATACATTTTTTTTGAGCAAATGGGCAGCGAGGACCAAGGCGACATCCTATTGGCATTTGTTCTAATACAGGCACAGTTCCTTTTAATGTATTCAAACGACTTTTAAGTGGTAAAGGTTGACTAAAATCAGGTATTGAATGTAGCAGAGCTTGTGTATAAGGGTGGTGTGGGGTTTCTAAAATGTTTTCTTTAGGGCCTGATTCTGCATTTTGTCCACAGTAAAGTACTGAAAAAGAGTCACACCATTCACTAATGCTGTTAATGTCATTGCTGGTAATCAAAATTGATGTTCCCAAGTTCTGATTCATACTTGAAAGTAGACGGAAAATCTGTATTTTTGTAATTGATTCCACAGAATTTGTGGGCTCATCTGCTACTAAAAGGCGTGGTTGATTAGCAACAGCAATTGCGATCATTACTTTTTGTCCTTCCCCCTCAGTAAGCTCACTTGGATAACTTTGCATAATATCCTTATGCTCTTTAATTCCTACTTTATGTAATAATTCAGTGGCACGACGTTTTTTCCAGCCAAACCATTGCCACCAACGACCTTTAAATGTCCAAGAGGGAATATTTTGAATAATCTGTTTTCCTACTTTTTTACTTGGGTCAAGACAAGTCAAAGGGTCTTGGAAAATCATTGATATTTCTCGCCCCAGCAATTTACGGCGTTGTGATGGACTCAGTTTTAATAATTCAACGTTATCAAAACGGAAACGGTCGGCTGTAATAATCCAAGAATCTTTAAAAACGTTACATATGACTTTAGCAATCAAGCTTTTCCCTGAACCTGACTCACCTACAAGTCCACAAATTTCGCCTTCATTTAATGTTAAGTTAACATTATCAACAATTTTAATACGGCCACTTGGTGTATTAATTTCAATAGAAAGATTACGAATATCTAATAAAGCCACTGTTTCACCTATTCATAATGTTTTTCAATGGCTTTGCATAGCCCTTTGCTAGAAATCAACACAACAAGAATAGTGATAATGATAGCAATGCCAGGCAAAATAACAGTCCAAGGTGCTAGATAAATGAGTTCTAACGAATCTTTGATCATTGCTCCCCATTCTGGTGTAGGACGTTGAGCACCAAGAGATATAAAACTCAATGAACTAATGTCTAAAATCGCAATAGCAAATGCTCTAGCGATTTCTTGAATGTAGCGTACAGAAATATTTGGGAATATAGTTTCTTTCAACAACATCCAATTTGATATACTATCTAGCTTCAACATCAACACGTATTCTTTTTTTAGTTCTTGTTGTGTAATTTTATATATTTCGTGGATGAAATAAGGCACTAATGCCAGAGTTGTAGCTAAAATAGCATTGATCAAGCTTGGTTGCATGAGTGTGGCGATGATGATCGCAATTAATAAACTCGGTATTGATAAGAAAGTATCCAAGAAATGGCTTAAAATTTTGGATTTTACACTGCGAGAAACTCCTGCCCAAAGCCCTAATACACTACCGATGACAACTGTAAAAAAAAGAACTACAAGAGATGCACCAATAGTGTAACTTGAGCCAATAATAATTCGGCTAAATACATCACGTCCAATATCATCTGTACCAAAGAAAAAAGAAATTTGCCCTTCATTGGTCCAAGATGGGGGGATTAATTCTTTACTAATAAATTGCATATCGCTTGGGTAGGGAGCAATCCATTGACTAAAAAGTGCGGTCAAAATAAATGCAATAAATAAATAGAAACTAAATAATGCAATTTTATCTTGAGCGAAATAATGCCAAATTTGTTTTAGCCCTTCTGTTTCACGAAAGTCTTCTGGTTCTCTATCTTGCATACCAACCCTTCTTATTAAACGGATCTAAAATAAATGACAAACTCTCGGATAGTACATTGACGATAATGATACAAAGCCCAATAACAACTACACCAATCGAAATACTATTATAATCTTGATAGGTCACTGCTTCGATAAGCCAGCGCCCAATACCCGGCCAGCCTAAGGTGCTTTCAACTAACATACATTGTGTTAAGACTAGAGTAAATAATTGAGTAGTTTGCGGCACTAATAATGGCAATGTATTACGTAATACATAATGATGTAAAATCTGGATTTGTGATTTTCCCCGAGTGCTTGCTGTTTTCACATAATTTTGTGAGAAAACATATTCTGCGCGTTGCTGAATAATACGTGTAATTTCCATCGTTGGTAGAATAGTAAGTACTAGAGTAGGTAAGACTAAATGTTGTAAAACATTTTGTATTACTTTAGTTCGGTAATGTTCTTCAATAAACCAAACATCGATAATGGCAAAGCCTGTAATAGGTTTAATTTCATAAAGTAAATTATGTTGCCCAATTGCTGAAATTTCCCATCCTTCAATTGCTGAAAAATATAATAGTAGTGGTGCAATCCAAAACACGGGGATCGATAATCCTAATGCAGATACTCCACGAATACTTATCCCGATGGCGTTATCTCGATTAATAGCACCAAATAAACCGAGTGGAATACCGAAAAGAACTGCAAGTAAGATCGCTGTAAAACAGAGTTCTAATGTTGGAGGGAGAACAGTCAGAATAATGTCGTTTAGTGGATCACCACCATTATAAGTAATACCAAAGTCACCCTGTAAAAGGTTATAAATATATTGTACATAACCGTGGTAAATGGTTGGTGTTGTGAGCACTCCATTAAGTGGATCTTGAACAAGAATACTGTAACTCACACTAGACAAAATAAGTAATGTAAGCACTAAAGTTCCTAAGTATCGTAGGAAAGCAAATAACATTATTTACCTCCTTTTTTCAATGAAAGTGTATCAAAAGAGATACTGCCAAAAGGGTTCATATCAACGCCTTGAACTTTAGTATTCACAAGCAACATCCGTTTAGCGTTAGCAATAGGGATAATTGGCAATTGGTCTAAAATAAGCTCTTGTGCCAAATGATACTCCCGTGCTCTTAAGCGTAAAAAATCAGTGCCTAATGCGCTATTCATGAGATGGTCAAAAGTTGGTTCACACCAATTTGATAAGTTAGTAATTTCATTGACTGAACCACAACTTAAAATTGGGCGCATAAAGCTATCTGGATCTAAATTACCAGCGAGCCATCCAGCAAGAATAATATCGTAATATTCAGTTTGGTTAGATAATTGTTGGATTAAATATGTGCGTGTAACAGAATTTATTTTTACTTCAACTCCAACTTTAGCTAAATCATCTTTGATTAATGCTGCCATTTTTAATGGGGAAGGGTTATAAACTTGTTCTTCATTTATCACCCACATATTTAGGATAAGTTTTTTATCTCGTAAAACTGTTTTTGCTTGTTCAGGATTATAGTCATAAGCAAATTCAGGCGTATTAACGAGAGATGCCCATGAAATATTAGGAATGATGTTGTTTGCAACAGTTGCTGTATTATGATAGATAGTTCGTACAATGCGTTTTCGATCAATCGCTTGTGAGATTGCTCGACGAATATTGACATCTTGCATAACAGGTTTTTGGAAGTTAAAGGCAAGATAGGATAAGTTCATCCCTTCTGTTGATTTCATATAGAAACGTTCATTATTTTCTTGCAACAAACCAAGTTGACTTACATCGGGGTGTGAAGTGATTTGGCATTCGTTATTGAGAAATTTCACTAAACGTCCAGTACGATCTGTTGACAGATCAATAATAATATTTTTTACGTTAGGCGATGTTTTCCAATATTTTTCATTTTGTTCTAAACGGACATATTGGTTACGGAAATAGTTTTTAACTTTATAAGGTCCAGTACCAACAGGTAAAAGGTCTAGCTGAACCAGATTATCATCCGCATTGAGCTGTAATGCATATTCTTGAGAGAAAATAATAGCATATTGACTAGCTAAATGAGACAGAATTGATGAATCTGGCTCAAATAATGTGATTTCAACCAAATAAGGATTTAGCGCTTTAACGGATTTGATTTTTTTGTTTAGCTTGATGCTCTCAAAATAAGGAAAGCGAACTTTTTTCGCTTCTTCATGGAAAATTTTATATTGTGGGTTGTCATAATTAATAACGTGCGTATCTAAGTTTGGTAAGTAGGCGTTATAACCTAAAACACGGTTCAATGAAAACACCACATCATCAGCATTGAAATTGCGTGAAGGAGTAAACCAAGCAGTATGGTGAAATTGGATACCTTTGCGTAATTGGATAGTGATCACTTTACCATCTGCTGAAATATTATAAGATTTTGCTAAAACGGGGGTAACTGAAGCACTATTATTTTTGATTTCAAATAATTTATTATAGATCTGCTCTGTGATGACATTCATACTAGTGCCAGCATCTGCAGTTTGTGGATTAAAGGAAAAACCTGTTGCGTGTGTACAATAAATCAAGCCATTCTGAGTCAGCTCATTTGGGATTTTGGGGGCGGCTGTTACAGAATGTGTGAGTAAAAACAAAAAACTAACAAGGATAATTTTTCTAATCAGCATAAATAGGGTATTTGTGATAAATTAACTGAAGATTGTAAAATATATTGTTTAGATAAGCTATCCTTTTTGGTGTTTAGCCACTGTAATTGGGTAAGGATTAAGAAAAAACTCAGTTTTTTATGGTATCTTGAATAATAGTACATTTCACTGGATGAAAAATATCATATGTTGAATTATCTAAAAAAAGAAGTAAATGAAATAATTAATCGAGGCTTAGACCGCACGTTGCGTATTGCCGTTACAGGTTTAAGTCGTAGTGGCAAAACCGCATTTATTACTAGTTTGATTAACCAATTATTACACATCAATCGTGTAGATAATGCGCACTTGCCTCTATTTGAAGCTGCGCGCAGTCAATCTATTATTGCCGTAAAGCGGATACATCAGCTTAATCTTAGCATTCCACGCTTTGACTATGAAAATAATCTGAAAGCGTTAGCTCAGCAACCCCCAACTTGGCCACAATCAACTCGGGGTGTAAGTGAAACTCGTCTTGCGATTCGTTATCAACATCAAGATAGTTTAATGAGTTATTTGAAAGAAACGGGTACCTTATATCTGGATATTTTTGATTACCCAGGTGAATGGTTGCTTGATTTACCATTGTTGGATCTCAACTTTCAAGAATGGTCGCAAGAGTTATTTCGTCTCAATTATGGTCAACGTGCGAGTTTATCTTCTGGTTGGATAGAAAAAGTAAAAAATTTGGATCTTAGTGCCGTTGCAGATGAAGATATTTTAGCGCAGCTATCTCAAGACTACACTAATTACCTCTTGGAATGTAAACAAAAAGGATTGCATTTTATTCAACCAGGGCGATTTGTATTGCCCGGGGATTTAGAAGGTGCGCCAGCATTACAATTTTTTCCATTGATACATTTAACAGAAGAAGAGTGGAGTGCTCTGAAAAATAGGAAACAATCAAATAGTTATTTTTCACTATTAAATCAACGTTATGAATATTACCGTCAAAATGTTGTGAAAAGTTTCTATAAAGATTATTTTTCTACCTTTGATCGCCAAGTGATTTTAGCAGATTGTTTAACGCCACTTAATCATAGCCAGCAAGCATTTTTAGATATGCAAGAAGGGCTACAGCAATTGTTCAAAAACTTCCATTATGGAAAGCGAAATTTATTACACCGCTTGTTCTCGCCACAAATTGATAAACTGATGTTTATCGCCACAAAAGCAGATCATATTACTAGTGATCAATTACCTAATTTAATAAGTTTAATGCGTCAATTAGTACAAGAAGGTGGCCGTTATGTGGAATATGAAGGCATTGAAACTGAATATACAGCGATTGCAGCGATTCGTGCAACACAACAAGTTATTGTGAATCAAAATGGACAAAGCTTTAGAGCTTTACAAGGTGTACGTTCAAGTGATAAACAAAAAGTGATTATTTATCCAGGTACTGTACCAAATCGATTACCACCAGCGGAGTTCTGGCAAAAGCAGCATTTTGATTTTGATCAATTTGAGCCACAACCGTTAACTAGTGGGGAAAGCATTTCTCATCTCAGAATGGATGCGGTATTGCAATTTTTATTAGGCGATAAGTTTTAGCGGAGGCAATGGAAATGAATGATAAACGTGTTTTTTCACAAGAGAACGAAGAAAAAGAGCTTGTTGATTTTCAGTCTAAACGTGAGTTTTTTGAGCCAAATCTTGAAATTGAGATTGAACAAATTGAACCTCAATTAGTGGAAGGGGAATTATTAGAAGAAAAATTTGAGCTATCAATGATGCCTAAGTCCCGTTGGTGGAAAACTGGATTTATTTTGACCGCACTTTTATTTATGATCGCCACAATTGCACAATCTATACAATGGTTAATTAATGCTTGGCAACAAAATCAATGGATCTATTTTGCCTTTTCATTAGTGGTATGTTTTGCAGTGCTATTGGGGGTGTCAGCTATTGCTAAAGAGTGGTTTCATTTAGCAAAATTAAAACGTCGAACTAAATTACAACAAAAAGGGGAACAACTTTTATTGGAAAGTGCGGTCAGTTTTGATAATAGTTTGTCAACTGAAAAGTCAGAGCAAGCCAAACTCTTGTGCTTAGAAATAGCTAATATGTTGCAATTACCTGATTCAGATCCAAAACTTGCTCAATGGAAAAAACAAATTGGCGAAGGTTATTCAGCCAAAGAGGTTACTCAACTCTTTAGTCACATCGTCTTGAATCCCATTGATAAACAAGTCAAAAAATTGATTACTAAAAGCGCGGTGGAATCTGCAATGATTGTGGCTGTTAGCCCATTAGCAATTGTTGATATGTTTTTATTATCTTGGCGAAACATTCGTTTAGTTAATCGTATCGCACAAATTTATGGTATTGAATTAGGTTATTGGAGCCGTATTCGTTTATTAAAAATGGTCTTGCTTAACCTAGCTTTTGCAGGTGCCACTGAAGTAGTACAAGATGTAGGATTGGATTGGCTATCACAAGATATTACAGCAAAATTATCTAGCCGTGCAGCTCAAGGTATTGGTGTTGGGCTATTAACAGCAAGATTAGGAATTAAAGCAATGGTTTTTTGCCGTCCATTAGCCTTTACACAAAAAGAAAAACCACGTTTACAGCACATTCAACAAGAATTATTAAGTACAGTAAAAGAAACTATTTTTCGTACAAATAAGACAAAAGAAAAGCAAACAGTGTAAATGTAAATTAAACTTTCCACACTTTATTCATTCTTTACAAGTTTAATGGTATTATAACTACAAGAATGGTGACTTGAGGAAAGTTTATGTCCTTAAACGAAAATAATAGTGAATATTTTGCACACATTGTGGCAAAAAGTCCAAAAATGAAAAGCGTGATAGAACAAGCGCTGAAATTTGCAGTTAGTGATGCACCATTATTAATCCAAGGTGAAACTGGAACTGGTAAAGATCTGATTGCTAAAGCTTGCCATCTCAAAAGTCCACGCAGCTCAAACAAGTTTATCGCTGTTAATTGCGCAGGATTACCGTATCAAGATGCGGAAAGTGAAATGTTTGGTCGCGGTGGTTCGGAAAATGAATCTCTTGGCTTTTTTGAATATGCTAATGGCGGCACGGTATTGTTAGATAGTGTTGCTGAGTTATCTTTAGAATTGCAAGCTAAATTATTGCGCTTTCTCAATGATGGTACGTTCCGTCGTGTGGGGGAGGAGCAGGAACATTATGCAGATGTTCGTGTGATCTGTACCTCTCAAGTGCCGTTACAGCATTATGTTGACGAAGGCAAAATGCGTAGCGATTTATTTCATCGCCTAAATGTATTAACATTGAATATACCTCCTTTACGTGAACGTAAAGAAGATTTACCTGATTTAGTTCAAATTTTTGTTAAGCAAATTAGCAAAGAATTAGGGATCTCTGAACCGCACTTTGATGCACAATTCCTTCAATATTTGCAGAACCATTTGTGGAAGGGGAATGTTCGAGAGCTTTATAATGCCTTGTATCGTGCTTGCTCATTAGCCGAAAATCATCAGCTTACGATTGCTGGATTAAATTTAAATACACACGAAAATATGCCTGTGACATTAGAGCAATTTGGCGATGAAACGCTCGAAGAAATTATGCAAAAATTTGAGTCCGCAGTGTTACGAAAATTTTATGAGCAGTACCCTAGCACAAGAAAATTGGCGACTCGTTTAGGCGTATCTCACACGGCTATTGCAAATAAATTACGCCAATACGGTATCAGTAAATAAAGTATAGTCAATAAAAAGAAAGGCAACTTTATAGAGTTGCCTTTTTTGAGTAATTAGTTTATTGATGCCAGTTCTGGAAATTGTTTAACCAATTTTAACCATTCCACTTTATCAATTTGAATTTCTAATAAAAACTCACCTTGTTCGTTGATATCTTCTTTACGAATGCAATCTAGTTGATACAAATAGTGACGAAGTTTGCCTGCATAAGTGGCTAATGTGAGCGATAAGCTAAGAATTTCATTTTTTAAACGTTGGCGAATTGCATCAAACAAAAGATCAATCCCTTTGCCAGAAGATGCCGAAATATAGACGGCATTTGGTTTATTTTCTTCATCATATTCAATGTGGGGTTCAACACCTTCTAATTGATCGATTTTGTTATAAACAAGTAATATTGGAATCTCATTTGCTTTGATTTCAACTAATACTTCATCAACGGCAGCGATATTTTCTAATTTACGAGGTTCAGCACAGTCAATGACATGTAGCAGCAAAGAAGCTTCGGTGGTTTCTTGTAATGTTGATTTGAATGCAGAAACTAAGTCATGGGGTAAATGACGGATAAAACCAACAGTATCAGCTAAAATAGTAGTACCTACATCTTGTAATTGCAAACGTCGTAGCGTTGGATCAAGGGTTGCAAAAAGTTGATCTGCCGCATAAACATTTGCTTGTGTGATTGCATTGAATAACGTGGATTTCCCTGCATTGGTATAGCCAACTAGTGAAATTGTTGGAATATCGGCTTTTTGGCGTGTTTGGCGGTTTTGGTTACGTTGTTTTTCAACTTTTGCTAAACGAGCTTGTAACTGTGCTATACGCACTTTAATTAAGCGACGGTCTGTTTCTAATTGGGTTTCGCCAGGACCACGTAAGCCCACCGCACCTTTTTGTTGATCTAATCCTGTTTTACGTCGGACTAAACGCGTTGATAAATGTTTTAATTGTGCTAACTCAACTTGCAATTTACCTTCATGAGAACGAGCACGTTGAGCAAAAATATCTAGAATTACTCCTGTTCTATCAACAACTCGACATTGACAAAGGCTTTCTAAGTTCCTCGTTTGTGCAGGAGTTAAACTATGATTTACTAGTATTACATTGGCATTGTGCAGTTTAACTGTATCAGCAATTTCATCTGCTTTACCTTGTCCAACAAAATATTTTGCTTGTGGTGTGGCGCGTGAAGTAGTGATGATAGAGACAATTTCAACTTGAGCAGATTCGGCGAGCAATTCAAATTCTGCTAAATCATCCTTATTTCGATTCTGTGACAGAAAACAATGAACAATAATGGCCTTATCAGCAGATGTTGAATCAGGGGAAGATGAAGTTTCAGATAAAAGTGCGGTGGATTCTTCATCAAAATCCACCGCACTTGGAATTGTGTTATTTAACATTCATTCAACTTCAATTATTCAGATTGTTCTTTCACATCAGTTTGCTGATCTTGCGCTTGCTGGCTGTGGTGTTGATTTGAATTGTTATTATGGTGAGATACAGAACGCGCTGGCACAACTGTTGAAATTGCGTGTTTATATACCATTTGGTTTACTGTGTTTTTCAGTAAAATTACGAATTGATCGAAAGACTCAATTTGACCTTGTAATTTAATACCGTTCACTAAATAAATTGATACAGGAATGCGTTCACGACGTAATGCGTTTAAATAAGGATCTTGTAAAGATTGTCCTTTTGCCATTTTTTGTTCCTTCCTCTAAGAAATAAAAACGAATATAAATAAATTCAATACAGAAGTCTGTATTTCCTCCAATCGACAATATAACAATAAATTAATTTAATGTCATTAGCCAAGTCAAATTATTTTTAAGGTTGTGAATTTTCTCGTTCTTTTACAGCAGAAAGAACTTTTTGTTTTGCCTTTTCAGGAGCTAAGCTGTCTAACCATTCAATAGGATATTTCCAACCTCGTAGCCAAGTAATTTGACGCTTTGCAAGCTGTCTTGTTGCACAAATTCCTCGAAAAATCATTTCTTCGTAATCATAATCCCCACGTAAATATTCCCACATTTGACGATAACCTACACAGCGGATAGAAGGCAAATCTGGGTGAAGATCAGGGCGTTGATATAGCTTTTCAACTTCTTGTTGAAAACCTAGTTCGATCATTTTATGGAAGCGCAAAGCAATACGGTCATGTAAGACGTAGCGATCTTTTGGAGTGATTGCAAATTGAATAATCTCATAAGGTAAGCTTTCGCCTTTTTGTTCAGTGAGCTCAGTTAATGATTTGCCGGTTAAATAAAAAACCTCTAATGCACGATTAATACGTTGTGAATCATTTTGATTGATTCGCTGTGCTGAAATGGGATCAATCATTGCTAACTCTTGGTGTAATGTAGCCCAGCCAAGTTTTGCCGCTTTTTCTTCAATTTCTGACCTCACTTTTTCGTTGGCAGAAGGTAAAGGAGAAAGTCCTTCAATTAAGGCTTTGTAATACAGCATTGTACCTCCCACTAACAGAGGGATTTTTCCTTGCGCAGTAATATCTTGCATTTCACGTAGTGCATCAGTACGAAAGTTAGCAGCAGAGTAGCTTTCAGCAGGATCGCAAATATCAATTAAACGATGTGGTGCCAATGCTAATTCTTCTGCACTTGGCTTTGCTGTACCAATATCCATTCCTTTGTAAATTAAAGCAGAATCGACACTAATCACTTCCACGGGAAGTTCTTGGTATAGTTGAATTGCTAAATCTGTTTTCCCAGAGGCAGTTGGCCCCATTAAAAAAATAGCTAATGGTTTTTTTGACATAGAATTCTCTTATATTTGAGCTAAATAATGTTGCCAATCAATAGGTATTAATAGCGATTGCAAATGTTCTGTTTGTTTTGAGCTTAATCGTTGTTCGGTTGATGTAAGTAATGTTACAGCATCAGCAAAGACATTGATTTCAGGTAACTGAAGAGACTGACAAAGAGCGGTCAAAAAATGAGAAAATTCTTCACTTGGTGTTGCAAGAAGTGAAAGCACACATTGTTGTAAGTTTTGCTGGCGTAAGCAGCTTGGTACTTTATTGAGTGTCAGGCGTTTTTGTTGTGGATTTTCGACAAATTCAAATCCTACTTGAGTGAAGAAATCCTGTTGCTGTTGCCAATGTGCGAATTCTTTGTCATTTAATCGAAAAATGACAGGGATTAATAAAGGTTGTTGCAACACGGGTGGTTCTTGCAAGGTCAGTTTGATATTTAGATGTTGCAGTTTTTGAACGGGTAATAAATAGAAGTGTTGCTGTTGTTGCAATAATAATGCTCTGTTCTCAACCAACGCCAATGTACGTAAGAAAGCATTTTGATTGAATAAAATTGGTGATGTTTGTGCAGTTACATTGCTGACACTTATATTCACAACAGTAGTTTGGTTAGTGGAAATTAAATTAGATTTTTCTTCTTCTGTTTTTGCATATAATGAGGTTGCGTGAGTATAAACTGGCTTTTCAGTTTTTTCTGTATTCAATAACTCATCATATGCCTGGAGTTCTTGCTTTGTTGGTTGCAGGTGTTGCCATTGCTGAGCAAAGTGCGGTCGATTTTCTGTAAATTTTGACGATATATTATTTTTGTAACTGTGATTACTTGAGGTTGCAAAAACATTTTGCCCCGCAGCTGCACGATTAGGTTTAATTGAACTGGCCACCTGCCAACTTGGAGCTGGTTCTTGAATTGTGTCGTGGAAAGTCAGGTTAGCCTGTTCAGAAGCTAAAGCATTGCTGATTCCCTGACAAATAAAATCGTGTATTAAACGTTGTTGGTGGAAACGCACTTCGTGTTTGGTCGGATGTACATTCACATCCACATCATTTGGATTTAAATCCAAGAACAATACGAAGGCAGGGTATTGATCGTTATGCAAATGTTCTGAGTAGGCTTGGCGAATAGCGTGATTAATCACTTTATCACGCACCATTCGACCATTAATATAGCAATAATTTAAGTCATTTTGTGTGCGAGAAAAGTGTGGTAATGCTACCCAACCTGATAAATGCAAATCGTCGTGCCTCCACTCAATTTGTAGTGCATTTTGTACGAAATCCTCACCACAAATAGCGGATATGCGTTTTAATTTTTGTGTATCATTGACCGCACTTTTATAGTGGCGGATAGTTTTGCCATTGTGTGTTAAGATAAATTGAATATGACTTTTAGCGAGCGCAATGCGGCGAATGACTTCATCAATATGTGCAAATTCTGTTTTATCGGTGCGTAAAAATTTACGTCGAGCGGGTGTATTAAAAAACAGATTAGCTACTTCAACCGTAGTGCCAACAGGGTGTGAGGCAGGCACAATTGTGGTGTCCATATCACGTCCTTGGGCATAGACTTGCCAAGCCTCGTTTTGGTCAGTAGTACGAGAGGTGAGTGTTAAACGGGATACCGAGCTAATACTTGCCAGAGCTTCACCACGAAAACCTAAGCTCAAAATACAATCTAGATCATCTAAACAACTGATCTTGCTGGTAGCGTGGCGTGCTAATGCTAAGCTTAATTCCGTTTTGGGAATACCCACACCATTATCACGAATTCGAATTAGACCACTTCCACCTTGCTCAATATCAATTTGAATACGTGTAGCACCCGCATCAAGGCTATTTTCAACTAATTCCTTGACCACAGACGCAGGGCGCTCAACCACCTCGCCAGCGGCAATTTGGTTTGCAAGTTGTGGTGGCAAAACTCGAATTGGCATAGATTGTTATTCTCTTAATTTAATATTCTGTCCAGTGAGGACTTTTCCATTTTTTAACTTTGGATTTAATGCTAATAATTTTGCTGGTGGAATTTGGTAATCTCTCGCAATCGAATAGAGTGTTTGCCCTGCTTTTACTCGATGATATTTTGGAATATCCGTTTTCTGCTCATTTACTTTATCGTTATGCTTATTATTAGTTTTGTTCTCTTTTGTTTTATTCGCTTGTGTTTTGGTTGGTTGTTCTGTTTTTGTTGTATTTTTTTCAGTTTTATTTGCTGCCTTTTCGGTTTTCACTTCACCAGGTATTTTTAAGGTTTCTCCAATCCAAAGTTCCCGACGTTTTAATTTGTTCAAACTTTGAATATCATTTGCTTTCACATTATATTTTTTTGCAACACCATTCAGTGTTTCGCCCGATTTTACTTTATGACGAACGCCACTGTCTTGAATCGTTGATTTATCTTGATGTGTAATCTCTCTTTCTTTTGATGTATTTTTAATAGGTTGTGGTACATTTTTACGTCGATATTCCACTAAACTCTCATAAATCATATATGCCACTTTTTTGCGATAAGCGATCGTGCTGAGTTTTTTCTCTTCTTCTGGATTTGAGAGGAAGCCTGTTTCTACTAGAATGGAAGGAATATCAGGTGAAC
Source organism: Pasteurella dagmatis (assembly GCF_900186835.1). NCBI lineage: Bacteria > Pseudomonadati > Pseudomonadota > Gammaproteobacteria > Pasteurellales > Pasteurellaceae > Pasteurella > Pasteurella dagmatis. Next base: position 558,626 of record NZ_LT906448.1, read on the forward strand.
GTAATACACCTAAACTGGCGTGTTGTGGTGTGCTGCGGTTAAGCGTTGTGATTTTTGCGAAATGTTTTAACACAATTGAGCCTAATTCATAACCCACGCGTTGGCTGTGTCCGAATTGTAGATCTAATACAGTTTGGTCTAAATATTTATCATTATGCGTGGATAATACCGTACCCGCACCACCTAATAATTCAGAACGTTTTTCATGATCTTCTAGCCATTGCCCCATTTCACTGTTAGCACGACGATTTGATAAAACCCAAACAGATGCACCACGTAAATTGGCAGACAAGTTAGAGTCTGCGTGAATAGATACTAAAAAGTTGGCTTTTTGTTTCCGAGCAATTTCTGAACGTTTAGGAACAGAAATAAAGTAATCACTTTTACGTGTTAACACACCCTTAAAGTTAGGATCTTTGTCTAATAGTAGTTTTAATTCTCTTGCGATGGAAAGAGTGACATTTTTTTCATACATTTTGAGGTTGCGACTGATTGCGCCAGGGTCTGTGCCACCATGACCGGGATCAATAGCAATCGTCCAAACTGTATTTGCATAAGCAAAATTGACAAAGCAAAGTAAAAATGCAAAACAAAGAGAAATAAAATTAAGCTTTTTCATCGTGTTACAAAGTATTTTGAAGTTTGTGTTGCTGTAATGTTTTGATTATCTGCTCACCTTGTATGCTTTGTGCAATAAGTGAGATATTACGTGCATTGTCTGCATAGGCAATATTGATAATAATATCAGGTTCTGCAAGCAACCCTTTACCTTTTTCAGACCACTCGATCAAGCATAGACAATTTTGATTGAAATAGTCGCGAATTCCCATAAATTCGAGTTCTTCAGGATCGCTTAAACGGTATAAGTCAAAGTGATAAACAGTTTTTTGTGGTAAGTGATATTCTTCAACCAAAGTATAAGTTGGGCTTTTCACATTACCTTGATGACCTAAAGCTTGAATAATTCCGCGACTTAATGTGGTTTTTCCTGCGCCTAAATCACCATTGAGATAAAAAGTAATTGCATTAGAAGAAGGAAGTTTACAGATTGCATTTACTAAATCTGCACCAAAAGCACACATTGCGGTTTCATCGGGAATATATTGTGTATAGTGAGATAAGTCAGTCATTCGTTTACCAATTTTATACTTAAAGAGAACAGTTAAAATAGTTGGAAATTGTACCGCACTTTTATGGGATTACATAGTAGATAGCACAAGTTTATTCATTGAATAATGCAACAAATTGATAATTATTCAGTGATATAAATACAAAAGAAAATTTGGAGCGGGAAACGAGGCTCGAACTCGCGACCCCAACCTTGGCAAGGTTGTGCTCTACCAACTGAGCTATTCCCGCATTGAAGGTGGTATTGAGATGATGTGTGATTGGAGCGGGAAACGAGGCTCGAACTCGCGACCCCAACCTTGGCAAGGTTGTGCTCTACCAACTGAGCTATTCCCGCATTCACATAATCAGCACTGTTTAACAGCGATAGGGCGGTATTATACGAAAAAATTTATTGTGTGCAAGCCCAAAATGCGAAAAAAAGTGAGCTTGCCGATATATTCAACAGTTTGGGTATTTATTGATCTTTTAAGTTGATAAAATACTCACGGTAGTAGGCAAGCTCTGCTATAGACTCACGAATGTCATCTAATGCAAGATGTGTATTTTTCTTTTGAAACCCTTTGAGTACCTCAGGCTTCCAACGGCTGGCTAGTTCTTTTAAGGTACTCACATCTAAGTGACGATAGTGAAAATAATCTGCCAATTCGGGCATATATTTGAATAAAAAGCGTTTATCTTGCGACACACTGTTACCACAGATTGGTGATACACCTTTTGGTACCCATTTTTTTAAGAAGTCGATGGTTTGCAATTCTGCAGCACGTTCTGTTAATTTGCTGTTTTTCACTCGCTCAACTAAACCATTTTCAGTATGGGTTTTAGTACACCACTCACTCATTTTACGCAATAATTCATCAGATTGATGCACTGCAAGCACAGGGCCTTCCGCTAAAATATTTAAATTTTTGTCCGTCACAATTGTGGCGATTTCAATAATGCGTTCTTTTTCAGGATCTAAGCCTGTCATTTCAAGGTCGATCCAAATGAGATTTTGTCTATCTAATTGCATAATGTTATCCTATGTAAATCATTTTTCGACATTTTAGCGGAAAATCTCGTAAAAAACGACCGCACTTTTGAAGGATAACCCATTGAGCAAACGTAAATTAACGCAAAATCAAAAACGCCGTATTCAATCTAATAATGAAAAAGCATTGCATCGTCATCAACGCCGTGAAAAGAAAGAAATCGAATGGCAAGATGATATGTTGGGCGAATCGCAAGATGGTATTGTTGTCACACGCTATTCGGTTCACGCAGATGTAGAAAATGCCCAAGGTGAGATTTTCCGTTGTAATTTACGCCGTACCCTATCAAGTTTAGTCGTAGGGGACCGTGTTGTTTGGCGACAAGGCAATCAACAATTACAAGGAGTGAGCGGTGTGATTGAGGCGATTAAACCACGCCAAAATGAAATCACACGCCCTGATTATTACGATGGTTTAAAAGTGATCGCTGCTAATATCGACCGTATTATTATTGTTTCTGCTGTTTTACCTACCTTATCTTTAAATATTATTGACCGCTATTTAGTTATTTGTGAAACGGCTAATATTCCAGCAGTGATTGTAGTTAATAAAGTGGATCTATTAACAGATGAAGCACGCAAAGAAGTCGAAGAACAACTCAAAATTTATGAAAAGATTGGTTATCAGACAATGATGATCTCTGCAATGAGTGGTGAAAACATGGAAAAATTGACCGCACTTTTCAATAATAGCACCTCGATTTTGGTGGGACAGTCTGGTGTAGGAAAGTCGAGTTTGATTAATCATATTTTACCTGAAGTTAATGCTCACGTTGGTGACATCAGCGAAAATTCTGGACTTGGGCAACATACCACAACGTCTTCTCGTTTATATCACCTTAATCAAGGTGGAAATCTGATTGATTCACCAGGAATTCGTGAGTTTGGATTATGGCATTTGGAGCAAGATCAAATCACAAAAGGCTACCGTGAGTTTCAGTATTTTTTAGGCACTTGCAAGTTCCGTGATTGTAAACATCTTAATGATCCAGGTTGTGCATTGAGAGAGGCAGTCGAGCAAGGAAAAATTCATTCGGTGCGTTTTGATAATTATCACCGCTTGATTGCAAGCTTAAATGAAACAAAATCACAGCGTTATTTTTCAATAGAATAAGTTCGTTAATTTAATGTTAACAGGGGATTAAAAAACACTCTTTTTGAGTATTTTTTTGTGATCTATCTCAAACTTTCATTTGTTTAAACTTGATTATTTATGTGCTTGCTTAGATACTACAGCAAGATTTATTTTTTATTGAAAAATAAATATAAGATAAATAAACAATCAGTCTAAATAATTCCAAATTTATACTGTACAAATATTCTGATTAATATGAGGAGAAAATCATGTACTCAAAAGACGTTGAAATTATTGCACCAAGTGGATTACATACCCGTCCGGCAGCGCAATTTGTTAAAGAAGCAAAAGCATTCGCCTCTGATATTACAGTGACTTCTGCGGGTAAAAGTGCAAGTGCTAAAAGTTTATTTAAATTACAAACATTAGCTTTAACACAAGGTACTGTGATTACAATTTCTGCGGAAGGCGAAGACGAGCAAAAAGCGGTTGATCATTTAGTAGCTCTTATCCCAACTTTAGAATAATTCCTATCTAGCCATTGGTAAGTAAGGTTGAGTGAAGCACTTAATTCTCTTTTCAATGGCTATGATGTTTCACTGTTAGATTATTATTTTCATTATTTCAGAAGGTTATCTATGATTTCAGGAATTCCAGCTTCACCAGGCATTGTTTTTGGTAAAGCATTAGTGCTCAAAGAAGAAAAAATTGTGCTTGATATGCAAAAAATCAGTGAAGATCAGATTGATGCTGAGATTGCACGTTTTTATCGAGGGCGTGAGGCCGCTATCGAACAATTGAACTCAATTCGTGATCGTGCATTTGCATCATTAGGCGAAGATAAGGCGGCGATTTTTGAAGGTCATTTAATGATCTTAGAAGACGAAGAACTAGAGGAAGAAATCCTAGATTATATGCGTTCAAATAAAGTGAATGCAGGTGTTGCAGCAAGTAAGATTATTGATCAACAAGTAGCAATGCTTTCTGAAATTGATGATGAATATTTAAGAGAGCGTGCGGGTGATATTCGTGATATCGGTAACCGTTTGATTAAAAATATTTTAGGTATGCATATTGTCGATTTAGGGGATATTAATGAAGAAGCAATTTTGGTTGCTTATGATTTAACTCCATCTGAAACGGCACAATTAAACCTAGATAAAGTATTGGGTTTTATTACCGATATCGGTGGTAGAACATCACATACTTCAATTATGGCTCGTTCATTAGAATTGCCTGCGATTGTGGGTACAAATAATGTGACAGAGCAAGTGAATACCGGCGATTACTTAATTCTTGATGCCGTGAATAATGTGGTTTATGTCAATCCAAAGCAAGAAGAAATTGATCGCTTAAAAGCTCAAGAACGAAAATTAGCTGAAGAAAAAGCAGAATTAGCAAAATTAAAAGATTTACCAGCGTTGACATTAGATGGTCATCGTGTTGACGTTGTAGCCAATATTGGTACGATTCGTGATGTTGAAGGCGCTGATCGTAATGGCGCGGAAGGTGTAGGCTTATACCGTACTGAATTCCTCTTTATGGATCGTGAGCAACTTCCAACGGAAGAAGAACAGTTTATTGCTTATAAAGAAGTTGTTGAAGCAATGAATGGTCGCTTAGTAGTATTACGTACAATGGATATTGGTGGTGATAAAGATTTACCTTATTTAGATTTACCAAAAGAAATGAACCCATTCCTAGGGTGGCGTGCAATTCGTATTGCGTTAGACCGTCGTGAAATTTTAAATGCACAATTAAGAGCGGTATTGCGAGCTTCAGCATTTGGTAAATTAGCGGTAATGTTTCCGATGATTATTTCTGTAGAGGAAATTCGTGAATTAAAAGGCGTGATTGATACTTTAAAACAAGAATTACGTGATGAAGGCAAAGCATTTGATGAAAATATTCAAATTGGTGTGATGGTAGAAACGCCATCTGCGGCAGTCAATGCAAAATTCTTAGCAAAAGAAGTTGATTTCTTTAGTATCGGTACTAACGATTTAACACAATATACTTTAGCTGTAGATCGTGGAAATGAATTAATTTCTCATTTATATAACCCGATGTCACCTTCTGTATTAGGTTTGATCAAGCAAGTGATTGATGCTTCACACGCAGAAGGCAAATGGACTGGAATGTGTGGTGAGTTAGCTGGTGATGAAAAAGCAACAATCCTCTTGTTAGGTATGGGCTTAGATGAATTTAGTATGAGTGCAATTTCAGTGCCTCGTATCAAAAAATTGATCCGTAATGTGAATTATGAAGATGCGAAAGAGCTTGCCACAAAAGCATTAGAGAAGCCAACAGCAACAGAAATTGAACAATTAGTTGAAGATTTTTTAGTTGAAAAAGCATTAAATTAGATACAAGTTTAAAATTTTAAGCTAGAATATGCCCGAATTTACTTAGTAGGAGACTAAAATGGGTTTATTTGACAAATTATTTGGTTCAAAAGACAAAAAAGCTGTTGAAGTGGAAATTTTTGCTCCGCTTGCAGGTGAAATTGTAAATATTGAAGATGTGCCAGATGTCGTATTTTCAGAAAAAATTGTAGGTGATGGCATTGCTATCCGTCCAACAGGTAACAAAATGGTTGCTCCTGTAGATGGTGTTATCGGTAAAATTTTTGAAACTAATCACGCATTTTCAATGGAATCAAAAGATGGCGTAGAATTATTTGTTCATTTCGGTATTGATACTGTTGAGTTAAAAGGTGAAGGTTTTACTCGTGTCGCTCAAGAAGGTCAAACGGTTAAGCGTGGTGATACTGTGATTGAATTTGACTTAGCTGTACTTGAAACTAAAGCGAAATCAGTACTTACACCTGTTGTGATTTCAAATATGGATGAAATTAGCAGTATTGAAAAGAAAACTGGCGAAGTTGTTGCTGGTGAGTCTGTAGTTTTAGTTTTGAAAAAATAATTTTTGAAATTTTTATTAACAAAGTCTGCTTTAGAAATAAAGCAGACTTTTTTATTGTCTAGTTTTTGTAGTGTTATGCTAGACTTTTGTTCGATTTTGTGATCCAAGTGCGGTCTTGTTTCTATAAATTTTCTTCTTCAAGTTGTATAATGGAGACCGAATTTTGATAGAGTATAATCATTATCAATAAGTTTTATAGGCATAAAAAAGCCATTAATTTAAGCAGTGTTTTTACCTTAATATACTCATACTTAAAATATGAGCTTTTTCGTGTTTGATGAGAAAAAGCACTATCTTTCTCTCAAAAAATCTAATAATATTTACGAAATTTGTTAAAAATTTGTAAAGCAATTTTGTTGATATTAATTTTGCTCAAATTACATTCAGTTTAATAATTTTAGTTATTAATTCATCGTTTAATCTACTTTGATATGATTAAACTTAACTTTTAACTTAACAAAATAAGGAAAAGACTATGTCAGAAATGCTAAAGAATGACGTAGATCCAGTCGAGACTAATGATTGGTTATTAGCTATTGATGCTGTCATTCGTGAAGAAGGTGTTGAAAGAGCACAATATATTATTGAGCAACTTATGCAACACGCTCGTGCAAATAATGTTTCTTTACCTACAGGTATCACAACTGACTACATCAATACCATTCCAGCTTCAGAAGAACCTAACTATCCAGGCAACTTAGATTTAGAAAGACGCATTCGTGGCGCAATCCGTTGGAATGCAATTATGATGGTTTTACGTGCATCTAAGAAGGATTTGGAATTAGGGGGGCATATGTCTTCTTTCCAATCTTCTGCGACTATTTATGAAGTATGTTTCAACCATTTCTTTAAAGCTCGCTCAGCTAAAAATGGTGGTGACTTAGTTTTCTTCCAAGGACATATTTCACCAGGTATTTATGCCCGTGCATTCTTAGAAGGTCGTTTAACTGAAGAACAAATGGACAATTTCCGTCAAGAAGTTCATGGTAAAGGTCTTTCTTCTTATCCTCATCCGAAATTAATGCCTGAATTCTGGCAATTCCCAACAGTATCAATGGGTCTTGGTCCATTGAACGCAATCTACCAAGCTCGTTTCTTAAAATACTTACACAACCGTGGCTTAAAAGATACAGCGGATCAAACTGTATATGCGTTCTTAGGTGATGGTGAGATGGATGAAGTTGAATCACGCGGTGCAATTTCAGTTGCTGCTCGTGAGAAATTAGATAACTTAGTATTTGTCATCAATTGTAATTTACAACGTTTAGATGGTCCTGTAACCGGTAACGGTAAAATCATTCAAGAATTAGAAGGTTTATTCAACGGTGCTGGTTGGGAAGTGATTAAAGTTATCTGGGGGCGTCGTTGGGATCGTCTATTACAACGTGATACCTCAGGTAAATTATTACAATTGATGATGGAGGTTGTTGATGGTGACTACCAAACAATGAAATCAAAAGATGGTGCTTACGTTCGTAAACACTTCTTTGGTCGTTACCCAGAAACTGAAGCATTAGTAGCGGAAATGACAGATGATGAAATCTGGGCATTAAACCGTGGTGGTCATGATCCATTAAAAGTATTTGCTGCATTTAACAAAGCAAAACAAGTTAAAGGTAAACCAGTGGTTTTACTTGTTAAAACAATTAAAGGTTATGGTATGGGTGATGCTGCAGAAGGTAAAAACATTGCTCACCAAGTTAAAAAAATGGATATGTCAGGAGTTAGACACGTTCGCGATCGTTTCAACGTGGATGTATCTGATGCAGATATTGAAAAATTACCATATATCAAGTTTGCCGAAGGTTCTGAAGAGTATAAATATCTTCATGAGCGTCGCCAAGCATTACAAGGTTACTTACCAACCCGTTTACCACGTTTTACTGAACAATTAGAGGTACCAGAATTAGAAGAGTTTGCACAATTATTTGAAGCGCAAGCACGTCCAATTTCTACCACAATGGCATTTGTTCGTTCATTAAACGTATTATTGAAAAACAAATCTGTGGGTAAACGTATTGTTCCAATTCTTGCAGATGAAGCACGTACATTCGGTATGGAAGGCTTATTCCGTCAAATTGGTATTTACAACCCATACGGTCAAAATTATACTCCGCAAGACCGTGAACAAGTGTCTTATTACCGTGAAGCGATCGATGGTCAAGTATTACAAGAAGGTATCAATGAACAAGGCGCAACAGCATCTTGGTTAGCAGCTGCAACTTCATACTCAACCAATGACTTTCCAATGATCCCATTCTATGTGTACTACTCAATGTTTGGTTTCCAACGTATTGGTGACTTAATGTGGGCAGCCGGTGACCAACAAGCACGTGGTTTTATGATCGGTGGTACATCAGGTCGTACAACGTTGAACGGTGAAGGTTTACAACACGAAGATGGTCACAGCCATATTCAATCATTAACTATTCCTAATTGTGTCTCTTATGACCCAGCATTTGCATTCGAAGTGGCTGTAATTATGCAAGATGGTGTACGTCGTATGTATGGTCCAGAGCAAGAGAACGTTTACTACTACATCACAACCTTGAACGAAACTTATGATCAACCAGCAATGCCAAAAGGTGCTGAAGAGGGTATCCGTAAAGGTATCTATAAATTTGAAACCGTAACGGGTCAAGGTAAAGGTAAAGTTCAGTTATTAGGTTCTGGTGCGATTTTACGTCACGTTCGTGAGGCTGCTCAATTATTAGCTAACGACTTTGGCGTAACTTCAGATGTGTATAGCGTACCGTCATTCACTGAAGTGGCTCGTGAAGGTGCTGATGCAGATCGTTGGAACTTATTACACCCAGAGGCGGAAGCTCGAGTTCCTTACATTGCACAAGTCATGAATGATGCACCGGCAGTTGCTGCAACTGACTATATGAAATTATTTGCAGAACAAGTTCGTGCATACGTACCAGCTGCAAGCTATCGTGTATTAGGTACTGACGGTTTCGGTCGTTCAGATAGCCGTGAGAACTTACGTGAACACTTTGAAGTAGATGCTCGTTATGTTGCAATCGCTGCATTATCTGAGCTAGCAAAACAAGGTACTATCGGTAAGAAAGTTGTTGCAGAAGCAATTGCTAAATACGGTATTGATGCAGATAAAGTGAACCCACTTTACGCCTAATTTACGATTAACATTCCTCGCTCCCTGAATTTAGGGAGCATTTTGAGGAATGACTGGAGGATGAAATAAATGTCAAAACAAATTCAAGTGCCAGATATTGGTGGTGATGAAGTTACCGTTACAGAAGTAATGGTAAAAGCTGGAGATACAGTTGCAGTAGATCAAAGCGTAATCAATGTAGAAGGTGATAAAGCGTCAATGGAAGTGCCTTCTCCAGAAGCGGGTGTGATCAAAGAAGTTTTAGTTAAAGTTGGTGATAAAGTGTCTACTGGCTCGCCAATGTTTGTATTAGAAGCTGGCGATGCAAAACCAGCAGAAGCACCAAAAACAGAAGCTGCTCCAGCACCTGCTGCAGCGCCAGTAGCAAGCGCAGTAGTTGAAGTTCACGTGCCAGATATCGGCGGTGATGAAGTAAACGTCACTGAAATTATGGTGAAAGTGGGCGATAAAGTTGAAATTGAACAATCTATCATCAATGTAGAAGGTGATAAAGCGTCAATGGAAGTTCCAGCACCAATCGCAGGTGTTGTAAAAGAAATCTTAATTAATGTAGGTGACAAGGTTTCAACTGGTTCATTAATTATGAAATTTGAAACTGGTGCAGCACCTGCAGCATCAACTCAACCACAACCAGCGGCAGCTGCTCCAGCAGCACCGGCGCAAAGTGCGGTTAAAGATGTAAATGTTCCTGATATCGGTGGCGATGAGGTAAACGTAACTGAAATTATGGTGAAAGTAGGTGATACCATCACTGAAGAACAATCATTAATTACCGTTGAAGGCGATAAAGCATCAATGGAAGTACCAGCTCCATTCGGTGGAGTAGTGAAAGAAATTTTAGTGAAATCAGGTGATAAAGTATCAACTGGCTCATTAATTATGCGCTTTGAAATTGCCGGTGCAGCACCTGCAGTAGCAGCGGCTCCAGCACAAGCTGCGCCAGCTCCACAAGCGTCTGCGCCAGCACCAGTTGCAGCAACTGCGCCAGCGGGTGATTCGGAAGTAACAGGTAGCTCAGTATTTGCTTATGCAACACCAGTTGTTCGTCGTTTAGCACGCGAATTTGGTGTTAACTTAGATAAAGTAAAAGGTAGTGGTCGTAAAGGTCGTATCTTAAAAGAAGACGTTCAAGCGTATGTGAAAGCAGCAATTAAAGCTGTTGAGTCTGGTTCAGTATCTGCAACACCAGCATCAAGCGGTGTAGCAAATGGTGCGGGTTTAGGCTTATTACCTTGGCCGAAAGTAGACTTCAGCAAATTTGGTGAGACAGAAGAAGTTGAGTTAGGACGTATTCAAAAAATCTCTGGTGCTAATTTACACCGTAACTGGGTGATGATTCCACATGTTACTCAGTGGGATAAAGCTGATATCACTGATTTAGAGCAATTCCGTAAAGAACAAAATGTTTTAGCTGAAAAACAAAAATTGGATGTTAAAATTACGCCATTAGTGTTTATTATGAAAGCAGTCGCTAAAGCATTAGAAGCATATCCACGTTTTAATAGTTCATTATCTGAAGATGGTCAACGCTTAACATTGAAAAAATATATCAATATTGGTGTTGCAGTAGATACCCCGAATGGTTTAGTAGTACCTGTCTTTAGAGATGTAAATAAGAAAGGAATTATTGAACTTTCTCGTGAGTTAGCAGAAATTTCTAAAAAAGCTCGTGCAGGTAAATTGACTGCTTCTGATATGCAAGGTGGCTGTTTTACTATTTCAAGCTTAGGTGGAATTGGTGGTACTCATTTCACACCAATTGTGAATGCGCCAGAAGTGGCAATTTTAGGTGTGTCTAAATCTGAAATGACGCCAGTTTGGAATGGTAAAGACTTTACGCCTCGTTTAATGCTACCACTATCATTATCTTATGATCATCGTGTGATTGATGGTGCGGATGGTGCGAGATTTATCACATTTATTAATGGTGTCTTGTCTGATCTTCGCCGCTTAGTTATGTAATCCTGTAATCCGTTCAATGAAGAATTGGACGGATTACTTCTCAACTCTAAATGTGGTGAAAGTGCGGTCAAAAACGCAATATTTTACAGAATCACATCGTTTAACGAGGTTAAAATGAATAAAGAAATTAAAACTCAAGTTGTGGTATTAGGCGCTGGCCCTGCTGGTTATTCTGCTGCTTTCCGTTGTGCGGACTTAGGTTTAGAAACAGTGATTGTTGAGCGTTATTCAACATTAGGTGGTGTTTGCCTAAATGTTGGTTGTATTCCATCTAAAGCATTATTACATGTTGCTAAAGTGATTGAAGAAGCAAAAGCACTTGCTGAACATGGTATTGTTTTTGGTGAGCCAAGCACAGATGTAAATAAAATTCGTGGTTGGAAAGAGAAAGTTATTGGTCAATTAACTGGTGGTTTAGCTGGTATGGCTAAACAGCGTAAAGTTCAAGTTGTAAATGGTTATGGTAAATTCTCTGGTCCTAATACAATTATTGTTGCAGGTGAAGAAGGTGAAACAACAATCAAATTCGATAATGCAATTATTGCAGCAGGTTCACGACCGATTCAATTGCCCTTCATTCCACACGAAGATCCGCGTATTTGGGACTCAACAGATGCTCTGAAATTAAAAGAAGTGCCAGAAAACTTATTAATTATGGGCGGTGGTATCATTGGTCTTGAAATGGGAACTGTTTACCACGCATTAGGTTCAAAAATTGATGTAGTTGAAATGTTTGACCAAGTTATCCCTGCTGCGGATAAAGATATGGTTCAAATCTATACTAAACGTGTATCTAAGAAATTCAATTTATTATTAGAAACTAAAGTAACGGCGGTTGAAGCGAAAGAAGATGGCATTTACGTTTCAATGGAAGGTAAAGCAGCGACAGAAACACGTCGTTATGATGCTGTGCTGGTTGCTATCGGTCGTGTACCAAATGGTAAACTAATCGATGCTGGTGTTGCTGGTGTTGAAGTTGATGATCGCGGTTTCATTCGTACGGATAAACAGATGCGTACAAACGTACCGCACATCTTTGCTATCGGTGATATAGTTGGTCAACCAATGTTAGCACATAAAGGTGTTCATGAAGGTCATGTAGCTGCAGAGGTTATCGCAGGCATGAAGCACTACTTTGATCCAAAAGTCATTCCTTCAATTGCTTACACTGAACCAGAGGTTGCTTGGGTAGGTAAAACCGAGAAAGAATGTAAGGCTGAAGGTATTAACTACGAAGTGGCTAAATTCCCATGGGCAGCTTCAGGTCGTGCAATTGCATCTGACTGTGCAGATGGTATGACTAAATTAATCTTCGACAAAGATACTCACCGTGTCATTGGTGGTGCTATTGTGGGGACTAACGGTGGTGAATTATTAGGTGAAATTGGTCTTGCGATCGAAATGGGTTGTGATGCGGAAGATTTAGCATTAACTATCCATGCTCATCCAACCTTACACGAATCAGTTGGTTTAGCGGCAGAAGTCTTTGAAGGTTCAATTACTGACTTGCCAAATCCAAAAGCGAAGAAAAAATAATTACATTGCTTAAATAATCAGCCACTTTTGCCATCTCAATATTGAAATGTGCAAAAGTGGCTTTTTTATTAGTCGATTTTGCGAATTCAAAAGGTAGTCTAAATTTAGTAAATCACGAAACGTAAATATATTTCATCAATGTTTAATGTTGTTTATATCATAAAATTTCAAAAATGTGACCGCAATTTTGGGAATTATCTTTAAGCAGCAAAACGCATTTTGTTTTTTGGCTTCATTTGATGGATAGTATTTGTTACTGTACCAATGATAGGTAAGTTTAGCCAGTTATCTGTTTTAATGTTTTCTTGGGTAGAATCCAAGGCGAAGAAAATAAATTCATTATTTTGATGGATCATAAATTCGTAAACTTGGAATTGTGAGTCAATTTCAACTACAACTAAATCCCCAATAGCAAGGCTACTACTTTTTTCTACAACTAGCATATCATCAACTTCAATTCCCCAAGCCAACAAATTGGGGTTAGTTACTCGGATGAAACAAGTTTGTTGTGGGCGCTTCACACAATAGAGGTTAAGATCTAGTTTTTTGCTAAAATTCAAACGTGAGTTCTGCACATCATCATAATAAGGGATATGGCGACAAGGTAATGTATTGTCATTTATTGTTAGGCTATGCATCATTGTGTTCATCATTATCCTCACTATAAAATAAACTGGTTATTTATACAGCTCAATAATACTGTTTTTATATACAGTGTGTCAATGGTGTTTTTATTAAAAAATATACTTTTTTAGTTTATTTAACATGCTTACTATTAAACGATGAGAGATAAATCAAAGAAGATTGATTTTATTTAAAAAAATCAGTGAGAAATAGAAAAATTTCAAGTATAAAAAGAAAAGTTATCATATCAACGTAAAAATATCGTGAAAAAATTAAAAAATAATATTTTCTTTAATTAAAATTTAAGCTATCTTTAGCTTCGTTTGGGGGATCAAGCGATTGATCTGATTATTTACTGCAAATTCTGCATAACACTTCGTGATAAAAATTATGAATCTATCTCGTTTATTTGCTTTTTTTTTCCAAGGCAATTTAGTTAAGCGTATCTTTATTGGTCTTATTCTTGGTTTAGTTGTTGCTTTGATTACACCAACTTTACAACCGATTTTAGATTTTAATCTTGCTGAGAAAGCCGGTGTTTTAGGAACTATTTTTGTACGTTCTCTACGCGCTGTGGCTCCTATCCTGATTTTCGTATTAGTAATGGCTGCTATTGCAAATAAGAAAATTGGTACGAAAAGTAATATGAAATCTATTATTGTTTTATATCTCTTAGGTACATTTTTAGCTGCTGCAACGGCTGTCGTTGCTGGTTTCTTATTCCCAAGTCATGTTGCATTGGCAAACCAAGAAGATATTACAACAGCGCCACAAGGTGTTGGTGAAGTTCTTCTTACCTTAGTATTTAACCTTGTTGATAATCCATTAAATGCATTATTTAAAGCAAACTTTATCGGTGTATTAGCATGGTCTATAGGTTTAGGTTTAGCCTTACGTCACGCAGCTGATACTACAAAAACAATGATTGCTGACTTAGCTGAAGCTGTTTCAAAAATTGTTCATGTGATTATCTCACTAGCGCCAATTGGGGTATTTGGTTTAGTGAGTGAAACACTTGCACATAAAGGTTTAGCTGCATTAGGTAGTTATATTCAATTATTAGCTGTATTAATTGGTACAATGCTATTTGTTGCATTTGTTGTTAATCCAGTTTTAGTTTTTTGGAAAATCCGTAGTAACCCATATCCATTAGTGTGGACTTGTATACGTGAGAGTGGTGTAACAGCTTTCTTTACACGTAGTTCAGCAGCCAATATCCCGGTGAATATCAACCTTGCAAAACGTTTAAATTTAGATGAAGAAACATATTCTGTATCTATTCCGCTTGGTGCGACTATTAATATGGCGGGAGCTGCAATTACAGTGACTATCTTAACGTTAGCAGCTGTACATACGTTAAACTTGGAAGTCTCTTTCTTTAGCGCACTACTATTGAGCGTAGTCGCAAGTGTATGTGCTTGTGGTGCTTCTGGTGTTGCAGGTGGTTCATTACTATTAATTCCATTAGCTTGTAGTTTATTTGGTATTCCAGATAGTATCGCAGCCCAAATGATTGGTGTTGGTTTCGTGATTGGTATTTTACAAGATTCAACTGAAACTGCATTAAATTCATCAACTGACGTATTATTTACTGCAGCAGCATCAATTGCTGAGCAAAATAAAAATGCATAAGCATTAAATAGTTTTTTAATATAAAAGCGGGTTTCGATCCGCTTTTTTTGTGCATGTTCGCTTGAAAAGAATCCTTAATATTCTTATATACAAAGTGCGGTTTAATTTGTTAGACTTTTCTAAATATTATACCTAATAAGGAGAACAACAATGGACTTTATTAATGGCTTACCTATTGCCACAATTTTCTTTATTGTGCTTGTGATTTTTGTGTTGTATTCCACATTAAAGACTGTACCTCAAGGTTATCACTGGACAATTGAGCGTTTTGGTCGCTATACACGAACGTTAACGCCAGGTTTGAACTTTGTTGTTCCTTTTATTGATCGTGTTGGTCGTCGTATCAATATGATGGAACAAGTACTAGATATCCCATCACAAGAAGTTATTTCAAAAGATAACGCTAACGTATCTATTGATGCAGTCTGTTTCGTACAAGTGATTGATGCACGTAATGCAGCTTATGAAGTAAATCATTTAGAACAAGCAATTATCAATTTAACGATGACAAATATCCGTACTGTATTAGGTTCGATGGAGTTAGATGAAATGTTGTCGCAACGTGATTCTATCAATAGTCGTTTATTGTCTATTGTAGATGAAGCGACTAATCCTTGGGGAATTAAGGTCACTCGTATTGAAATTCGTGATGTACGTCCACCGCAAGAATTGATCGCTGCGATGAATGCACAAATGAAAGCAGAACGTAATAAACGCGCAGATATTTTAGAAGCAGAAGGTGTGCGTCAAGCCGAAATTTTACGTGCAGAAGGGGATAAACAAGCGCGTATCTTAAAAGCAGAAGGTGAACGCCAAGAAGCATTTTTACAAGCAGAGGCGCGTGAGCGTGCCGCTGAAGCGGAAGCTCGTGCAACACAAATGGTATCTGATGCGATTGCAAGTGGAGATACCAAAGCAATTAATTACTTTATTGCTCAAAAATATACTGAAGCATTAAAAGAAATTGGCAGTTCAGAAAACAGTAAAGTAGTGTTAATGCCGTTAGAAGCAGGCAATTTAATTGGATCTATTGCAGGGATTTCTGAATTATTAAAAGGTGATAAAAAAGCCTAATAAAAGCTAAGTGAGGTTAAGTATGGAATGGTTTTCCACTTGGAGCCTTTGGCATTGGCTCATTCTAGGTTTCGTGCTATTAACCGCAGAACTGTTGCTACCAGGCGTATTTTTACTCTGGTGGGGGCTTGCAGCAATTGTGATTGCTGGTGTGATGGCTATGTTTCCAAGTTTATCCTTAACTGCACTTGCAATTAGTTATGCAGTGTTAGCTCTGATTTTAAGTGTGACTTGGTGGAAATATCAACACAGTAAAGATAAAGTCGATCAATCGAACTCCTCTTTAAACCAACGCGATCAGGCAATGTTAGGTGCGAAAGGTACAGTACAAGAAATTGCTGTCAATGGCATTGGACGTGGTTATTTTGGAGATACGACCTGGCGCATTCAAGGCAATGATCTCGCTGTTGGCGATTTAGTTGAGGTTGAACGTGTTGAAGGCATTACATTACACGTGAAAAAAGTGAATTAAAAAAGTTATGAATCATCTTATTATTTTTGCACATCCGAATAGCCAAACCAGTTTTAACCGTGCTATTTTGGATGCTGTTGTACAAGCCAGCCAAAAGCAAGGTGTACATACCGTTGTACGCGATCTTTATACGCTTAATTTTAATCCCGTTTTATCTTGGGAAGAAATGCAGGCTGTCTATCAAGAAATTGTGCCAGCTGAAGTCAAATTTGAACATCAACTAATCCAAAATGCAGATTTAATCACCTTGATTTATCCTGTATGGTGGATGGGATTTCCTGCAATTTTGAAAGGCTATTTAGATCGTGTATTAAGTTACGGATTTGCTTATAAAATGGGTGATGATGGGCAATCTGTAGGTTTATTAAGTGATAAAAAAATGCAACAATTTATCACGATTGGTAATAATGTAGAGAATTATCAAGGATTGGGCTTTACTCAATCTTTGAAAGATTGTTTAGTGGATGGCTTGTTTAATTACTGTGGCGTTACTGATATTCAACATGAGTTTTTCGGTGATATTCACATTATTGATGATGTCGCTCGCCAAGCAATGTTACAAACGGTAGCTAAAAAAACTCAGCAAAATTTGACCGCACTTTTAGAGAAAAAGAATGACAACTGAAAATCAATTAAATCACTTTTCAATGATTAGCCGCCTTTTCGGCAATTTATTTTATCGTTCACCTTGTGATCCTATTTTGGTCAACGTATTTGCGTGGTTACAACAAAAAGGTTTAACTTCACTTTGGGTATTAGATACAGATGCACAAAGCCAACAAGCGATTGATAGCGTACAAATGCCGTTAGATTTGATCGCACTTGATAAAGAATATCAAAAGTTATTTGGTGGTGAGAATCCACAAATTAGCTCAAAAATTAGCACATATGGTGTTGATGTTGAGGCATTTGTGAATTTCAGAAGAACTCGTGGAATGCCAGAGGTGGATAGTGCAGATCATTTTGCGTTACTTTTATTAACAGCATCTTGGATTGAGGATAATTTAGATTCGCTAGCAGCTCAACATGCGTTTTTTGAGCAATTCTTATTGCCTTGTGCAAGTAAGTTCCTTAGACACGTTGAAAGCAAGGCAACCTTACCTTTCTATCGTTCATTAGCGTTATTGACGGAAGAAATTTTAGCTGCAATGGCAGATGAGTTAGAAGAGGAAACAGTAGTCGCAGAATAATTTGACAAAATTATTGCAAATAAAAAGCAGATATAAAAATCTGCTTTTTTCATTCCTATTTTTTATCTCACTTTTATATTTTTTACTTGAAACTATTCATCATATAAGCTTGGTTGATCTTCATCAGGTCGTGTTTTGAAGCGACGATGTAGCCACATATATTGTTCAACACCTTGCATAATTTCGGTTTCAACCACTTTATTCATGCGAATTGCGATATTGGTTTCATCGGTAATATCTGAAAAATCCACTGGTGGTGAAATTTTTACTGTATAACCAGAGCCGTCAGCATTGCGTAATGGGGCAAAGGGAATAACTTTACTCGACGGTGATGATTTTAATAAAAAATAACTTCCTGTAGTTGTAGCCGCATCTGGTACCGCAAAAAATGGTACAAACACCGCATTTTTACGACCATAATCGTGATCAGGCGCATACCAGATAATCTCACCTTGCCGTAATGCCCGGATCATCCCACGTAGATCCTTACGATCAAGCATATCTTTATTAGAACGTAAGCGCCCTTGTACCTGTAGCCAATCCATTATAGGGTTGTCATTTGGACGATAAACGCCAATACCCGGTTGATGTAAGCCAACAATACGGGCACCAAGTTCTAGCGTTAAGAAATGAACGCCTACAAGAATAATTCCGTCTTTCTTGTATTGTTGGAGATATTCTAACCCTTCAATTTTTGACCATTTTCTCATTCGTTTATCAGACCAAAACCACGCCATACCCGTTTCTATTATTGCCATACCGGTTGCTTTTAGGTTTGCTTGTAATAAATCTTCAATTTGTTGCTCTGAATAATGAGGAAAACAGAGTTCTAAGTTTCGTTTAGCAATCTTGGAACGACGTTTACCTACACTTAACTTAGTGAGTATCCAACCAAGCCCATGACCTATTTTAAGCAATATAGGGTAGGGTAAACAAAGGATTAGACGCCACAAACCGATGCCTAACCAAAACCCCCAATATTTTGGTTTTAAGAATGCTTTTTGAAATGTTGGTAATTTATAATTTGCCATAAAATCGTTTTGTATTTTGAGTGATTAGACGAGCACAATAAAAATATGTTGAATACGAATGTTGCAGATTATCGCATAAATAGGGCGTGAATATTACTAATTATCTAATAATAAGAAAAGCAATCTTGTAAAAAGTCTGGTTATTTCATTGAATTTGAGGGGAAATAGCATTTTTCCTATGTTAAAATTAGCAAAATTTTTACAAAGAGAGAAATCAAATGTTTCAATATTCAGCAGAATTTCAAAAAGCAAAAGTATTAGTATTGGGTGATGTGATGCTTGATCGCTATTGGTTTGGGGCAACCAATCGTATTTCACCAGAAGCGCCAGTGCCGGTAGTTCGTGTTCAAGATAATGAAGAACGTGCAGGTGGTGCAGCAAACGTAGCAATGAATATTGCCTCATTGAATGTTCCAGTGAAGTTATTGGGTTTAACAGGACAAGATGAAGCAGGTTCAGCATTAGCTGGCTTGCTTGCAAAAAATCGTATCGATTGTGATTTCGTTCAATTACACACTCATCCCACTATCACTAAGCTCCGTATTTTATCTCGCCATCAACAATTATTACGTTTAGATTTCGAAGAAGATTTCCAAAATGTCACAAGCGACGCTTTATTAGAAAAATTAGAAAGTGCGGTGAAAAATTACGGTGCTTTAGTGCTTTCAGATTACGGCAAAGGCACATTGAATCAAGTACAAGCAATGATTCAAGTGGCGCGTAAAGCGAATATTCCTGTATTAATCGATCCAAAAGGTACGGATTTTGAGCGTTATCGTGGTGCGACATTATTAACCCCAAATATGTCAGAATTTGAGGCTGTTGTCGGTAAATGTAATTCTGAAGAAGAAATTATCGAAAAAGGTTTAAAATTGATCGAAGATATTGATTTAAGCGCTTTATTAGTGACACGCTCTGAAAAAGGAATGACTTTATTGCGCCCGAATCAACCTGCATTCCATTTAGCTACTGAAGCAAAAGAAGTCTTTGATGTGACAGGTGCCGGTGATACGGTTATCAGTGTATTAGCAACGGCACTAGCTGATGGTCGCACCTTCGAAGAAGCTTGCTATTTAGCTAATGTTGCAGCGGGTGTTGTAGTAGGTAAACTAGGTACTTCAACTGTTTCTACTGTAGAATTAGAAAACGCCATTCACGGTCGCTCAAATACAGGGTTCGGCATTATGAGTGAAGAAGAATTAAAAGTTGTAGTATCTCAAGCAAAAGCACGTGGTGAGAAAATTGTGATGACAAATGGTTGCTTTGATATTCTTCATCCTGGTCATGTTTCTTATTTAGAAAATGCACGTAAACTCGGTGATCGTCTGATTGTAGCTGTTAATAGTGATGCATCTGTAAAACGTTTGAAAGGCGAAACACGCCCAATTAATAACCTACAAGCGCGTATGGCAGTTTTAGCTGGGCTTTCTTCAGTGGATTGGTTAGTAGAATTTACTGAAGATACACCACAACGCTTAATTGGTGAAATTTTACCAGATTTACTAGTAAAAGGCGGTGATTATAAACCTGAAGATATTGCTGGCAGTAAAGAAGTTTGGGCAAATGGTGGTGATGTTCGTGTGTTGAATTTTGAAAATGGTTGTTCAACCAGTAATGTAATTAGTAAAATTCAGCAATTAAAAGATTAAGATTTTTTTGATCGTATATTCATTTAAGGGCAGACATAAACGTTTGCCCTTTTTGTATTTGGAACTCGATAATAAAATTGTATTGGAAAGGTGCTAACGGCTTTAGTTGCCATATTGGGTCAGCCAATCATATTTTTATGGCTGATATATATCGGCTTTCGCCCGATGGGCGACCTACTTTTTCTTTTCTTGTGCAAAAGAAAACGTAGGCAAAAAGAAAGCACACCCTGATTTTTCTTTTTCCTACGCTTATTGCTAATTTTTGGCACCCACTTTCCAAACTCACTTGGCGTGCCAAGCTCAAATAAAGAAAGTGTTGCTCAAAAGTTGACGCAACCGCTACGGCGAAAAATAAGGAGGAAAAGGGAGCATTAGTCTGGTTTTGTTTAGAGTGAAACTTTTTCAAAAAACACCGCACTTATTTTAAGCGATGCAATAAATTCTCAATCTGTTTTAAACCATTTAAGCGAGTCGAGCTTAAACGCTGTGCGATGCCTAATTCAGAAAAATAAGCAGTTAAATCAAAGGATTTCAGTTGTTCTGCGGTTTTGCCATTAATTTTTTGCAATAAGATCCACAATAATCCGTTGATAATTCGAGCTTCGCTGAAGGCATCAAAATCAAAAGTGCGGTCATTTTTTTCATTAATTTTAAACCACACTTTGGCTTCACAGCCTGTAATAAGTTGCATTTGAGCGAGAGTTTGTTCATCAGGTTGAGTGAGATTTTTACCTAACTGAATAATCAAACGGTAACGTTCTTCCCAACTTTTTGCATTAAGAAATTGTTGTTTCATTGTCTAATCTAATAAATTTAACGCATTGTCGAGTGCATTAAAAAATGCATCAACATCTGATTGTTGATTGTAAGGTGCAAAGGATAAACGTAGGGTATTGGTTTGGCCTAAACGGGCTAAATAAGGCTGCGCACAATGTTCTCCCGAACGTAATGCAATATTTTGTTCTGCCAGCAAAGTAGCGATATCTGAAGTTGCAATGCATGAGAAAATAAAACTCACAACTGTACTTGGCTGTGGCGATTCAAACAGTTGGCAATTTTTGTAATTTTTTAACCGCACTTTGCATTGTTCCGCTAACGCGATAGCGTGTTGTTCTGCAAGATCAAAATCCCATTTTTCTAACCATTCCAATACCGCATTAAAACCAATCACGCTAGCAATATTCGGTGTGCCAGCTTCAAGACGATAAGGCAAATCGGCAAAGGTGATCTGCGATTTTGATACCCGATCAACCATTTTGCCACCGTAATTAGACGGACTGAGTTGTTCAAGTGCGGTCAATTTTCCACTTAAAACGCCGAGACCATTTGGTCCATATAATTTGTGCGCTGAAAAGGCGAGGAAATCGGCATCTAAAGCCTGTAAATCAATGCGTAGATGGCTAATCGCTTGGGCTGAGTCCACTAATACTAATGCATTTGAGTATTGGCGGATCAATTGGATCAATCTTGCAACAGGCTGTTCTGTACCAGTCACATTTGACACAAAATTTAACGCAACAAGAGCCGTTTTTTCATTGAGTGTGCGGATTAAAGTTTGTTCATCAATCAGCCATTGATCATTAATTGGCAAAATATGAATTTTTGCACCGCACTTTTGGGCAATTTCATTCCAAGTGACAAAGTTAGCGTGGTGATCTGCTTCGCTAATAATAATTTCAGAATTGGCTGTGATATGTGCGTGTGCTAATCCATTTGCAACCATATTAATGGCTTGGGTGGTGCCTGACGTCCAAATCACCGCTTGAGTAGATTCTGCATTGATCCAATTTTTTACACGTTCACGAGCCTGTTCAAAAAGTGCGGTCTGTTTTTCATCATATTGGCTACGATGAACAGAGCCTGCTGATTGATAAAAATCTACCGTAGCCTCAATTAGGGCGTGTGGTTTTAATGCAGTTGCAGCGCTATCTAAATAAACGGCAGTATCTTTTTGTTTAAAGTAAGGAAAATCAGCGCGAAATGCGTTTGGATCAAATGCCATTAGTTGTTTCTCTTTTGTTTACGCCATTCTTCAGGCGGAATAGGATGGCGATCTTGCCAAAGTCCTATTTTTCCTTGTTGCGCTTGTTTTTGCTCACGTAAATAAGCAGGATCTTGGCTATATTTTTCATATGCCCAAGCCATACCTAATTTTACCATTGTTAAGTTAATATTTTTACCTTGTTGATCATAAACAGTAGCTATCGTACGTTGATAACGATCGTGACCATTAATAACCAATTTTACATGACTTTTATGCACGAGCTGACCTAATGCCATTCGTGATTTCGTACCAAAAGGTTGTGCTTTTTCAGGGGCATCAATTTCGGCTAAGCGGACTTGTAATTGTTTATTATTCTGCAATAAGCAAGTGAATGTATCGCCATCAGTAATACTTACTACTCTACAATATAAAGTACGATCGGCTTGTGCGCAGAATGTTAGAAATAAGCAACATATTGCAATAACTGTTGATTTATTAAACATATTAAATTTTATCTCATTGGAAATGGGGTTATTTTACCGAAAAACTAACAAAATTGAAAAAATGGGAGTAAAATATTCACTCATTTTTATCTAAATGACGATTTCTTGTCAAAAGTGGGAGTAAAAATGGCTCGGAAAATAGTTGATATCATCCGTTCTTTATTTATTTTATATGCAATGTTGTGGATTGGCGGGCAAATTGCACATTTTATACCTATCGGAATTCCTGCCAGTATTTGGGGTTTATTACTTTTATTCTTATGCTTAACTTTCCGAATTATTAAATTAAATTGGGTGCTTGCCTCCTCAAATTTATTAATTCGTTATATGGCGTTACTTTTTGTCCCTGTGAGTGTTGGGATTGTCAAATATGCAGATCTTTTATTTGAGCAAATGAAAGTCTTGCTATTGCCCAATATTATCAGCACTTTTCTAACTCTTATCGTGATTGGTTTTCTGTCCGATTATATATTCTCTTTAAAATCATTTGCTTATTTACGGAAAAAAGCAATAAAAAGACAAGCAAGGAAGTAACAATGGGTCATTATCTTATTTATCTTTATTCATTTTTAACTATTGCAGTTTTTGCTTTTGCACTTGAAATTAATAAACGTTGGAAATCAATTTTCTTTAATTCTTTTGTATTGACTGTATTAGTTGTTGCCGCTGTGTTACTGGGTTTTCATATTCCTTATGAAACCTATATGGAAGGTAACACACCGTTAAATGAATTATTAGGAGTGAGTATTGTTGCATTAGCTGTGCCTTTGTATGAGCAATTACGTCAAATCAGCCAACGCTGGAAAGGCATTTTATTTATTACCATTTCAGCCTCTTTGTTGTCGATGTTTTCAGGTGCGGTTTTAGCATTATTACTAGGCGCTAATCCACAAATTGTGGCAACTGTATTACCAAAATCTGTCACCACACCAATTGCAATGGCAATTTCTGAAAGTTTAGGTGGTATTCCTTCTGTTGCTGCTGTTGGTGTATTAATTGCAGGGTTACAAGGCTCTGTGTTGGGTTTGTTGGTATTACGAAAATTAAAAATTAAACACGCAGAAGCATTAGGATTAGCAATCGGTTCTATTTCTCATGCACTGGGAACAGTAAGTTGTATGGAAATGGATCAAAAAGCTGGTAGTTATAGTTCCATCGCCTTGGTATTATGTGGCATTATTACATCTATTCTTGCACCAGTGATGTTTAAGTTAATCTATTTAGTGACCACATAATATGAAAAATTTGATAAATCCACTTTGGCAATCACGTTTTCTTGCTGATAAACCGCGAGAAAAAGATCATCGCCCGCCATTTCGTCGAGATCGTGGGCGAATTTTACACTCAGCTGCTTTTCGTTGTTTACAAGCAAAAACACAAATTCACGCAGTTGGCGAAAATGATTTTTATCGCACACGTTTAACCCATTCTTTAGAGGTTGCACAAATTGGCAGTAGTCTTGTGGCACAAATGGGATTTATCGAAGCTTTTTCCTCATTAAGCGCTCAGCAAAATGAACGAGCTGAGTTACAAAAACAGCTGAAACCTTTGCTACCAAGTAATGATCTTATTGAAAGTTTATGTTTTGCACACGATATTGGGCATCCGCCATTTGGCCACGGTGGTGAAGTCGCACTGAATTACATGATGCGTTCTAATGGTGGGTTCGAGGGCAATGCACAAACCTTCCGTTTACTGACAAAATTAGAGCCTTATACGCAAAATGCGGGAATGAATCTAACTCGTAGAACTCTGCTTGGGATCGTCAAATATCCAGCAATTTTAGATCAATCCTCTGCTCAATATTCAGAACTACCACACTCGCAAAATGCAGACCCTCGTTATGTTAAAATTACCGACTGGCGACCAGGAAAAGGCATTTTTCGAGATGATCTCAAAATGTTCGAATGGTTGTTAGCTCCATTGAGTGAGCAAGATCGTGATTTGTTTGGACAATTTCAAAAAGAGCGGTCAAATCCAGCCGAGATTTTAAAAACACGTTTTAAATCATTGGATTGTAGCTTAATGGAGCTGGCGGATGACATTGCATACGGCGTACACGATTTAGAAGATGCGATTGTGGTTGGTGTGGTGAATCTACATCAATGGCAAGAGGCGCTGGTGGAATTGAAAAATTGCCCTTCTGAGTGGATTCAACAACATATTGACAGTTTGACTGAAAAATTGTTTTCAGACCAACATTATTTACGTAAAAATGCGATTGGTGCATTAGTCAATTATTTCATCACCAGTGTACGTTGGAAGCTCACTGCTGAGTTTGATGACCCATTATTACGTTATAATGCAGAGTTACCAGATGAAGTGGTGGCTGTCTTAAACATTTTCAAAAAATTTGTTTGGAAATACGTGATTAGAAATGTGGAAACACAACGCATTGAATACAAAGGACAGCGTATTTTAACGGAAATGTTCCAAATCTTTGAGTCTGATCCAGATCGTTTGCTGCCACGTAATACTGCAATGCGTTGGAAAAATGCAGCAGAAAATGGCAAAAAACGTGTTATTTGTGATTATATTGCCGGTATGTCCGATGCGTATGCATTAAGAGTTTATCAGCAGTTATAAAAAGAATTATTTAAAAAAGAGGCATTATGGCATTAATATCCTTAACCAATGGATACCTTTCTTTTAGTGATCACCCTTTGTTAGATCACACCGATTTACATATTGAAGCAGGTGAGCGTGTGTGTTTAGTTGGTCGCAATGGTGCGGGCAAATCCACGCTAATGAAGATTTTATCGGGCGAAGTCATCATGGACGACGGTCGCTTGCAGTTTGAAAAAGATATTGTTGTTTCTCGTTTAGAACAAGACCCGCCTCGTCACGCGGAAGGCAACGTGTTTGATTATGTTGCCGAAGGGATTGAACATCTTGCGGAATTATTGAAAGACTATCACCGCATTTCATTGCAATTAGAGAAAGAATATAGCGAAAATGCCCTCAATCAATTAGCCCAAGTCCAAGCAAAATTAGATCACGCAAATGGCTGGCGTTTTGAAAGCAAGATCAAAGAAGTTCTAGCCAAATTAGCCCTTAATCCTGACACGTTATTATCTGAATTATCAGGTGGTTGGTTGCGTAAAGCTGCATTAGCACGTGCTTTAGTTTGTCAACCTGACGTGTTATTACTAGACGAGCCAACAAACCATTTAGACGTTGATGCAATCGAATGGCTTGAAGAATTTTTATTAGGCTTTGAAGGCAGTATCGTATTTATTTCTCACGATCGTTCGTTTATTCGCAAAATGGCAACCCGAATTGTAGACTTAGATCGTGGTCAGCTGGTATCTTATCCGGGCAATTACGATCTGTATCTCACCACAAAAGAAGAAAACTTACGTGTTGAAGCCTTACAAAACGAACTCTTTGATAAAAAATTGGCGCAAGAAGAAGTGTGGATTCGTCAAGGGATTAAAGCACGTAGGACTCGTAATGAAGGGCGTGTCCGTGCGTTAAAAGCCTTACGTGAGGAACGCCGTCAGCGTCGTGAAGTGTTAGGCACAGCAAAATTACAAATCGATAACTCAAGCCGTTCTGGCAAGATCGTGTTTGAAATGGATAACGTTAGCTATGAAGTTGCAGGCAAAAAACTTCTGCAAAACTTCAGCACGACTATTTTACGGGGCGATAAAATTGCGCTTGTTGGCCCAAATGGTTGTGGTAAAACAACTTTCATTAAATTATTGCTGGGTGAAATCAAACCAACATCAGGCACGGTGCGTTGTGGTACTAAATTAGATATCGCTTATTTCGATCAATATCGTGCTGATCTTGATCCTGAAAAAACGGTGATGGATAACGTCGCTGATGGCAAGCAAGATATTGAAGTAAACGGTATCAAACGCCACGTATTAGGCTATTTGCAAGACTTCTTATTCCCACCAAAACGAGCAATGGTGCCAGTTAAGGCATTATCGGGTGGTGAGCGCAACCGCTTATTACTTGCGAAATTGTTACTTAAACCAAATAACTTATTAATTCTGGATGAGCCAACCAACGATCTTGATGTTGAAACCTTAGAATTATTAGAAGAAATTTTGGCGGATTATCAAGGTACGTTATTAATCGTCAGCCACGATCGTCAATTTATTGATAATACGGCAACAGAATGTTTTATGTTTGAAGGCGATGGCGTGCTGAATGAATATGTGGGCGGTTTCCACGATGCAAAACAACAGCAAGCGAACTATTTTGCGCATAAAGCCGAGCAAGAAGCCTTAAAACAGAAGAAAGCAGCACAAGCAGAGCCTGCGAAAAGTGCGGTAGATTCTGAACAAGTTTCGCACACAGGTAAGAATCAACAGCGTTCAGTAAAACTTTCCTATAAAGAACAAAGAGAGTTGGAACAATTGCCACAACTTTTGGAAGAATTGGAAGAAAAAGTGACCGCACTTCAGACTGAAATTGGCAGTGCCGAGTTTTTTCAACAAGCCCACGATTATACTTCTGCAAAATTGCAGGCATTAGCCGATGCTGAACAAGCGCTTGAAGAAGCATTTTTACGCTGGGAAGAGCTCGAAGAAAAGAAAAACACAAGTAAATAGTGAGAGAAATGGGGTAAGTGGATTTACCCCATTTTTATAGGTAATCAAAGTGCGGTTGATTTTGAAAAAGTTTTGAAGTGTTTTGATACTTAATGAAAAATTGAGATGTGTGGTAAGCATAAAGAAAGTGGGCTAGACCCACCTTCTTTTTAGATTAAGTTACTGATGAAAATCACTAAAATAATGAACGGTACAACGAATTTCACATAGTTAAACCAAATTTTTGTGAAGGTTGAATTTGGATTTGGTGAAAGTTCGCGTTTTGCATCGTCCTTGAGTACGAAACCAACGAAGATTGCACAACCTAATGCCGTTAACATAAAGAGAATGTTACCGCTGACATAATCGAAGGCATCAAAAATGCTTTTACCGAAAATAGTCACATCTTTGAAAATATTGTCGCCTAAAATCGATGGGATATTACCTAAAACAAAGATTCCACCAAGTGTGAGAATAATTGCTTTGCTACGACGCATTCTAAGTTTTTCTTGTAGTGCGGTAATAATTACTTCATAAATGGTTAATGAGGTTGTTAGCGCTGCGATCAACAATAAGCTAAAGAAGATGATTGCAAAAACTTTACCTAACCACAAATGCGAGAATACGATTGGTAAACTTTGGAATACCAGTGTTGGCCCTGAATTTGGTGCGATCCCAAAAGTGAATAATGATGGGAAAATCATAAAGCCTGCTAATACAGCAATAATGGTATTTGTAAAGCCGGTGATAACGGCTGTTTGGATAAGATTTTCTTCTTTGTTTAAGTAGCTTGATAACGTAATCAATACGCCGAAACCTAAACTTAAAGCGAAGAATACTTGACCTAAGACGAAGATAAATAATTGTGGCGTGATTTTAGAAAAATCAGGTTTGAGATAGAATGTAATCCCTTCCATTGCGCCGGGTAATGTCACGTTACGAATCACCATACCAATGAGGAAAACGAATAATAATGGCATTAAATATTTCACTGAGCGTTCAATACCGCCAATAATGCCTTTCGCTAAAATAAAGTAGTTTACAGCAACGAAAAGTAGGGTATAGAGTGAAATTTCGAGTGGGCTGTTGCCAATATGTAAATCGTAGAATTCTTTTGCGACTTCTTTTGTGATTGGAGCTGAAATATCCAATGTGCCAGTCACTAGGTTGATAATGTAAGTGATTACCCAGCCACCGAGTACCATATAATAAGCCATAATCCCGAAAGCACCGAGTAAGCCCATATAGCCGATGATTTTCCAGTATTTAGAATGACCTTGTCCCAATTTATCGTCAAATGCATCGATTGAGTTTACACGTAAACGGCGTCCAATCACATTTTCCACTAGGATCATGGGAATACCGATCAAAATCATAGCTAAACAAAATAAAAATACGTAAGCACCACCACCGTTTTCACCCACTAAGTAAGGAAAACGCCAAGTTGCGCCAAAGCCAACAGTTGCACCAGCTACTGTCATAATATAAGTCAAACGGCTTGACCAAGTTTGTCTTTCTTGTTTTTTTGTTGTCATAAATTTACATCCAAATTTAAAATTATTCTGTTTTTTCCTTAAACTCGCATAAATCTTCGATAATACAAGATCCACAGCGTGGTTTACGAGCAATACAAGTGTAACGCCCGTGCAAAATCAACCAATGATGCACATCGACTTTAAATTCATCTGGCACAACTTTGAGTAATTTTTCCTCCACTTTCACCACATCTTTACCCGGTGCAAATCCAGTACGGTTTGAAACGCGAAAAATATGTGTATCAACGGCAATAGTTGGCTGTCCAAAAGCAGTATTTAAGACGACATTGGCAGTTTTACGTCCAACGCCAGCCAAGGCTTCAAGTGCGGCGCGATCTTGTGGAATTTCGCCATTATGTTTTTCAATTAAATCACGGCACGTTTTAATAATATTTTCAGCTTTACTATTAAATAAACCGATAGTTTTAATATATTCTTTTAAGCCATCTACACCTAAGGCTAAGATTGCTTCAGGCGTGTTTGCCACAGGAAAGAGTTTGTCTGTGGCTTTGTTGACGCCTTTATCTGTAGCTTGTGCAGATAAAATTACGGCAATTAATAGCTCAAAAGGTGAGCTATAATTTAATTCAGTCGTAGGGTGAGGATTTTCATCACGTAGGCGTGTCAAAATCTCAATACGTTTTTGCTTATTCATTATTTTTTACGTTGATCAATAAAATTTTTCATTGCTAGCAGTAATGCTAAACCGATAAATGCGCCTGGAGGTAAAATCGCAAGCAAGAAATGGCTGTCTAAATGGAACAGCTCAATACGTAAACCTTTTGCCCAGTCTCCGAGTAAATGTTCAATACCATCAAATAACGTGCCGTTGCCTAAGATTTCACGAACTGCCCCTAATGCGACAAGGCTTAAGCACATACCTAATCCCATCGCAAATCCATCAAAAATGGAATGAGACAGTGGATTTTTTGAGGCGAATGCTTCGGCACGTCCAATTACAATACAGTTAGTCACAATCAATGGAATGAAGATCCCTAGAGATTGATACAACGAATAAGTGTAGGCATTCATCAAAAGTTGTACGATGGTTACTGTTGTTGCAATGATCATCACATAAATCGGAATACGAATTTCCGTTGGAATATGACGACGAAATAGCGACACTACGGTATTGCTACAAATTAATACCAACATTGTGGCAAGTCCCAACCCTAATGCGTTAGTTACTGAATTGGAAACTGCTAATAATGGGCAAAGCCCTAATAATTGCACAAGTGCGGCGTTATTTTTCCACAAACCTTGCTGTAAAAGCTCTTTCCAAATTGCATTGCTAGGTTTTGCGGTTACGACCGATGAGTTATCAAGAAGAACAGTGGTCTCATCTGAAAGTGCGGTGGTTTTTTCTACTGTTTCGCTCATTCTGCTTTCTCTTTATTGATTTCATCTAACATGGCTAAAGTCGCAGTTTTTACTTGATTAACAATTGCACGTGGCGTAATTGTTGCCCCTGAAAATTGGTCGAATTTTCCACCGTCTTTTTTCACCGCCCATTCAGATAAATTATCTGGGGTAATCTGTTGATTATTGAAACTTAAAATCCAGTTAGAAAAACGGGTTTCAATTTTATCGCCAAGTCCCGGTGTTTCGTGATGCTCTAACACACGTACACCTAAAATTTCACCCTCTGGTGTCATTCCAACAAGTAGGCGAATATTGCCCGAATAGCCGTCTGGTGCAATAGTTTCAATTGCGTAGGCCGTTTTTTTGCCCGTTTGAGTGGCAATACAAATTTCCTGAATACGGTTGTCTTTTAATATGCTGCTCTCAGGTTCGTAACAATACTCAATGAGCGCATTATCAAAATAAGTTTGCGGCACAACTTGCAAAAGCAAATCTTGTTTCTGTTTATTAATTTCCGATTCAATTGTATCTTTAGTTAGAAAGTAAATGCTTGTAGATAATACTGCACAAATAAAAGCAACTGATGCTAAAAGCAAACCATAACGAATAGATATTTTTACTGTTTTCATTTTATGCTCTTTTTCTTTGATGACCAGCTACTCTTGGTCGAGTATAGTGATCAATTAACGGCACGCAGATATTGCCTAATAACACTGCAAATGCAACACCGTCAGGATAGCTACCGTAGAAACGAATAATGTATACAAGGAATCCCACTAAACCACCAAAGACAAGTTTTCCTTTTGGCGTAATTGAGGCTGTGACAGGATCGGTTGCAATAAAAAATGCACCAAACATCATTGCACCGCTGAATAAGTGCGGTAATGTCTGATAATGTTGCATTGGTGCAATAAGTTCTGTCAGACCTGCAAATACAGTAAAGCTGACTAACATTGCGACTGGAATTTGCCAATGAATAATGCGTTTCCAAATTAAAAATAGCCCGCCACATAAAAAAGCTAAATTCACTTGCCACCAACCAATTGCGACATTTTCACTAAAGATTGGAGAGCTTAATAAAGTGCGGTATTTTATTTCAGCATTTTCTACTGAGGAATTTCCTAAAACGACTTTTGCACTATCGAGTGGTGTCGCTTGTGTAATGGCATCTACGGATTGTGTTAATTGATGTAGGCTAAAACCATCGGTGCTAAATCCAGTAAAAATCAAATGGTAAGCATCTGCAAATGTTGGAGGCTCATTTAATAAAGTGAGCGGAGGCAACCACGTTGTCATTTGCAGTGGAAATGAAATCAGTAAGACTACATAACCAATCATTGCTGGGTTAAATAGATTTTGCCCAAGCCCGCCATAAACGTGTTTACCTAAAATGACTGCACTAAACACCCCAATTAAAATTATCCAATAGGGTGCATAAGGTGGAATTGCTACAGCAAGAATAAACGCCGTTAGCACAACACTAAAATCTGAAATATAAAACAGGGCTGGTTTTTTACGTAATAAAGTGACAATCCATTCCAAAATCAGTGCAAAGCTAATAGCAAGTGCAGATTGAATCAATACACCGTAGCCAAAATAATAGAGTTGAACACACATTGCAGGTAGCATTGCTGTAATGACCCACAACATAATGCGCATTGTGAGCTTTCCTGAATGGGTGTGTGGGGAACTTACCATTTTAAACATATTGCTATTTTTATCCTTTATTCATTATTTTTTGCTTGTTGAGCGGCCACTTTTTTAGCCTTAGCTCGTGCAATTGCTGCTGCAACGGCAGCCTTACGAGGATCGTTTTCTTCCACTGTATGAGCTATTGGAATTTCTAAATTTTCCACCGCACTTTTATTCGGATTTTCACTCACTCCTGAAATAACTTCACTAGCAAGTTGCGCTTTCTTCGCTTTCGCACGAGCGATAGCAGCAGCAATTGCAGCCTTGCGAGGATCATTTGCTTCTGTTGCTTGATCGTCTGAAATTGGAGAATTTTCTACCGCACTTTGTGTTGCTGATTTGTCTATGGCGTGTTCATCTGTTGTGCCAGCTTGCTGTGCTTTCTTCGCTTTTGCACGGGCGATAGCCGCTGCAATCGCCGCTTTGCGCGGATCGTTTTCTTCTGTTGGTTGGGCAGTTGAAACTTCTGTATTTTCTACCGCACTTTGTGTTGCTGATTTGTCTATGACAGGTTCATCTGTTGTGCCAGCTTGCTGTGCTTTTTTCGCTTTAGCACGGGCAAGCGCAGCAGCCACTGCGGCTTTTTTAGGATCTATATTGTTTTGCGCTTCGTTATTTTCAGCCAGTTTTGCTGTTTCACCTGCTTCTTGTTGACGTGCTAAACGGCGTGCTTTACGTTGTGCCATAATATCGCTGTTGTCAGGTAATATTTCGCCTTTCTCGCCGATAATCGTTTTGACTGGAGTGAGTGATGCTTCAGTTTCTGTTTTCTTTGCTTTTAAGCGTTC
The DNA here is from genome assembly GCF_900186835.1 of Pasteurella dagmatis. NCBI lineage: Bacteria > Pseudomonadati > Pseudomonadota > Gammaproteobacteria > Pasteurellales > Pasteurellaceae > Pasteurella > Pasteurella dagmatis. The sequence continues at coordinate 591,501 of NZ_LT906448.1, forward strand.
TAATGCAGCTTGTACAGGATCAACGCCGTCTTGTGTTTTCATTTCTTCACGACGAGCTACCATTGCTTTTTGTGCACGTGCCTTACGCTCTTGTTCTTCTTTTTCTAAACGTGCTTGGCGTGCTTCAAAACGTTGTTTGGCTTCTTCAGCTTGTTTTGCTTTTTCTTTGATATCCCAAATTTTCGCTTTTTCTTGGCGGAAATATTGGATTAATGGAATATGGCTTGGACAGACATAGGCACATAAACCACACTCAATACAATCGTGTAAGGCATACTCTTCGGATTTTTCGTGATCTTCACTGCGAGCAAACCAATATAATTGCTGCGGCATCAAATTGACAGGGCAGGCATCAGAACAAGCTGAACATCGAATACAAGATTGTTCTGGTGCCGGTGGTGCGTATTCAAAATGATCTGGTGCAAGTAAACAGTTAGTAATTTTTGTAACAGGAGCTTGTAAATCGGGCAAAATAAAACCCATTAGCGGCCCACCCATAAAAACAGGGAAGCGAGAATCATATTGGTAGCCATATTGCTGCAAAAGTTGATAAATTGGTGTACCAATTCGCACCCATTGATTGCCTTTATTAGCCACTTTATCACCTGTTAGCGTGACTACACGTTCAATCAAGGGTTCATCATTCATTACTGCGCGTTTAATCGCAAATGCAGTTCCCACGTTTTGCATAAGTACGCCAATACTGGAAGAACGTTGCCCACTTGGCACTTCCATACCTGTTAAAATATGGATGAGTTGTTTTGCTGCACCAGATGGATATTTGGTTGGAATAACGCGAATTTCAATATCATTTGCGCCCTGTAAGGCTTTTTGTAGAGCTTCAACTGCTTCTGGTTTGTTGTCCTCAACTGCGATAACCACTTTTTCAGGGCGTAAAATATAACGAAGAATGCGTATGCCTTCGATAATATCTTCTGGGTAATCGCGCATTAAACGGTCATCACAAGTGATATAAGGCTCACATTCTGCACCATTGATAATTAATAATTTGACTTGTTTATCAGCAGAATGAATTTTCGCTGCCGTAGGGAAGGCCGCACCACCAAGCCCTGCAACACCTGCTTTATAAATTTTATCGACAAGTTGTTCTGGCGTTTGGGTTAAGAAATCATCAATAGGGTTGCGTTCTATCCATTGCTCTGTCCCATCGGATTCGAGATGAATACAAAGTTCGGGTAATCCAGAAGGGTGTGCAGCCACATAAGGGGCAATATTTATAATATAGCCTGAAGTTGGTGCGTGAACAGGTAATATACGCAAACCATCACCTTGCGTGAGGGGTTGTCCTTTTAATACATAGTCGCCGATATTAACTAGAATATCGCCAGCTTTTCCAGCGTGTTGTTTAACGGGAATATAGTATTTTTCAACTAATTTTGCATGACGGATAGGTACGTGGTTTGATTGAGATTTGCGTTCAGGTGGATGAATTCCCCCTTTGAAATCCCATAATTTACCTAAATTAAATTGCGTTAATACATCCATCTTTATTCCCCTTTGATAATTCTTTTTTGTGTCGTTGTTGTATCAACAATGGGAATAACGAGTTTAGGATCAAATTTCCAATTCCAGTTATTAATATTTTGTTCGACTTTAATCATTGAAATACAGTCAGTTGGGCAAGGTGGTACACATAATTCACATCCAGTGCATAAATCAGGAATAATAGTATGCATTGCTTTATTTGTGCCAATAATGGCATCAACAGGGCAAGCTTGAATACATTTAGTGCAACCAATGCACATTTCTTCATCAATAAATGCAACCATTGGTGCTGGGTCACCTTCAACATCGGTTGCGGGTGGTTCAACGCCCATTAGCTCTGCAATATTTACGATTACGGTTTGCCCACCTGGAATGCATTTGGTAATGTCATCACCATTTGCTATAGCTTCTGCATAAGGTTTACAACCAGGATAACCACATTGTCCACATTGGCTTTGTGGTAACAATGCATCTATTTTTTCGACAATGGGATCAGACTCGACTTTAAGCTTTATTGATGCTAAGCCTAAGATTGCACCGAAAATAAGGGCTAAAATAGTAATGGAAATCAGAATTAAATATACAGTTGAAGTCATTAAAGTCTCACTAATCCTGTAAAGCCCATAAATGCTAATGACATCAAGCCTGCGGTAATAAGTGCAATAGAGGCACCTCTAAATGCATTAGGCACATCAGCAGCAGCTAATCGCTCACGAAGGGCGGCGAATAAGACTAAAACAATACCAAATCCTAGAGATGCACCAAAACCATAGACAACAGACTGGGTTAAATTATGAGCTAAATTAATATTAAGTAGTGCAACACCGAGTACAGCGCAGTTTGTCGTAATCAGTGGCAGGAAAATACCTAACAAACGATAAAGTGTAGGACTAGTTTTGTGAATAACCATTTCAGTGAACTGAACAACCACAGCAATTACAAGGATAAATATAAGCGTACGTAAAAATGTGGCACTTAAAGGGGTTAAAATATAAGTATCAATTAAATAAGCTGAAATCGAAGCAACGGTAAGAACGAACATTGTTGCTAAGCTCATACCTATTGCAGTTTCAATTTTTTTTGAAACGCCCATAAACGGACAAAGCCCTAGGAATTTCACTAGGACAAAGTTATTTATTAAGGCTGTGCTAATAATAAGTAGGATATATTCAGTCATAATCTCTATTAGTTAGAAGAAACATAGTTCCCTTTTTCAAGTCAGTCGCATATTATCGCTGTTTCTTGCAGTGAGAACAATACAAAATTTGATGTAAATTATCACTTAAATTAAAAGGTATTATTTATGCTATATCAAATAACTAGTCATTTTTTATCAGATTTTATTTTGAACAGTAATTAACCTATTTATTGTTGAATCTGACTTATGGTAAATGTGCAAAAACGTGCGTTTTTAGCAAAAATGTGCACTCGTTTTTCTTAGAAATGTGATCTCCGTCACAAAAATGAAATGAACTTTTAAAAAACATATTGATTAGGGTATTTTCATATACTGTGATTTTGCTTTTTTGGTTAAATTTTATTTAAAATCAATGTGTTATGTTTTTTTTAGATTGTATTGACAGTGAATAAATATCATAAATTGTGATCTTGTTAACACTTTTATTATTATTTTTTTTTTAATAATTATATTTAACTTATTGTTTTTAAATTAATTTTTTTATTGTTATGATTGTTGGAGTGATATTTTAGATTTTGACAATAAAAAATAGCTTTGCTATCTTGCATTTGCAAAAAGTAAGAAGCCAACCAATGGCTTTGTTATTGATTTTTAGGTTGATTGAGTAAACTCTTACTCAGTTAAGTATAAAACTCCAAAAACAAGGTAGTGATTTTATGAAAAAGACAATCGTAGCATTAGCAGTAGCCGCTTTTGCAGCAACTTCAGCAAACGCAGCAACAGTATTTAACCAAGACGGTACTAAAGTAGATGTAAGCGGTTCTGTTCGTTTACTTTTACAAAAAGAAAGTGGTAAACGCACTGATTTAAAAGATAAAGGTTCACGTGTTTCTTTCAAAGCATCACATGAGTTAGGTGGTGGCTTAAGCGCATTAGCTTATACTGAATTACGTTTCAGTGGTAAAGAGTTTGGTGATAGTGTTACTTTAAAACGTCTCTATGCAGGATTTGATTATGAAGGCGTTGGTACATTAACATTCGGTAAACAATTAACCATTGGTGATGATATTGAGTTAGCTAAATACAATTATAATTTAACTGGAGTGAATAGATTAGTTACTTCTGGCGATAAAGTTGTTCACTTCAAATCAGCAAACTTCAATGGTTTTAGATTTGGTGCTGACTATGTATTAGCAAAAGACCCTAGTAAAAATGATGCTCAAGGTCAAAAAGCAGTTAATAAAAATGCTTTTGTAGTTGGTGCATTATACAGCAGAACAATGGGTGAATTTGGTTTTGGTTTAAAAACTGGTTATAGCCAAGAACGTGTAAGCCAAGATGTAAAAAATAGAGCATTTACAGTCGCTACAGAGCTTTCTTACGGTCCTTTTGCCGCTGGAGTTGATTATTCACAAGAAAAAAGCTCTAAAGATGCAAAACAAGTAAAATGGCGTGATAGTGTAATGTACAATAAAGTACGTGAACTTGAATTAGGTTTAAAATATCAAATCGTAGAACCTTCAAAAGTCTATTCAAATATTGTCTGGGGTAAAGCAGAAGATAATATGAATAAAGCTAGATTACGTGCTTACGTCTTCGGTGTAGACTATAAACTACACAAACAAGTTATTACTTACTTAGAAGGTGGTACATTCCGATATAAAAAAGATAACGTATCATCTAGAGATAACAAAGTGGGTGTAGGTTTACGTGTATATTTCTAATTAGAGCAGTCTAATTGATTGGAAAAGGCCGATGAAAATCGGTCTTTTTTATTTGGATTAAAAGTTAATAAAAAATAACCGCACTTTTTAAAGAAAGTGCGGTTTGTTTTTTTGAATAATTTGATTAAGCAAATAAGTGGCGATATTTGATTAAATCCATTTTTTTCAGTGTAAAGACGCCTACTCCACCATTTTTTAGTTCAACCCAGTTGAATGGTACATCTGGATATTGTTCGATTAAATGCACCATGCTGTTGCCAACTTCACAAACAAGGACACCTTTTTCGCTCAGATAATCAGGTGCTGCGTATAAAATGCGTTTTGTGATTTCTAAACCATCAACACCAGATCCTAATGCCATTTCTGGTTCATAATGGAATTCTTCTGGCATATCCGCTAAATCTTCTTCGTCCACATAAGGTGGGTTACTCACAATTAAATCATATTCCACTTTGGCTAAATCATTGAATAAATCTGATTGCATCGGGAATACTCGATGAAGTAATTGGTGGCGTTCAATATTGATTTCAGCGACTTCTAATGCATCGGGTGAAAGATCAACTGCATCTACTTCAGCATCAGGGAATTGCACTGCACAAGCAATAGCAATACAGCCACTTCCCGTGCACATATCTAAAATGCGTTTAGGTGGTTCACTGAGTAGATCAGAGAAACTGTCTTGAATCAGTGCATTAATTGGTGAGCGTGGCACGATAACTCGTTCATCAATATAGAATGGTAATCCACAAAACCAAGATTGGTTAGTGAGGTAAGCCACTGGAATGCGTTTTTCAATGCGTTGAATCACTGAACGAATAAGGACTTCTTTTTCTGAACGGGTTAAGCGAGCAGAATATAATTCATTAGGAAAATCTAGGGGCAAATCGAGTGTTGATAACACTAATTGCATTGTTTCGTCCCAAGCATTGTCGTAGCCATGTCCATAATATATATCGGAGCGGTTAAATGTGCTGTATGTCCAGCGTAGGAAGTCTTGAATAGAATGAAGCTCGTTATAAACTTGATCAGCAAGGATAGTTTCAATAAGTTCTTGGTTGTGCGTCATAAAATACCTATTGGTTAAGAACGGAAATAAGCCCAGTTTATATCATATAAATACAAATTTGGGAAATAACCTAAAAAAGAATATGATATGATTGCACGCAATTTGTAAATGGAAAGAAGATGATGTTAGAACAAGACGATATTGATTTATTCCGTGAGGCAACGAAAGGCATAAAAGCATTCAAACAAGATACTTTTTTAATCCCACGTCAAAAAACAAATAAGCAAAAATCGCCATTACGTGATATTAGAGAAAAAGAAGACACGTTATTTTATTTTTCGGACGAATATGAACCCTTATTAAATGAAGAAAGTGCGGTCAAATATTTAAGAGAAGGAGAAGATTCACATTTGTTGAAACAATTAAGAAGAGGTGATTTTTCTCCTGAGTTGTTTTTAGATCTGCATGGTTTAACAAGGGAACAAGCTAAACTAGAGCTTGCTAGCTTAATTCAAGCTTGTGAAAACGAACATGTTTATTGTGTAAGTGTGATGACTGGTTATGGTTCTTATATTTTAAAACGTCAAATTCCCCGTTGGTTGGTACAACATCCGAAAGTTCGTGCATTACATCAGGCCCCAAAAGAATGGGGCGGTGATGCAGCGATTTTAGTCTTGCTTGATGTGTAAATCCGCTTTATGAAAACTGCTATAAAGTGAGGGAAGAACTTGGCAAATCATATTAAGCTGTTGAATTGGTACACTAAATTGCGGTTGTAATAAGTTTTCTGCTTGTTCTGCACTTGCTTGTTTTAAATCTGATTCAATTCTTTTCTGTAGCTTTTCAAAAACAGTTGGTGTTAATTTCTCTATATGTTCAAGCACATAAATGATTTTTTTTGCAATTGGATAAAAGCCTGCTAGAAAACGCGTGCTTTGTTGTAGCTTTTTCATATTACTACGATATGCGCCCAAAGCTGAAATATAACTGAGCAATGAATAATTAATTTTGAGCAATTCAAAACCTTGCTGTAAATGCGCTTGGTATTTTTGTGGCTCATTATTCATATTCGAAATTGTAGCACTTAATGCAGTCGCATTTTCGTGGGCATTGCGGCGTACAATACGATATTTTAGATTATCCCCTTTACCAAATTGCAGTTGGCTTATGATATAAAGCAAGTATTTGGCATTGCTTTTAATTGCTTGCCGAGTGACTTTGTCTAATTGCAAATATTTCCAATCAGGCCATAAATAAGACACGGCTATCCCAGAGATTGCGGCACCAATAAGGGTATCAATTACACGAGAATACATCGCATCATGGAGATCAAACCCCATAACGTTAAAGCTAATTAACACTTGTATTGTGATAAAAAATGTTGAGAAACTGTAGTTATTGCTTCTGAAAAAGAAAAACAGCGTACTTGTTGCTACAATTAAACCTAATTGAAGTTCTAAAGTAGGATTGATATATGGTAAAAGTGAGCCAATAATTACACCAAAAATAGTGCCTAAAATACGCTGGCGTAAACGTAATTTAGTGGCGGAATAATTTGGTTGGCAAACAAATACTGCAGTTAATAAGATCCAATATCCTCGATCAAGTTGGAAAAACTCTACAATAGCACAAGAAGTAAATACTACTATAGATAAGCGTACAGCATGGCGGAAAAGCTGTGAGTTAAAATTACAGTGGGTTTTAATCGTATAAAAGATATTACGCAAGCCATGAATTTGATCTGTATGAATTTTGGCGGTTTCTGTGCGTTCGATTTGGTTTGTATCTTGATCTAAATGACGAAGTTGCCAATCCACAGCTTGAATATTTTCAATTAAGGTTTTTAGATTAAGATGAGCACTGTCATTTTTCTTATTTTGTTGAATATAAAGCTCAAAAGATTGTGTTAAGCCTAATACCGCTTTTTCCATACGGTTGTCATATTTATAATCTTTGCTTTGTTGCAAACTTAAACCGATTTGTCTACAAGCTTGAGCTTGTAGTTCAAATAATCGCTGAATACGGAAAATTAAATCGGTATTTTTCAGCTGCTCTGCTAAGGCTTGATAATTAAATAAACTTGAATTAGCTTTTTCATGAATATCCTGTGCTGAAAAATAATAGCGGATCATTTTTTGTGTGCGACTATGGCGATATTGACCTCTAATACGATAGAACAAAGAAATACGGCAAGCATTAAACGCCTCGATTAGTTGGCTGTCTTTCATCGCAAGATTGACTTCTTTATGGCTTAAGTTTTCGACATCATCAGGATCAAAAAATAGTGATTTAGCATCTAAATAAGCACCAAGAGATAAGAAAGATCTGGCAATATTTTCTTGCACTGGACGGTTGGGGAATAATAAATGAACAACTAGTGCTATCACGCTATATAGCAATGTACCACATAGAATCATAATTGGATTAATAAACCATGGGGTATCTGGCAGATAAGAGAGTGTTGTATAAAGTGCAATGACTAGGGTTCCAAATGCAATTGTGCTGTAACGTTGTCCGATTGCTCCGACCATCGTAAAAATAAAAGTAATTGTTGTCATTAACAGGGTAAATTGATAGCCATTACCAATACTAATTTGCACGATGAGTGAGGAAATAGAAAATGCGATTAAGGTATAAAAGAGGTTTTTTAATCGCCCAGTAAGTCTGTTGTCTAAATCAACCAAACCGCCTGCGATGATTCCAAGAATCAAAGGCATACTTTGTGCAGAAATATCAAGTAGCCAGATTGCTATTGCAGCAAGGTTTACTGCAATAAAAATAGGAATTGTGGCAATCACTTTTGCGTTAAGCCAGTTGTTCATTGATATCCTTATAATTATTTATATTGGCTGAATTGCTTTTCGGCAGCTTGTTTGCGTGCAAGTTCTGCGATTTCTTTTGGCACAACACGCTGACCCACAGGAAATAAAGCGATTCCTGCCAATTTAAAGTTAGCTAAGCCTACGGGAATGCCAATAATGGTTAAGCATTGTGCAATACCTGCAAAGATATGTGATAAACATAACCACCAACCAAATAGGATGAACCAAACTACATTTAAAATTGTACCAATTGAATTGCTAATTGAATTTTTGGGTTCAAGGTATTTTACGTGAATAATATCGTTCCCGAATGGCACAAGGGACATTTTGCTGATTTCCCAACAGCTACGTGTATAAGGTAGCGTGATTATTAGTACTGCACTGACTAATGTTGCTAATAACCAACCTAAAGTGGTTACAAAACCGCCTAATACAAAATTCAAAATATTTAAAATTAAGCCCATTCCTGTTCTCCTTAGATTGTGTGTTTATCAGAATGCTTGTTGAGGCAAATAAATATCACTCAACATAATGATGATGAGCGATATTATAATGAGATTTGAAAATTTCACAAAAATAGACCGCACTTTTTTATTTTAGGCGAGCTTTTAAGTAAGTATCATAATCAGGAATACGAATTTGTACTTCTTGATTAAAGTTTGGTGAATTGATTAAAAAGTTAGCTGTCGCAATATTCATTGCCATTGGGATGTTCCAAACAGTTGCTATACGCATTAGCGCTTTTACATCAGGGTCGTGTGGTACGGCATTCATTGGATCCCAGAAGAAAATTAGCATGTCAATTTTCTTCTCAGCGATTAATGCTCCAAGTTGTTGGTCTCCCCCCATTGGGCCACTAAGTAATGGATTGACAGTCAGTTCCGCCATTTGTTGAATCATATTGCCCGTTGTACCTGTACCATAAAGATGATGTTGAGAGAGTAAAGTGCGGTGTGTTTTACACCAATTTATTAATTCTTCTTTACAGTGATCGTGTGCAACTAAAGCAATGTGCTTTTGTGTCGGTAATGTTCGTTGGGTATTATTCATTCAGTTCCTCGAAGACATAAAATAAAAGTGAGCTGTACGCTCACTTTTAGTCATCATTTTTGATTTTTAGCCCAGTTTAAGAAACGAATTTGAGTTTCTTTGTCTGCTTGCTGATACCAATATTGTAACATTTGTTCTGCAACATTTTCGCCTTGTACGGTAATTTTGCCTTTTTGTGCTTTACTAAAGCCTGGGATTGCAGCAGGCATTGTTGTACTTGCAAAACTTTTTACTGCGGCTGGAGCATCAGAAGAATTGTATTCTGAAAGATTATCAATCAGATTAACCACTGGTAAGAAACCTTCTTGTTTCAAATACTCTTGTTTAGTAGGTACTTCACTACCAGAAACCGTTTTTACGTGGATAATTGGTGATTTTTTAAATGCATTTGCATCTCTTTCTGTTTCTAAGCGAGGTGCAGAAATCACAACATCATCTGCTGAACCTTGGAAAGTAACAACGATAGGATCAGATTCAAATAAAGTGCGGTCAGAACCTGAACGAACAATTTCAGATACGCGAACAACGACTTGGTGGGTTTGTGTATCATTGATATTGAAAGAACGGGTTTCTTTTAGAAGTGACTTACTTGCTTTTTGTCCATCGATTGCGAGAAAATCGATATTAGATGAGCTTGTTATGACACCTGCAAAGCTCGCAGTGCTAGTTAATAAGGCTGCGGTTGCTAATGCAGCGAAACGGAATTTCATATTTACTCCTAGTTTTGTAAGGAACATAAGTTTAAAGCCAAGCACTTTATTCAGTAAAGTGTTAGGTTATATGCTAGTCGAATTTTCAAGAAATGAAAATAGAAAGACTGAATTTAATATTAAAAACTGTGAAGCAATGAACATTATTTAACACAAGAAGTGAGGATTTTATGGTTAAGAAACAATTTTTTGTCTTTGGTATCGTACAAGGTGTTGGTTTTCGATACTTTACTTGGCGTGAGGCAACAAAAATCGGTGTTCAGGGTTTTGTGCGTAATCGACAAGATGGTAGCGTAGAGGTGGTAGCAACAGGCTCTGAAGAGCAGATCACTGCATTACATAATTGGTTAATGCAAGGACCTAGAACCGCCACAGTTGAACATGTAATTGCTCAATGCTATGAGGGTTCTGAGGCTTTTGAGGGATTTAATGTATTACATTAATGCAGGTGGCGTAATTTAATTTTTTGGTGAATTAATGCTATTAAGAAAAAGAGTGCTTGTAATAAAATAATACAAGGCCCTGTGGCGGCATCGATATGATAGCTAATAATCGTCCCTAATAAGCTGGTGATAACCGACATTGCGATAGCGATTAAAAGCATATAATCAAAGCGTTTACTCAAAGTAAATGCAGTAATTCCAGGTGAAATCAACATTGCCACAACCAAAATCACCCCAACGACTTGCATTGCAGTAATAATGGTTAATGCGAGTAACACTAATAAACCATAATGTAAGATTTTTGGCGAAAGCCCTGCAACTCGAGTATGGCTGGGGTCAAAACAATATAAGAGAAAATCCTTTCTCTTAAAGGTAATAATACTAAAAATAATGGCTGAGATAATTAGTGTTTCGATTAGTTCACTATCACTTACACCAAGTAAATTACCAAATAAAATATGTGATAAATGTTGATCGGTTTCTACTTTAGTAAAAAGTACGATACCAAAAGCAAACATTCCAGAAAAGACGATCCCCATTACAGTATCTTCTTTTATTCGACTGTTTTCTTTCAAATAACCTACACTTAATGCACAAAATAGTCCTGCACCAAACGCACCAATAGAGAGTGGTAATCCCAATAAAAACGCAATTACAACGCCAGGTAAAACAGCATGTGAGATTGCATCGCCCATTAATGACCAGCCCTTTAACACTAAATAACAAGATAATACTGCACAGATAATTGCCACAATTAATGCTGTGAATAAAGCATTTTGCATAAATGGATAGCTAAAAGGCTCGATTATCCAATCATAGATTGCCATTATTTGCCTCCATTTCTGCTTTATCTCTCGTTATTGAATGACGGCGTAGAATGCCATATTTAGGTGAGAAGAAAAAGGCAAGTAGGAAAAGGGCGGTCTGAAAACAGACAATTAATCCACCTGTGGCACCATCTAAATAATAACTGACATAAACTCCGATAGTGCTAGTAATTATACCCAAAGTAACAGCAATAATAGCAAGAATACGGAATTTATCTGTTAATAAATAGGCGGTTGCACCCGGTGTAATCACCATGGCAATAACTAAGATTGCACCTACGGTTTGTAGTGCAGCAACAACACATGCACTTAATAACGTGAAGAATAAAATTTTGTAACGTAATGGCGAAAGCCCTACAGAAGTTGCGTGTGTCTCATCAAAAAAGACTAGCAATAAATCTTTCCAGAAAATGAGCAATAACCCCAATGTAATAGCAATAATAATCGCAACTTGCGTTACATCTTCGTCTGCAATCCCTAAAATATTGCCCAAGATGATATCTTGCACATTAATCGATGTTGGATTTAATGAAATAATGAGTAAGCCAAGGGCAAAAAATGTCGTGAAAATAAAGCCTATAACAGCATCTTCACGCAGTTTTGTAATAGATTTTATCCAAAGGATGGAAAGTGCGGCTAAAATTCCTGAAAAAAATGCACCCAGCGCATAGGGTAAAGTGAGTGCATAAGCGATAGCCACACCAGGGACGACTGAATGTGAAAGAGCATCCCCAATGAGTGACCAACCTTTCAACATCAAATAAGAAGATAAAAAAGCACATATTCCACCTACAGCAGCTGAGAGTAGAATTGCTTTTGTCATGTAATCATATTGAAAAGGCTCAAGTAAGATATTCCACATCATTAATCTCCCTTATGTCCAGGGTGCTTTATGATTGGTGCTGGAGGATCATTTTTTGTCTCACCATAGAACACAGCAGGTAGTTCATCATCACTTAAGACTGTAACGGAACGAGAATCCTCATCATCATGGATATCTTTACCCAGTAATTTGATGTGACGTAATACACCGCCAAAGACCAGTTCTAAGTTCTTTTGTGTAAAGGTAGTTTCTGTTTTACCCACAGCAAGGACGGTGCGGTTAATCATTACTACTTGATCACAGAAGTCAGGAACTGTACCAAGGTTATGAGTGGAAATAAGGATTAAATGTCCCTCATTACGCAATTGATCTAACAGAGCCATAATGGCATTTTCTGTTTTCACATCAACGCCCGTGAAAGGCTCATCTAATAAAATAATTAAACTTTGTTGAGCAAGTGCTCGTGCTAAGAATACACGTTTTTTTTGCCCACCTGAAAGTTCTCCAATTTGTCGGTCAGCTAAGTGTTCGATATTGACGCGTTGCATAGCTTCTTGCACTTTTTGTTTATCAAGTGCGGTCGGAATTCGTAAAAAATTCATATAGCCATAACGTCCCATCATCACAACATCATAGACAGAAACGGGGAATTGCCAGTCAACATCTTCTGATTGGGGCACGTAGGAGACGAGATTTTTTTTCAATGCCACAGATATAGGTAAACCACAAAGAGAGATAGACCCCTCTTGTGGTTTAACAAGTCCCATTAGACTTTTGAAAAGTGTGGATTTTCCACTCCCGTTAACTCCTACCAGTGCACAAGTTGTACCGCCTTCTAAATGAAAGGTCATATCGTGTATAGCGATGTGTCCATTGTTATAGCGTACAGTAACATCATTGACCGAAATAGATGCAATGGTAGGATCGGTCATTATTTCTCAAAGCCCTTCACGATAGTAGAAACTGTTACGTTTAATAAATCAATGTAAGTTGGAACAGGACCTTTTGCAGCTGATAATGAGTCTACATATAAAACGCCACCGTATTTAGCGCCAGTTTCTTTTGCAACTTGTTTCGCTGGTTTTGGTGAAATTGTACTTTCACTGAACACAACAGGAATGTTGTTTTTGCGAACAGTTTCGATCACATTACGTACTTGTTGTGGAGTACCTTGCTCTTCAGCATTGATAGGCCATAAGTAAGCTTCTTGTAAACCGTAGTCTTTGGCTAAGTAGCTGAATGCACCTTCACTGGTAACTAACCAACGTTGACCTTCAGGGATTTTAGCTAATTTTTCGCGTAAAGGTTGGTCTAATTTTTTGATTTTGTTTGCATAATTTTCTGCGTTTTTCGCATAAACATCAGCATTTTTTGGATCGTATTTCACCAATGCATTTTTAATATTTTCAATGTAGATCAATGCGTTTGATGTTGACATCCACGCGTGTGGATTTGGTGCATCTTTGTAAGGACCTTCATAGATTGAAATTGGTGTAATACCTTCAGTTACAACAACGGCTGGTTTATCTTTCACATTTTGGAAGAATTGCTCAAACCAACGCTCAAGATTTAAACCATTCCATAATACAAGATCTGCATTTTGTGCTTTCACGATATCTTTTGGTGTTGGTTCATAGTCGTGAATTTCAGCACCAGGTTTTGTGATTGACTCAACAACAGCAGCATCGCCTGCTACGTTTTGAGCGATATCTTGAATAACGGTAAATGTAGTTACCACTTTAAATTTTGCAAAAGCAGGTGATGTAGAAATACCAAGCACAATTGCACTTAAAATAACGGCTAAGCGACGCATATCATTTTCTCCTTATGTTGTTAGTTAATAAAGTCGCAAGCGTATTCTATGCTCAAAAAATAGCTTTGTAAATAGGAATGGTTCTCAAAAAAATAGAAATTAAAATTTTGATTTATAAACACTTTGCAGGCTTTGGTAAACCCGCTAATTTTGTAGCTTGTTTTGCTGGACCGTCAGGGAAAAGACGTTGCAAATAACGGCTATTTCCTTTCTCTTCACCTAAATTTTGTGCCATTGCTTTGACAAGCATTCGGATTGCAGGAGAGGTTTTATATTCTTGGTAAAAATTACGTACAAAATAAATGACTTCCCAATGGGCTTCTGTGAGTTCAATATTTTCTAATTGGGCGATGGCTTGTGCAACATCTTCATTCCATTGGTTTAAATCCAATAAATAGCCGTAGGCATCTGTTTCAATTTGAATATTATTTACTTCTATCATTTTTTTATTTTCTAAAAATTGACCGCACTTTGAGGAGTGCTTATTATAGCAAAACGCCCCAACATGGGGCGCTAAATTTGTTGAAAGCATTGAAGCTTATTCATCATTAGATAATATCGAGAAGATATTTAATAAGCTGATGAATAAGTTATAAAGCGAAACGAAAATACTCACTGTTGCGCGAATATAGTTAGTTTCGCCACCGTGAATAATATTACTGGTTTCGTATAAAATACCCATTGTAGAAAACACTACAAACAAGCCACTTATTGCGATGTAGAGCATTGGGGATTGAAAGAAGAAACTTGCTATCATACCTAAAATTAACACAATGAATAATGCAAACAATGTGCCTGAAAGGAATGACATATCTTTTTTCGTTGTTAAAACATAAGCTGAGCAAGCAAAAAATACGGCTGCTGTGCCAGCTAAAGCAAATACAACTATATCACTTGCGCCCTTGTTCACATAGACATTTAAAATTGGCCCAAGTGTATAGCCTAAGAAGCCAGTGAAGGCAAAAGTTGCCACAATACCTAATCCACTATTTGATAATTTATAGGTTAAAAATAATAAACCATAGAAACCCGCTAGCATTAAGATAATGCCCGGGCGAGGTAAATTTAAACTCATTGAGATATAAGCAACAACTGCTGAAAAAGCGAGTGTTAAGCCGAGTAGGAAATAAGTGTTACGTAGTACTTTGTGCGTGCTAAGTAGCGATACTTCTCTATTATCAACAACAAAACGAGATTCCATAGATTAAGCTCCTTGTGCAAATGGAATAAAAATATTGCCTTAAAGTACTGGTTAGGTCAGTAAAAGTCAATCTTGAAAATTAACAATTCTGCAATATCTTGTTTAATTCAGAAACAATGTGAGCAAAATAACAACGTTTAAAGGTTGTTGTTCCATTTTTTAGTTTACTCTCTTACATAACTATATTATATTGCACCCCATTAAAACCATGGAGGAATGGTCGAGTGGTTGAAGGCACCGGTCTTGAAAACCGGCGAGGGTTTACGCCCTCCGTGAGTTCGAATCTCACTTCCTCCGCCATCAAATTTATAGAAAGCCGTAAGTTACAACTTACGGCTTTTTACTTTTGTATATTTATCAAAAACAGCTTATTAAGCTACTTCTTTCTTAAATAAAGAAAGTAAAAATAGTAAACTCGAGCATATCACCACTGATGGTCCCGCTGCTGTGTCATAATAAGCTGACAAAAGCAATCCTAGGCTGACAGAAATCATGCTAATCAACACAGCGATGATTGCCATCTGCTCTGGTGTTTTTGCAAAACGGCGTGCCGTTGCAGAAGGAATGATAAGTAATGAAGTGATAATAAGTGCACCCACAAATTTCATACTTAATGCGATTGTAAGTGCGGTCAGAATCATTAAAATAAAACGCATTTTGTTGATATTAATTCCTTCAACCTGCGCTAATTCGGCATTCACTGTGGTTGAGATTAATGGCTTCCAATAATATATTAATGTGCCTAATACGATTACAACGCCTGAAGTGATGAAAATGAGATCATCGTAGGTGATTGCAAGTAAGTCACCAAATAAATATGCCATTAAATCTACTCTGACATTTTCTAATAATCCGACTGTCACCACACCAAGAGATAAACAGCTATGTGCGATGATACCGAGCAATGTATCGACGGAAAATTGTGTTTTGCCTTCTAGCCACACCATTATGACTGCTAATATTAATGTTAAAATTAAAATAGATAGGTAAGGATTGATTTCTAAAAAGAAGCCAAGTGCGACACCTAAAAGAGCCGAGTGAGCTAAGGTATCGCCAAAATATGCCATTTTTCTCCATACCACAAACGCACCAAGTGGCGCAGTAGTCAAAGAAAGTAAAATGCCTGTTAGCCAAGCAGGAAAAAGAATATCAAACATAAAGGATCTCGTTAGTTTTTATGCTCACATTGTGCAGACTGAAAATCAGAAGTGAAGCATACGTCGCCATGCATATTATGTTTATGATTATGTTTATGTGTATAAAGTGCCACATTTTTAGCAAATTGATCGCCAAAAAAATGAATGAATGTGGGATCATTGGAAACAATTTCAGGCGTACCTGCACAGCAAATATGCTGGTTAACACATAATACTTCGTTGGTATCTGCCATCACAATATTCAAGTCGTGTGACACCATTAGAATGGCGCAACTTAATTTTTGTTGTGTTTGGTGAATAAGTTGGTAAAGCTCGGCTTGTCCGTTTATATCAACACCTTGAGTCGGCTCATCTAATACCAATAAATTAGGTTTATTAAGAATAGCTCGAGCAAGTAAAATACGCTGCATTTCCCCACCTGAAAGCTTTTGCATACTATTTTTGCGTAAATGGCTGACAGATAGTAATGCTAGTGTCTCATCAATATCTTGTTTACGGATGCCTTTTTTGAGTGCCAAAAATTTTTCGACAGTCATAGGTAAGTTGTGATCAAGATGGATCTTTTGTGGCACATAACCAATGCGTAGATTATCGCTATAAATCACTTGACCAGACGAAGGTTTGATGAGTTTTAGCAGTATTTTTAATAACGTCGATTTTCCCCCACCATTAGGACCTACAATTGTGATAATTGAGTTTTGATAGACAGTTAAATTGATATTTTGAAGTGCATTTTTATGCTCAAAAGAAACATAAATATTTTTTAGCTCAACTAAGGGTATTTTGATAGAATGAATTTGCATTATTTGCTAGACTTGGATCTTAAAATTTCGATAAAAATAGCCTATTTTTAAGGTTTTAACAAGGTTGTGCTGATAAAAATCCAGTAATGAGCAAGATTTCAGCACATATTTAGTTTTTTCAATTCAGTAATGAATTTTTTAACATTTACTTAGTCATAATATAACGAATATTAATTGAAGGAATAGCCAGTGCGACACGTTAAGTTAGCAAGAGATCGAAGAAAAAGAAAATTTCAGATTAAGTTGGGAATTTTCTTAATTGCTATTCTATTAATTGGATTAGGTGTATTTTTAACCCCAAAAAAAGATACACCACCAAGTGAATTAGTGGAAACAACAAGTACAGCGTCTGTAGATACGCAAATTTCGACAGAGCAATCTGCGAATGAGGATAAAGTAACTACTTCAATACCTAGTGAAGGAGCTGAGTCAGAAGAAGAAAGCAAAGATGAGGTTGCTGATAATCAGACCACACTTATTGGATCTAATGAAAATGACCTTCCAAATTCAAAACAAGAAAATGGGCTTGATGCAACGTCTTTTTATGATGAGCTAGATGCAAAAGATGACGAAGTAGATGAAGTTAAGACCATTAATGAAGATATTCTTTCTGATTTGCCTGAAGATGCAAAAAATGCGTTGATTGATTTATTTGATGTTATGGATCAAGCATTACGCATTAAAAACCAATTTAGTCATACTGTTGTTGCTGGGGATTCATTGCAAAATGTTCTTGAATTGTCAGGTTTAGAGGATGACACGAGTACAAGTTTATTAAAAAATTACCCTGAGTTTAAAAAACTTAAACCTGGTCAGCAATTTTATTGGATTTTAGATGCCAAAGGTAATTTAGAATACTTAAATTGGTTGGTGTCAGAACGAGAAGAGTTTGTTTATGAACGTCAGTCTGATAATTCATTTAAACGACAAATTATAGAGAAGAAAAGTATTTGGAAAAAAGAAGTACTAAAAGGGAAAATTAATGGTTCCTTTAATACTAGTCTTAAAGCCTTGGGATTACAAGGTAGACAAATTAATCAGCTTACAACAACTTTACAATGGCAGACTAATTTAAAACGCCTTAAAAATGGTGACAAGTTTTCATTATATATTTCACGTGAATATATCGGAGATAAATTGACTGGCCAGGGCAATGTGGAAGCAATTCATATTGTAACTGCGGGTAAAAGTTATTATGCGATCCAAGCAACTAACGGTCGATATTATAATTCTAAAGGGGAAACATTAGGTAAAGGCTTTGCTCGCTATCCGTTACAACGCCAAGCACGTATTTCTTCACATTTTAACCCGACTCGCCGTCATCCTGTAACAGGACGGATTGCGCCACATAAAGGTGTGGACTTTGCAATGCCAATTGGGACGCCAATTATTGCACCCGCAGATGGAGTTGTAGAGAAAGTTGCTTATCAAGCAAATGGTGCGGGGCGTTATATTATGATTCGTCACGGCCGTGAATATCAGACTGTTTATATGCATTTAAGCCGTTCATTAGTGAAAGCAGGTCAAAGCATTAAACGAGGTCAACGCATCGCATTGTCAGGTAACACCGGACGTTCTACTGGTCCACATTTACATTATGAATTCCACATTAATGGACGAGCTGTTAACCCATTAAAAGTGAAGTTGCCGGGAACAAGTAATACTATGGGTACAGCTGAACGTAAGAAATTCTTAGCGAGAGCGAAGGAAATTGAAAGATTATTAAGACTGTAATACAACTAATTTAAAATTTATTATTGAAGTAAAAAAGAGCGGTTGAAAAGTTCAAAAATTTCAACCGCTCTTTTTACGAGTAAATCGGTTTCTGACTAGCTGAACATCGCAGAGATTGACTCTTCGTTACTAATACGACGAATGGCTTCTGCTAACATACCAGAAAGGGTTAATACACGAACTTTGTTTAATGCTTTGATTTCTGGCGAAAGAGGGATTGTGTCAGTAACAACCACTTCATCTAATGCATCACTTGCAAGGTTCTTTGCTGCTGAACCAGAAAATACCGCGTGAGTTGCATAGGCAAATACACGTTTAGCACCACGTTCTTTTAATGCTTCAGCCGCTTTACATAAAGTACCACCTGTATCGATCATATCGTCAACTAAGATACAGTCACGCCCAGAAACATCACCAATTATGTGCATTACTTGTGCAACGTTAGCTCGTGGACGACGTTTATCAATGATTGCCATATCGGTATCATTTAATAATTTAGCGATTGCACGTGCACGTACTACTCCTCCGATATCTGGAGAAACTACGATTGGGTTTTCCATATCTAATTTTTTCAACATATCGTGAACAAGTACAGGTGACCCGAATACGTTATCTACTGGAACATCAAAGAAACCTTGAATTTGTTCTGCGTGTAAGTCACAAGTTAAAACACGGTCAACACCAACACTTGATAAGAAGTCAGCAACTACTTTTGCTGTGATTGGTACACGTGCTGAACGTACACGACGATCTTGACGAGCATAACCAAAGTAAGGAATTACAGCAGTAATACGACCAGCTGAAGCACGACGAAGCGCGTCAACCATTACAATCAATTCCATAAGGTTATCATTAGTAGGTGCGCAGGTAGATTGAATAATAAATACATCACTACCACGTACATTTTCGTTGATCTGAACTTGGATCTCGCCATCGCTGAAACGGCCAACAGTGGCATCACCTAATGAAATATATAAACGTTCAGAAATTCGTTTTGCTAATTCTGGTGTTGCGTTACCAGCGAAGAGTTTTATGTCAGGCATTTTTAATTGAACCTCAGGTTTTTTAGATTGTCAGAAATAAAATTATCAGTTTTAATCATTACATAATTGAGCAATCATCTTATGTAATGGAGAAAGATTTAAGCCTTGTGCAACAAAGCCAAAATATTGAGCAGGCTTTGCTTGAAATGCGAATTGTGCGGTTTGCTCATCATCGAATTCGGCAAAAATACAGGCGCCAGTGCCTGTTAGTCTTGCCGGCGCATATTGTAACAACCAGTGGAGTGTTTCTTCAACCTCTGGGTAGTGATTTCTTACAACTTTTTCGCAATCGTTTTCATATTTTTGCAGTAACAATTCACTCAATGCTTTTTTAGGTGTATTTCTAGCCAAATCTGGATCAGAAAATACTGTTGCAGTTGAAATAGATACATTAGGTTTTAGGACTAAATACCATTTTTCTTTAGGTTCACAATAATGGATTTTTTCGCCCACACCTTCTGCGAAAGCGGCTTTTCCATGTACAAAAATAGGCACATCCGCACCGAGTGTGAGCCCCAGTTGAGCCAGTTGTTCGGTGTTTAATTTAGTTTTCCAAAGATAATTCAAGGCAACTAAGGTTGTTGCGGCATTTGATGATCCCCCACCAAGACCACCTCCCATCGGTAGAATTTTATCTAAGTGAATATTGGCACCAAGTTTACAGCCTGTATGCTGTTGTAATAAACGTGCGGCCCGATAAATTAAGTTATCTTCGGTTTTTAAATGTGGAATTTCTGGTGTTAAGTAAATTTTGCCATCTTGGCGAATATCAATTTCTAGCCAATCGCCAAAATCAAGAAATTGAAAAAGGGTTTGTAATTCGTGATAACCATCATCACGTCTACCATTGATATATAAAAATAAATTTAGTTTTGAAGGTGAGGGAAAACGGGGTGGTTTTCCCTCTATTTGTTGAAGTGCGGTAGAAAGTTGATAATTTTTCATTAGTATTTCCAGTTATCTACACGAATTTTCAACGTTTGCCCTTCTGTTTTTAGCAAGATATCTTTCGGTAGTGGTAATAGGTTAGAGTGATAGCTTAGATAGTCTGCAGTCCAAGTTTGTCCATTGATTGGATAATCGAAACTTGCAAGTAAATGATTTTCACCTACTTTATAATCTGTGTTTTGAGAAGGCTGTCCTTTTAACCAGAAAGCAAATTTATCTAATGGTAATTCTGCCCCCATCATTTTTATTAGTAAGACTCTTGCTTCTTCAGCACTGCGTTCATTACCTTTATTATCAAAGATACGCAATATATTATTGCGCATTTCAATTGTTAGGGTAGAACTGCTTATGTTAGAAGATAGGGCTAAAACATAGTTAGTTGAGTTTTGATATTGCCAATCAAAACGAGTTGAAAAACGCTCTTTGTTATTAATATAACCTAATTGTCCTTGGTTATGGTATGACTTGATTTGTTGGATTTTAGATAAGTGCTGTAGCCAGGTTGGGTCATCTTGACTAATATAGTTGACATTAGTAGGACGAGCGACATCTAAAGTACAAGCACTTAAGAAGACACTCATCAGACAAGTTGAAAAGAGAACATATTTTAATTTCATAACACGATTCTATGTTAAAAAAGTGAGTCTATTCTACGAGCTTAATTTGGATTAGTAAAGTGCGGTAGAATATCTGCTTTTTTTTGTTTAACAGTAAACGTACGGCGTTTAGTTAATTCATCCCTAATTCCTTGCTTTTCGAAGCCATCAGCAATCACTTGTTTGACATCTACTGCTAATGCCGCCTCATATAATTGCCATAAATAGTCTTTTTGTGGGTACTCCACTTGTGTAAAGCCTGTTCGACCACGGCTATCAGCAAGACAAACCAACAGCAATTCTTCAAAACGTCGTGGTTTGCGCCATACATCAAGACGATTAAATAATTTTATTACAGTTTCTGGGCTCAGCTCAAAGGCTTTATGTACAAGAGTGTGATATTCACAACATAGCTCGGCAAATTCTTGAATTGTGCTTGGTAGTTTAAAGCGTTTGCATAACTTGCGAGTCGGTTCGAGCCCTGCTTTTTCGTGCCCGTAGTGATGAGGAAGAATTTCTTTAGGTGTGCGGGCTTTACCCAAGTCGTGACAAATTGCGGCAAAACGCACCGCACTTTTATGATAATTTGTGTTTTCTGTTAATAGTACTGCTTGTTGTAATACTAACATCGTGTGTATAAAACTGTCTATTTCTGGATGATATTTCGCGGGATTTGGCACGCCAATTAGGGCTTCTAGTTCAGGAAATAAGACTTTTAATGCACCTACCTGACGTAGCGTATGGAAATAAATTTCAGGATTTTTTTCTAATAACGCTTTTTCAGTTTCTAACCATACTCGTTCTGCAGTCAAATGAGCAAGTTCCCCTTGTTTAGTGAGTTGCTTCATTAACCTTAATGTTTCAGGTGCAATAGTAAAACCGAGAGAGTGATAACGGGCAGCAAAGCGAGCTACGCGCAAAACACGTAAGGGATCTTCAACAAAAGCAGGTGAAACATGGCGCAAAATACGTTGATTAAGATCTTCAATTCCACCATAAAAATCATATAAATTGCCTTCTACATCTTGAGCAATAGCGTTGATGGTTAAATCTCGACGGAGTAAATCTTCTTGTAAAGTGATATTTGGGGAAAATTCACAGATAAACCCAGTATAACCACTACCAGCTTTACGTTCTGTACGAGCTAAAGCGTATTCTTCTTTGGTTTTGGGGTTAAGAAATACAGGGAATTCTCGACCAACTTGTTGATAACCTTGAGCGAGCAAATCATCAGGTGTTGCACCAACAACAACCCAATCTCTATCTTTTACAGGCAAATGGAGGAGCTGATCTCGCACAGCTCCTCCAACAAGATAAACCTGTATCGCTTTTGATGAGGTCATAATATGTTATGCCCAACCACTGTTACGACGACGTTTTGGGATAATAAGTGGAATGAGTAAACCAAGCAATAATCCTACACCTAATACAGAACCACCATAAATAAACCATTGAATTGCAATTTCACGTTTACCCGCATCAAGCATTGCTTCTAAATCACGATTTTTATTTTTGGTAATTTCAAGTTCACGTTTAAGTTGAGAGTTTTGCTCTAATAATTGGCTACTTTGTTGTTCAGCTTGGCTTGCACGACGTTGCATTTCGCTTGTACGTTGCTGCCAATCTGTATCTAAACGGTTTAGCTTCATTGTGAGCTCTTGAATTTGATTTTTTAGCTTTGGATTTTCTTCTTTGCTACTTGGCGTAGAAGTCAATTCACTAGTTAAAATCCACGCATCGCGATTTTTACTATCACGAATAAGTGTGTAACGTTCTTTTTGATCTAAGACAGTGACTTGTTCCCCAGCTTTAATTGCTCCCGCAATTTTATATTGATCGCCAGCACCTTTGCGTAAGAATGTGCTTAAGTTTTCCGTAACATATTTAGTTTCAGCTTGCGCTGTTTGTAGAGAAACCCCGAGGAAAAGGCAAGAAAGTAAAATTTTGGTTAGCTTATGCATAAAAACAACACCTTATCAATAGAATAAAAGTGCGGTAGATTTTACCGCACTTTTGTGGAAATGATTAGTGAAATATAGCACTTAATACATAGTAAATGATGATTGCAAACAATGCTCCTGCTGGAAGTGTAACGATCCAAGAGGCTATAATGTTACGAATTACATTTAAGTTAAGTGCTGCGATACCACGTGCAAAACCTACCCCTAATACTGCTCCTACAAGGGTTTGTGTTGTTGAAATAGGTAAGCCAGTACCTGATGCTACAACTACGGTTAATGCTGTTGCAAATTGTGCAGCGAAACCACGACTTGGCGTTAAGTCAGTGATACCAGTCCCGATGGTGGCCATGACTTTATAACCCATCACAATTAAGCCAACCATAATACCAGCTGCACCTAATGGTAAGATCCACCACGCTAGTTGAGTTTTAGGTAAAATTTGACCACCGTGTTCAACGATAGAAACAACAGCAGATAATGGACCGATTGCGTTTGCAACATCGTTAGAGCCGTGAGCGAAAGCCATTGCACAAGCGGTTAGAAGCATCAAAATACTAAATACCTTTTCTACACCACCAAAAGTACCACTGCGGACTTTTTGAATGAAGGTTGAACTACGGAAATAAATGTAACAACCTGCGATAGAAATAACACTAATTACGAGGGAAATTAAAAACACTTCAAAGCCACTTAAATGTAAGCCAACGTGTTTAAGTCCTTTGGTGAAAGTAACGATACATAAAATAAATGCGGTGATACCCATATAGTAAGGACCATATTTTTGTGCATTTTTTAAAGGCTCGTCTGTATCGAAAATCAGTTTTTGTGTACTTGCGAAAATGCCGTAAGCGATGATACCTGCAATTAATGGTGTGATGAACCAACTACCTACGATATTTTTGATCATTCCCCATTCAACAGCTTCTTTGCCTACAGTAACACATGCAAAACCAACAACTGCACCAATAATTGAGTGAGTAGTTGAAACAGGCCAACCCATACGAGATGCAATTAATAACCAAACTCCAGAAGCAAATAATGCAGCCATCATACCAAGCACTAAAACATCAGGAGAGGATGCAAATTGCATTGGGTCAATAATACCACTTTTAATTGTTTCAGTTACTTCTCCTCCCGCTAAGTACGCACCAGCAGATTCGAAGACCATTGCAATGATAATGGCTTGTTTTGCTGTAATTGTGCCAGAACCAACAGAGGTTCCCATTGCGTTTGATACGTCATTCGCACCAATACCAAACGCCATAAAAAAACCAAACAGCGCAGTAATGATAACTAGCAGAGTACCATATTGATTAAGTAGTTCCATTTTCTTTTTTCCTATAACAGATCAATGAGTTATGATCTTGCTAACATCAGCTCAATACGAGAACCAACGCGTTGTGCTTGGTCTGCTAATACACCTACCCATTCAAGTGTTTTATATAAAAACATGACATCAACAGGGTTAAAGCGAGATTCAATATTTAATAACATCTTACGCAATTTAATTTGCATTTGGTCGGTATCATCTTCGATGGTGTCTAATTCATTGATCATTCGATTCACAAGATCTAATTCGCGACCTTTAAAGCCTGTTTCAAGTAATTGCTCCATTTCATCGATCACTTTATGTGCTTGAATTGTTGCATCTAAGTTACGTTTTAAATAGGCTTCAAAATCTGGTTGCATATCTTCTGGAATTGCAAAATGGCGACCCACCATACGACCAGCGATATCTTTAGCAAAGTTTGCTAATTTGTCTTGCTGTGTCACAAGTTCTAATAAATCGGTGCGATCAATCGGCATAAATAAGCCACGAGGTAATTTCAGTCGGATTTCACGTTTTAAGGTATCAGCTTGACGCTCACATTCAGAGATTTTCGCCCTTAATTCTTCTGCTTTTTCCCATTCGCCTTTGAAAGTATATTCGAAGAAAGGAATAAGTAAGTTACAGCATTCAGTAACTTTTTCTGAGTGTTTCTGTAACGGTTTTAACGGCGAATGTGCAAATAATCCAAGGATATTATTAATTGCCATAGTGACTCCCATAGAGATTAATGTAATTTTTCACGCGAATATTACATTATGTGAATTAAAAATTCACGATTTTAATCGAAAAACTTTGGCATTTATTAGATAATGTTTATATAACTCCATATGAAATTTGTTTTTAATCAAATTATTTTATTGAAATAAAAGGATTTTTATTATGACTAACGAGATTGAATTAAAATTATCAGTCAGTCCCGATTTTGTAGATTTTTTAAGCCAAGAGATGACAAATTTTTCTGTTCTTTCTCACAAAAAGCAGTTCTTAGGTAACACTTATTACGACACTAAAGATCAATTTTTTTCCAACCTCAAAATGGGACTTCGTGTTCGTAAAGAAAGCGGCCTCCACACATTAACCTTAAAAACAGATGGCAAAGTACAAGCCGGTTTGCATATTCGCCCTGAATATAATGTGGAGTTAGTCGATGCTAAACCTGATTTAGACTTATTGGTAGAAAAGACAGGTTTGGACTTAGGGGATATTTCAGCGTTGAAACTCGAGCCGATTTTTAGCACCGATTTTGAACGCCAATCTTGGTTGGTTGAATGTGGCAACGGCACGGTGATTGAAGTCTCATTCGATTTAGGTGATATTCTTGTAGGTGAAAAAACAGAAAAAATCTGTGAAGTAGAATTTGAATTAAAAGCTGGTTCAACAGAAGATCTATTACGTTTTGTACACGGTTTCACATTAGAACAGGGTGTACGTTTGAGTTCAGTCTCCAAAGCAAAAAGAGGTTATATTTTAGCGAGTCCAAAAGGTCTTAAATCAGAAAATTGGATCGAAAAATGGCGTGATTTTTTGCATCAAGATCACCAAGATATTCATACAAAACTGACCGCACTTTTTGCCTTAGAACAAGATTTAATTGAAGAAACGTTTGCACTTGGTCTAGATTATTTTGAGCTAGATTTTCTACGTACCGTTGAGCGTATTGGCGCATTTTTCAATCTTTATCATTATTATACTGATAACGCTAAATTACTGCAGGATGTTTTCCAACAATCAATGGTGCAGTTATTAGATGAGCAAGATCTACTTGAATTAATCGAACAGCATCAAATTTTATTCAGTGAAATTCGAGATATTATTCGTTTACACAGTGAAACAAAAAATAATAGATTAGCGTTGGAAAAACTGTTCCAACTTTTACAAACCGGGCAGTATGTCAGACGTATGTTAAACTTTATTTCTTTAACAATGAGTAATTAATTATGGCAAAAGCACCTAAAACTGCTTATGTATGTAATGACTGTGGCGCAGAATTTTCACGTTGGCAGGGGCAATGTGCGGCTTGTAAGGCGTGGAATACTATTAGTGAAGTTCGGTTAGTTTCTGCTAATAATATGCCAAAAGGTGATCGTTTTAGTGGCTATGCAGGTGAA
Organism: Pasteurella dagmatis; assembly: GCF_900186835.1. Classification (NCBI taxonomy): domain Bacteria; kingdom Pseudomonadati; phylum Pseudomonadota; class Gammaproteobacteria; order Pasteurellales; family Pasteurellaceae; genus Pasteurella; species Pasteurella dagmatis. The sequence goes on from NZ_LT906448.1 coordinate 618,244, forward strand.
ACTCGTGCCAAAATCCAAACGCTTTCTGAAATTAGCTTGCAAGAAACTCCTCGCTTTTCAAGTGGATTTAATGAGCTTGATCGTGTGCTAGGTGGAGGCGTTGTACCGGGAAGTGCAATCTTAATTGGTGGTCATCCGGGAGCGGGTAAAAGTACCTTGTTATTACAAGTAATGTGTGGTTTAGCAAAAAGCATGACCGCACTTTATGTGACAGGGGAAGAATCATTACAACAAGTGGCAATGCGTGCAAAACGTTTGGGTTTGCCAGCGGATAAGCTCAATATGTTATCTGAAACGTCAGTTGAGCAAATTTGTAACCTTGCGGATCAACTTAAACCACAGATTATTGTCATCGACTCTATTCAAGTAATGCATTTAGCGGATATTCAATCTTCACCGGGAAGCGTAGCGCAAGTACGTGAATGCGCATCATTTTTAACACGTTATGCCAAAACTCGCCAAGTAGCGATTATTATGGTAGGACACGTAACAAAAGACGGCACGCTTGCAGGCCCGAAAGTGTTAGAGCATTGTATCGACTGTTCGATCTTATTAGAAGGCGAGTCTGACTCACGCTATCGCACCTTGCGTAGTCATAAAAACCGTTTTGGCGCGGTGAATGAGTTAGGGGTATTTGCAATGACAGAACAAGGCTTGCGTGAAGTGAAAAATCCATCTGCGATATTTTTAAGCCGTGGCGAAGAGCAAACCGCAGGCAGCTCAGTCATGGTGATTTGGGAAGGTACTCGTCCGCTGTTAGTCGAGATTCAAGCCTTGGTGGATCATTCAATGCTAGCTAATCCTCGTCGTGTTGCGGTGGGCTTAGAGCAAAATCGCTTGGCGTTATTATTAGCGGTTTTACACCGTCACGGTGGATTGCAAATGTCTGATCAAGATGTATTTGTAAATGTAGTTGGTGGAGTTAAAGTCACGGAGACCAGTGCAGATCTTGCTTTATTGCTCGCTTTAATTTCTAGTTTTCGCAACCGACCATTGCCGCAAGATTTAGTGGTATTTGGCGAGGTGGGGCTAGCAGGTGAAATTCGCCCAGTACCTAGTGGTCAAGAGCGTATTAGTGAAGCAGCTAAACATGGTTTTAAACGAGCAATAGTGCCTTATGCAAATCGTCCTAAAAGTGCGGTGCAAAATATGGAAGTTTTCACAGTGAAAAAGTTAGCAGATGCTTTAGCAATCTTAGATAACTTCTAGTTCTTCACCTTCAATTTAGTAGCAAAAAGTGAAAAGACAGGTAAATGCGATGTTTACCTGTTATTTTTTTATAAATAAAGCAGATAAGAGAGATTTCTGCTAACTAAAACAAATTAAATTTTGAAAAATGGTGTACAATTGGTTAATCTCACTACTATTTTGTGGCATTCATCATAGCGAGGAAGTATGGAAAAAAAATTAATGAAAGCGCTTGATAGCATTGATATCAAAATTTTAAATGAATTGCAGCGTAACGGAAAAATTTCCAATATTGATTTGTCAAAGAAAGTAGGTTTGTCGCCGACTCCTTGTTTAGAGCGCGTGAAGCGTTTAGAAAAGCAAGGTGTAATTATGGGCTATCGTGCATTACTTAATCCAGAATTACTTGACTCACCATTATTAGTGATTGTGGAGATTACCTTGATTCGTGGCAAACCAGACGTATTTGAAGAATTTAATTTAGCTGTTCAACAGCTAGATGAAATTCAAGAGTGTCATTTAGTTTCTGGTGATTTTGACTATTTACTCAAAACTCGTGTGGCTGATATGGCTGCCTATCGTAAACTATTAGGAACCACCTTATTACGCTTGCCCGGTGTGAATGACACACGTACTTATGTCGTAATGGAAGAAGTAAAACAAACGAATTTTTTACAATTGAAGTAAGCCAATGATTAAACGCATTTCTGAAAAATTTACGCCTAAACAGTATATTTTCAAATTTTTCGCAATTTTGACCGCACTTTTAGGTTTATATCTATTAGTTGCGTGGTCAAGCTATTCGCCTTTAGATAATTCTTGGGTGTCTTCAGCTTCTCATCAACAAACTATAAATAAAGCGGGTCCATTTGGTGCTTGGATAATCGATCTTTTCTTTGTTTTATTCGGTTATGTGGGGCATTTATTTCCATTTATGATTTTTATTTTGCCACTTGCTTGGTTACGTAAAAAATCAGAAATGGAATTCAGTTGGGCAAAATTTGCTTTACGTTTTTTAGGACTATCGATATTTTTATCCGGTACATGCGTCTTATTTACCTTACTTTTTTCCCATAACCCTTATTATTTGTCTGGTGGTGTATTAGGTGGCAGTATTGTTACCGCATTATTTTCGTTACTTGATTTTGTGGGATTAATGCTCTCAGGCTTTGTATTTGCAGTGGTTGGTTTTGTATTGTGTTCAGGTTCCTCGTTAATCCAATGGCTTGTGAAAGCCTATTATTGGTTAACAATGCAAAATGAAGAAAAATCTCAGCAAGAAGAAAGCAAAGAAAATCAAGAAGAAAGCACAACAGAACAAATTGAATTCGAGCTTGGTTCAGAAGTGGCTACGGAAAACATTGAGTCTCAAAAAGTTGTGGCAAATGCAGAAACGCCAATGCAACCAATAATCACAAAACCTGTTGAGGCTACAGTGAGATCTGAACCATTAATTAATATTGAAGGTTTAGAACGATTAGATTCACAAAAAAATAGTGTAGAAAGTTCGACGAACCAGTTTGATGATGTAAATGCAGTTCAATTAGGTGGTTATGTTGCAGGTCAAGAAGAACAACTGCCAACAGTAAGTATGGTGGCACCGCCAAGTTTGCATGATGAACTGGCAACTTCGCCAGAATGGAAAAATACTCGTTTATCTGCAATTGAAGAATTACCAATAGAAACACAAACAGTCAACTTACAAGATGACTTGGCACCAATTCCGACAGTCTCGCTTTCACCGTTAGCCGAAAAAACACAATCAGAAATGACCGCACTTGAGTCGGAAGATAATGAAATCGAAAGTGATCTTGCTCGTCAGTTTGCGTTACAAGAACAACAACGTCTTAATGAAATGGCAATGCGAGCAAAAGAGTTAGATGCAGAAGAAGTGTTAGATCATATTTTAGATAAAAATGATGAAAAAACTGTACAATCGTCAATCTATAAACCTTATGGTGATTCGTTGATTCACCCAGCTTTACAACAGCAAGTAACGATAAAAGCCAAACCAACAACACCAATGCCAAGTTTGGATTTATTGGAGCATCGTCCAGCACAAGCACACCGTGTGACACAAGAGGAAATTCGTGAGACCTCACAGCGTATTGAACACCAATTACGTAATTTTAACGTGAAAGCCACAGTAAAAGGTGTGCTTGTTGGCCCAGTAGTTACTCGCTATGAACTTGAATTACAACCAGGTGTCAAAGCAGCAAGAGTAACCGGTATCGATACAGATTTAGCGCGTGCGTTAATGTTCCGTTCTATTCGTGTTGCAGAAGTGATTCCCGGTAAGCCTTACATTGGTATTGAAACACCAAATGATCATCGTCAAATGGTGACTTTACGTGAGGTGTTGGATAGTGATGAGTTCCGTCAATCTAAATCCTTGCTTTCAATGGCGTTAGGTAAAGATATTAGTGGGCATCCAGTAGTAGTAGATTTAGCCAAAATGCCTCATTTATTGGTGGCAGGCTCAACTGGTTCGGGAAAATCTGTTGGTGTGAACACAATGATTTTAAGTTTGCTTTTCAGAGTTAAACCTGAAGAAGTGAAATTTATTATGATTGACCCGAAAGTCGTTGAATTGTCTATTTATAATGGTATACCACATTTATTGACAGAAGTTGTGACTGATATGAAAAAGGCTGCTAATGCACTGCGTTGGTGTGTAGATGAAATGGAGCGTCGTTATCAACTGTTATCTGTATTGCGTATGCGCAATATTGAAGGTTATAACGAAAAAATCGACGAATACGAAGCGCTCAATATGCCTATCCCAAACCCGTTATGGCGACCGGGTGACACAATGGATGCGTTACCGCCACCATTGGAAAAACTCAGTTATATTGTTGTTGTTGTCGATGAGTTTGCGGATTTAATGATGGTTGCTGGTAAACAAGTAGAAGAGTTGATTGCACGTTTAGCGCAAAAAGCACGTGCGATTGGTATTCACTTGATTTTAGCAACACAACGACCATCAGTGGACGTAATCACTGGCTTAATTAAAGCGAATATTCCAAGCCGCATTGCATTTACCGTAGCAAGTAAAATCGACTCTCGTACGATCTTAGATCAAGTGGGCGCAGAGGCCTTACTTGGTCGAGGTGATATGCTGTATTCTGGTGCAGGCAGTTCAGATTTAGTGCGTGTACATGGTGCATTTATGAGTGATGATGAAGTGGCACGTGTTGTAGATGATTGGAAAGCTCGGGGCAAACCAAATTATATTGAAAGTATTTTGGATGGCAGTGAAGAAGACGAAAATGAGAGTTCACGTTCTGTTAGTGATTCAGATGAACTTGATGATTTATTTGATGAAGTGTCAGCGTTTGTGATTGATACAGGAATTACGTCAATTTCAAGTATTCAACGAAAATTCAAAGTAGGTTTTAACCGTGCAGCGCGCATTATGGAACAATTAGAAGAGCAAGGTATTGTTTCTTCTATGCAAAATGGTAAACGAGATGTCTTAGCAAGACGTTCTTCAGATTTTTAGGAAAGCAAATATGAAAAAAATGTTAGTAAAAAGCACCGCACTTTTTATTGCAACATTTAGCACATTCGCTTGGGCGGATGCTGCAAGTGAATTGCAAATGCGCTTAAGCAAAGTGGATGAGCTAAGTGCGACCTATACACAAACCGTAAGCAGTGTAGAGGGTAAAAAAGTGCAAGATGGTAGTGGTACATTGAAAATTAAACGTCCAAATTTATTCAGGATGGACAATCAAGTACCGCAAGAAACACAAATTATTTCAGATGGTAACACGTTGTGGTTCTACGATCCTTTCGTAGCGCAAGTGACTGCAAGCTGGGTAAAAGATGCTGTAAATAACACACCATTTGTGTTGTTGACTTCGAGTGATAAGAGCCATTGGGCACAATACGATGTGGAGCAAAAAGCGGATACTTTCGTGTTAAAACCAAAAGCGAAAAATAGCAATTTACGCCAGTTTGATATCCGTATCGACAGCGAAGGTGTGTTACGTCATTTCAGTACAATTGAAAAAGATGGTCAGTCGAATTTATATGTATTACGTAATATCACGAACCAGCCAATTGCGAACAGTTTATTTAAATTTAACCTACCAAAAGGCGTTGAGTTAGACGATCAACGTAAAAAATAGTGAGCTTTGAATATGTCTAACTTAAATTTTGACTTTGCAGAACAAGATTTTCGCCCTTTAGCGGCGAGAATGCGCCCGACTACATTAGCCCAATATTATGGTCAGTCGCATTTAATTGGTGAGGGCAAACCGTTACGCAAAGCGATTGAAGTGGGACATATTCACTCAATGATCTTTTGGGGACCGCCGGGAACGGGGAAAACGACTCTTGCAGAAATTATCGCTCAACGGATCAATGCCGAAGTGGAGCGTATTTCTGCAGTAACAAGTGGTGTAAAAGAAATTCGAGAGGCGATCGAACGAGCAAAGCAAAATCGTTTGTCTGATCGCCGAACTATTCTTTTTGTTGATGAAGTGCATCGTTTTAATAAAAGTCAGCAAGATGCCTTTTTACCGCATATCGAAGATGGCACCATCATTTTTATAGGTGCCACTACAGAAAATCCTTCTTTTGAATTAAACAGCGCTTTGCTTTCACGTGCGAGAGTTTATGTGCTGAAATCATTAACAATCACTGAAATCACCCAAGTCTTACGACAAGCCTTGCAAGATGAAGAGCGAGGATTAGGCAAAGAGAGGTTTTTTTTAGAAGAAAATTTGCTCGAAATGTTAGCAGAATATGTGAATGGTGATGCACGTTTAGCCTTAAACTGTTTAGAGCTAATGAGCGATATGGCAGAAGAACATGAAAACGGTAAAATTTTGAACCGCACTTTATTAAAAGAAGTGTTAGGGGAAAGACAGGCCCGTTTTGATAAACAAGGTGATCGTTTTTATGATCTGATTTCTGCATTGCATAAATCGGTACGAGGTTCTGCGCCAGATGCGGCTTTGTATTGGTATGCAAGAATTATCACAGCGGGTGGCGATCCTCTTTATGTGGCAAGACGTTTGTTAGCTATTGCTTCTGAAGATGTGGGGAACGCAGATCCACGAGCAATGCAGGTCGCATTAGCTGCTTGGGATTGTTTTACTCGAGTGGGTGCATCTGAAGGTGAAAGAGCGATTGCACAAGCGATTGTTTATCTGGCGGTTGCTCCGAAAAGCAATGCTGTTTATAACGCATTTAAACAGGCGAAAAAACACGCTCAAGAAGCCCCAGATTATGATGTGCCAGAACATTTACGCAATGCACCAAGCAAATTAATGAAAACATTGGGCTATGGTGCTGAATATCGTTATGCTCACGATGAAGAAAATGCTTATGCGGCAGGGGAGAGTTATTTCCCTGAGCCACTTAAAGAGACACAATATTATTTCCCAAGCAGTAGGGGAATGGAAATTAAGATCAAAGAGAAATTGGATTGGTTAAGAAATTTAGATGTACAAAGTCAGACTAAACGCTATGAATAAAAAATGAAATTTTTGACCGCACTTAATGTGCCAAAGAATGGGAGGAATATGCATTATCTCCCATTTTTGTTATTTATTGAATTAAAAGGCATTTTATTTTGTCTCTTTTTTATTTAGCTTCAACCAATCTGTAGGGGATTTACCGACAATCCGTAAAAAGGCTCTGGTCAGTGCTGCATTATGGCTATAGCCCACATCATCAGCAACTTGCGTAAGGGATTTTCCTTTTAATAGTAATGTTTGCGCTAATGTGATTCTCCAATGGGTTAAATATTCCATTGGTGATATACCTAAAATATTTTTGAAATAAACCGCAAATTTAGAACGCGACATCGCTGCTTTGGTCGCTAATTCATCTAATTTCCAGTTATATTCAGGTCGCTGGTGCATATCAAGTAGCACTGGAGCAAGATATTTATCAGTCAATCCTTTTAGTAAACCCGTCTTAAAATGGTTTTGTTTCAAACAGCATCGGATGACTTGTAGTGTGAGATAAGCTGATAAGTGATGAATAATGGCTTGAAAACCATATTCTTGAGATTCACTTTCTTGAAAAATTTGTGAAGCAATGACAGCTAAATCGGGTTGCTCACTAATATCTAATATCACAGTATCTTTAATTGTATTTGTAATTGGATTTAGGACACCACTACCAAAATCAAAACTAATACAGAAAATATCCAACTCATCACTTAGTGGATGGATATTATGCAATGTGTTAGAGGCAGAAAGAATAATGCAAGGTTTATCAATTCGTTTGGGCGGATGATTATGAATCTGTAATAAGAAACTCCCTTGGCGAATAAAATGTAGATAGCCTTTGTTTTCTTCTTGAAACTTTGCGATTTGACAGAGTTTACCGATAAAGAAGAGATCTGTACGAAAAGGAAAATAATGAAATAACTGACTTAATGCGTCCATTTGGATTCTCTGTTAATAATTTTGGATTTTGGGTTAAAACAAGGAATTTGGGTTTGAGTAATATAGCGCTGTCGGATATCGACGCATAGCAAAAAATTTATTAGGAGTATAATTATGACAGATAAAGTAATGAATGAACAGATTGATACAGAACGTCGTAATGCATTAGACAAAGGATCGCGTGTTGCAATGGCGGCCACTGTTTTAGGTGCAATGGGGATATCGAGTACTGCAAATGCGAAAGAAAATAAAGGGAAGAATAGTGCTTATGATGAGCCAAAACAGTATGGAATGCAAAGAAAAGGAATGCAAATTGATAAAAAACGTGTTGCATTAGTAGTTGTTGATCCACAAATTGATTTCTTAAGTCCTCAAGGTGTTACCTGGGGTGTAGTTGGGGAAAGTGTTACTGAAAATAACACTGTTGAAAACATTGAACGCTTATTTAAAGCAGCTAAGGCAGTGGATATGCCTGTTATTGTTTCTCCTCATTATTATTATCCAGCGGATCATAAGTGGGAATTTGGTGGTCCGGGTGAGCATTTTATGCACGATGTAGGTATGTTCTCTCGTAAGAGTGCTTACAGTATGGAAGGGTTTGAAGGCTCAGGTGCTGATTTTATGCCTGAATACAAACCTTATATTTTTGATGGTAAGACAGTTATTGCATCGCCACATAAAGTATTTGGTCCAGAAACGAATGATGTTGTTTTACAGTTAAGAAAGCTTAAAGTGGACCAAGTTATACTTGCGGGTATGTCTGCAAATCTATGTATTGAGTCTCACTTAAGAGAGCTCATTGAGCAGGGTTTTGAAGTTACTGTGGTTAAAGATGCAACCGCCGGACCTCGTTTACCAGAAGGGGATGGATATCTTGCTGCTTTAACTAACTTCCGTATTATCGCAAATGATTTATGGACAACAGATGAAGCCGTCAAAAAAATGGCATAATTTTATATGAGGTGATGTTGAGACAATCACCTCGAAACATATAACGATTCATATTTAACTCAAAGTACTTTTCTGATTTTCTCAAGTAAAGCAACAATGAGTTTTGCCGTCTTCAAAAGGATTTTGAAATTTTGCCACCATTATTGGTGGCTTTTCTATGACTAAAAAAGGCTTATACATTTTATATAAGCCTTTTTATTTAAAAAATAATTACCCAATCACTGTAGGCAAATAACCCGCTTTGATTAAGAATGGTACATTCATAATCAATAAACCGAGAATTAATGCACCTAATAATGTGATACTACCACCAATGACACGGTATGGTAAATCTGGATAAATTTTTCTTGCACGCCACGCCATACCAACAGGTAAAACAAGACCATAGAATGTGAACATTTGACCTGCATATCCTAACGCCATTACGAAACCTTCGGGATAGAATAACGCAAAAACGAGTGGAGGTAAGAATGTTAAGACACCTAAAGATATGCGATTTGCTTTAATTTTCACGCGTTTTAATAAGTCATATAGGCAGTCAAATAATGATAATGCTACGCCTAAGAATGAAGTAATTAATGCAAGTGTAAAGAATAAACGCATTGCAATACTAATGACAGAACTGTCTGTTGCTTGGTGTGTGGCGGTAATTAATCCGTTAAGCGTTGGATCAGAATTAATGATTTCCACAAATTGAGTTTGTGGGAACACACCGTGTGTTGCCATCTGCCAAATAATATAAGCGACTAATGGAATTGCTGTACCAGTAATAATTGCAATACGTAAACGGCGAATATCGCCATCCAAATAGCTATTAATACTTGGAATAATCACATGGAAACCAAATGATGTAAAAAATACAGGGCTTGCTGAAATAATCAAAAAGTCTTTTAATGGCATTGCCATCAAGTTTTCACTTTTTACCAAAGGTAGCATCATCAACAATACAAATAAAAATGCAATTAATTTGATGATGAATAAGAATCGAGTCAATAGGTCAACTGCACTTGTACTGATCACAATAAATATACCTAAGACAAGAGTGAAAAGTACAATAGAAATTTGAGTTGCATATTCCCCTAAGAAAGGCAGGATACTAGATAATAATGAACCACCGCCTGTGACGTATGCTGAAAGAATTGCATACATAAAAATTACTAGGGAAAATGTCGCTAAAATACGTCCAGGCAGACCAAAATATTGTTCAGCTAGAGTTGCGATTCCTGCATTTTTAGTTTCTGCTTTTTGATAGACTTCAACAAATAGCAATGCACTATAAGAAAGGAGTCCCCATAGGATAAAGAGAAGAATTAGGGTATAAGTGAACCCCATTTCTGCGGAAGTAAGGGGCATTGCTAACATACCAGCACCAATAGTGGTACCAGCAACTAATAATGCACTGCCGAAGGTTTTATTTTTCATAGATATCTCTCGAGTAAAAATAACAAGTAAGGTCAGCATTTTAACTGAAAAAAAATAAAATGTAATCATTTTATTACAGTTGTTATTTTTTTTTTACACTCTGTATTATTATGTTCACAACAGATCATAAACATAACTACTGATTGAATGAAAAAATTGTGTTAAAATTCGCAACCGATTTTATCCATTACTATTTTATTTAGATTAGGAAATAATATGAACGTATTAGAAGGTGCTGTTGCAGCCCCAAATGCAAAAATTGCAGTAGTAATTGCCCGCTTTAATAGCTTTATCAATGAAAGTTTATTAGAAGGTGCGTTAGATGCGTTAAAACGCATTGGTCAAATAAAAGATGAAAATATCACTTTAGTACGTGCGCCAGGTGCATATGAATTACCATTAGTTGCACGCCACTTAGCGGAAACTAAAAAGTATGATGCAATCGTGGCATTAGGTACAGTGATTCGTGGTGGTACCGCTCATTTTGAATATGTTGCGGGTGAAGCAAGTAGTGGTTTAGGTCAAGTTGCAATGAACGCTGAAATTCCAGTAGCATTTGGTGTATTAACCACCGAAAACATCGAACAAGCGATTGAACGTGCTGGCACTAAAGCAGGTAATAAAGGTGCGGAAGCTGCTTTAGTCGCTTTAGAAATGGTAAATTTATTAGCTCAAATTGATGCAGCGTAATTCAGATGGTAGAAGAAATAGTCGAGAAGAAAGTATCTCCACGTCGTCGTGCGAGAGAGTGTGCAGTTCAAGCGTTATATTCTTGGTATGTATCGCAAAATTCACCGGCAGAAATTGAGCTTGAGTTTGTTGCTGAACAAGATTTAAAAGGTGTTGATGTTCCTTATTTCCGTAAGTTATTCCGTCAAACTGTTGAAAATGTAGAAACAGTTGATGTTATTATGGCACCTTATTTAGATCGTGATGTAAATGAAGTCGATCCAATTGAAAAAGCGATCTTACGCCTTGCTGTTTATGAATTAAAATTTGAGCTTGATGTTCCGTACAAAGTTGTGATTAACGAAGCAATCGAAGTTACAAAAGTATTTGGCGCAGATGATAGCCACAAATATGTGAATGGTGTACTAGACAAAGTTGCACCAGCATTATCTCGTAAATAATTGGTTTAGAGGTACTTAATGAGTAATGGCGAATTTGATATAATTCAACGTTATTTTACAGCCTCAAAGCGAACTCCGCGTAAAGATGTCATTGTATCTATTGGTGATGATTGTGCGATAACAGAATTAAAGCAAAATCAACGCCTTGTGGTTACCACAGATACAATGGTGGAAAATACGCACTTCCTACCAAATATTCGTCCAGCGGATTTAGCTTATAAATCCGTTGCGACTAACCTAAGTGATCTTGCCGCAATGGGAGCAGAGCCTGCTTGGGTTTCTCTTGCATTGACCCTACCTGAAATTAATGAGCAATGGCTAAGTGAATTTAGCGAAAGTTTTTTTGATATTTTGGATCACTATAATGTAGATTTGATTGGTGGAGATACCACTAAAGGACCACTCTCAATCACAATTACTGCACAAGGTATTATTCCAAAAGGGAAAGCACTTTGCCGTCATAGTGCCAAAGTGGGGGATTGGGTGTATGTTTCTGGCACGTTAGGTGACAGTGCTGCGGGTCTTCAGTTTGTTTTAAAGGGAGAAAGTGCGGTCAATTCTGCTCAAGAATATTTGATCAAACGTCACTTACGTCCAACCCCTCGTGTATTGCTCGGTTTAGAGCTTTCAGTTTCTGCTTTAGCAAATGCGGCGATTGATATTTCGGACGGTTTTGTTGCTGATCTAGGACATATCTTATCGCGTAGCCAATGCGGTGCATTGATTGATATCGGTAAATTACCTTTATCTGAACAGTTAATTGAAACTGTAGGGCGAGAAAAAGCGGAAGTGTTGGCGTTAACAGGTGGTGAAGACTACGAACTTTGTTTTACTGTGCCGGATAATAATCGTGCAAAATTAGAACGTGCTTTGGCGTATATTGGAGTCCAATACACTTGTGTGGGACAGGTTCGCGCAATTAGCCCAAATAATAAAAAACGGATTAAATTTGAACGAAATGGTGAGCCTGTTGAGCTTGATATTAAGCCAGGCTTCGATCACTTCAAATAAAAATTAAATAGGATTTACGCAATGAAAGATTCCCCACTTCAACGTGTTAGCTTAACAAACCTAGTTCATTTTTTAGCACTTGGCTTTGGTTCAGGGTTAATGCGATCTGCACCGGGTACGTGGGGAAGTCTTGTTGGGTTGGTGTTAGGCTGGCTATTGTTACAATATTTAAGCCCAATAATTTTCTTTATTTTGACCGCACTTTGTTTTGCGCTAGGTTGTTATCTTTGTCAAAAAACTGCAGATGATATGGGCGTGCACGATCACGGTGCGATTGTGTGGGACGAAATTGTTGGTGTTTTTCTGGTGTTGCTTGCATTGCCTGAATTATCTTTATTCTGGTGTGTGGGCGCATTTTTAGCGTTCCGATTTTTCGATATTTTAAAACCTTTTCCTATTCGCTATTTCGATCATAAGATTGAAAGTGGCTTTGGCATTATGCTAGATGATGTCCTTGCTGCTATTTATGCGATTCTTGTTTTAGTTGCTCTTCAATATTTTCTTTAATGGATAAAAATCACAATGCTGAATTTAATGATTGTGCATTTTTTTGGTTTGATTACACCGGGTCCTGATTTCCTTTATGTCAGTCGATTAGCGGCTAGCAATTCTCGCCGTAATGCAATATGTGGCGTTACCGGCATTACATTAGGCGTGTTATTTTGGGCATTAGCCTCTATTCTTGGCTTGGCGATTTTATTTACCACAATCCCAATGTTACACGGCGTGATTATGTGTTTAGGTGGTGGCTATTTAGCCTATTTAGGGCTACTGATGCTAAAAAGCCGCGACAATGTGGTGTTTGAAGAAATGAGCGAACAAGCCCTTAATCAGATGACTTCGATTAGAAAAGAGATCTTAAAAGGGCTTATGGTCAATTTATCCAATGCTAAAGCGATCATTTATTTCGCCAGTGTGATGTCATTAGTTCTCGTCAATTTAACAGAAACTTGGCAAATTTTAACCGCACTTTTCGTGATTGTGGTCGAAACATTTTTGTATTTTTATGTGATTTCAGTGTTATTTTCGCGTCCAATAGCAAAACATTTTTACAGCCAATATAGCCGATACATTGATAATTTCTCGGGTGTGATTTTTCTGCTGTTTGGTTGCTATTTGGTGTATAGTGGAATCCTTGAAATGAAACACATCATCTAATGTAGAGGGGATAATATATGACATTAAGAATTGCAGTAGTCGGCGCTGGTGGCAGAATGGGGCGTCAACTTATTCAAGCGGTAACAGAAGCGGAAGGCGTGAGTTTAGGTGCGGCTTTTGAGCGTCAAGGTTCGAGCTTAGTTGGTACAGATGCGGGTGAATTAGCGGGTATTGGAACAATTGGTGTGAAAGTCACAGATGATTTAGCTAGCCAAAAAGATCAATTTGATTTGCTGATCGACTTTACTCGTCCAGAAGGTACACTTGCGCATTTAGCATTTTGTGTTGCTCACCAAAAAGCAATGGTTATTGGTACAACGGGTTTTGATGATGAAGGTAAAACAAAAATTAAACAAGCTTCAGACAAAATTGGTATTGTATTTGCATCAAATTATAGTGTGGGCGTGAATTTAGTCTTCAAATTACTAGAAAAAGCTGCCAAAGTAATGGGCGATTATTGTGATATTGAAATCATTGAGGCTCACCATCGTCACAAAGTCGATGCACCATCTGGCACCGCATTATCAATGGGTGAACATATTGCGAAAACTTTAGGCCGTGATTTAAAAACACACGGTGTATTTGCACGTGAAGGGATTACAGGCGAGCGTAAACGTGATGAAATTGGTTTCTCTACGATTCGTGCAAGTGATGTGGTAGGTGAGCATAGTGTGTGGTTTGCGGATATTGGCGAGCGTGTAGAAATTGCACATAAAGCCACAAGTCGTATGACCTTTGCAAAAGGTGCGGTGCGTGCAGCAAAATGGGTAGCTGATAAGCAAAGCGGGCTATTTGATATGACAGATGTGTTGGATTTAAATAATCTCTAATGTAATAAATAAGGCAGTAGATACTGCCTTATTTTTTATCTTTTTTATAATTGAGCTGTTTTATAAATCAATTCTGCAATAGTTTGTGCTTGCATTTTTTCCATAATATGAGATCGATGAACCTCAACTGTTCGCACTGAAATATTCAAGGTTTCAGCAATTTGTCGATTGATATAGCCTTGAATTAATAATTCTAAAATCTCTAATTCTTTTTTGCTCAATTGTTCATAGCAGCTTTGAATTTTATAGCGTTCATAGCTAGTATGGGTTTTTTCTTCAGCTAATTTCAATACAGATTGCAATTGGCTGAATTGCACGGGTTTTTGTAAAAAATCTACCGCACCTTGTTTCAATTCTTGCACAGCCATTGGTACATCGCCATGCGCAGTCATAATAATAACCGCAAGTGTACTGTTTTTTTGACGCAAAAATTGATGAACTTGATGTCCGTCCATTAATGGCATTTTCATATCAAGTAACACAATACTTGGTTCAAATAATGGCACGTTATCGACAAATTCCTGACTATTTGGCCATGTTTTGACTTGATAGCCTGCTTGTTCTAGCAAAAAACAAGCTGCGTCTAATACAGTTAAATCATCATCAACCAGATGAATTAACATATTTCCCCCTTATTATTTGGCAAGGTTAAAATCACTTCTGCACCTTGTTGACCTGTGCGATTTTGTAAAGTGATTTCACCTTCAATAGAACGAATTAAGCGCTGACATAATACTAACCCTAAGCCTAACCCGTTAGTTTTACTGGTGCGAAATGGGACAAAAGGAAAGTCTAGTTCAGTGGGCTTAAAGCCTGTTCCGTTATCTAATAAATGAATATAAGTATTATTTTCTGTTTCTTTAACATCGATTTGAATTTGAGTGGCTTTAGCTTGTGAGGCATTCAGCAAACAATTACAAATCACTTGCTCTAAAATAGTAGTTTTGAGTTCCAGTTTAAGTGACGTTGGGCAATTGAGTATAATCGTTGGCTGATTATGATATTGCAAAGAGATAAACTTAATAATGCGTTGTAACAGTTTATACAATTCAACAGATTCTGTTTTATCATCACTTTTCCCTTTTGCCCAGTTCATTAAATTGCGGATGATTTCCGTACTACGATCCACTTGTAGCAAAATTTTATCTAAAATTGCAATAGTATTTTGCTCAGTCCCTGCTTGATTGAGTTGGTATTTAACCCCTTCAACATACATTCGAATTGCCGAAAGTGGTTGGTTAATTTCGTGCGCAATACCTGTGCTCATTTCTCCCAAAATGCTTAAGCGATCGGCTTGTGCTAATTGTCGTTCATATTGTCGCATTTCTTGATAGGCTTTTTCTAACGCTTTACTTTTACGATGAACCTGAAAACTTATCCACAGATAGTTCAATAGCAATAATAAGCCAATGACAATAATCCAACTGCGATATTGTTGAAACCAATATTTCGTGCTGTCCCATAAATTTTGTTTTGGATGTTTATAGATACTACGCAAAATATTGTCTGCTTGAGTGGTGGAATAAGGTGGTGTCCATTGTGGTAAGTGCGGTGGAATTTCACTCAATAATAAAGTGACCAACTTTGAGGCAAGTTCAACAGGCACTTGTGGTAATGCAGCAAGTGACCAATTAGGCAATAATTCTGTGCTGGCTAAGCAACCGATCGGATTTTCTTTGCCGGCGAGTAGGCGGAAGTCGTTTTGCTTCACAATGCCCTCTTTGGCTAAATCTTCCAAAATACAAACAGGCACAATGGCAGCATCAACTTTCTTTTCTTGCAGTAATAACAATGTGTTATCAACAGGAAAACCTGTAAATTTGAGTTTGAAATCCTTATTTTCAATTAATCCATATCGATATAATTCATTATAACCGAGCAAAAAACCACCAAAGGCATTATCTCCTACTGCACTGATAGTTTTGTTTCTTAAATCCGTTAATTGATAAAAAGGGCTTTCTTGACGGACTAAAATAGCACTGCCAATACGTCCCATTGTAGATTGATGACTTTGGCGTGGAGAGCTTAATGTAACGAGCCAACGAACATCATTATTATTCAGATAAAAGAATTGTGCTTGATTAGTGAGTAGAAAATCCACTCCTTGTGCCTGTTCTTCTGCTAATTCATTGAGATCTAGTGTGACTAAGCTAAATTGATGCTGTGCTTGAAATTGTTGATTAAGCCAGTCAATCCAAGGTTGCCAAGTGGCGTGGGTATGTGCGATACCACGTTGTGCCAAAATGCCAATTTTCCATTGTTGTGCTTGGGCTAGAGCGGGCAATAAGCCTATCAGTAGCAGAGAAATTTTAAAAAATTGACCGCACTTTTTCACCTTTCATTCCTTTTCTTGATTGAAATCAAATTCACTCACATTTTATGTGGAAAACCACAATGGTTTTTTATTTGAGCAGCATTAACAATACGCTAAAAAAAGTCATAACTCAATTGAGTTAGTCATAATCACGAAAGGGAATGCAACTATGAAAATGAGTAAGCGCATTTTTTTGAAAAAATTATCTGTGTTAAGTGTGGGGCAAGCGTTTATTCCATTGAGTCAAGCGGAAAGTCAGTTTCAACCAGTGAGACGAGATGGGAGTGATGAGCATCGCTATGCAATGTTGGTAGATTTACGTCGTTGTATTGGTTGTCAATCTTGCACAATCAGCTGTGGTATTGAAAATGCTACGCCGATTGGTGAATTTAGAACAACTGTTCGTCAATATGAAGTGACAGATGAAAAACAAGTAGTGAATAACGTGTTATTGCCACGTTTATGTAACCACTGTGATAATCCGCCTTGTGTACCTGTTTGTCCTGTGCAAGCGACATATCAACGTAAAGATGGCATTGTAGTGATTAATAATGAACGCTGTATTGGATGTGCTTATTGTGTGCAAGCTTGTCCTTATGATGCCCGCTTTATCAATGAGGAAACCAAAACTGCGGATAAATGTACATTCTGTACACACCGTTTAGAAGCTGGGTTATTACCTGCTTGTGTCGAAAGCTGTGTGGGTGGGGCGCGTATTATTGGTGATTTAAAAGATCCAAATAGTACGATTAGCAAAATGGTGGCAGCACACAAAGCAGAATTGAAAGTGTTAAAACCAGATGCCGGTACTATTCCTCATGTCTTTTATTTAGGATTAGATGATGCATTTGTGGATCAAGTCAAAGGGCAACCAATGTTATGGCAAGGTCAGGAGGCTAGATTATGATGATTCGTGAAATCGTGGTTGAGCCACAAGCAATCGCTTGGTTACCTTGGGCAGTCAGTTATTTCTTCTTCATCGGCTTATCTTTCTCTTCGGTATTTGTCGGTTTATTAGCCAATTATAAAGAGAAAAACTTACGCACAGAATTTATCGCTATTGTGATTGC
Organism: Pasteurella dagmatis; assembly: GCF_900186835.1. NCBI lineage: Bacteria > Pseudomonadati > Pseudomonadota > Gammaproteobacteria > Pasteurellales > Pasteurellaceae > Pasteurella > Pasteurella dagmatis. The sequence goes on from NZ_LT906448.1 coordinate 635,722, forward strand.
GTTAACTTGTTCTATTGTTGCACCTATCGCATTGACAGCAGACTTACACCAACCTAGCCGAATTACAAACTTCTATTTGAATTTAACACCTTGGTCGTGGATGGCGTGGGGGGCAATTTTCCTACCATTATTTACTGTGGCTGTTGCAGGATATTTCTTATGTTTACTGCGCCAAGTTGTGCCACAAAATAGCCTACCGAAATTCTTACATTTGCTTTATTGGGGCAATTTGAATATTACACGTTGGACAACAGTTTTCCGTTTATTTGCTTTCGTAATGTCATTATTGATTTTGGTTTATACCACGATGGAAGTGTACGTGGTTGAGGCACGTCCTTTATGGCATCACTATAGTTTAATGCCGTTAATTTTATTCAGCGCATTACCTAGTGCATTTTTATTATGTCGTTTTTTTAGTACGCTTTTTGCACAACAAAACAATCCAACTTATTTCTCGCATTTTACTGCACTGAGTTTGGTTGCTTTGTGTGTCACTTTACTTACTTTTTATTTTTCGTCAGAACAGACCGCACTTCAGTTGACGCAATTATGGTATTTCAGCAATTTACCATTATTGGCGATTGCTTGCTTAGTGGCATTGTTTGTGTTGGTTTATTTACCACATTCAATGTTATATAACTTAGCGACAGTAGTGGTCGCACTTTGTTTGACTTGGTTAGTACGCTGGATCTTATTAATCCAAGTACAAAGTGTGGCGAAATATAACGCATTGATGAACCCATATCAGCTTGGTTGGCATATTGATGGTGCGATAGGAATTTTATCCGTATTTAGTTTGTGGATCTGTATTGGCATTTTGCTGTGGTGGCTATTTAGTGCCGCATTATTACAAAAAGGTTTTACTGGAGGCGAAAATGAATAATCAAAGACGTAATTTATTAAAAGGCGGCTTAGCACTCGGCACCGCAAGCGCGTTTATAGCGGGTTATTCACCGAAAGTAAAAGAAATTGCAACTGGGATCATTGAGGGCACTTCTGGTGAGCATACCGCAGATAAAATTAACGGTAATTCTTTATTACCTGAGTATCAAGTGCAAAATGGGCAATTGATTAGCAGCGGTAAACAAGTGGTGTGCAATACACAATGTATGGGCTGCTGGACATTATGTGGTTTGCGTGCAAGGGTGGATTTAGAAACAAATCAAGTGATACGCATCAACGGCAACCCTTATCATCCATTATCTGCCGATAAATACCTTGATTTTAACCAATCTATTAAAGAAGCAGAATTAAGTGTAACAGGGGAAAACGGTTTAGAAAATCGCTCAACGGCTTGTGCAAGGGGCACAGCCTTCCTTGAAGGGATTAATAGCCCATATCGTATTATTCAACCCTTAAAACGTGTGGGCAAACGTGGCGAAGGTAAATGGAAAACCATTAGCTTTGAACAACTCGTTGATGAAGTAGTAAATGGCGGTGATTTATTTGGTGAAGGGCACGTTGATGGCTTAAAAGCGATTCGTGATTTAAAAACGCCAGTCGATAGCGAAAACCTAGATTTTGGTGCAAAAGTTAATCAACTTATGGTGACTTTTGCTGGCCCTGAGGGGCGTCAGCCATTATTAAAACGTTTTGCCAATAACAGTTTTGGGACGATCAATTTTGCTTCACATGGATCATTTTGTGGCTTGTCTTATCGTGCAGGTTCTGGCGCATTTATGAATGATTTAGCCAATAACTCACACGCAAAACCCGATTGGGATCACGCTGAGTTTATTCTCTTTATGGGAACATCACCAGCACAAGCGGGTAACCCATTCAAACGTCAAGCACGCCAATTAGCAAAACAACGTACAGAAGATCATTTTGATTATGTAGTTGTTGCACCACGTTTAGAGTTAACAAATAGCCGAGCGGTTAAACAAAATCGCTGGGTACCAATTATGCCGGGTACTGATTTATCGCTCTCTCTAGCGATGTTGCGTTGGATTATTGAAAATGAACGTTATAACGCAGCATATTTAGCTATTCCAAGTGAAGATGCAATGCAAAAAGCTAACGGGGTTAGTTTCTGCAATGCTACCCATTTATTTATTGCAGATCCTGCCCATAAACGTTATGGACAAGCGATTCGATTACATGATTTGCTAGAAATGCCAGTGCCTGAAAAAAACACTGATGGTGATATTATCGTGAAAGATCAATTGACTGGTGAATTTATTGCAGCAAAAGATTGTGAAAGTGCGGTCATTTTCGTAGAAGATTTTGTCACCTTAAAAGATGGCTCTCAAGTATTAGCAAAATCTGCGATGCAATTATTTAAAGAGTCTTGTTTTGAACATAGCCTTGAAGAATATTCAGCCCATTGTGGCGTGCCGACAGACACTATAATCCAGCTTGCAAAAGAGTTCACTTCACACGGACATCGTGCTGCCGCAATAACACACGGTGGCACAATGCACGGTACAGGATTCTATACAGCTTGGGCGATTCTATTACTTAACGCAATGGTAGGTAATATGAATAAAAAAGGCGGTATGAGTATGTCGGGCGGAAAATTCAAGGATTTTGGTGGTGGTCCACGTTATGACTTAGCCAATTTCCCGAATATGGTGAAACCAAAAGGCACTAATCTTGCACGCAGTAAAAAAGCTTATGAGAATTCAAGCGAGTTTAAACGCAAAGTAGAACAAGGTGTGTCACCTTATCCTGCGAAAGCATCGTGGTATCCATTTGTCGGTGGACAAATGTCAGAAATGATCACCTCAGCTTTGCAAGGTTATCCTTACTCACTGAAAGCGTGGATTAGCCATATGAGCAACCCGATTTACGGAATGACGGGGATTCATCACATCACAGATACGAAGTTGCGTGATCCAAAAATTTTACCGTTATTTATTGCAGTCGATGCATTTATGAATGAAACCACTGCATTAGCGGATTACATTGTGCCTGATACGCACAACTTTGAAAGTTGGGGATTTAGCACCCCTTGGGCAGGTGTACCAACAAAAGCTAGCACTGCACGTTGGCCAGTGATTCAGTCGAAAAATGCGCGTACAGCCAATGGTGACGTGGTTTGTATGGAAAGTTTTATCATTGCAGTGGCTAAAGCAATGAACTTACCGGGTTTTGGTGACAACGCTATTATGGATAAACAACAAAACAGCTATCCATTAAATTGTACTGAAGATTTCTTCTTACGTGCGGCCGCCAATATTGCCTATGACGGTAAGGAACCAGTAAAAGATGCTTCAATAGAAGATCTATTATTGACAGGTGTGCAACGTTTAATACCGAAATTAGAACAAACATTGAAACCAGAAGAAGTGTTGAAAGTAGCAAATGTGTATTGTAAAGGTGGACGTTTTGCACCGCATAAAAGTGCGTGGCAAGAAGATAATATGCAAGCACGTTGGAAAAACTGTTTACAAATTTGGAATGAAACTGTCGCAAAAGCCAAACATTCTCAAACCGGTAAGCACTATCATGGCTGTCCAAAATATTTTTTACCGCAGTTTGCGGATAATTCAACACTCGAAAGCCATTATCCAAGCAAAGAATGGCCTTTTAAATTGATTTCATTTAAATCAAATTTAATGAGTAGTATTACTGGGCCCTTATTGCGTTTACACTCTATTAAACCAGAAGGACTTGTAGCAATGAACCAACAAGATGCCACAGAACAAGGTTTAAAACATGGCGATTTAGTTTCATTAATGACACCGGGTGGTCAACAAAATGTGCAAATTGTTGTGATGGACGGCGTAATGAAAGGGACAATTGCTATTGAGCATGGTTATGGACACAAACAGTTAGGGGCTACCAGCTATGTCATTGACGGTATAGAGATCTCTGGTAATTCACAAATAAAACGTGGAATAAATATCAACGATTTAGGCATATTAGATATAACAAAAGAAATTGTATCGCCTTGGGTAGATTGGGTATGTGGTTCAGCGGTAAGGCAAGGAATTCCTGCCAAATTAAATAAAGTTTTATAATCAAAGTTAAAATTAAATAAAAGCAAATAAGAGTGTGAACCACAGATCTTATTTGCTTTTTCTTTCTATGCATCGGTTCAGATTTTTACTCCGCTGAATATCAGCTCTTCTTATTCAATCGTATTATATATTGCTTAGTATTTTACTAATCCAACCCTTATTAATTAGAATAATTTTGGCGCTACATTTAAAGCAAACTAGTTGCTTTGTTTGACAATGTGCTTAAAAAGAGTTGTGTTCATATAGACAATGGCATTCAGGCATTATATCCACAAAAAATTCATCAAATTTTTTCAGGGATGCAATTATGTATTGATCTATAGCAGAATAAGGTTACATCTATAGTACCTTGTCAGGTGATTACAGCTCCACTATATAATTGGTTTACTAGTTGCACAAGTAGTAAGCTCACTGACTAATAGGAACTATCATATTGTCTGTTTAACAACATAGTAATTATTTGTATTTTTTGAAAATAATAGAGTGATTTTTAGGTCCTAAAACAGCTAGTGGGAAGTTGAAAAGATAGTTACATCTCAATTTCTAAATCTTCTTCAACGTGACAGCAACAGAGTAGAATCTCGTTAGGCTGAACAAAGGCAAGAGGGAGCTCTTTATAGGATACCTTGCCTTTTCTTATTCTTACACGGCAAGAACCGCAATAGCCTGAACGACATTGATACTCGTGAAAAATGCCATTGTTTTCTAAGTGAGAAAGTAATGATGTTTTATTGTTATGTTCTAATGTAATTTGACTATGAATTAAATGAATCTTCATTCGTGTTTAAAGTAACTTTTTATTTTTTCTAATACTAAAGGAAATTCGAGCCAACCTTCATGGGCCAGAAAATGGCCACCTTGTTGTAAACGAATATAATCCGCTTGTAAATCCTTTGCTAAAATATCGCTATATTGATGTGGAATAATGTGATCATCCAACGCAGCAATTACAAAGGACTTGATTAAATAACTCTAAGAAAGATTTTTTATTTTCGATATACCCGTGAATGACGTAAACTTGTTTCATATTATAATATCTACATAAACAAAGACCGCACTTTAATTTCAGATAAAAGTGCGGTCCATTTTTAGCAAATTTTAGAGATCAAAATCACCGAAATCTTTTGTATCTACTTTAGAGTCAATTTGTCCAACAAGGTATGAACTCACTTCAACTTCTTGTGGCGCAACTTGTACGTTATCTGATACTAACCATGCATTGATCCAAGGAATTGGGTTTGAACGCGCTTGGAAAGGCAATGGTAAGCCAACAGCTTGCATACGAATATTGGTGATATATTCCACATATTGGACTAGAATATCACGATTTAAGCCAATCATTGAGCCATCTTTGAATAGATAAGATGCCCATTCTTTTTCTTGTTCCGCTGCTGCAACGAATAAGTCATAAGCTTCTTGTTTGCATTCTTCCACAATTTCTGCCATTTCCGGATCATCTTGACCTGATGCCATAATGTTAAGAATGTGTTGTGTACCGGTTAAATGTAACGCTTCATCACGTGCGATAAATTTAATGATTTTCGCATTACCTTCCATTAATTTTCGTTCTGCAAAAGCAAAAGAGCAAGCAAATGACACATAGAAACGAATAGCTTCAAGTGCATTTACACTCATTAAGCAAAGATAAAGCTGGCGTTTTAAGTTACGTAAAGTTACTGTGCACTCTTGCCCATCTACATTGTAAGTGCCTTCACCATAAAGGGTGTAAAGCTGTGTATCACGAATTAAATCATCGTAATAGCACGAAATATCTTTTGCGCGTTTGATAATTTCTTCGTTTGTGACAATATCATCAAAAACGACAGAAGGATCGTTTACGATATTACGAATAATGTGTGTATATGATCTTGAGTGGATAGTTTCAGAGAATGTCCAAGTTTCGATCCAAGTTTCTAATTCAGGAATGGATACTAAAGGCAATAATGCTACGTTTGGGCTACGACCTTGAATTGAGTCTAATAACGTTTGATATTTTAAGTTACTGATAAAAATATGTTTTTCGTGTTCTGGTAATGCTTGGTAGTCAATGCGATCTTGCGATACATCGACTTCTTCAGGACGCCAGAAAAATGACAATTGCTTTTCAATGAGTTTTTCAAATGTCTCATATTTCTGTTGGTCATAACGGGCTACGTTCACATTTTGACCAAAGAACATAGGTTCTTTTAATTGATCATTTTTATTTTGTGAGAAAGTAGTATAAGCCATAGTATGCTCTCCATAAGTTGATTATGCTAAAAAATAAACCGCGCTTTAGGTAAAATTAATAGATGTTGGCTATTCTACCGAAGTCTAAAATTATAAGCTAGAGAAATGACAATATTTCTCATTTGTTTATCTATTGTTCTGATTTAACTCTTTGATATTAAAAAATAACAATAAAATTGTCAGTAATGTAAAGATAGAATTGTGCGATAAAAAATCAGCACCATAATAACGGTGCTGATAAAAGTGCGGTCGATTTTTTATTCTTTTGGTAGTCTTAATACAGAGAGGATTAACCCTCCCCAAATGATTGTTAATGCGACTACCATCATAATAATTGCGCTATTACTCATTATTTATCTCCTCTTGAGTCGTTAATATGTTTCCAAGGTAAGCGTGAAAGTAAGAATGCGATTACACCTAAACCAATTGCCATTCCCCAACCAAAGCTATTAATAAACCAAGCAGGGTAACCACCATAACCTTCGTTTACAACTTTGTTGATTTCAGTGAATAACATATAAACTAAAACAGTTGAAGTGACAGTACCAATTAACACACGCCAGATTACCCCCACTTTAAATGATGAAGTTTCGTTAATATGTGCTGCTAAGCCAGATAAGGATTCATTAATTAATACTGCATAAATCACCATCAATCCTACTGCAACGATACCAAAACTGTTTACAAATTTATCTAATACATCTAACACAGGTAAGCCTGTTGTAGTGCCAAATAATAAGATAGAGACAATCGCCATTGGCACACAAACAATAGTAGTTGAAATTGAACGGCGCATTCTCAACTTATCTTGTACTGCAGATACAATCACTTCAAGAATTGACATTAATGATGTAATACCCGCAAACAATAATGAACCAAAGAATAATACACCAATCACGCTGCCAAATGGTGCTTGGTCAATGATCGCAGGGAATGCAATAAATGCTAAACCAATTCCTGATGCGGCGACTTCACTTACTTCTTTACCTCCCGCTGTAGCCATAAAACCAAGTGCAGCGAATACGCCTATACCTGCTAATAATTCAAAACTACTATTTGCAAAGCCAACTACTAATCCGGAGCCTGTTAAGTCACTTTGTTTTTTAAGATAAGAAGAATAAGTAATCATAATCCCGAAACAAATTGATAGAGAAAAGAAAATTTGTCCGTATGCAGCTACCCACACAGTTGGTTCTAATAATTTAGACCAATCTGGAGTAAATAATGCATTTAAGCCTTTGTTTGCACCGGGTAAAAAGAGTGAAGTGATAACTAAAATAGCAAACATTACAGTTAAAAGTGGCATAAAGAAGCTGGCTGATTTACCAATCCCTTTTTGTACCCCTAAGGCTAAGATCACCAAAATAAATGCCCAAACGCCGATTAATGGTCCAGTAATACTCGCAACAAAGTCAAAATTGATAGTTACACCTTCAGCCATTTGCAAATAATCTTTAAAGAAGAAACTTGCAGGATCATTACCCCAAGTGCTGCTTAGAGAAAAATAAGTATAGGAGGCAGCCCAACCAATAATTACCGCATAATAAATACCAATAATTACGTTAATCATTACTTGCCACCAGCCAAAGGTTTCAAAGTGGCGATTTAAGCGACGAAATGCAAGTGGTGGCGAAGCTCGAAATTTATGCCCGATTGCATAATCTAAAAATAATAGGGGAATACCTGCGGTTAATAACGCAATTAAATAAGGGATAATAAATGCCCCGCCCCCATTGTCATAAGTCACATAAGGAAAACGCCAAATATTTCCCAACCCAACAGCTGAACCAATAGCAGCAAAAATAAATGCTCGACGTCCAGAGAACGTTTCACGACTTTGAGATGATGTTGTCATAATTTACGACCTTTTTTCGTTATTTCTTGTTTGTTAAATAAATGTTAGGTTTCAGATTTTAATAAAATTTAAATGTCAGTCAATAGATTAAAATTCTAAAGATGGTGTTTTTTATAGTTATTTAATGGTTTAATAATCTATTATTATCTTTTTTATTAGAGCTATATTTTGTATTTTTGGGAACGATAACATTTTATTACCAAAAATAAACGAAAAATTGAGTATAAAAAACTATCAAGCAAATAATGAAAAAATCAAAAAATAGGGAATTTTAAAATAAGACAATGTTGGTTAGAAAAATCCATTACATTTTCTAAAATAAGAAGATTTTAGGGAGCTATAGGGTAACTAGTTTTAGTGAAAGCAAACTAGTGATATCAGATCAATTCTTTTGTTATAGATGGTTTAAGAGAAGTAGAGGTAAACACATTATTTTTAATAAAAGTAAATAATGTTTTATAAAGTAAAGATATATAACCAATTGTTTTTATATTGATTATTTTTATTGGATAGACGTTAGACTATCCTTAATCTAGTTCCATATGTCTTACTTCATTTGAATGAAAAGAGTTGTAAATGTTGTTTTTTTATTTACATTGAAACATCTATTTTTAATGGATTAAGTAGAATAGATGCTTGTGAATACTGGATTTTTAATGTAAAAAAGTGTAAAATTGTTTGAAAATTAACCTTGGGGGGAATAAATTTTTTATAGAAAATTAACCTAATTAAGTTTGTGTGTTTTGCTGAGTTTTGCTCATCTTTCATTTTTTAAGGAATTAGTTAACGTAATTTTTTTACACAATGCTTCAATTAGCCTCTCTAGATAAGCGTATTCGAATTATTGGTATGTTATCTCTTTCTCATATTACTTAACGTACCAATGCTCAAACATAAAAGGAATCTTATATGAATAAAGTCTATAAAGTGATTTGGAATCATTCTTTAAACACTTTTGTTGTCGTCTCTGAACTTGCAAGAGGTTATGTTAAATCTTCATCTTCAAGTAACTCATCTACTTCTAAGCTTTCTAAAGTATTCAAATTAAATTTGTTGGGGTTATTACTCGCTATTTCTTTGCCTAGTCAGGCATATATTGCTATCGATAGTGTAGAAAATGGTCGTATAGGTTTTGCTAGTGCGGATGCAAGACCACAAAACCCAGCTGTTGACGGTGGAACCTATCCATTGGATTATAAAAACCCAGGCAATAAATCGTATGATAATAAAGATATATCTATTGGTGGTAATAATTATAGCCCTAGAACATCATCAGGTATTGCTATTGGTAAATATTCATCGGCAATAGCTTCTCGTGCCGATAGACGATCTAATGGTATTGCTATTGGTGATTATAGTAAAGCTACAGGTGGACTATCTATGGCTTTAGGTAGTTTTTCTCTTGCCGGGAATGTAGGTTCGATAGCACTAGGAACTGCTTCAAGAGCTGATGGATTTAATGCTTTATCGATGATGCGTCAGTCTGCCGCAATAGGTGATTATTCTACAGCAATAGGTTCAGTGTCTTGGGCAAATGGCACAGCGAGTTTTGCATTAGGCGCTTCAGCAACAGCTTTTGGTGATCAATCTATTGCGATTGGTTCAGTATCCCCTACAACTTCAGCTAGTGCGAGTAATTCAAAAAAGACTAAATATGATGGCTTAAATCGCACACAAACTAATGGCAATAACTCTATTGCAATGGGGTCTGCAGCACGAACAAATGGGGAAAATTCTTTTGCTATAGGATCGGGGGCTGAAACAGGAGAATTTATTGAAAAAAGAGATACATATCTTGAGGACATGGTTAGAGAAGCCGATGTAAACAAAAAAGCCAAAGGTGCTATGGCGTTTGGTGTAAATGCAAAAGCTAAAGAGGCTAAAGCAATAGCATTTGGTGAAGAAGCTAAAGCATTAAAAGAGAATTCAATGGCGTTTGGTGCACAAGCAAATGCATCAGAACAAAATGCAATAGCGTTCGGTGCCCTAGCAAATGCAACGAATAGTAGTGCCATGGCATTTGGCTCAAAAGCAAATGCTTTAAAACAAAATGCAATGGCATTTGGTGCGAATGCTCAAGCTACTCAACAAAATGCAATGGCATTTGGTACAAATGCAAAGGCAACAGTTACAAAAGCAATTGCTATTGGTTTTAATACTAATGCAACACAAAATAATGCAGTGGCAATTGGTTCAGAGACCAATGCAACTCAATCGAATACAACAGCAATTGGTACAACAGCGAAGGCATCTCAAGCAAATTCAACCGCATTAGGTTTTGGAGCACAAGCTACTCATGAAAATAGTGTTGCTCTAGGGGCAAACTCTAAAACTGATAATGCCGTAGCAACGGCTAATTCCCAAATTAATGGAGTCAACCACCAGTTTGCTGGTAATAATCCGATTGGCACAGTCAGTATTGGTGATACTAATAAAGAGAGAACTATCACTAATGTAGGAGCAGGGCGTATTTCTTCTACTTCAACGGATGCGATTAATGGAAGCCAATTACACGCAGTAATTACTGAGGTAAATAAAGGCTGGAATATTACTACTGCTGCAGCCGGTGGTGAGGTTAGCGGTAATAATAATCCTGCAAAAGTAAAATTAGGTGACACAGTTACAGTTACTGCTGGAAAAAATATCAAAATCACTCAAGCTGATAAAAATATTACCGTTGCGACTAAAGACAATGTGACTTTCAAAAAAGTAGATGCCGAAACTTTAAATGTGACTGGAGATACAACAGTTAAGAACTTAACTGCAACTGGTGACACAAAAGTTAAAAATTTTACCGTTGATCCTAGCAGTAATATCAATATGGGTAATAACCGTATTATGAATGTTGGAGATCCTACAGAAGCTACTGATGCAGTAAATAAAAAATATGTTGATAATGTTGAGTTTAACTATAAGGGTGATTCAGGTACAGGTAAGAATAAATTATCTACTCAAACTGCTTTTAAAGGTACTGCTAATGAAATTGTAACGGCAGCTACAAATGGAAGTGTTACTTTTAGTTTAGCAAAAGAAGTTAAAGATTCTTTAGTTCTGGCAAAAAGTGCGGTGCAGAACTTTACTGTTGGAGTAGGTTCAACAGCTTCAAGCATTTCTATCGATAAAACAAATAAACATTTTGATATTGTCGGGGGTAGTAATTATGTGACTACAACTATTACTGATAGAAAAGTAAAAATTGATCTTTCAGATAATATTAAAAATGTCATTAATGATGTCACTAATAATTTAATTACTGTTACAGGAGGAGCTACTCAAGCTAATTCATTTAAAATTAGCAATGGTGGTTCTGTTAAAGTTATTTCTAATCCAAACGATGCCACGAATATTATTACCGTAGGGGCAGATACTAATCAAAAAGCAATTACTGTTGGCGTAAATTCAGAGAGCTTAAATACATTTATTACTAATAATCCACAAGTTCAGGCGAATAAAAATAAAATTGCTGCCCTTGAACCTAAAGTAGAGAGTAATACAAATAGAATAAATGCATTGGAGCCTAGAGTTCAAAATACAGAAAAGGAAATTACAGCGTTAAAACCACAAGTTACAAATAATAAAAATGAAATTGACGCTTTAAAACCACAGGTTACAAATAATAAAAATGAAATTGATGCTTTAAAACCTCAAGTGGAAACAAATAAGCAAGATATTGCTGATTTAAAACCTCAAGTAGAAAGTAATAAAGCTGAAATTGATACTTTGAAACCCAAAGTTGATAAAAATACAGCAGATATTGCAGCCGGCTGGGAATTACAAGCAAATGGCACTAAAATTAAAGATGTTAATCCGAATGATAGAATAGCTAATTTTACACAAGGACAAAATATTGAGATTTCTGTAGAGAATAATTCAATAAAAGTTTCTACTTCTTTAACACCAAAATTTACCAATGCTACATTTGGCGATAATAGCGACAAAACTGTTATTGATAAAGATGGAATTACAATTACTAATAATGGTAAATCGCCAGTCAAATTAAATGACAATGGTTTAGATAATGGTGGGAATAAAATACAAAACCTTGCTAATGGAACATCACCAAATGACGCAGTTAATATGTCTCAATTAGATGCTGTTAACGCAACAGCGAATTCTGGTTGGAAATTACAAGTCAATAAAGAACCTGATTCTGAAAGCAAAGTGACTCCAAATGCTACTGTCAGTTTAAATAATGATGATGGGAATATTCAAATTACTAAAACTAAGAATGACAATAATGTAACTTTTGCTTTAAACACAACTTTAACTTTAGGTAAAAATGGTGCAGATCAAACAGGAAAAGATGGTTCATTAACTGTCACTGGTAAGGATGGCTCATCAGTTGTTTTAAATGGTAAAGATGGCTCTATTGGATTAACAGGAACTGCTGGTGCAAACGGTTTAAAACCTCAAACAACGATAAAAGTTACGAAAGGTCAACCTGATGTAAATAATACGGGAAATAAGACTCGTATTACTTATACGAATGGTAATAATGACAATGTCGAAGAGGTAGCAACCCTGCATGATGGATTGAAATTCCAAGGTGATGACAAATCACCTATTGCCAAACAGTTAAATCAAACATTAGACATCGTTGGTGGAGCCCAAGGCCCTGTATCTGATAACAATATTGCAGTTAGAACGAGTACAGATAAAACTAAATTAGAAATTAAATTAGCTAAATCACTTACTAATCTGACAAGTATTGAAGTTGGTAGTGGCAATGATAAAACGAATATTGATAAAGATGGAATTAGAATTATTAATGCAGATCCAACGAAGAATGTTAGTTTAACTGATACTGGTTTAAATAATGGTGGGCATAAAATTGAAAATATTGCTAACGGTACAAATTCAGGTGATGCGGTTAATTTTTCTCAATTAGATGCAGTAAGTAAAGTTGCAAATGCCGGTTGGGTATTATTTACGAATAATCAAGATAATACAAAAAGTGTAATCAAGCCTAATGCAACAGTGAGTTTAAATAATAACGATGGCAACATTCACATCACTAAAACGAAAGATGATGGTAATGTCACTTTTGCCTTAAACCACAATATTACTTTAGGTAAAGCCGGAAATGGCAATGATAATCATGACGGCGCATTAACTGTTCAAGGCAAAAATGGCTCATCTGTTGTACTCAATGGTTCTGATGGTTCAATTAGTTTAACTGGAACACCGGGCACTCCAAACACAAAAATTAAAGTAGGCAGTGGTGCTGGCGGTGTTGAAGATACTAATAGCATTCATAAAAATCGCATTACTTATACTAATGGAAATAATAATGAGGAAACCGTTGCAACTTTAAATGACGGCTTAAAATTTAAAGGTGATGACACAACTGTTATTAATAAAAAATTAAACCAACAGTTAGAGATTGTTGGGGGCGCAGAGAATTCAAAACTTAGTGACAGAAATATTGGTGTTAATTCTAACAATGGAAAATTAGAAATTAAGTTATCAAAAGAGCTTAATGAATTAACTTCAACTACTTTTGGTTCAGGTGCAGATAAAACATTTATTAACAAGGATGGAATTACTATTCATGCTACTGCACCTAATAAAAATGTGAGTTTAACAGAGAGTGGCTTAAATAATGGAAATAACCAAATTACTAATGTCGCGAGTGGTTTAGGAAAAGGGAAAACATTATCTACTTTACAAGTGAATGATGGTGATCTGACGAATGCAGCAAATATCGGCGATTTAAAAAATGCGATTGATAATATCACTAAATCCACAGCTGATGGTGGTTTTGGATTTATTGACTCTGATAATAATGCTGTTAAGCAAGATTTAGGCACAACCATCAAAGTACAAGCAAAAGATGGTATAAGTGCAAAAGTGGTTAATACAAATGACGGTAAGAAAGCACTAGAATTTGGTTTAAATAGCACAGTATCTATAGGAAATAATGCTGAACCTGGTCAAATAACAATTAAAGGTGAAAATGGTCAAGATGGCATTACGTTAAACGGAAAAGACGGTACGATTGGATTAAAAGGAAAAAATGGTGTCAGTGCAAATATTACTGTTGGAAATGGTCCTAATACTTTAGATAGCCAAACTAACAATACTACTCCTCGTATTAGCTACACAAATGGCAGTAAAACAGAGTATGTTGCAACAACAAGTGATGGTTTAATTTTTGGTGCAAATACTGGAGTTGATCATAAGGCTAAATTAAATACGAAAATTGAGATTAAAGGGGCATCTACTAATCAAAATTGGGATGCGTTTGACTCAGGCACTAACTTGATGACCAAAGTCGATACTGACAATCATTTAATTACTATTGCTTTATCTAAAAACTTAAAAGATTTGGTAAGTGCAACCTTTAGCAATGGAGTAAATCCAACAGTAAAAAGTGAATTAACTGGTCATGGATTGACAATCACCCCAACTGTTCAGGGTAAATCACCTGTTAAATTAACTGATTCAGGGTTAGATAATGGCGACAATCAAATTACTAATGTGAAAAGTGGTTTGAATGGTGTGAATTTAAATGATGCTCAAGGCAATACATTAAAAAATGCTGTAAATGTTGAAGATCTCAAAAATGCCATTAATAACACTGTTGGCCAAAGTGGTTGGAATTTAAAAGTTAATGGTGGAACTTCTGTTAAAGTCGGTCATGACAATACTGTAGAGTTTATTAATGGAGATAACATTAATATTACTAATAATGATAAAAATATTACTATTGCCACATCAAAAAATCTAAGTGTTGATACATTAAAAGCAGGCAAAAAAGGTGAAAATGGTCAGCAAGGCGTTGATGGTAATGTCACAGCAGAAGGTAAAAATGGTTCTTCAGTAATATTGAATGGGGGAAATGGCTCAATTTCTGTATCAAATAAAGGTGTAAATGGGGCTGATGCGAATATTACTGTAAAACAAGGCCATCCTGATGTTGATGGGGCAGATGGTAGCCATAAAGCTAGAATTGTGTACACTCCTGTGAATGGACAACCAGAAGAAGTAGCAACTTTAAAAGATGGTTTGAAATTTATTGGTGATAAAGGCGGTGCACTTGTTAAACATTTAAATGACACAGTCACGATTAAAGGTAATTTGTCAGAGACTGCTGAAGTGACAGATAAGAACCTCCGTGTCGATAATGACAATGGTAGTTTGATTTTGAAAATGGCAACGTCATTACAGGAATTAAAAGAGGCAACATTTGGTAAAGATACTGATAAATCAGTTCTTAATAAAGATGGTTTAACTATCACAAATGGTAATGACACCAATAAAACTGTGAGTTTAACAGATACAGGGTTAAATAATGGTGGTAATCAAATCAAAAATGTAAGCAGTGGTTTAAGTAATGGTAAAACATTATCTACCTTACAAGATGGTGATGAGGACCTAAAAAATGCTGCAAATATTAGTGATTTGAAAAACGCTGTTAATGATCTTACTAAAGCAGGCACTTTAGGTGGCTTCGGTTTATCAGATCAAAATGGTGATGAAGTTAAAGAGGATTTAGGTAAGTCTATTAAAGTTAAAGGTGATGAAAGTATTGTAACGAAAGTTAATACTGCAGAAAAATCACTTGAAATCAGCTTGAATAATAAAATTACTGTGGGTGATGCCACAAATCCTGGTTCTGTCACAATTAAAGGTAATAATGACAAAGATGCTATCGCATTAAATGGCCAAGATGGAACAATTAAACTAAAAGATGCTAACGGTGGTGATCGAGTATCTCTAAATGGTAATGATGGTTCTATTGGTTTAACTGGCAAAGATGGTGTAAATGGTACTTTAACTTTTGCAAAAGGGGATTCTCATATTGATGGCACAGTCGGTACAAAAGAAACAACACGCATCAGTTATACACCAAATGGCAGTACGACCCCTGAATTTGTTGCAACATTAAATGACGGCCTAAAATTTGGTGCGAATACAGGGCCAGTACGTAATGCTAAATTAAATAGCCAAATTGATGTTAAAGGTGCAGAAACAAATACAGAATGGGCGAAATTTGATGCGGGTAAAAATATTATGACTAGCATCAATGGTGGGACTATTACTGTAGGATTGGCAAAAGCATTGACTGATTTAGAAAGTGTTACTTTTAACAAGGATAAAAACGGTGGAACACCAACAGCTACAACTAAAATTGACAGTAATGGTTTAACTATTACGCCTACTGGTAATAATGTGCCAGATAAAACAGTCAGTTTGACAGATAAAGGTTTAAATAATGGTGGAAACACAATTACTAATATTGCAAGTGGCTTAACTAAAGCTGATGGCTCTAAGAGTGAATTAAAAGATGCTACTGGTGATGTATTGAATAATGCCGCCAATATTGGAGACTTAAAGTCTGCATTAACCAATCTAACTGACAATGGTTTCGGTCTAAAAGATCAGGATGGTAAGGAGTTTAAACACAAACTTGGGGAAACAGCTCAAATTAAAGGTGACGGTAGTGTTGTAACTAAAGTTGTGACTAATGATGATAGTTCAAAAGCATTACAAATCGGTTTAAATAAAGACATCACTGTGGGTAATGCGAAAGATCCTGGTTCAGTAACAGTTAAAGGTTCCAATGATAAAGATTCTATCAAACTGGATGGTACAGCAGGAAAAATTACAGTTAAGAAAGATGATGGTAAAGATGCCGTTTCTTTAAATAAAGATGGCACAATTGGTATTGATGGAGCTGATGGAGCAAGTGCTTCTCTAACCATGAAAAAAGGACCTGCTGATTTAGAAGGTAAAAACGCCAATGAGCAAAACCCTCGTTTAAGTTACACGCCTAATGGTAGTAAGACTCCGGAGTTCGTTGCAACATTAAATGACGGCCTAAAATTTGGTGCGAATACAGGTACAGTACGTAATGCTAAGTTAAATAGCCAGATTGATGTTAAAGGTGATGTGAAGAATACAGACTGGAATAAATTTGATGCGGGTAAAAATATTATGACCAACATCAATGATGGTACTATTACAGTCGGATTAGCAAAAGCACTAACTGATCTAGAGAGTATTACTTTTAATAAAAATACTAATGGGAATCCAACAGCCACAGCTAAAATTGATAGTAATGGTTTAACTATTACGCCTAATGGTAATAATGTGCTAGATAAAACTGTTAGTTTGACAGATAAAGGTTTAAATAACGGCGGAAACAAAATTACTAATATTGCAGCAGGAGATGTTTCTGAAAATAGTAAAGATGCAGTAAACGGCTCACAACTTTATGAAGTTAAAGAAACTGCAAATGCGGGTTGGAATTTATCTGTAAATGAAGATAAAGCGAATAACTCTAGTAATGTTAAACCAAAACAAACAGTTGAGTTAAATAATTCAGATGGAAATATAGTTATTACTAAAACAGAAGATAATGGGAAACATAAAGTTGATTTCAAACTTGGTGATACGTTGACCGTAGGTCCTAAAGATGCAACAGGTAAACCAACAGAAGGTGCAGTGGTTATCGGTAAAGATGGTCGTGATGGTAAAAATAATGAAAATACTATTGCACTTGTTGGAAAAGATGGTAAGGATGCTGTTTCTATTAAAGGAAAAGATGGTGTTGGTACAATCGGTTTAACTGGTGCTGCTGGTAATGATGGCACAAATACCTCTGCTGAACTTTCAATTGCTGAAGGTGAGAAGGGATTAGAGAATAATGACAGAGGCGATAAAAAGACTCGTATTGTTTATAAAAGTCCAACAGGAGACAAAGAAGAAGTTGCAACACTTAATGATGGTTTAATGTTTGCAGGTAATGATGAGAAATTAATTAATCGTAAGTTAAATACGAGATTGAATATTTTAGGGGGTATTGTTGATAAAGAAACTCTTAAAATGGATTCAACATCAGTTTCCTCAAATAACTTAGGTGTTCGTTGGAAGTCAGATGATAGCCTTGAAATAGTAATGAAAGAGCGTCCAACTTTCTCTGGTTTAGTGTTGAATGGAAAAGATGGACAACCTGCTAAGATCGATTTTAAAGATGCAAATGGTACTCAAGGAATGTCAATTTCTGGTTCAAATGGTAAGAATGGAGATCCTTCATTAGTCATTAAAAATAAAGACGGCCAAGACGGTGTTACCTTCACTAACGATGGAAGAATCACTAACGTTGCTGATGGTAAAGAGGGTAAAGATGCTGTTAATATGAGTCAACTTAACAAAGTGAAGGATGATCTTGTTAATAAAGGATTTGCACTTAAGGCTGAAGATAATGGTATTGTTAATAAACCTTTAGGTGAAGCGATTGAAGTAGTGGGCGCTGACTCGAATATTTCAACTAAAGTTGCAGATGGTAAAGTTAAGATTGAATTAGCGAAAAAACTCGATTTAGGTGATGCCGGTAGTGTAAAAATGGGAGACACTACAGTAAATAATGAGGGCGTTAAAGTTGGCGATAAAGTTAAACTAACTAAAGATGGCTTAAAAGTTGGCGATAAAGTCAATATTACGGAATCTGGTGTTAAGGTCGGTGATGTAAATATTACTGATGCCGGAATTGATGCAGGAAGTAAGAAAGTCACTAATGTAGCTGATGGTGATATCAGTGCAAATAGTAAGGACGCTGTAAACGGTAGCCAGTTATTTAAAGAAGCAGCTAAAGCTAAAACTGAAGTTGAAGCTGGTGAAAATATTGTAGTTACACCTAGAGACGGTGATAATGGTCAAAAAATTTACACTGTAGCAACCAAAAAAGATGTATCATTTGATAATGTTAAAGTTGGTGATATTGCTATTAATAAAGACAGCGGCATTAATGCGGGTGATAAGAAAATCACGAATGTTGCTAATGGCGAAATTGGTAAAGGAAGCAAAGATGCTGTAAATGGTGATCAATTATTTACTGAAGCAGCTAAAGCGAAAAGTGAAGTTAAAGCAGGTACGAATGTTGCTAGTGTGACTACTGGAACGGGCGACAAAGGCCAAACAATTTATACAGTGAATGCGGATGGTGCAAGTGTCTCAGCTGGCTCTGATAAAGTGACTGTCACAAAAGGTACTAAAGATACTAATAATGTCACAGATTACAAAGTTGATCTTGCTCAAGCTACGAAAGATGATATCGCTAAAGGTGTTGATGCTAAAGCTCAAGTTGATAAAGGGATTAATTTTGCAGGTGATGATGGTAAATCAACTAATTATAAACTTGGCGATACCGTTACGATTTCAGGAGATAGTAACTTAACCACTGAAACCACTGATAAAGGTGTGACAGTGAAATTGAATAAAGATATTAATCTGAACTCTGTGTCAGCCAATACCTTTAAAGCTGGTGGAGTGACAATTTCGGCAGATAGCGGTATCAATGCTGGTGGTAAACAAATTACCCATGTAGCAAGTGGCTTAGTGGATAAAAATGGCAATAAAATCCATATTCGCAATGCGGCGGGTGATACTCTAAACAATGCTGTAAATGTAGGTGATTTGAAAACAGTTGCTGGCGATATTTACAATAATATTGATACAACAAATAAACGGGTAGATAAACTTGATAAACGTGTTCGTGGTATTGGCGCAAACTCTGCGGCGGCAGCATC
This sequence comes from Pasteurella dagmatis, assembly GCF_900186835.1. Lineage (NCBI taxonomy): Bacteria > Pseudomonadati > Pseudomonadota > Gammaproteobacteria > Pasteurellales > Pasteurellaceae > Pasteurella > Pasteurella dagmatis. The sequence continues at coordinate 655,305 of NZ_LT906448.1, forward strand.
ACTTCCACAAGTTTATATTCCAGGCAAATCAATGGTTGCAGCATCCGCCGGTGGCTATGGTGGTGAAGCAGCAGTTGCATTAGGTTACTCACGAGCAAGTGATAACGGTAAAGTTATATTGAAACTTACGGGTACAGCAAATAGTGCGGGGCATTACTCGGGAGGTGTAGGTGTTGGTTACCAATGGTAATGCACTGAGATCAGGTAATAAATGAGTGAATGAAAAAGTAGAAGGCATTATCCTTCTACTTTTTTATATTCAAAATAAGATAAAAAAGCACCGCACTTTAGATAGTAAAATAGAATGCGGTGCTTTTATCTATTTTTTATGGCTTAATCTTATACCGTTATTTCAGCTTAGCACGTAATTTTTGGTATTCATCGTGGTGGAATAACATATTTTCGTTATCTTGTAAGTCTTGATAAACTGCACTTAATTTTTGGTGTAAATAAGCAGTGTTTTCAAATAAACTTGTATTTTCAGGTTGTTCTTTCAAAAGCATTTCTGAAAAATATAGCGCTTGCTGATAATAATATAAGGCTTGGCTATAATTTTGTTGTATTTTTGCGACATCACCTAAAAGTTCATAGGAAATTGCCATATCTTGTTGGCTTACTCGGTTATTCATATTTTTGAGGTATAGCTTATAGCGAATAGAAAAGCTAGTTTGAAAATGCTCTAATGCTTTCGCATAATTTTTCTTGCCTTGCTCAACCAAGCCTAACTTATTATGTGCAATACTAAAAATGCGTTGTATTTGTCTATTTTTAGAGGATTGCTTTGCCAGTTTTTGGAAAATATGAAATGCTTTATTATAGTATGTTTCCGCTTGTTTTAAGTCATTTTTCTCTATCGCAATATTACCTAATTTATCATAAGCAATGCCTAAGCTACGTTGGGCTTGTCGATTACTTGGTTGATTGTTGGCAAGCTGCTGAAAAATATCTAATGCAGCATGATAGTTTTTCAATGCTTGATCTGAATGTTTTTGCAGACGATTAATGTTACCTATTTTTTCATAAGAAAAGCCGAGATTGCGTTGTAAGTTAGGATCATTGGGATCTTGCTCTGCCTGTTTTTTATCAATTTCAATAGCTTTTTGATAATAAAACAGGGCGTTTTCGTATTCATTTTGTGCGTATTTAACATCACCTAAACGTTCATAAGCGACACTAAGATCTTGCATCGCTTTTTGATTTGTAGGATCACGTTTTACCCATTCTTTGCTTAGTTCAAAAGCCATTTGATAGTATGAGAGCGATTGTGAATATTGATGTTCTGCATACATCAAATTCCCTAAATTATGATATGAGATACTCAACTCTCGTAAAGTACCATCATCTTCTGGTTGAAGTTTCACTAAATGTTCATCGATTTCAAGAGATGCACGATAATTATGTAATGCTGTTTGAGATTGATTGCGTAAATAATAAATATCCCCCAGTTTTTTATACGCAATACTTAAACTACGTTGTGCGATTCGATTTTCAGGATTGCGCTCAGACAACTGTTGACGAATATTAAAAGAGGACTGATAGTTCATTAATGCTTGTCGGAAATTTTGTTGCATTTCTGCTATATTACCTAATTTTTCATACGCTACACTCAAATCTTGTTGCGCTTTTGGATCTTCAGGTGCTTGTTCCGCAAGAATTTTAAATTCTTTAAATGCACGTTGGTAATAACGTCCCGCCTTTTCTAAATCACCTAAACTCCAAGCGTAATTACCTTGATTAATATAGGCGGTGGCAACCTGACGAGATTCTTTTTGATTAGAATAATATTCTAAATTCTCTCTTAAATGTTCTATTTGCTCATAGATAGCTGTTTGTTTAGTGATTGGTACATATTGCTCTAAGACATCACGTAGATCAAAATTTAAAAAACGTACCGCACTTCCAATTTCTTTTAAGAGTATTTTGGATTTTTCAAGTTCCATTTGATATTTGATTGTTTGTTGTTCAGCTTCCTGTTTTTTCTCAAAAGCAAACAGACCTACAAATATAGATAAACTGAGTAGTGCGGAAGATAAAATTAAGCCAACTTTTGCGTGTTTCAAGGCGGTTGCTCTAGCTTGAGCTAACGCTTTAGCTTTATTCAATTCATCTTCTTGTTCTTGTACTTCTTGAAGATAGCAACTCTGCAAATAATTTTGCTGTTCTTTGGAAATGTAATGTTTAAATTTTCCCTGTTGTAACTGTGTTGCCGCTTGTAAACGCCCTCCACGTAAGCGTAACCACTCAGGATGTTTCTTTGATTTGAGCCAAGCAGTAGTTTCTACTTGCAGCATCTCTAATAGTGATAAATCTGCAATGTCTTCTTTTAACCAATCAGATAATAGATGCCATTGGCGCAAAATACTTTCATGAGCAAGCTCAATAGTAATAAAATGCTCTGATGATTCTCCATTTGCAATGAGATTTTTTTCTTCTTCAGATAGTTGAGTGCAATAGTCTTTTGTTAACAATCGACTTTCTACCAGAGAATCAATTAAAGGGCGAGCATCTTCAGGTATATCACGATAATGTGCAATTTTTCGATGTGGGCTATGAGTTTTTAGATCAATACTTGCCAGATAAGGAATAAAAGCTCGGCGTAATAATTGCATACAAGCAGTATGATCCTGTGGGATGCGAGGATCTTGTTGTGCTTTGCGAAGTGCCTCATCAATTGCAATATTCACCGCACCCTGTAAGCCTCCTAAACCAGAGTGTTGTTGAGTCGAGTCATCTTGAAAAGTCAGATATTCTTTCAGCTCTAATTTACCATTATAACCATAATCAAGATATAAACGCTCTAAGGTAAATGCTAATAAAGGTAAAGCATCTTTTCCTCCATCTTGTTCAAGATCTTTGAGTAATTGATCGGTAAGTTGTGGATCTATACATAATGGTTTTTGTGTTTTAGCCAATAGCTTTGCAGGGCCTTCAATGATCTGTTGATAAGCACCTTTAGCAATACGAGGTAAAGAGAAGGGGTATTGATGAATACCTTCTAATTTTTTTGCTGCTTGTAGCAATGAATAAGCATCTGTTCTAATAGTAGAAAGTACCATAAGATCGATTTCATTACTGAGAATAAGATCCGCAATCAATAGTAAAAATGGATTTGCCTCTTTATTATTTTCAGTAAAGAGTTCTTCAGCCTGATCCAGAGGTAAAATTAAGGTGGCTGGTTGCAGTTTTTTACTATTATTATTTAAAAAAGCAATAGAATTATTGGTTTTAATAATATGTTTTAAAAACAGTTTAAAGTTGGATACAGCTTCAGGATTTAATGTTACTTCTGTTATATCATCATTTTTATAGAGGTTTTTAATCAGGTTGACAATTTGTTGTTTAGTATACCCTAGTTTATATTGATAATTATATTGAACTAATGATTCAATAAGCCCTTTTTCACCACTTAAAACAGCGTCATAAGGTCGAATAATGGGCAATACAATAAAATGTTGAGGATAGCGAGCTAAACGAGGCAAAATACCTGCTCGTAGGAAAGACGATTTTCCTGCTCCAGATGCCCCTTGAATTGCAATTACTCTGATTTCTGTACTATTGCGTAGACGATGGAGCTCTGACATTAAAGCTTTAATTGCACCATCTCGTCCGAATAGAATTCCTGCATCTTCTTGTTCTAAGGGTTTTAATCCTTTATAAGGACTTGGTGGATTATGATAGCGTGAAAGTGGTGGCCATTGAAAACATTCTGGATGTAAATCTGCAAGAGTTAAACCACCTTTTAGGCTATTTAAACCGGCTTGGCTAAAAGATACAATTTGATTTTTACCATTTTGCAATGTTACAGAAATATCTAATTGAGGATAGCCTAAAGTAAGGTTACCGATATTCCATTTGTCTAATATTTCTTTTGGAATTGCTTGCTTTTTTACTTTACCAATAATTAATGGAAATATAGGCTTATTTAAAAAGACAGCCGTTTGATATTCAGATAAACAATGCAAGGATGTAAGCCAGTTATCTGAAATCAATAATAAAATGGCTTCACATTCATTAATTGAATAATGCAATTTTTTACGCCATTCCTCTCCAACCTGAATACCACTTTCAGGATCTAAATCTAAAAATAAGGACCAGCCTTGCTCACGTAACCAATCTCGTAAAGCGATTGCTTGTGCATTATCTAAGCTAGAATGGCTAATAAATAATTGACTCATTATGGTTTTCCTTTTCTATAAATCACTTATCCTTGTTTAAATATTTACTTAATTCACCTATTGGCTACACTCACAATGCGTTTTTACCTTAATCAATTTGTAATAATTTTGTACCATTGGTTGTGCCAAAATAAAAGGGATTAGTCTGAGCAGACTTTCATTCTTATGCCTGTCTTGTACTGAAAGTTGCTCAAAAGGTAAAAGACTACTATGTAATTGGAGTTTTTCATCGTTTTTTTCTGCATAAATCCAACCGTCAGTAAGACGTTCTTGGCAAAAACGTTGATGTTCTAATTTCAGTAACGCATCAAGATGTTGTTGGATTGTGCAATGTAACTCTGCGATCAATAACATATTTTTATTTGAGTTGTTAGGACTATAAATTAGCTCAAATCCCAGTTCTCGTAATTTAATAAAGAGGTGATCAGCAGCACAGCGATTAGAGTGTCGAAATCCCTCTTGTAATTCTTCTTGCCAATGTTGTTTTGCCAAAGGTATACACGCTAAAAATGCAGAAGCAAAGCGCGGTGCAAATTCGACCGATTTTATCGCTGGCAATGTGGTGTCTTTCATTGCTAAATATGCAGTATGGATAATTAGCGGTAAAATATCGTAAATATGCTCATCTGAACAATGCATATTATTGGTGATCATTGAAAAGTAATGGATATCTTCTTTTGCTGTACGAGTTTGAGCCGCTTCTTGATTCAGTGCCTCAATACATTTCAGATCTCGCCAACAGAGGCAACTTGTAATATGGTTACGCACTTTAAGTGCGGTCATTATTTGGCGAGTTTTATGTGATAATTCTAATGTCGTATATGCAGAATCATCATGTATATAGATATGTGAAAACTCACCTTTTTCAGTGATGACATCCGATAATAGTTTGGGTGAAATATTGGTTGGATGACACGGGTAGTGTTGTATTGTAATGGGGAAGTTCTGCTGATTAAAAATATTGAGCTGACGGTTTTCTGAACATAAAATTGAGTTTTCTTGGAAAAAACCTCATACTCTTCAACATTTGAGCTGAATAGGCTAATCTCAATTTTTTGAATATTCAAATAGGCACAATTGCGCATAATTGTGAGAATAAGTTGTTGAATGAGGTTTGAGAAACCAATTAATCCGATATGCAAGACGCCGGAATGAGTCAATGAACTTTCACGTAAAGGTGGGCGTTGTTGTAGAACGGTTCTTGCCAATTGATGCATAGAGTTTATCCAGGTAATTTCACCTTTTTGTGCTCGATAATTTTTGAAAATCTCTTCTTGTGTTGCCATTTTCAACATTAATTGATTGCAAACACTAATAAATAAACGAGGTTTATGTGATTTATCCTTTAATAAAGGAATAATGGATTTTGCAAGTGCAATATTAATATCTTCTTGAGTGGCAACAAGATAAATATTTTTTGCAGATTGTAGCGATAAGTTTTTGAGTTGATTAAAAGATAAATCAGGAAAATGCCATAATTTATACCCTTTATTTGGCAACTCATCACGGTAATTAATACTATTTGGATGGATATCTAGAAAGAGTCTTTTACCTAAATGCGGTGCTAAAATACTAATAACAACAGCAGGTAATGAATTACCAAAGATAATAGTATCTACCGGAGAGATTTTTAGCGTTAAATAAGCGTATTGCTCACCGATAGCTTGCCATAATAATTTAAGAATTGCCATTATTGTGAATAAAGGTAAAGCGAAACGTGCAAATTCTAATTGCCAATTATGTACGTGTTCTTCACCATTGAGAACAATGAGCTTAATACTATTATAAAGTGCATCAGAAAATGGTACATTTTGTTCTACATAACCCCAAGTGCCAATACAGAAGAAAATACTAAAGAAAAGGTAAATCAGGCAACCTTTTGTTCTTGATTTATTAGGTAATTTATACATATTTTTGGTTATTGTTTTAATTATAAATTGAATAACATTGTATTATTGATCAAATAAAATGAATAAATGATCATTAGTAATTGGAAGTATGAGAGGATAATCTTTTGATACAAGATTAAGCGAGTTTACTTATCCTCGTTATAAATATGAAAGTAAATTAAAATCGTTAGTGAAATATTAAGATACTTTTTTTATGGAATAGTTGATATTTAACTTTCAGATAATGACAAATATTGTGAGTAATATAGAAAAAATAAAATTTCATATTAATTAACATCTCATTCTATTTTGTAAGTCTTTGTAAAGAAGTCGGTCATTTTATGTTAATTTTGAGCAAATCTGGTCTGACTAGTGAATGAAAATGATCAGTTTTAGACCAAAAAGTAATCAAACAAGACTTTTATATATAAAACTTGTTCCTTTTTCTATGAATAATGCTATCTAGTAACCAGACAGTCCATCTTAATAGGTATTTTTTAAACAATATTATTTTGTATTAGATAATATGAAATTATTCATTCTTTTCATTTAGTTGAATTTAAAGTATTGCTCATTTATTAAAGAATATTTATTTTGATAAAATACATACAATCTTGTAGAAATTTACCGCACTTTGAATAGGATAAAGATGAAATTTCGTAAAATTATTCATATTGATATGGACTGCTTTTATGCTTCTATTGAAATGCGGGAAAATCCATTACTGAAAGACAAGCCTGTTGCTGTGGGTGGTTTAGCTACGCAACGAGGTGTACTTGCCACCTGTAACTATAAAGCGCGAGAATTTGGTTTACATAGTGCAATGCCAACAAATCAAGCGTTAAAACGCTGTCCAGATCTCGTGTTATTGCCTGTGAATATGGCATTGTATAAAGACGTTTCACAGCAAATTCATCAGATTTTCCGTCGTTATACAGAAATAATTGAACCATTGTCTCTTGATGAGGCTTATCTTGATGTCACTGCTTGTCAGCGGTGCTTTGGCTCTGCGACTTGGATTGCACAGGATATTCGTCAAGCGATTTGGGATGAACTTAACTTAACAGCATCAGCAGGTGTTGCCCCCTTGAAATTTTTAGCTAAGATTGCTTCTGAGCAAAATAAACCTAATGGACAATTTGTGATCAAGCCAGAGGAAGTAACTGATTTCATTAAAAAATTACCTTTGAAGAAAATTCCAGGTGTAGGAAAAGTCACCGCACAGCGTTTAGCTGCTATTGGGTTGAATACTTGTATGGATGTTCAACAAATGAACAAAATTCAATTATTAAATAAATTCGGCAAAATAGGGGAGCGAATTTGGCAATTTAGCCACGGTATTGATGATCGAGATGTGCAGCCGCATCGTGTACGAAAGTCAGTTGGTGTAGAAATTACGTTATCACACAATATTGCACAAATTGATGAGGCTTTTCCTATATTAGCAAAACTGTATACGGATTTAATATATCGGTTGAAGATAAGTTGTCCAAACTTATCCTTAAATGATATTTATAAAATTGGGGTAAAGCTTAAGTTTGCGGATTTTCAAGTCACTACATTAGAAAAAAGTGCGGTGCAATTTAGTCAAGAAAATTTTATGCGATTGTTACAACAAATTTGGCAACGCACGGAAGGACGAGAGGTGCGTTTGATTGGTCTGCAAATACAGTTGCCAGATCAGAAACAAATAGTATCGCAGGAGCAATTGAGTTTATGGTAAATTTTTTGTTATATCCTCTTGAATTTAACAACTTTGTAACCATATACTTCACCAGTTATTTACTCTAACGATTAAGGGCTTTAAATTATGATGCGAATTTTACTTTTTTTGGCAACGAATATGGCAGTTTTAGTTGTCTTTAACATTATTTTAAGTTTAACGGGGATCCATTCACAGGATACCGCTGGTCTATTGATTATGGCTGGCTTATTTGGTTTTTCGGGTTCTTTAATTTCATTGTTTTTATCAAAAACAATGGCGTTACGTTCAGTGGGTGCAGAAGTGATCACACAACCACGCAATGAAGTAGAAAGCTGGTTAGTGAATACTGTTCGTTCACAAGCAGAGCGTGCAAATTTACCTATGCCAGAAGTGGCGATTTATCATTCTGAAGATGTGAATGCGTTTGCTACAGGTCCAAGCAAAAATAATTCTTTGGTGGCAGTGAGCACCGGTTTATTGCGTTCAATGACCCGTGATGAAGCAGAAGCAGTGCTTGCTCACGAAGTTGCACACATAAAAAACGGTGACATGGTGACGATGACCTTATTGCAAGGTGTATTAAATACTTTCGTAATTTTCGTATCTCGCCTAATTGCAAAAGTAGTTTCAAGTGGTCGTGATGGTGAAGAAAGTAACACAGGCATTTATTTTATGGTATCGTTTGTGTTAGAAATCTTGTTTGGTTTCTTAGCAAGTATTATTGCAATGTGGTTCTCCCGTTACCGTGAATTTCGTGCAGATGCGGGTTCCGCTGAATTAGTCGGTAAACACAAAATGATCGCAGCATTGCAACGTTTACAAAGCCTACATGAGCCTCAAGAAATGGATGGTCAGCTAGCAGCATTTGCAATTAATGGTAAACGAGGCGGTTTGGCGGCGTTATTTATGAGCCACCCACCACTTGAAAAACGTATTCAAGCGTTACAACAATTGGATAGTTTTAAATAAAACTGGTAATCTTTCTAAGAAAGAGGCAAGATCTTGCCTCTTTTTTCTTTTTTAAAGTGCGGTCATTTTTTAGAGAATTTTATGTTCGGAGTTTTTTATGGAGCATCAACTTTCGGATTTAATCCAGATTTTTAACCAATGTTTTGAGCAGGAATATAATACGATTTTAGTTAAAGGGGGTGATGAACCACTTTATGTCCCTGCCAATGAAGATAATCCCCATAATGTGATTTATTTTGCTCGTGGTTTTTATAGCAGTGGGTTACATGAAATTGCACATTGGCTAGTTGCAGGCAAAGAACGTCGTAAATTAGAAGATTTTGGTTATTGGTATGAGCCAGATGGTCGCTCCGAAGAACAACAGCGCTTATTTGAAAAAGTGGAAGTTAAACCGCAAGCGATTGAATGGATTTTATCCACCGCAGCCGGTTTCCGTTATTTTGCAAGTGCAGATAATCTAAATGGCAATCCAGGCGATACACAGCCGTTCAAGAACGCAGTTTATGAACAAGTCAAAGTGTATGCAAAAAAGGGCTTACCTAAACGTGCAGAAACCTTACGTAAGGCGCTATGTGTTTTTTATAGTACGCCAGATTGTATTGATATTAACCAATTTGATATAAGTCGAATTTAACTAAGTAACTTCTTATGTTGGCATTAGAAATTAAACAATTAACAAAAGAATATAAAAATGGTGTAAAAGCATTACACGGTATTGATCTTGAAGTCCAAGAGGGCGATTTTTATGCTTTGCTTGGTCACAATGGGGCAGGTAAATCCACGACGATTGGCATTATTAGCTCATTAATCAATAAGACGAGTGGTCAAGTCAAAGTATTTGGTTATGATTTGGATTGTAATTTGCGTGAACTCAAGCAATGTATTGGTTTAGTTCCACAAGAATTTAATTTTCATCAATTTGAACGGGTCATTGATATTCTGGTCAATCAGGCCGGTTATTATGGCATTCCTCGTCAAGAAGCGTTAAAACGAGCAGAAATTTGGTTGAAAAAACTTGAACTTTGGGAAAAACGTACACAGCAGGCAATTCGTTTATCTGGTGGGATGAAACGTCGTTTGATGATCGCACGAGCATTAATGCATAATCCTAGATTATTGATTTTAGACGAGCCAACAGCAGGAGTAGATATTGAGCTACGTCGTACAATGTGGACGTTCTTACGTGAATTAAATCAACAAGGTACTACTATTATTTTGACAACCCATTATTTGGAAGAAGCAGAAATGCTATGCCGTAATATTGGAATTATTCAACAAGGTAAATTAGTGGTTAATATGTCAATGAAATCCTTGTTAGCTAAATTAGAAACAGAAACTTTTATATTAGATATTTCCTCTTGTGCAATAAAACCGCAAATTGAAGGTTATCACGTTGTAGTAAACCAAGATGCGAGTTTGGAAGTCGAGGTAAAAAGAGAGCAAGGGCTTAATGACCTATTTAGACAATTAAGCGAACAGGGCATCAAAGTGCTAAGTATGCGTAATAAAGCCAATCGTTTAGAAGAATTATTTGTTTCAATGTCATTAAATAAGCAAAAAAATGATACACAGGAGGTACAATGAAACTCGCATGGGTTGCTTTTCAAACGATCTTAACTAAAGAAACTCGTCGATTTACTCGTATTTGGGTGCAAACCTTAGTGCCTCCAGTGATTACAATGACGCTTTATTTTGTGATTTTTGGGCAATTAATTGGTAGTCGTATTGGTGAAATGGGTGGATTTACCTATATGCAATTTATTGTGCCGGGATTGATTATGATGTCCGCACTTACAAACTCATTTGGCAATGTGGCATCGTCTTTTTATAGTACAAAGTTTGCGAAAAACGTAGAGGAATTGCTGATTTCTCCAACGTCTTCACACGTGATTATTTTAGGTTATGTTGCTGGCGGTATGGCGAGAGGCTTATGCGTTGGTGCGTTAGTGACTATCGTTTCGCTCTTTTTTGTCTCTTTTGATGTCCATTCTTGGTGGATTGTGATATTCACTTTAATGTTGACCACTGCAACGTTTTCATTAGGTGGCTTAATCAATGCGATATTTGCACGATCATTTGATGATATTAGTATTATTCCAACCTTTGTTTTAACGCCATTAACCTACCTTGGGGGAGTATTTTACTCTATCAGTTTGTTGCCTGAATTTTGGCAAGGTGTTTCAAAACTCAATCCGATTGTTTATATGATTAATGGATTCCGTTATGGCTTTTTAGGCATTTCAGATGTGAGTTTAATCACCTCTTTTGTGGTGCTATGTACTTTTATTATAAGTTTATATTTTATTGCTTACTTACTCATTCAACGTGGTACTGGATTACGTAGCTAAAAATTTTAAAAATTGACCGCACTTTGGTCTGACGACTTATCTCATAATGTGAAATAGTAAAGTAATACGGCAATCTCTTGTTGCAAAAAAGTAAAATCTCTGTTATTTGTAATTTGCGATGTGAAGTGCGCTTCTAAGCAAACCAACAAACAAAAATAAGGAAAATAAGTTTATGAAAAAGTATCTAAAACTTTCAATGGCAGCCGCATTAATATTTTCTTCAAGCGCAGTATTCGCCGCTGATAAAATTGTAACTATTGGGACAGGTGGGCAAACTGGTGTTTATTATGTAGTTGGACAATCGGTTTGCCAATTAGTGAACCGTGATTCTGCAAAAACAGGTGTGAAATGTAATGCTCCTTCAACTGGTGGTTCTGTTGCAAACTTAAACTCAATTGCAAGCAACCAAATTGAACTGGGGATTGCCCAATCAGACTGGCAATATCATTCTTATAATGGTTCAAGTTCTTTTGAAGGTAAGAAAAATGATAAATTAAGAGCCGTATTTTCTATTCATCCTGAACCATTTACTTTAATGGCTCGCACTGATGCAAATATCAAACATTTTGATGATCTTAAAGGTAAACGTGTCAATGTTGGTGATCCAGGCTCAGGTACTCGTGCAACAATGAACGTGATTCTTGGTGCAAAAGGTTGGGACACTTCGGCATTTAAAGTCGCTTCAGAATTAAAACCAGCTGAAATGGCATCAGTAATGTGTGATAACAACTTAGATGCGATTACTTATAACGTAGGTCACCCAAATGGAGCATTAAAAGAAGCCGCAGCATCTTGTGATGCACATTTAGTGCCAATTACAGGTCCTGAAATTGATAAATTAGTTGCAGATTACTCTTATTATGCAAAAGCAACTATTCCAGGTGGTTTATATAAAGGTAGTGATGCCCCAACAGAAACCTTTGGGGTATACGCAACTTTAGTTTCTTCTTCAGATGTTGATGCAGATAGTGTATATGCGATCGTAAAAGCCGTATTTGATAACTTCGATCGTTTTAAACGTTTACATCCAGCATTTTCTAATTTGAAAGAAGAAGAAATGATTAAAAATGCATTATCAGCACCATTACACGATGGTGCAGTGCGCTATTATAAAGAAAGAGGATGGTTATAATTTATTCCCTCATATTTTAAGGCAGGCTAAGTTCCTGCCTTTTCCGTTTTTTATTTTTAGATGACGAGGAGTTTTTAGCGTGTCAACAAAAAATATTGATTACGATGATTTACAAGATATTGTGGCATCTAGCGATACTGGTGGACGAGATCCTGATGGGTTTCCCAAAAAATTGATTGCCGGTGTTGCGATTTTATGGTCATTATTCCAACTGTATTATGCTTCACCAGCACCTTTCTGGTTGCAAGAGTTTTTGCGTAACATAGGCTTGAATATCAATGTTGTGTTTGATGATACTAAAGCACGCTCTATTCATCTTGCATTCGCATTATTTTTAGCTTATTTATCTTATCCAGCATTTAAATTTTCACCAAAACACCGTATTCCTTTAGTTGATTGGGTATTTGCAACAGTAGGGGCATTCTTAGGTGCTTACTATTTATTTTTCTATGATGGTTTGGTGACTCGTTTCGGTGCACCAATTCTACAAGATATTATTGCTGGCTGTATTGGTATTTTCTTATTGTTAGAAGCAACAAGACGTAGTTTAGGCCTGCCATTGGTGGTTATTGCCATAGTCTTTTTACTGTATAACTATTTCGGACAATTTTTACCAACAGATTGGATTGTCAGCCATCGTACAGGTTCTCTTTCCCATATTATTAACCAACAATGGATCACAACTGAAGGGGTATTCGGTGTCGCATTGGGTGTTTCGACAAAATATGTGTTCTTATTCGTGTTGTTTGGTGCTTTGCTCGATAAAGCTGGAGCAGGTAATTATTTTATTAAAAGTGCTTTTGCTTATTTAGGACATTTACGTGGTGGCCCTGCAAAAGCAGCGGTGGTAGCATCTGGTTTAACAGGGTTAATTTCAGGGTCTTCTATTGCTAATGTAGTAACCACAGGAACATTCACCATTCCAATGATGAAACGTGTTGGTTTTTCTGCAGAAAAAGCGGGGGCAGTAGAAGTAGCTTCTTCGGTCAACGGTCAAATTATGCCACCTGTAATGGGTGCTGCCGCATTTTTAATGATCGAATATGTTAATATGCCGTATAGCCAATTAATTACGCATGCGTTTTTACCTGCTGTCATTTCTTATATAGCGCTTGTTTATATTGTGCATTTAGAAGCTTGTAAAATGGATCTTAAAGGTTTACCTAAAGCTGATGAGCCTAAACCATTTTTGAACTCATTAATTCGTGCATTAGGGACTTTTATTTTCCTTTGTGTGCTTTATTTTGCTGTTGATTTTAGTTTAGGTTGGTTAAAAAATGTGACACCAAATTATGCATTTAGCATTGTTATTGTGTTATTGAGTATTACCTATCTTTTATTACTTCGCAGAGTAGCACAATTCCCTGATCTTGAAATTGATGATCCACACTCTCCAGTAGTGGTATTGCCTTCTGCCAAACCAACAGTTAATTCAGGTTTGCACTTCTTATTACCAGTAGTGATTTTGATTTGGAGCTTAATGGTTGAGCGTTTATCTCCGGGGTTATCTGCATTCTGGGGGGCGTTATCATTAATCGTGATCTTATTAACACAACGCCCATTACTTTCTTTTTACAGAAAACAAAATACTTTTAGATCAGATTTAAAACAAGGTTGGAAAGATCTTGTTAGTGGTTTAGAAGCTGGTGCAAGAAATATGATTGGTATCGGTATTGCAACGGCAACTGCTGGTATCATTGTTGGGGTTGTTTCCTTAACTGGGTTTGGTGTACAACTTGCAACTATCATTGAAACACTGTCAATGGGGAACATTTTCTTAATGTTACTTTTAGTAGCGGGCTTTAGCTTAATTCTAGGCATGGGCTTGCCAACTACTGCTAACTATATTGTTGTATCTTCTTTAATGGCTGTCGTGATTATTGAGGTAGGTCGTCAGAATGGATTTATTGTGCCATTAATCGCTGTACATTTATTTGTATTTTATTTCGGGATTATGGCTGACGTAACGCCACCAGTAGGATTAGCTTCTTTTGCTGCTTCTGCAGTGTCGGGTGGGGATCCTATTAAAACAGGTTTAACGGCATTTTCATATAGTTTACGTACTGCAATTTTACCATTCCTATTTATTTTTAATACTGATCTGTTATTGATTGATGTAGGTTGGGCAAAAGGTATCCTTGTCTTTATTACGGCAACTATTGGTATTCTCGCCTTTACCGCTGGTGCAGTGGGATATTTCTTCCGTCCTAATAAACTCTGGGAAAGCGTGGCTCTTTTCGTATTAGCGTTTGCGTTATTCCGTCCAGGTTTCTTTATGGAACATATTTCACCGACGCAATATCAGTTTGAGCCAGTTGATTTAATGCAACAAGTTGAAAAAGCACAAACAGGTGATACTTTAACCTTGAAAGTCTCTGGTTTAAATCCTTATGGGAAGCAGATTGAGTTTTTTGCTCAATTACCTATTGCTGAAGGTTCAACAGGAGAAGAACGCTTGAAAAATATGGGATTAACTCTCTTTGAACAAGATAAGCCAGAAGGAAAAGAATTAGTAATTGATGCAGTAGAAATTGATTCTACAGCAGCGAAAGCAGGACTAAATTGGGATCAAGTTATTTTGAATGGTTCTGTACCAATCAAAGATGCACTTGCGAAAGAGTGGTTTTTTATCCCGACTTTATTCTTGCTGTTTTTACTCGTAATGAACCAACGTCGTCGCCCACAATAATAAGGAAAAGTTATGTTTAAAAAGATTTTAATCACAGCAGACTTAAGTCATTTGGAAGATGCAGAAAAAGCAGTGAAAACTGCCTTAGAAATGACGAAGAACAATCCGGATACTGTTTATCGAGTGATGAGTGTGATTCCCCCATTTGGTAGTAGTTTTGTATCATCTTTTTTACCCAAAAACTTCGACCAAGATGTTTTAGGGGAGGCAAATAAAGCACTTCATGAGTTTACTAAAAAACATTT
This sequence comes from Pasteurella dagmatis, assembly GCF_900186835.1. Classification (NCBI taxonomy): domain Bacteria; kingdom Pseudomonadati; phylum Pseudomonadota; class Gammaproteobacteria; order Pasteurellales; family Pasteurellaceae; genus Pasteurella; species Pasteurella dagmatis. The sequence goes on from NZ_LT906448.1 coordinate 670,457, forward strand.
TCCAGAAGGGGCAAAAGTGCAACATATTTTAGCACACGGTCCGGTTTATGAAGAAATTAATCGTATTGCGAAAGAAAAAAATATCGATTTAATTATTATGATGGCAGCTCGAGAGAATAAAGAAGGGCTAAGTTCGAATACGGTGAAAGTGGCACGTTACAGTGATAAACCCATTTTGATTTTACGTTAATTGAACTTTTTAGTTAAAGATTCAAAAGGGTAGGATAGTTTATATTCTACCCTTTTTATTAGGAAGTATCTGAACCGATCTAAAGTGCGGTCAAAAATTTGAAAATTTTGACCGCATTTTTCTTTATATTGATTAAACTAAGTTGCATATTCGGCAATATAAGGACCTATCTTATATTGCCTCACTTTTAGGCGTTAATTGAGACCATCTTTCTAAAGGTAGCGGCACTTTATCTGACCACATTCTTTGCCACAATAATGACAACATTTCTGTTCTAAAATGTACTCTAGCTGTTGGATAGCTTTGTGGTTGAATTGCTTTCCATTGACCATTTTCTTTTTTAGCAACCACAAAACGGAAATTAAATTGTCCAGCTAGCCCCATACGCGTATCACTTACCACGATTTTGTCATCGATTTCTTTATAATGTAGCCAGTTATCAGTAAACCATTGTAACCGTTGTAATTCAGGCGATTGTGGTGATATTTCCGCTTGATAAGATAAATTTAGTGGGATTGTGACAAATTCTGGGGTTTCTTTTTTATCGAACCAACCGCTTACCGCATCATATAAATTGCCATTTTTGTCTACTGCAATCACACGCCACAGTATTGTATTGAAAGCTGTTGGTGTCGCAAGTACTTTTTCTATTTCAATGCCTTGTCCATTTAGTACGGTTGTTAAGCGATGTTCGTGATATGCCTTGCCAATAAAACCTGTACCGAAATAGCCAAAACCAAAAACGAGTGCAATAAACATTCCTTTAATGGAGGCAGGGCTCATTTTTTTCCATAGCGCCCACAAGCAAGTGAAAATCAGAGGTAAAGTATAAATGGGATCGATAATAAATACAGTTGACCACATTGTTGGCGTAAAGTTGAAAGGCCAAAATAATTGTGTACCATAAACGGTCATTGCATCAATAATTGGGTGCGTAACCAAAGCCAATGTTAAAGTAACAAAAAGCCGTTTGAAGGAGAAGGGCAGCGCTTTATTTCGTTTGAAAGTGATCCACGTGATCACAAAAGCAAGTGCGGTCAAAACAAAAATAGAATGACTAAATCCACGATGGTAAGTCATTGATGAAATAGGATCAGCATAACGAATTAATATATCAAGATCGGGTAGCGTGCCTAGCATACCGCCGTAAAGTAAGGCTTTTCGTCCTTGATATTTCCCCATTCCAACGCCTTGAACAGCAGCACCGAGTACAAATTGAGTCACGGAATCCATTTGATTTTTTATTTCCTACAAAAGTAAAAACTAGGCTGTATTTTGAGGAGAATTTAAACTATCGTCAATGTTCTTTTGAGCAAGAATAAAAAATGGCTCTTGAAATCAAGAGCCATTAGGTTACGGTTTGCTATATTGTTATGGATAAATTGTTTTTTAATTAGTTTAATTCAGCACGTAATTTTTTGGTTACGCTCATCATTACTTCTAATTGTGCGATAGTTTCTGGCCAGCCACGAGTTTTTAAACCACAGTCTGGGTTCACCCATAAACGCTCTTTTGGTACAACATTTAGTGCTTTACGTAACAAACGTTCAATTTCTTCTGCCTTTGGTACACGTGGGCTGTGAATATCATATACACCAGGGCCAATATCATTTGGATATTTGAAATCACCAAACGCAGTTAATAATTCCATATCTGAACGAGATGTTTCAATCGTAATCACATCTGCGTCTAAACCTGCAATTGCGGGTAAAATATCGTTGAATTCAGAATAACACATATGCGTGTGGATCTGAGTATCATCTTCTACGCCCATATAACTTAAGCGGAATGCTTCACCGGCCCATTGTAAGTATGCATCCCAGTCTGCACGTTTAAGTGGTAAACCTTCACGAATTGCCGGTTCATCAATTTGAATCACTTTGATACCCGCTTTTTCTAAATCTAATACTTCATCAGATAATGCCACACCTATTTGTTTACATACGGTTGAGCGTGGAATATCGTTACGTACAAATGACCATTGTAAAATTGTAACAGGACCAGTTAACATTCCTTTCATTACTTTGTTCGTTAAGCTTTGGGCATATTGTGACCAACGTACTGTCATAGGTTTAGGACGTGCCACATCACCGTAAATCACGGGTGGTTTCACACAGCGTGAACCATAACTTTGTACCCAACCGAATTTTGTGAATGCGAAACCGTCTAGCAATTCACCGAAGTATTCCACCATGTCGTTACGTTCTGCTTCACCGTGTACTAATACATCAAGATCAAGTTCTTCTTGGCGACGTACCACAAATTCAATTTCTTTTTTCATTGCGGTTTCGTAATCAGCTAAGCTGAGTTCGCCTTTCTTGAATTTCGCACGAGCTTGGCGAATTTCACTGGTTTGCGGGAATGAACCGATATTAGTGGTTGGTAATAATGGTAAATTTAACCACGCATTTTGTTTTGCAATACGCTCTGCGAATGGCGATTTACGTCTATCCGCATTTGCTGGTAAGTTAGCTAAACGTTCTGCTACCTCAGGGCGATGAATTTCTTTACTGTTTGCACGAGCGTTTGCTGCTGCTTGGCTTGCATCAAGTTCATTTTGTACAGCTCCACGACCTTGTTCAAGTGCGGTCTTAATTACACTCAATTCTTGCACTTTTTGTAATGTGAAAGCTAACCAATTATAAAGGTCTGGTTTATTTGCTCTCAGTTGTGTTTCTACTTCTAAATCATACGGAGTGTGTAGGAGTGAACAGCTTGGTGCGATCCAAAGGTTTTCACCTAATTTCGCTTTTAATGGCTCAACAACATCTAATACTTGATTTAAGTTTGCACGCCAGATATTACGCCCGTCAATCACACCTACAGAAAGCACTTTATTGTAATCTTCAAATGCTGAAAGCTGCTCTGGTGCTCGCACCAAATCAATGTGTAAACCATCAACTGGCAATCTTTTAAGTAGTTGTGCGTGTTCTGTTACTGAACCAAAATAAGTTGCTAATAAGAGTTTAGCATTCACTTTCTCTTTTAATGCCGTGTAAACTCCATTATAGGCCTCAACCCATTCAGTAGGTAAATCTACGGCTAGTGCAGGCTCATCAATTTGAATCCATTCTGCTCCTTCAGCAGCTAATGCGTTCAGAATATCTACATACACAGGTACAAGTTTAGAGAGTAATTCTAAACGATAGAATGCTTCTCCTTTTTCTTTACCTAACCAAAGAAAAGTGAGTGGACCTACAATGGTTGGTTTGAATTTAAAGCCTAAAGCTTTTGCTTCACGAATTTGTTGTACGTAATGTTTGGGGTTTGCGTTAAATTCTGTGTTTTTATTAAATTCTGGCACTAGGTAGTGATAGTTGGTATCGAACCATTTCGTCATTTCAATCGCAAACTGGCTTTGGTTACCACGAGCAAGTTGGAAATATTGACTTAGGCTTAAGTTTTGGCTGTCGAAACCAAAACGTGACGGAATAGCACCTGTCGCCACTTGAAGATCTAGAATGTGATCGTAAAAAGTAAAATCTGCCACAGCCACAAAGTCAGCATTTGCTGCCTCTTGGTGCTTCCAGTTAATTTCACGTAATTTTTGTGCAATTTCTAATAAGTCTTGCTCTGAAATTTCTCCACGCCAGTAACGCTCTTGTGCAAATTTGAGTTCACGTTTTGCACCTACACGCGGAAATCCCGCTAAATGAAATGTCGTCATAGTAATACCTCTTTTATCAATGTTGTGTTATTCTAAATAGACGGCTAAACGTCTGTATGGATATAGAATGAGGTATTTTATAACATTATGCAATATCATAATTTTCACGAAGATCATGAAAAATTTTAATATACTTAATCAGCATTGAAAGTAAGGTTATTTGTTTATCGTTTAGATAAAATGAAGCTTACTTCTTTTAAGTTAAATGAATAGAAGAATTTTTAGGTATATGATAGTTTTTAATACAATGCATTTATTTTTACGAGCTTTATTATGAAACCGATTTTTTTAGAATTACGCCATTTGAAAACGTTGCTTGCGTTAAAAGAAACGGGCAGTGTTTCACTTGCCGCCAAACGAGTTTATTTGACTCAGTCTGCGCTGTCACATCAATTAAAGTTAATTGAAGAACAATATGGCTTACCTTTATTTGAGCGTAAAACGCAACCTTTGCGCTTTACACCTGCGGGGGAGCGTCTTATTCAATTAGCAAATGAGATTTTGCCCAAAGTTGTAGAAGCAGAGCGAGATTTAGCTCGGGTGAAACAAGGCGAAGCAGGGGAGTTGCGTATTGCTGTGGAATGTCATACTTGTTTTGACTGGTTAATGCCTGCGATGGATTCCTTACGGCAACATTGGACGTTGGTCGAATTGGATATAGTCTCTGGTTTCCATACTGATCCTGTGGGACTTTTATTAACTCATCGTGCTGATTGGGCTGTGGTTTCTGAAATTGAAGAAACATCAGGCATTATTCATAAACCACTGTTTTCCTATGAGATGGTTGGATTATGCGCCAAAGATCATCCATTAGCCTCAAAAATAGTATGGGAGCCAGAAGATTTTATTGATCAAACCCTAATTACTTACCCTGTGCCAGATGATATGTTGGATTTATTAAGAAAAGTATTGCATCCCAAAGGGATTAATCCAACACGCCGGACCAGCGAATTAACTATTGCGATTATTCAGTTAGTAGCAAGTAAACGTGGTGTGGCGGCATTGCCGTTTTGGGCGGCAAAACCTTATTTAGATCGAGGCTACATTGTGGCACGTAAAATTACGAAAAAAGGGTTATACAGTAATTTATATGCTGCTATTCGTGAAATTGACTCTAACATTGCTTTTATTGATGATTTTTATCAAACTGTTAAATCACAAAGTTTTTCTACTTTGCCAGATCTATTAGTTTTAGAATAATTGAGTTACGTAAAATTGATATGAAAGAAGACAAAATTGAATTTTTTGATTCATTATTGTTCTTTAATATTCGTTTTTATCTATCAAAAGGTACTAAAAGTTAGCTGTTTTGAAAAAAATAACTCAAATATTTTTTTGCAATCGTTTGCTCATTTGGTGTGCTCTTTTAGGAAATTTAAAAATATTTTATTATTGTAACTCACATTAAATAAATAATTTATATTAAAGGGGCAATATGGAATTTAATGAATTATTAGGTTATGCGGCAGGCTTACTAGTCGCAATATCATTTCTATTTAAGGATATTGTTTTCATTCGTGTGATTAATGGTATTGGTGCGATCTTATTTGTGGTTTATGCCGTTCGTATTGGTGCTTATCCTGTTGCGGGCTTAAATATATTTTTAGTGTTAATTCACATTTATCAACTTTGGCTTTTGAAAAGAGCAAAAAATTTATCATAAAGCAGGTCTATCCTATTTTTTAAAGACCGTGTTGAGCTCATTATGCCAATAGCTATAGGCTCATTCTTATATAAAGAGCGGTCTATTTTTAAAAAGTTTTAGCAATGCTAATAGGTTTTTGCTGTTTGCATAAATTCTGCCACATATTCATTTGCTGGATTTTGTAATAATTCTTGTGGCGTGCCAGTTTGAATAAGCTCGCCAGAATTGAGGATCGCAATATAATTTCCCATTTTTATTGCCTCATCAATATCGTGAGTAATGAACACAATGCATTTATTTAAACGTTGTTGAAGATTTAGCACAAGATCTTGTAATTTCACTCGAATAAGGGGATCTAGAGCAGAAAAAGCTTCATCCATCAAAATAATATCGGTATTGGCAGTTAATGCTCGAGCTAATCCCACACGTTGACGCATCCCCCCTGAAAGCTGTGAGGGGTAAGCATTTTCATAGCCTGATAATTTCACTTCATTGAGCCAATAACGAGCTTGTTCTTGTTGCTCAGCCTGACTGGAACCACGTACTTTTAACCCATAAGCCACATTTTGTTGTACGGTTAAGTGAGGCAATAAACCAAAATGTTGGAATACCATACTTACGCGCTCTTGACGGAAAATACGCAATTCAGTTTGGCTTAATGCAGTTACATTGGTTTCACAGGCCCAAACCTCGCCGCAACTAGGTTCAATTAATCTATTGATATGGCGAACTAATGTGGATTTTCCTGAGCCAGATAAACCGATAATGCAAAAAATACTATTGCCATTCATTTGTAAATTGATGTTGCGTAATCCAATTTGACAACCTGTTTGTTGAAAAATTTCAGTATTAGGTGCATTTTCTTTTAAAAGCGCGAGGGCTTTGTCACAATGTTTTCCGTAGATCTTGCTAATATCTTTTAATACAATTTCTGACATTTTGAATTCCTTAACATTACTGCTTTTGTCTACGCCCGTAAGCTTGTGTGATGCGATCAATAATAATAGCTAGAATCACAATCGCTGCTCCAGCTTCAACCCCTTGACCAATATTCAAGGTTTGAATAGCTTGTAGTACATATTCGCCCAAACCTTTTGCCCCAATCATTGAGGCTAACACTACCATTCCTAAAGACATCATTACCGCTTGGTTAATTCCTGCCATAATGCTTGCTTTTGCTTGTGGTAAAAGCACCCAGACTAGCAACTGCCAACGGGTACTGCCGAATGATTGTGCTGCTTCAATAATTTGTGGATTAACTTGGCGAATTCCTAATGCGGTTAAACGAATAAGTGGTGCAATTGCGTAAACGACCGTTGCAAATAAAGCAGGCACCTTGCCGATTCCAAATAACATTAAAACGGGAATTAAATATACAAAGCTTGGCATCGTTTGAATTACGTCAAGAATAGGTTGTAGTATGCGATGCAATCTTGCATTAGAGGCCATTAAAATACCGATTGGAATACCTAGTAGGGTAATAAATAATGCTGAGACAATCAGCAAAGCTAGAGTTTGCATTAGTGGAAACCATAGTCCTAGAGCACCAATTAAATATATTCCTCCTAGGCAAAGTAGTGAAAACCACCATTTTTTTGTGGCGTGCCAACTGATGAGCGCAATAAGAATCAGTATTAGCCAAGCAGGTGTAGCTTGTAAAACACTCTCAATGGGAAGTAGCAAATAATCCAATGAAATTTGACTGATTTGGCGAAACTCAACACCATAATTTTGCACTGTTTTAACTAATGAACGATTGAGAGAGTCTGCGATAGACCAAGGGGCAAAAATGGAGTTCTCTTGTTTTTCATCTTGTTGTAAGAATTGTTGTAGCTTCTCTTTTGCTTGCTGTGAAACCCACTTTTGCCAAATATCGGGGTGTTGTTGTAAAAAGAAAAAAGCTTGAGTTGATCCATTTCGTTTATTTTCAGCCATTTCTAAAATTGCTTGATTTAAAGTGTCCGGTTCAAATTGGATATGCTTAATTAACTCAATTAGCTGAGGGTATTGATTAGCAAATGTGCTGGAGACAGACATTGCTAATTGAGAACGAGGGAAACCACTTACGCAACTTGGTTGGTTATCTGAATGTAATAATTGCTCCCAACACGTAGGTTGATAAGTAGGAAATTCAATCGGTTCAAAGGCATATTTTGCCATTAGTCCAGTGGGCTGCCAGTAATAAAATAGAATGGGTTTACGTTGTTCATAAGCAGAAGAAATTTCGGCATCTAGCGTTGCCCCAGTACCGGGGTGAACATTATTAAATTGCTTTGAAAGTCCAGTATTTTTTAATAGATGAGTATTGAATATTTCGCAGGTCCACCCAGTTGGACAATTTAAAAAACGGGCTTTATTTGGTTGTTCAGGATCTGAAAAAAGATGATGAAATTGGAGTAAGTCAGTGACATTTTTTAATGTGGGATGTTTTTTCTTAGTATAATCAGGTATATACCAGCCTTGTGTAGCCCCACCTTTCAAGGTATTACCAATTATTTGAACTTTACCTTCATTCACTGCTTGTTCAATGATAGGAGAACGTCCAACCCATTGTTCAGCAATAATTTGAATATCATTTTGCGCAAGTGCAGTTTCTAATGCATTAGTTGCACCTGGCACAATTTCAGTTTGGCATCCATATCCTTTACGTAAGATTAGATCGAAAAGTGCGGTCGAAAATTGTCCACTTTCCCAATCTAATGCACCAAGTTTTATTGGCTTATTTGTATCGCAAGCGAGAGAGTCACTACTAAAAAGTAATAGAAATGCGATACTTAAGCTTTTTAAGACTTTCATTCAAATTCCTTTATTTAATTTTAGTACAAACAGATTGTAACGAAATAGATTTTAGATGCAATGGCTCTAAAAGTCAGTGCTGAATATGATCTAATCCAAAGATAAAAAGAGCGGTCAATTTTTATTGTTTTGATATTAAAAAATTAATATGTCATTTTATTAGCGATCAGAAAAGTAATTAACTTTTTCTACGAAATCCCCCTTGAAACTTGTGTATAATGCCCCATATTCAACAAATGATTAAATAGTAAAGAAGTTTATGGGAAAGAAAAAACGTTCAGCGAGTTCTTCTCGCTGGTTAAATGAGCATTTTAAAGATCCGTTTGTACAAAAAGCACACAAACAAAAGCTACGTTCTCGTGCCTATTTTAAGTTGGATGAAATTCAACAAACCGATCGTTTATTTAAACCGGGAATGACGGTGGTTGATTTAGGTGCGGCACCGGGAGGTTGGTCGCAGTATGTGGTGAGCCAAATTGGTGACAAGGGTCGAGTGATTGCTTGTGATATTTTAGAAATGGATCCTATCGTCGGAGTCGATTTTTTACAAGGTGATTTCCGCGATGAAAATGTTTTAGCTACACTATTAGAGCGTGTAGGGGAAGGTAAAGTTGATGTGGTGATGTCAGATATGGCACCAAATTTTAGTGGTATGCCTTCAGTTGATATTCCACGTGCAATGTATTTAGTTGAATTGGCTTTAGATATGTGCAAACAAGTGCTTGCAACTAAAGGCAGTTTTGTTGTGAAAGTATTTCAGGGTGAAGGTTTTGATGAATACTTAAGAGAAATTCGCTCTCTCTTTAGTGTTGTAAAAGTTCGTAAGCCTGAAGCCTCAAGAGATCGTTCTCGTGAGGTATATATTGTTGCGACAGGGTACAAAAATTAATTTGGTGATATCAATGTTTGATATTTGCACAAATATTGACTATTAATACGATAATTTCCAATTTTATAATAAATATAGTAATCTCTCGTAACAAATTATTAACGTTAGCAAAAAAGAGGTCAAACCTTGAACGATATGGTAAAAAATTTAGTCCTTTGGATTGTGGTAGCTGTGGTAATGATGACCGCATACCAAGGCTTTAACTCTGCTTCGTCAGGCAATACCACCGACTATACAACCTTCATTTCAGATGTTGGCAATGATCAGGTGCGTCAAGCACGTTTTGATTATAATGAAATTTATGTAACCAAAACAGATGGTTCAAAATACACTACTGTGATGCCATTAGATGACGATAACTTATTGAATGATCTATTAAATAAAAAAGTAAAGATTGAAGGTACACCACCAGAAAAGCGTGGTTTCTTCTCACAAATCTTAATCTCTTGGTTCCCAATGATCTTGCTAATTGGCGTATGGTTATTCTTTATGCGCCAAATGCAAGGTGGTGGAAACAAAGCAATGAGCTTTGGTAAAAGCCGTGCACGTATGATGACACAAGAGCAGATTAAAACGACTTTTGCCGATGTTGCTGGTTGTGATGAAGCAAAAGAAGAAGTGGGTGAAATTGTTGATTTCTTACGTGATCCAGGTAAATTCCAAAAGTTAGGTGGTAAAATTCCTAAAGGGATCTTGATGGTTGGTCCTCCAGGTACGGGTAAAACATTACTTGCAAAAGCAATTGCGGGTGAAGCAAAAGTACCATTCTTTACGATTTCAGGTTCTGACTTCGTAGAAATGTTTGTGGGGGTTGGTGCTTCACGTGTACGTGATATGTTCGAACAAGCCAAGAAAAATGCACCTTGCTTGATCTTTATTGATGAGATTGATGCTGTTGGCCGTCAGCGTGGTGCAGGTTTAGGTGGTGGTCACGATGAGCGTGAACAAACGCTTAACCAAATGCTTGTAGAAATGGATGGCTTTGAAGGTAATGAAGGTGTAATCGTTATCGCTGCAACTAACCGTCCAGATGTGCTTGACCCTGCATTAACTCGTCCTGGTCGTTTTGACCGCCAAGTTGTAGTTGGTTTACCTGATGTACGTGGACGTGAACAGATCTTAAAAGTACATATGCGTAAAGTACCAATTGCACCAGATGTTGATCCAATGACATTAGCACGTGGTACACCAGGTTATTCTGGTGCAGACTTAGCAAATTTAGTGAATGAAGCTGCGTTATTTGCAGCTCGTACTAACAAGCGATTAGTAACAATGCTTGAGTTTGAAAAAGCGAAAGACAAAATCAATATGGGACCAGAGCGTCGCACAATGATTATGACGGATAAGCAAAAAGAGTCTACTGCATACCACGAAGCTGGCCACGCAATTGTAGGTTATATTGTACCAGAGCACGACCCTGTACATAAAGTAACGATTATCCCTCGTGGACGTGCCTTAGGTGTGACATTCTTCTTACCTGAGGGTGATCAAGTAAGCATCAGCCAAAAACAATTAGAAAGTAAGCTTTCTACACTTTATGCTGGTCGTTTAGCTGAAGATTTAATCTATGGTGAGGAAAATATCTCAACGGGAGCATCAAACGATATTAAAGTAGCGACAAATATCGCACGTAATATGGTGACCCAATGGGGCTTCTCTGACAAACTTGGTCCAATTCTTTATTCAGAAGATGATGGTGAAGTGTTCTTAGGTCGCTCAATGGCAAAAGCAAAACATATGTCAGATGAAACGGCACACCTTATCGATGAAGAAGTGCGTGCAATAGTGACTCGCAACTATGAGCGTGCAAGACAGATTCTGATTGATAATATGGATATTTTGCACGCAATGAAAGATGCGTTAGTGAAATATGAAACCATTGAGGAAGAGCAGATCGAACAGTTGATGAAACGCCAACCTGTAACACCTCCTTCAGGCTGGGATGATTCAGACAAGAAAGATCAAAATCAACCAACACAATCAGATGATGATAGTACCAAAAGTGCGGTCGAAAATGATTTAAATTCTGAAGAAAGTAGTTTCTTTGAGAAGTAGTGTACAATAAGATAAATTTATTTCTAAAATAAAGCTTCCTTGTTGATAAAATAAGGAAGCTTTTTCTTTAATTATGTAAGTTTTCTCTATAACTTAGACAATAAATGTCTCTTTTGTAAGAATTTATTTTTATCCACTTCATCTTTAGTTATAATTGCTACTAATTTACTTAATCAGCACAAGCAATGAAACTATACGCAAATAATAAAATCTTAGATCTTTCTATGCCCCAAATTATGGGGATCCTAAACTTCACTCCGGATTCTTTTTCAGATAGTGGTCAATTTTTTAATTTAGATAAAGCACTCTTTCATGTTGAGAAAATGTTGAATGCGGGGGCTGCGATCATTGATATTGGCGGAGAATCTACTCGTCCGATGGCAGATGAAGTGACACTTGAACAAGAATTAGCTCGTGTGATTCCCATGGTTGAAGCGGTAAATAAAAACTTTGACTGTTGGATTTCCGTGGATACTTCGAAATCTGTAGTAATGCAAGAAGCAGCAAAAGTCGGAATGGATTTAATTAATGACATTCGTGCACTACGCGAGCCCAATGCATTAGAAACAGCAATTGCGTTGGATTTACCTACTTGCATTATGCATATGCAAGGAGAACCTCGTACAATGCAACTCAATCCAACTTATGATAATGTGGTTGAGGATGTTTTTACATTCTTAATGCAACGTACAGAAGAATGTGTGAATGCAGGCATGAAAAAATCCCACTTGATTTGGGATATGGGGTTTGGTTTTGGTAAAACTGTTGAGCACAATTATAAATTATTGAAAAATATACCGCACTTTTGTACGCAAGGTTATCCTGTCTTAGCTGGGCTTTCTCGTAAATCAATGATCGGTACTATATTAAATAAATCAGTGGAGAAGCGAATGGTTGGTAGTGTCTCAGGTGCATTATTAGCCGCAATGAATGGTGCGAGTATTTTGCGGGTGCATGATGTTGAAGAAACAGCAGATGCGTTAAAAGTTTGGCAAGCGATGAATGTCGCATAACTAAGAAGGAAAGTAACTATGGCAAATCGTAAATATTTTGGAACAGATGGGGTGCGTGGCAAAGTGGGTAGCGCACCAATTACACCAGATTTTGCATTAAAATTAGGCTGGGCAGCAGGCAAAGTATTGGCTACACAAGGCTCACGTACAGTTTTAATAGGTAAAGATACACGTATTTCTGGCTATATGTTAGAGTCAGCGCTGGAAGCTGGTTTAGCTGCTGCAGGGCTTTCTGCAGCATTTACTGGCCCAATGCCTACCCCTGCAATCGCTTATTTAACACGTACTTTTCGTGCGGAGGCCGGCGTTGTGATTTCAGCATCACACAACCCTTATTATGATAATGGGATTAAGTTTTTCTCGGCACAAGGAACCAAATTACCAGATGATGTAGAAGAAGCTATCGAAGCGATGCTTGAACAACCTATCGATTGTGTTGAGTCAGCAGATCTTGGTCGTGCAAGTCGTATTAAAGATGCCGCAGGTCGTTATATTGAATTTTGTAAAAGTACATTTCCTGCACATTTAAGTTTAGAAGGCTACAAGATCGTTGTGGACTGCGCAAATGGGGCAACTTACCACATTGCACCAAATGTAATGCGTGAGCTAGGCGCAGAAGTAATTGAAATTGGTACTCAACCAAACGGGATGAATATCAATGAAAAATGTGGTGCAACAGATATTCAAGCGCTAACAGAAAAAGTTCTCGAAGTGAACGCAGATGTAGGTTTAGCTTACGATGGTGATGGTGATCGCATTATGATGGTGGATCATTTAGGAAATAAAGTAGATGGTGACCAAATTTTATTTATTATTGCTCGTGAAGCCTTACGTTCAGGAAACTTAAAAGGTGGTGTTGTTGGTACATTAATGAGTAATATGAGCTTAGAACTTGCACTTAAACAGCTTGGTGTACCATTCTTACGCGCAAACGTGGGTGACCGCTATGTACTTGAAAAAATGCAGGAAAAAGGCTGGATGTTTGGTGGAGAAAATTCAGGCCATATTATCATTGCGGATAAAAACACCACTGGCGATGGGATTATTGCTTCTTTAGCAGTATTAAGTGCAATGGTAGAACATCGTTTATCATTAAATGAATTAGCAAGTGCGGTACAATTATTTCCACAAGTGTTAATTAATGTGCGCTTTGCGGGTGGTTCAAACCCACTTGAAAGTGAAACAGTAAAAAGAGTTGCAGCACAGGTTGAAACTCGTTTAGTAGGAAAAGGTCGCATTCTATTACGTAAGTCGGGCACAGAACCATTAATTCGTGTTATGGTCGAGTGTGAAGATGGTCAGTTAGCACAGCAATGTGCAGAAGAAATTGCAGAAGCAGTAAAAGCAAATTAAAACAATACTAAAAATAAACTGGGTAGGTTTGCCCAGTTTATTTTTGTTTTATAGTTAGGAGTCTCCAATTAATGGATATTTTTGTAATGCGCCACGGTGAAGCAGAAATGAACGCAGGTTCGGATCAGGATAGAAAACTGAATTTGCGAGGATTACAGCAAGCAAACTCTCAAGGAATGTGGCTAAAATCGACTGCACTTTTTGATAAAGTTTTAGTCAGTCCTTATATTCGTGCACAGGAAACATTTAAACAAATTAATTTAATTTTTGGTGATATATTGACCTCTCGTCAAGAAACTTGGCAAGGAATTACGCCTTACGGCAATTCAAATATCGTGATTGATTATCTTGATGTATTGGCTGAACAAGGGGTAAAGTCTGTATTGATTATTTCACATCTACCTTTAGTGGGAGAAATTGTCAGTGCGTTGTGTGGAAGTAATGGTGTTCGTTTTTATCCTTCCACTGTTGCACACATAGTTTGGGATAGAAAAACTGGTCATTTGGAGCAAATAAAGTATCCTGAGTGATCAAGTGATTTTGTTTGTTTCTGCTGTATTTTAGATAATAAATGGCACATTAATATACAATGTGAAAAGTTCAAATATTTACAAATCTTCACTTGTTTAAATTGGAATTTATTTTCATTTTTTTTATAATCAATAGGTTGTATTTGCTTTTCATTTATAAAATGAAATCAATGAAAATGATTTTTGGTAAAGAAGTGTAAATGGTCATTTCTTTTTTGATTGATTTATTACACACTATCGCTCAGCAAAGAGATTCTTTGTGAGTGTGATTTTATGGCCTCGTAACCATTTAGGAGAAATGATGAAAAAATCAGTATTAGCAGCATTAGTATTAGGTGCAAGTTTAACAATGACTGGCTGTTTCGATAAAGATAGCAAAGCTGGTCAAGAAGTTGAAAAAGCAAAAGCGAGTGTTGTAGAAGCTAAAGATGCAGTAAGTAATGCTGCTTCAGATGTAAAAAATGCAGCAGCTGAAACTGCAAAAGAAGTAAAAGAATCTGTAAAACAAAGTGTTGCTGAAGCAAAAGAAACTGTTGCAGCAAAAGTTGAAGATGTGAAAGCAGCAGCAACAGAAGCGAAAGATGCAACTGTTGAAAAAGCAGCAGAGCTAAAAGACGCTGCAGCAGCTAAATTAGATGAAGCAAAAGTGGCTGCAACAGAAGCGAAAGATGCAGTATCTGATAAAGCGGCTGAAATGAAAAAAGCAGCAGAAGACAAAGTAGAAGCAGCGAAAGATGCAGCAGCAGATAAAACTGCAGAAGCAAAAGTAGCAGCTGAAGCGAAAGTTGAAGAAGCGAAAGCAGCGGCAGCAGATACTAAACAAGCAGCAGCTGAGAAAGTTGAAGAAGTGAAAAAAGCGGTTGATGAAAAAGTCACAGAAGCAAAAGCGGCAATGACTGAAGCAAAAGAAGCGGTTGCAACAAAAACTGAAGAAGCTAAAGATGCAATTAAAGCTGTGGTTCAACCAAAATCAGAATAAACTTCTAGGTTCTATAAAAATAGAGGGTATATATCCCTCTATTTTTTTATTTGTTGGACTGAACTACAAATACTTCTTTCATTTAAGCTATTAGAATGTGGAAAATGCAAGTTTTTCTTTTTCTGCAAAAATTCTGACCGCACTTTGGCGATATTCGCTTGGGAGCTTTTCTTTATAAATAAAACGGCTATTTACAGCGATAAATTCGGCATCTAAATATTGGGTATAAATTGCACCTGAACTTGAATTCACACCAGCCATTGCTCTACCTAGCAATTTTCCATAGATATGAATATTGCCATCTGCCGCAACTTCTGCACCTTCTTCAACGTTGCCGTGAATGATTAAATCGCTATTTTTTGCATAAATAACTTGATTTGCACTTACGCTTTGCTCAATAACCTTTGTAGGTAAATACCGCGGTTGTGGCAGAATATCCAATATTTCGCCACTTTTTCCTAATAATGGTAGATTCGCAGTTAAAATAATTTCTTTTTGTAAGTCATGTTGCCAATCAGATACACCAATAATTTGAATTCGATATTCGGCAAATAATGCTTTAAGTGCAATTAAATCGATTTTTTCAAGGCTTGGTGTGAATTTAAGAATGACTGCGATATTGTCAAAAAATGACGGAGAGTTTTGAATTTTCCTATTCAGGTTACGTTTAATGACGGTGAGGCTCGTGCTGTTCAAAGTGATGAAAACTGACGAAAATTGTCCAGTATGAAATTCCACGATATCCTGTGCCATAATGCCATCCAAATAATAAAATTGACTGTTTTAATCATAAAGAATTGTGCTAGGATCGGCAAATCTTTTTTGATGTAGGAATATGAGTAATGCTGTGTGCAATTTATAAAAGTAAGCGAAAAATTGGAACTTATTTATATGTAGAAAAGCGTGATCAATTTAACCAAGTTCCCGATGTGTTAAGAGAGGCATTTGGTACACCTATTTTCGTGATGATGTTTAATTTAAACGGTGAAAAACCTTTAGTAAATGCAGATAAGGAGGCAGTCTTAAAACAAATCCAAGAAAAAGGTTTCTATCTGCAAATACCAAAAGAGGATGATTGGTTATTCAAGATTTAACTTGAGTAAAGCGAGGTTTAGCGGGCATTCGCTCCTCAATTCTCGTTTTATTTGCCTCTAAGGCATTTTGAGTGGGCTCGTAATCGAGCCATAATAAAGGATCTTCAGGCAAGTCTGTTGGCCAGATATATTTTACATTAAACCCTCTGGCAAGACATTCTTGATGTAATAAATCATAACGTCGTTTTAAAAATGCTAGTTTATTGAAAAAGAAACGCACATGACCAGAGCCTAATTTATAGTCATCAGGCTGTCCTGCTAGGTTAAACTTCCCTTTAGCAACGGCATTAGGAATTCTGGTGAGTTCTCTATGTTCTGCAAGTAAATGTTGATCACAAAGCTCATCTACAGGGATAAGATTAATTCTCGTCATTGTAAGGTAAAATTGGTGCGCACAATTTAGCGCACCATTTAGTTATTTGAGGGTTTGAATGAAGTCTGCAATGGCTTGCATATCTTCCGGTGATAAACGTGATTTTGCAGCATTACCTGCACCAACGATTTGACCTTCTTTACGTGCTTTAAGTGAGTTCACAATTTCACTTGCAGGTAATTGATTTAAGATCTTAGATTGATTAAGTGCTGATTTTTCAGCATTATTTCCGTGGCAGAAGGAACACGATTGTTTAAACAATTTTTGTCCATGTTCAACACTTGCTTGAACGGTACCAGCCGATAACATAAATACTGTCGTTAAGAATAGAGTAGAGTAAGTTTTTTTCATTATTGACCTTTAATTTTTCCTTGAAAAAGTAAGTGTAAAAAATCATCAGGGATTAAGCTTTCGAATTTATAAAGGATTTTGCCTTCGGGGTCAATAACGAAAGAAGAGGGGGTGCCAATCAATTTATAACGCTCTGCGGTAATTTTGAGTTGATCTTTGACTACGGGTAACATAATTTCTCTTTGATTTACAACATCTTGTGTTTTTGCTTTCTCACCATCAATATTTATTGCAAGGATATGTAAATTATGTGCTGGATATTGCTTTATTAGTTGTTCAAACTGTTTAAGTTCTGCAATACATATACCACAATTTTCTGACCAGAAATTGAGCAATATGGTCTTTCCTTTGTATTGTGTCAGGTTAACCGTATTCCCTTGTAAATCGAAAACCGCAATTTCTGGTGCAGGATGACCTATTTCTGCACTTTCGTCTTTACATGAAATTAATGAAAAACTAACCGCACTTAGCAAGCATAAATGTAAAACAACAAATAAAAATGATTTAATTTTCATTGCTTTGTTCTCGCAATAATTTCCCATGTTGCAGGAAAATAATGCGGTTGGCTAATTTTCCTAAATCGGGGTTGTGTGTGACCATTACGATAGTTCTACCTTGCTTGTTAAGGGATATGAGTAGATCGAGAACCAGTTGTTCATTTTTTTCATCAAGGTTACCGGTTGGTTCATCGGCAAAAATGACGGGAGGTTGATTGACTAATGCTCGTGCAATACAAACACGTTGTTGCTCACCGCCTGATAATTGGCTAGGGCGATGATCAAAACGGTGTGCTAATCCCACTTGAGTTAATACCGCTTTAGCGGCATCTTCATCGACAACACTATGATAATGTTGTGCAAGCATCACGTTTTCAAGAGCTGTGAGATAGGGAATTAAATGGAATTGTTGGAAAACTAAGCCGATTTTTTCGGCTCGAAATCGTTGACGACCTATTTCATCAAGTTGTGCGGCATCAATGCCATCTAAAATCACTTTGCCTTCTGTTGCGGTATCCAATCCTGTGAGAATGTTCATCAAGGTGGTTTTCCCAGAACCTGAAGCCCCCATTATTGCCACAAATTCTCCTTTTTGAATATGAATATTAATGTCCTCAAGTGCGGTTATTTGTTCAAATCTTTTATAAAGGTGTTGGGTTTCAATCACATTTTTTGACATAATTTTTCCTTTTCTTATTTCCCTATTCGCCTTTCAATACATTGGCGGTTTGAATATGTAAGGCACGACGAGCTGGGACTATAACAGCGATAAATGCCACTAATAATGAAAGTATTATCGTGATTGGCAATACAGGTAGACGCATATCAATGCTAGCTTTAAACACTGTTAAACCGAGTAATTGAGCTAAAATGTAGCCGAGAATCAAGCCTACTAAAATGGCGCAAAGGGCAATCATTAAAATTTCAGTCGCAATTTGCAAAATGATATCCTTGCGTTTGGCGCCTAATGCTTTTTGTAAGGCGAATTCTTTAGCACGTTCGCCTACGATAGCTATTAAGGTGGTATTCACACAAAGGGTTGCAAGTACAAGAATGACAGCAGAGATCAATCCCATTAATCCTTTGATCTTATCTAGAATTTTCCCTTCCGATGCAGATACTTTACGAATTGGGCGGATTTCTAATTCTGGATATTGTTTTTTTAACTGTGTAGCAAAAGCATCTACTTGCCCTTGATCATTTTTCACATTCATCAAGACGTTCGTCGCTTGTCCTCTTTTATCAAGCCAAGTTTGTGCAAATTCTAAACTCACAATTAACATATTATCGGTAGCATCGCCTGATTCGATGATTGCCTTAATATTAAAACGGTGTTTTTCATTGTTATTTTTGGTTAAAGTTAATTTATCGCCAATTTTTAAATTTAAGCGCTCCGCTAAGGTTTTTCCAATCATTGCATTGCGATCATCAAAATTTACACCAATCGCTGACCCCGTAATTTGCCAATAAGGTGATAGAGTTCGAATATTTCCAAACCAAACCCCCATAATCACTATTTTTTCTAATTCACTGCGAGTGACACCATATAAATAAGGACTTGCTGCACTAATTAAACCTTCTGGTGCTTGTTGGATAATTTGCTGTAATTGCTGTTCTTGAATTAAGCCACTGGAATTTGAACCAATATAGAAGTTTGCACCAAATGTACGTAATTCTTGGCTCATTTTAGTGTTGATATCAAAATACACGGCAGCCATTGCTGTAACAATACTTGCTCCAACAGTTAAGGCTGCAAAAATAATCAATACACGTTGTAGACGTAAACGAAGGGATTGGAAAATCAAGCGCCAAAACATACTGAATTTTTGATTAACGCCCATATAACACCTCTACTGGATACAAGCGTGCAATACGATGGGCAGGGAACCAAGTACCAATCAGTGCGATTAAAACTGATAAGACCAAAACGCAAGGTATTACGATCCAAGCAAAGTCGAGTGGTGTACCAAATAGTGCAGTACCAATAAAGCGTGCTAATCCCCAACCAGCAATACAGCCAAGTAAACCACCGAATAATGCACTAATAATAGCTTCGGAATAAAATAATAAGACTATTTGCCATTGGTAAGCACCAAGGGCTTTCATTAATCCAATCTCCTTGCTGCGTTCGATAATGGTGGTGCTCATTAATGAGGCTATACCCATTGCTGCGGCAATTAATGCTGCTACGGTTACAACAGCGAGTAATAATTGAATTTTTTCTATCACTACTCCTTCAGAAGCCGCTACTTGCCAAATGGGTCGCACTACTGAACCAGAAATCGCCTCTTCTAATTGATGAGAAATAGAAGACACGTAAGCAGTACAGTACCAACGGTCATATTCTTCAGCATTTAACCCATCTACATTTGCACGAGCTTTGCGTGAAAGTGCATTTTCAGGCACCGTTAAGGCAGATACTTTAATCGCTTGAACTTTGCCTTGTAAATTTAGTAATTTTTGCACTGCACTTAAAGGCATCACAAGCTGTTGCTCTTCAGAACCACCTGTTGCAAGTACGCCTTTTATTTCAACCTCAAGTTGATGTGAAAATTCCCCTTCTTTGTAATACAATTGAATACGATCGCCAGTCACCCAGTGGGTATTTTGGGCTAATTGTTCACCAATTAAAGCCGGAATAATATTTTCAAATTGACCATTAAAATCATCTACCCATTCGCCTTGCACTTTCCAATAAGGACTAATAATTTTTTGCCCAGTGTGGTAAGTATCTTCATCAGGGATTGCAATTTGGTGATCGAAGAAAGTGCCTAAAATTTGAATATTTTTGACCGCACTTTCATTGTGTTTTTGAGCTTTTATATCAGCACTTAATAAGGGAGCAAAGCCGACGATATTGTTACGCCAGAAAATATCTTTGACGTTCGGTAGTTCTTTTTCATCGAGGAAATCTTGTGAGGCAAGGGCACTTGCACCATTAACATCATCAGGTAAAATCGCACTACTTGCTGGTTTAACTAGAATATTTGCGCCGTAAGATTTCAATTCGCGTGCCATTTTGTCGCCAATATCAATGGACACAGCAAGTAACGCAGACACTAAACCTGCCGCGAGAAAAATAGTAATAATTGCAAGAAATTTACGTTTTAAACCGAATCGCCAAGATTGAAATAACATTCGCAATAGCATTTTTTTATTTTCCCTCTTGTTGTTTAATGTAGTTTTCTGGTGCATCCCGGAAGCTGTTAAGGTTACTTTCATTGGCAAAGAAGTAGGTTTTGCCTTCGTAGCTATATTTATGTTCTGTTTGGGTATTTTTTAATTTGCTTTGATCTACGGGATCGATGACGTCAATTTCTACGATAGTTGAGAAGTAATTTAAACCGTCTTCTAAATTTTTTTTACTTAAAACCACATAATTTTCTGTTTGTTGCCAATTTTCAATCGGTACAGGGTTACAGCCACCAGGTTTGCCAATAGATGGAATAAACATTCGCACGCCACAGCCGACACAAACGACTTGGTCTCCTTCCATTACATAGCCTTGATCACCACAAAGAATACAAGCATCAAACACCGCTGCAAGACTTAAACGATCTGATAAGCGATTAATCAGGAAGAAACGTACCGCTTTACCATCATCTGCAATCCAGACAAAACGATGTAATTTGCCATCACTGACTTGCTCAATTGGAATATGAATTTGGTTATTATGATCTAAGGTGACAGGGGTAGCTGCGGATAATTGTGGGGGCTGAGAGGCTATTTTATCCCAATATAATTGGCTTCCTACAATGATTAAAATGGCAAAAATGCCCCATAAGATCAGGCGTTGAGATGTTAACAATATTGATAATTTTTTACGTTTTTCAATCGGGTGAGTCTCATTATTAAATGTTAATTTTCTCAATAGATGCACTCGTGAGAAGAATAGTATGATACATGACAGTAAGATTATGCTGTGCAAATAATTGAAATATTGGGTGAGACTGCCTGATTTTGCTACAAAACTTAACCGAACTTTGGTCAGTTCAATTTGTTGTAGTTTCATTAAATTTAATAAAATATCTCCACAAAGTGGCGTCAACAATAATAGTAAAATGATTGTGATGATCCATTTGGGAAGTGCGGTTAATTTTTGTTGCGTTTTGCTTTGTTGGATTAATACAACAAGCCAAGCAACTAAGAATAAACAAAGGAAAATCGCAAGAACGATCGCACTGATATTTAAAATGAAATCAGTATTAATGACATCTGTTTGTGTGATTGCCACAATATTAGGATCTTTACCCCAATAAATTCCTGCGATAAAAAGCAGTACGCAATGCCAGAAATAACGTAGTTTTTCAATATACAAGAAAATATTGGCATAAAACAAAATAAAAGAAAGTAATAGGAAGATATTTAGACCTAATAAAATTGTTTGTTTATTGGGTAGGTTAAGAATGAACAATGCGCCTACAAAAAAACTCAATACGCTTAGCCAAATCACTCGTTTAATTTTTATTTGTGATGAGTAAGACCACATTGAGCCGAGTAAAAGTGCAAAAGGCAGCTCATTTTGCAAGAAAAAAGTAAAGAAGTAATTCATAAAAACCTCTTGTTATCAAGGGCAATCCCAAATATACAAATATTAGAATATTTTAGAACACTATAAATACGCTAAGATTTGCCTATTTTTTATAATTTTTATAGAAAGATATGCCGAGCATTTGCCCGACATATCTTAAGCTGATCAATTTAAGCCTGTGTACTTAAATTCATAATTTACATCGAATGGTTTCCACCAGCGGCCTACACCTGTTTCTTCATCAGTGTGGCGGTGCATACCTGCTTTTGGTGGTGGCTCAATATGGTAGGTTAATTTGTAGTTACCTACGCCCATCATTTTAATATTTAAACCATAGTGAGGACCATCACTTGCCACCATTGGCATAAATGTACCTTCTTGTTTT
The DNA here is from genome assembly GCF_900186835.1 of Pasteurella dagmatis. Lineage (NCBI taxonomy): Bacteria > Pseudomonadati > Pseudomonadota > Gammaproteobacteria > Pasteurellales > Pasteurellaceae > Pasteurella > Pasteurella dagmatis. Next base: position 692,805 of record NZ_LT906448.1, read on the forward strand.
TCATTAGTATCTGTATTGATTAAGGTATAGTTGATAGTCAAATACGGCATCCATTCACCTTCGCCAAAGCCATTTACGTTACCTTTGATAGCATGAATATCTGCTTCTAAGTGAATATCAGACGCTTTCGCAGATAATCCCATACCTCGAGGCTCCATATCAACAGGCTGTAAGTAAACTGCTGCAATTTCCATACCATTCATTTCAACAGGCTCACCAATTGGAAACTCTTTGAAAGCTAATGCAGATGGCGCAGCTAAAATGCTTGCCAGCAAGGTGGTTGTTAAGAGTGCTTTTTTCATACCTAATCTCCTCTGTTTTTAAGTATTTGATTGTGAAATCGTAGCTGCTTTTTGGCTTTGGTACTTCATATAGAAGAAAGCGAATACAGCAGCAAGAATGAGTATTGCTTGCGGAATCAAGGTTTCCACATAAGGATAAATTCCTAACCAGTTGATTTGTGGTGCGCCCTCAATCAGAGTAGGTTCAAATAATTTACCTTCGATTAATTCAAGAATACTTTTACCAGCAAAGACAAATGCCATTATGTACATAAAAGAGCCTGTGAACATAAAGAATGGTTTGAGAGGCAATTTGATAACTGAGTAACGCATAATTAAATAACAGGCGACGAGAATAATGATACCGAGAATAAAGCCTGCTAAAAGATAGAAATAACTGACCGCACTTTGTGCATCACTAACTAACGCATAGTAGAACAGGACAGTTTCGGCCCCTTCTCGATAGACGGCTAAAAAGCTCGTGAGCCATAAGCTGACTAATGATCCTGCGGTGAGCGCAGTAGAAAGTTTTCCTTCTAAGTAACGTTTCCAGTTCTCTGCTTCAACTTTTGATAACAACCAATAGCTCATCATAAACAGCATTACTACAGCGATCATCATTGTAAAACCTTCAAGCAACTCTCGGCTTGCACCTGCATTTGAAAAGGCGAACTGGAAAATTATTGCAGTAATCACACTCGCAATTAGTGCGATATAAACGGATTGGCGAATAATTGGAAGTTTATCTTGATGATTGTTTTTCACTAAATATGCCACAATCGCAGCCACAATTAGAAGAGCTTCTAAACCTTCACGTAGAATAATCAATAAACTATACAAGAACATAGACCAATGATCTTGCTTGTCACCCTGTAACATTGTGACTGCTTTATCTAAGTTTTGTGATAAGTTAGTTGCTTGTTGCTGTAAACTTTCTCTGCCTGCATTAGCTTTCATTAAACTGACTAAGCGAGTGAAATAACCTTCCAAGTCAGCTTTAAATTGACTATCACGAGAGCCAATTTTGCTTTCCATCCCGCTACTCTCAAACACGTCAAAATAGGTATCTTGCACCGCAAGCATTGCTTTTTTCTGTTCGCCTTTTTCGTATAACTGAATGGCTTGTTGAATCCGTTGGTTAATGTCATTACGCAATTTTCCCCAATTTTGTTCATTGACCGTTGTGCTAACATTCTCATTATGGGCAATTTGGGTTTCTCTGGTTGTCGGCAAATTTGGCAACTGTTCTTCAATATCTTGTAATAGCGTTGTAATTTGATAACCAATACTATTGATTTGATTAGGTTTGTCACTTAAACGAATAAGATCATAGAATTGTTGATTGATACTAGCAGCTTGGCTTGCTGAACGATTCTGACGAATCGACATTTCCATTTCGGAATTTTTATAGCCGTCATATTGTGCTTGTTGGACTAATTTTTTTGCTTTAACAAAGTCACCATTTTCATAAGCATTAATCGCATCAGCGAGTAAGTCATCTATAATTTGGAAACTGGTTTGCCAATGTGCTGCAATATTTTGGTTGGCATAAACTTCGTGTTGTCCTGAAGCATTGAGTTGGTGACCTTCACTTAATACAGGGAGGACTTCTTGGAGTTCGGTTTTAAGTGCGGTGATTTTTTTCTGAATTTCTGCATAAGGTTTTTGTTCCCCTATCATTTTGCGGATTTCGCCAAAAGTGGCTTCCATTTGGTAGCTTTTTTGTGCAGAAAAATTAATTCGGATCGGGCCTTCTAGGTTTTCAAACACTTCGAAATAGACCATCTGGACTTCAGTTTTCGCGTCATCGATTTGATTTTGTTGATATAAAAGTGCTGTCTTATCTAAGCGATTCTCAATATCTGTTACCCATTCTCGATAGTCTGGTGCAGCTTGTAGAGAGGATATACAAAATAATACAAGGATAAAGAGAATATATTTGCTCGATTTGAAATAATGCATAATTTTCCCTAATCTAAATGAAATTAATTCTTATCTTCATTTCTTAATTATCCTCTATTTATTTTCTTTATCAACTCAAAATCCCAATTAATGATGAAAATGTGACCTTGAACACAAATTTTTTAAGAAAAACTTTGAATAAGCTCTGTTTTATAAATGTACGATGAATACTCTTTTTCTGCGATAAAATCGTACTTTTTGTGATTCACATCACGAAATTGACATCTTAATTTCCTCTTTTAATTTTTAACTTACATAATGGGGGTTATAGCTAGCATGTAATATGTTTTATTTAATGGAGGAGTCAATAATGAAACAAATGTTATTAATGAGCGGTTCAAAATATAAAGAAACTGACTATCTAGTTCACACTATTCCTTGGCTAAAGTCATTTTTAGCAAAATATGAAGGGAAAAAAATTGCTTTTGTGCCTTATGCGGGTGTACGCCAAACCTATGCTCAATATGAACAAAAAGTACAAAAAGCACTTGCTGATTTGAATATGGAGATTATCTCTGTGCATCACGGAGAAAAACATATTGATATTATTGCACAAGCTGATGTGATTGCTATTGGCGGGGGGAATACGTTCTGTCTATTAAAAGGGCTATATGAGCATCAATTATTGCGTTTAATTCGAGATAAAGTCACTGCAGGTACACCTTATTTTGGTTGGAGTGCAGGTGCAAATGTAGCAGGATCTTCAATCATGACGACAAATGATATGCCAATTACCTATCCACCATCTTTTGAAGCATTAAATTTATTTCCTCATCAAATTAATCCGCACTTTATTTCAGGAAAAATGCAAGGTCATAATGGTGAAAGCCGTGAAGAGCGTTTAGCAGAATTTTTAATTGTGAATCCAGATGCAAAAGTGTATGCCTTGCCAGAAGGAACAGCATTACATATTCATGGTGATGATATGACTGTTTTAGGTGAACAAGATGTATTGTGTTTCACTGAAAATATGCAACTGACGACGATTCCAACAAAAACAACATTAACCTACTAGAGGTGAGCAATGAGCGAATTAAAATCCATTATCGCAATTCTTGGTATTATTTTGACCATTTATTTACTGATAAAAAAATATGAAACACGTACCGTATTAATTGGTGTGGGTTTATTAATGTCCATTGTGACACTTAATCCAATGGGGGCATTAAATGCATTTGCTAAAACAATGACATCAGGTGGCTTAATTATGGCGATCTGTTCAAGTATGGGTTTTGCTTATGTGATGAAATACACCCGTTGTGACACACACTTAGTTCACTTGTTGACCAAGCCATTAAGTGGGTTGAAATTCTTTTTAATTCCAATAGCTACTATCATTACATTTTTCATTAACATTGCAATTCCTTCTGCCGCAGGCTGTGCAGCAGCAGTCGGTGCAACATTGATTCCAGTACTAAAAAGCTCTGGTGTTCGCCCTGCAACGGCGGGTGCGGCAATTCTTGCGGGCACATTTGGCTCAATGATGAGTCCAGGTTCTTCTCACTCTGCAATGATCAGTGAAATGTCTGGTTTAAGTATTCCAGAAGTCAACCTTTCTCATGCGCCTTACACTATTATAGCTGGTGCAATTGGTGCATTCGTGTTAACGGTTTTAGCAGTTATCCTCAAAGACTATGGTAAAGAACATAGAGATGCTTATTTAAATGAGAACAAAGAAGCTGAAGCGAGCTTTGGTAAAGTCAATGTGCTTTATGCGTTAGCACCATTAGTCCCGTTAGTGATCTTAGTTATCGGTGGTACTTCATTACAAAAAGTACCAGGTCTTGAATGGACAAAAATGGGCGTTCCACAAGCAATGTTAATCGGTGCAATTTATGGCTTAGTTGTAACTCGTATTTCTCCAGCAAAAATTACAGAGGAATTTTTCAATGGTATGGGGAATGCTTACGCTAATGTATTAGGTATCATTATTGCTGCAAGTGTGTTCGTTGCTGGTTTGAAATCAACAGGTGCAGTAGATTCTGCGATTGAATTCTTGAAACATTCAAATGAGTTTGTGCGTTGGGGGGCAACAGTTGGACCATTCTTAATGGGGGTTGTTACTGGGTCAGGCGATGCGGCAGCAATAGCGTTTAATACTGCGGTTACACCACATGCTCCAGAACTTGGGTATACCTATGTGAACTTAGGTATGGCTGCAGCAATTGCAGGCGCAATTGGTCGTACTGCATCACCAATTGCAGGGGTGACTATTGTTTGTGCAGGTCTTGCGATGGTGAGCCCTGTTGAAATGGTAAAACGTACTGCGCCAGGTATGGTACTTGCTATTTTATTTTTAGCATTATTTATGCTTTAAGCACACTTATTTTTTAATGATATATCTGCATTCTATTTACAAATAGAGTGCAGATTTTTTATTTAATGCTTATAATTAGTCAGATTTTTTGATTGATGGAGAACAATAATGACTGCACAAAGCGGAGTTTTACTGGATCACAGTAAAGCAGCAATTTTTTTGGAAGCTAATATTACGGATTTATCTATTATTCCTCAAGCAAGTCGCAGATTTTGTGAAAAATTAGCGCAATTACAGCAACAATATCCAGATGCGAGATTAGGGGCTGTAGTTGCTTTTGGGGATAGAGTATGGAAACAGCTTGCTGGTGCACAAAGTGCGGTAGAGTTAAAGCCATTTGTGACTTTAGGTCGAGGTGATCTATCTGCACCTTCAACACAAAATGATTTACTCGTACATATTCAATCTTTACGTCCTGATGTGAATTTTTCAGTTGCTCAAGCTGCAATGGCTGCATTTGGCTCTGCTTTAGATGTGCATCAAGAAATTCATGGTTTCCGTTGGGTAGAAGAGCGAGATTTCACTGGTTTCATTGATGGTACGGAAAATCCACAAGATGCTAAATTAGCCGAAGTTGCATTAATCGCAGATGGTGAAGATGTGGGCGGAAGCTATGTGTTTACACAACGTTATGAACATAACTTAACGAAATGGGAAAAATTAAGTGTAGAAAAACAAGAAAATGTGATTGGACGCACGAAGCCAGATAGCGTTGAGTTAGATGATAAAGCAGATACGTCACACGTTGGGCGTACAGACTTAAAAGAAAATGGTGTTGGTTTGAAGATTTTACGTCATAGCTTGCCTTATGGTACTGCTAGCGGAAAACATGGTTTATTTTTCGTGGCGTACTGTGCGAAACTATATAATATAGACCAACAATTACTGAATATGTTTGGTGAGAAAGATGGTAAAACAGATCGTTTACTAGGTTTCACAAAAGCCGTTACAGGTAGCTATTATTTTGCCCCTTCATTGGAAAAATTAATGAACTTGTAATTACTAATATTAATGATAGATAGAGGAAACTAAACGTTTCCTCTTTTTGTTTTAAAATTTACTCCATCATGACAGAATTTTAGCTATTTTGAATAAAGAGCGGTCATTTTTTAAGAATTTTCATTTGTCAGCTATAAAGGGATAGAGGAGAAGAATACCAATAAAATTGGTGGCAAAATATTGGTAATAAAACCAAAACTAATTGCTAGTGGTAAAACTTCGATCCCGCCTGATTTTTGAATAATTGGTAAGGAGCAATCTAGTGCAGTTGCACCAGATATACCTACGGCGGTTGAGCGGTGTTTAAACATCAAAAAAGGAATTAAGAATAAGCTGACAATTTCACGTGAAAGATCGTTAAAAAATGCAATACTCCCAAATACCGGTCCCCAAGCATCATTAATCACAACACTAGACAGTGAATACCAACCAAATCCAGAGGCAATCGCTAGGCCTTGAGTTAATGGTAAATCTAAAATCAAGGCAGCAACGACTCCACCAAAGAGAGATGTTGTAATAAAAATGAAGCCTGTCGCTAATCCTCGCTTATTGAAGAAAACCTCACGTAGTGTGATACCGTTATTACGTAGTTGTACTCCTACACAGAAAATCAAGCAAATTAACACATAAGTACTTGTACCAAAAGGCAATGTGAAAGTGGATTTCAACACAAAACCAAGAATAAAACCGATTACGACCATTCCACATAATTTGCCGGAATCTAGCAACAATTTCCAACGAGGTGGAATTTCTTTCGTGGACAACTTGATTGGTTTAGGAAATAATCTATCGTAAATCACTAAGCCAGTGATATTTAATGATTGAATGATCACTGCAAAAGTTAATGCTGAAATTGCAATAACAGGGAGCTTTTGAGCTAGGTTATCTAGTTGACCTAATGAGAAGCCCATTAAAAATAAGATGATATATAATAAAATCATCACAATTTTGTTAATTGGGGATAATATTTTTTCATTTTGTGTTTTGATGAGATACCCAGCAAAAAGTGGGCACAAAACAATCAGCAATCCTTCATACATAAATGTTTTCCTTTGATAGTACAGCTTTTCCATTCTAGGCAAGGCGAGGAAAAAAACAAGAGGTGATTATGTATTTACGACAATTAGAAATTGTAGGGTTTCGTGGTATTAATCGATTATCTATAAAATTTCGCCCAGATATGGTGTTAATTGGTGAAAATATGTGGGGTAAATCCAGTTTACTTTCTGCATTAAGTTCTATTTTTAATCCTGAAAAAACGTTATATCAGTTTTCACTGAAGGATTTTCATATTTCCAATGCAAATCAACAACCTGTGCAAAATATTACCTTGCTTTTTACTTTTTGTGAGCACGAAAAGAATGAAGATAACGCAGATTATAATCTCCCTTATGTAAGGCACCATTTATTTATTCATCATCCCGATGGATACCAACGATTATATTTGCGTGTCGAGGGAGAGAGAAATGCTGAAAATGAAGTGACCACAGAGTATTCATTTTTAGATCAAAATGGTGATTCGGTTGTCGTAGATAATATTGAACAGCTGGTTTTTTCTTTGATTTCTCGCCACCCTGTTTATCGTTTCCGAGATGCTAGACTCAATAAAAATCCACATACTTTAAGGCTAATTAAACAAAACTCAGCTATTCAAGATCCGCTACAAAGTGAAATTCAGGCTGTCATTTTACTTTTACGTTATTACTTTTTAAATCGCCATAGCAATGGTGAGTTAATGCAAGATACTACAGTGTTATGGCAGAAGGTAAAATCATTGTGTGGTAGGCTTCAACAAGATGAAACCCAACGCTTACGTCGTAAAGTGTTTTTTTCTTTAGCTTCATTATTTATTGAAAGTGAATTTGTGCATTTTGGGAAATTTACTCACCCTATCATCTTATTTGAAGATCCTGAAGCACGTTTACATCCTCGTATGGTAGCAATTTTATGGGAATTAGTCAGTTATTTGCCAGTGCAACGTATTACCACTACTAACTCGGTTGAGCTGATTTCACAAGTGCGATTAACGTCAATTTGTCGCTTAGTTCGAACACCATTGAGAACTGAAAGTTTCCAATTAAGCCGCCGTGATTTAGGTAAAGAAGATTTCCGCAGATTAAGTTTCCATATTCATCATAATCGGAGTTTAGCCTTATTTGCACGTATGTGGATCTTAGTAGAAGGGGAAACAGAAGTGTGGATTCTATCAGAATTGGCTAAGCTATTGTCGATTAATTTGGATATTGAAGGGATCCGTATTGTTGAATTTGCACAGAGTGGCTTAAAGCCTTTGATTAAATATGTCAAAGCAATGGGTATTGAATGGTATGTTTTAGTCGACGGTGATGAGGCTGGGAAAAAATATCGAGAAGTTGCGACTTCTATGTTAAATAGTATGGAGCATATTAGCGATAGATTAACGATTTTACCACGTCGAGATATTGAACACTTTTTCTATGTTAATGGTTTTTCAGAGGTATTTATTCGTTTAGCACAATGGCAAATGAATAAATCAAATTTTTTGCCGACTAGTAAGATTATTCAACGTGCGATTCAGAGAACATCAAAACCAGATTTAGCTTTGGCGTTATCGAGTGAAATGGAAAAACGAGGAGTTCAGTCAATTCCTTTGTTATTTAAACGATTATTTTCTAAGGTGTTGAGCTTAGCCAAATTATAAAATCAAAAACAATATAAAAGGCGGTTATCAATGAGATAAACCGCCTTTCTATTATTGGGATTGAATTAAACGATTAGATCTTACAAGCACCACCTGCACACGCATCATCAATATCATCTTGACCGTCATCTGCACCATCGCGAGTGTTTTGATAGTAAAGTGTTTTTAAGCCATATTTGTAAGCGGTTAATAAATCTCCAAGTAATCGTTTCATTGGAACTTTACCATCTTCAAAACGTTGTGGGTCATAGTTGGTATTTGCTGAAATGGCTTGATCCACGAATTTTTGCATAATACCCACTAAGTGCAAGTAACCATCGTTATTTGGAAGTTCCCACAATAATTCGTAGTTTTCACCAAGTGTTTCATATTCAGGAACAACTTGTTTCAAAATACCGTCTTTTGATGCTTTCACGCTGACGTGTCCACGTGGAGGTTCAATACCATTTGTTGCATTCGAAATCTGTGAAGATGTCTCTGATGGCATTAAGGCGGTTAACGTTGAGTTGCGTAAGCCAAACTCTTGGATCTCTTTACGTAAAGTTTCCCAGTCATAATGTAATGGTTCTTGTGTTAAAGTATCAATATCTTTCTTATAGGTATCAATTGGTAAAATGCCTTTTGCATAAGTAGTTTCATTGAAGTATTCACAAGGACCAATTTCTTTTGCTAAATTCATTGAGGCTTTCAATAAATAATATTGGATAGCTTCAAAAGTACGGTGAGTTAAATCGTTTGCGCTGCCGTCTGAATAGCGTACTCCATTTTTCGCCAGATAATAAGCGTAGTTAATTACACCAATACCTAATGAACGGCGGCCCAATGAGCTACGTTTTGCTGCACGAACAGGGTAGTCTTGGTAATCTAATAATGCATCTAATGCACGAACAGCAAGATCCGCTAAACTCTCTAATTCATCAAGATTCTCTAATTTACCTAGGTTAAAGGCTGAAAGTGTACATAATGCAATCTCACCATTTTCATCGTGGAAATGTTGTAATGGTTTAGTTGGTAATGCAATTTCTAAACATAAGTTTGATTGACGAACTGGTGCAACTACAGGATCAAACGGAGAGTGAGTATTACAGTGATCCACGTTTTGAATATAAATACGGCCTGTTGAAGCACGCTCTTGCATTAATAAAGAAAATAACTCAACTGCTTTTACAGCGCGTTTGCGAATTGTTGGATCTTGTTCGTATTTTAAATATAACTCTTCAAATTTCGTTTGATCTGCGAAGAATGCTTCGTAGAGTCCCGGTACATCAGATGGGCTAAACAATGTAATGTCAGCACCTTTAATTAAGCGTTGATACATTAATTTGTTTAGCTGTACACCATAGTCCATATGGCGAACTCGGTTGTCTTCTACACCGCGGTTATTTTTTAATACTAATAAGCTTTCAGCTTCTAAATGCCATATTGGGTAGAACACTGTTGCAGCACCACCACGCACTCCACCTTGCGAACAAGATTTCACTGCTGTTTGGAAGTATTTATAGAATGGAATACAACCAGTGTGGAACGCCTCACCACCACGAATTTGGCTACCTAAAGCACGAATTGCACCCGCATTAACACCAATTCCCGCACGTTGAGAAACGTATTTCACTATTGCAGAAGCTGTTGCGTTGATTGAATCTAAGCTATCGCCACATTCAATTAATACACAAGAACTGAATTGACGTGTAGGGGTTCGTACACCCGCCATAATTGGTGTTGGTAACGAGATCTTAAATGTTGAAGTTGCATCATAGAAACGACGAATGTAATCCAATCGAGTTTCTTGCGGATATTTAGAGAATAAGCTCGCAGCCACTAATAAATATAAGAACTGTGCTGACTCATAAATTTCACCAGTTACACGGTTTTGAACAAGGTATTTACCTTCTAATTGTTTCACTGCTGCATAAGAGAATGTCATATCGCGCCAATGATCAAGGTAAGTATCCATTTCATCCCATTCTTCACGACAGTAGTCCGTTAATAATGAGGCATCGTATTTGCCCATACGTACTAATTTTTTCACGTGCTCATAAAGACGTGGTGGGTCGAAATGACCATAGGCTTTTTTGCGTAAATGAAATACAGCAAGGCGAGCAGCCAAATATTGATAATCAGGACTTTCTTTACTGATTAAGTCTGCAGCAGCTTTGATAATGGTTTCGTGGATATCTGAGGTGCGAATACCTTCATAAAATTGAATGTGTGAACGTAGCTCAACTTGTGAAACAGAAACGTTCTCTAGACCTTCAGCAGCCCAAGTAATAACACGGTGAATTTTATCAAGATCAATTGGCTCAAGATGCCCGTCACGCTTAGTGACCATCAGTGCTTTATTCATTGTTGCAGACCTGTTTGTTAAAAGTGAAACACTATATAGGCTAAAAATACTATATGTAGTGTTAGGATGTAAGTTTCGATACAAGATAATGGGATGAAAAGGAAAATTCAAGCTTTAAATTTTTTATAGTCATTATTGACAGAGAATAACTTATTTATAAATAAGTAAAATTTTTTTATATCTTAAAATTGAATTATTAAATTTTGTGCACTGGATCAAGTTTTACTCATTGGCGTTAATTGAGCATAAAGTGCGGTTAATTTTCCTTGATTTTTTTGTAAACATAGAACAGTTGTTTAAAGGTTAGTTAGAGTAGCTGAAGTTCATCACCTACATAAATTACACCAGAGTTTAATGGGACTAAATTAATTCCAAACAAAGGTTTCCCTTTTTCATTTGGATTGATTTTTTTTAATGTGCGAAATGGCTCCATTTTAGGGTGCATTTGGGCATTATGTGGATCTCGAGTAGTTAATATGCAACGTTCACAAGGTTTCGTATGGATAAATATGACTTCACCAATCTGTATTCTTTGCCATTCTTGCTCAGCGAAAGCGACTTCACCATCAATCACAATATTAGGACGGAATTGTTGCATTTGAATTGGCTGTTCACAATATTCTTGAATAGATTTTAAAGAAGTATGCGAAGTCAGTAAAATAGGATAACTATCGGCAAAAGAAACACTTTGTTCAGTATTTTTAATATACCGTTGAGACGTTTCGCCTAACCAGCGTAATTGAACGTCTCTCCCCATTTTTGCACTAAACCATTGATTGATGGTCTCAGGTGCAATCCAAGATGGAAAATGATTACCCCACACTTCACATTGTTCTTGTTGCTTGAAATCACGATAGGCAATTTGAATAGAATCGCCTTGACGATGATGCACTGATAACCCTAAAGGAAGTGGAAATGCTGAAAAAGAAAAAAGTTCCGCCTCTTTTCTGGCAGTAATAAATGTACCATCAACTTCGGTGAGCATAAATTCACGGTCAAAATTTAACCCTTGTGGTTGTACAAAGGCCTGTGATACTTGATAAGCTCGTGTTGATTTAATTGGATAGATATAAAGTTGTTGAATACGCATATTATTCCTTATACAAAGTGTTATAAAGCCCACTTTCGAACTGCACTAATGGCGCACGTTTTGTTTTACTTTCGAAGTCCCCCGTGGAATAACCGTTGATAAATTGTACGAATGCTAGGGTTTCATTTCGTGAGTTTGTCATAAAACCAGCAAGATTATAAACGCCTTTTAACGCTCCAGTTTTGGCAATAACATTTTTAACGAGTGGCGGATTAATTAGCGATCCTCGCCCACTTAGAGTACCATCAACGCCTGCGATTGGAAATGAGTCCATTAATTTCAATGTAGCTTCGTTTTTCGCAATATAATCGAGTACTTGTAACATTAAATTCGCTGAAATTAAATTGTGGCGAGAAAGTCCTGAACCATCAGCAATAATGCTATTACTCAATTTAATTCCCGCTTTTGAATGTAAAATTTGGCGCATTGCTTGGCTGCCTAGTTGGAATGACGCAGGGCGTTTATAGTAATGAAATGCCACACTACGGAAAAGTGCATCTGCAATTTGGTTGTCCGATTTTTTCATCATTTTTTTGATTAAATCAGGTAATGGTTTTGAAAAATGCTGTGCTAGCAATTGTCCTTTTTGTTGCATTAACGGTGTTTGCACTTTGCCATTAAACTCAATGCCTAAACGTTTTAATTGGCGTTGAATCATCGCCGCACCATAAGCACTAGGATCTTGTATCGCAAAACTCAACCCGAACGGCTTATTTTGGCGAGCAAGACAACCTTTGACTTGATAGCGGTTATTGTCATTTACCATTACATCTAATTGGCAATAAGGAGCTTCTTGTTGGCTTGCTACATACACTTGTCCAAACACTTGTACTGGATATTGTGCTGGAATATTAATTTTAACTGACTCACCGATAGCTTGATTCGCATCGAGTTCCAAATAAAAACAATTATTATCAATATTCACTGCGGCTGGAGGTGCATTAAAACACATTGTTAAATCATTCCAAATCCAACCTAATCCACGATCGTGGCTAGTAAAAACAGCGGTATCTAAAATTAAATTACCAGTGATTTTAGTAATTTTTTGTTTTTTGAGTTGTGCGAGTAAATTTGAGAGTTGACCGCTTGTTAAATCAGGATCACCTGTAAAACGAACGATTAAATCACCTTTTAATGTATTACCTTGTACTTTCCCATTGGTCAATAAACTGGTTTCAAAACGAAATTCATCACTTAATGCTAATTTAGCTGTAAGTGCAGTTAATACTTTTTGAGTGCTGGCGGGTAGCATAAATGTATTTGCTTGATGTTCAGCGATAATTTCATTGCGAGTTAAATTTTTAGCAATAACACTGGAGCTTGTACCGTCAGGTAAAACTTGATTTAGCGAGGAAACATCAACACTTGTGTAAGCAAACGGAGAAAATAAACAAAAAAGGGCTAGTTTAGTGACTAGCACAGTTTTATAAGTAGGAAAAAGTGCGCTTAAGAAAGAAGATGATTTATACATAATGAATGAGTTTGGTGGTTGCTATTTTTTTTCAGACGAACAATAATAGTACCTGAATCTGAGGGAGTAAATCCTTTTCTCATTAAACAAGAATTTTAATTTGAACTTCGGCATCGTTTTTACGATGCCGCAGTTTTGTTTTATCTATAAAGGAAGAAATACACAATTATGAAACAAATTCCAATGACTGTACGTGGAGCAGAACAATTGCGTCAAGAGCTTGATTTCTTAAAAAACACCCGTCGTCCAGAAATTATTAAAGCGATTGCAGAAGCGCGTGAACACGGTGATTTGAAAGAAAATGCGGAATATCATGCAGCACGTGAACAACAAGGATTCTGTGAAGGTCGAATTCAAGAGATTGAAGGAAAATTGTCTAATTGCCAAGTGATCGATGTGACCAAAATGCCAAATAATGGCAAAGTGATTTTTGGTGCTACAGTAGTGTTGTTAAATGTAGATACCGATGACGAAGTGAGTTATCAAATCGTGGGCGATGATGAAGCAAACATCAAAGATGGTTTAATTTCAGTAAATTCACCAATTGCACGCGGTTTGATTGGTAAAGAAGTTGATGATGTTGTCGCTATTCAAACTCCAGGTGGCAAAGTTGAGTTTGAAATCATTGAAGTAAACTACGTTTGATCATTGAGAGAAGCTGATTTAAACAAAACTTATAATAAAAAAGCTATGAATTTTAAAGTTCATAGCTTTTTTGTTTGATTATTTACGTGGTAATTGAATTTGCGGTTCCTTGCTTGCACGGTAAAGTACAAGAACGTGTCCAATAGTTTGTACTGCAGTTGACTTTGTTTCACGCACAATAGCATCAATGATTAACTGTTTAACTTCACGATCTGCACCTGCAATTTTCACTTTAATGAGTTCGTGGTGTTCAAGTGCGTTATCAATTTCGGCTAATACGCCCTCAGTTAAGCCATTGTTACCAATCATTACCACTGGGTTAAGATGATGAGCAATGCCTTTTAAAAATTGTTTTTGTTTAGTAGATAATGTAATTGACATAATTTATCCTAGTAAAAGAAAGTGCGGTCTATTTTTGAAAAGTTTTTGTAAAATTGACCGAATACAACTCAATTGAGCAATTTTAACCGTAAATTGTATTTATATAAAGTCATTTGACTCAAGATTAGGTCGTATAACAATGAATAATGCCGATTTTTTCTCTTCTTTTGGGTTTTCAATGAGTGTCACAATGCCTACTGTGTTTATGTTAGTTTTGGGCATCGTATTACGTAAACGCAAAATGATTGACGATAAATTTACTGGACAAGCGACAAAAATCATCTTTATGATCACTTTACCATTCTTGCTTTTCCTTAATATCATTAGTAATCCTGTCGATTATCGTTCACAATTACTTCCTATTTTGGCCAGTATTGTAGGTACCTTGATTTTATTTGTATCAGCTGAACTTTTTGCGGCTAAATACATACCTGAAAAACAAGAGCGAGGTACTTTTGTGCAGTCGGTTTATCGTGGTAATAACGGCATTTTAGGTTTAGCACTTTGTATTAATGCTTATGGTGAGGCGGGTTTGGCACCAGCTTCAATTTATGCAGCAGCGACTATTTTTCTTTTTAATGTATTAGGCGTGATTACTTTAAGTCGATCTTTTGCAAGAGGTAAAGTGAGTTGGTGGGAAGTTTTAAAAAATGTAGTGAAAAATCCGTTAATTATCGCCATTGTGCTAGGTTATATTGTGAATGTGTTGGAATTGAGTTTACCGAAAACATTATTAACTACTGGTAATTATTTGGCTAGTATGACCTTACCACTAGCTTTGATCTGTACTGGCGCAAGTATTCGTATTAAAGGCTCATTTTTTTCATCGTCAGTGGTGATGTGGGGGAGTTTTGCGAGAGTCTTGATCGCACCTATTTTTATGGTGATTGTTGGCAAACTCTTTGGTTTGTCGGGAATGCAAATGGGGATTTTATTTTTAATGGCAGCAACACCAATGGCAACGGTAGTATATACAATGGTGAGAGGAATGGGGGGTGATGGTACAAATGCTGCAAACGTCATTGCATTGACAACTTTAGGCGCTATTATCACATCTTCTTTGGGGCTAATGATTCTAACTCAGCTCGGTTGGGTTTAATTATAAATAAAGCGACAATAAAAAAGAAACGATAGACTTTATCGTTTCTTTTCATTTTTAATAGACAAAACTTTATAAAAGAGACCGCACTTTTTATTTTACTTTGAATAAGACTGATACTTGTTCACTTTGTTGTAATGGTTTGGAAATACGAGCAGTTTCTACACAAACCATTGTTTGATAGCCTGTTTCACTCATTCCACTGGTCGTTTTATGCCAAGGATTCCAAAGTACAACATCACTGGAATTTTGTTGTTCGATCTTAATGTGACGTTGTAGCACAGGGTCAATGATGGTATTTTGTGCATTATTAATTTGATAAATACAATCTACATTTTCAGCAATTTTGCGTGGTGAGGGAACGGTTTCTTGTTGTTTAGTCAGATTACTTAAACAGTTTGTTGTCAATCCGTGCACTTCGATTTGTTCAATATTACCGACATTAAAATAACTGTGTAGCGCTAATTGAGCTTCCTTCTCTCCGTAATGAGTAAAAATTAACTCGCAAGTTTCACTAAAGATCATGGTGATTTTTGCTTCGATTAGAAGATCTTCAGAAAATAATCCAAATTCTAACCGCACTTTTTCATCAGCGATTTGATAATCTATTAGTTGCCATAAACGAATGCGTGCAGTGCCGTGAGATGGGTTTTTTATTGTTCCAAACCAAGGGTAGCAAATGGGGACGCCACCACGGATGGCGTTGCCTAATTGAAAGGGTTCAACGTCACTTAACCAAAGTACTCCTTGTTCTGCTGCTGCAGGTTGCCATTGCAGTAATTGCGCTCCCTGTAATGCAATTAATGCTGAGCCTACAGGATGTTGTAGTGAAAGTGCAGGGATTTGATTATATTCAACTAAACTTAATGAAGGGGCAATTTTCTTGATAAATTTGGCTTGAATTGAGCTATTCATAGGACCTCTTATACTGTTTTTTTATTCAGTGTATTATTTAGTGGCGACATAAAATCTGATACACTATGTCGCAATTTTTATATGAATCTGAAAAATAATGGCGAATATTGATAAAATAATCAAGGTCTTTTCTGAACAAGGTGCGTTAAGCCAAAGTATCAAGGGGTTTCGCCCTCGTTCTGAACAATTGGAAATGGCCACAGCAGTTGGACAAGCAATCAACAACAAAAATTCACTAGTTATTGAAGCAGGGACTGGTACTGGTAAAACTTTTGCTTATCTTGCACCAGTGCTATTAAGTAATAAAAAAACCATTATTTCTACAGGGTCAAAGAATCTTCAAGATCAGTTATTTAATCGAGATCTTCCCGCTATAAAAAAAGCATTAAATTACACAGGTAAAATTGCCTTACTTAAAGGGCGCTCAAATTATTTGTGTTTAGAACGCTTGGATCAACTGATTGCACAAGGCGTACTTGGTGATCGTTCTGTATTGGCTGATTTATCAAAAGTACGAAAATGGAATAACTCCACCAAAACGGGCGACTTAACAGAATGTGTTGAGTTAGCAGAAGATAGTCCTATTTTGCCACAACTCACTAGTACGACTGAAAGTTGTTTAGGTGCAGATTGCCCCAATTATACTGATTGCTATGTGGCTGCAGCGCGCAAACGTGCATTAAATGCTGATTTGGTAGTTGTCAACCATCATTTGTTCTTTGCCGATATAGCAGTCAAAGAAACAGGATTTGGTGAGTTGATTCCACAAGCAGAAATCGTGATTTTTGACGAGGCACATCAATTACCTGATATTGCTAGCCAATATTTTGGTCAGTCGATTACTGCTCGTCAACTGTTTGAAATCTGCAAAGATATTAATATTGTTTACCGCACTGAAGTGAAAGATATGGCGCAATTAGGAGTGGCATCGGATCAATTGCTTAAAAGTGTACAAGATTTCCGTTTATTATTGGGTGAAAGCAATATTCGTGGCAACTGGCGAGAGATATTGTCACAAAATGTGGTCAAAAATGGCTTTGAGCATTTGATAGATAAGCTTGAGTTTGTATCGCAAGTCATCAAATTAGTGCTTGGTCGTTCACAAACGTTAGATAGCATTTTTGAACGTATAGAGGCTGTAAAAATTCAATTAAAACGCTTATCTGAAACGGAAATTACAGGCTATTGTTATTGGTATGAGACAGTTGGTCGTCAGTTCGGTTTGTATATCACACCATTAACCGTTGCAGATAGATTTGGTGAAGAAATGCAAAAGCGAGAAAGTACGTGGATTTTCACTTCAGCAACATTAGAAGTGGGGGGAACATTTGATCATTTTTGCCAGCGTTTAGGCATTATGAGCGCGGAACAAAAAATTCTACAGAGCCCATTTAATTATCTTGAACAGTCTTTATTATGTGTGCCTCGTTATTTACCAAGTAGCAATCAAAATCATACAATGAAACAGTTAGCGCAAATGTTATTACCTGTGATTGAAGCAAATAGAGGGCGCTGTTTTGTACTGTGTACATCATATTTAATGATGCGTGGTTTAGCAGAATATTTTCGTGAAAATAGTGGGTTATCGATTTTATTGCAAGGTGAAACCTCAAAAGCCAAATTACTCGATCAATTTATTTTGGAAGAACATTCTGTTTTAGTTGCAACTTCCAGTTTTTGGGAAGGAATCGATGTGCGAGGTGATGCTTTATCTCTCGTGATTATTGATAAATTGCCATTTACCTCCCCTGATGACCCCTTATTAAAGGCGCGTATCGAAGATTGTAGATTGCAAGGAGGCGATCCTTTTAATGATATTCAAGTGCCAGAGGCGGTGATTACCTTAAAACAAGGTGTAGGACGATTAATTCGAGATGTGACAGATCGTGGTGCGGTGATTATTTGCGATAGTCGTTTGGTCATGCGTACTTATGGTGCAACGTTTTTGAAAAGTTTGCCTAATGCAAAACGTACCCGAGATTTGAACAAAGTGATACAATTCTTGATGAATACAAATAATGGATAACAACAATGAACAATGTGACTTTATTAGCCTTAGACACTTCAACCGAAGCTTGTTCTGTAGCATTGCTTTATAAAGGCGAAAAAACAGTTTTAGATGAATTAGCTCAGCGTACGCATACACAGCGTATTTTGCCAATGGTGGACCAAATCCTTTCACAGTCGGGGATCTCATTAAAACGAGTTGATGGTTTGGTGTTTGGTCGCGGGCCCGGTAGCTTTACGGGGGTGCGTGTGGGGGCTGGCATTGCACAAGGCTTAGCCTTGGGGGCTGATTTACCCGTTATTCCTATTTCTAATTTAACAACAATGGCACAAGCTGCTTATGAACAGCTCAGGGTAGAAAAAGTGCTTTCTGCCATTGATGCTCGAATGAATGAAGTGTATTTTACACAATTAAAAGCGGAAAAAGTGCGGTTAAATTCACAAGAATTTATTGAGTGGCAAACTGTAATTGAAGAACAAGTAGCTAGTCCTGAAAAAGTGTTAGTAAAAGTTGGACATTTAGAAGAAGATTGGAAAACAGTTGGTACAGGTTGGTCTGCTTATGCACAATTCTCGTCGATTATTGAAAATCGTGAAACTGAAATTTTATTGCCTTCAGCGCAATATATGCTCTCGTTAGCGCTACCAAAATGGTACAAGAAAGAAATACTCAGCGCATTAGAGATTGAACCAATTTATTTACGTAATGAAGTGACTTGGCAAAAATTACCAGGTCGTGAATAAACGAGGAAAATGTTCTTTATGTAAGGAGGTAAATAATGAAAAAAATGACCGCACTTTTCAGCGCATTGTTGCTAACAGGTTGTATCATGCCACCTAAAGGATTAGAGCGAGATGATTTTACCTTACAGCATTTAGATAAAGTCCAACTAGAGGATTATGCTTGCCAATGTAAACAAGCACGTTTTGGTGGAAAGATTTTATCTGCACAAGCCTTAGCTGGCAAAATGCGACTTGAGATTTTAAGTTTACCACTGGTATCTTTATCCGCTAAGCCACAACTTTCTGCACAAACGAATGGCCGTTTTATTGCCTATCTTGATGGGTTTATTGATCCGGAAGTGTTAAAAGACCAGTACATTACGGTTAAAGGCACGCTGAAAAAACAAGAGAAAGGTAAGATTGATCAAGTAGATTATTCATATCCGGTAGTCAATGCTGAGTATTATAAGCAATGGCAACTCGTCCAAGAATATTATTACGATCCTGATGAAATGGCAGATTGGCGAGAAAGTCGCCGTCGTGGTTGGGGCTATCCATTCTGGCAACCTGAGCCACGTTTACGTTATGTATTATACTAACCTATTATTTTATTAACGGATAAAGAATTAACTATGGATAATAAGCCTGCCTTAAATCAGTATTATTGGTTAGTATTTGCCGCATTTGTTCTATTGGGTGGAGCATTAGGTGGTTTTTCTATCATGTTCATTTTTACAAGTATTGAAATGATTTACTCTGGTTACGTAAATGACTGGTCAGGAAAATTAGCATTTGCTGCTATTTTAGGTGGTATTTATGGTACAGTGCCTGCTACCTTAACTGGGGCAGTCACTATACTGTGGTTAAGATTAGTTCGTAGTTGGGTAAGCACCTTAGTCACTATGGTTATAGGTATGTTATTTGCCGGTTTGACTTTTATTGTGCTTTCTAAGGGTGAGGTACAGGATACCAGTTTATTTCTTTTTCCAGCAGCAATTTCAGGCGCAATTCTGAGTGTTTTCTATCCGGCTAAAGATAAAGTTGAGCGAAAAATTGACTGTAACAATAATGACCACAATATTTCTAGTTAACAGAAGAGAATTATTTACGTTATAATTTCCAATATTTTATAAAAAGAATAAGGATGTGAGATGGAAAAGCCTTGGTTTAAGAATTATCCAGATGGTTCGCCTCGCGAGCTAGATTGTTCAAAATATGAATCGTTGCTTGATATGTTTGATAATGCTGTGCGTGAGCATCCAGACCGTGCTGCGTATATCAATATGGGACAAATTTTAACGTTTCGTAAATTAGAAGAACGTAGCCGAGCTTTTGCTGCTTATTTACAAAATGAATTAAAACTTAAACGTGGTGACCGAGTGGCATTAATGATGCCCAATTTATTGCAATATCCTATCGCATTATTTGGTGTGTTGCGTGCAGGTATGGTAGTTGTGAATGTGAACCCGCTTTATACACCACGTGAACTTGAGCATCAATTACAAGACAGTGGAGCAAAAGCCATTGTTGTTGTATCAAACTTTGCGTCCACCTTAGAAAAAGTTGTTTTTAATACAGATGTTAAACACGTTATTTTAACTCGTATGGGTGACCAACTTTCATTTGGTAAACGTACATTAGTGAACTTTGTCGTGAAGTACGTTAAAAAATTAGTGCCAAAATACAAATTACCTAATGCAGTAACTTTCCGTGAAGTATTGAGTGTGGGTAAACACCGTCAATATGTTCGTCCACAAATAGAACGC
Source organism: Pasteurella dagmatis (assembly GCF_900186835.1). Classification (NCBI taxonomy): domain Bacteria; kingdom Pseudomonadati; phylum Pseudomonadota; class Gammaproteobacteria; order Pasteurellales; family Pasteurellaceae; genus Pasteurella; species Pasteurella dagmatis. The sequence continues at coordinate 713,485 of NZ_LT906448.1, forward strand.
AAAGATCTCGCATTTTTGCAATATACAGGTGGCACAACAGGTGTTGCAAAAGGTGCAATGCTGTCTCATGGCAACATTATTGTGAATGTTTTCCAAGCCAATTGGATCGCAGAGCCTTTCGTAGGTGATCGTTCAAGAGAACGTAAGGCAATTATTGCACTACCGCTTTATCACGTATTTGCGTTGACAGTAAACTGTCTATTATTTATTGAGTTAGGTATTACGGCAGTTTTGATTACTAACCCTCGCGATATTGATGGTTTTGTTAAAGAACTGAAGAAGCACCGCTTTATTGCTATCACAGGTGTGAATACATTATTTAATGCCTTATTAAATAATGAAAATTTCAAAGAAATTGATTTTTCAGCACTGAAATTATCTGTAGGTGGCGGTATGGCTATTCAACAATCTGTAGCAACTCGCTGGCACGAAACAACGGGTTGTAACATCATTGAGGGTTACGGTATGACTGAATGTTCACCATTGATTGCTGCTTGCCCGATTAATATGGTGAAACACAACGGTAGTATTGGTGTGCCAGTGCCTAATACTGATGTTCGTGTTATTAGAGAAGATGGCACAGAAGCTGAACTAGGTGAAGCAGGTGAGCTTTGGGTGAAAGGCGAACAAGTGATGCAAGGTTACTGGCAACGTCCTGAAGCAACAGCAGAAGTGCTCCAAGATGGCTGGATAGCAACTGGTGACATTGTGGTGATGGATTCTGACCACTATTTACGTATTGTCGATCGTAAGAAAGATATGATTTTAGTATCAGGTTTCAACGTATACCCAAATGAAATTGAGGACGTTGTAATGTTGAACTATAAAGTGGCAGAAGTAGTCGCAATCGGTGTCCCAAATGAAGTTTCTGGCGAAACTATTAAAATCTTTGTAGTCAAAAAAGATGATAGTTTAACTCGAGATGAGTTACGTAAACATTGTCGCCAACATTTAACTGGCTATAAAATTCCGAAAGATATTGAATTCCGTGACGAATTACCGAAAAGTAATGTTGGAAAAATTTTACGTAGAGTGTTACGTGACGAAGAGTTGGCAAAACGTCCTGCTGAAGAAGAATAATGATTCATTTCATTTTTTTGGGGGCGTTTAATGCCCCCAATTTGTCGTATTAAGATGAACAAACAAGTAAAAGAAATTAAAAATCCACCGCACTTTCAGCTCATTACAACTGATCAAGCATTAGCTGATGTGTGCGTTTTTGCTCAACAAAAAAGTGTAGTTGCTTTGGACACAGAATTTGTTCGAATTCGTACACTGTATCCTCAATTAGGGCTTATTCAATTATATGATGGCGAACGGGTGAGTTTAATTGATCCTTTAAGTATTCAAGACTTTTCTCCTTTTATCGCCTTGTTAGCTAATCAAAATGTTTTAAAAGTACTACACGCTTGCAGTGAAGATTTAGAGGTGTTTCAACATTACTATCAACAAATGCCAACACCAATGATCGACACGCAAATTATGGCTAGCTTTTTAAGTTTTCCAAATTCGACAGGGCTAGCAACTCTTATCCAACATTATTTTCAACTTGAAATTGATAAAGGTGCCTCTCGAACAGACTGGCTTGCTCGCCCTTTATCAGATAAACAATTAGTATATGCTGCAGCAGATGTATGGTATTTGTTGCCTCTTTATCAACGAATGCAACAAGATTTGCAACAAACTCCTTGGCAAAGTGCGGTCGAAAATGATTGTGAAATGTTATTGGCCAAAAGAGAGCAGGGAAAAGATCCAGAATTCGCTTATTTGAATATTCCAAATGCTTGGCGCTTAAATCAGCAAGAATTAATGCGTTTAAAAGTGTTAGCTAAATGGCGTTTAGAAGATGCAATGAAACGTGATTTAGCCTTGAATTTTGTGGTAAGAGGTGAGCATTTATGGGCAGTAGCGAAAAACAATCCTAAACATACTTCTGAATTGTTAGCACTCGGTTTAACGGCATTGGAAGTACGAATTCACGGTAAAAAAATCTTACATCTTTTATCACAAGCGAATCGAATGGAGGAGGCGCATTATCCAAATTTAATTACGCGAGTAGTGGATGATTCTCGCTATAAAAAAGCTTTAAAACTTCTACAGCAACAATTGAAAACCTTGCAACCTATGGATTTAGCAAGAGAAGTAATCGCAAGTAAACGGATGTTAGATGGTTTAATTAAATGGTACTGGATAGAACAAGAGGATCCAAATGCATTGCCTGAATTACTAATAGGTTGGCGTCGTGATTTTGGTTTAGCCTTTTTAGAAACGTTGAAAGGTTTATAAAACATAATGCTTTCTAAGTAAGTCATTCAACTTGATTTCTCTAAAATTATGTAAAAAAATACCGCACTTTGCTTTCACAAAGTGCGGTTTATTTTTAACAAGTGTTAGCTGCTTATTGTGTTGCTTGGATTGCTGTTAACGCAATTGTGTACACAATGTCATCAACTAATGCACCACGAGATAAGTCGTTCACTGGTTTACGCATACCTTGTAACATCGGTCCGATAGACACTAAGTCTGCAGAACGTTGTACCGCTTTATAAGTGGTATTACCTGTATTTAAGTCAGGGAAGACAAATACAGTTGCTTTACCTGCAACAGGTGAGTTCGGTGCTTTTGAACGAGCCACATCTTCCATCACTGCTGCATCATATTGTAATGGACCATCGATGATAAGATCTGGGCGTTTTTCTTTTGCTAAACGAGTCGCTTCTTTCACTTTCTCAACATCAGCACCGCTACCAGATGTACCAGTTGAGTAAGAGATCATCGCTACTTTTGGATCAATGCCAAATGCTTTTGCAGAATCTGCTGATTGAATTGCGATTTCAGCTAATTGTTCTGCTGTTGGATCTGGGTTAACAGCACAGTCTCCGTAAACTAATACTTGATCTGGTAATAACATAAAGAAGATTGAAGAAACAATCGAGCTACCAGGCGCAGTTTTGATGATTTGCATTGGTGGACGGATAGTATTTGCAGTTGTGTGAACAGCACCTGATACTAAGCCATCAACTTCGTTTGCTTCTAACATCATTGTACCTAATACTACAGTATCTTCTAATTGCTCACGCGCTGAATCTTCAGTCATACCTTTGTTTTTACGTAATTCAACAAGGCGAGCAACGTAGTTTTCACGTACAGTTACAGGATCAATGATTGTGATACCTTTACCTAATTGAACACCTTGGGCTTCAGCAACACGCATTACAGAATCTGGGTTTGCTAATAGTACACATTCTGCAATACCTCGTTCTGCACAAAGCGCAGCCGCTTTCACTGTACGAGGTTCATCACCTTCTGGTAATACAATGCGTTTTTTCGCTTGGCGAGCCAATTCCGTTAATTGGAAACGGAAGGCTGGTGGAGATAAACGACGTAAACGTGAAGATGCCGCAACTAAAGAATCAATGAATTGAGTATCAATTTGTTCGCTCACATAGTTTTTGATTTTTTCGATACGTTCTTTATCGTCCACTGGTACTTCTAAATTGAAGCTTTGTAATGCTAATGCAGTTTGCCATGTATTACCTTCAACTCGGAATATTGGTAAACCTGTGCTTTCGATAGCATGTTCACATAATTTCTTGATTTGAGCATCAATTTTATAACCGCCAGTTAAAAGTACACCCGCAATTTCCACTCCGTTCATTGCTGCTAATGATGCAGCAACAAGAACATCAGGACGGTCAGCAGAAGTAACTAGTAGGCTACCTACACGGAAGTGATCTACCATATTGGTTAAGTTACGTGCACAGAATGTAATACCACGAATACGACGTTCGTTGATTAAACCTTCATGAATAATAGCGGCACCCAAATGTTTTGCTAAGTCGCTAGCACGTGTTGCAATTAATTCAGCACTCCAAGGGATACATGCAAGTACCTTAATTGGACTTTTCTCAAATAAGTGATAAATTTCAGAAACTTGGTTTTGTGTATGTTGGAATGAATCGAAAATTTCTGCGAGATCTGGGCGAGTACGACCGGATTCATCGATTGGTGCATTGAACTTATTGATTACAACACCTAATAAGTTAGGGTTATTCTTGCCACCGAATAATGATGCAGCTGCTTTGATGCGTTCTTTTAATTCCGCAGGCGTTTCAGTTGCAGGCGCAGCAACTAAAATGATTTCCGCATCGAGTGCTTGTGCAATTTCATAGTTAATACTATTCGCATAGCTGTGTTTACGAGTAGGTATTAAACCTTCAACGACAATGATGTCATTATTTTTTGCTAATTGTTGATGATTTTCAACGATTTTTTCTAATACAACATCAGATTGATTTTGACCAATTAATGATTCAGCCACGCTTAACATAAATGGCTCTGCTGTATCTAATGAGGTGTTTGTACGTACGATAGATGTTGTACGATCAATAGTATCCTCACCAGAGTATGGTTGAGAAATTGGCTTCATAAAACCAATTTTTGCGCCTTTTTGCTCTAATGAGTGAATTAAACCAAGACTGATGCTAGTTAAGCCAACACCAGAGCTGATTGGAATAAGGATAATTGTACGGGACATAATAAACCTTAACTTGTTGATTATTTATTAAAACAGAAACTGCCGAAAGATCGGCAGTTTACTATTTCTGATTAGATACAAAGACGAGCTGTATCTTGAGCAATCACTAATTCTTCATTTGTTGGAATTACGATTGCTACTGGAGTGTTATCTGTTGTAATCACACCTTCGTTACCGAAACGTGCTGCTTTGTTTTTCTCAGCATCTACGCTATAACCGAATAGTTTTAAGTGATTTAATGTTAACTCACGTACAAGTGATGAGTTTTCTCCGATACCGCCAGTAAATACGATAGCATCTAAACGGTCACCGATAACAGCCATATAAGAACCGATATATTTTGCTAAACGGTAGCTGAATACATCCAAAGCACGTTTTGCAGCTTCTTCTTTATCATAGTTATCTTCTGAATAACGGCAGTCACTTGTTACTTCTGTTAATCCTAATAAACCAGATTTTTTGGTCAATAATGTATTGATTTCATCTACTGATAAGCCTAAGTTATCGTGTAGATAGAATACAATTGCAGGATCTATATCACCTGAGCGAGTACCCATTACTAAACCTTCTAATGGTGTTAAACCCATAGAAGTATCGATACATTTACCATTACGAATTGCGGCGATTGACGCACCATTACCTAAGTGACAAGTAATTACGTTAACTTGATCTGCAGGTACATTTAAACGCTCTGCTGCTTGTTGGCTAACGAAGAAATGGCTAGTTCCATGAGCACCATAGCGACGAACACCATGATCTTTGTATAAAGAGTATGGAAGAGCATATAAATAAGCTTGTTGAGGCATTGTTTGGTGGAATGCAGTATCAAAAACAGCCACATTTTTATCTTTTAAATGTGGGAACATTTTAAATGCTTCTTCGATACCAATTAAGTGAGCTGGGTTATGTAATGGGGCAAATTGAACAGCGTCTTTAATGCCTTGAACAACTTCATCATTAATAACAACAGAAGAAGTGAATTTCTCTCCACCGTGAACGATACGATGTCCGATTGCAACAATATCATCTTTTAATGATGGATCTAATGGGAAAATATGGTTCACAATAAAGTTAAGTGCTTCACTATGTGCAGCACCTGCACCTAAATCAGCATTACCTTTTTCACCGTGTAGCTTCCATTTGATACGAGCATCATCTAAATGAAAAGCTTCTGCTAAACCTGATAATTTTTCATCACCAGTTTGCGGATCTAAAATAGAGAATTTTAATGAAGAACTACCACAGTTTAAGATTAGGACTAATTTTTGAGACATAAGAGACCTATTAATTTGATTTTAAGTTAAAAGAACTTATTTGATCATCTTGAACAAATAAGCAGATGAAAATCTGATTGCCATAGGATACACCTTTCGGACGATAAAATAAATTCACTAGAAGCCAAAAATGAGACTTTCATCAAAAAATTTATGAATTTTTAAACATTTTTTGTAAAGGCTGAGTGGGTTTATCAGAATAAAAGCTGAATATTTAATCTATTTATGGTATTTTTATGTCTCAATTTTCTTTTCATAAATGAAATAATTATGTATTTTTTTTCGACTCTAAAACAGGGGCAACATTATTTAAAAACTTGGCCTTTGGAAAGTAAATTAGGAATGATTTTTCCTGAAAATCGTATTATTAAAGCAACGTTATTTGCACAGAAATTTATGCCATTTTTAGCTGTATTTTCAGTAGTTTGGCAACAATTCTATGCTAAACAAGAAATTGCCGCATTGGCTGTGGCAGTGATAACAGGGCTTTTTGCGTTATTCATTCCCATTCAAGGGTTATATTGGTTGGGCAAACGGGCAGCAACCAAATTATCGCCTGAAAGTGCGGTCTGGTTTTATCAAATTTGTGAACGTCTAAAACAAGTAAATGAAGCTGTACCCTTAGTAAAAGAACAGCCAACTTATCAACATTTAGCTGATGTTCTCAAAAAAGCACAACGCAAATTAGACAGCCATTTTTGGCAAGAACTATAAAATAACATTCACTTTATTTTATGATGGGGTGTGAAAATAATTTTTTCGCATTTGTTAAATTTTATTGAATTTTTAACTACGCAAACGTTTTCTTTTTTTGTAGAATAGCGCGGTAAAAAATTCATATACTCTTAGAAAGAAGAGAGCTACCAATGATTGATTACATTATCATCGCTATTATTGGATTTTCCATTATCGTGAGCTTATTACGTGGATTTGTTCGAGAAGTGATGTCTTTAGTGAGCTGGATCTGTGCGTTTCTTGTCGCAAGCCATTTTTATCCTTATCTTGCTAATTACTTAACCCAGATTGAATCGCCTTATATCCGCAATGGTAGTGCGATTGCAATTTTATTTATTGCGACATTAATTGTTGGCGCTATTGTTAATTATACAATTGGACAGTTAGTGGACAAAACAGGGTTAAGTAGTACAGATCGTGTATTAGGTGCATGTTTTGGTTTATTGAGAGGTGTGTTGATTGTTGCTGCATTGCTCTTCTTTGTGGATAACTTTACAAACTTCAGCCAAAGTGAATTGTGGAAAGAATCAAAATTAATACCGCACTTTGGCTTTATTGTTGAATGGTTCTTTCAACAAATACAAGCAAATTCTACTTTCTTAAATTCAACTTTAAACAAATAGGGGATCAATACGAATGTGTGGTATTGTCGGTATTGTTAGTCAAACACCAGTGAATCAATCTATCTATGATGCATTAACATTGTTACAACATCGTGGGCAGGATGCAGCGGGTATCGTTACTGTAGATGATGAAAATCGTTTCCGTCTGCGCAAAGCCAATGGATTGGTAAGTGATGTATTTCAACAAGTACATATGTTACGCTTACAAGGCAATTCTGGTATCGGACACGTTCGTTATCCTACCGCAGGTAGCTCAAGTGTATCTGAAGCTCAACCTTTTTATGTAAACTCACCTTATGGCTTAACCCTAGTACACAATGGTAATCTCACTAACTCACTGGAGTTAAAAGACAAATTATTCAGTCTTGCACGCCGTCATGTGAATACCAATTCAGATTCAGAGTTACTGCTTAATATTCTTGCTAACCATTTAGATCAATTTAAAAAATATCAACTTGAGTCAGAAGATATCTTTGATGCAGTGAGCAAGACACATCAAGATATTCGAGGTGCTTATGCTTGTGTGGCAATGATTATTGGACACGGTATGGTGGCATTTCGCGATCCGAATGGTATTCGTCCATTAGTATTAGGTAAACGTGAGGAAAATGGACATACAGATTATATGTTTGCTTCAGAAAGTATTGCATTAGATACGGTGGGTTTTGAATTTGTACGTGATATTCAACCTGGTGAAGCAGTTTATGTGAGCTTTGATGGTAAATTATATTCAAAACAATGTGCAGAAAATCCAAAATTAACGCCTTGTATTTTTGAATATGTGTATTTTGCCCGTCCAGACTCTTGTATTGATGGTGTGTCTGTTTACGCTGCGCGTGTACATATGGGGCAGCGTTTAGGTGAGAAAATTGCACGCGAATGGTCAGATGTTGATGATATCGATGTGGTAATTCCAGTGCCAGAAACTTCAAATGACATTGCGTTACGCATTGCACGTGTATTAAATAAACCATATCGTCAAGGTTTTGTGAAAAACCGATATGTAGGTCGTACATTCATTATGCCAGGTCAAGCACAGCGTGTAAGCTCAGTAAGACGTAAATTGAACACTATAGCTTCTGAATTCAAAGGCAAAAACGTGTTATTAGTGGATGACTCAATTGTACGTGGTACTACCTCCGAACAAATCGTAGAAATGGCAAGATCGGCGGGAGCAAAGAAAATTTATTTTGCATCTGCTGCGCCAGAAATTCGTTATCCGAATGTGTACGGTATTGATATGCCTACTAAAAACGAATTAATCGCTTACGGACGTAACGTCGATGAAATTGCAAAATTAATTGGTGTAGATAAATTAATTTTCCAAGATCTTGATGCGTTAACAGGTTCAGTACAGCAAGAAAATCCAAACATCCAAGATTTTGATTGTTCAGTCTTTACCGGTGAATATGTCACAGGTGATATCACACCAGATTATTTAGACAATATCGCAGAGCAACGTAACGACAGTGCGAAACGTAAACGTGAAAAAGATGCAACTAATTTAGAAATGCATAACGAAAAATAGTTGATGTCATAAGAAATAGGGCGGTAATGAAACCGCCCTTTGTTTTTGTAGTATTAGACTGAAAATGAATACATAATCTCTTCATTTTCTTGTAAGAAAATGTGCTAGAATCAGGCTATTTTTGAAAATATACGATTTATGTTATGAAAAATGAGAAAAAACGCTTAGTTATTGGAATTTCAGGGGCATCGGGAGCGATTTATGCAATCCGATTATTGGAAGTACTAAAACCATTAGAATATATTGAAACTCATTTAATTATCAGTAATGCAGCTAAACAAACCATTGCAGCAGAAACAGAGTATAGCATTCAAGATGTCAAAGCGCTGGCGGATGTAAATTATGATGTGCGTGATATTGGCGCAGCAATTTCATCAGGATCTTACCGCACTTTAGGGATGATTATTTTGCCTTGCTCGATTAAAACCTTGTCTGGTATCGCATATAGTTATACAGATGATTTAATCACCCGAGCGGCAGATGTTTGTTTAAAAGAGCGTAAACCTTTAGTGTTATGTGTGCGTGAAACACCATTACATTTAGGGCACTTACGTTTAATGACCCAAGCTGCAGAAATTGGTGCTCAAATTACGCCACTGATGCCTGCGTTCTATCATCACCCCAAAACGGTGCAAGATATTGTGGATCAAAGTGTTAATCGTTTATGCGATCAATTTGAGATTCAATTAGAACAGGATTTATTTCAGCGTTGGGGCTGTGAAACAAATTAAATAGATAAAGAATGCCTGTATTTAAACAGGCAATTTTATTTCTCGAATTGACATTGTCATGCCATCAATCATCAGTAACCTTCCACACAAATTTTTACCGACTTTCAACCGCACTTTGATCGCTTCTAACGCTTGAATTGAGCCAACAACGCCAACAATAGGGGCAAGTACACCAGATTCCACGCAACTTAACACATTTTCACCAAACAATTGGCTTAGATTGTGATAAGTTGGGGTATTTTCTTCATAAGTGAATACTGTGACTTGACCTTCCATACGAATGGCAGCTCCAGAGACTAAAGGTACTTTGGTTTGTTGGCAACAGCGATCAAGTTGATTGCGGATGTCAACATTGTCGGTACAATCTAATACCACATCAAAGTGCGGTATTATTTTTGCAAGTTTTTGTTCCGATAATTTTTCATTAATAGTATCTATATGAATATGTGGATTTAAACGTTGCAATGATAAACGAGCAGATTCTACTTTAGGCATATCTAAACGGCTATCATCGTGTAACACTTGGCGTTGTAAATTAGAAAGTGACACTGTATCAAAATCTAATAAAGTTAAATGCCCAACGCCCGCTGTCGCTAAATATTGACTTGCTGCACAACCTAAACCGCCTAAACCAACAATCAACATTTTGCTGGCTTTTAAGCGTTCTTGACCGTCAAAATCTACCGCTTTGAGAATAATTTGACGGTTATAGCGCAATTCTTCTTGATAACTTAATTCTGTCATATTAGCTGATCAAATGATTAAAAGGCTCAATAGTGACTGTTTCACCCGCTTCCACATTGCCACGTTCACGCTCTAACACGATGAAACAGTTACTTTTTACAAATGAACTGAATAAATGCGAGCCTTGGAAACCTATTGGTTGTACTTCAATTTTTCCGTTGCCATTTACTTGATAATAGCCTCGTTGGAAATCTAAACGACCTGGTGCTTTTTTCATTTTAGTCGTTGCAATAGCAGAAAAACGTTGTGGTGCTTTCCATTGGCTATAACCGCTGAGTTTTGCAATAACGGGTTGCACCAATTGATAAAACGTGGCTAATGCAGATACAGGATTACCCGGTAAACCGCAGAACCACGCATTTTCTAATTTACCAAAGGCAAAGGGCTTGCCTGGTTTCATTGCAATTTTCCAGAAATTGATTTTTCCGACTTTTTCTAAAACAGTTTTGGTAAAGTCTGCTTCACCCACAGAAACACCGCCACTAGTAATGACAAGATCTGCTTGCTGTTGTGCTTTCACAAAGGCTTTCTCAAATTCTTGTTCATTGTCAGGTAATAAACCGAAATCCAAAATTTCACAATTCAATTTTTCTAGCATCAATTTTACCGTGAAACGGTTAGTATCATAAATTTGCCCCTCTTTCAATGGTTGGCCTACTGGCACAAGCTCATCACCTGTGGATAACACGGCAACTTTCAAACGAGGAAATACCTTCACTTTATCAATACCCAAAGAGGCAAGTAGAGGTAATGAAACTGTATTTAACAAGCTTCCTTTGGCTAAAACAACATCGCCTTGTTTAACATCTTCACCAATTCTTCGAATATTTTGACCGCACTTGATATTGGCTGGAAAAGTCACAGAACCATCTTCATTTACAATCACATCTTCTTGCATTACCACCGCATCTGCCCCCACTGGCAACATCGCCCCCGTCATAATACGTACAGTGCTTTGCGCAACCCATTCTCCAGTAAAAGGCGCACCCGCAAAAGATTTACCCGCCACAGATAGGGTTAAACTTTGTGCTAAATCGGCTAAACGCACTGCATAACCGTCCATTGCAGAATTATCGAAAGAAGGCACATTGATCGGTGAAATTATATTTTCCGAACAAATACGATTTACCGCTTGTTCTAAAGAAATTTGCTCATCTTGTTTGCTATCAGGCGAAGGCAGAGCATTCAGCATTTGTGTCAGTGCTTGTTCAAGAGGCAACATAATAGAGTCCTTTGTTGAATTAAATGAGCATTATTTTATACCAAAAACGTAAAAATAGGTTTGACAAGCCTGATTATTTATAAAAAATTTGAAAAATGGACCGCACTTTTATTTAAAGTCTAACTCTAGCTTAAAGGACTAGCTTTAATTTAAAACTTTTCATACGAGATACCATTTATTCTCATTTTATTCTTAAGCAAGAGTTTGCTAGAATGTGTAGGTTATTTATCGGGAGTTTTAAATGAACAAGATTTCACCAGAAGCAGAAAAAGTCCGCAACGCATTGTTAAGTAAAGGGATTGAAACCCCAATGATTCGCTTAGAGCAAGATAAAGAATCTCGCCGAGTGGGAATTGAAAACCATATGCGTGAAGTGATGAAACTGATTGGTTTAGATTTACGTGATGATAGCTTAGAAGAAACGCCAGTCCGCTTGGCAAAAATGTTTGTGGATGAAATTTTTAGTGGGTTGGATTATGCCAATTTCCCTAAAATCACTAACATTGAAAATCGTATGAAAGTAAGTGAAATGGTACTCGTAAATGATGTGACGTTGACTAGTACTTGTGAGCACCATTTTGTGACAATTGATGGTATGGTTTCTGTGGCATATTATCCGAAAAAATGGGTGATTGGTCTTTCAAAAATCAATCGAATTGTGTCGTTTTTTGCACAGCGTCCCCAAGTGCAAGAACGTTTAACTGAGCAAATTTTATTAGCATTTCAAACGATTTTAGAAACTGAAGATGTGGCTGTCTATGTGAAAGCGACGCATTTCTGTGTAAAATGCCGTGGGATTAAAGATACAAACAGCTATACAGTAACTTCTGCATTTGGTGGTGTATTCTTAGATGATCGTGAAACACGTAAAGAATTTTTAACCTTGATTAATAAGTAGTTTAAAACTTATTAAAAAAATCGACCGCACTTTTTAACAAAAGCCCCTTGAGTTGTTACTCATGGGGCTTTTATTATGTAGTAAACAATCCTATTTTCAATAGTTTTACAGTCCTATATCTAAATCTGCATTGATGGTTGCTTTTTATGAAATAATTTTCCACCACTTAAGAAGTTGTTAGCTGTAATGACTAATTTTATTTCTGTGTTTTCAATATGAACATGAAATGCACTTATAGAAAATCTACCACATGTTACTGAAATGATATTAAGTAGAGAAAGCAAAACCCAAACCCAAACCCAAACCCAAACCCAAACCTAATCAAATGCAGGTAAATAGCTCTTGAAATCATAGTCACTTATTAATACAAGAGGAAAAAGTGCCAGTTTTATCTTTTGGTCTAGCTAGGTTATTCGGTATAATGGCACGCTTAAACTATCCCAAGTGAAAATAGGAATACTTAGAAATGAAAATTATCTCTTTTAATATTAACGGATTGCGTGCACGCCCTCATCAATTAGAGGCTATTATTGAAAGATATCAGCCTGATGTTTTAGGGCTACAAGAAATTAAAGTTGCGGATGAAGTCTTTCCTTATGAATTGGTTGAGCACTTGGGCTATCACGTTTTTCATCATGGTCAAAAAGGGCATTATGGTGTTGCACTTTTAACTAAACAAGAGCCAAAAGCAGTTCGTAAAGGTTTTCCAACTGATGCAGAAGATGCTCAAAAACGTATTATTATGGCTGATTTTGAAACTGATTTTGGTTTATTGACTGTGGTTAATGGTTATTTCCCTCAAGGGGAAAGTCGTCAACACGAAACTAAATTCCCAGCAAAAGAAAAATTCTATGCAGATTTACAGCAATATTTAGAAAAAGATCATAATGTAGATAATCCAATTATTATTATGGGTGATATGAATATTAGCCCAACAGACTTGGATATTGGTATCGGTGATGAAAATCGTAAACGCTGGTTGCGCACAGGAAAATGTTCATTTTTACCTGAAGAAAGGGAGTGGATGAATCGTCTATATGGTTATGGTTTAGTAGATACTTTTCGTCATTTAAATCCTGATGTAAACGATAAATTCTCGTGGTTTGATTATCGTTCAAAAGGGTTTGATGATAACCGTGGTTTACGTATTGATCATATTATTGCCAACCATAGTTTAGCCGCTCGTTGTGTTGATACTGGGATTGCGTTAGATATTAGAGCAATGGAAAAACCTTCAGATCACGCACCGGTGTGGGCTGAATTTAGATAAGGTAACATAATGGATTACGAAAAAAGTTGGCAAACTTACCGGTCAATGGTGAATGATGCATTGGCAATTTTTTCAATCAATTTGGATATTTTGAAAGAATTTCCCTCTGATTATATGCATAAAGTTGTGCAGTTTTCATTGTCATATCAAGCAGATAAAAACGGATTGCCTGATGCTAATCATTATCAAGAATTGATGAATCAGATTTTTAAAATTTTGGTTCAAGTGGGTGCACTTTCTAACACATTATATGCAGGTCATGTCTTTTCTTTAGGTAAAGCACAATTGTATTTTTATTGCCAAGAGCAAGAGCCAATTTTAGAGGCGTTAAAACAGTTTGAGCAGATTGATGCAAGTTCAGTGCAAGATGATCCAAATTGGGATACTTATTTTGATTTCTTATTACCATCACCCTTAGAAATGAAAATTAATGCGACAGAAGAAGTACTTGAAATGTTGAGGCAAAATGGTCGTGATCTTTCGGATACGTTTTTAGTTGAGCATAATTTTCATTTTGAAGATGAAAATAGTATGTATCGTTTTATGGAGCATCTGAATTTACAAAATACTGATTTTACTGTAATGAAATATAGCAATTCACCTGTTGTCATAGATGATGAAGAACCTTTCTATGTCATCAAGCTAGAACAAGAGTTAATGCTAAATACATTAGATATTTTCGGCTATGTTGAAGAGTTTGAAAATATAGCGTCACAATTCGGTGGTGAGTATATCGGTTGGGAATGTGATGCAATTAATGCAGATAAAGGTCAGTTAAATTAAGAAGAGGGTAAAATCCCCTCATTCTTAATTATTATATATTCTATAAATAAGATACAAAGTCTTCAATATTTTGGATTTTTTTCTCACGCTCATTTTTTTCTTCAGCTGTGCCAAGCATAACTAATCCTATGACTTGATCATACTCTTCACAACTAAAGGCTTTACGTAGTGCGTTACCGTTCACCCATTTGCCTGAGATCCAAACATTAGCAAAACCCTGAGCATTGGCGGCTAATTGAATAGCATAAGTAGCACAACCTGCGCTCAACATTTGTTCCCAACCTGGTACTTTAGGAATATCTTTTTTTATTTTAGCTACAACACCAATGACCATTGGGGCTCGATGAGCAAGATTTTCTGCTTTTTTTAATGCCTCTTCACCCAACTCAAATTCCTCAACAGCTGCTTGTAAAAGCGTTTTAAATTTATTTAGCCCTTTTCCTTCAATAATAATAAATCGATAAGGGTGTAATCGACCGTGATCTGGCACATTTAAAGCTGCTTGGAAGATCTGTTTGAGTTGCTCTTCGTTAGGTGCTGGTTCCGATAATCTTTTTTCTGAACGACGTGTTGTCAATAATTGCAATATTTCCATTGGCTTTTCCATTTAAGCAAAGTGCGGTCAATTTTAGCATATTTTTTATTGGGTGTTTTATTGAAACTCAACTTTATGCTATGTTAATGAATATTATTTTGTTATTTAATTGAGGTTATATGAATCCTATTTTGGTAGTTATTCGTTTTGTATGGAGAGCAATTAACTTTATTCGTGATCTTATAATGAATTTAGTTTTTCTAACTTTTGTTTTATTGTTAGCGCTCTCGATTGGTTTGTTTATTTCCGGTGATAGTAAAAAAGCTCATGGTCCTTTAGTCGGCGATCAAGGTGCGTTATACCTAAATTTAGATGGT
This sequence comes from Pasteurella dagmatis, assembly GCF_900186835.1. Classification (NCBI taxonomy): domain Bacteria; kingdom Pseudomonadati; phylum Pseudomonadota; class Gammaproteobacteria; order Pasteurellales; family Pasteurellaceae; genus Pasteurella; species Pasteurella dagmatis. The sequence goes on from NZ_LT906448.1 coordinate 728,742, forward strand.
TATTTAGCTGATAATAGAGAAGAACCTTCTTGGGAAAATGCATTAAAAGAATTTAATGATCAACATATTCCACGTCAGATTTCGACCTTTGATGTTGTTTATGCAATTACTAATGCAGAAAAAGACGAACGTATTAAAGGCCTAGTATTTGATTTGAATTTCTTTGAAGGGGGCGATTTACCAGCTTTAGAATATATTGGTAGAGCAATTAGTGATTTTAAACGAAGTAAAAAACCAGTGATTGTTTTTGCTGATAATTACAATCAAAAGCAATATTTATTAGCCAGTTATGCCGATCAGATTTATCTTAATCCCGTAGGTAAAGTTAGTATTCTTGGGATGAAACAGCAAAACTTGTATTTCAAATCAATGTTAAATATGTTGGATGTGACAACAAATGTTTTTCGTGTAGGTACTTATAAATCAGCGGTTGAGCCGTTATTACGTGATGATATGTCAGAAGCTGCAAAAGAGGATATGAAATCCTGGCTTAATCAAATGTGGACAAATTATGTAAGTATTGTGGCAGATAATCGACAAATAGAACCAAGAGCTGTTCTTCCTGATGCAAAAACTTATGTAGAGGAATTACGAGTATTAAAAGGAGATAGCTCAGCTTATACAAAACAAAGAGGACTGATTACTGAATTTGCAGATCGTTTGACTGTTGAAGATAAACTTATTGAAATCTTTGGTCAGACAGAATTGGGTGAATTAAAAATGGTTGAATTCGATCGTTATTTAGCTGATTTACCTGATCGTATGACAAGTTCTGATAAACATAAAATTGCGGTTGTGAATGTTGAAGGCGCAATCATTGATGGTGAAAGTTTTGAAGATGATGTCGGTGGTGACACAATAGCACGTTTATTACGCCAAGCAAAAGATGATGAATCTGTAAAAGCTGTTGTATTACGTGTAAATAGCCCAGGCGGTAGTGCGTTTGCTTCTGAAATTATTCGTCAAGAAGTGACACATTTACAAAAAGCGGGTAAGCCAGTCATTGTTTCTATGGGGGGAATGGCTGCTTCAGGTGGTTATTGGATTTCAAGTACTGCCGATTATATTGTTGCAGATAAAAATACAATTACAGGTTCCATTGGTATTTTTGCAGTATTACCAAGTTTCGAGAAAACGATTAAGAAAGCAGGGGTATCAGCAGATGGTGTTTCAACTTCACCGCTAAGTGAACTTTCACTATTTAGCCCACTTTCAAATGAATTAAATGATGTTTTCCAATTAGAAATTGAGCACGGCTATGACAAGTTTATCTCTTTGGTGGCAGAAGGGAGAGCTCTTGATAAAGCAGATGTAGAGAAAGTTGCACAAGGTAAAATCTGGTTGGGTCAAGAAGCGTTAAAGCATAATTTAGTGGACCAGATTGGCACATTTGACGATGCTGTTGATATTGCTATTATTAGTGTAAACGATCTATTAGAGCCAGATGAAAGAATCAAGGATTTTGGGATTGAGTGGATGGTTGAAAAGGATAGTAGCTGGTGGAATATGTTAATTGGTGATTTTAAACATAGTACACAAAGTTTAGTGAAAAATACACTCATTGATTTTTTAGGTTTGCCAAAAGAATATCAACAAGTGAAAAAACAGTTAGGTATTTTAAATAGTATAAATGATCCAAAAGGTCAATATTTGTATTGTTTGAATTGTAGTAACGTGAAATAAAGTTTATTAGGCAGTGCAACAATTGGTATTTTATAAGTAAATTGTTGCAATATTTTATTTTATCCTGTTGGAGAACATTATGAAAAGATTAAAACAAATATTATCAATCGCACTATTTACTTGTGTGCTAGTGGGCACGGCAAACGCACATGTACGTACTGAAATGAACCAAATGAAAGGTGCTGCTAGTGCTTTAACTCAAGCGAGTGATGTAATGGCATTTGAGAAAGCTGCAATGGAATTACGCGCGTTAGCAGTGCAGTCTTCAGAGAAAAAACCAGCGAGTATTGATAATGATGAGGATTTCAAAGGTTATCAAGTTGGTATGCAAGAATTTATCACTGTGCTAGATGAAGCGACAAAACAAGCTAAGTCTGGTGATCTGGAGGCTGCAAAAGCAACAAGTAAAAAATTATTTGATATAAGAAATGAATATCATAAAAAATATAAATAACGGATTTTAAATCAAAAGAAAATAGCCTGTTTTGACAGGCTATTTTTTATTAAAATTTTTCTTTAAAATTGACCGCACTTTATAGGCTTAACTATCTTGCTTTTGGGGTTTAATAGCTAATAAATTACAACTTAAGCGATTAATAACATGCTCTGCAGTATTACCAAGGAAAGCTGCTGAAAGACCGGTTCTTCCAATTGTGCCTAGTACGACTAATTCTGCTTCTAACTCTTTTGCTACTTCAGGGATGACTTCTTCAGGAAATCCTTCTTTTACATGAGTATGATCTTCATCAATCCCAAATTGTTGCCGTAATGCTTTCATATTAATTAGATATTGGCCACGAATATTTTTTTCATATTCACCACCGTTAAACTCAGGCAGGTCAATTGCCATATTAACTGGTGTTGGAGGATATGCTGTGACTAAATGTACATTACCACGTTCTAAATTAGAGGCAAGGTCAATACCTAATGCAACAAGTTGTTGGTTTATCATACTGTGATTACGATCCTCATCATCGTCACTGGTATTGACTGCAATTAAAATGCGTCTTTGATGTTTCCAATCCCCATCTCTTACCATTAACAAAGGTGTAGGGCATTTACGTAAAAGTTGCCAATCCATAGGAGTAAAAATCAAGGAAGTAATGCTTTCTTCCTCTTTTGTGTATTTCACTACTAAATCATAAGCGTTTTTTTCCACTTCAGCGGCAATGGCTTCTGCTTCATTACTGTGCCAAATCACTAAAGGTGTGAATTCAATGTTTGGATCAGCATATTTTTCCAAATAAGGTTGAATTAATTGTGTGCGTTGTGTAATAACACCACGATGCATTTCTTCACGTTCTTCGGAAGAAAGTAGCGCAGACATTTCATAGGAGAGATCATAAACAGCCAAAAAGACTGTAATGTGAATCTTTTGTTCACTCTTTTGTTCCTTTACTAAACGAACCGCTCTTGCTAAAGCATATTGTTTTTCATTTTCAGGATTAAGAACGACCAATATATTGTTAAATTTCATAACAACCTCCATTTTTGATGTACTACTAATAGGATAGAGAAGATTCTTTGAAATGACAAGGGAGGATTTTAAAAAGAAAAAGGCGCAATGTTATTTACGCCTATTTAACTGCTTAGAAGAGTTTAAATTCCCATTCGAATATTAGTTTTCATTGTCCCGGATAACTCAATGAGTTCATTCATATTGTTGATAGTTATGTATTTTCCTTGTACAGAAAGGATACCCATTTTTTGTAGACGACCTAGTAAACGACTAATAGTTTCGACGGTTAAGCCAAGATAGTTACCAATATCGCCGCGAGTCATTGTTAAACGGAATTCTCTGGGTGAGAAGCCTCTAGCTGAATAACGGCGAGAAAGGTTGTAAATAAACGCAGCTAGACGTTCTTCTGCATTCATTTTTGAGAGTAACAGAATCATTTCTTGATCATTTTTTATTTCATTACTCATCAAACGCATAATTTGTTGACGAAGTTTAGGCATTTTACCAGATAAATCATCCAAAATATCAAATGGAATTTCACACACCATTGATGTTTCGAGTGCTTGTGCAAAACTTGGATGCTCCATATTCATAATGGCATCGAAACCCACTAAATCCCCAGGTAATTGAAAAGAGGTAATTTGTTCTTCACCAGTTTCACTTATAGTATAAGTTTTAATTGTGCCAGAACGAATTGCATAAAGCGATGTGAGAGGATCACCAGCTTTAAATAAAACTTGAGATTTTTGTATTGGCTTTTTACGCTCAATGATATTATCTAGCTGATCTAGTTCATGTTCATTGAGTGTAAAAGGAATACAAAGCTGGCTAATACTACAATCTTGGCAATGTATTGCACAGCCACCAGATTGCACTTTGCGCCCAATTTTAGTATCCATTGAGAAAACTTTCATTTAATCCTCTAAAAATGCCGAGAAAATAACTTAAACTTGATCTACCTCAAATAATATCATTAAATGTTAAAATTAAGAAGTATTAAATAGACTGAAAAGGAATAAAAAATGGCCGCAGAGAAATTGACCAAGAAACGTTTAATCCAAATCTTGGTGATGCTATGTATTTTGATTTTTCTCTTTTTTTACCGCACTTATAACTATTAGAGTTTCAACGACAATTTTCAATGAGAAATTAGACGTTTCACACTAAAAAAGGACGCAATAGCGCCCTTTGATATCAATGTGTTGCGAATTATTTAACGGTGTTTGCAGCTTCACCGAGATCTTTATCAATTAAGAATAGACCTTTGCCATCTTCACCAAGTAAGTGAAATTTATCAAGAATACCGCTAAATAATTTTTCTTCTTCGTGCTGTTCAGCCACATACCATTGTAAGAAGTTAAATGCAGAGTAATCTTTTTCTTCAAAAGTTTTCCCTACAAGTTCATTAATTTTTTCTGTAATTAACTTTTCGTGACGGTATGTCATTTCAATCACTTCTTTTAATGATGAATATTCATGTGCAGGAGCTTCAATTTCACCGATGATTGCTAATGCGCCAGTCTCATTTAAATAGGTAAACAATTTCCGCATATGTTGCATTTCTTCTGCTGCGTGTGCTGCTAAGAATTTTGCCGTGCCATCGAAACCATTTTGTTCACACCACGCACTCATTTGTAAATATAAATTGGAAGAATAGAATTCTAAATTCATTTGATCATTTAATAGCTTGATCACATTTTTTGATAACATCGTTTTCTCTCCTACAATTATAATGTCGATAAATCACGGTCAATGAAATACAACGAACGACCATCTTCGCCTAATAAGTTAAATTTGTCGATGATACTATTAAATAACATTTCTTCTTCGTGTTGTTCAGCTACATACCATTGTAAAAAGTTAAAAGTTGAGTAGTCTTTATTAGAAAAAGTCACTTCAACTAACTCATTGATTTTTGAAGTGACAAATTTTTCGTGTTCTAAAATAATTTCAAACACTTCTTTTAAAGAAGCATAGTTATTTTTTGGTGCTTCAATTTTACCTAATAATGGCATACCGCTTGTTTCGCTTACATAAGTAAATAATTTATGCATATGTTCCATTTCTTCATCAGCGTGGCGTAATAAGAATGCTGCCGCACCTTGATAACCGTTATGTGCACACCATGCGCTCATTTGTAAATAAACATTAGAAGAATAGAACTCTAAATTAATTTGTTCGTTTAGCTTATCTGCGATGTTTTTATTTAACATAGCTAACTCCTTTGTTTGGAATGTTAAGAAACCGTAAAAATAGATTGATATTTAACCTATAACTGAGACAAATTGTATAGTTGTTATTGAGAATAAGCAAGTTGTATTTTGTTTATTTTGATTATAAATATATAATTTATAATGACTTTTTAACAAAAAGCATTCTCATTTAGATGTGGTAATTGAAAGAGATTATCACTTCTGCTTTTACAATAAATATTAACAATTATAAAACAAGAACATAGCCAAAATACTCATAAAAAGTGCGGTCCATTTTGTCAGAATTTATTGCAAATTGGTTGATTAGGTTATTGAACTCTTGTTTTATTTGGTGTAATTTAATTTATACACAATTGTAATAAAATGTTTACAATGTTGATTTTTTGATGTGTACTCTGTTTGATAATTGTTACTGAAGGAAGAAATAATGAATAAAGACAGTATTCATAATGTCAATATCGTTGGTGAAAAAGTGTTAATTACGCCTAGTGAGTTGAAAGAAAAATTGCCACTAACTGCTGTACTTCGTCATCAAATTGAGCAATCTCGCCGTGATATTGCGAATATTATTCATAAAAAAGATCCAAGATTGCTAATTGTCATTGGTCCTTGTTCCATTCACGATACTGTGGCTGCATTAGAATATGCTCAGCGTTTAAGAGTGTTAGCAGAAGAATTAAAAGATACACTTTATATTGTTATGCGTGTTTACTTTGAAAAACCAAGAACCACTATTGGTTGGAAAGGTTTGATTAATGATCCGAAAATTGATGGCTCTTTTGATGTGGAACGGGGTTTACATATTTCTCGGGATCTTTTGTTACAGCTAGCTGAAATAGGATTACCTTTGGCAACAGAAGCCTTAGATCCAATTACGCCACAGTATATGGCAGATTTGTTCAGTTGGTCAGCTATTGGTGCACGTACAACAGAATCACAAACCCACCGTGAAATGTCATCAGGTTTGTCCATGGCGGTAGGTTTTAAAAATGGTACAGATGGTAGTTTGTCAACAGCAATTAATGCAATGAAAGCCGCATCAATGGGACACAGTTTTATTGGTATTAATCAACAAGGGCAAGTGAATTTATTACATACTGCAGGTAATCCGCACGGTCATGTGATCTTACGTGGTGGTAAAATGCCAAATTATCAAGCTGAATTTGTTCAACAATGTGAAAGAGAACTTGAACATGCAGGCCTAGAAAGCGCTATTATGATTGATTGTAGTCATGGTAACTCAAATAAAGATTATCGCCGTCAACCTATCGTTGCAGAAGATGCTTTACAGCAAATTGTTGATGGAAATCAGTCAATTATTGGCTTAATGTTAGAAAGTCATTTGTTTGCGGGAAATCAAAGTGCAGAGCAACCTGTGAGTAAAATGAAATACGGTGTTTCTATCACTGATGCTTGTATGGATTGGGATACTTCAGAGAAATTATTGCGTCAAATGGCTAGAAAACTGAAAAGAATTAAATCAAATCAAAGTAAGCAATGAAGGAAGGCGTAGTGGAAGCTTTAGTAGAATTAAGAGATAAAATTGATCAAACTGATCGTCAATTATTACAACTTTTGGCAAAACGTCTTGAATTAGTAAGACAAGTCGGTGAAGTAAAACATCGGCACGGCTTACCTATTTATGTGCCAGAGCGAGAATTGAGTATGCTTCAAGCAAGACGTGATGAGGCCGAACAATTAGGTATTTCTGGTGATCTTATTGAAGACATATTACGCCGTGTAATGCGTGAGTCTTACACTCGTGAAAATCAGTTTGGTTTTAAAACAGTAAACAGTGACATTAATAAGATTGTCATTGTGGGGGGGAAAGGCAAACTTGGGAGTTTATTTTTACGTTATTTTGCTTTATCAGGTTATTCTGTTTCAGTATTAGAGAGAGATGACTGGGGAAATGCTGGTGAGATTTTAGAAAATGCAGACGTAGTTATCGTATCTGTGCCAATATCTTGTACTATCGAAACTATTGAGCGACTTGCCCCTTATCTCACTGATAATATGCTATTGACAGACTTGACCTCAATTAAACGTGCTCCGTTAGAGAAAATGTTAGAAATACATAAAGGGGCTGTATTAGGCTTACATCCTATGTTTGGGCCAGATATTGCCAATATGGCAAAACAAGTGATTGTCCGCTGTGATGGACGCTTCCCAGAACGTTATCAATGGTTATTAGAACAAATGCAGATGTGGGGTAGCCGTTTATATCAAGTCAGTGCTGAAGAACACGATAAAAATATGACTTACATTCAAGCATTACGCCATTTTTCAACCTTTGCGAATGGATTGCACTTATCTAAACAACCCATTAGTCTTGCAAAATTATTGGCGTTGTCATCACCTATTTATCGCCTTGAATTGGCTATGATTGGAAGACTATTTGCACAAGATTCAGCGTTATATGCAGATATTATTTCAGATAAGCCTGAAAATTTGGCTGTCATTGAGAGTTTAAAACAAACCTATGAGGAAAGTCTGAAGTTCTTTATCAATGATGATAAAGAGGGTTTTATACATAGTTTTGAGCAGGTTAAAGCATGGTTTGGTAACTATTCAGACGTATTTTTGAAAGAGAGCCGACAATTACTGCAGCAAGCAAATGATGGCCGTGATATTAGCGAATAAATAAATACTAAAACTTAGATTACCTTCAAATTTTTTGACAAAAAACAATCCCTCTTTTTATGCAAAAAGTGTATAATAAATTCTCATTTTTTGTATAAAGAGAGTGGATAATGAGTCAATTTTTCTATATTCATCCTGAAAATCCACAAGCAAGATTAATTAATCAAGCAGTCGAAATTTTACGACGTGGTGGAGTGATCATTTACCCAACTGATTCTGGCTATGCGTTAGGTTGCATGATTGGTGATAAGCACGCAATGGATCGTATTGTCCAGATTCGTCAATTACCTGAAGGACACAACTTTACCTTAGTGTGTAGTGATCTTTCTGAATTATCAACTTACTCTTTAGTGAATAATACAGCATATCGTTTAATTAAAAATAATACACCAGGACGATATACCTTTATTCTTGCTGCAACAAAAGAATTACCACGTCGCTTGATGACGTCAAAACGAAAAACCATTGGTATTCGCGTACCAGATAATCAAATTGCATTGGATTTATTAAAGGCATTAGGCGAACCAATTCTATCCTGTTCTCTGATGTTACCAGGAGAAGAGTATATTACTCAGTCTGATCCGGAAGAAATCCGTGATCGTTTAGAACGCCAAGTAGATTTGATTATTCACGGAGGTTATTTAGGACAAGAACCGACAACAGTGGTTGACTTGACCGAAGATACTCCCGTGATTTTGCGTGAAGGCAGCGGTTCTATTACACCATTTATTTAATAAAGACGCTTGGGAAAGCGACAATAGAGGAAATATGAGATCAAACAACACAAATTCTCGTCAAAATCGACCGCACTTTAAAAAAGAAGAAAGAAAAAAAGTCGTTAATAAAATGATAAAAACAACTTCTCTAAAAAAGGAAGATGAGAAAAGCTCGGTAAAAAATACGGTGAAAAAACCAAAAGTTGAGGGAGAAAAACTACAAAAAGTCTTAGCTAGAGCGGGACAAGGCTCACGTCGTGAAATTGAAGCAATGATTGCGGAAAATCGAGTGAGTGTTGACGGCAAAATGGCAACTTTAGGTGACCGTATTGATGTGCGTTCTGGCGTTAAGGTACGTATTGACGGGCATATTGTAAATTTAATGCATGCACAAAAAGAAGTGTGCCGTGTGTTAATGTATTATAAACCTGAAGGTGAGCTTTGTACTCGCCATGATCCAGAAGGTCGTGCAACTGTATTTGATCGTTTGCCTCGTCTAACTGGTTCACGTTGGATTGCAGTAGGTAGATTGGATATTAACACATCAGGTTTATTATTATTTACTACAGATGGAGAGTTGGCTAACCGTTTAATGCACCCAAGTCGTGAAGTGGAACGAGAGTATTCTGTACGTGTTTTTGGCCAAGTGGATGATGCTATGCTTAATCGCTTGAAAAAAGGTGTGCAGTTGGAAGATGGACCTGCAAACTTCAAGGAAATTAAATTTGCCGGAGGTGTAGGAATGAACCAATGGTTTGATGTTACGCTAATGGAGGGACGTAATCGTGAAGTTCGTCGTTTATGGGAATCTCAAGGTGTTCAAGTAAGTCGCTTAATTCGTACACGCTATGGCAATATTTCGTTAATGAAATCGTTACCTCGTGGTGGGTGGGAAGAAATGGATTTAACCAATGTGAATTATTTAAGAGAACTTGTTGGTTTACCACCAGAAATGGAAACGAAGCTTGATGTCACGAAACCTCGTCGTAGAGCGAAAACAAGTCAAATTCGTAAAGCAGTTAAACGTTATACGGAGTTGAGTAAACGTTATAAAAAATAAATTTTTTCTTTCTTAGTATATGTGAGTCTACAAAAAGGGAGCGAATATGAAGATCCAGCAACTACGTTACATTGTTGAAATCGTTAATCAGAATTTAAATGTTACAGAGGCCGCCAATGCGCTTTATACTTCTCAACCAGGTATTAGTAAACAGGTTCGGTTATTAGAAGATGAGCTCGGTTTAGAAATTTTTGAGCGAAATGGTAAACATATTAAATCGGTAACACCTGCTGGAAAGAAGATTATCGCAATTGCGCGTGAATTGCTGGTGAAAACACAAAGTATCAAAGCTGTGGCGAATGAGTATACTCAACCTAATCATGGCGTACTACGTATTGCGACCACCAATACACAAGCACGCTATGTGTTGCCGCCTGTGATTGAGCGTTTTTCAAAACAATATCCTGATGTTAGCTTGCATATTCACCAAGGTTCGCCTACACAAATTTATGATGCGTTACTTTCTGGGGAAGTGGATTTAGCTATTACAACGGAAGCTCAGTACTTATTTGATGATGTAGTATTGCTACCTTGTTATAAATGGAATCGTTCTGTTATTGTGAAACCCGATCATCCATTATCAGAATGTAAAAATCTAACTATAGAAGAGCTAGGTAAATATCCGCTAGTGACTTATACATTTGGCTTTACTGGTGTTTCAGATTTAGATTATGCGTTTAACACTGCAGGTATTTTGCCTAATATCGTATTTACTGCAACAGATGCAGACGTAATTAAAACTTATGTTCGCTTAGGCTTAGGTGTGGGTATTATGGCATCGATGGCACATACCAAAGATGATACAGATTTACTTGCAATTGATGCGCATCACTTATTTAACTCAAGCACTGTGCAAATTGCATTTAAACACAGTACCTTCTTGCGTACCTATATGTATGACTTTATTAATTATTTTTCACCGCACTTAACTCGTCAAGTGGTTGAAAAAGCAGAGAGATTACGGGATAATAGTGCAGTAAAGCGCTTGTTCGAAGGGATTGAATTAGAAACTCGTTAATATTTTAGACAATCTCAATATCTAAAATCACTTTATTTTAAGTCAAAAAGAATGCCCAGATTTGATACTGGGCATTTTGTTTATCTGAAATATGGTTATTTTTCCACTTTAATTTGTTTTTCTTTTGCAGTATATGCTTTAATCGAACGATCATACATACTTTCTGCATAGGCTGGTGGAATTTGGTAAGTACCTGCATTCACCGCTTTTAATTGATAAACAAATGTATTGGATTCACTGCTAACATCACCATAGCTAATAATGCGATCTTCTCTTAGCTCATAATGTGTTGGTGACCAATATTCTGTTTCACCTTCTTCAACATCGGATTGCCAGATAACCTCAAAGCCAGCAGGGTAGAGGTCAGTAATCACAACATCAGAAACAAAGTCAGATGCAGTACGCACTTTAACAGTCACATTGATGACATCACCACGTTTCACGCTAGTCACTGGCTTACCGTCTTTATCGGTATAAGTGCGGTGAATTTCTAAGCCGTTTGATAATGCTTTCTCATCAGCTTGTTGCGGATAACCTTGTTGGCTTAATGCGAACCAAACCGGTTGTTGGCTTTGGTTGATAAAGCTTACATCTGCTTGGTTATCTTTTAATTCAGCTAAGCGGAAAATGCCTTTATCTTGATCTACGTCTTGATTGGCTACTTGGATCTTCAAGTTAGCCACTTGTGCTTGGTTGTGTTGACCATAAGCATCCAATGCTAATAATACCATTGCAGAAGAAAGCGTATTATAACGTTGTTGGTTTAAGTCTTGCGCAATTCGCTCAATTACCACATCACCTACTTTGTTCAAATGTTGTGGAAAATGACGAGCGATGACATACAACATTGTGCTATCTTTAATTAATGGGTCATTGTAATTCTCGTAAGCCCAATTTTCTTTACGTGGTTTATTGAGTTGTTTTAACGTAAACTCAATTAATGCATTTGCTTGATCATCTTGTTTCAACATTTTGTATGCTGCTGCAAGCCAAGCGGTGCTTGAGTCATTTTGCCAATCCTCAGGCTCAAAGTTATGTTCTAACGCAGAACGGATAGACATTAACGCATTTGATGGCACTTGACCTAAACGAGTGAGTAGATAGGCTGAATATGCACGATCACGTAATTCACTTAAGCTACCTTCACTTTCTTCAGTGCTTTGTGCTTCAAGGGCTTCAATAGTTTTATTAAATAAACCATATTGACCAAACCATGCTTTTGGTAAGCGAACTTGACGCTCTTGTGCTTCAATTAAGAAATGGCTGACGTACGCCGTCAAGAAACCACCTTCCACATCTAAATTATTCCACACACCATAAGCGCCAAATTCATTTTGACGGCTTGGTAGTATTGATAAAAGTTTATCAAGTGCGGTCTGAATTTCTGCAGAATTTGCACTACTTAATTGTTTATCATTTACAAATGAAAGAGTTTTAAATAAAGGTTGATATTCTTTATTTTGTGCAAACAAGAGCGTTGGTATTGCTGCACTTATCATTTGTTCTGTGCAATAGTTGTCATATTGTGCTAAGTAAGTCGCAATACCTTGTGTTAATGCAAGTGGTACAGGCGACATTAATGCATGTTGTTGACGATATTGGGGGAATAGCATGACTGGTAATGTTTGTGTTACCTTTTCACCTGCATCAATACGACCAATTTTTGTGACAAATTGTTGTGTCATAATTGGACGCACAGAGAGGCTCATATTACGAACAACATTAGCAGTTTGTTGTTGCTCATTTTGGTAAGTAGCAGTGACTTTAATATTTGCTACACCTAAGGTATCTGTTGCTTTTAAACCAAAACTGACAACACCTTCAGACATTGCGGCGATATCGACAATTTTCTCTTTCTCACCTTCAATTGCAACTTGAGGGTCGCTTTCTACTTTAACAGTCACTCTTTGTGCCATTTTCGTATTATTCGCAATGGTTAAGTTCATTTCAGATTGATCCGTTGGTGTTAAGGTCAACGGCATATTTGGAGAAAGGATTAAATCACTACGTACAACAGTGTTACTTTCAGCTTTACCAATCTGGTTACCTTTTTCACTCACGGCAATTGCCATCACTTTTAAGTTACCGTTAAATGATTCCGGTAGTTGATATTTCACAGAAGTATCACCGTTGAGATCAATGACATCTGACCAATAAGCTACTGGTTTATCAGCTTTACGTTTGAATGGGTTTGTATTGGCCATCGCTAATTTTGCCATAATGCCCATTTCTTCACCTATATCACCACCAGTTTGAGCAAAGCGCATTACTTTACTAAATTCAGGTAATAACAAGTCTAAAATTTGTGAGGTTTTCACTTGTAGTGCTGGTTTTGGGAAAAAGTAGCGTAGTGGGTCAGTAAATTTATAACCTGATACTTGCAAAATACCTTCATTTACTGCATACACAATAGCTTTACCAGGCTTATTGCTGCTTAATTTAAACTCAACAGTTTCTCCAGCTTTCACCATTTTAGGAGCATTAAGTGTCAATTGTAGACGGCGATTATCCACATTGACACTGAACGGTACTACGCCATAACTTAATGGACTTGAGAAGATGCCATCAGAATCAATATCACGGGAGAATTGAACATTAATATAGCCACTGCCCTCAAAATTCTCTGGAATTTGAATTCGTTGTATAGAGCTATTTGTGGTTGCATTAAACCATTTGTATGCATAGACACGATCGCGTTCAATAGTGATTAAACCACTGCCTGCATAAGGTGCTTGAATAGCTATTTCAATTTCTTCATTTGGTTGGAATTGTTTTTTGTTTAAGCGCAATTTCAATTCAGTGTTCTTATCCATTGAAACAGCCATATCTTTATTACCTACAACGGTATAATAAATACGGTTTACTTCTTGATCGTGTTCATTGGTTAAAACTAACACAAAATCGCCGCTCTTTTGTGTATTAAGTTTAAAGTCTAAACCACTTTGTGAGAGGTTAATTGGTGTTTGCTCCACTTCAGTTTCAGCTAATTGAGACTCATATTTGTAAGCGCCAGAGCTTTGCTGTGTTAATACAGAAACATAATTACGTGTCATTAAGGTGGCTTTCAGTTTTTCAACTGTAACAGCCTCAAGTTTTGGATTAATTGCAAGGAAATGCACGCTTTCTTCACTATTTTGTTTTAAATAAGCCAAATCATTTTGATTTTTATAACCTAGTAACCAAGGTTGTGCAGAAACCATGATAGATTTAACTGTTGATACTGAACGACCACTTTCATTTTCAAATCCATCGGCAGTGAAATAGAGCATTTGTGTCGTATTTTCTGCATATTGGCTTAAATCAATAGGGAATTCAGCAATGCCGTGAGCATCAGTTTTCTGACTGTTGAGCTCAGTTTCATATAAAATTGATGATTTATTACGCTGGTTATCGAAGAAGTGATAATCCTTATATTGGCTGAATTTAGGTAACAATGAATGTAATACTAAATTGGCATTAACATTTCGATTTTGTGCTGGCGTACCAAATAAATTGGTTACATTAACGGTAGCGACTAAATCAGACGGTGACACCCAACCATCTACGTGTGATTGATTAAATGATGCTTTAATTTTTAGTGTATCAGGTTGGAATTCTTGTACCTGGAAGGTATTTGAACCAATTGAGATTTGATTGTTTTCATAACTGATTAATAAATCCACAGACCATTCACCCGTTTCAGCATTTTCTGGTAGGTTGAAACTCACAGAATTTAGACCGCTCTTATCTAAGCGAAGAGTATGGTTGAATACAGCAAAACCACTTGGTGAGACTACACTCAATTGCAGTGGTACATTCGTTAGTTCTGTTTTCCAATCCAGTGATTTAGTCAACGCTCCAATATGAACAGTCTCACCTGGGCGATAAATGCCACGGTCATTGAATAGATAAGATTTTAAGCTCGCCTCGCTTTCATCAACCATTACACCATCAATATCAAAGCGTGAATAATCAAGATTACGGCTATATTGGTTAATTGGTAAGAACGACATTTGATCTATCGTTGTAACGAGGTACATCACAGGGTAGTGGGATTTAGTATAATTCTCTAAATTACCGAAAGTGACCATTCCATTTTCATTGGTATAAGCTTTCTGTATTACATCACCATTACGACCAATAATGGACACATTAGCACCTAAGACTGGCATTCCAGAACGGATAGATTGTACAAAGATAATCTGTGAACCATCAGTAGCTTTTTTTGCGATTATGCCCAGATCGCTGACAACAACTAAACGATAATCGGTATATTGATTTAGTTCATCATTACGCCAATCCTCACTTTGAGAATTATCTACTGTGTTTAAATTATCAGGCTCTTCATCATAACCAGTTACCTTCACCCAATACACACCACCTTGTTTAGTTTTTGGATCGTTATTAATAGATTCTGCTAAATTAGCACTAAAATAGCTTGCTTCTTGTGGTTTCTTATTGTTGATTGTGTAAGTTTTAGTTTTGAAGGTTGCAATATGATCAAATTTCAATCCCTCTAAGCTTGGATTTTGGAAGTCACCAGAGTTTAATGCAGCAATGTGACGTAATTGTTCTGCTTGAACTTTACCAACTTCTAATTGTACGTGTTTGAAGTTACGTGCGCTGAATGTTAAACGCTGATCACCAAATGTAGATAATAACGAGCCTTTTCCTACAAAGCCGACATATTTCGGATAATTTGGTGCACAAACTACTTCACCTACAGGTTGTGATAATTGATATCCGCCCATCGCAGAAATATTGTTTGTTACATAAAGATATAGGCAACGTTTATCTGGCACATCAATACGGAAGTTATGTACATTCGAATAAGTAGTCGTATTTGGAATATAGTCGAGTTGAATTTCTTCTGCGTTATTCAATACTTCTTGTGTAACTTGGTTGAAATACCACACTTTACCTTTTTTGGGGTTTTCTTTCGGGAGTAGGAATGCACGCAAGTTCTCCATTACTTCTTTTCCTCTTACTGAGTGGTTGAAGTTCAAACGAAGAATTTGTTCAGCAAGATTTTTTTCATTATTTACAATAGAAATATTGCTGTTTAAGGAAAGGCTAAATTTTGTAGGCACTATAACCTGATTAACTAAGTCCTCTTTTAACTCATTCTTACCCCAAAGTGCGGTAAAATTTTTAAGAATTTTAGTTTCAATCACTTGATTATTACTGGTAGCAAGATTGATGTTATCAGAACTAATCCACGCAGATAAATCATTTTCAGAGTAACGTATTTTGAATTTGAGTGGTGAGATAGTGCTATACGTTTTATCTTGATTTTTACGCATCAAATTAACTTGAATGCTTTGTTCAAACTTTTTGCGATCAACTGGGTGGCTAAAATTTACTTGTACGATACTTTGACGAATATGTGCCTGATTTGGATCTTGATAAAATTCGGAGTTTTCAATATTTGCTGAAAAAGGTGTTGTTTCAACCGTAATTGGTTGTTTAACAGCCTGTTTATATCTGATTTTGGGATTGAGTATTTTATCGTTGAGATAAATTTTATAGTGCTCACCTGCGACCCAATCATTTTCAGGTTGGAAAGTTAGCATTGTATCGTTCTGCCATTTCCAAGTTCCTCGAATTTCAGGCTCAATCTTCACATCTTTTAATGGTTTATTCATCATTTCAAGTGGTGCAGCTGATCCAGAAAAGGTCAATACGAGAGGATAAACTTCTTTAGGACTTGCAAAATAGTTGGTTGGCTCAATAGGATTGACTGTGAATCCAATCGCTTGTGGATCATCCTTTACTGTATTCTCATCACAGCTTGTAAGAGTAAAGATCATTACAAATATTGTGGTGATGGCATACAACGTTTTTTTCAGCATAATATGCTCCTTATTTTTACGCATTTTTTCGATTTTACTGAAAGTTCATTATTTCTTCAATCACTGTAAATTTTATTTCTCAAACGTTTTAGCATAAAAATCGATTTTTCTTTTTAAATTAAAAGATGAGTTTTAAAATGAAATATGATAAAAATAGAAGTTTAGTTTTAACCCATTAAGGAAAAGAAAATGTCATTACAAAATATTATTGAAGCAGCTTTTGAAAAACGTGCAGAAATTACCCCAAAAACAGTGGATGCACAAACTCGTGCAGCGATCGAAGAGGCTATTGAAGGCTTAGATAGCGGTAAATATCGCGTTGCAGAAAAAATTGATGGGGAGTGGGTGACTCATCAATGGTTAAAAAAAGCAGTTTTATTATCATTTCGTATTAATGACAATGAATTAGTCTCTGGTGGAGAAACTAATTATTACGACAAAGTGCCAATGAAATTTGCTGATTATGATGAAGCACGTTTTCAACAAGAGGGTTTCCGTGTTGTACCACCAGCGGCTGTGCGTAAAGGTGCATACATTGCTAAAAACACTGTCTTGATGCCATCTTATGTCAATATCGGTGCACGTGTTGATGAAGGCACAATGGTTGATACTTGGGCTACTGTAGGATCTTGTGCACAAATTGGTAAAAATGTCCATTTATCTGGAGGTGTTGGTATTGGTGGTGTGTTAGAGCCGTTGCAAGCAAACCCAACAATTATTGAAGATAATTGTTTTATCGGTGCGCGTTCTGAAATTGTAGAGGGTGTGATCGTTGAAGAAGGTTCAGTGATTTCTATGGGAGTATTTATCGGTCAATCTACTAAGATTTATGATCGTGAAACAGGTGAAATTACTTATGGTCGTGTGCCAGCAGGTTCTGTGGTAGTTTCTGGTAGCCTCCCATCTAAATGTGGCAAATACAGCTTATATTGTGCAGTCATCGTGAAAAAAGTTGATGAAAAAACAAGAGGTAAAGTTGGTATTAATGAATTACTACGTACAATTGATGAGTAGTGAGTCTATATTACTAGCTTAAAACTTAATTAAAACTGACCGTAGTTTACTTAAGAAGAGTAAAGTGCGGTTAGTTTTTTGTTAGCTTATTTGCAGTTAGTATGCTAATTCATTGTACGACACTGAACAGTATGATTTTTTATATGAGGGTAGATTATGTATGATCATATCTTAAATGCATTAATTAACATTGAAGCATATTTAGATAATGAGAGCTACAGTGTTGAAATACCTAATAACCTATTTAAAACAGACATTTTGCTTGATTACTATTATTATCCAACGCATTTTGTTGATGTCGATGATGATGAAAAAGAAATGATTGTACTCACCTTAGCAGATGCAGGTTATACAGATCATTATGATGCTTTAGCCGAATTGTTATGGAAAGTAAATATAGAACCTGTTCCTAAAACAGAATTAATTGATGGCAATAATTATTGTTTTATTATGATCAGTTTTGGTACAGCACCGATTCAAGCATATTTGAAAGCAAAAAAAGCAAAATATGAACAAGTGACTTTCTTTTGTACACCTTATACTGATCGGCAAGGAGATCAGCGCTTTAAAATTTTAGTTGTGCCAAATAAATTTGGTAGCATTTTTGAAGAGATGAAGCATGCTCGTAGCTTAGAAATAGACAGTGAAGAAAAATTAGATCAAACATATTGGTCATTATTAGAACAGGCAATTGGACAGATATGTCAATTTCTTTCTATTGAGGCAGAAGGTTTTTCCTTACCAGAAATGCCACTTAAACAAAAAAACTTGGAAGCCTATTCATTGTATTTAGAACAGTTTTGTCAATTGACAGGGATTCAAAATATAGAGGGGTTTAAAGCGCGTTGGATCGACATTCAACAGCAACAAAAACAGTTAATTCAGCAAGTGAAAGATGAAGGTTTTTATGGAACCGTCAAGCCTCATTTTTTAAATTATCGCTTTCTATTATGTGAATATTTAACTTCAACATATGAAGACCATTGGCAAATGGATTATGAGGAATTAGTTAATTATCTTGCTAAATATCAAGATAAACCTTTTGAATTTAATGAAGAAGAGAACTTGCAGCTTGATGAGCTTGCTAGAAAATTTGAAACAGGATCAAATTATAGTTTATTAGATATTGAAACCTGTTTAGAAAGTTACTGCTTTTTACCCTGCCTAAAAACGGACGTAGAAACAGTACTGAGTCTAGCAGAAATTTTAGATTTCCCAATCCGAAAATTAGGAGATTAAAGGAAATAAAACGCCCTAGTAACAGGGCGTTGTTGCTTATTTTTTCTTTGCTAGCATAGTCACAAATTTCATTTTAATTCGATTACCATTTTCATCAGTTTTATGTAATTCACCCATTTCTTCATTATATTTAATCAACTCCCAATCTTGATAATATTGTTTTAATTCCCCTGCTTTAAATGTAAAAGAAAAAGGTATTGGGCAAGGCACATCATCGGTAGACATTGCTGCAACAATTAAATTATAACCACCAATATTAGTATGGCTTTGCATATTTTCAATAATCTGTGGAACTCGGTCACGATTTAAGAACATAAAGACTACAGTAGAAAGAATAAAGTCATAGTTTTCTTGAATATTGGCTGAATTAATATCATAAAGTGCGGTCTGAATTGGCAAATTTTCTTTTTCAGCTGTGTCAGTTAAGAATTTAATACTATTTTCATTATGATCCCAAGACGTGACATTGTAACCTAATAGACTCAAAAAGAGGGAATTTCGACCCTGACCACAACCTAAATCTAACACTTTGCAAGGTTTTAATATTTCGACCGCACTTTTTACTTCTGAGTGAGTAGGAGTCATATTATATTTTTTACTGAAGAAATCTTCTTTTTTACAATAAAATTCCAGATAACATTCTAAATCGTCAGAAATAGGTTCGACTTTATGCCAGACTTGTGGTTCAACTAATGGAATGTCACTTTTAGAGGTAAAAAAATGTTCACTTACAACTGTTCCGTCTTCTGTTAACTCGTAGAATTTGAGTTGCCCCCTTAAAATAGTAAGTTTTCCCCAAGTTCCTACTTTTGTATTGTGTTTTTCTTGAAACATTTGTGGTAAAGATTTTGCTGTCCAAACTGGCATTTTTTTATAACAAATTAGTTCATTTTTCATAACTTACCCTTTGATATTTTTAATAGTTGACTCAAAAAGTAGGATAATGAAAAAGTTTTAGAAAAGCAAGGTATTGGAAAAAAATCCACATTTATAGGTAGAGCTTTTTTAACTCTATGAAAAATAGTTGTAAATATAGTTTGCTTTAATTATGGTAACGTGTTCTAATGCTTACCGCTAAACCCGTCTTTATATAAGTTAGTTAGTACAGTTCTTCCTCATTTACAAGCGTTATTTGTTACTTGAAAAGCACTTTTACTCTTTCTATTTAAGTAACAGTTATTAGCACTACGCTTGATTCAAGCATGATATCTTTAAATTTTAATTCATAAGAGGAAGACAAAATGTCTAAATTCAATGGTACAGTAAAATGGTTCAATTCTGATAAAGGTTTTGGTTTCATTACTCCAGCAGATGGTGGTAAAGATTTATTCGTACATTTTTCTGGTATTATCGGTACAAGTTACAGAACATTAAATGAAGGCGACCGTGTGCAATATAGTGTACAAGATTCACAACGAGGACCTTCAGCAATCGATGTACAAGTTATTTAATTAACTGCTGGATATAAAAATCCCCCAACTATTTAGGGGATTTTTTGTTTTTAGAATTTTATTTATTTGATTTTTCTAATACTTCATCCAAATCGAAAGGTGAACTTAATATGACGGTTTCGCCAACATCTTCATATACCCATAAGGCATCGGCAGAGGCGTTAGAAAGTTTAAGTTTTAATTCTTCTTTTGGTTCTAATGTTACGTTTTCAAGTGTTACTGGAGAATCATCAACATAAGCTGAGTAGACGTTGAATTCGTGTTTTACATCAGTGTCGTTTTTCAAGGTAACTAAAATATTGAAATCCAAGTTATTGATAAATTCATTTTCCACAAAACTACGGATGTTTTTAGCTAATTTTGGGCTTGTTCTAACATTCATTTGACGGTACTTATAACTATAAATACTCACATCATTTTTCAGCTCAGATTCATTTTTCATATTGCCAATATCAATGGGGATCTCAAAGCTAGCAAAAGAATCGAACTGTTTAGAAAAACACTCTTTATATTTAGCTTGTGTGAAAACGGTAGGAATTTTTTGTTGAATTTTGGTTAAATCTTCTGATGGTTTTCTTGAGTCTTCATGATCGTGACAAGATGTAATTTGCACATTTAATGTAGCCGATTCGGTACGAACGGGATCGTTTAATAGCGATTTAAGAGAAACGTCTTTTTCAATTTCTGTTTTACACGCTGTTAAAGCGAACACACAGCAGGTAAGTAAAAATAGCTTTTTCATATTTTTCCCCTATAGTTTGTTATATGGAATTAATGTATGAATAAATGAATCAACATTGATGAATTAATGAATATGCTGAAACAGAACCCAACATTGATTGTACACAAATTACTCTCAAATAACAGTATCTGAAACTATAAAATAGTTAATTTTTATATGCTAGTTGTAGCAATATAAGCAGAAATGTATAAATAAAGTCTAGCAATAAATTATGCTATTTATTCATATAAACAGAAAAATTGCTAGTGGATGTGTATATAAAAAATTCTATATAATACTAATCCCTTTTCTCAAATTTATTTTATAGGAGATATTATGTTTGCAGACTGGAAAAATGATGTTTCACACGTCAAAAAATCATTTGGTGCATTAGGTCAAAAATACCCTAAAATGTTACAAGCTTATGGGGCATTAAATACAGCAGCTGCTGAAAATAACGTATTAGATGTAAAAACCCGAGAATTAATTGCATTAGCTGTTGCAGTAACAACACGTTGTGAAAGTTGTATCGGTGTTCATGCGGCTGAAGCTGTAAAAGCTGGTGCAACAGAAGAAGAGGTTGCTGCTGCATTAGCAACTGCAATCGCACTTAACGCAGGCGCAGCATACACTTATTCATTGCGAGCATTAGAAGCATTTAATGAACAAAAATAATAAGTGATATTTCAAAAAGCTCACATCATAGTGGGCTTTTTTGTTCTCTGGTTGCTGATTTCTCTATTTCATCAAATGCGCAATAAGCATATATCCTGCGATGGCTAATAAGATTATGCCTAAGAGTTTTTTTGCTACGTCTGGATGTAAAATGCCACGGATTTTCATTGAAAGAAAGCTAGTAGCGAATGAGCTTAATACCACAATCGCAACAATTGAAAAATTGACATATCCAATTTGCCAGCCATAATCCAAGTGAAATGGTGGCGTTTTGGATAAATAACCATATAGGCTACCGAACCCACCAATTACCATCATATAGTTAGTATATGGTGCGATTTGATGAGGTTTGATGCTATGGAGTTGTCCAATTAATGGTGCCATAATTGAACCCCCACCAATGCCTGTCATTCCGGCTACTGTGCCGCCAAATAAGCATAAGCCTGCACCTTTAAGATTCTCATTTTTTTCGACGCTATCGGCTTTTGTCGATTTTGAAAAGAAGATCGTTCGAATCGCTAATATCGTTAGCACGCTAATAAAAACGACAATAATGAAAATATCTGGTAAATAGAAACTGGCTTCAAACCCTAATTGAACTCCGATAATCATTCCTAAAGACCAAAGTAACATTGCTTTAAAATTAATTTGTATTTTTTGTTTGTAAAAGTAAGTTAAATTAATTAATGCCGATCCAATTACAATGGTAAGTGAGGTTGCTGCGATCATTTGTAAGGGAAATTCAGGAAAGAGCGTATATAAGATAGGGACCATCAGTACACCACCTCCAATCCCAAATATTGCGGACATTAAGTTTGTCATCGCTCCACATATAATAAGGATAAAAATTAACTGCAAGCTCATAAAATGACTCCATTTTTTATTTTATTATGCCCTTACATTAAAAGGCGAGTTTATGATCACGCTCATATCGTGAAACATTTTTTGAATTCTGATTAAAATCTGTGATCAAACTCACTATGGTTCTATGATGATTATCATAAGTCTTCATTTTCGGCTGTATTATCCTAATCCTGTATCTTTTTAGATGCCTTTATTTTGGACTAAATATAAGAAAAGGAGGACGTTATGTTCATTACAATCGCCAGCTTTCTCGTTGTAACGGGAATTGTGGCATATATCTCGTGGAGAAAAACAAAGGGTGATGATTTAAGCACCTCAAAAGGCTATTTTTTAGCTGGCCGTGGGTTGAGTGGACTTGTGATTGGCTGCTCAATGGTATTAACCTCACTATCAACTGAGCAACTTATTGGTGTAAATGCGGTTTCTTATAAAGGTAATTTCTCAATTATTGCGTGGACTGTACAGTCAGTAATTCCTTTGTGTTTTTTAGCTCTTTATCTATTACCGAAATACATTAAAAATGGTTACACAACGATTCCAGAATTCTTTGAAAATCGTTTTGACCGTCAAACTCGTTTAATTATGTCAGCACTTTTCTTAGTGTTCTATCTTTTCATCGTTATTCCGACCGCACTTTATACCGGTGCAATTGCATTTAATAAAATTTTTAACTTAGAAACGGTATTTGGTATTACTTATGGACAATCTATTGTTTATACCGTAGTCGCAATTGGTATAGTAGGTGCAATTTATGCTATTTTTGGTGGATTAAAAGCAGTCGCAGTTTCTGATACGTTGAATGCAGTCATTTTAGTTATAGGTGCGTTATTGGTGCCAATCTTTGCATTAGCTCACTTAGGTGATGGTAGTATTTCTGAAGGTCTTAAAGTTATTACCACTACTCACGTTGAGAAATTTAATGCTATTGGTAATGCAACAGATGCGGTGCCTTGGCCAGCAATGTTTACCGGTATTTTAATTGTAAACTTCTTCTATTGGACAACTAATCAAGCGATAGTACAACGTGCATTAGGCGCGAGAGACCTAAAATCAGGTCAAAAAGGTATCCTTTTAGCAGCCTTATTCTTATTAACTTTACCTGTGATCTTGAACTTACCGGGTTTATTAAGTTTTCATATTCTTGGTGATGGCTTAAATCCAATTGATACGTCTTACCCAGCATTAGTCAATAAAGTATTGCCAACCTTCTTACAAGGTTTCTTTATTGCAGCATTATTCGGTGCGATTTTAAGTACATTCAACTCATTCTTAAACTCAGCGGCGACTATCTACTGTAAAGACTTATTACCATCAATCAGTAAAAAACAACGTACAGAGCAAGAATTAATCGCTCATGCAAAAAAAGTATCAACCATTATGGCGATCTTAACCATGATCATTGGACCATTATTGATGTTTGGTACAGACGGTATCTTCTTGTTAACTAAACGTTTTGCTGGATTTGTGAATATCCCAATCGTTGCATTATTTGCAGTAGGTTTATTTAATAAAACAGTTTCTGGTTTAGCTGCACGTATTGCCTTGTTATTACACGTTATTTTATATTTCAGTATTGTTTGGGTATTCCAAGTGAAAGTAAACTTCGTTTATGTAATGGCTGCATTATTCGTATTCGATGTTATTGTAATGTTAGTATTAGGTCAATTCTTAAAACGTGAACCATATCAAGAAAGCAAAGAAAACAAAGAGGGAGTAGACTTAACATACTGGGAACATGCTCGTGTGACGGTAGCTTCTTTAGTACTTGGCTTAATTTCACTACACGCATTCTTATCGCCAATTGGTTTAGCTTCACCAGACGGTCAGCCAGGATTAATTTTGGGTATCTATGCTGTGTTACAAGTGATTGTATTATTTGTATTCCGTATGAAAAAAACGGCGATGTAGATCATCGTAAAATAGAGGTGTAAATAATGAATATTGTCTATATTCTCTTAGATCAAGTGAGAAAAGATATGCTTGGTGCCTATGGGCACCAAGTAGTAAAAACCCCTAATATTGATAGGTTAGCCCAAGAAGGGATTCGCTTTAATAATGCGTTTACCCCAGCTTCTGTTTGTGGACCAGCAAGAACTTCATTGTTCACTGGGTTAATGCCTTCAACACACGGTATTATCAAAAATGGGGAAAAGGGTGGAACTGGTGAAATTAGTAAACAGGCACCAAATATTGCGAGATTAGAGGGATATAACAGCTATGTTGTAGGAAAATGGCATGTGGGTACTAAGTCTGTCCCGGAAGATTATGATATTAAAGGTCATAATTTTGATGGTTATGGTTACCCTGGTAGTGGTGTGTATAAAAACTTAGTTTTTAATCAACCTCCAACCCACTCTAACCGCTATCACGAATGGTTATTAGAAAAAGGACATCCAATCCCGGAAGTTAGTCGAGCATATTTTGGTGATAATCCACATTTACGTGTTCAAGAATTATGTGGTTTATTATCTGGTACAAAAGCAGAAACAATCCCTTATTTCATCATTGATGAAGCAAAACGTTATATCAAAGAATCACTTGATGAAAATAAACCGTTCTTCACTTGGATTAACTTCTGGGGTCCACATACACCTTGTATTGTGCCAGAGCCTTATTATTCAATGTATAGTAAAGATGATGTTGTGCTTGATGAAAGTTTCTTCAAACCACTTGAAGGAAAACCAGGTCACTTCCGCACGATTTCAAAAATGTGGGGAATGTGGGAAGCAAGCGAAGATCATTGGAAAGAAGTGATTACTAAATTCTGGGGGTATATCACGTTAATTGATGATGCAATTGGTGAGTTATTGGATTATTTAGAAGAGCACAATCTATATGAGAACACATTTATTGTTGCAACCGCTGATCACGGTGATGCAATGGGTGCCCATAGAATGATTGAAAAAGGCGAATTTATGTTTGATACGACCTATAATATTCCATTGATTGTCAAAGATCCTAAATCTGATCGCATAAATGAACAAGATGATAATTTAGTTTATTTACATGACTTGACTTCAACGGTTTATGATATTGCAGAACAGCAAATTCCAGAAGTTTTCCAAGGGGAAACCTTACTGCCAATTACACGTGAAAAACAACAAAATGATCGTAAGGGTATTTTGGCACAGCTTGCAGGGCATTTTGTCTATTTTGAGCAACGTATGTGGCGTCGTAAAGATTATAAATTAGTTTTTAATGCAACTGATGTGTGTGAATTATATGATGTTCATAACGATCCTGGAGAAATGCATAATCTTTTCTATGATGAGCGTTATCGTGAAGTTAAAAAAGAAATGCTAGAAGAAATGCGTGTAGAAATGAAACGGCTGGGTGATCCACTTGAAAACTGGCTTTATCGTATTATTGATGAAGTGTAATCATAAAAAGGCGGACAAAAGTTCGCCTTTATCACTATAATAAATCATAGGACGAAATTTTAAACACAATATCAATAAGCTAAGGAAATGATACGATGGAAAGCTATAATATCCAGCCAGAAGAATTAAAACATTGTCAACTTACTCACCTTCATCAATTAACAAAGGGAATGACTGTTTATCAACAAGGTGAAGTCGCACAAGAATTTTATTATATAAAACAGGGTTTAGTTGGGTTATATCATACATTGGATAATGGTAAAGAAAGCCTTGTACGACTGTATCGGCAAGGGGATTATTTTGGTTTTAGAACATTATTTGGGCTAGGGGATAGTCGTTATCACTGTAATGCAAAGATCCTAATTGAAGCGGAAATTATTCGTATTAAACCGGAAGATATTGAGCAATTTTTCTTACATAACGTCCAACTAAGTAAATCACTTTTACAAACATTAGCCAATGAACTACGTGATGCAGAGCAACGCTTAGCCAAAAGTGCTTATTTACGCACATTAGATCGAGTGATTGATAGCCTATATTTTTTAACGAGTAATTTTCCTTATTATAACTGGACGTATCGTGAAATTGCTGAATATGCAGGTTGTGAAACCGAAACAGCAATTCGTATTGCTAAAGAACTAAAACAAAACGGCTTATTTACCGAATTGTTGCCTTCTTATAAGAAATAGTCTTTTTTATGCTGATTTTGGAGCGAGAAATGTCATTTTTTTCACCAAAACCACATTTCCACTTAATGGCAAAGCCAAGTAGCTTCCATTGTAATATTCAATGTGAATATTGTTTTTATTTGGAGAAAGAGCAGGATTTTGGCAAACAAGCACGGTTTATGTCTCAAGATACTCTCAAAAACTATATTAAGAACTATATTGAAGCACATGCTGGCAATCAGGTGGATTTTGCGTGGCAGGGGGGAGAGCCTACTTTATTAGGTTTAGATTTCTTTAAAAGTGCGGTCAATTTTCAGAGAGAATTTGCAAAAGGTAAAACCATTACTAATGCCTTCCAAACTAACGGTATTGCGCTTAATCGCCAATGGGCAGAGTTTTTTAAACAAAACGATTTTTTGATTGGATTATCGATTGATGGATTAAGTGCCGTGCATAATCGTTATCGTATTACTAGTTCAGGGCAGCCTACTTACGATCGCGTTGTCAAAGCTCTTGAATTATTAAAAGAATATCAAGTGAACTTCAATACGCTTACGGTAATTAACGATCAAAACTGGCAAAAAGGAAAAGAAACCTATCAAGCATTAAAAGCATTAGGCTCGACCTTTATGCAGTTTATTCCTATTGTGGAAAAAACAGATTGTCCTAGTAAAAATGCTACTACTTCATTTTCTGTACCGCCAGAAGGTTATGGCGTATTTCTATTTGATGTTTTCCAAGAATGGTTAAAAGAAGATGTTGGGCGCATTTTTGTATTGGAATTTGATAATTTACTTGGACAGTGGCTAGGGTATCCATCGAGCAGTTGTATTCATCAGCCAACCTGTGGCAAATCCCTCATCGTTGAAGCTAATGGTGATGTGTATTCTTGTGATCATTATGTGTATCCAGAGTATCGTATTGGTAATTTAAATCAACAATCGCTGGTGGATTTAGTTTTATCACAGCAACAACAGCAATTTGGTTTAGCGAAACAAAACCAATTAACCTCTATTTGCGAATGCTGTGAGTTTAAATCTATTTGTTATGGTGGCTGTCCTAAACACCGTATTATCGAAGTCGCTAGCAATGAATTTAAACATAATTATTTGTGTCAGTCATATCGTTATTTCTTTAATAAAACTGCACCACATATGAAGCAAATGAGACAAAAAATTTTAAATGGTCAATAATTTTAATGGAGTCTGCTATGAGCGTACAGCATATCAAACAAATTACGCCAGAACTGAATTTATATCACTATAATCAAATGCCAGTCTTGGAGCTTAAACACGCTGTTGGACAAGCAAAAATTGCACTACAAGGCGCACAGTTATTGCAATGGCAGCCCAAAGGGGAGCGTGAATTGTTATGGCTTAGTAAGATTGAATCTTTTGAATTAGGTGTGCCAATTCGTGGTGGTATACCGCTTTGTTATCCTTGGTTTGGTAATAAAAAACAGCCTATTCACGGCACAGTGCGTTTATATTTATGGTCTTTGAGTGATTATGCGATCGAAGAAGATAAAGTGCGGTTAGTTTTTTCATTATTTAATGAATTGAATTGTATTGAAGCAAAAGTCCTGATGGTATTTACACAAGATTGCCAGATTGAATTTACCCATTATGGTGAAACACCTGCACAAGCAGCATTACACACCTATTTTAATGTGAGTGATATTGCACAAGTTGAAGTCAACAATTTACCTCAAACAGGACTAAATGCGATTACACAACAAATCGAAGTATTACCTTCAACACGTAAAATCGCTGGAAATGTGGATTGTGTTTATACTCTAGAGAATGTACAAAATTATACAAATAGCATCAATGATCTTGGTTTTACGCGCCAAATTGTCTTAGAACATCAAAAAATTAGCGATCTTGTATTATGGAATCCTTGGAATAATACAGTGAGTGCAATGCAAGACAGTGATTATAGGCAAATGTTATGTTTAGAAAGTGCAAGGATTACGAAACTTTTGCAAACAGGTGAAAAAATCGGAGTTAAAATTAGTACTAAGAATATTAGGTAAAATGTGTATTTCTAGGGCAAATTCTCCTTATTTTAAAAGTGACATAGTGTATTACTTATTGCATAAATCATTAAAATAAAGTAAAATTGCGCCCGTTTTGCTCATATGAGAGCACTGAATCATCTTCTTCTGCTAAGTAGATGATGTTATGTCAACCAATAGAGGAATAAGACTATTAAAACCGTAAAAAAAGCACCAGTTGCTAATCGTCCGAATCGCATTAATGATGAAATTCGAGTGAAAGAAGTTCGTTTGATTGACCAAGATGGCGAACAAGCAGGTATTGTATCAATTCAACAAGCATTAGAAATGGCTGAGCAGGCTGAGTTAGATCTTGTTGAGATTAGCCCAAATGCAGAGCCTCCAGTGTGTCGCATTATGAATTACGGTAAATTCCTTTATGAAAAAGGTAAAGCGGCAAAAGAGCAGAAGAAGAAACAGAAAGTTGTACAAGTGAAGGAAATTAAATTCCGTCCTGGTACAGATGAAGGCGACTATCAGGTAAAACTACGCAGCCTGATTCGCTTTTTAGAAGATGGGGACAAAGCTAAAATCACAGTTCGTTTTCGCGGACGTGAAATGGCTCACCAAGACATCGGCTTAGATGTATTAGAGCGTGTTAAAAACGATCTGGCGGATATTTCTGTTGTAGAATCTGCACCAGGTAAGCTCGAAGGTCGTCAAGCTGTTATGGTACTAGCCCCTAAAAAGAAATAATTAGTGCAAGATCAAGTAATTAAGTGCGGTTGAAATTTCAAGAATTTCGACCGCACTTTAATTCGCCTAATTATCCTGTATTAACTTAAAAACAATGCGGAGTTATTCAACAATGCCTAAAATTAAAACAGTACGTGGTGCTGCGAAGCGTTTCAAAAAAACAGCTTCTGGTGGTTTCAAACGTAAACAATCTCACTTACGTCATATTTTGACTAAAAAGACAACTAAGCGTAAACGTCATTTACGTCACAAATCAATGGTTGCGAAAGCTGACCAAGTTTTAGTAGTAGCGTGCTTACCATACGCATAAACTGCGTTTTAAGTACAGTCGTACGATTAGTTAAATTTTAGATTAAATAGACAATAGGAGATTAAATAATGGCTCGTGTAAAACGTGGTGTTATTGCAAGAGCACGCCATAAGAAAGTTCTTAAGGCTGCTAAAGGTTATTATGGTGCTCGTTCACGTGTTTATCGTGTTGCGTTCCAAGCAGTAATTAAAGCTGGTCAATATGCATACCGTGACCGTCGTCAACGTAAACGTCAATTCCGTCAATTATGGATTGCACGTATCAACGCTGCAGCGCGTCAAAACGGTTTATCTTACAGTAAATTCATCAATGGCTTGAAAAAAGCTTCTGTTGAAATCGACCGTAAGATCCTTGCTGATATTGCTGTATTCGACAAAGTTGCTTTCGCTGCATTAGTAGAAAAAGCAAAATCTGCACTTTAATTTCAAAGTAAAGATGAATTAGGACGCTATTTAGCGTCCTTTTTTATATTAACTAGATATAAGTTGATAATAAAAAGCCACTTTATAAAGCAGCTTTATTATAAATAGAGTAGTTTAGAACGTATAGCTTGCAGTAAAGCGAGCATCTCT
Organism: Pasteurella dagmatis; assembly: GCF_900186835.1. Classification (NCBI taxonomy): domain Bacteria; kingdom Pseudomonadati; phylum Pseudomonadota; class Gammaproteobacteria; order Pasteurellales; family Pasteurellaceae; genus Pasteurella; species Pasteurella dagmatis. The sequence continues at coordinate 759,011 of NZ_LT906448.1, forward strand.
TCCTTTACCAACTAAGCTATTATGACCTGCACGTTGGCTATGGCTACGGTAAGTTTTATCAAAAATATTATCAATAGAGATATTTAAGATTAAGCTATCATTTGCTTTCCAGCTAGCATAGAGGTCATGTAAGCTATAACCAAGTTGTTTGACTTTTGTTTGATTACCACCAGAGTTACGGCTTGGTGAACCCGTAGTACTCTCAACGAAACGACCTTTCCAACCAATTTCTAAGTCTGGATTGTCGAAATGATAAGATAAACCAGCCGTCCAAGTTCTGCCTGTTTTTACAGCAAATACAGTATTGTCAGCAGTATTTCCATAAACTTCAGGAGAACTATCCGCAACACCTAAACGGGTTGTAAAACCTGCTTTTTTGTAACTAGTACTGATTTCATAACCTTTATTACGTAATAAAGCGCCATTGTATATTTCACGTTGTTCATTGCCAATGCTTCTCATTGAGTGAGCATTTTTTACGCGTTGCCAGAAATAACTACCTTCTAAGCTTAGCTCATTGTTAAGGTTATAGTTAAAGCCAATTTCTGTATTACGAGCTTTTTCTGCTGTAATATCATCAGCAATACTAATATTTCCATTTCCAGCTAGCATGATTTCATATAAACGAGGACTACGTGTAGCATAGTTTAAGTTTGTGTTTAAACTGAAATCTTGCTTAATTTCCCAAATTAAGCCCAGACTAGGGTTAAAATGTCCTTTGCTGACTTTTTTACCATTAGATGCTCTAAAATCAAAATGATCATAGCGTGCGCCTGTTGTTAAAGTAACTGGACCTATTCCCCAGATTCCTTCAAGATAAATACCCGTATCTTGTTTTTTCTGATTATGTGCCTTTGCTGCTAATTTGTTTGGTTTACCTACTTGTTGGCGGTAATTTAAGCCATATTTGATCATATGATTATTGCCAATAACAGAATCAAAATTGATATTTGCACCTGTTGTTTCTAGTCTAACTCTGTTATTTTGCATTGGTTCTTCACGATTACGATGAATATGGTAAATATTCGCTTTTATTTCACTAATAAAGCCAAGATTTTTACCAGACCATTCTAGATTTGTAGTATCTTGCGTTGTAATGCGATATCTAGGATTATTATTTGCACCATTTACGATATAGTTACCTTTTTCATCTAATACATAATAAGTATTACCGCCTTTACGATCTTTGCCAGCTACAACATCGCTTAGGGCTTGTCCAGGCGCTAGGGGATCGTTTTTTGATTTTGTTAGATAAGAATTGGTAAAATCAAATTCTTCTCGTAAAGCTCTTTTTCCGTGATAATGCTCTTGGCGGTGACTTAGAACAATGCGATGATCTTCATTTACATCAGCACCGGCTTTAAATAATAGACCACGTTGATTCAATGCACTATTTTGGACACGTTGTTCACCAGATAAATTACGATACTTTTTTCCACCAAGATAATCTTTTTCATATATCCAGTTCCCAGAAACTAAAGTATCAAATGCGCCATATTTAGCATAAACACTAGCACCTTGGTGATATCCTTTATTACTATTTATGCCCGTATTTAGTTTAAAACCAATCTGTTGATTTTCTTTTAAGAGATCTTTAGCATCTTTGGTGATTGCTTCAATCGAACCACTTGTTGCACCAATGCCTGAACTAGCGGAGCCAGCTCCTTTTTGCACATTTATTTTTTTAATTAAACTAGGATCTAAAATAAAACGAGCCTCATGATGAAAGAGCTGTGAGTCTGAATAGGTATTATCAACTTTGATATCAATTTGATCTTGTCCCATTCCTCTAATTGTTGTCCATTGAGATGTTCCACCAACACCCCCTCCAAAGTTAATAGAAGGCTCGGCACTTAATAAGCCTCGCAAATCCGTTTGTGTATTACGCTCTATTTGTTTTAACGTAACAACATTTGTTGCATTTTTTGTACCTGAGTGCAAGGTAACATCAATAACCTCTAAATGTGCTGTATTTGACAACGCATAATTAGTGTACATCGCACAAAAAATTACCATGGACAATTGAGTTCTCTTGAAAGACATATTTTCTCCGTTTGATTGATTAATAAAAACACATAAAATGCACGCAATATACACAAAATATAAATGATAATCAATATTACTTGCGTTTATTTTTTAAAGCTTGATTTACAAATAAAAAATTGATTTTTAATAGAATTTTATTGCTCTAATACATGAATAGGATAGCGTATATCTATTGACAAGTTTAAATTAATAACAATTATCCATATAAAATGTAGTGTTAATTTTTATATAAAGTGTTAAGTAATGCTAATGATTTCACTGCATTAGTGAAAAAATTTTTATCATAAATTAAATTGATGAGATGATTTAGATAGGGTTATTAAATTTTATTGAGCAGGGTGGTTTAATAACTGAAATATATAAAAAGAGCTATTTCATAATGAAATAGCTCTTTTGATAAGGAATGTTTTGTTATGAATTAGAATTCAAAATTCACACCAACATTATATGATGTTCCACTACCGTTAGGTCCCATTGAGAAACCTGCTTTCGCAGCAACATTTTTGCTAAAGCGGTAACCAGTACCCACTGCCACTGCAGTTTTACCTTTATAACCACCTACAGCTGCACTTACGTTCACTTTTCCTACGTTATATGGTTGGAATAAGCCACTTAATGCTGCTTGAGTTGCAAGGCCAGTTTGAACCTCTTTATTTAAGCGATTAACACTTTGATCAAGTCTTGCAATACCAGCTTTGTTGACTTCGATGTTTTTCGCATTTGTCTCAACATTTCCTGCATTCACATTAATATTTGATTTAATGATCTGAATTTCTTTGCGGTTATTCGCAATATTCACAGTATTTTGTTGAATGTTGTTTTGGTTAATAGTGATATCTTTGCGGTTTTGTTCAATATTCACTGCGTTATTGTGAATATTAGTTTGGTTCACTTGGATATCAGTACGGTTTTGTGCGATATTCACATTATTATTGTGGATGTTAACGCTGTTGTTATGAATATTTTGTTGGTTATTCGCAATATTCGTTGCATTAACATTAATATCCTTACGGTTATCAATCACGTTAACAATAGTTTTGTTGATATCGGTACGGTTATTCGCAATATTTTGCGTATTCGCATTAATATCAGTGCGGTTGTTTGCGATGTTTTGAATGTTCACATCAATATCAGCACGATTGTTCGCGATATTTTGTGCGTTTACGTTGATATCATTACGGTTATTCACGATATTTTGTGCGTTTACGTTAATATCAGTGCGGTTAAGCGCGATATTTTGAGTGTTTGCATTAATATCAGTGCGGTTGTTCACGATATTTTGCGTATTCACATTAATGTTATTGCGGTTATGTGCGATATTTTGAATATTCGCATTAATATCGGTACGGTTATTCGCGATATTTTGAATATTCGCATTAATATCAGTACGGTTACTTGCAATATTGCCTGCATTAATATTGATATTGTTGCTGTTGTTAGCAATGTTACCCGCATTAATGTTGATGTTGTTTGCATTGTTAGCAATGTTGCCAGCATTTACATTAATGTTATGAGAGTTGTTTGCAATGTTACCTGCATTCACATCAATATCGTGACGGTTATTCGCAATATTCACAATGTTTGTGTTGATGTCTGTACGGTTGTCTTTGATATTCGCAATGTTTGTATTGATATCAGTACGGTTATCACGAATATTAGCAGTATTACGGTCGATATCGGTACGGTTATCGCGAATATTAGCAATATTGCGGTTGATATCGGTACGGTTGTCTGCAATGTTTTTCGCATTATTAATAATATGTGAACGATTTACATTAATATCTGTGCGGTTAGCGTTGATATCTGTGCGATTGTCTTTGATATTCGCAATATTACGATCAATATCAGTACGGTTATCACGAATATTAGCAGTATTACGGTCGATATCGGTGCGGTTATCGCGAATATTAGCAATATTGCGGTTGATATCGGTACGGTTGTCTGCAATGTTTTTCGCATTGTTAATAATGTGACCACGGTTATCCGCAATGTTTTTCGCATTATTAATAATATGTGAACGATTTACATTAATATCTGTGCGGTTAGCGTTGATATCTGTGCGATTGTCTTTGATATTCGCAATATTACGATCAATATCAGTACGGTTATCACGAATATTAGCAGTATTACGGTCGATATCAGTACGGTTATCACGAATATTAGCAATATTACGGTTGATATCGGTACGGTTGTCTGCAATGTTTTTCGCATTGTTAATAATGTGACCACGGTTATCCGCAATGTTTTTCGCATTATTAATAATATGTGAACGATTTACATTAATATCTGTGCGATTGTCTTTGATATTAGCAATATTACGATCAATATCAGTACGGTTATCACGAATATTAGCAGTATTACGGTCGATATCGGTACGGTTATCGCGAATATTAGCAATATTGCGGTTGATATCGGTACGGTTGTCTGCAATGTTTTTCGCATTGTTAATAATGTGACCACGGTTATCCGCAATGTTTTTCGCATTATTAATAATATGTGAACGATTTACATTAATATCTGTGCGATTGTCTTTGATATTCGCAATGTTTGTATTGATATCAGTACGGTTATCACGAATATTAGCAGTATTACGGTCGATATCAGTACGGTTATCACGAATATTAGCAATATTACGGTTGATATCGGTACGGTTGTCTGCAATGTTTTTCGCATTGTTAATAATGTGACCACGGTTATCCGCAATGTTTTTCGCATTATTAATAATATGTGAACGATTTACATTAATATCTGTGCGATTGTCTTTGATATTAGCAATATTACGATCAATATCAGTACGGTTATCACGAATATTAGCAGTATTACGGTCGATATCGGTACGGTTATCGCGAATATTAGCAATATTGCGGTTGATATCGGTACGGTTGTCTGCAATGTTTTTCGCATTGTTAATAATGTGACCACGGTTATCCGCAATGTTTTTCGCATTATTAATAATATGTGAACGATTTACATTAATATCTGTGCGATTGTCTTTGATATTCGCAATGTTTGTATTGATATCAGTACGGTTATCACGAATATTAGCAGTATTACGGTCGATATCGGTGCGGTTATCGCGAATATTAGCAATATTGCGGTTGATATCGGTACGGTTGTCTGCAATGTTTTTCGCATTATTAATAATATGTGAACGATTTACATTAATATCTGTGCGATTGTCTTTGATATTCGCAATGTTTGTATTGATATCAGTACGGTTATCACGAATATTAGCAGTATTACGGTCGATATCGGTGCGGTTATCACGAATATTAGCAATATTGCGGTTGATATCGGTACGGTTGTCTGCAATGTTTTTCGCATTATTAATAATATGTGAACGATTTACATTAATATCTGTGCGATTGTCTTTGATATTAGCAATATTACGATCAATATCAGTACGGTTATCACGAATATTAGCAGTATTACGGTCGATATCAGTACGGTTATCGCGAATATTAGCAGTATTACGGTCAATATCAGTACGGTTATCGCGAATATTAGCAATATTGCGGTTGATATCGGTACGGTTGTCTGCAATGTTTTTCGCATTGTTAATAATGTGACCACGGTTATCCGCAATGTTTTTCGCATTATTAATAATATGTGAACGATTTACATTAATATCTGTGCGGTTAGCGTTGATATCTGTGCGATTGTCTTTGATATTAGCAATATTACGATCAATATCAGTACGGTTATCACGAATATTAGCAGTATTACGGTCGATATCGGTACGGTTATCGCGAATATTAGCAATATTGCGGTTGATATCGGTACGGTTGTCTGCAATGTTTTTCGCATTGTTAATAATGTGACCGCGGTTATCTGCAATATTCGCTGCATTATTGATGATGTGAGCACGGTTTACATTGATATCGTGACGATTGTGTGCAATGTTGTGTGCATTGTTAATAATGTGACCACGGTTATCTGCAATATTCGCTGCATTATTGATGATGTGTGCACGGTTTACATTAATGTCAGCACGATTGTGTGCAATATTGTGAGCGTTGTTAATAATGTGACCACGGTTATCTGCAATATTCGCCGCATTATTGATAATGTGGGTGCGGTTCACGTTGATATCGTGACGATTGTGGTTGATGCGTGATGCATTCACATCAATGCGGTGACTATTGTGATCAATACGAGCAGAATTAATGTTAATACGTTGGTTATTATGCGCAATATTATGTGCATTATTAATGATATGAGCACGGTTTACATTAATGTCAGCACGATTGTGTGCGATATTGTGTGCATTGTTAATAATGTGACCACGGTTATCTGCAATATTCGCTGCATTATTGATGATGTGTGCACGGTTCACGTTGATATCGTGACGATTGTGTGCAATGTTGTGAGCATTGTTAATAATGTGACCACGGTTATCTGCAATATTCGCCGCATTATTGATAATGTGGGTGCGGTTCACGTTGATATCGTGACGATTGTGGTTGATGCGTGATGCATTCACATCAATGCGGTGACTATTGTGATCAATACGAGCAGAATTAATGTTAATACGTTGGTTATTATGCGCAATATTATGTGCATTATTAATGATATGAGCACGGTTTACATTAATGTCAGCACGATTGTGTGCGATATTGTGTGCATTGTTAATAATGTGACCACGGTTATCTGCAATATTTGCTGCATTATTGATGATGTGAGCACGGTTCACGTTGATATCGTGACGATTGTGGTTGATGCGTGATGCATTCACATCAATGCGGTGACTATTGTGATCAATACGAGCAGAATTAATGTTAATACGTTGGTTATTATGCGCAATATTATGTGCATTATTAATGATATGAGCACGGTTTACATTAATGTCAGCACGATTGTGTGCGATATTGTGTGCATTGTTAATAATGTGACCACGGTTATCTGCAATATTCGCTGCATTATTGATGATGTGTGCACGGTTTACATTAATGTCAGCGCGATTGTGTGCAATATTGTGAGCGTTGTTAATAATGTGACCACGGTTATCTGCAATATTCGCCGCATTATTGATAATGTGGGTGCGGTTCACGTTGATATCGTGACGATTGTGATTGATGCGTTGGGTATTATGCGCAATATTTACACTGTTATTATGAATGTTGTGTTTATTAGCTTGGATATTGCCTGTATTTTTTTGTATAGCACCTTTATTTTTATTTATTTCAATTTGAGCATTTAAAATATCTTTACTGTTTTTTGAAATATTTATTTGATTCGCTTTAATATCTTGACGATTATTGACAATATTTACATTGTTTTTGTTGATATTATTTTGAATGTTCTTAATGTCTTTCTTATTTTGAGCAATTTGAGCGGTGTTTTCTTTATTATTTCCGTGATCAATTCTAATATTATTAATTTTAATATTGTTATTTTGAGTGATTGATAATGTATTATGAACAACAGCTGAAACAATATTTGTTACATTTGTTTGATTATGTTTATTGATTGTAACATTAGTAACACTAGGTTTTTGTACTTGAGGTTTATGTTGAATTTGTTGCTGTGGAATTTGTACTATCGGTAGGCTTTGTTGTTGAATTTGTCTATCGATAATATCATTTCTGTGTTGGTTAATTTGACCTTTCTTTTTAGCTAAATTAAGGGTTCTATCTGTTAATGCTAATTGCATTTCAACAGAATTGAAGCCATGCTGTAAGTATGATCTTCTATTTGGAAGAATAGCTTGTTGATGGTTCATAATTGGCGCAGTGCCTGTAGTAGGCAACTGTGCTCCCATAATGTTAGCTCTATATTGATTGTTACTTACTGGTATAAGGTCAGGTGTTACTGCAAAACCTTCCGTTGTTAACATCCCTGTTACCAATAAAGTAAGTAAGCTATTTTTAAATGTTAAGTTTTTCATTCGAAAGCCTCTTAAATATCTTATATTTGATGCCTATACATCACTAGCTTTTTATTTGAACAAAACTGTTATATTTTATGTTCTATAATAAAATACTCTTATACTAGATATTATTAAAATGACTTTTACAAACTTTTACACATTAAAAAATGAACTTTTTAATAATGACAAGCCCTTATTTAAAAGCTTGTTTGTTTATTAATCTTATTATTGTAAATTTATTTTACTTATATTTAATTAATGTAAATAAGGTAAGTTGAATATAAGTTATGAAAATAAAAAGCCGAAATTTTATTTAAATTTCGGCGTAAGTTAAATATAAAGCAAAATAGCCTTATTTATTTCCATATTTCTTCAAATTTTACTTTTGCTTTTAAGAATTTAGGGGTAGCCACAAGGGTACAATACGTATTTTGAGGATTTTGTAAGAGGTATCCCTGGTGATATTCTTCAGCAGAGTAGAATATTTGAGCTGGAAGAACTTCAGTTACAATAGGAGCTTCGAAGTGCGGTTGTAATTCTGCTATTTTTTGTTCTGCAAGTTGTTTTTGTTGATCGCTTAAATAATAAACTCCACTACGATATTGTGTACCAATATCTTCCCCTTGATGATTTAATTGTGTTGGATTATGAATAGAAAAGAAAATCTCCAATAATTTTTCATAACGAATCACAGATTCGTCAAATTCGACTTTCACCGCTTCTGCGTGTCCCGTTTCGCCTGTACAGACTTCTTTATAAGTTGGGTTCTCAGTGGTTCCATTAATATAACCAGAGGTCGCTTTTTTCACACCTTTAATTTGATTGAAGACGGCTTCGACACACCAGAAACAGCCACCAGCGAAGATTGCTTGTTGAGTCATATATTCTCCTTCGTATTAGTTTTCTCTTTTATTTTGTCGTTCCAATTGTTTTATTCTTACACAATAACAAAGTATTATTGAACTTGTTTAAATTGGATCATTTCATTTTCTGAAAAATCATTCTGATCTTCGTCATCAATTAAGACTTGGGAAGAGAAGTCTGGTTTGTCAAAAGCAATATCGCCTTCAATATTCTCTAAAATTTGACCGCGCTTAATGTCTTTAAAATTAAAGAGTGCTGTGTCACATAAATGAGAAGGTACAATATTTTGCATTGCGCTAAACATTGTTTCAATACGACCTGGATATTGACGATCCCATGTTTGTAACATTTCTTTGACGACTTGGCGTTGTAAATTCGGTTGAGAACCACAAAGGTTACAAGGGATAATCGGGAATTGTTTTGCTGAAGCATATTTTTCAATGTCTTTTTCTTTACAATAGGCAAGTGGACGAATCACAATTTGTTTTCCGTCATCGCTAATTAATTTAGGTGGCATACTTTTTAATTTACCGCCATAGAACATATTTAAGAATAAGGTCTCTAACATATCATCACGGTGATGACCTAGTGCAATTTTGGTCGCCCCTAATTCAGTTGCAGTACGATATAAAATACCTCGTCTTAAACGTGAGCAAAGTGAGCAGGTCGTTTTACCTTCAGGAATTTTTTCTTTCACAATACCATAGGTGTTTTCTTCAACGATTTTATAATCAACACCAATGCTTGCTAAATATTCAGGCAAAATATGCTCAGGGAAACCCGGTTGTTTTTGATCTAAGTTAACCGCCACAATATCAAAATGGATCGGGGCATTTAAACGTAAATTTAATAAAATGTCTAACAGCGTATAGCTATCTTTTCCGCCTGAAAGGCAAACCATTACTTTGTCGCCATTTTCAATCATATTGAAATCAGCAATAGCGTTGCCGACATTGCGACGTAAGCGTTTTTGCAACTTATTAAAGTTGTAAGTCTGTTTTTTATCTTGTTGAGTTGTTTCTGTCATTCTCTTTATTCGTCATTCGTTAAAAAATCTGCGTATAGTAAGGCTTAATCCGGATTTTTCCAATAAAAATTCGTAAATGAGGAAAAGTGCGGTCGATTTTTTGTGAATTTCTTCACTGTTAGAATGGACAAAATCCTGTATAATCAACCAAATTTTTTTGCGTAATTTACCCCCGTTGTGAGACTTTTTTAATGCTTGAAACATCACAAACAATTCCTGAGCTCGTTTCTTGGGCAAGAGAGCGTGAGTTTTCTTTAAATTTATCGACAGAGCGTTTAGCCTTTCTATTGGCTATTGCGATTTATAATAACGAACGCCTTGATGGCGAGATGCTAGAGGCAGATTTAGTCGATATTTTCCGCCATATTTCGAGTGCGTTTGAGCAGTCCTCAGAAACCATTTCTACACGTGCTAACAATGCTATTAATGAGCTTGTAAAACAGCGTTTTCTAAATCGTTTTAGTAGTGAATTTACTGAAGGGTTATCGATCTATCGTTTAACTCCATTGGGTGTAGGGGTGTCAGATTATTACATTCGCCAGCGTGAATTTTCAGCATTGCGTTTATCTGTTCAACTTTCTATTGTGGCTGATGAAATTCAACGTGCTTCAGAAGCAGCAGAAGAGGGAGGTGATGAGCATCATTGGCGTCGTAATGTGTTTGCTCCACTGAAATATTCTGTGGCAGAGATTTTTGACAGTATTGATTTATCTCAACGCGTGATGGATGAAAATCAGCAGAGCATTAAAGAAGAAATTGCTGAATTATTAACAAAAGATTGGCAAGCGGCAATAGCAAGCTGTGAACGTTTATTAGATGAAACATCAGGCAACTTACGCGAATTACAAGATACGTTAAATGCCGCAGGGGACAAATTACAAGCACAATTATTACGTATTCAAGATTGTGTGATCGGTCAGGAAAATTTGTATTTTGTGGAACAATTAATTACCGATTTGCAATCAAAACTCGACCGTATTATCAGCTGGGGCCAGCAAGCTATCGATTTATGGATTGGCTACGATCGCCATGTACATAAATTTATCCGTACCGCAATTGATATGGATAAAAACCGCGTATTTTCACAACGTCTGCGTAATTCTATTCATCACTATTTTGATCAGCCTTGGTTCTTATGGACGGCTCAAGCAGAGCGTTTAATTGATTTACGTGATGAAGAATTAGCACTACGTGAAGAAGATGCCTTAGGTGAATTGCCAGAAGAGTTACAATATGAATCCCTTGCGGATTTACACGATCAAATCGTGGAACATATGCAAGGCTTATTAATTGATTATCGAGAGCATAACCGCCCAATTAATTTAAGTTTAGTGTTAAAAGAACAATTAGAAAATTACCCTGTCACAAAACATTTTGATGTAGCACGTATTATCGTTGATCAAGCAGTCCGTTTAGGTTTGGCAAAAGATGATTTAAGTGGTATTTATCCGCATTGGGAGCCAATCAACCAACGTGGTGCGGAAGTGCAGGCTCATCCAATTGATGAGTATAAATAAGTGCGGTAAGTTTTAGCGAAATTTTATAAATAGAGAACAAACAATGACAGACAATCTTCAAGATCTCATTTCAACTAAATTGGCAGCGGCGATTGCAAATCCGCTATTTCCTGCTGTGGATAGCCAATTGCGTTCAGGCAGACATATTAGTATTGATCAATTAGACAATCACGCATTTTTAATGGATTTCCAAGGTGAATTAGATACTTTCTACCGCCGTTATAATGTGGAGCTCATTCGTGCGCCAGAAGGTTTCTTCTATTTACGTCCCAAAGCAACGACATTAATCGCGCGTTCTGTGTTGACTGAGCTCGAAATGTTAGTAGGAAAAGTGTTATGTTATCTCTATTTAAGCCCCGAGCGTTTAGCCCAGCAAGGTATTTTTAGTACACAAGAAGTGTATGATGAATTATTAAATTTAGCGGATGAAAACAAACTATTAAAAGCAGTAAACCAACGCTCTTCAGGTTCTGATTTAGATAAACAAAAATTAGCAGAAAAAGTACGTGCAGCGTTAAACCGTTTACGCCGTTTAGGTATGATCCATACAGTTGGTGAACAAAATAGCGGTAAGTTTACGATTTCAGAATCAGTATTCCGTTTTGGGGCAGAAGTGCGCTCAGGCGATGACCCACGAGAAGCACAATTACGCTTAATTCGTGACGGGGAAGCGGCAACACCAGAATCTTTAGCATTAGAACGACAAGCCAACGCAGAAAGTGCGGTCGAAAATGAAGAAATTGAAGATGAATTAGATGATGAGGAATAAAGAGAATGTCTGAAGAATTAGCCCTTGAAAACATCGAACAAGCAGAATCTGTTGTTCCTCAAGCTACCCTTAACCACGCTCACAATGTGCCGCGTGGTAAATTCCGTTCATTAACTTTAATTAACTGGAACGGTTTTTTTGCACGTACTTTTGATTTAGATGAATTAGTGACGACGCTTTCTGGAGGTAATGGTGCGGGTAAATCTACCACAATGGCAGGCTTTGTGACTGCATTGATTCCTGATTTAACCTTATTACATTTCCGTAATACCACAGAGGCGGGCGCTACTAGTGGTTCACGTGATAAAGGGTTACACGGTAAGTTACGTCCAGGTGTGTGTTATGCGGCATTAGATACGATCAACTCACGCAACCAACGAATTATCGTCGGAGCAAGACTACAACAAGTGGCAGGGCGTGATAAAAAAGTGGATATCAAAACCTTCTCTATTCAAGGTTTAGCCTTATCTGAAAATCCAACAGCTGTTTTCACTGAAATTGTTGGCGAACGCCAAGCGCGCGTGCTTTCATTAAATGAATTAAAAGACAAAATGGAGCAGGTGGGCGCACAGTTTAAGCAATATCATTCTATTACGGATTACCATGGAATGATGTTCGATTTAGGGATTATCCCTAAACGTCTGCGTTCTTCTTCTGACCGTAGCAAATTCTATAAATTGATCGAGGCTTCTCTTTACGGTGGTATTTCAAGTGCGATCACCCGTTCTTTACGTGACTATTTATTGCCTGAAAACTTAGGCGTGCGTAAAGCGTTCCAAGATATGGAAAGCGCATTACGTGAAAACCGTATGACTTTAGAAGCGATCAAAGTGACTCAATCTGATCGTGATTTATTCAAACATTTAATTACTGAAACTACCAACTATGTGGCCTCAGACTATATGCGTAATGCAAATGAACGTCGTGGCAACATCGAAAGTGCGGTGCGTTTTCGCCAAGATTGGTATAAAGCCAAATCAGAACAACGTCTTTCCCAACAACGTTTAGTCGAATTAAGTCGTGAGTCAGCAGAATTAGCAGAAAACGAAAAAACATTGGAAGTGGATCACCAAAGTGCGGTTGATCACTTGAATTTAGTACTCAATGCGTTACGCCATCAAGAAAAAATTTCACGTTATCAAGAAGATGTTGCAGAAATTGTTGAACGTTTAGAAGAGCAAAAAATCGTTGTTGAAACCGCAAATGAGCATTTAGAAGAAGCGCAAATGCACGTTGAGCAAACTGAGCACGAAGTGGATCAAATTCGTGCACAATTAGCGGATTATCAACAAGCATTAGATGCACAACAAACCCGAGCATTACAATATCAACAAGCTATCGCTGCACTTGAAAAAGCAAAAACATTATGTGGCTTAGCGGATTTAAGTGTTAAAAATATTGATGCGTATCATGAAGAATTTGATGCTCACGCAGAAAGTTTGACTGAACAAGTGCTTGAACTTGAACATAAAATGTCAATTTCTGAAGCCGCAAAAACGCAATTCGACAAAGCTTATCAGCTTGTGTGTAAAGTGGCTGGCGACATTCCACGTTCAGCGGCATTTGAGCAAGCAAAAGAATTGTTACGTGAATATCCAAGCCAAAAAGTACAAGCCCAACAAACACCACAATTGCGTGCTAAGTTACACGAACTTGAACAGCGTTATGCACAACAACAAAGTGCGGTGCGTTTATTAAAAGATTTTAATCAACGTGCAAACTTAGATTTAACGACCACAGACGAGTTGGAAGAATACCACGCAGAACAAGAAGCATTGTTGGAAGATGTGAGCGCAGAATTATCTGAACAAGTGGAACAACGCTCAACTTTACGTCAAAAACGCGAACAATTGACCGCACTTTATAACGAAAATGCACAAAAAGCGCCAGCTTGGTTGACTGCACAATCTGCGTTAGAACGCTTACAAGAGCAAAGTGGACAATCGTTTACAGATAGCCAAGATGTCATGAATTTTATGCAATCACAATTGGTGAAAGAACGTGAATTGACGATTGAACGTGACCAATTAGAGCAAAAACGCCAACAATTAGAAGCACAAGTTTCACGTTTAAGCCAGCCAGATGGTTCAGAAGATGCTCGTTTGAATGTGCTTGCAGAGCGTTTTGGTGGTGTGTTGCTTTCAGAGCTTTATGATGATGTACCAATTGAAGATGCGCCTTATTTCTCAGCACTTTATGGACCTGCACGCCACGCGATTGTGGTGCGTGATTTGGAAGCTATCAAAGCACAATTAGAACAATTAGAAGATTGCCCAGATGATCTCTACTTAATCGAGGGCGACCCAGCAGCGTTTGATGATAGTGTTCTATCTGCTCAAGAACTGGCACACGGTGTAGTTGTTCAGGTGTCTGAACGTGAATTACGTTATTCAAAATTCCCTGACATTCCATTATTTGGACGTGCAGCGCGTGAGAAATATTTAGAAGAGTTACAAGTACAACGTGATGAAGTTGCAGAGCAGTACGCACAGCGTGCATTTGATGTCCAAAAATGCCAGCGTTTGCACGAACATTTCAGCCAATTCGTGGGGTTACATCTTGCATTAGCCTTCCAACCAAACCCTGAAGAATTAATGGCAGAAATTGCTCAGCAACGTAATGAAATTGAACGTGAATTAAATCACTTTAATACAACAGAACAGCAATTACGTATTCAGTTAGACAGTGCAAAAGAGAAAATGCAACTGTTGAATAAAATTCTTCCTCAGTTAGCCTTGCTTGCAGATGAAAGTTTAATTGATCGTATTGAAGAATGCCGTGAGCAACTAGATATTGCAGAGCAAGATGAGTTATTTATTCGTCAATACGGCGCTACGTTGTCACAATTAGAACTAATTGCGAATACTTTACAAAGCGATCCAGAAAATTATGAACGCTTAAAAGCAGATTATGAGCAAGCCATTTCTCAACAAAAACAGGTTCAACAACGCTTATTTGCATTGGCTGATGTGGTACAGCGTAAACCACATTTTGCTTATGAAGAACGAGTCCAATCTGAAACGTCAGAATTAAACGAACAATTACGTGCACGATTAGAGGAAATGCAGCAACAGCGTGAACTTCAGCGTGAGCAGTTACGCCAAAAACAAGCACAATATAGTAATTACAACCGTGTATATATTGAGCTACAAACTTCATTCAATAACAAAAATCAAATGTTACAAGAGTTGTTGCAAGAAGTTGGCGAGTTAGGCGTGAGAGCAGATGAAGGCGCAGAAGAACGAGCACGACAACGCCGTGATGAATTGCATCAATTATTATCGACGAGCCGTACTCGCCGCTCACAAGTCGAAAAACAATTAACCTTAATTGAAAGTGAGGCAAATGGTTTAGCTGCACGCATTCGTAAAGCAGAACGTGATTATAAAACACAGCGTGAATTAGTGGTTGCAGCCAAAGTGAGCTGGTGTGTGGTGATGCGTTTATCTCGAGGAAGTGATGTGGAAAAACGTTTAAATCGCCGTGAGTTTGCTTATTTATCTGCAGATGAATTGCGTTCAATGTCGGATAAAGCGTTGGGTGCATTACGTACTGCAGTGGCTGACAATGAATATTTACGCGACAGCCTGCGTTTATCAGAAGATAACCGTAAGCCAGAAAATAAAGTCCGCTTCTTTATTGCCGTGTATCAACATTTACGTGAGCGTATTCGTCAAGACATCATTAAAACAGATGATCCAATTGATGCAATTGAGCAAATGGAAATTGAGTTGTCTCGTTTAACCGATGAGTTGACACGTCGTGAGCAAAAATTGGCAATCAGTTCTGAAAGTGTGGCAAACATTATGCGTAAGACTATTCAACGTGAACAAAACCGTATTCGTATGTTGAATCAGGGCTTACAAAATATTGCGTTTGGTCAGGTGAAATCGGTGCGTTTAGTGGTGAATATTCGTGACACCCACGCAATGTTGCTTGATGCTTTATCAGGCACACAAGAAGAGTATCAAGATCTCTTCACGGATAATCGAATGACTTTCTCAGAAGCTATTGCCAAACTTTATCAACGTTTAAACCCACATATTGATATGGGGCAACGTACTGCACAAACTATTGGTGAAGAGTTACTCGATTATCGTAATTATCTCGATCTTGAAGTGGAAGTGTATCGTGGTGCTGACGGTTGGTTGCGTGCAGAAAGTGGCGCATTATCAACAGGTGAGGCGATCGGTACAGGTATGTCAATCTTATTAATGGTTGTACAAAGTTGGGAAGAAGAATCCCGTCGTATTCGCGGTAAAGATATTGTGCCTTGTCGCTTATTATTCTTAGACGAAGCTGCACGTTTAGATGCCAAATCCATTTCAACCTTATTTGAATTATGTGAGCGTTTAGATATGCAATTGCTTATCGCTGCACCTGAAAATATCAGCCCAGAAAAAGGCACAACCTATAAGCTGGTGCGTAAAATTGCAGGCAACCAGGAACACGTTCACGTGGTTGGCTTGCGTGGATTTGGTGCAACAGAGTAGTTAAAGACGAGAAAAAGTGCGGTCAAAACTTTCAATATTTTGACCGCACTTTCTGTTTCAATGATAAGAGAAAATGAATTACTTTTTAGTAACAATGCTTGGAATTAATTTCTCTGCACCTTTTAATTTTCCATATATGTCTTCAGATAAACCGTGTTTTTTACCAATAGTATCAGTATCATTTAAGGTTACAAATACTTCACCCGTTTTATCTTCCCAAACAAGTGCTTTGATAGGTAAATCAATTGCTAAAGTTGGCGAAGCAATCATCATTGGAGTTCCCACTTTGGGTGTACCAAAAATCACTACACTGGCAAAAGGCATAGTTAAACCAGCCTCTTTAGCCGCCGCTTGATGATCAATAACCGTAAAGACTTTCATGCCTTTTTCAGTCACAGCATTTTTAATTTTTTCTACAGTTTCGACTGCAGTATATTCACTTTTGACTGTTTTAAGTGCCGTATTCTCAGCTTGAGCAAACATTGTTGTTAAAGCTAAAGGTAATGCGAGCAGCAATGATTTGAATTTCATATTTATCTCCATTTATTGATATAAAAGTCCTTCGTATTCTAGGCATATTAAATATACATTTCAACTAACAAATAAGATTGAAACGTATTTAAATTTTTTCATTGGTTCTTTCTTCATAAACAAGAAAAAGATTATAATCGAACCTTTCTAACCACTTAAGGAAAGCAAAATGCATAATCTTATTATTGCCGTTCTCTGCAGTGTAGCGGTTTCAGTTTTACTTAAAGTTGCACGTAAAAAAAATATTGTAATTCAACAAGCGATTGCCTTTAATTATATTGTCGCACTTGGGTTAAGTTACTTTTTATTAAAACCTGACTTTAAAGGATTAGGTTTCACAGAGTTTGTGGTGCAAAGTGAAAATGCGCCAGTATTTTTCGCACTCGGTATCTTATTACCTACAGTGTTTATCATTATGTCGAAGGCTGTTGAATTTGCGGGCATTGTTCGCTCTGATGCAGCACAACGGCTATCGTTATTTTTACCTATCGTTGCTGCCTTTTTAATTTTTGGTGAACAACTAAGCCAAGCACGTTTAATTGGCATTATATTGGCGTTCGTAGCGTTGTTCTGTCTATTAAATAAACCGACAGATACAGAAAGCAACATTAAAGGTATGGTTGGACTTATTTTAGTTTGGTTTGGTTACGGTATTATCGATATTCTGTTTAAACAAGTTGCGAAAAGTGGCGGTGCATTCCCAGCAACGTTATTTATTTCCTTTGTGTTAGCAGCCTGTGTAATGTTTGGTTATTTATTACTAAAACGTGAAGTGTTTACAGTACCAAGTTTTGTTGGAGGGATTATTCTCGGTGGTTTAAACTTTATGAACATTCTTTTCTATATTAAAGCGCACCAAAGCTTCAGCGAAAATCCAACATTAGTTTTTGCGGGAATGAACATTGGCGTGATTTGTTTAGGCACGATTACCGGGGCATTAGTCTTTAAAGAAAAAATAAGCAAAATCAATGGGGTAGGGATAGCCATTGGAATTTCAGCTATTTTCTGCTTATTCTATTTAGATAAAATCATCAATTAACCCTCAAATTTATGATAAGAGCCGCACAAAAGTGCGGTTTCTTTTTTCTCAATTTTCTCTGTTGTGTTAGAATCCCTTTTATTTTCAATCGAGTTTTCCTATGTCCACAACAGGTGATTTCAGCTTTTTTATTTACGATTATGAAAGCTTTGGTGTCAATCCAGCTTCTGATCGCCCAGCTCAATTTGCTGGCATTCGTACTGATATTGATTTCAATATTATTGGTGAACCAGTAATGCTGTATTGCAAGCAAACTAACGATTATTTGCCTTCACCAGAAGCTGTTTTAGTGACTGGCATTACACCACAAGAATGTAATGAAAAGGGGATTTCTGAACCCGAATTTGCTGAGCGAATTTTGCAAGAATTTAGCCAGCCAAATACTTGTGTCATGGGATTTAATAATATTCGTTATGACGATGAAATGACCCGTTATACGTTTTACCGTAATTTCATTGATCCTTATGAATATAGCTGGAAAAATGGTAATTCACGTTGGGATTTACTTGATCTTGTCCGTGCTTGTTATGCACTTCGTCCAGAAGGAATTAATTGGGCACATGATGAAAATGGTATGCCATCATTTCGCTTGGAAAAATTAACACAGGTAAATGGCATAGAACATAGTAATGCACACGATGCAATGGCCGATGTTTATGCAACGATTGCAATGGCAAAACTAATCAAAGAAAAACAACCGAAACTTTTTCAGTTTTTCTTTGAGAATCGTGGTAAGAAAGAAATTGAAAACCTAATTGATGTTGCTAATATGACACCTTTAGTTCACGTGTCGGGTATGTTAGGTAATTATCGTGGAAATACTGCTTGGGTTGTGCCACTTGCCTGGCATCCAATCAATCAAAATGCTGTAATTGTTTGCGATTTATCGGCAAATCTTGATGATTTACTCACTAAAAGTGCTGCTGAATTACGTCAAAATTTATATACGCCCAAAGCAGAACTCTTAGAAAAAGGGATTTTACCTGTTCCATTGAAATTAGTTCATATTAATAAATGCCCAATTTTAGCCCCCGCTAAAGTTTTATTGCCAGAGAATGCACTGCGCTTGGGAATTGATAGAGAATTCTGTTTGCAAAATTTACAACGCTTAAAAAATTCTGCAAACATTCGTGACATTGTCACTGATATTTTTACAAATGAAGATAAAGTGTTTGAACCAAGCTTAAATGTGGAAACTGAGCTATATAGTGGATTCTTTGATTTTAGCGATAAAAACAATATGGCGATTTTGAGAAATTTACCAGTAGATAAACTTGCTGAGCACGGTTTGGCATTCAAAGATAAACGAATACCTGAATTATTATTTCATTATCGAGCAAGACATCATTTCAGTACATTAACACGTGCAGAACAAATCAAATGGCAAAAATATCGCCATAAGAAACTTGAACAAAGTGCGGTCGAATTTGAGCAAAATTTACAACGCTTAATTGAAGAGAATCATAATAACCCTGAGAAGTTGGAATTATTAAAAAAAGTTTATGAATATGGTGCTAAATTATTAGCCTAATTATGAGAAAATAGTGATAACGCTAGATAAATAATTCAATACATCAGATAAGATAAAATTTCAGATTTTACGTAGCGCAATCAAAAAAATAAAAGCCGTAGCGAAAAAAGCTACGGTTTTTTATTTTCCCTCCAACAAAAATGCAATCTTTATATTTAAATTTAGCTTACATTGTAAATATGTCAGGGTATAACTCTGTAAACATACCTGTGACAAGGTGCTATAAACCAATATTTAACATTGCTTAGATAGTAAATGTGACTTGTGTATAAGTCTGTGATTTTCTTAGTACGTAGTTTTTACTAACCTTATAACTAATTTCGCATAATGTATATTATGTTAAATTAAATGTTAATGTGACACTATTGTTCAATGAACTAACTACCCTAGGTATAAATTTGTATATAGGAATATAATTTTAAGAAAAGATTATTTGAATAGAGTTAATTTAGATCACTTCTATTTTATGAATTTATATAGGAAGCTATAAGATAATTTTCCTTATAGAAAAATCTAAGAAATAAAACCATTTATTATATAAAGGTTCATCAAAAGTAATTTGATGAAATAAATTTGTTATCTGTGACATCGTCACCAGGATAGAAATAAAAAACCATCTTTGTATTAGAGCAAAGATGGTTTTCTTTATCTTTAATTTATAGATGAGCTTTTTTAAAATGGTTGATTGGCTTCTCTGACCAAAATCCCCCATTTTTGCGATGCTGATTCAAACGCTTCTTTTTGATTTTTTAAAATTGTAATTATACAGTAAGAATCGCTATTGGTCTCTGCATTGTATAAAAGTATGCCTTCTTTATAAAAATATTCATGAGCTATTTTCATCAATTCTTCAGGTAAATCTTCTTCTAGATTTTTTTGTGTCCATTCTATCTCTTTTATGTGATAAAACTTTGTAATTTTACTAACTCGCCATATGAATTCATCACTATCACGCCAGTCGATAAAAAAGAGAGCTATTTCACTTGGCAAATGTTCTGATAAAGCAAAATTGAGCAGTTCTTCTGGCTTCCAACTATCCTGTTCCCCTAATTTATTTATAATTTCATCTGCTAATTTTTCAAAACTATAAACAGATTTTAACCATTGCCGAAAATTTTCTTTATCTGAAGTTGTTTCATCTCCAAATAAAATTCGTACGACAAGGCAAGGCATGATGAAAAAGAAAGTGAGAAAAACAGAACTTAATCTCATCAAAAATGAGGATTCTTTATCAATGAATAAATTTTTAATGGCAGCAAAAGGCAGTACGAAAACGGTAATAAGTGAAGTGATAATACGTTGAAAACAATTCATTTGAGCTCCTAGATCATCTAATACTACTACTTTCACTATAACCTAGAAATCATATGATATATAGCAGTTTCTATATTCTTTATGGTGTTATAATTTGACCAATTATGTGCTAATTCCTTTAAAAAAGAAGGTTATTTTAATATCATTTTTTATGCTATCAATTTGACTTTTTGATTCAGATCAGTTTAGTATGGATCTGTCTAGCTTATTTTTTGAGTTAGATCATTCCTTAAAAATTAATGGAGGTATCTATAAATGAGTAAAGAATTCGATAAGAAACGCGATGAGTTATTAAGTGAAATCCGTGATATTTTAGATAATGCGGAAGAGCTTTTTGATGAGAAATCAAAAGCTGGTGCAGATGAACTCAAAAAACTTAAATCGAGTCTTGATTCACGAGTTTCTAAATTACAGAAACAATTCGGTTCATTAAAAGAGGATGCTGTAGCGGGAACTAAAGAAGTTATCAAGCAAACTGATGAATTAGTACAAGACAATCCTTATAAAGCGATTGGTGTTGCTGGAGTGATTGGTTTATTGTTAGGTGTCTTAATCTCTAAGAGATAAGTCTTTACGGTTGTAAAAGGCTACAAAATGTAGCCTTTTCTTACAATTTAGGACGATAAATGCAAATTTTACATAAAGTTAAAAATATTACCCTAACCTCATTAGAGCTAATTCATGTTCGTTTAGAAATGGCGAGAATTGAGCTCGTTGAACAAAAGAATTTTCTCGTAACCTTGTTTACAGCATTATTCTTGATCTTAATTTTATTATTAATTTCTTTTATAAGTTTATTGTTTGGTTTAAATAGTATTATTGCACCAGAAATTAAACACCTTGTTTTCTTTGGTATAAGTGCGGGTGCTTTTTTGATTATTTTGATTTTATTACTGGTAATGCGTAATACCGTAACAAAACAACGTAATTTTATGGTGACTACCCTTGATGAAGTGAAAAATGACATCCAGGCACTGAAAGGTGCTTTAAGTAGCCAAAACAAGAAAGGATCTAGTAGTGATACGGAGCTTTTATGAGAACAGAACTTGATGAAGAAAAAGAATTATTAATTATGAAGGGAAATGCATTACGTATGAAACTTTACGGGCTTGCTAAGAAACCTAAAGCAGATAATTCATCTTTTCTAGCCGATTCGGTTTCACAAATCGCATCTTCATTAAATCAGCCTGTTGTGCGCTCTCTTGCAGTCTCTCTTTTGAGTAAAAAACTCTTAAGTTCCAAGTTTTTGGCTTACTCTGCATTGGGGGCTATTGCTTTATTTTTATTAAATAAGAGTGATAAAACAGAATAAGCATTCATTCAAGAAGAAAAGACTAGCAATTACTCTAGTCTTTTCTTTTTGCAAAAATTATTTTTTTCTTTCAACCCATTGATTATCAAGATAATCAACAATCCACTTAGTCGCTT
This sequence comes from Pasteurella dagmatis, assembly GCF_900186835.1. Lineage (NCBI taxonomy): Bacteria > Pseudomonadati > Pseudomonadota > Gammaproteobacteria > Pasteurellales > Pasteurellaceae > Pasteurella > Pasteurella dagmatis. The sequence goes on from NZ_LT906448.1 coordinate 781,439, forward strand.
TACCATTCTTTTCAGAAGTTACATATTGGCGTTTTTCTTTTCGGCTAAAACGGATAATAGCATCATTTCCTTCTGGATCTAATTGTGGAGCATCCGCTAAATAACGTAATTTTTCAGGTAAGCGATCGCGATATAATGCTAATTCGGCTACTTTTGGTGCACGTGTTTCACGAGATTTTGGGAAGTTATGTGCTGACATAAACACACCGCTTGCTCCATCACGTAATACAAAATAAGCATCTGATTTTTCACATTTTAATTCAGGGAAATGAGTTGGCTCTTCTTTTGGTGGAGCAACTTCGCCATTTTTGAGAATTTTACGGGTATTGTCACAGTTTGTGCAGCCCATATATTTACCAAAACGACCAAGTTTCAAATGCATATCTGCACCACATTTATCACATTGTACGATTGGACCATCATATCCTTTAATTTTGAAACTTCCCTGCTCCAATACATAGCCATCACAATTTGGGTTATTACCGCAAATATGTATTTTACGTTGAGGATCAATTACATAACTATCCATAGCAGTACTACATTTTGGACAGCGTTTACGTTCCATTAAGGCTTTTGTTTCAGAAGATTCGTCTAATACGTTTAATAATTCAACTTCTGGAATCAAATTGATTGTTGTTTTACAACGTTCTTTTGGAGGTAATGCATAGCCAGAACATCCTAAAAATACGCCAGTGCTCGCTGTACGAATTGCCATTTTACGGCCACAAGTTGGACAATCTATATCAGTTGGAACCAAACTATTTGGTTTCATTCCACCTTCAAGCTCATCTAATTCTGCTTGAGTCAATTTTTCAGAAAAATCTTTAAAGAATTGATCTAATTCTGTTTTCCAATTTTTCTCACCATTTGCGATTTGGTCCAAAATATTTTCCATATTCGCTGTAAAATCATAGTTCATCAAATCTGCAAAGGATTGATTTAAGCGATCTGTCACAATTTCTCCCATTTTTTCCGCATAGAAACGACGGTTTTCTACACGAACGTAACCCCGCTCTTGAATAGTCGAAATAATAGCTGCATAAGTTGATGGGCGACCAATACCACGTTTTTCTAATTCTTTAACTAACGCTGCCTCACTGAAACGCGCAGGTGGTTTTGTGAAATGTTGTTCTGGTAATACTTCTTTTAGAGTAAGTTTATCGTTCACAGACACATTTGGTAGTACTTGATCTTCAGCACTTTTACTCATTGCTGGCAACACTTTTGTCCAACCATCAAAACGTAAAATACGCCCTTTCGCTTTTAATTCATAGTCTCCTGCTTTTACTACCAGTGTTGTGCTGTCATATTGTGCCGCAGGCATTTGGCAAGCAACAAATTGGCGCCAAATTAAATCATATAAACGAATTGCATCTTTTTCCATACCCGCCAAGCTTTCTGCTAATGTATTTACATCAGAAGGGCGAATAGCTTCGTGAGCTTCTTGAGCATTGTCTTTGCTTGAATAGAAATTAGGTTTTGTTGGCAAATATTGATTGCCATAATGTAACTCAATATAACCACGCACCATATTTAATGCATCTTGGCTTAAATTAGTTGAGTCTGTACGCATATAAGTGATGTAACCTGCTTCATATAAGCGTTGTGCTAACATCATTGTCTTTTTAACCCCAAATCCTAAACGCGTACTTGCAGTTTGTTGTAAAGTTGAGGTAATAAAAGGTGCTTTGGGTTTAGAGCTTGTTGGCTTGGTTTCTAATTCTGAAACGACATAATCAGATTTTTGCAAGAAATCGACCGCACTTCGAGCATCTTTCTCATTTTTTGGATCGAATTTCTTACCTTTAAATTGAGTAACTTCTAAGTGAAGTGCATCTTTTACTTGAGTTTGAGTAAGAACATCAACTACCCAATATTCTTCAGGCTGAAAAGCTTTAATTTCACGCTCTCGCTCTACAAGTAATTTAACTGCAACTGATTGTACTCGACCAGCTGATAAACCACGTGCAACTTTTTTCCACAATAATGGAGACACCATAAAACCTACAACACGGTCTAAGAAACGGCGCGTTTGCTGCGCATTTACACGATCTAAATTTAGGTGTTCAGGTTTATCAAAAGCTTGTTTAATCGCATTCTTTGTAATTTCATTAAATACTACACGGCTGAAACGTGAATCATCACCACCGATAACTTCACGTAAATGCCACGCAATCGCTTCTCCTTCTCTATCCAAATCGGTTGCTAGGTAAATATGATCAGCCTTTTTGGCGAGGGATTTGAGTTCAGAAACAACTTTCTCTTTGCCCGGTAAAATTTGATAATTGGCTTTCCATTGGTGATAAGGGTCGATTCCCATACGTTTCACCAATGCATTACGATCTTTTTCTTGTTTGAGCGCTAATTTTTCTTCTGTACTTAATCCTTTTGTTGAAACCGGTTTTGCTTTTTCGCCCGTACTTGAACCTACCGTTGGCAAATCACGAATGTGACCAACACTAGATTTAACAATATAATCGCTACCTAAATATTTATTAATGGTCTTCGCTTTAGCTGGCGATTCCACAATAACCAGGGATTTACTCATTATTTATTACCCAATTTACTCAAACTTATATAAAATAGTCGCTATATTGCTAACTATCTGCTTTCAGGTCAACTCTTTTTTTAAAAAAGGTATATAAATGGACAAACTCAATGCAATCTCTGTCTTTTGCAAAGTCATCGAAACGCAAAGTTTTACACAAGCTGCAGCGCAGCAAAATATTTCGGTTGCTATGGCAAGCAAATTAGTTGCTCAACTTGAAGAACAACTTAAGACAAGATTATTACAACGTACAACTCGGAAAATCTCACCTACAGAAGCTGGACTTGTTTACTATCAACGCTGTCTGCCAATTTTAGTTGAGCTAGAAGAAGCTGAATCAAGTATAAGTTCACTAGCCACTGCATTACAGGGAAACTTGACTATTTCCGTACCACGTGATTTTGGCTTGCTCTTTATTACGCCAAATCTTGCTTCTTTTATTAAAGCACATCCCAATTTGCACATAGACATTTCTTTTAATGATCGAATGATGGATTTAATTTCTGAAGGTTATGATCTCGCCTTGCGAATTGGTCATTTACAAGATAGTTCGTTAGTAGCAAAAAAAATAGCCACTGCTTCAATGCATGTTGTAGCTTCTCCTGAGTATTTAGAAAAGAATGGTACACCACAAACACCGGAAGAATTACACAAGCATCATTGTTTATTGTATAAAGCACGAGGCAACCAAATTTATTGGGAATTTCAGCAAAAAAAACAACTTTGTCGTGTCAAAATGCAATCAAGAATGGTATGCAATAATGGTATGACTTTAATGGAAATTGCAAAAACAGGCTTAGGGATTATTAATACACCAAGCTTTTTCATTCAAGAAGCCTTAAAAAATGGAGAACTTGTAGAGATTTTAGCTGATTATGAACAGCAACCACTTGATATTAATGTGGTTTACCCGCATCGACGTCATTTGCCAGCCAAAACCAAAGCATTTATTGAGTTTTTACAAGATTTAAAACTCTGCCAATTTTGATAAGGTTAGCAATTTATTAATTTATCCCAAATAGGTTCACAACCATCTGGTAAATGTAAGGATTTACCTAATTCAATCCAACTGCAAGGGAAATGAAAATCTGACCCCACAGAACTTAATAATTCATTTTCCTTTGCCCATTTGGCTAATAACAAACGTTGATCTTTAGTTTGACCACAACCGGAAACTTCAATTCCATCACCACCCCATTGTTTAAAATCTGTGATCAGTTTTTTTAGCCACTTCGTTGTCATTGTATAACGTAATGGGTGAGCTAATACAGCCAAGCCTCCTGCTTGATGAATAGTATCAATTGCGGTTGGAATATCACACCACTGTGATTTCACATAGCAGGATTTTCCTTGTGACAAGTATTTTTTAAAGGCCTGATTTTCATTGCTAACCTTACCTAGTCGTACTAATAAACGAGCATAATGGGCACGAGTTACTTCGCCTGTAGCAAATTTTTTAGCCTCATCAAAGGCATTCAATACACCAATTTTTGCTAGTTTCTCACCTATTTCAATCGCTCTTTGATGACGTAATGCTGCTTGTTGACCTAAAAGTGCGGTCATTTTTTCACAATTTTCATTAAAGCCTAAACCAACAATATGAATTGCTCGATTTTCCCAATAGGTAGAGATTTCGACACCGTTGATTAATTGAATGCCTTGTTGATTCGCGGCTTGTTTGGCTTCTGCTAGGCCTGATACAGTATCGTGATCTGTAAGAGCCAAAACATTGACACCTTTTTCAGCAGCTCTATTCACAACATCAGTTGGTGATAAAACACCATCGGATGCTGTACTATGACAATGCAAATCATAAATTACTGTCATTTTTGATTCCTAAATAAAAAGTGCGGTCATTTTTCAAAAAATTTCCCGCACTTTATTGAATAAGTATAGAAAATTATTTGATTGTTTCCACTAATTGTTTGATTAATTTTGGACCGTGATAAATCAATCCAGAATATAGTTGTAATAATTCTGCGCCTGCACTGAGTTTTTCTTGTGCATTTTGTACACAATCAATACCGCCACTGCCAATAATCGGAATACTGCCTTTAAGTTCTTGATGTAAATAAGCGATGATTTCGGTGCTTTTATTTTGCAATGGTTTACCACTTAAACCGCCTTGTTGTTCTGCATTTTTAAGACCGTTCACGGTATCACGTGAAATTGTTGTATTAGTCGCAATGACCCCATCCATTTTGTGACGATGTAACGTATCTGCGATTTGTACTAACTCCGCTTTCGTTAAATCAGGAGCGATTTTCACTGCAATCGGCACATATTTATTATATTGCTGAGTTAAAATTTGCTGTCTTTCTTTTATGCTTTGCAATAAATCATCTAATGCATCGCCATATTGTAATTGGCGTAAGCCTGGAGAGTTTGGGGAAGATATATTGATTGTGATGTAGTCTGCGTAGTTATAAGCTTTATTTAAGCAGAAAATATAATCCGCCTTGCCATTTTCTACGCTAGTAAAGGTATTTTTACCAATATTAATGCCTAAAATACCGTCATATTTTGCTTGTTTGACATTTTCGATCAGATAATCAATACCATAATTATTGAAACCGTTGCGATTAATAATACCCTCTGCTTCAGGTAGGCGGAATTGACGAGGTTTTGGGTTGCCGTCTTGCGCCAATGGTGTTACGGTACCAACTTCAATAAAACCAAACCCCATTGCACCAAAGCCGTCAATCGCCTCACCATTTTTATCAGCGCCTGCAGCTAAACCAATTGGATTCTTAAATTGTAGTCCCATTACTGTTTTTGGAGAACCAGTCGGGCAAGATAAAATCATTTTCAAAAGGGGATTTAAAGGCGATTTTCCAATAATTTTTAACGCCTGAATAGTAAGATCGTGTGCTTTTTCAGCATCAAGGGAAAAAAGTGCCTTGCGGACTAATGAATACATACTCGTTTATCTCTCTGGATAGTTTAACTGTGAATACGCACTGAATTATACGCTTTTCAACATAAAAAGTAATGAAAAAATTCTAGTATTTTTAGCTAATTAAGTTTGAAGCAGGTCATAAAAAAGTGCGGTCAAAATTTTACTTTTTTAACCGCACTTTGGGTTTCTATGAATTATTGCAAGGCTTTTTCGATTTTCTCATATAAATCACGAGAAACCTTTTCTAGCTCACTTATACGCTCTAAACCACGTTTCATCAAAGTTTGGCGTTGACCGTCATAACGAGAGAAACGAATTAATGGCTCTATTAAACGAGAAGCTACTTGCGGATTACTTTCATTTAAACGGATAAGAACATCAGTCAAGAACCGGTAACCTGAACCATCAATAGCGTGGAACGCTTTGAGGTTTTGATTTGCGAAACTACCGACCAATGCACGTAAACGGTTAGGGTTATTAAAATTGAAACTTGGGTGATCCATTAATTTCATTACATTTAACAATACATCTTCATCGGGGCGTGTTGCTTGTAGTGCAAACCATTTATCCATCACTAAACCATCATGCTGCCATTTGCTTTCAAAATCAGCTAATAACGAATCACGGCAAGGTAATTGCGCTTTAGTTGCTGCACTCAATGCTGCAAGTGTATCAGTCATATTGTTCGCATAACTATAATGCTTGTTAACAATATTATTCCCTACAGTGGTATAAGCCAAGTAGCTCACACACAGATTACGCAGAGCACGTAACGTAATATCTTCTGCTGTCACACGGTATTCGTCCAAACGAATTTCGTTATACACTTTCAATAGCGTTTGTTTGAGGCTTTCTGCAATCGTACGTACCATAAAATCACGCACAAATGTAATTCCCTCTGGGTCTATAGTTTTGAATAGCTCTGCAAATTCAGTGACTTTAGGTAATGTAAGAATTAATGTAGCAAGTTCAGGATCTTGTTGATAATGATCTAAGACTTGATACAACTCTGATAAAATTTCAGCCGAAAACTCAAGTGTTTTACTCTGTTGATGACGAGTTAAGTTACGACGTAACTCCATAGAATAAAGCATTTGCGCAACATCCCAACGAACAAAATGATTTTCTGCATGACGAAGTAACGTTACTAATTGTGCAGTACTATATTCGTAATTTAATTTCACTGGTGCAGAAAAATCACAGAGTAATGCCGGCACTGGTTTACTATGAATATTAGTAAAAGTAAAAGTTTGTTCCGTTTGTTTCACATCTAAAACTGGATTAACCTCTTTGCCCTCATTTTCTAAGGTGAGAGGTATGCCAGATTTATCATATAAGGCAATTTTTAATGGAATATGTAAGTTCACTTTTTCCATTTGATCTGACGTTGGTGGTGTCATTTGCGAAACATGTAGAGAATAAACCGCTTTTTGTTCATCATAACTATCAGAAATAGTCAATTCTGGTGTACCTGATTGACTATACCAATGGCGGAACTGTGTTAAATCAATACCTGATGCACGTTCCATTGCAGAAACAAAATCTTCACAAGTGGCGGCCTTACCATCTTGCTCTTCCACATAAAGACGCATTCCTTTTTGGAAACCTTCTTCGCCTAATAACGTATGCATCATACGAATGACTTCAGCCCCTTTTTCATACACTGTCATTGTATAGAAATTATTCATCTCAATGACTTTTTCAGGGCGAATTGGGTGAGACATTGGGCTTGCATCTTCGGCAAATTGTGCTGTGCGTAATAAGCGAACATCCTCAATACGTTTACCTGAACGAGACCATAAATCTGAAGTAAACTCTTGATCGCGGAAAACCGTTAAACCCTCTTTTAAGCTTAGCTGGAACCAATCACGACAAGTAATACGGTTACCTGTCCAGTTATGGAAATACTCATGAGCAATGACACTTTCAACAGCTAAATAATCTTCATCTGTGGCTGTGCTCGGGTTAGCGAGCACAAATTTTGAGTTAAAAATATTTAACCCTTTGTTTTCCATCGCCCCCATATTGAAGAAATCGACTGCCACAATCATATAAATATCTAAATCATATTCTAAACCAAATCGCTCTTCATCCCATTTCATTGAGCGTTTTAAACTTTGCATTGCCCAAGCAGCACGATCTAAATTGCCACGGTCAACATAAAGTTCGAGTGCGACCTCGCGTCCACTTTTCGTGATAAAGGTGTCTTTTAATAGATCAAAATCCCCTGCCACTAAAGCAAATAAATAGCTTGGTTTCGGGAATGGGTCATTCCATTCAACCCAGTGGCGACCGTCTGGTAACTCGCCGCTTGTGATGCGGTTACCATTCGATAATAAATAAGGATATTTGCTTTTTTCTGCTGTAATTCTAGTAGTATAGCGTGCAAGCACATCTGGGCGGTCGAGCATATAAGTGATTTGCCGGAAACCTTCTGCTTCACATTGAGTACAAATGCCCTCACCTGATTGATATAAGCCTTGTAATGAGGTATTTTTTTCAGGGTGTAAGATCGTAACAATTTCTAGTTCAAACTGATTTTCTTTTAATTGGCTCAGATCTAAAGTTAAACTTTCGCTATCTTGCTTAAAATGTTTGAAATCTTTGCCATTTAATTTAATGGTCGAAAATTGGAAACTATGACCATCTAAACGTAATTTTATTGCTTCTGGATTTAAACGCTTATATTGGCTAGTCGCGGTAACAATTGTTTTCTTAGAATTGAGTTGAAAATCAAGGAAAATATTGCTGACAGTGAAATCAGGCGCCTTATAATCTTTTCTATATTTTGCTTTAGCTTGCATAAAAAAACCTATTTCTTTTTTCGAACTGAAAAACTTGATTAGGATATGACTTTATATCCTAAGTTGCAATCAGATTTTACTTCATCAAACCTTAACCAAACACTAAGCAAACGTTTGCTTATTGTTTATAGTATGCTATCCTAGGTAGGTTTTTATTTTTTGATTTTATAAGGAAAAAAATGTCACACACCCCCTCTTCAACAGAACCTCAAATTGCGATTGTAATGGGCTCAAAAAGCGATTGGTTGACAATGCAAGAAGCCACTCAAATCCTTGATGAATTACAACTGTCTTATCACGTTGAGATCGTTTCTGCACACCGGACTCCCGACAAACTTTTTAAGTTTGCAGAAAGTGCGGTTGAAAAAGGTTATAAAGTGATTATTGCAGGTGCTGGTGGCGCAGCACATTTACCTGGAATGATTGCAGCAAAAACTTTAGTGCCTGTGTTGGGTGTACCAGTAAAAAGCTCTATGTTAAATGGTGTGGATAGTCTTTATTCTATCGTACAAATGCCAAAAGGAATCCCAGTAGGAACATTAGCTATTGGTCCCGCAGGTGCAGCGAATGCAGGTTTGCTAGCTGCACAAATTCTAGCGTCGTTTGATAGCGCGCTTTTGGATCGTTTAATACGATTTAGAGAAAATCAAACTAATACAGTGTTGGACAATCCCGATCCACGTGTCCAATAATATTTTCGTTTGTCTGATGATTCCTGCTATTTTAAATTTTTCCAACTGGTTTTTATTTTATGCAAAAAAGTGCTTTATACCCGACGGTTTATGTTCTTGGAAATGGTCAACTTGGTCGTATGTTACGTTATGCTGGGGCACCATTAGATATTCATGTACAGCCTCTTCCTTTTGATGCACCTGTCTTTGATTTACCTCAGAACAGTATTATTACCGCAGAAATTGAGCGTTGGGAAAAAACACCTTTAACAGAAATGTTAGGCAATCATAAGCTTTTTGTGAATCAAAGCGTATTTGCAACACTAGCTGATCGTTTGTCACAAAAGTCACTCCTTGATGAATTAGCATTACCAACTTCACCTTGGTGCCTATTAAAAGAAGAAAATCAATGGCAACAGGTTTTTACTGATGTAGGTGAAAAAGTTGTTGTTAAACGCCGTATGGGTGGTTATGACGGTCGTGGTCAATGGATTGTAGATCAAACGAATATACAATCCATAACACAAGACTTATATGGAGAAACAATTGCTGAAAAATTTATTCCATTTGATTACGAAGTATCTATCGTAGGAGCTCGTTTTAGAAATGGCAAAACTCGTTTTTACCCAGTAACTCACAACTTACAACAAAATGGTATTTTACGTTATAGTGTGGTCGATACCAATTTTCCTCAACAAGCGCATCAGCAACTACAGGCTGAAGCCATGTTAGGCAAAATTATGCATAGACTAAATTATGTTGGTGTAATGGCGATGGAATGTTTTGTCGTTGGGGATCAATTATTAATTAATGAACTTGCGCCACGTGTACATAATAGTGGCCATTGGACACAATTAGGTTGCTCAATTAGCCAATTTGAATTGCATTTACGTGCATTATTAGACTTACCTACCCCAGAACTGACATCAATTGAACCAAGTGTGATGATAAACTTAATTGGTACAGAACATAATGTTAATTGGTTGAATACTGCATTTAGCCAGTTACATTGGTATGGTAAAGAAGTCCGCCCTGGTCGTAAAGTCGGACACATCAATTTAGCACACCCCGATAAACAAGTATTAATTTTATTACTTGAAAAATTAAGTAGAGAACTACCTGAAGATTATAAATCTGGTCTAAATTGGGTGATAGAAAAACTAAAATAATTCAATTTATCGAATAGTTTTTTAAAAATATTCTAAACAACTGAATTAATTTTTAAATTTCCTTGATGCAGGCTTGATAATATTTTCCTCGTGCAGTATAACATAGCTGACTATGACGAAATACAACAATGTAAGGATTTAATTATGTTTGAAAACATTACCGCAGCACCCGCAGATCCGATTTTAGGTTTAGGAGAGTCGTTTAAAACTGAAACTCGTGATAATAAAATCAATTTAGGAATTGGTGTTTATAAAGATAGTCACGGTAATACACCTATTATGAAAGCAGTTAAAGAAGCTGAAAGACGCTTGTTTGAGCTTGAAATAACCAAAAATTATTTGGCTATTGATGGTGTGGCAGAATTTAATGTTTATACAAAAGAATTATTATTTGGGGCAAAATCTGATGTAGTTAAACAAGGGCGTGCCAAAACTGTACAAAGTCTAGGTGGTACAGGTGCATTACGTATTGCAGCAGAATTCATTAAACGTCAAACCAAATCACAAAATGTTTGGATCAGTTCACCAACTTGGCCAAATCATAATGCAATATTCAAAGCAGTTGGTATGACTATCCGTGAATACCGTTACTATGATGCAGATAAAAAATGTTTAGATTGGGATAATTTAATTGCCGATTTAAGTCATGCTGGAGAAGGTGATGTTGTGTTGCTTCATGGTTGCTGTCATAATCCAACAGGTATCGACCCAACACCAGAACAATGGCAAAAACTTGCAGATTTGTCGGCAAAAAATGGATGGCTACCACTCTTCGACTTCGCATACCAAGGGTTTGCAAATGGCTTGGACGAAGATGCATTTGGCTTACGTACTTTTGCGAAAAACCATAAAGAATTATTAGTCGCAAGTTCCTATTCGAAAAACTTTGGTTTATATAATGAACGTGTTGGTGCATTCACATTAGTCGCCGCTACAGAAGAAATTGCAACCACTGCATTAACTCAAGTAAAAACCATTATTCGTACATTGTACTCAAATCCAGCTTCTCATGGTGCAACAACTGTTTCTATGGTATTGAAAGACGCTCAACTTCGTCAAGAATGGATAGATGAATTGGCAGAAATGCGTGACCGTATTAAAACGATGCGGAGCCAATTTGTAGAATTGTTGAAAGAATTTGGTGCAGATCGTGATTTTAGCTTTATCATAGACCAAAACGGTATGTTCTCATTTTGTGGTTTAAACCCAGAACAAATGGACCGCTTAAAAGACGAATTTGCAGTTTATGCAGTACGTTCTGGCCGCATAAATGTGGCTGGTATTACTGAAGATAACATCCGTTACTTATGTGAAAGTATTGTGAAAGTATTATAATTTTCTTATTATGATAAATAACCGCACCTTAAAGTGCGGTTATTTTTTTGAACATTTTTCTATTTTTGACTTTGCGTCACCAACGTTCTAATGCTTCCTGATCGCTATCACGACTTTCAATCCAGCGTTCACCTTTTTTAGTTCGTTCTTTTTTCCAGAACGGAGCTCTACTTTTCAAAAAATCCATAATAAATTCATTAGCCTGATAGGCATCACCACGATGTGCAGAACTGACTCCGACTAACACGATTTCATCACCAGTTTGCAATAACCCTACGCGGTGAATCACTGAAACTCGTTGGATATCCCAACGGGCTTTAGCTTGAGTCACAATTTCATTTAATGCTTTTTTAGTCATGGCTGGGTAATGCTCAAGATAAAGACTAGACACTTCATCGCCTAAGTTCAGATCACGTACTTTACCGACGAAAATCACAATTGCACCTACTGAGTTTTGTTCAGACAACCAGCGATAAACCTCATTTTGATCGAAGGGCTGTTCTTGTACCGCAATTTGAATATTGTGCATTTATCCTCCTGTAACAGGTGGAAAAAATGCAATTTCATCACCCGATTTAACTGCACTTTCTAATGGCATTAAAGATTGGTTAATCGCAACTAATAATTTGCCTTGTTCTAAAGCTAATGCCCAGCAATCACCTTTTTTTACTAGATGTTGGCGAACTTGTTCTGCCGTTTCAAACATCGCAGGCAATTCCAAACTATCAACACCAATTAATTCTCTTGTTTGTGCAAAAAATAAGATTTTTAACATTGTATTTCCTTATTTCGCGATAAAATGACCTGATTTTCCACCGCTCTTTTCTAATAAGCGGACTTGCTCGATCACAATATCTTTTTGTATTGCCTTGCACATATCATAAATAGTCAGTGCAGCAACGCTCGCAGCCGTTAAAGCTTCCATTTCTACACCTGTTTTTCCACTTAATTTGCATAAGCTTTCAATACGAACCTGATTATGTTCTACAATTGGCGTTAAGATAACTTCAACTTTTGATAATAACAATGGGTGGCATAATGGAATTAAATCCCAAGTACGTTTTGCTGCCTGAATCCCCGCAATACGCGCAGTTGCAAACACATCACCTTTATGATGTTGGCCTGACATAATCATGGATAAAGTTTCTGGTGACATTGTCACGAATGCTTCTGCTCTTGCTTCTCTTACCGTATCCTGTTTGGCAGAAACATCAACCATATTGGCTTCGCCTTGACTGTTAATATGGGTAAATGTGCTCATAAATTCTCATTATAAAGTTAGATAATAGATGAAAGTGCGGTTAAATTTCTGAAAATTTTAACCGCCAATACTCGCTAAATTTGCACGTACACCACTGTCACCATTATGTAGGAAGTGATGTTCACGTTTGCCCTGTAACGCAGAATAAATGCGAGCTTGTAATTGAAGTTGTTGATCATCGGACTGTAATAAATCGCGTAGCTCAATCCCTTCTTCACCAAATAAGCAAAGATGTAATTTGCCTTTAGCAGAAACTCTCAATCGGTTACAACTTGCACAGAAGTTCTTTTCATAAGGCATAATCAAACCAATTTCGCCCACATAATCTGGGTGTCTGAATATTTTTGCTGGACCATCTAATAAACCTCTAGATTGCAAAGTCCAACCTGAATTCAACAATTTATCTGCAAGCACTTGACCTGATAAATGATGTTTTTGGAAGAAGCTATCCATTTCACCAGTTTGCATTAATTCGATGAAACGCATTTGAATAGGTTTGTCTTTAATCCAAGCTAAGAAACTCGCAAAATCGGTATCGTTTAAATCTTTCATCAATACGGAATTGACTTTGATTTTTTGATAACCAACCTCAAACGCACGTTCAATGCCTCGCATTACATCATCAAATTTATCTACACCCGTAATACGATGAAACATTCTTGGATCAAGACTATCAATACTCACATTAATTGAATTGATTCCAGCACGTTTCCACGCTTCAACATCTTTGGCTAAGCGATAACCGTTAGTTGTTAATGCGATTTGTTGAATGTTCTCATTTTGTGCGATTGTTTCCACGATAGGAATAAAATCTTTGCGTAATGTAGGTTCACCGCCAGTAATACGCACTTTTTCTGTACCCATAGCAGAAAAGCTATTCACGACTCGGCGAATTTCGTTTAGGCTAAGAAAGCTCGGTTTATTAGCTTCAGGTTGATAACCATTTGGTAGGCAATAATTACAGCGGAAATTACAGACGTCCGTAATTGAGAGCCGCAAATAGTAATATTTGCGTTGAAAAGCATCCATTAATGGATTATTTCCAATATTTTTAATCTGGATTGTTTGCATTTCACACCTTTCTAAAATACGAGAGGATAAACCGTTTCCAGCGTATCCCTGATAGCACGATTTTTATGCTATTGGCATTACCACCTTATTCTTCTTTTGAAAAACTTAGGTTAAGTAAGCTCGGAGTTATGCGATAATTAAGACGTTATCTTTGTTGGTTTGTATTGTAAGAGATATCTTTCATCCATTGCAATCAATTAATATGATCTAGCTCATGAAAAAAGAAAATTCTTTAAAATCAATTATGTAAAAAAATATATAACGTTATATTCTGGTATAATTTCTACTACATTTTGTATAGAAAAGAACTTTATTTTGACATAAATGTCTTTATTCATAAGCTAATATAACAAGGAACAGAAATGTCAAAATTTACCCGCCATATTCAATATGAAAATTTAGACCAAATAAAAAACATTGTGGCTATTGGTGGAGGTCACGGTTTAGGTCGTGTAATGTCTGCTTTGAGCTTCATGAAAGAAAGATTAACAGGCATTGTGACGACAACAGATAATGGTGGCTCAACAGGCAGAATTCGGCTTGAACATGGAGGGATTGCTTGGGGAGATTTACGTAATTGTTTAAATCAAATTATTATTGAACCAAGTACAGCATCAGCACTATTTGAATATCGTTTTACAGGTAATGGCGAATTATCAGGTCATAACCTTGGCAATTTAATGTTAAAAGCACTGGAAAATATGCATATTCGTCCGATTGAAGGTGTCAATTTAATTCGAGATTTGCTACATGTGAAATCACATATTATTCCAATGTCTGAAATACCTGTACATTTGGCAGCCGTATTGCCTTCTGGAACTGCTGTAGTTGGTGAGGTGAGCATTGATAATCTTACAGAACTCCCTTCATCTATTTTTTTGGTGCCTTTAGTAGAAACCACACCTGAAGCCATTGATGCCTTAAAAAAAGCAGAAGTGATTTTATTTGGACCGGGTAGCTTTTTAACAAGTATACTACCACCAATTTTATTACCAGAAATCATTACAGCATTACAACAAAGCCAAGCGAAAAAGATCTTTATTGATAATTTAGGTGTAGAACAAGGGCCAGCCTCGCAGTTAACATTATCTGCTCGCATTAATTGGATTAATCATACTGTAGGAAAACCAGTGATTGATGGTGCAATTGTGTCAACAAGTGCGGTCGATTTTTGTGAAGGTTTGAATATTAAATTGATGAAAAGACCATTACATGCAGATGATATTTCTTACCGTCACGACCGCACTTTATTGTGTAAAGCTATCGATGAATTAATTGGTGAGCTATAAATTAAATACGGCGTGCCTGCCAATATTTTTTTGACCAATAAGGACTATTTAAAGAGGAATAAATAACGCCCCCTTTGGTTGATGCGTGTAAGAATAAATCATTTTTCACATAAATTCCCACATGGTAGCCGTTTGGACCTCTCCCTGTTTTGAAAAAAACTAAATCTCCTGTTTGGATATCACTTTTCGACACTAATTTTCCGTATTTAGCTTGATCTACAGTCATCCGAGGCAACTGAATATTAAAGCGTTCTAAAAAGGTTTTTTGTACAAACCCAGAACAATCAATGCCTCTTTGAGATTGGCCACCTAAACGGTATGGCGTACCAGCCCATTCGCGTTGTTGTTCACTTAATAACGCAATTGCCATAATTGGATCATTTAGAGAACCAGTATATTGAATTGATGTATCTTGTGTCTTATTTGAGCCACTACAAGCAACTAAAATTGACGCTAAACTGATGATAAAAAAAGACTTAAAAGAAAAAGCCATTTTGTCTCCAATAATAAAAGTAAAGCTATCTATGGATACCATAGATAGCTTATTAATATCAGTACATTAATAAAAACTTAACTTTTTGGTTTAGTTTTTTCTACTCTTGTGCGTAATTTCTGACCTGGTTTAAATGAAACAACTCGACGGGCAGAAACTGGTACTGACTCGCCTGTTTTTGGATTTCTCCCTGGACGAGAAGCTTTATCACGTAATTCAAAATTACCAAAACCTGATAACTTTACATCTTCGCCCGTTTCTAATGCAACACGAATTTCTTCAAAAAAGTTTTCAACGAGTTCTTTCGCATCGCGTTTATTCAAATTCAATTTTTCAATCAAATTTTCCGCGAGTTCTACTTTGGTCAGTGTCATAATTTAATCTCTCAAATAAGCATTAAAACGTTGTTTTAATTCAGATAATACAACAGAAACCACTGCGTTGATATCATCTTCTTCAAGGGTCTTCTCGGTATCTTGGATAACTAAGCTGATTGCTAAACTTTTATGATTTTCAGCAACGCCATTACCTTGATATACATCGAATAAATTAACTTGAGTTAATTTATCGCCAGCCACTTCTCGACAAGTATCAATAATATCACTTGCAGCTACATCATTTGCTACAACCACAGCTAAATCACGACGGTTTGCTGGAAAACGAGAAATTTCTTTTGCTTGGACAATATTACGGTTTGCAATTGCACTCCATAAGATTTCAAAAACAATTGCTTTTCCATTTAAACCAAGTTGCTGTGCAACTTTCGGATGAATTGTGCCAATAAAGCCAATTTCCTCACCATTTAAAAGAATTGCAGCAGATTGTCCAGGATGTAATGCTGAATATGATTTTGCTACAAATTTAACCAAATTACCAGTACCAGTTAACGATAAAATGCTTTCTAAATCACCTTTTAGATCAAAGAAGTCAACATTTTCCGATTTTCCAGTCCAATGTTCAGATTTTTTCGCACCAGTAATCACTGCTGACAATACAAATTCTTGGCGAACACCAAATTCTGCATTGCTATCAGGTACAAAGCGTAAACCTGTTTCAAATAAACGAACACGTGTTTGTTGACGGTTTTGGTTGTATTGCACCGCACCTAATAAACCACTTAACAATGATAAACGCATTGCTGACATTTCTACAGAAATTGGGTTTGGTAACACAAACGCTTCTTGTTGTGGGTGTAATAAGCCTTGTACTTTTGGATCAACGAAGCTATAAGTAATGGCTTCCTGATAGTCAGCATCCACAAGTGCGGTCTTAATACGCGCCAAATCTAAATCTGCCTCTTTGTGTTCACGCATACGTAAATGCGCTAATGGTGCATTGTTTGGAATACTGTTATAGCCATAAATACGCGCTACTTCTTCAATTAAATCTTCTTCAATGTTAATATCAAAACGCCAACTTGCTGAAGTCACCGTCCAAATATCATTGGCATAGCTTACATCTAAACCTAAACGTTGGAAGATTTCAGTCACAGTTTCAGTTTCAATATGGTGACCGAGTAAGGCATCTAATTTTTCACGACGTAATTTCACTTGATTTAATTTAGGTAAAAATTTGTCGCTTTTCACTTCACAAATTTCACCAGCTTCACCACCACAAATTTCAACTAAAAGTGCCGTCGCTCTTTCCATTGCTTTGTGTTGTAATTCAAAGTCCACACCACGTTCAAAACGGTGAGAAGAATCAGTGTGTAAACCGTATTGTCTTGCGCGACCTGCAATCGCTAATGGAGCAAAGAATGCAGCTTCTAAAATAACGTCTTTAGTTTCAGTATTTACACCACTTGCCTCTCCGCCAAAGATCCCCGCTATTGCTAATGGGCCATTTTGATCGGCAATTAATAAAGTATTTTCTTTTAATTTCGCTGTTGAGCCGTCTAATAAAACTAATTCTTCGCTCTCTTTCGCCATACGTACTTGTATTGGCTCTGCTACTTTTGCCGCATCAAAAGCATGCATTGGTTGACCAAGTTCTAATAATATATAGTTGGTAATATCAACCACAGGATCAATTGAGCGAATACCACAGCGACGTAATTTTTCTTGCATCCACATTGGTGATTGTGCGTTGACATTCACATTTTTCACCACACGTAATAAATAGCGTGGGCAAGCTTCAGGTGCTTGTAATTGAATTTCAACTTTGTCTGCGATAGTTGCTTTCACAGGCTCAAAGTGCGGTGCTTTTACAGCAAGTTTGTTCACTACGCCAACTTCACGCGCGATCCCCGCCATACTTAAGCAGTCTGCTCGGTTTGGTGTTAAGCTGATTTCTATTGCATTATCATCGAGTTTTAAATATTCACGTAAATTTGTGCCAATTGGCGCATCTTGTGGTAATTCGATGATGCCGCTTGATTCAACATCAATACCTAACTCACTGAATGAGCAAAGCATACCTTCTGACGGTTGACCACGTAATTTAGTTTTCTTGATTTTAAAATCGCCTGGTAGCACCGCACCCTCTGTAGCACAAGCCACTTTTAAGCCTTGGCGACAGTTCGGTGCACCACAAACTATGTCTAATAAACGTTCAGCACCAACATTAATTTTTGTTACCCGCAATTTATCTGCATCTGGGTGTTGAGCACATTCAACAACTTCACCAACCACTACACCAGTAAAATCGCCAGCGACTTTTTCGACGCTGTCCACCTCTAAACCAAGCATAGTGATTTGATCACATAATTGTTCTGTGCTAATTGCTGGATTTACCCACTCACGCACCCATAACTCACTAAATTTCATTTATATTCTCTCTTATTTTAAAATTCTGAATGATAATCCTTTAAAAACGGTCTCATTAAATTGTATTTCTAACTGATAAGTACCAATAGGATCCGTTTTCGCAAATTGCCAGCATTGTGTAATTACATCACCTTCAAGTGCACTTTTCGGCAAATTAAAGATAACTAAATGTTCTTTATTATCCGCGCTTGATCTAATTTCAGCACCTTCTGCATTCATTTTCATTGCAGCCGGCGCTTTAAAATATTCAGCTAAAAGATTTTGTTCAAGTTTTTCTACATTGCTAATAAATAAGCATAAATTACGCTTTTTAGAACGAGATAATGCATTACCTTTCAATAGCTTAGGTTCTTTATTTGTAGTATCAAACACCCTTAATACGGCAATAGGTGGCTGTTGTTTAGCTTGTTGCTGTTCTGGTTGTGCATTGTTTTGTGTATTTGCAAAGGTCATTGATGAAATCAATGATAACAAACTCACAGCCATCAGTTTTTTCATAACAAATTTCCTATTTGAATTGTTTTAAGAAACGGAGATCATTTTCAAAGAATGAACGTAAATCTGTGACGTTGTAGCGTAACATTGTTAAGCGCTCAACACCCATACCTACTGCGAAACCTGAGTACTCATTTGGCTCAATACCTACATTGCGAAGTACATTTGGGTGTACCATTCCACAACCTAATACTTCCAACCATTTACCGTTTTTACCCATTACATCAACTTCAGCTGATGGCTCAGTGAATGGGAAATAAGATGGGCGGAAACGTACTTGTAAATCCTCTTCGAAGAATGCACGTAAGAAATCGTGGAGCAAGCCTTTCAATTCAGTAAAGTTCGCTTTTTTATCGACATATAATAATTCGATTTGGTGGAACATTGGCGTATGTGTTTGATCATAATCATTACGATAAACACGACCAGGAGCCATAATGCGAATTGGTGGTTGCATTTTTTCCATTGTACGAATTTGTACGCCGGAAGTTTGGGTGCGTAATAACAATTCAGGATTAAACCAGAATGTATCGTGGTCTGCACGTGCTGGATGATGTTTTGGAATGTTCAATGCGTCGAAATTGTAATAGTCGCTTTCAATTTCAGGACCGCTTTCCACAGAAAAACCTAATTCAGAAAAGAATTTTGTGACACGATCAATCGTAATTGTTACTGGGTGCAAACCACCCGTTTCGACTTTACGACCTGGCAATGAAACGTCAATTTGCTCTTTTGCTAATTGTGCATTTAACTCTTTAGCTTCAAGTTGTGCTTTTTTCTCATTTAATGCGTTTTGTGCAATCTGTTTTGCATCATTAATTTTTTGGCCTACTGCGGGACGATCTTCTGGTGAAACATCGCGCAAGCCTTGCATTAATGCTGTAAATGGGCCTTTTTTACCAAAATATTCAACACGAATGGCATCTAATGCTTTGCCATCTTCCGCTTTAGCAATAGCTTCCAACGCCTGTGCGGTAATTTGTTCTAGGTTTTGCATACCTGTCCTCTAAAAAATTCAATTATGCTATGAAAAATACTATTAATGATAATACTAACCGCCTAGAAAATCACGTATTTCTTCTGGCTTTTATGGATTTTTAAATGAAATAAATGAAGTTAAACAGAAGTTAGTTGTTCAAATTGAGCTTGCACTGAATTTCTTTGAAAAAATGAACCGCTCTTTGGTAAATATTGGATATCGAAAAATTGACCTTTATATTCGAATTGTAAGCGGTAAGCATGCAAATAAGTGCGGTTAACTTTATCGAAATTTCCTCCATAAAGCGCATCACCAAGAATAGGACTACCTAAGCTTTTCATTGCAACACGTAACTGGTGTGTTTTGCCTGTTTGTGGTTTTAAAATAAATAGGCGTAAATTTGGCTCACAGTTCACCGAATAAAATCGAGTAATTGCAGGGTTTTGTTTTGTTGTACATAGTTTCCACGCACCACGTCGCGCTTTTTCCATATCTCCGATAATTAGCCCTTGCTTTTTCTTTGGCTTTTGCGTAGATAACGCAAGATATGTTTTTTGAATACGATGCTCTGCAAATAATCGAGATAATTCACTGGCTGCATTTTGATTTAATGCAAGAATTAATAGCCCTGAAGTGACTTTATCTAACCGATGCACTAACCAAACTTGTGGGACATTGAGCTGTTGAGCAACTAAGCTTGTTAGACCAATTTTTTCAGCATCTTTATGTACACTGATATTAGTTGGCTTATCGATCACAATAAAATCAGAATGTTGATAAACGATAGGGATTGAATGCATGGTTCTCTAAGAATTGGGGGTTAAGACGTAGGGATTTTATCATAAGATTGACCATTTTCCTATTTGACTTATTTTCACTGTCATTATTTACGTGGAGGAAACGTAATGAAAACATTAACATTTTATTTGGTTCGTCATGGTAGAACAGAATGGAATGAGCAAGATTTGTTACAAGGAGGTGGCAACTCGCCCTTAACTAAGCAAGGCATTGAATCAGCAAAGCTGACTGGGAAAGCATTAGCAAAGATACCCTTTGTAGCAGCCTATTCAAGTATGCTACAACGTGCGATTGAAACAGCAGAATATATTTTAGAGAATACGAATACCCCTTTATTCTGTCACTCTGGCTTAAATGAGCTATTTTTTGGAAGTTGGGAAGGCCGATCTGTAGAAGAACTCTCCTTATTACCTGAATTTCGCCAAATGCGAAAAAAACCGGGGGAATATCTAGCTCAGTCCAATCAAGGGGAAACTTATGATAAATTGGCAAAGCGAGTTCTAACAACGCTTCATGATATCATTTCAAAATATTCTAGTGGTAACATTTTGATAGTTTCCCATGGGCATACTTTACGTATGTTATTAGCATTATTGAGTGGTGGAACATGGCAAACCCATCGAAAAGACAGTAAAAGTGTTCTAAATACATCGATAAGCATTGTGCGTTATGAACAAAAAGGAAATGAAAACGGGCAATTTTTTGTCGAAAGTGTCAATGATGTAAGTCATTTAACAGAATAAAACGAATACATAAAAAGAAAGCCTTTGAGAAATCCAAAGGCTTTTTGTTTTTATAGCAATTGTAGAAACTCGCCTACTGTATGGAATGAACCAAACACGAGGATAATATCATTTTTATCTGCTTTTTTAACCGCACTTTTTACCCCACTCTCAACAGAGTTTTCGCTATTTGCGACAATGTTATAATTTGTAGAGCGAGCAATTTGTTGCAACGTCACGGAAAGTGCTTCGCCTGTTTGACCACGATACCCCGTTAATGTCACACATTGCCATTCATCAACAATTGGCAGTAATGGCGAAAGCACACCTTGTGCATCTTTATCTTTCAAAATACCACAAACAGCGATAATTTTTCCGTGGTTTTGATCTTTAAGTGCAGTCAATTTTTCGGCAAGATAGTTCGCTGCGTGAGGGTTATGTCCAACATCAATAATTATACGTGGAAAATCAAGTAAGTCTTTATCACATAGCTGTGCAAAATGAGTTAACAACTCTGGTTTTAAAGTTTGGAAACGCCCCACTAGTTCAACCTCTTGCAATGATTGGCGAAGAGTTACTTCCGAAATGGAGAAAGGCAACTGTTCAATTGTTGCAAGTGCCGTTGCTGCATTAGCAAGTGGAATTTGGCAAAGAGGGAGATTTTCTAACCTTACATTTTGCCCAATCCAATCCCAACTATTTTCATTTGCTACAAATTTCCAATCAATGTCACGACAAACAGTTTTACATTCAAGTGATTTTGCGTAATTAATCAGTTTTTGTGGAATATTTGGCTCACCAATAATAGCTGGTTTGTTAGTTCTAAAAATACCTGCTTTTTCAAAGCCAATTTGCTCTCGATCTGAACCTAAAAAATCAATGTGATCAATATCGATGCTAGTAATCACTGCCACATCACTATCGATAATATTCGTTGCATCTAAACGCCCACCAAGTCCAACTTCTAAGATTATAATATCTAGTTGCGCTTGCTTAAATAAATGCAATGCAGACAAGGTACTAAATTCAAAATAAGTGAGTGATTGCGTTTTATGCTCTTCAATAAAAGCAAAAGAAGCCGTATGTACTTCATCAAGTAATTCTTGATTTTGGATACGCACACGCTCGTTATAACGAATTAAATGCGGTGAAGAATATACTCCAACACGATAGCCCGCATTTAGCAAGATTGTTTCAAGCAAACGACACGTGGTGCCTTTACCATTTGTACCACCAACAGTAATCACAAAAGGGGCTGGAGTTAATAAATCTAATCTTTCCGCAACAGATTTAATCCGTTCTAAGCCTAAATCAATAGCTTTAAAATGACTGTTTTCTAAATAAGAAAGCCACTGCGCTAGTGGCGAAGTGGCTGTTAATGAATTATTTGAGTTATGCATTTGTTTCTTGAGTTTCTTCAACCAATAATTCAGGTTCAACAAAAGGGGATGGTTTATTACTTAATTTACTTAATACGCTTGCTAAAGTATTGCGCATATCACCACGTTTAACAATCATATCGATTGCACCTTTTTCTAATAAGAATTCACTGCGTTGGAAACCTTCCGGTAATTTTTCACGCACAGTTTGCTCAATTACACGAGGACCAGCAAAACCAATTAACGCTTTAGGTTCAGCGATATTAATATCACCAAGCATCGCAAAACTTGCAGAAACCCCACCTAATGTTGGATCAGTTAAAACTGAAATAAATGGCACACCTTTTTCACGCATTTTTGCTAAAACGGCACTCGTTTTTGCCATTTGCATTAACGAGAATAACGCTTCTTGCATACGTGCACCACCACTTGCAGAAAAACACACAAATGGGCAATTTTCCTCAATAGCTTTTTCTGCTGCCTGTACAAATTTTGCACCAACCACTGACCCCATTGAACCACCCATAAAGCTAAAGTTTGATGCAGCCGCCACAATTGGCATCCCATATAAAGTACCAAACATTGAAATTAATGCATCTTTCTCGCCAGTTTCTTTTTGGGCAGCTGAAATACGATCTTTATATTTTTTTAAGTCTTTAAATTTCAAAATATCTTTTGGTTCAAGATCAGCGGATAGCTCTTTCGTACTCTCTTTATCTAAGAGCGATAAAAGACGTTCTCTCGCATCAATGCGCATATGGTGTCCGCATTTTGGACAAACTTCTAGATGGCGTTTTAATTCATCACGATATAATACTTGTTCACAAGAAGTACACTTTGTCCAAACGCCTTCTGGTACGTTAGATTTACGAGAACCTGTCGAAGAAGTATTTTTACTAAAAATTCGATCAATCCAGCTCATATTAATCCTTTTTATTAACGGGAAAATTTGGCTTATTACACCATAATTTAGGGTAATTGGCTAGCAATAAAGGTCTAATGTGGCTAGCATAATTCATTTTCTAAAAACAGTGGACCCAATGGATTTTTTGGTAATTGAAATTGTTCTGGATAAATTACATTCACCAAATAAAGTCCCTCTGGTTTTGCTGTTGGTGCAGCTAAAGTGCGGTCTTTTTGCGCCAACAACCAACTCATCCATTCTACTGGCTGATGACCAGCCCCAATCTCAATCAAACTACCTACAATATTGCGCACCATATGATGTACAAAAGCATTAGCTTGAATATCCACAATAATATATTGTCCTCGACGAATTACATTCAAATGATGCACATTTCGAAATGGTGTATGTGATTGACATTGTGATGCACGAAATGAGGAGAAATCATTTTCGCCAAGCAATACTTGTCCTGCTTGATGCATCAATTGATGATCCAATTCTAAATGGCAATGCGTAATACCCTTTGGCAAAATGGCAGAACGTAATTTATTACAATACAAAATATAACGATAACGACGTGCATTAGCGCTAAAACGAGCATGGAAATCTTCATCCACAATTTTCGCCCAGCTCACTGAAATATCATCAGGTAAATTGGCATTTACACCAAAACTCCATGCTTTTTCAGGGCGATTAGCATTGGTTTCAAAATGAATAACCTGACCTGTTGCGTGTACACCTGAGTCAGTTCGACCTGCGCAAAAAATTTGACAGTGTTCATTTGCTACAAAAGAAATCGCTTTTTCTAATTCTTCTTGTACACTCGCTACTCTTTCTTGACGTTGCCAACCAAAATAATTTTTTCCGTTATATTGTATGCCTAGTGCCACTTTCATAATTTAATCTTTTCTCACAATCAAATAAGTGCCTTATTATAGAGGAGATTTATGCTAGCGATAAGCAGAAAAATAAGGCAAAATTTGATTTGATGATCGAATGTTAAATTAAAAAAGTGCGGTCGATTTTTCAAAAATTTTGATAAAGGATAAAAAATGAAAGTTGGTTTAGTATTAGAAGGCGGAGCAATGCGAGCAATGTTTACTGCAGGTGTGCTTGATATGTTCCTTGATGAAAATATTCCCATTGATGGTATTGTTGCAGTTTCTGCAGGTGTATTATTCGGCGTAAATTTACCCTCTAGACAACGTGGACGTGCGATTCGTTATAATAAGGAATATCTCAATGACAAACGCTATCTGGGATTGCGTAGCCTCTTAACCACAGGGAATATCGTCAATAAAGATTTTGCTTTTTACGAAGTGCCTTTCACTTTAGATCCTTTTGATGTTGATACTTTTATATCATCAAATATTAATTTCTATGCAACACTCACCAATGTTAACACTGGTGAAGCGGAATATTTTAAATTAAAAAATCCATTGAAAGAAATGGAGGTATTACGTGCAACATCAGCGATGCCTTTTGTTTCAAAAATGGTGGAAATCAATGGTCAATTTTATCTTGATGGCGGAATTGCAGACAGTATCCCTCTAAAAAAATGCCAAGAACTTGGTTATGACAAAATCATTGTAGTACTTACTCGCCCATTGGATTACCGTAAAAAGCCTGCACCTAACTGGATTATTAACGCATTTTATCGCAAATACCCTAAATTAGTCGAAAAACTCAAACTACGTTACCAGAATTACAATAACATGGTAGAAGAAATTATTAATCTCAACAATAACAAAGAAATTTTTGTTATCCGTCCTTCCCAAACCTTGCCAATAAAACGTATTGAGAAAGATGTAGAAAAAGTACAAGCAATGTATGATTTAGGTATAGAAGATGCAAAAACAGAAATGGTAGCCTTAAAAGAATTTTTAAAAAGTTAAAAAATTGCACAAAAAAGAAAGCCCAATAATTCCTTATTGGGCTTTCTTTTTAGTTTAAAAATTAAACACGCTTGAAGTCAATGTGTACTAATTTTGGTTTGAATGGATGACGTTGCATAGCTTGTGCTTTAACTGCAACTTCTTTACCTTCAATAACTAAAGTGATCACTTCTGAATAGAATGAATCATGAACTTGTGCGTTATTTAAATCATCGTGGTTTAAGATGATTGAAACTGGTGCTTCGCTACCACCGTAAACGATAGCAGGGATTTGACCATTGTGACGCAGGCGGCGGCTCGCACCCTTACCTTGCGCTTGACGAACTTCAGCAGTAAATTTAAACATTTTTACTCTATCTCATATTTAAAATTAAAAGAAAAAAATCGCAGGCGACCCAGCAATTTTCCATAAATTTGCTCAAAGTCTCACTTTGAGAGGCTGAATTATAGTGAATTTATAAGTACAAAGCAAATGTTTAATCCCGAATTTAAAGGACTTTTTTACTAGGCTTTTTATAGTAAAAGGAGGTAGAATAACACACTTTGTTTATGAAAATATTATTTTGTTGAGTGTATGTAATGGAACTGCTAATTTCATTTTTCTCCGATTATGGCTATTTTGCCGTGTTATTTATTCTTATTCTTTGTGGTTTTGGTCTACCTATTCCTGAAGACATTACCTTAGTTTCTGGTGGTGTAATTGCAGGTTTATATCCTGATGATATCAATGTACATATTATGCTTGTTGTGAGTATGTTTGGTGTTTTAGCTGGTGACTCTTGTATGTACTGGCTAGGTCGTATTTACGGAGCAAAGATCTTACGTTTCCGTTTTATGCGAAAACTGATTACAGTGAAACGCTTAAGACTTGTTAAAGATAAATTTGAAAAATACGGGAACCGAGTCTTATTTACAGCACGTTTTTTACCAGGTTTACGTGCAGTGATTTATATGGTCTCTGGAATTACACGTCGTGTAAGTTACACTCGTTTTCTATTGATTGATTTCTTTGCTGCCATTATTTCTGTACCAATTTGGGTTTATTTAGGATTCTTTGGTGCTAAAAATTTAGATTGGCTAAGAGAGCAAATTCATAATGGTCAAATCGTTATTTATATTTTCATTGTTACTATTGCGGCATTCATTTTTTGGAAATGGAAAAAAAGCAAAAAATCAAAAGTGGAAGCTGAGTAACTAAAATATGCTTAAAAAGAAAAGAGTTTTGTGTAATACAAAACTCTTTTTGCTTTATTCAATTGTTAATCTACAAATGCTGTTTTCATGTAAGTTAAACGCTCTACATTTTTAATGTATTGCCCTAGATTTTGCGCTTCTGGTTTATATAAATAAGGGATCTCTCCCAATAAAGGTGCATCAATTTTCTCACTTAGCACTGAAATCATTTCAGAATAATACCCCAAACAGGGATTAATCCGATTTGCAATCCAACCTAATAAGGGAATACCTCTTTGCATAATTGATTCGATAGTGAGTAAAGCGTGATTGATACAACCTTCTTTAATCCCAACAACTAAAATTACGGGCATTTTTTGCTCTTGAACCCAATCAGCAAAACGATAATGTTTGTTGATTGGCGTTAGCCAGCCATAAGCGCCTTCGACTAACACGGATTGATATTTTGTATTAAGTCGAGATAAATCCATATTTAATTTTTCAATACGGATTCGTTTTCCCTCGTCTACAAAAATTGGCATTGTATGCTTGAATGTATAGCTATTCACATCGTGATAACTTAACTCTTCCACTGTTGAGTTGAGTAATGTCAATACATCTGAATTATCTTCAGAATCATAATCGCCCATCCCCTCATCCACATATTCTACATCAGAATAAACGATATCTTCTTGATTAAAGGCGATGGGCTTATAACCGACAATTTGCATTCCTTTATTTTGTAGGGCTTGTATAATGGCTCGGCTTGCTACTGTTTTACCGACGCTTGTATCTGTACCCGTTACAAAAAAACTGCTCATTTTGTCATCTCCCATTGTTCTTATTACAGGAAGATTCTAAAGGAATTAAATATTATAAGTTTTGAGCTAACACAAGTTTTTATGAAATTACGCCATTTTGGTTAGGAACGAATAAAATGTCCAAGTAGGCTACCATCATAAATACTTTGTTTGATAGCAGATGCTGCAATAACTGGGCTATTCCATTCATATTTTCCAGTTAAGACTTCAACATTCGTATAAGTATCTGCCAAATATAGTTGTAGTTGTTTATTTAAGCGAGTTAAAAATAAATCTTTTGAGCCTAAATAACTTGCGTTCAACATAATTTTTTCAGAACCAAAAATATTTACCAAATTCATCAAAATGTAGGCCAAGCTATCTGCAATATGAAAAATAATTTGTTGTGCCGTTTCGTCACCATTATTTGCTTTTTCACATAAGAAGCGAATTTTTTCTGTACTATCTAACTTATTCGTTTCTGGATAAAAATGTTTAATTAATGGATAAATTGCTCTGTGAGTAATTTGGTTTCTGAGTTGATAGCGTTCATCATTTGGTATATCTAGGGAAATCAGGTCTTGCAATTCATTATGTTTTGGCACATACATTTTACCAATCCGACTTCTCACTTGAAAACGATTTGTTAATAATTCACCTTTAGATAACACGCTAAAATTAATACCATTATCTAATTGTAAAAATAAAACATTGTCACAATTAATTACGCTACCTAAAGTGGATTCAGCTAATAACCAAGTTTGGAAATATTCTGTGATTAAGATTGGTGTTTTAAAATAAGGGCTAAAAAGTGCTTTTAGGTCTATATCCAATTCTGTTTCACCTAATTTTAACAAGCGATTTTTTTGATGATCTAATACACCACCAACAGCAACAGAAAAAGTAATGATATGATTACATTCGTGCTTTGCTTCTTCTAAAAAACTTTCTAGATGTTGAGTTAGTACATTATCTAAATTCGTCAAATCTTCTGAGTTTAAGGGATAAGCAACATGTTTAATTGCAACTCCATCAAGCTCACTTAGAATAATTTCAAATTTATTTTCAATAAGAGTTGCACACAAAGACTGCCAATAAAAAGGAGATACACACAAACCAATAGCTGGTCGCCCCCTACTTTCAGTATTTTGCACAGCACGCTCAACAATAAGTTTTTCCTTAATCAGCTCGCGTGTTAATGCTGTAATTGTGGCAGGGGCTAAACGAGATAACTTTGATAAATCAATGCGAGAAATTTCTTCAAACTGTTCAATCAGACGGTAAATTTTACCTAATTGTTTTAATCGTAAGGGTAACTTATCTTCTTTTCTTATTTTAGGCATAATGCAAACCTCAATGAATATTATTGATACAACAATTCACTTCCCATTTAATTTTTCTTATTAAAAATTGCAATCACAGAGAGCTTATCAACTCAAATGGAGAGATAATGCAGAAAATGAATTTTTCACTTATACCAGTTATTGTCATAAAAACAAGTACTTTAATGCAAATATGAGGCATATTTCACAAAAACAAAATTTTTAATTCATTTTGTTAATTTTTATAACTTGATGTAAAATATATCAGTTTATTTATTCACAAATATTTGTTGAAAATTGAGGTTTTATATGATTAAAGTGGCATCTATTGTTGATGTATTACAAGGGAAAATAGCCATCGGAGAAAAAGTCACGATCCGAGGTTGGATTCGTACTCGCCGTGATTCAAAGGCTGGACTTTCTTTTTTAGCAATTTATGACGGTTCTTGTTTTGACCCAATCCAAGCGATTGTTAATAACGATATTGAAAATTATGCGTCAGAAGTACTGCGTCTAACAACAGGCTGTTCAGTAATTGTGACTGGTACTGTGGTTGAATCTCCAGCAGAAGGTCAAGCTGTTGAATTACAAGCAGAGAACGTTGAAGTAACTGGTTGGGTTGAAGATCCTGAAACTTACCCAATGGCAGCAAAACGCCACTCTATTGAATATTTACGTGAAGTTGCTCACTTACGTCCACGCACAAACATTATTGGTGCGGTAGCACGTGTTCGTCACTGTTTAGCGCAAGCAATCCACCGTTTCTTCCACGAACAAGGTTTCTATTGGGTAGCAACCCCGCTAATCACTGCATCAGATACTGAAGGTGCGGGTGAAATGTTCCGCGTTTCAACACTTGATTTAGAAAATCTTCCTCGTGATGACAAAGGTGCGGTCGATTTTTCACAAGATTTCTTCGGTAAAGAATCATTCTTAACAGTGTCTGGTCAATTAAACGGTGAAACTTATGCCTGTGCATTAAGTAAAATCTATACATTTGGTCCAACATTCCGTGCTGAAAACTCAAATACCACTCGTCACCTTGCTGAATTCTGGATGATTGAACCTGAAGTTGCATTTGCGACTTTAGCAGATAACGCTAAATTAGCAGAAGATATGTTGAAATATGTATTCCGTGCAGTATTAGCAGAGCGCAAGGATGACTTAAAATTCTTTGAAAAACACGTTGATAAAGATGTCATTACTCGTTTAGAAAACTTCATCAACTCAGATTTCGCACAAATCGATTATACTGATGCAATTGAAGTGCTATTACAATCAGGTAAAAAATTCGAATTCCCAGTATCTTGGGGTATCGACTTGTCTTCTGAGCACGAACGTTACCTTGCAGAAGAACATTTCAAATCACCAGTGGTTGTGAAAAACTATCCAAAAGACATCAAAGCATTCTATATGCGTTTAAATGATGACGGTAAAACCGTTGCGGCGATGGACGTTTTAGCACCAGGAATTGGTGAAATCATCGGTGGTTCTCAGCGTGAAGAACGTTTAGATGTATTAGATAAACGAATGGAAGAAATGGGCTTAAATCCAGAAGATTACTGGTGGTATCGAGATCTACGTCGTTATGGTACTGTGCCACACTCTGGTTTCGGTCTTGGTTTTGAACGTCTAATCGTTTATGTAACTGGTGTCCAAAACATTCGTGACGTGATCCCATTCCCACGTGCACCACGTAACGCAAATTTCTAATTGTTGCAAACACATTTCAGTAAACAGTATTCCCCTTATTTCACAATAAGGGGAATTTTTTAGGTTACCTTATGATGAAAATCTCACGAAAAAAAAGCATTTCTGCGTTAATTTTGACCGCACTTTTTTGTGGATTATTCATTTTAGTGACTCGTTTATTTCCCTATTATCCTCTAAAAGATCATTTCCCATACTCCACCGCAGTTTATGATGAAAACCAGAATTTATTACGTTTAACTACTGCCAAAGATGAAAAATACCGTCTTTGGGTGCCACTTGAGGACATTTCGCCACAACTGATTGATGCGGTACTTTTTCAAGAAGATGATTGGTTTTATTGGCATTTCGGTGTAAACCCTTATGGATTACTGCGTGGTGCTTGGCAAACCTATGTATTAGGCAACTCTCCTCAAGGTGGATCAACGATCACAATGCAGCTTGCTCGCGTGCTATGGAATATTGATAGTCGTGGCGTGTTCGGCAAAATAGAACAAATTTTTAGAGCTATTCAGCTTGAAATTCGCTATTCTAAAAAAGAGATTTTAGAGGCATATTTTAATTTTGCACCTTATGGTAGAAATATTGAAGGTGCTGGCACTGCAAGTCTAATTTACTTTAATAAAGCGAATAATAAGATTAATTTAGCAGAAGCGATGACTTTAGCAATCTTACCTAAAAACCCGAATCGTTATATTCGTCACGCTAATGAAATGCTTAATCCAGCACTTTTGCAAGCACGTAACAACCTCTATCAACGTTGGTTAGAAAAATATCCTGCCGATAAAAAATGGCAATCTGATTTTCGTTTAAATTATGGTTTACGCCCGATCGAAAAATTACCTTTTTTGGCACCGCACTTTGTTGATCAACTTTTACAACAATACCCAGAAAAACATGATATTCACAGTACACTCAATCTTGCACAACAACGTTTAATTGAACGGATTACTACTCGTTATCTAGCACAACACAATATCAAAGGAATTAAAAATGCTGCAGTATTGTTAGTTGATAACAGAAATATGGCAGTTAAAGCCTTAATAGGTTCAGGAGATTATTTTAATGATAGTATCTCAGGACAAATTAACGGCACAGCTATTTCACGCTCTTATGGTTCAACATTAAAACCCTTTATTTATGCATTAGCCTTTGATCAAGGTTTAGCTCACGGGAAAACTGTTTTAAAAGACTTACCCACTTCCTTTGGTGATTATCAGCCAGAAAATTATGAAGGCAATTTTTTAGGACCAGTGAGTATTACTCAAGCATTATTACAAAGTCGCAATATTCCAGCCATAGATATGGCAAAACAGCTATCCCCTGATTTATATGATTTATTACAGCAAGCGAATATTGTCTTGCCAAAAGAGAAAAAACATTACGGGTTATCTTTAGTTTTAGGTGGCGCAGAAATCAGTATGCAGCAATTATCCACTTTATACGCTGCACTCGCTAACCAAGGGCAATGGCGACCGTTGCATTGGTTGATTGATGACCCAACAAGTATAGGGAAAAGCCTATTTAGCCCAGAAAGTGCGGTGATGATTCACGATATTTTGCGTCAAAACACAAGAACGGATGTCCAAAATAAAGCGATCAAAACACCGTTACCACTCTATTGGAAAACTGGCACATCAAATGGATTAAGAGATGCTTGGACAGCCGGTTATTTCGGCAATTACACCTTAATTGTATGGTTTGGGAATTTTGATAACCAAAATAATCCCCATTTTGTTGGACGAAAATTAGCTACGCCGTTGTTTTTACAACTAGCTGATGCGTTAATTTCCACTGAACCACAAATGAAAGATCTTAAAAAACCAGAAAATTTGAATTTGAAAGAAGTGCCAGTGTGCGCAGCAGATGGGCAATTGCCGAACCAATATTGCCAACATCAAGTCAATACGTTATTTATTCCGGGTAAATCGCCGATAAAAGTGAGTCAGCTTTATCAAGCATTTCAGGTAATTAAAAATAGCGATATGTTGGCCTGCAAACCTTATTCGGATAGTAGCGAACAAAAAATATATGAAATGTGGTCAAGTGATTTTCAAAAGCTTTTCGCTCAAGCTGGCATAATGAAACGCTCGCCGATAGCGAATCTGCAATGCCCTTACGAGCAACAAACGAACGCATTGCAAGCGCTATATGAAAATAATCCTAAAATAACAAGCCCTTTAATTCAGAGAAATTATTATATTCAGCCTCATCAAGATCAAAAAGGTATTGCACTTTCTGCTGTTGCAGCAGGTAATGTCAAAACACTATTTTGGTTTGTAAATAATGCTTTTCTCGGTGAAACGTCTCCAAATCAACCTTTATTTTGGCGACCAAAATCTGCAAGATATTACAATATTTCAGTTACCGATGATCAAGGTAGAACCAGTTCTGTTACTATTTCTGTTCGTATGAAAAACCACTAAAAAAGCACCGCACTTTATAGAATTTAGTGAGGTGCTTGAACAAGACTTGAAGATGAAATTTAATTAAAGTGTTCTAAACCATATTGATATAGCGCATTCTTCTTATAACCGTATAATTCAGCTACAATTGCAGAGGCTTTTTTCAATGGCAATTCTTCAGTCAGTAATTTCAAAGCCTTAATCGCTTGAAGATTAATCTCTTCCTCTTCTTGCTTTGGTTTGCCCTCAATAATTAATACCATTTCTCCTTTGGTACGATTCGCATCTTCCTGTAACCATTGGCGCAAATTTGCTACTGAATCCCCTCTGATAGTTTCCCAAGTTTTGGTAATTTCTCGTGCAAGTACCACATAACGTTCTCCACCTAGGACTTGTTCAACATCAGCTAAGGTATCTAAAATGCGGTGAGTCGACTCATAAAAGATTAAAGTGCGGTCTTCTTCTACTAAATTTTGTAATTTGTCGCATCTTGCTTTTGTTTTAGCCGGTAAGAAACCTTCAAAACAAAAACGATCAGACGCAATCCCAGAAGCGCAAAGTGCAGTAATTGCAGCACAAGCCCCCGGCACCGGTACTACTTTTATGCCCGCTTGACGACATTGACGTACCAGATGATAACCGGGATCGCTAATTAGTGGTGTCCCCGCATCAGAAATTAACGCAATATTATTTCCTTGTTGTAATTTATCAACTAATAAATGTGCCTTTTGCTGCTCATTATGATCGTGCAAAGCAAAAAATGGTTTTTTAATACCATAATGAGTTAATAATAAACCGCTATGACGAGTATCTTCAGCGGCGATTAAATCAACCTCTTGTAAGACGCTCAAAGCACGCTGTGTAATATCTTGTAAATTCCCAATTGGCGTAGCGACAATATATAAAATTCCTGTTAAATTATTCATTTAATACTTCTTTTATTTGCTTTTAGTATGTGAGATAAGTAAGATCGTTACTATTGTTGTTAACAAACGGAGTAATTATGACTATTCTATTACAACACCTTAATTTTAAAAATCGATTAATGCCTTTTTTATTCACTCTTTTTCTAGCTGGTTGTACTACAACCTTTTTTGGTGGTGGATTAACTAACTTATTAAAAAGTGATGCAAATGCAAGTTCAGATTTTTATATGAACAAAGTTTATCAAACTCAAGACAAACAAGATCAACAAACTTACAAACTTTTAGCTGCACGAGTATTACTCACTGAAAATAAAATTCCTCAAGCACAAGCCCTACTTGCTGAATTAATTGACTTAAATGAAGAACAATTATTGGACAAATCAATTATTGAGGCCAATATTTCTGCATTAAAGCAACAAAACACGCTTGCTGATAGCCAATTAAAGAAAATTAATCTAAGTTTATTAAGCAAATCGCAAATGGCTCGTTACTATAGTGTCGTAGCACGCATTGCTGAGAACCGTTACGATGCAATCGAGGCAGTGAAAGCACGAATTAAAATGGGTCAACTATTAACAGATGTACAAAGAAAACAAGCGAATATTGACCGCACTTGGAACTTATTACGCAACACTAATCGCGGTGTCATTAATAATACAAATGCTAGTGGCAATATTGAGTTAGGTGGTTGGTTAGCTTTAACACGTACTTATAACGAAAACTTAAATAACCCTGCTGTGCTTAGCCAAGCTATTCAACAATGGAAAGCGTCTTACCCAAATCATTCAGCAGCCTATTTATTCCCAACGGAATTACAAAGTTTATTTAATTTCCAACAAACAAACTTATCACAAGTAGCACTTCTTTTACCTCTAAGTGGCAATGCGCAATTAATAGGCAACACGGTGAAAGCCGGCTTTGATGCGGTTAAAGATGATAAAATGGCTAATGTACAAGTCTTTGACTCTATGGTTGCTCCAATGGACACCGTTTTTGAACAAGTGAAACAAGCAGGCATTAGAAGTGTTGTTGGTCCATTATTAAAACAAAATGTAGATGTGATTTTAAACAATGCATCACTTGTACAAGGCTTAGATGTTTTAGCATTAAACTCAACATCAAATGAACGTGCAATAGGTCAGCTTTGCTACTATGGTTTATCCCCAGAAGATGAGGCAGAGTCAGCAGCAAACAAAATGTGGAAAGATGGCGTGCGCAATCCTTTAGTGTTTGTACCACAAAGCGATTTAGGTCAACGTACAGCTTCAGCTTATAACATTCGCTGGCAACAATTAGCAGCGACTGATGCAAATATCAAATTTTATAATCAACCAGCAGATATCGCTTATGCTTTACAAGAAGGTGCTGAAGCAGCTTATATTATTGCAATGAGTGAACAATTAGCTGAAATTAAAACAAATATTGATAACAGTGGACGTAATATTAAATTGTATGCGAGCTCACGTAGCAACTCTGCCAATAATGGACCAGAATATCGTTTATTAATGGAGGGCTTAAAATTTAGTGACTTGCCTTTCTTTAAAGATACAACTTCGACACAATATAAGCGTATTGAAAGTTTAACTAAAGGTGACTACTCATTGATGCGTTTATATGCGATGGGTTCCGATGCATGGTTATTAATTAATCATTTCAATGAGCTACGTCAAGTACCTGGTTATAACATAGATGGTTTAACAGGTAAATTAAGTGCTGGTTCAAACTGTAATATTGAACGTGATATGACATGGTTCCAATATCAGAATGGTGGCATTGTTCCACTCAATTAAAGATGCTCTCATTAAAACGTCAACAAGGGGCGAGATTTGAACAACAAGCTCGCCTTTTTTTAGAATCTCAAGGCCTCAAATTTATTGCTGCGAATCAATACTTTAAATGTGGTGAACTTGATCTTATTATGCAAGATCAAACTACAATCGTGTTTGTTGAAGTTCGGCAGCGTAAAAAGGCTTGTTTTGGTACAGCGGTAGAAAGTGTTGATTGGCAAAAACAACAAAAATGGATAGATGCGGCAAACCTTTGGTTAGCACAACAAAATCTAAGTTTAGAAGATGCTGATTGCCGTTTTGATTTAATTGCTTTTGGAGCAACAACAAAAGAAATTAAATGGATTCCTAATTTTCTTGATTAAAAAACTATGTTAGAAAAATTAAAAGATTTATACACCGAAAGTATTCAAACTCAAATTTCAGCTTCCAGTTTATTACCTGAAACTATCGCTCAAGCTGCTAAATCAATCGTTGATTGCTTATTGCAAGGCAAAAAAATCATTGTTTGTGGTAATGGTCGCTCTTATATCAATGCTCAATTATTTGTGGCTAATCTCTTAAACCGCTATGAACTGACTCGCCCTAGTTTTCCTTCCGTATTATTAAGCTTAGATAGTGCGGTCAATTCTGCAATAGTTTTAGATCAAACAAGTGATACTCTATTTCAACGCCAGTTTAATGCTGTTGCACAAGAAGGCGATATTTTTGTGGTATTTTCCCCTCTAGCACATAATGAAGAAATGGTTACAAATGCGATTAATAGCGCAGTTAATAAAGCGATCAGGGTGATTGTTTTCACTGGTGCAAGTAATGACCATATTCAAGGCTTTCTTACTGAAAATGATTTGGAAATTGCTATACCTGCAACCAAAGAAAGCCGTATTATTGAAGGTCACTGTTTCATTGTGAATACAATTTGTGAATTGATTGATCATGCTTTGTTTTCACATCCATAACTTGACAAGGCAATAAAATTCAACAAAACTACATAAAAAATAAACTAAAGGAGAAAGTCGATGCAAATGAAAAACTTAAAAACCTTAGCGCTTATTTTAGGTAGTGCTATTGTGTTACAAGGTTGTGTTGCTGCAACAATTGCAGGTACTGCTGCGGTAGCGACGAAAGTTGCAACGGATCCTCGAACCGTGGGTACACAAATTGACGACGAAGCACTAGAAGAAAAAGTGCGTTTAGCTATTCGTAAAGATGAACAAGTAAAATCTGAAGCTCGCATTAACATCGTTTCTTACAGTGGACGTGTTTTACTCATTGGCCAAGCACCAAATCCAAATGTTGCTGAAGTTGCAACAAGCCTAGCAAAAGGAGTGGAAGGAGTTAATGACGTTTATAATCAAATCCGTCCTGAACCTAAAATTAGCTTCCCACAAATTGCAAAAGATAGCTGGATTACGACTGAAGTAAAATCGAAAATGTTATTGGATTCACGTGTAAAAACCAGCGATGTGAAAGTTATCACCGAAAATGGTGAAGTGTTCTTAATGGGTAACTTAACTCAGGCACAAGCAGATGCAGCAGCTGATTTAGCACGCAATATTGCAGGTGTAAAGAAAGTAGTTAAAGTGATTCATTATTTGAACTAATTGTTTCCCTGGCTAATAAAAAGTGCGGTGAATATTTTAAAAAATTCACCGCACTTTTTATTTACTAATCACAACCCTTTATTTACTAAATATCGCTCGACTGTATCAACAATCGCTTGTGTTTGAGGGTCAATCTCAATGTTCACTTGGCTACCCACTTTGCGTTGTCCAATTAAAGTTCTAGTCAGTGTTTCGGGAATTAAGTTTACACAGAATTGATTTTCCTTCACTTCACCAATCGTTAAGCTAATCCCATCAATCGCAATAAAGCCTTTTGGTAACACATACTTCATCGTGTCACTATTCGGTAATTCAAACCAAATTTGGCAATTATTTTCGCTACGTATTACATCAACAACAGTTGCAGTGCAATATACGTGCCCAGATAAAATATGACCGCCAATTTCACTCCCCATCTGCATTGCACGCTCAATATTAACAAGATCCCCTGTCTTTAACTCACCAAGATTTGTAATACGCAATGTTTCTGCCATTAGATCAAAACTAACTAAATCGCCATTAATTTCAGTAACTGTTAAGCAAACCCCATTATTTGCTACTGAAGCACCTATTTCTAAAGCATTGAGTAATTCTTGTGGCATTTTTACTATCTGTGTTCTAAAATTGGTTTTCTCTATGATTGACACAATTTGTGCAGTGCCTTGAACAATACCTGTAAACATTAGTCATCTCTCTTTTAAATAAAAAAACCTCGCTATTATAGCAAACTTGAGTATTTTATGAAGTTAACAAATTTTAAAGACTATCAAACTGAGTCTAAAAAGCTGATTTTGATTGCCCTACCTATTTTATTTGCTCAAATTGCACAAAACTCAATGGGCTTAGTGGATACTATTATGTCTGGACGTGTGAGTTCCGCTGATATGGCAGCTGTTTCTGTTGGCGCATCAATTTGGTTCCCACTCGTATTATTTGGTCACGGTTTATTGTTAGCCTTACCACCGACAATATCTTATCTCAATGGTTCTGGTAAACGTGATCAAATTGCGCATCAAGTAAGACAAGGAATTTGGATCATCATTTTTAGCTGTATTCCTCTGGGTTTACTTATTTATTACAGCAATTTAGTTTTTGACTTAATGGAAGTGGAAGAACATCTCAAAGAAATCACAATCGGTTATTTACATGCAATGATTTGGGGATTACCTGCCTATTTATTAATGATTAATTTCCGCTGTCTTAATGATGGTATAGCTAAAACAAAACCTGCAATGGTGATTGCTTTTTTAGGCTTAGCACTCAATATTCCACTTAACTACATTTTTATTTACGGTAAATTAGGCGTGCCAGCATTCGGTGCTGTGGGTTGTGGAATAGCAACAGCAATTGTCAATTGGTTTATGTGTATTTTAATGATTTCTTACTGTGTTAAAGCTCGAAATCAACGTGACTTAAATTTATTTAGCAAAATTATTGAAAAACCAAATCTAGTCACACTTAAAAAACTCTTAAATTTGGGCTTCCCTATTGCTGTTGCCCTATTTTGTGAAGTAGCTCTTTTTGCATTAACGGCATTGCTACTTTCACCTTTAGGTACAAAAATTGTAGCAAGCCATCAAATTGCTTTAAATACCAGCTCTTTCATCTTTATGTTGCCAATGTCTTTAGGAATGGCTGCGACAATTTTAGTTGGGCAACGGTTAGGGGAAGGCAGTGCAGATAAAGCTAAAAAAGTCTCTTATATCGCCCTTATTGTAGGTTTAGCGATTGCCGTTATTACTGCACTTATTACCATTTTACTACGTACTGAAATTGCCCATATTTTTGTGCGAGATCCAGAAGTTATTGCAATGGCTGGTTCACTTTTATTATTGGCCGCCTTATATCAATTTTCAGACACAATCCAAGTGGTATCTGGTGGTGTATTACGTGGCTATAAAGATACTAAAGCCATCTTGTGCATTACTCTATTCTGCTATTGGATTGTAGGAATGCCTATTGGTTATACGCTTGCAAGAACTGACATTGTAATGCCGGCACTCGGTGCTGAAGGTTTCTGGATTGGATTTGTGGTGAGTTTAACTATCGCTGCGGTGCTATTAATGCATCGAATGTACAAAATTCAAGCGCAACCAGATGATATTTTATTTAGCAAATTGGAGAGAATTAAATAATGAAATCAATCATTAATGTTGGTATCGCAGGTTTTGGAATGTCTGCTAAAATATTCCATTGCCCATTTCTTCATCTTGACTCACGTTTTCAACTCAAAAAAGTTTTTGAACGCAACAGCAAAAATGCTAAACAATACTACCCTTACGTTGATGTAGTACATCAATTTGATGAGCTTTTAACAGAAGATATTGATTTAGTGATCATCACTACACCAAACCAAACGCATTATGAGTTTGCGAAACAAGCTATTCTTGCTAGCAAAAATGTAATTGTAGAAAAACCAATTACTATTCATTCACAACAAGCATTGGAACTGGCTCAATTGGCTGAAAAACAAAATGTGACGCTGTCAGTATATCAAAACCGTCGCTGGGATAATGGAGCTTTAACTGTTAAAAAATTAATTAATGAAAATATATTAGGCGACATAGTTGAATATGAAATCCGCTTTGAGCGTTTTAGCCCAAATAAAAATCCTAAAGCGTGGAAAGAAACTGGTGAGCTTGGCACTGGTCTCGTTTATGATTTGGGCGTACACCTCATTGATCATGTTGTAGATTTATTTGGAGTCCCTATCTCACTTTATGCTGATGTGGTAAAACAAAACCCCAATAGTGGCAGCGATGATTTTTTCCGTATCACTTTTTACTATGAAGGTAAACGAGTGATTATGTCTGCAACAAAGTTTGCGCGAGAATCTGCTCCACATATTATATTGCAAGGTAAAAAAGGCTCGTATTTGCAACCTAAAGTGGATAATCAAGAAGCGTTACTGATTAAGGGTATAGAGCCTAAAGGCAATTGGAATAAACTTCCGCAAGAGCAATGGGGTATTTTACATACTGAAATTGAAAATGAAGTTATAAGAAAAAAAATTGAACCAGAGTTAGGTAATTATCAAGCATATTACAATAATATTTACGACAGTATTTGTAATGATTTACCGTTAAAAGTGACAGCGCAACAAGCGTATATTGTGTTACAACTCATTGAAAAAGTGTATGAAAGTGCAAAGTGCGGTCAAAAATTACTAATAAATTTATAAAATGGAATAAAAAACGGTGTCTAATTTAAGTTAGACACCGTTTTTATTACTCAAAGAACAGATTACTCAACAACAAGTGTACGGCAAGTATTTGTACCACTTGCTAATAATTCATCACCTTGTGTTAATAAGACTAAATCACCAGATACTAAGAAACCTTTCTCTTTCAATAGTTGGATTGCTAATGCTGCACCTTTTGAAGTACGGCTGATATCATCAAAGTAAATAGGTGTCACACCACGATATAATGCACATAAATTCAAGGCATCTTGGTTACGAGATAATGCAAAGATTGGTAAACCTGAACTAATGCGTGACATTAATAATGCTGTGCGGCCAGTATGTGTCATTGCGATAATTGCTGCTACACCTTTCATATGGTTAGCTGCATACATCGCAGACATTGCAACAGACTCTTCGATTGAATCAAATTGGATTTCCATACGGTGACGAGATACGTTAATACTAGGCATTTTTTCTGCACCCAAACATACTTTCGCCATTGTAGATACTGTTTCTGATGGATATTGACCTGCTGCTGTTTCAGCAGAAAGCATTACAGCATCTGTACCATCTAATACAGCGTTCGCAACGTCCATTACTTCTGCTCGTGTTGGCATTGGGTTGCTGATCATTGACTCCATCATTTGAGTCGCTGTAATTACAACGCGGTTTAATTGGCGAGCTCGACGAATTAATTTTTTCTGTACACCAACTAATTCAGGATCACCAATTTCAACTCCTAAGTCACCACGAGCAACCATAATTACGTCTGATGCTAAAATGATGTCGTCCATTGCTTCTGTTGTTGCAACTGTTTCTGCTCGCTCTACTTTAGCTACAATTTTTGCTTTTAAGCCAGCTGCTTCAGCAAGCTCACGTGCATAATTTAAGTCAGCACTAGAACGAGGGAAAGAGACAGCTAAGTAATCAACACCAATTTTCGCAGCTAATAAGATATCGTTTTTATCTTTTTCAGTTAATGCATCAGCAGACAAACCACCGCCTAACTTATTAATACCTTTATTATTTGATAAAGGTCCACCAACTGTAACTTCAGTAAATACTTTTGCACCTTCTGTTGATAATACTTTTAATTGAACGCGACCATCATCTAATAATAAAATATCACCAGGAACAACATCTTGTGGTAATGTTTTGTAATCTAAACCAACGCTTTCTTGTGAGCCTTCACCTTTTGGCAATTCAGCATCAAGGATAAATTTATCACCAATATTTAAGAAAATTTTGCCGTCTTTAAAAGTAGAAACGCGAATTTTAGGACCTTGTAAATCACCAAGAATTGCAACTGTTTTACCTAATTTTTTTGCAATTTCACGTACACGTTCCGCACGCCCCATATGATCTTCAGGTGAACCGTGAGAGAAGTTCATACGCACAACGTTTGCACCAGCAGCAATGATTTTTTCTAAATTATTACCACGATCTGTTGATGGTCCCATCGTACATACAATCTTTGTTCTTCTTAGTCTTCTAGACATTACCTACTCCGTAAAATTATTTATGATACACAATTATTGTTCCCGAATTCTTAACCTATTCAGGTTGAGAAAAAACTGGTCATATTATACGCCTAAAATAAAATTAGATCGAGATCACAAATTTGAAAATACCCATTTTAGATAAGGGAAAATGCCTATTTTTTTGACATTCAATAATTAAAACGAAAAAAAGTCTTGTTTTGTCAAAAAAAAACTTATATGATTCCCACACTTTTCAAGTGCAACTATAGCTCAGTTGGTTAGAGCACCACCTTGACATGGTGGGGGTCACTGGTTCGAGTCCAGCTAGTTGCACCATCTCTCCCTTTCATACCTCCTCATAACTCATCAAAAAGCCTTATAAATACTAGATAAAACAGCATTTTTCTTATATTCTACCCCTCACCACTAAACGCTTTAAAACGTATTTAATCAGCTATTTTAGTAACTATCTTAGTAACTACGGCAAAAATACTATCTTTTCATAGTTACTATAAAAGGGAGAATTTATGGCTAGAACAACTAAACCACTTACCAATACAGAAGTTAATAAAGCTAAAGCAAGAGATAAACCTTATACCTTAACTGATGGTAACGGCTTATTCTTATTGATTATGCCTAGTGGAGTTAAAACTTGGCAATTTAACTACTATAGACCCATAACAAAAAAGAGAGCTAAATTTAGCTTAGGTGCTTATCCTAATTTAACCATCGCCCAAGCTCGTGCTAAACGTGAAGAATATAGAGCGCTACTCGCACAAGGCATTGATCCACAACTTCACAAGCAAGAACAAGAATTAAAACAACAAGCAGAAAACACAAATACGCTTTTAAACATTGCTCACCGCTGGAAAGAAAAAAGATCCAAAGAGGTTGAGCCTTTGACCATGGAAAAAAACTGGAAACGACTAGAAAACCATTTATTCCCAATTCTGGGGCATTATCCTATTGATCAAATTACTTCACCTATTTTGATTGATGCCGTAAAACCACTTAATGAACAAGGGTTCAACGATACACTTCATAGAATAATCAACCTTACTAATCAGATCTTAAATTACGCTGTCACTATTGGACTTTTACCCTTCAATAGCTGTGTAAAAGCCTCTGATGCTTATCACAAAGAAGAACAAACAAATCATCCAGCTATCTCCTACAAAGAGTTAGCAACGCTACTAAAAGATTTTCAGGAATCAAATAGGGATTACTTAACAAAAGTATTATTCCGCTGGCAATTACTATCTATGGTAAGACCAGCGGAGGCGGTAAGTGCAGAATGGTCTGAAATTGATTTTGATAAAAAGTTATGGGTTATTCCAGCTATAAAAATGAAGAAAACTAGACAGGGACAATTTGATCACACCGTGCCACTCTCTAGCCAAATGATATCAATTCTCCAAGAATTAAAACCTATTACTGGTGTGTGTAAATATGTTTTCCCTCATTATAGTTTGCCTAATCGCTCTATGAGTAAAGAAACTATTACTAAAGCGCTACGTGATATTGGTTATCAAGGTAAACAAGATTCACATGGCTTGCGTTCTATCGGTAGAACTTATTTAGAAGATCAGAATGTAGATTTTAGATTAGCTGAAACTTGTTTAGCACATCGAGTAGGAGATAAAACGAGTCGAGCATATAACAGGGCTAAATATATAGAATTAAGGCGACCAGTGATGCAACTTTGGGGCGACTATGTAGAAAAATGTTCTCCTAAATAACAAATAAAGTGTGCTGTGCGTAAAAATTTATAAAAATAGTCTTCACCTCTTCATAGTCATCATTTTTATCTATAAATCAATATGTTATAGTGTGAAGACTTATTTTAAGTCTTCACAACAAGTGTTCACATAAGCAAGAAAAGGGGCTATTTGCCCCTTTATTCCTTTTCGATTTCTATTTATTTCTTCATTACATCAGTAAAGAAAACATTAAAATCTCTAAAATGAATATTTGTTCTCATTCCCTCTCTTACTTTATCTTTTTTAAATGGATGCTCATTACCATGTTATTTTATTGCCTGTTCAATACCTGCAACAAAAGTATTTAAACCAAGCTCTTTTAAATTATATGCTGCGGCATAAGCTAAATAAGCGGGGTAAAGGTGAGTTTGTATTCTATTCTCTCCCATTGTTCGAGTACCAATATAGCACCATTTCACTTTCCAAAACCATCCCCAAAAGCCCAAAATTTCAGCGAAACACAGTAATAGAGATAAACAACGCTAAAGTAAAAGACTATTCCCTATCAGATGGTCAAAGTTCTTTTTTGTTAGAAAAAGCAACTCGA
Source organism: Pasteurella dagmatis (assembly GCF_900186835.1). Taxonomy (NCBI): domain Bacteria; kingdom Pseudomonadati; phylum Pseudomonadota; class Gammaproteobacteria; order Pasteurellales; family Pasteurellaceae; genus Pasteurella; species Pasteurella dagmatis. Next base: position 825,615 of record NZ_LT906448.1, read on the forward strand.
AAAAATATAGCATTTCCAATACTACAGACCATTCTCAAAAAAACGTTTATGAGCTTAGGTTATTATCCAGAGATATTGCTTTCTGATGCGAGAAATAAGAGAGATGAATATCGTGCTTTATTATCTAAAGATATAGTTCCACAAGACCATAAACTGAAAGTCGCACAACAAAAACTACAAAAGAAAGAGTTTACTCTTTCAACCATTGCTAAAGGTTGGCTTATATTAAGAGAAAATGAAGTAAAAGCTGGAAAGTTGAAACAAGATACTTATGAAGATGAATGTTAAACAATAATATACTTTACTTCTAACTTCCTACTCATTACTATATACAAAGGTAAATTTACCTAGTAAATCATTAGTTTATTATTGCCACACATGGAACGTTATTATGAAAATTAACACATTACTTTTAACAACATTGTCAGTTCTTCCTGCTTTTGCAATAGCACAAACTGGTCAATTTAATTTTTATGGCAAAGCAGGGATTGATTTGACTTCTCGTTTTGAGTCAGTAGAAATAGCACCTTCAATAAGAAATCATTTTCTTAATACTACCGCTATCACATCAAAGAAAAATACATTCTCACCAAGCATTTTTTTAGAATCTACATATAACATATTACCCCAAACAGAAATTGGTGTTGGGATAGGTTATATTAAACGTAAAGGATTCAATCATACAGCTTCTGCAACTTTTCCAAACACAGCTTATCCAAACAATAATGCTACTCGTACTGTTACAGAAAAATTCAAAATAAATCGCTATTCCTCTATTCCTGTTTATTTAGCCCTTAAACAGAATTATCCTCTTAACCAAAATACAACATTGTATTTCAATGGTAATTTAGGTTATTCCTTTAATAAAATACGTAATAATACTACATACGATATAAAAGATTCCTCCCCTATCCTAAGTTATTCTAGAATATTTAATCTAAAAATTAAAAATGGACTTTATTGGGGTTTAGGCATGGGTATAGAGTACAAGTCATTCTTAGTTGATATTGGATATTATCACACCAATTCTTCTATCAATGTTATAGGTATTTACAACGGAGAAGAATATGAGTCAGGATATCACTCATACAAAAATGATGCACTACGCTTCTCTATTGGTTTTAAATTCTAATAAATAACCTAATCTTTATATAACCCAAAGCCGTTTTAATAACGGCTTTTTGTGTCTAAAATTTGAAGGGTATCGTTCACTTAAAAATAAAAGTATCACATCGTGAATAAACAGTACTCTCTGTTTTCCATAAAAAAACACCGTTTATCTTTATACAAACGGTGTTTTTAATGAATTATGAAATTACGACTCTTCGCCAAACAATTTTAGTTCACGAAGGCGAACTTGTTTTTTCAGAATATCTAAAAATTCTTCAATAGTGAATGTGCCAAGGTCTGCACCTTTACGAGTACGAACTGCCACCTTGCCCGCTTCAATTTCTTTATCACCACAAACGAGCATATATGGAACACGGCGTAAGGTATGTTCGCGGATTTTAAAGCCAATTTTTTCGTTACGTAAATCTGATTTCACGCGTAGACCTGCGTCAGATAAAGTCTTCACCACTTTTTGTACATATTCAGATTGTGAATCAGTAATATTCATCACGACTGCTTGTGTTGGTGCTAACCATGCTGGGAAGAAACCTGCGTATTCTTCAGTAATAATACCAATAAAACGCTCAATCGAACCTAAAATCGCGCGGTGAATCATTACTGGAGTACGGCGATCGTTATCTTCTGCAACATAAGATGCATTTAAGCGACCTGGTAATGCAAAGTCTAACTGAATTGTACCGCACTGCCACTCACGATCTAAACTATCACGTAATGCAAATTCAATTTTCGGACCATAGAATGCCCCCTCACCTTCTTGAATTTCATACTCAAGACCGTTATGTGCTAATGCTGCTGCAAGACCAGCTTCTGCACGCTCCCACATTTCATCTGCACCAATACGTTTTTCTGGACGAGTTGACAGTTTCACCTGAATATTCTCAAAACCAAAAGTGCTATAAATGTCATAAACCATTTTGATACAAGAGGTTACTTCGCTTTCAATTTGATCTTCAGTACAAAAAATGTGTGCATCATCTTGAGTGAAACCTCGTACACGCATTAAACCGTGTAGTGAACCAGACGGTTCATTACGATGACAAGAACCAAATTCAGCCATACGGATTGGTAAATCACGATATGATTTCAAACCTTGATTAAAAATTTGAACGTGACCTGGACAGTTCATTGGTTTGATCGCATATTCACGATTTTCTGATTGTGTCGTGAACATTAAGTCACCGTAGTTTTGCCAGTGACCTGTTTTTTCCCACAACACGCGATCCATCATAAATGGACCTTTTACTTCCTGATAATCGTATTCTTTTAATTTAGTACGAACAAAAGTTTCAAGTTCGCGGAAAATTGTCCAACCGTCATTGTGCCAAAACACCATGCCCGGAGCCTCTTCTTGCATATGATATAAATCTAATGCTTTACCAATTTTACGGTGGTCACGTTTTGCCGCTTCTTCTAAACGCGTTAAATATTCGCTTAGCTGCTTTTTATCAGCCCAAGCTGTACCATAGATACGCTGTAACATTTTATTTTTACTGTCACCACGCCAGTATGCCCCTGCCACTTTCATCAATTTGAAATGATGACAAAAACGCATATTTGGTACATGTGGACCTCGACACATATCGATATATTCTTCGTGATGATAAAGTGCAGGTGTGTCACAACGAGCAATGTTTTCATCTAAAATTGCCATTTTATATGGCTCACTACGTTGTTCAAAAGTATCACGAGCCTCCTGCCAACTCACCACTTTTTTCACTACATCATAATTAGTTTTAGCTAGATCAAGCATACGTTTTTCTAACGCATCTAAATCTTCTTGCGTTAAAGAGCGGTCTAAATCAACATCATAATAAAAACCGTTCTCGATTGTTGGACCAATCGCCATTTTCACATTTGGGAATAATTGCTTAATTGCGTGACCCAATAAGTGCGCACAAGAGTGACGAATGATTTCTAAACCGTCTTCATCTTTTGCGGTAATAATCTCTAGGCTACTGTCATTTGTGATAACGTCACAAGCATCTTTACGCTCGCCATTCACTCGACCAGCAATACAAGCTTTTGCAAGACCAGCACCAATGCTAGCTGCAACATCCATCACAGAAACAGGTTGTTCAAACTGACGCTGTGAACCGTCAGGCAAAGTAATAATAGGCATACATTTTCCTTTACAGTGGTAACCCATACGAGAGGTTACTTGTTTTGACTAAAATTTCTCAAAAATAAACCGCACTTTAGGCTCATTCCTACTCTGAATAAGACAAAAGTGCGGTAGAAAATTCTAGCATATTTCATTTTGATTGGCGATTTAGATTTGAACAAATCAAACAAAGATTGTCGATAATTCCACATTTTGGTGATTTAACTATAATTAATCGTTCACATTTATAGCAAGTCGTTATAAATTAAAACCCGAAGTTCTTTTGTCCATTCTATCAAGTTATTTTAATATAGCCCTTTATATTGCTGAAGCGCTATTTCACAACGAGGAGGCTCAATGAAATTAACCACAAAACTTTCTTTAATTGCGGCAGGCTTACTTGCCATTAACACCGCTCAAGCTGCTAATAAAACCTTTATTAACTGCGTAAGCCGTGCGCCAAGTAGCTTTAGCCCAGCACTCATTATGGAAGGTATTTCTTATAATGCCAGCTCACAACAAGTCTATAATCGTTTGATTGAGTTTAAACGTGGTTCAACAGATATTGAGCCGGCCCTTGCCGAAAACTGGCAAATTAGTGATGATGGCTTAACTTACACCTTTAATTTACGCAAAGGGGTTAAATTCCATACAACAAAAGAATATCAACCAAGTCGAGAATTTAATGCTGATGACGTAATTTTCTCTTTCCATCGACAATTAGATAAAACTCACCCTTATCATTCTGTATCCAAAGGCACTTATCCCTACTTCAATGCGATGAAGTTTCCAAAGCTGTTGAAATCCGTTGAAAAAGTTGATGATTACACCGTTAAAATTACATTGAACAAACCCGATGCTACATTTTTAGCCAGTTTAGGAATGGATTTTATCTCGATCTACTCTGCTGAATATGCTGACAAAATGATGAAAGCAGGTACACCTGAAAAAATCGATACAACACCAATTGGTACGGGTCCTTTCATCTTTACAGGCTATCAACTTGAGCAAAAAATCCGTTTCTTAGCCAACCCAGAATATTGGAAACCGAAAGCAGAAATTGACCGCTTAATTTTTGATATCGTGCCTGATGCAAGCACTCGCTATGCAAAATTACAAGCTGGTAGTTGCCACATGATCGATTTCCCTAATATTGCTGATTTAGCCAAAATGAAAGACGATCCTAAAGTGCAATTAATGTCAAAAGAAGGCTTAAATATTGCATATGTCGCATTTAATACTGAAAAACCACCATTTGATAATGTGAAAGTCCGTCAAGCATTAAACTATGCGACAGATAAACAAGCTATTATCGACGTTGTTTATCAAGGTGCTGGCGTAATAGCGAAGAATATCTTGCCACCAACTATTTGGAGCTATAATGATGCCATTCAAGACTATCCTTTTGATATCGAAAAAGCGAAAAAGCTTTTAACTGAAGCAGGTTATCCAAACGGCTTTGAAACTGAAATTTGGGTACAGCCTGTAGTACGTTCTTCCAATCCAAACCCTCGCCGTATGGCAGAAGTCATCCAAAGCGACTGGGCAAAAGCTGGAGTGAAAGCAAAATTAGTCAGCTACGAGTGGGGTGATTACATTAAACGCACCAAGGCAGGCGAGCTCACCGCTGGCACTTACGGTTGGTCAGGTGATAATGGCGATCCTGATAACTTCTTATCGCCACTATTAGGCAGTGAAAATATTGGCAATAGCAACTACGCACGCTGGAGCAACGCTGAATTTGATGCATTATTAAATAAAGCGATTAGCTTATCTAGCCAAGCGGAACGAGCAGAGCTATACAAAAAAGCTCAAGTGATTGCGAAGGAACAAGCCCCTTGGATCACTATTGCACACTCAATCACTAACACGGCTCTTAGCCCTCGCGTGAAAGACTATAAACAAAGCCCATTTGGTTATAGCTACTTCTATGGCACTAAGCTAGAAGATTAAAAAATTTGTAAAAAATACCGCACTTTAGGAATAAAGTGCGGTTTGTTTTTAGAAAAGATAAATGAAAGTCAGCAAGAAAAATCATATTGATTTGAAATGATATAGCTGTATATTCAATTTAGGAGACAGACTGTACCCCTTGTATCTTTTCATTGCTCAAATTCTTATTATTAGATAACTTCTTTTCTCTGAGCTCTCGTTGAAGAACTTTAAGCTAAAAAGAATAGACTACATCAAATTTCCGTTTTTCTGTTTTCTCTGGTACTTGAAAAACGACTTGTGATACATCGCCGGTATAATAACGAGTAACCTGCGTATAACGTTTTTTCTCATCAACTTCAGGTGGAAATGGCTGGCGAGTTTGGAAAAATTGTCTGATTGCACTTTCTTCGGCTTTAATTTTGCCTTGAGTAACTTGATGATGCGCTTCTTTAAACAAATTCGCTAATTGGCGATGATATAACTTTTCACTTTCAGTTAATAATGGTTCTGTTTTTAAATTAATACCGGATAATGCTCTACCATCTTGATATATTCCATGAACAATCACATTTTCAACCATTTCCGTTGGTAAACGATATACCACCGCATTGCCAATAATTTTCATAAGTTTTATATCCCCTAATTGGGAGTGAATTGTCATAGGAATATCTTTAACTAAGTAGGATTTATATTGTGTTAATGGTAACTCTACCTGAAAAGAAATTTGTTTTATGGGTTTGTATACATCAAACGCAACTTGTGTGTATTCACTATCTTTTGTTGCATAAACTGCTTTCTCAATTTCAGATAAATAATGCTCAAATAATTCGCCATCAAGATTTTTATCTTCAAAAATTTTTGAAGGTGAAAAATAGTCAAAATGAGTTTCTTGAGTTCCGTCGGTGAATTCAATACTTGTTGGTGTAAAAAGGGGGTGCAATTGTGGATTTTGCATAAAATAATCCATTTCTAACCCAAGTAATTCCGCTAATTTGGCCGATTCTTTCGGAATATTCAGAAAATAATAAGATCCTTTAAATGTGATGGTTGATTGTTTTTGAGTAAAAAAACTTTGTAATTGGTTGATATCAATTTCAATTTGGTTCGAAAGTGCAACAAAATTATGTTTATCTGCCGGATTAAATACATTTTGAGGCTGTTGCGGGACAAATTCTAAGGGCGTGAGCGAATCGCTGTTCGCTATTTTTTCCATATATTCTCGTGAAGCTTGCAAATTTGCCAAAGCACGTTGTTTTTCTTCTAAAGGGGTGGCATTCGCGCCAAAAGAGGTTAATAAGCACAATCCCAATAGATAAGTTATCTTTTTCACCATATTCATACCTTCCTCAGAAATAAAGCTCACTTGTTATATATAAAATACTTTGTTTATCATCTACTATTATTCATCAATAAGACACTATAAACACTATCGTGAAAACTTCATAAAAAACAGACCGCACTTTGAAAGTTTTAGGGTTATAAAACGTAAGTTTAATTATATACAAATACGTATATAGGAAAAGTAGCACTTGGAAGGATGACAAAATAGCTAAAAAGACTGCTATAAATAATCTTAAGATATATGAGATGAGCCCTATAATTAGTATAAAAAACTCTTATTATAAAAAAAGCCTATCAAGTAGGCTGTTCTTCGTTCAAATTTATTTTCTATCATTAGAATCTGGCAGGAGGAAAACAATATTTGTAAATGCAATAATAAATCCTAAAATACCAAATGGAATAAGAATGAATAGTGCCATATATATATCGTTATAAGAAAATAATAGAGATAAATATACAAATATTGTATGACAAATCAAAACAATGTAGATATTATCTTGAGTATATCTACGCCAACAACAAACTAGTGCAGATAGTAATGCAGCGATAGTTTCCATACCCGACACCCAAAGACTGTAGTCTCTAAATAAAAGTAATTGAATCAAGATAGGAAGTACAAACGCAACACTAGGAAATCCAAAAATTACTCTAAAATAGGGATAATCATATTTCATTTTCTGGGTCATCAAACAACTCTATTATTCATACAAAATGTCTATATGATAAAACGATTTTTGTTTTTTTGATAGCTTAATCTTAAAATTATAATAATAAAAGTGAGCAAATTGCTCACTTTTTGACTTATTTAAAGGTTAAACGTTTTAGCTAATCAACCTCTGCCATAAGGCTTGTATTGCCACCTGCAGCTGTTGTATTTACACTAATTGATTTCTCATAAATAAGCGGAAATACTGATAGAGCTAAAGAAAGATTCTCAACATAAGTTAAAATTTGACCATCCCTTTCGGCATAATTTATTTTCTGCTGTGCTGAAATTGGAGATAAGACAACCATTAATCCAACATTATTAAATTGGCTTAATTCGGTAACATACAAATACTCCACCAAACGACTTTGATATTTAGCCAATTCTGAATCAGGGCTAACGACTGCTCTAGCTCCCGCAGCGCTAATTGCAATAAGTGCTTTCATTTGTGACAATAAATCACCTTCTCCAATTGCAATGTAATTGCGTGGTTCAAAGCGCAAACAGTTGTCCTCACCTGTAATGCCTTTCATATTGAACCTGTGATTAAGCGGTGATTTGTATTCCAATTGACGTAGAATTTCCAATAATTCATCTTGCTGATTCTTATCAAAAATTGACCGCACTTTTGTTGCCAATGCAGATAAATTGACAGGTTTACCTAAAATGAGATGAGAAAGTTTCCATTCTGAGGTATGCATTAGGCGTTGTAAATAGAATGGGCCACCCGCTTTCGGTCCCGTTCCAGACAAGCCTCGACCACCAAATGGCTGAACACCTACAACTGCGCCTACCGTATTTCTGTTGACATACAAGTTACCTGCTTTTACTCCTTCTAACCAATTGTTAATGGTTTCATCAATTCTGCTGTGAATACCACTTGTTAAGCCGAATCCACTTGAGTTAATTTCATCAATGACTTTATGTAAATCTTTTTCTTCGAAACGAATAACGTGTAGAACAGGTCCAAATACTTCTTGTTTTAAGTGATGAATACTATCAATTTCAAATAAAGTTGGTGACACAAAAATACCATTTTTATTTATTTCAGGATCGATAGATACTTGGAATTTATCCTTCGCAATTTTGCTAATTTCATCAATATGTTGCAATAAACGGGCTTGAGCGGTTCTATCAATCACAGGACCAACATCTGTATTCAAAGACTGTGGTTTACCTACTTGTAATTCTGCCATAGCACCTTTCAACATCGTTAACATTGATGAAGCAATATCATTTTGTATATATAATACACGTAGCGCAGAACAACGTTGCCCTGCCGAGTCAAAAGCAGAACTAATTACATCTACCACTACTTGTTCCGCTAAAGCTGAACTATCCACTATCATTGCATTTTGCCCCCCAGTTTCTGCAATGAGTGGAACTAGTTTCTGTTGTTTTGCAAGATTGCGGTTAATACGTCTTGCCGTATCTGTTGAACCAGTAAAAATAACCCCATCTACACGAGGATCTGACACTAATTTTTCACCAACTACTTTGCCTGAACCGCATAAGCATTGTAATACGCCCACTGGTAAGCCAGCTTGTTGGAAGAGTTTCACTGCGAAATGAGCTATTAATGAGGTTTGTTCTGCAGGTTTTGCGATCACCACATTGCCGGTCACTAAGGCAGAAGAAACTTCACCAGTAAAGATTGCTAATGGGAAGTTCCAAGGGCTAATCGCCACTACAATGCCTCTCGGTTTATTTTCAGTACATAGTTTGCGTGCTTCTTGTGCATAATAACGACAAAAATCCACAGCCTCACGAACTTCGGCAATTGCATTATTTAAGGTTTTACCCGCTTCACGCACTGCAAGATCAAATAGCTGTGACATATTTTGTTCCATAAGATCAGCCATTTTCTCTAAAATTTTTGACCGCTCTTCGACTGGCGTTGCAGCCCAATTTTCTTTGTGCGCACTAGCTATCTCAAAAGCTCTTTCAACATCTACTTCTGTGGCGTCAAACACTTCACCCACAAGCATTGTGGTTTCTGCAGGGTTAAAGACTTGTCGCACTTCGCCTTTAGCTTCCGATTTTTCATCTAACAATGGATAGGCAACATAGTGCGTGTTTTGTAAGTGAGAAAGTGCGGTCTGTAATTCGGTTAATTTTAATGCATCTGTCAAATCATAGCCTTTTGAGTTTGCTCGTTCTTCACCAAATAATTTTTGTGGTAAAGGTGTTTTCGGATGCATTGTGCCTGCTGTTTCTTTCGCTTTCACAACAGGATCAATAATCAACGAATCAACAGGAATAGTGTCATCAACAATATGGTTCACAAATGAGCTATTTGCACCATTTTCTAACAAACGGCGGACTAAATAAGCTAAAAGCGTTTTATAAGAGCCAACTGGCGCATAAATACGGCACTGCACGTTTAAATGATCTTTACCCACCACTTGGTCATATAAGGTTTCACCCATTCCGTGTAAACATTGGAATTCAAAATGCTTACCTTTCGCTAAATGGTAAATTGTAGCAAGTGATTGCGCATTATGTGTTGCAAATTGTGGATAAATCACATCTTGTGCACCCAGTAATTTTTTTGCACAAGCGACATAAGAGACGTCAGTATGTACTTTTCGTGTAAAGACTGGATATCCCTCTGCGCCATCTGCTTGAGCACGTTTAACTTCACTGTCCCAATAGGCTCCTTTCACTAAGCGCACCATGATTTTTCGTTGATGTTTACGTGCTTGTTCAATTAAATAGTCAATCGCAAAGAAACAGCGTTTTTGATAAGCCTGAACAACTAAACCCACGCCATTGAAGCCTGCTAATTCTGGTTCAGTTAACAAACGGTCAACTAGATCAAATGAAGTTTCCAGTCTATCAGCTTCTTCTGCATCAATATTTAAACCAATGTCATATTGTTTTGCTAATAAAAAAAGATATTTTACTTTTGGATAAAGTTCATCAATCACGCGTTGATGTTGTGATAAGCTATAACGTGGGTGAATGGCTGATAATTTAATCGATACTCCAGAGGAATTATAAACGCCTTGTCCTTTAGCGCTTTTACCTACAACGTGAATCGAATTAATATAATCTTGATAGTATCGATCTGCATCTTCTTCTGTTAAAGCCGCCTCGCCTAACATATCGTAGCTATAACGGAATCCTTGTTGGAAACGTTTTTCACCATTTTTGATTGCATCTTCAATAGTTTCACCAGTCACAAATTGTTTACCTAATAAACGCATTGCGACCTCTACTCCTTTACGAATTAAAGGTTCTCCACCTTTAGCGATCAATTTAGTTAAACTCGATGACAATTGTTTTTCGCTATGAGTTGAAACCAGCTTACCTGTGAGTAATAACCCCCAAGCGGCTGCATTTACAAACATGGATGGGCTTTGCCCAATATGTGCACGCCAGTTACCTTTTGAAATTTTGTCACGAATTAATTTATCTGCCGTCGCTTTGTCTGGAATACGCAATAATGCCTCTGCTAAGCACATTAACGCCACACCCTCTTCACTTGATAAAGAAAACTCATGCATTAATGCATCTACACCACTGGCGTTTTTACGTGAGCTACGTACATTTTCAACAAGTTTACGAGCAAGTTGTTGGATTTGAGATTGAAGATGGGAATCTATTTCTGCGAAGGAAAACAAATGTTCCATTAATGTGGGTTCATCAATACGATAATTTTTACTTAGTTGTTCTCGCACAGAAACTAATTTAGGTAATAATTGATAACTCATAATTTTGTCTCACAAACTAACGTTAATCGTAGAAAAGCGGTGTAAAACACCGCTCTCAATTATTTCTGAGCTAGATAAGCTTCAGCTGCTTGCTCAAAATTCGATACCACATTTTTTGTCGGAGCAGGAGTGATTAGAGAAACAACCACAATCGCCACACAAGCTAAAATAAAGCCTGGGATCATTTCATAAATGCCACTGTTTGGCACAACATCATTCCAAAATACTACAACCAGTGCACCTGTTAACATACCAGCTAATGCACCTGCTGTATTCATCCGTTTCCAGAATAATGACAAGATAACTACGGGACCAAAAGCACAACCGAAACCAGCCCAAGCGTAAGAAACTAAACCTAATACTTTACTTTTCGGGTCTTGTGCTAAATAAATTGCAATTACAGCAACAACTAATACCATTAAGCGACCCAACCAAACTAATTCTTTTTGGGACGCATTTGGGCGAATCATACCTTTATAAAAGTCTTCTGTAATCGCACTTGAACAAATCAATAATTGGCAACTTAATGTACTCATTACTGCAGCTAAAATCGCAGAAAGTAAAATACCCGCAATCCAAGGGTTAAATAGTAACTTAGCCAACTCAATAAAGACCTGTTCATTATTCGCATTCACTATTCCTGCAACTTGTGGGTTAGAGAAGAAATAAGCTTGGCCAAAGAAACCAATACCTACCGCACCGAATAAGCAGATAATCATCCACATAATACTAATACGGCGTGCATTTACTAAAGAATGCGCATCTTTCGCACTCATAAAGCGTGCTAAAATGTGTGGCTGACCAAAATAACCTAATCCCCAAGCAGATAAACTTAATAAACCAATAAAGCTGGTTCCAGTGAATAAGTCAGTAAAATCACGTCCTGCGGCTTCGCTTGCTTGCATTAATACGCTATGCGTAGCTTCAAACCCACCAAGGTGAATTAATACGAAAATTGGTGTTAAGAATAATGCAAAGACCATTAGTGTTGCTTGAACAGTATCAGTCCAACTCACCGCTAAAAAACCACCAATGAAAGTATAAGCAATTGTGGCTAATGCACCATACCAAAGTGCAGTTTGGTAAGGCACTTCAAACAAGTTTTCAAATAAACGAGCACCTGCAACAACACCTGAAGCACAATAAATCGCAAAGAAAAAGAGAATAATTGTTGCTGAAATAATTTTTAAAATTTTGGAACTATCATTAAAACGATGGTGAAAATACTCAGGAAGTGTAAGTGAGTTTTGGTTAAATTCAGTATAAACACGTAATCGACCCGCAACAAATAACCAGTTTAAATAAGCTCCAATGGTCAAACCAATTGCAATCCATCCCTCTACAAGTCCTGCGGCATAAACAGCACCGGGTAATCCCATTAATAGCCAACCTGACATATCTGATGCACCAGCGGATAAACCTGTTACAAAACTGCCTAAACGACGACCTCCGAGAATATAATCAGACAAGTTTTGTGTATAACGATATGCAATAAAGCCAATAAGTAACATACCAATGATATAAATAGTAAACGTCATTATTGTTGGATTTCCAAACATACAAGTTCTCCTGATGAATAGAGAAAGATAAAAGGCAGAATAAAAATCACACAATATTAACAATTTTACAACAGTGTTTTTTCAAATTTACAACCTAGATCACACTTGAAACCGTTTACACAACGTAGATATAAAAAATATTCCTTCTTATTCTTAGTATTTTTCATTGTGATTTAAAAATTTTTTGACTTCAATCACAGTATTTTTTTAACAATCTTTTAGACTATAAAAACAACCGTTATCAATCGTCGGAGGCGCTATGTGGAAACATATTTCTCAAGTACTAGCAGATCAATTCGGTGCTTATTACTTTATTAAACATAAAGAACAAATTCATACGGGTGAAATGCACAACGCTTGGATTATTGATGATGGCATCCAACCAGTTTTTGTGAAAATGAATGATAAAAAATTTAGATCAATGTTCCGAGCTGAAGCTGATCAGCTCGCCTTATTAGCAAAAACCAATACTATTAAAGTGCCTACTGTATATGGCGTAGGTTGTTCTATTTCAGAAAGCTTTTTATTACTTGAAGCACTCGAAATGGATAAAAGCAACTATACTAAATATATGGCAGAATTTGGTCATAAATTAGCATTACTCCATCAGATTAAAGGTTCTGAAAATTATGGATTCGATTTTGATACTTGGCTCGGCCCTGAATATCAACCTAATGAATGGAAAACTAATTGGGCAACCTTCTTCAGTGAACAGCGTATCGGCTGGCAGTTGCAGTTATGTAAAGAAAAAGAGCTCGATTTTGGTGATATCGATTTAATCGTAAATAAAGTTGCTAGTTTATTAGCTAAACATAAACCAGCACCTTCTCTCTTACACGGTAACTTATGGATCGAGAACTGCGCAACTGTAAAAGGTGAAATTGTGACTTATGATCCGGCTTGCTATTGGGGAGATAGAGAATGCGATTTAGCTTTCACAGAATTATTTGAACCATTTCCAAAAGAATTCTATGAAAATTATGACCGCACTTATCCAATTGATGAGGCGTATCTTGATAGAAAACCAGTTTATCAGCTTTATTATTTACTTAACTTTAGCCACCGCTTCCATAAACATTATGTAGCACTAACAAAAACCTATATTGAGAAAATATTGTCACTATAACAAACATTAAATTAAAAAAGAAAGGGGCTTACAGTTAAGCCCCTTTTATATTAGATTATTTCACTAAATTATTTTTGATATAATGGTGCTGGACCTGTTTTACCTGCACCACCGTTTGTACCTGTATCAAGTTGTTTTAATACAGTGCCTGATGCCGTAATTTCTACGCGACGGTTAGGACGTAAACAGTCTTTTAATTGTTTACCGAATGGGTATTCTTCACAAGCTTTAACTTGCTGAGCCTTACCATAACCTACAGCATTAATATTTGCATTCACACCTTGTTCGATTAAACGTGCTTTAACACGGTTCGCACGACGTTGAGAAAGATCTAAGTTGTATGCTGCTGAACCTAAGCGGTCTGTGAAACCAGCAACTTTTACTTCTTTTGCTCCAGATGATTTTAATTGAGTTGCTACACTATCAACAACCTCTTTACCTTTTGCTGTTAAGGCATCTTTATCGAAATCAAATAAGAAGTCACCACTTAAGCTGAATGACGAGTTACCATTACAACCATTTGGATACCAAAAGAAGTTTTGTGCGTTCATATTTTTATCAAATAAAACTTTGTATTGACAAATTTTATGTATGCCATTTTCACGGTAGTTAAATGCGTAATCCCATTCACGGACACCATATAAACCTTCAGAGAAGTGTGGACGGCCTAATAGATTATAAAGTTGGTCTTTGTTCATACCACGTTCAACCATACGAACATTATCCCAGTTTGGCCAAGAACCAAATTCGCTTCCGCTATGGTTGAATACTGCCTCATCAATTTTAGGCCAAACTAAATTATCCGATGTACCTTCATCTGTAACTTTACTTAAATTTCCACAAGCTACTAATGTAGTTGCAGCAACTGCTGTTAATAATAAACGTGATAATTTCATATGTTTTACCTTCGTTACCTTTGTTGTTAAAATTTGTTATTCCAAAGAATCGCAAGCTATACTTTAAAAGATTATTATCGTCTTATTTTTTATACTTACTTTAATAAACTACAAAGTAAGCAACCTCAAAACTCTTTTAAAATTAGAAGTTATATAGTAAAGGCGATTGAATATAAAGTAAATCACTAAATTCCTGCTTTTACCAAATTACCCCTAGGTTTTAGTCAAGTTATGTAAAGATAATTCAATCAGAGTAACTGTCTGTTATTTCGACTTAACCAGCGCAATAATACACCATCTACACTTTCTTCTGCTTGCATACCAATTTTTTGAATAAGAGATTTTTTAGTTTGATATTTGAGTGATACCACTTTCTTCGTCTTAATCGCATCAAGGATAAGATCATCACTTGTCGCAATTTCATCTACTAAATTAAGTTCTAATGCTTGTTGACCAAACCAATGTTCACCCGTAGCTATTTTATTAACATCTAAGTGCGGTCGATTTTGTGCTACGAATTGTTTAAATAAATCGTGAGTTTCTTCCAATTCTTGTTGGAATTTTTGTTTGCCTTTTTCTGTATTTTCACCTAATAATGTCACTGTACGTTTATATTCGCCAGCTGTCATCACATCTACATCCACATCATGTTTTTTCAATAGACGGTGAATATTTGGAATTTGAGCTACTACACCTACAGATCCTAAAATAGCAAACGGCGCGGCCACAATTTTATCAGCCACACAGGCCATCATATAACCACCACTTGCAGCCACCTTATCTACTGCAATAGTTAATTTAATATTATGTTTTTTCAAACGTGCTAATTGAGAGGCTGCTAATCCATATCCATGTACCACTCCTCCAGGACTTTCTAAACGTAACAACACTTCATCTTCTGGTTGTGCCACACCAATAATCGCACTAATTTCTTCACGAAGTGCTGTCGTTTCTGATGCAGAAATATCGCCTTTAAAATTTAAAACATATAAATGAGGTTTACGCTCATTAATGAACTCCCCTCTTTTACGTTTTTCTTTTTCAACTTTTATCTTTTCTTTTTCGGCTTTTTTCTCTGCCTTTTCAACATCTTTTAAATCGTCTTCGCTTAGATGAAAATTACGTAATTTTTGTGTATTGTCTTCATATTCTGTAGACAAATCCGTAATACTCAATTCACCTGATGTTTTTTTCTTATGTTGTTTTAAAGTAAAAATCATCAATATAATACCCAATATAACTAATAAAATAGTTAGTATTTCTAAAATAAAAATGCCATAACCAACCGCAATTTCAGACCACATAATATTCCCTCTACAGAGTAGCAATAAGCTTGTTATAATAATGCATTTACTTTAAAGTTAAAGTGCAATTTAAGACTTATTTTTTACTTTAAGTTGATAATTTTTTTCCAATTATACTATTGATTATGAAATAATAAAATTTATAATAACTCCGACTCCACAACAACATAGCAAAAGGATTTTTCAATGCAAAATATTTTAGTTTTAAAATCAAGTATTTTAGATACAAACTCACAAAGTAATCTCTTATCTAATTATTTAACTTCTAAATTATCTAATAAAAACATTGTTGAGCGTGATCTAGCTACTAATGTTCTACCTCATTTTGATAGCGTGACAGCTAACGCATTACGAGGCGAAGCAAAAAATGAAGAAGAGAAAGCACTATTAGCACTATCTGATACATTAGTAGAGGAATTAAAAAATAGTGATTTAGTAGTGATTAATGCACCAATGTATAACTTTAACATTCCAACACAATTGAAAAGTTATTTTGACTTCATTGCTCGCCCTCGCGTAACATTCCAATATACAGAGAATGGTCCTGAAGGTTTAATTAAAGGTAAAAAAGCACTTGTTATCTTAACCTCAGGTGGTATTCACCAGGGTTCAGCAACAGATCTAGTTGCAGCTTATATGAAAATCATGTTAGGTTTCATTGGTATTACAGATGTTGAATTTGTTTATGCTGAAGGTTTAGGAATGGGTGGCGATGCTGTTGAAAAAGCACAAACTCAGGCAAAAGCACAAATCGACCAATTTTTAACACGTTGTTAATTCACTTCTAAAGAATTAAAGGATAAAGGACAATTTCTAATGACCTTTATCCTTTTTTATTGCTCCCAATTCAAATAATTAATTCTCTTATCTCTCATTTTTGAATCTTTTTCTTGACTTGATTAAAATGAACTAGTTTAATAGTTCATGTTTTAATTTATATGTATGAGAAGTAAAATTTATGCAAACAGAATTTATTATCACAAAAGTAACAAATGTTGCTTACTATCAAGATCCAACGTTAATTTTCCAAAATCTCTGCCACAATCAAAGCAATACCCTATTACTTGAGTCCGCAGAAATTAGTAGTAAAAACAGCTTGAAAAGTTTATTACTGATTAGTGCCGCAGTAAAAATTACTTGTGAACAACAAGTACTACGATTTGTTGCGCTCAATCCTAATGGGATTCCTGTGTTATCTGCAATAAAAACAAGGCTAGAAGATCAAGTTATTATACACAAAGATGAACCGACACTTTTATCCATTCAATTCCCAAAATTAAATCCTAACCTTGATGAAGACAGTAAATTACAAGAATTAACAGTACTTGATGGATTACGCACAATCACTACTCTCTATAAAGAAAGTTCAATACCAGTTTTCCTTGGTGGATTATTTTCTTATGATTTAGTTGCTAATTTCATTCCAATGGAAAATATTACATTGCAAGATGATGGAATAACCTGCCCTGATTATTGTTTTTATTTAGCAGAACAGTTATTGGTGATCGATCATCAATTGAAACAATCCGAATTACAAAGTTTCTGTTTCAACCCAAATCAACAACTAGCAGTTGAACAAAATGCGATAGACATTTCGACAACATTAAAACAAATAAAACCTCATTTTTTACCAGTACAACCAGCATCAACTGACGTTAACGTGAATTTAGATGACAATGCATTTAAAGGCATTATTCAAGATTTAAAACAACATATTTACCAAGGCGATGTATTTCAAATTGTTCCTTCCCGCCGTTTTTCATTAATTTGTAAAAATAGTTTAGCGACTTATCAACAATTGAAAAAAAATAATCCCAGTCCATATATGTTTTTTATGCAAGATGATGAATTTACCTTATTTGGTGCATCGCCTGAAAGTGCATTAAAGTACAACCAATACACACGCCAACTGGAGATTTATCCAATTGCAGGCTCAAGACCACGTGGATTTGATCATAACGGCAAGATTGATCCGGAATTAGATGCTCGTCTTGAGCTGGAGTTACGTTTAGATAAAAAAGAACTGGCTGAACATTTAATGTTAGTGGATTTAGCCCGTAATGATGTTGCAAGAGTCTGTGAAAGTGGTACACGTCAAGTGGCAGATTTAATGCAAGTTGACCGCTATTCTCATATTATGCATTTAGTTTCCCGAGTAGTGGGTAAATTGCGCCCAGAATTTGATGCATTACACGCTTACCAAGCTTGTATGAATATGGGTACATTAACTGGAGCCCCCAAAATTAAAGCAATGCAATTAATCTATCAATTTGAGCGACAAAAACGCCATAGCTATGGTGGTGCTGTAGGCTATCTTTCTTCTAATGGTGATATGGATACTTGTATTGTGATCCGCTCTGCTTTTGTACAAAACAATATTGCTTATATTCAAGCAGGTTGTGGTGAAGTATTAGATTCCGATCCTCAAATGGAGGCAGATGAAACACGTCACAAAGCTCAAGCTGTAATTAATGCTATTATCCAAACAAATCAGCAAGCAAACGAACAAGCTACTTTAGCCAAATAATAACAAGGATATTTTATGGCTCATATTTTATTTTTAGATAATTTTGACTCTTTCACTTATAACTTAGTAGATGAATTTCGTAGTCTGGGGCACCAAGTCAGCATTTATCGCAACGATTGCGATCTAGATTTTTTAGAACACGCTGCCTTAATTCAACCGAATACCATTTTGGCCCTGTCTCCGGGACCCGGTAATCCGCAACAGGCAGGAAATATGCTCCCATTAATTCAACGTTTAAAAGAAAAAGTACCAATCATTGGAATTTGTTTAGGACACCAAGCTTTAATTGAAGCATTCGGAGGCAAAGTGATTCATGCAGGTGAAGTGCTGCATGGCAAAGTATCTTATATTCACCATGATGAACAAGCGATGTTTACACAACTAACCAATCCCATGCCCGTGGCTCGTTATCATTCTCTGATGGGCAGTAATTTGCCTGAAGAACTGATTGTTAACGCATATTATGGTGAAATAATTATGGCAATACGCCACCGAACATTACCTATTTGTGCTTTTCAATTTCACCCTGAAAGCATTTTAACTGTACAAGGTTCTCAACTATTAGCACAATCCATAGATTGGTTACTCTCCTAAAAAACACTCAAAAATGACCGCACTTTTGTTACGCTGTATTCTTAAAATGGCGGTCATAATTATCTGTTCATAAAGCTTAATGATTAAAAATTAACATGTACCCTATAATTAGTGTTGAAAACCTTAGAAAAAGGAACAAGAAAGATCCCAATTGTTTTTTAGGTTTGTTATCCTTTATTCAAATTTAATACTATCTATTTTATTCAATCAGATAAAATAATCCCACATATTCAAAAATTCCACTTGACACAAAATAAATACACTAGTTTAATAGTGCAAGATAAAAATTAAAGGAAGGAATACCTAAAGGATATATTATGCAAGTGGAACAATTACTTCACTATTTATTTGAAAAACAAGCTCTTAACCAACAACAAACCGAAGTTCTTTTTACTGCAATAATACGTGGTCAACTCTCTAATGAACAACTGACTGGCGCATTAATTGCACTCAAATTGCGAGGAGAAACCGTTGAAGAAATCAGCGGTGCTGTCACCGCATTACAAGCCGATGCTGAAGCATTTCCTATTCCAGACTACCCTTTTGCAGATATTGTTGGAACAGGTGGTGATGGGGCAAATACTATTAATATATCAACCGCATCTGCTATTATTGGTGCGACTTCGGGTCTGAAAATTGCAAAGCATGGCAACCGCAGTGTGTCGAGTTTGACAGGATCCAGTGATTTACTTACCGCACTTGGGGTTGATGTGGCAATGCCTGCTCAAAAATCACGACAAGCTCTAGATGAAATTGGGCTTTGTTTTTTATTTGCACAACAATATCACTTAGGATTTAAACACGCATTGCCGGTACGCCAAGCACTGAAAACACGCACCATTTTTAATATTCTAGGCCCTTTAATTAATCCTGCTAAACCGAAACGCCAATTGTTGGGTGTTTATTCACCAGATTTAATCCAGCCTTATGCAGAAACCGTTGCTCGTTTAAATCATCAACATACGATTATTGTGCATGGCGCTGGCTTAGATGAAGTTGCACTACACGGTAAAACAGAAGTAGCGGAAGTTTACGATGGAAAAATTGAACGTTACACCCTTTCACCGCAAGATTTCGGTTTCCAGACTCAATCACTTGATTGCTTAAGAGGTGGAAATCCTACTGAAAATGCCAAAATAATCACCGCACTTTTACAAGGTAAGGGGCAAATGGCACACAATCAAGCGGTGGCAATCAATACCGCAATGCTAATGAAATTATTTGGGCAAGAACATATTGCGCAAAATGCTGAACAAGCGTTGGATATTATCGCAAGTGGTAAGGGATTTACTACACTTGAAAAACTCGCTTCATATTAATCAAGGATATAGAATGCAATACACTATACAACAAAATACGCCGACAGTTTTACAAAAAATTGTCCAAGATAAAATTCAATGGATTGCCTCAAAGCAAATGGATTTGCCTCTTGAACAACTGAAACAAGATGTGGAAAAAACTGACCGCTCTTTTTACCAAGCGATCTTAACATCTGAAAAACATAAACCTGTTTATATTTTAGAGTGTAAAAAAGCCTCCCCTTCGAAAGGCTTAATTAGAGAAAATTTTGACATTAAAGAAATTGCTGGAGTGTATAAAAATTATGCTACTGTAATTTCTGTACTTACAGATGAACAATATTTTCAGGGAGACTTTGCTTATATTCAGCAAGTACGAGAAATTGCACCACAACCAGTGTTATGTAAAGACTTCATTGTATCTGAATACCAAGTTTATTTAGCTCGCTATTCCCACGCTGATGCAATTTTATTAATGTTATCAGTGATTGATGACAATACTTACCGCAAACTTGCAAATTTAGCACACCAATTAGGAATGGGCATTTTAACCGAAACAAGTAACGAAGCTGAATTTGAACGTGCATTAGCACTCAACGCAAAAGTGATTGGAGTTAATAATCGTAATTTGCACGATCTAAGTATTGATCTCAACTGTGTTGTTAAATTAAGTTCTAAATATGCAGATAAAATCCCAGAAAATTGCAAAATTATCAGCGAATCAGGTATTTATAATCATCAGCAAATTAGGCATCTAAACCAAGTAGCCGATGGCTTTTTAATTGGCAGTAGTTTGATGAGTGAGCCAGACTTAAATAATGCTATCCGTGCACTGATCTTTGGAGAAAATAAAGTATGTGGTTTAACCCGTGAGCAAGATGTGATTGAAGTGTATCAACAAGGTGCTCTTTATGGTGGATTAATTTTTGCTGAGAAATCTAAACGCTGTTTGAGCTTACGCCAAGCACAAGAACTTGTGACAAAAGCACCATTACGATTTGTTGGCGTATTTCAAAATCAACCTGTTGATTTTATTTGCAAAATATCAAATCAATTACAGCTCTATGCAGTTCAGTTACACGGAGATGAAACTGATGAATTTATTACCACACTTCGCTCAAAACTCTCTCCAGAATGCCAGATTTGGAGAGCTATTTCAGTGGATATAACACAAAAAAGAGCGGTAGAAATTAGTGAAAACCCACTTGTATCACGCTATATTTTCGACTCAAAAACAGTAAATCAGCAAGGCGGTACGGGCAAATCTTTTGACTGGTCACTAATTCCTGAAAAACTAAAATCCAAAATTTTATTAGCTGGTGGTATTAACCCTGATAATATTGAGCAAGCATTAGCACAAAAATGTTTAGGCGTAGATCTAAATTCAGGTGTAGAGCACTATATAGGGATGAAAGATGCACAAAAAATTGCTACTATTTTTAAGTATATTTTGCATTAATAGAACAAGCAATTAAAAAATAGGAGTGAAAATGAACAAAATAGCATTAGTCACTGGCGCAACAGCAGGTTTTGGTAGCGCGATTTGTCGCACACTAGTCAATAATGGCTATCACGTAATTGGTACAGGGCGTCGTATAGAACGCCTAGATACATTAGCTAAAGAATTAGGTAGTGCTTTTTTCCCACTCTCATTCGATGTATCTGATCGTGCACAAACTGAAAATGCATTACAGCAATTGCCTGAAAAATGGCAAAACATTGATGTGTTAGTCAATAATGCTGGTTTAGCATTAGGCTTAGAAAGCGCAGATAAAGCCAGTTTAGATGACTGGGAGAAAATGATTGATACCAACATTAAAGGCTTAGTGAATATCACACGTTTGTTATTGCCACAAATGGTCAAACGTAATATCGGACATATTATCAATATGGGATCAATTGCCGGAACTTATCCATACCCTGGCGGCAATATTTACGGTGCAAGTAAGGCATTTATTAAACAATTCAGCTTGAATTTACGCTCAGATTTAGCGGGCACAGCCATTCGTGTAACCAATATTGAACCTGGTCTATGTGGTGGTACTGAATTTTCTAATGTCCGCTTTAAAGGTGATAAGGAACGGGTTGCAAAATTATATGAAAATGTCGATTTTATTACACCAGAAGATATTGCCAATATTGTTTTATGGGCAAATCAACAGCCACCACACGTCAACATTAACCGTATTGAAGTAATGCCTGTAGCTCAAAGCAGTGCTGCACTTAATGTGGTAAGAAAAGCTTAAAAATTGCTTAAGGGAGTGCAAAACTCCCTTTTTATTACCGATTTTGAATTTCAAATTTACTTTTCTGGCATTTACTTTATTTTCTCTTTCTACATAAAAAAACTTGATTTTTCACTCTTATACTAGTTTAATAATACAAAATCAAATTCAAGAGGTCTCTTTCTAATAACCTCTTATTTCAGTTTAAAACAACATCCATTTATTTAAAGGAATAACTATAATGTCTGAAACTTTGCTTAATCCTTATTTTGGTGAATTTGGCGGAATGTATGTGCCAGAAATTCTCGTCCCAGTACTAAAGGAATTAGAAAAAGCCTTTGTGGACGCTCAACAAGATCATCAATTTCAAGAAGAATTCCTCGATTTATTAAAAAATTATGCGGGTCGTCCTACAGCCCTAACCTTATGCCGAAATTTAACCAAAGGCAGTAAAACCAAGCTATATCTCAAACGTGAGGATCTTCTACACGGTGGCGCACACAAAACTAATCAAGTTTTAGGACAAATTTTGTTAGCAAAACGAATGGGAAAAACACGTATTATTGCCGAAACAGGTGCAGGTCAACACGGTGTTGCCACTGCCCTTGCTTGTGCAATGCTCGGTATGCCTTGCCAAATTTATATGGGAGCAAAAGATGTCGAACGTCAATCACCTAATGTCTTTCGTATGCGTTTAATGGGCGCAAATGTTACTGCTGTTAATAAAGGCTCTTCATCACTAAAAGATGCTTGTTGCGAAGCAATGCGTGATTGGGCTGAAAATTATGAAAATACACATTATCTATTGGGAACTGCTGCCGGTCCACACCCTTTCCCAACCATTGTGCGTGAGTTTCAAAAAGTGATTGGAGAAGAAACTAAACGTCAAATCTTGGAACAGGAAGGTCGCTTACCAGATGCAGTTATTGCTGCTGTAGGTGGTGGTTCAAATGCTATTGG
This sequence comes from Pasteurella dagmatis, assembly GCF_900186835.1. Classification (NCBI taxonomy): domain Bacteria; kingdom Pseudomonadati; phylum Pseudomonadota; class Gammaproteobacteria; order Pasteurellales; family Pasteurellaceae; genus Pasteurella; species Pasteurella dagmatis. Next base: position 849,034 of record NZ_LT906448.1, read on the forward strand.
TATATTTACTGATTTTATTGATGAAGAAAAAGTCCAGTTAATCGGTATCGAACCTGCGGGTAAAGGCATAGCAACAGGTCAGCACGGTGCGCCGTTACGCCATGGTACAACGGGAATTTACTTTGGGATGAAAGCACCATTAATGCAAACTAAAGATGGACAAATTGAAGAATCTTACTCAATATCTGCAGGTTTAGATTTTCCATCTGTTGGGCCCCAACACGCCTATTTACACGCTATTGGGCGTGCAAGTTATGAATCTATTACGGATGATGAAGCCTTAAATGCCTTTCAGCAATTAGCACGTCACGAAGGTATTATACCAGCATTAGAAAGTTCGCACGCATTAGCTTATGCTTTAAAACTGATAGAAAAGAATCCAGAAAAAGAACAATTATTAGTCGTTAATTTATCTGGACGTGGAGACAAAGATATTTTCACAGTTGATAAAATTTTATCTGAAAAAGGAGTTTTCTAATGAGCCGTTTCAATACTACTTTTGCCAAGTTAAACGCTAAAAATGAAGGGGCTTTTGTGCCATTTGTCACCTTATGCGATCCAAATTTAGAACGTTCTTTTGATATTATTTGTACTCTTGTTGAGAATGGTGCCGACGCATTAGAATTAGGTTTCCCATTTTCTGATCCTCTACTCGATGGCCCTGTTATTCAAGCTGCAAACCAGCGTGCACTCAGTGCAGGTTATAGCAGTGATGCTAGTTTTGAATTGATAAGCAAAGTGCGGTCAAAATATCCAGATATTCCTATTGGTTTATTACTTTGCGCGAACCTCGTTTATGCACAAACCATTGAGGACTTTTACAAGCGTTGTTCTGAAGTTGGTATAGATGCTGTCTTAATTGCTGATGTACCATTATTAGCTAGCAATGAATTTATGCCATTTGCAGAAAAATATGGCATTCAACAAGTGTTTATTTGCCCACCAAATGCAGATGAAAAAACTATTCAACGTCTAGCAATTCAAAGTAAAGGCTATGTTTATTTAGTCTCACGTGCAGGCGTAACGAGCGCTGAAAATCAAAAGATGACAAGCAATCTGGCAGAATTGATCAATGCATTAAAGCAAAACAATTCGCCACCTATTTTACAAGGCTTCGGTATCTCAACTCCACAGCAAGTTACCGATTGTTTAAAACTTGGTATTGCCGGAGCAATTTCAGGTTCTGCAACAGTGAAAATTATTGAGCAATATCTTAATGATCACGAAAAATGCTTGGAGGAATTAGCGAGCTTTGTAAAAAGAATGAAAGAATCAACTGTACTTAAATTACGGTAATACCACTATGTTAGCCAGTGTTTTACTCATCAACACTGGCTAATATCACTTCCTTTTTATCTTTTAATCCTTAAACAAATTTCCTCTCATTCTGTTTCTACGCTATACTAGAGCTCTATTTTTGCTGTATAGGAATGATATTAATGAAAAAAATTGAACAGCTTTTTGCGAATAATTATAGCTGGGCAATCAGAATGAAAGAGGAAAACTCCTCTTATTTTCAGGAGTTAGCAGATCATCAAACGCCAAGCTACCTCTGGATTGGTTGCTCTGATAGTCGTGTTCCTGCAGAAAAATTAACAAATTTAGGGCCCGGAGAATTATTTGTACATCGTAATGTCGCTAACCAAGTCATTCATACGGATTTAAATTGTTTATCTGTTGTACAGTACGCTGTGGATGTTTTAAACATTGAGCATATCATTATTTGTGGTCACACTAATTGTGGTGGTATCAAAGCAGCTATGGCAGATCAAGATTTAGGTTTAATTAATAACTGGCTTCTGCATATTCGTGACATTTGGTACAAACATAGCCATTTATTAGGCAAATTACCTCCTGAAAAACGTGCAGATATGCTCACAAGAATCAATGTTGCGGAACAAGTTTATAACTTAGGTAGCTCATCAATTATCAAATCTGCTTGGAAAAATGGGAAAAAACTGTCTTTACATGGTTGGGTCTATGATGTCAACGATGGTTTTTTAATAGATCAAGGCGTAATGGCGACAAGCAGAGAATCTTTAGAAATCTCTTATCGTGATGCAATAGCTCGTTTATTGACCTTAGATGAAAGTGATATTTTGAAAAAAGCACATGAAATCTATGAGTATGATTAATTAGCAATTTATAGCCAGATTTTATCAAAACGAAGAGCGGTCAATTTTTTTAAAATTTTGACCGCTCTTTTTAATAACCTGTTAACTTGACTATCTTGTATTTAGAAAATAGATAATGCTAACACAATAATCACGCCAAGTGCTAAAACAACTGTCATCATTGAATAACCAAAAGTACCCATTCTGCTCTCCTCAATTAAGTAAATTTTGCTTATTCTAATAAAAAATGCCCATAAATAAAAATAATATTTATAACAAGAAAAAATGTGACATTGCGCAAAAAATTAGGAACTATTGCTTAACCTATGATCCAAATCTCGTATAATGAATAAATTTTGTATGGAGAACACTTATGGCAACAATAAAAGATGTCGCAAAAATGGCTGGGGTATCAACAACCACAGTTTCTCACGTAATTAATAAAACACGATTTGTTGCAGAGGAAACGGAAAAATTAGTTTTAGATGCTATTCAACAATTAAATTATTCTCCAAGTGCTGTCGCTCGTAGCTTAAAGGTCAACACAACAAAATCGATCGGAATGATCGTCACGAGCAGTGAAGCACCTTATTTTGCGGAGATCATCCACGCAGTAGAAGAATATTGCTACCGTCAAGGCTATTCATTATTTTTATGCAATACACAAAACAACGTTGAAAAAATCAAAAACCATCTTGAAATGCTGATTAAAAAGCGAGTTGATGGTATTTTAGTCATGTGTGCTGAATACACGCAAGATTCTTTGGATTTATTAGCAAATTTCACTTCTCTCCCTATGGTTGTAATGGATTGGGGACCAAATAATAAAAATACCGATATTATCCAAGATAACAGCTTCACTGGCGGCTATATTGCTACAAAATATTTGATCGATAATGGTCACAAAGATATCGGTATCATTGCAGGTGAGCTTTCAAAAACAACAGCAAAAACACGTTATGAAGGTTTTATCAAAGCAATGAAAGAGGCCAATTTAGTAATTAACCCAGATTGGGTTATGGAGGGTTATTTTGAACCAGAAGACGGTTACGAGTGCATGAACAAAATTCTAGCACAAGACACACTCCCTACGGCTGTTTTCTGTTGTAATGATGTAATGGCTCTAGGAGCAATTTCTGCTATTAGTGAACGTGGTTTGCGTGTACCTGAAGATATTTCAATTATTGGTTACGACAATATTCACGCATCACGTTTTTATTCTCCACCATTAACAACAATTCACCAATCAAAATCACGTTTAGGTGCGCGAGCAGTCACTTTGTTGTTTGAGCGTATTAATGAAAAATCAGATCTCCACGAAACGATTGAAATGCATCCAGAGCTCGTCGTTCGTAAGTCGGTTAAATCGCTTCTTTAAGACTTCTTGAGCTCTATTTTTAGATGAAACTAGAGCTCATTAATTTCCTTCGACCTATCAAAAATCATATTTATACATACTTTCTAATTTATTATCCAAGATCATATTTTTCATTTAAAAAAATAAATAGGATTGATCTTTATAGCTATTTTTGATTATATCTACATATATTGAGGTATTTGACCTGCCATTTTTAGTCATCAAAAATTATTTAAGAGGTTATATTATGATTCAGCAGTACTCTACTATGCGTAATAATATTAGTATGTTAGGACGCTTTCTTGGGGAAACTATTAGTGATGCGCAAGGTAGCGATATTCTTGAGCTCATCGAAAATATTCGTGTACTGTCGCGCAATTCTCGTGGCGGCGATGATAAGGCGCGTAATCAACTACTTTCTACTCTTGCAACAATTTCTAACGATAATATTATCCCTGTCGCACGTGCATTTAGCCAATTCTTAAATCTCACTAATATTGCGGAGCAATATCAAACTATATCGCGTCATCATAATGATCAAGTTGCTTCTGAACGGTCCATACCAGCATTATTTAAACGCCTAAAAGCACAACAAGTACCACAACAAAAACTAATGGAAGCTGTTGAGAAGTTACTGATTGAGTTAGTTCTGACTGCACACCCAACAGAAGTAACTCGCCGCTCTTTAGTACATAAACACGTTGAGATTAATAAGTGTTTGAGTAAATTAGAACATAGCGATTTAATGGATAATGAACGCAAGATGATTGAGCGCCGTTTATTACAACTCATTGCTCAAGCTTGGCACACTAATGAAATCCGTACACAACGCCCTACGCCATTTGAAGAAGCTAAATGGGGATTTGCGGTGATTGAAAACAGTTTATGGCAAGCTGTGCCTGAATTTTTACGTCAGCTCAACGCAAGTGCGGTCGAATTTTTTGGATTTAATATTCCAGTGGAACTAAACCCAATTCGTTTTTCTTCTTGGATGGGAGGAGATAGAGATGGTAATCCATTCGTGACTGCCGACGTTACTTGTCAAGTGCTACGCTTAGCACGTTGGAAAGCTGCTGATTTATTTTTAAAAGATATTCAGGCTCTTTCTGATGAATTATCAATGGTAAAATGCACAGAGGAATTCCGCCAAAAATATGGCGATCACATTGAGCCTTACCGTGCTGTTGTCAAAGAATTACGTTCAAAACTCATGACAACCTTAACATACTACGATGATCTATTAACTAACCGAACTCCACGTGTAAGTGAAAATGAAATCATTACTTGTGATGAGCAACTCTGGGAGCCTCTCTACGATTGTTACCAATCATTACAAGCTTCTGGAATGCGCATTATCGCCAATGGCTTATTACTAGATTGTTTACGCCGTATTCGTTGCTTTGGAGTGACCTTGTCACGTCTTGACATACGCCAAGAAAGTACTCGACATACAGAAGCCATTGCTGAAATCACACGTTATATTGGTTTAGGTGACTATGCACAATGGAGTGAAAGCGACAAACAAGCTTTCTTAATTCGTGAGTTAAGCTCTCGCCGCCCATTATTGCCACTTAATTGGTCACCTTCTGCCCCAACACAAGAAATTTTAGACACTTGTCGAGTGATTGCAGAGCAACCTGAGGGGGTAATTTCTTGCTACATCATTTCAATGGCAAAAACAGCATCTGATGTACTTGCTGTACATTTATTATTAAAAGAATGTGGCGTTCCATACCACTTGCCTGTCGTGCCATTATTTGAAACCCTCGATGATTTAGCTGCTTCAGAAAGTGTGATGACTGAGTTATTTAATATTGGCTGGTATCGTGGCATTATCAATAATAAACAAATGGTGATGATAGGTTATTCTGACTCAGCTAAAGATGCAGGAATGATGGCGGCCTCTTGGGCGCAATATTGTGCACAAGAAGCAATAGTGAACTTATGTCACAAACTCAATATTGAATTAACTTTATTCCACGGACGAGGTGGTACAATTGGTCGTGGAGGTGCACCAGCACACGCTGCTCTACTTTCTCAACCTCCCCGCTCACTGAAAAATGGCTTACGTGTGACAGAACAAGGAGAAATGATTCGATTTAAATTAGGCTTGCCTGCTGTAGCAGTAGGAAGTTTGGGGTTATATGCAAGTGCTATTTTAGAAGCTAACCTACTACCACCACCAGAGCCAAAAGCAAAATGGCGTGAGCTAATGAATGAACTTTCTGCTTCGTCATGCAAAATTTACCGTGATATTGTACGTGGTGAAAAAGATTTCGTACCCTATTTCCGCTCCGCAACGCCAGAACAGGAGCTATCCAAATTACCATTAGGCTCACGTCCAGCAAAACGTAATCCAAATGGTGGAGTGGAAAGCTTACGTGCTATTCCTTGGATATTTGCTTGGATGCAAAACCGGCTCATGCTGCCTGCTTGGCTAGGTGCAGGAGCTTCACTACGCCAAGCTATTGAAAAAGGACAACGCAATGTGATTGAGGAAATGTGTGAAACTTGGCCATTCTTCTCGACACGTATTGGTATGTTAGAAATGGTGTTTAGTAAAACAGACACTTGGCTTTCCGAGCATTATGATCAACATTTAGTTGACCCATCATTGTGGTATCTAGGCAATGCTTTACGTGAACAGCTAAAGCAAGATATTCAAACGGTATTATCGCTCTCTCACGAAAATCAATTAATGTCTGATTTACCTTGGGTAGCTGAATCTATCGCATTACGTAATGTCTATACTGATCCCCTCAATTTATTGCAAGTAGAGCTCCTACGCCGTTTACGCACAAATCCAGATAACGTGAATGCAGATGTAGAACAAGCATTGATGATCACAATTACAGGTGTAGCGGCAGGCATGCGCAATACTGGATAGCCCTTTTCCCTATCCCACTTGATAGAAATATTTATGCACTAGGAAATAGTGCATAAATTTCATCACTTTTTCAACTGGTCAAAAAATTTACTATCCCATTGATTTTAAATGGAAATAAATAATGTTATTTGCTAAGATATGCTGCTTTTTTGAAAAAAGCAGGTTGTTTTTTATCACTAATGGAATAGTAAATGAGCAAAATGAAATCACATTTATTCAAAGCAATTTCACTCACATCAACATTTTTCTTATCTCACCCTCTTTACGCTGAAAACAATCTCACTATTTACTGCACATTACAAAATGAAGCGTGTGAAGAAGTTGTACAGCGTTTCTCTACACAACACAATATCAATGCAAAATTTGTACGTAGTAGCACTGGTGTGACACTAGGTAAAATCAAAGCAGAAAAGGATAAACCTCAAGCTGATATTTGGTATGGGGGCACCATTGATCCACATTTACAAGCGCGAGATTTAGGGTTATTAGAAAAATATCGCTCCCCTAAACAATCAGAAGTCTTACCACAGTTTAAACATTTAGTCGAAAAATATGGTGATTACACGTCTTTTGGCTATATGCTAGTTTTAGGTTTAGGGATTAATACCCACAAGTTGAAACAACTTGGCTTAGAACACCCAAAATGTTGGAGTGACTTACTTGATCCTCGCTTTAAAGGTGAAGTGCAATTACCTGATCCACAAAGCTCAGGCACCGGTTATTCATTTCTAGCAACGCTGATTCAAATGTGGGGAGAGGAAAAAGCCTTTTCATTTTTAAAACAATTAGACAGAAATATTTCACATTATGTAAAAAGTGGTATTGTCACTAGTAATTTAGCACGCGGTGACAGCAGTGTTAGCATTGGTTTTTTACATACTTTCGAAGCCGAAAAAGCTAAAGGTGCACCTATTCAGTCAGTTTCAGTATGTGAGGGTGATAGCTATACTCTTGGAGGCATTAGCATTATTAAAGGTGCACGCAACCTTGAAAACGCAAAAATATTTATGGATTGGGCATTAAGTAAAGAAGGTCAAGAGCTTAATTGGATGCGTAAAGCACCTTATCAAATACCAACTAATAAATATACTGAGATCTTGCCTGATGCTGTTAAACCAAACCAATTAAACCTCATTGACTTTGATTTCGAGAGATTCGGTTCAAGTGAACAGGCGAAAAAAATCCTCTCTCATTGGATTGAAAAAATCAAATTATCCAAATAAGCCTTCAAACAAAAATCCACTTTCTACAAAGTGGATTTTTTATACCTAAAGTGCGGTCAAAATTTTATATTTTTTAATACACTAATTATATGCAATAAAAAAGTAGGAATAAGCGACCTCATTCCTACTTTTAATTATTATCTTATCGTTCAGTGATTAGAACTTATAGCCCACACTTGCACCACCAGTCACATCACCATAAGTATTTGTACTTCCAGTCACTTTAATGATGATCTTACCGTTATCAGACACTCGAGAATAACCCAACGCAACCGCTGACTTACCACGATAAGTACCCGCACCAACAGCGACTAAACTCTCATTCGGGTTGAAAGCCTGAACTAAAGTGCCCGATGCCACAGCACCTGCAATACCTGCTTGTAAGCGTGAGTCAAGTTTGCCCATTTCAGCTTTGAATTGACCATAATTGACCGCATCACCAGCTTCCACTGCGTTACCCACATTCTGAACACGGTTTCCGCCCATATTCACTGTGCCACCTGGATTCACATTTAATGAATTAAATGTTGGTGCCATTGAGGTTGAGATATCAATTGATTCATCTTTATTATGAGCAATCTCAACGTTGTTACCTGCACGAACTTTGACTGTTTTACCGATACTCACTTTCGTTGTATCCGCTTTACCTTTTGTCACTTTTCCTGAGGTACCGTCAACTTCTTCAGCTTTCAAATTCCAACCAGAATCCATTACAGCATACAACTGGCTTCCATTGATTGCATCCGTACTCTTATCGCTGATTAAACCTGGTGCAACATTTTGAATACGACGAGTTTCCATCGCTCCATCTTGTTTTACATTACCCACACTTACAACGCCGACAACTTCATTCGCTTTACCACCAGCGTATTTATAAGTGGTCTCACCGATTTTTTGTTCAGAGTATTCTGCATTACCTTTAGTTGTACCCGCTTTATTATCAGCAGCCACATAACCAACAGCATCACCTAAGAACACGGAACGAGCTGTCGTTACTGTAACATTGTTACCCAGTACGAATGTTTTCTCACTGGTTGTTTCAATCTTGTTGTTATTACCGATAGCATAAGCATTATCTGCATTGATATAACTTGGATCACCAATTGCACCAGAGTTCTTACCATTTACCTCATTACCTGATCCAATTGAAATTGTGTTGTCGTTTGAAGCACGAGCACCTGCACCAATTGCAATTGCATTTTTAACGCCCTCAACAACACGAACTTTACGTTTAGTTACTACATCTTTACCATTTACACGTTCAGTAATAGTTACTTCTTTTTCTTCAAGAATCTTACCTGCCACAGCATCTGAACCAAATGCAATACCATTCATACCTGCTGCATTAGCACGATAACCAACTGCTGTTGCGTACTCACCACCGGCACTTGAGTCTTGTTCATTCAAGCCTTGCTCTTGTGGTCTTTCCTTTTTCTTACGACCATCATTGGTATGGAAGAATTTGATACCTTCAGTATTCATATTTCTAATCGCACTAATGACCGAATTCTCAATATGCTCTCCTTGCCCTTCAACATTATATGTTTTTAATAGAGGATTACCTTTGTCATCAACAATCACATTTTTAGCATCAATTACTGTTGTAGAACCATCAGGTTGAGTAATTATGATCTGTTTATCTTCAATTTTTGGAATTTCTCCACGACTCAATGCAAACACTTGGCTACCATTAACTGCATCTTTACTGGTTGGCGAAATATCACCATTTGAAATGCCAGATAATTTCACAGTTCCTGGTTTGTTATCTGCTCCAATTCCTGAACTTAATGTTAATACAGGTTCTTTTTGAGCAGGATTATCCTTGTTAGCTACATCAGAAGGCGTAAACTTGATTGCATTAGTATTTCCATCTTTTAATTCCAAACCTTTAAATTCAGGTGTTTCTTTGATTTTCACCGTTAGAGAATTATCATTTGCATTTGCTTCAACATAAACATTTTTACCTGAAGTTCCAGTAGATTCTCTTGCTTCTCCTTTAATATCTAATGTAGTACCAAGAGGACGATGTACTTCAGCATCAGTATTATTACCTTTAAACGTTAATCCTGCTTTTGCAACGGCTTGTAAATCACCAATTGTTGCAACTTTATTTAAAGGTGCACCCTCTGTAGTTAATAACCCTGATTTACCATCTTTACCAGCAATTACCTCTTTAGCTTTTTCTACGCTAATTGCTTTTGGCTCTGCCGGAGAACCGTCTACTGAGTTAGTTTCTGATTTCCCATCAAGGCCTAAACCACTTCTTACATTTGAAATATCTGTAAGTTGCTTATTGCTGGCTGTTGCTGGAGCTTTATCTTTTATAGTCGCTGTAGTAGCTTCAGTCATTATCGGTTGACCATCAGTACCTAATTTTGGTTTGCCATCAGGACCAGCAACATAATATTTATCGTCTTTTTTCACAACTGGATCATTAAAAATTTTTCCATCAACAATATGTTTACCAGCTAGATCTTTTTCTGAATAATACTTATCACCGACTTTAACTAATTTATTGCCAGCTTCATCTCTATATTCGAACGGAGAACTTCCTTCATTAGACTTCACTTTGTCATACAAATCTTTCACAGCACCTTCAGTTGCTGCACGACCAACATTATCACCGACACCATAACCATTAGAGCTTAGATCTCTTGCGGTTAATCCTGTAATTTTACCTGTAGTTGGCTTATCTGTATTGTCTGTATCTTCACCAATTGTTAAGAATGGTTTTGAGTCACCATCCTTGCTCAGGGTGATTTCTTTAAAGTCTGGTCTTTCAGAGATACCAATAGATAAAGTTCCATTACCAGTAGCATCATCTTTTACATATCTTGTAGTGATGTTTTTACCTACAAAATTCTTATTATCCTTTGTAATAACTGTTTCAGTGGATTTAACATTAAAAGTTGAACCTAAATTCTGATTTCCATTCCCCTCATCACCTGCAAATCCTAAACCACGATTTACGGCCTCGATAGTATTATCAATCGCACCTTTTAGCGTAGTTGGTGCTGTGGATTCTGTACCATTAGCAGCTTTAATTGAAGCAAAAGTAGGATTGATAAAGTTTTTTCCATCCGGATTAATACCAACACCTAGATTTTTTGCTAAATCCTTGAGCTGGTTACCTGTTACTGCTTCCTTAGAACCATCAGCAATATTCCCATCAGCAATACCATCTAAAGTGACAGAATCTTTTCCTGCCGTGCTCGTAGATAGTTTAAGCTTTGTGCCATCTTTATCTGGCGTCATACTAATAGACTTAGCATCTGCTTCACCAGAATTCAGCTCCAATCCTTTTAACTTTGGTATATCCTTAATTTTCACATAAAGCTTATCGTCTTTAATTTCAGTAACGACATTTTCAGTACTGTATTTACTTTCAATATCAGCATCTGACACACCTTCTTTACCTAAAATACTTAAAGTTGAACCTAATGAGCGATGAATATCTGTACCTTTGTTAGCTTTGAAATTTAAACCAGCTTGAGCTGCTGCTTGTAAATCACCAATAGTCGCGACTTTATTGAGTTTCCCTGCATCAGTAATTGTTAACAATCCATCTGCTCCAGAAATCAAATTAATGGCAGCCTCTGGCTTAATACCTTTATTTGGCTCATAGACTGTCTGATCGGTTACTTTACCTATTTTGTCTGGATTTAAACCACTTGCCACATTGGTCATTGGTTTTAAATCCTTACTTTTAACTACGACATCTGTCACAGAAGTTACGGGCCTACCGTTTTTAGTATAAATCTTACTATTAGGATCATAAGTTGCTCCCTCAAGATCTGCTGGTTTATAAAACTTGTCATCTTTTCCTTTGACTAGTTTCTCACCACTTATGGCATCCGCATATGTCATTGGTGAACTATCATTATTCAAATTAACTGTATCAGATAGTTTTTTCACCGCACCTTCAGTTGCTGCTCTACCAACGTTATCACCAGTACCATAATCATTAGAATCTGTTGTTCTATTAGTTAAGCCAGTAATTTTACCTCTATTACCTGCATCATCTTTTCCTAAAGTAAGATAAGGAGTAGCATTTGCGCCATCAGTTAATGTGATAGATTTAAAATCGGGCGTTTCAGATAGACCTATAGATAACGTACCATTGCCATCTGTGATGCTATATTTTGTTTTTAAGTTTTTCCCCACAAAATTTTTAGTGTTATCAACAATAGCGTCAGTTGTAGCTTTTACTGCAAATTTTGATCCTAAATACTGAGTACCATCGCCAATATCGCCAATAAAACTTAAACCACGATTTAATGCGCTAACAATATTATCTATCGCACCTTTGAATGTTGTAGGCTTAACTACATTTGTATCTGTACCATTTGCATCTTTAATTTTTTCATTAAATATAGGTTCCGCAAACGTATTATTAGTTGTATCAACACTTACACCTAGCTTATCTGCCAAATCTTTAAGTTGCTTACCTGTAACTGCATCTTTAGAATCATTAGCAATATTTGCATCTTTAAGATTACTGATTTTTCCTTCACCTACATCAATGCCTGAGCCATTAATTTTCACTGGGGTTGAATCAGTACTGTTTGATTTAACGACAAGCCCATCAGTCGAATTTAATTCAATTTGAGGTTTATCGTCACCTTCTTTCACAGTAATACCTTTAAACTCAGGTTTCTCTTTGAATTTGATATAAAGCTTATTGTTTGCAGTCTCTGTAACAAGATTATCAGAGCTATATCCTGTTACACTGGTAACACCATCTTTCCCCAAAATCTCTAGTTTTGAACCTAATGGACGATGAACATCTGTTCCGACATTTCCAGAAAAATCTAAACCAGCTTGAGCAAGCGCTTGTAAGTCACCAACAGTAGCGACTTTATTTAAATTAGCACCGTCTGTAGTTAATAAATTTGTGATTACGCTTTTTGCTTTATCTACACCAATTGCCTTAGGCTTACTAGGTGTACCTACTGCATCATTATTATCTGATTTACCATCAAGCCCTAATCCACTTCTTACGTTGGTAATTGGCATTGGAGTAGCATCTTTTATTTTTACTACAACATTTTGAGGTTCTACTTTTTTAGATTCTTCCCCTTTTTTAACACTACCATCAGGCTCAACTGAGTCTTTAGGGTAAAAATTCCCATCTTTTGCTTTTGTTAATTGATTCCCGTTGTTATCAACGTAATTAAATGGGGATGTATTATCTGATTGTTTTACACGATCCGATAATTCTTTTACCGCACCTTCAGTCGCAGCACGACCTGCATTACTATTTGTACCATAATCTGTATTTTTAGTAGCGTCTCGATTAGTTAAGCCTGTGATTTTACCGCTATTGTCATTAGGATCTTTTTCTAAAGTAAGATAATTATTTGTCCCATCAGATAATGTAATTGATTTAAAGTCTGGCGTTTCAGATAAACCTATAGATAAGAGACCATCGCCACTTTGATTGGTATATTCTGTTTTTAAGTTTTTACCAATAAAAGTGTTACCATTAGCAGAAATAGTTGATACGGCTGCTTTGACATTATACCTTGAGCCTAAATATTGAGTAGCAGAGCCAGTATCTCCACCGAAAGTGAATCCCTTATTAATTCCTTCCGTAAGTTTATCTAAAGCATCTTTGAAAGAAGTTGGAGTAGTTCCATTATTACCATCTTTATCTTTAATTGGATTAAAAGTTGGGCTAGTAAAATTTTTACCATTTGGAGTAATACCCAATTTATCAGCTAAATCTTTTAATTGAGCACCTGTAATTGCCTCTTTAGAATCAGTGGTAATTTCACCATCAGCCAAACCTGAAATATTTTTATTACTCATATCAAGCCCAGTTGTACTTAGTGCTGGACCATTTTCAATCCCAATAGAATTAGTCGCTGTCACCTTTGTGAAATTGACCTCATCAAGTGTAGAATAAGTAAATTCTTTACCAGCTTGCTTTATTTTCAGATTTTTACCTGCTTTAAAGGTAACTGTATTACCTGAACTTACTTTTTCATTAGAAGCACTTCCTTCTAAAATTCCACCATTATCAGCAGAAGCTGTCGCAATCCAGCCTACATTTTTTAATGCTTGAGATACATTTTTAGCTGTGACTAATTTGTTAGTATCATTAACTTCAGTAACAGCTCCCGTTGTAGTATCCACAGAAATATCTGTAGTTTTAACAGTAAAACTGACATTCGCGCCACCATTTGCTTTAGTTACACTAGATTCAATATTAGTACTATTAACAAAATTAACTTTATTTGTGCCAGCTTTAATATCTTCAACTTTCGTTAATGAGTCCCCTGCAATTTGCCAACCGCCTTCAAGAGTCCTGATTCTTTCATTAGTTGCATGAAGTTGTTTACCAGTTACGGCTTCTTTACTAGTAGAGGAAACATTACCTTCTGCTAAATTCGTTAATTTAACACTGTCATCTGCACCAGTATTTACATTTTTACCAAATCTCAATCCATCTGCTGTAGGAGTAACAGTAACTTGGTCACTACCATTTTTAAACACTACACTCTTAAACTCTGGATTTTCAGATAAACCAATAGATAAAAGACCGTTACCCGAATTATCTTTTGAATAATATGTTTTTAAATTATTACCAACAAAATTTTTGCCATTATCAGAAATAGTTGATGTTGTGGCTTTTACATTATAGATTGACCCTAAATATTGAGTAGCAGAAGTACCTTGATCTCCTCCAAAAGTTAAACCTTGATTTAAACCTGATGTGATTTTATCTAGTGCATCCTTGAAAGAAGTTGGAATTGCTCCATCATTACCCTCTTTACCTTTAATTGGAGTAAAATTAGGACTGCCAAAACTTGTATCAGTTGGAGTGAGTCCCAGTTTTTTCGCTAAGTCATTCAGCTGTTTACCTGTAACAGCATCTTTAGAAGAGTCAGAAATAGCGGCATCAGCAATATTTGTTAATTTGATAGGATCAGAGCCAGACTTTCCACCACCAAGTGTCAATGCATTGCCATCATTGGATGTTAATTTAATTGGAGTAGAATTAGTATTTGATTTCAAAGATAAATCTTTAAAAGTTGGAGTGTCTACTGTCTTAATGGTTACAGTGCTATTATTACGAGTAACGAGAATATTGTCTCCTTGCTTAATTTTGACGACAGAGCTAGGCGTAATTTTCTCTCCCACATTATTGGCTTCATCATTTATATTGAGCATGAAACCAGATTTAGATACCGCATTATTAATAGCGTTTGCTACACTTTCTGCTGTTGTAATACCTTTTTTATTTGGCTGATTTAATGGTTTTGCATTGGCTAAACCTGATGTTGCATTATTTTCAATATCTTGAATAACAACGTCAAAAGTTACATTTGTTCTGTTATCAGTATCCTTATGATCTACCGATACCGTTGTATAATTACCCTCTTTAAAGTTGACTTTATGGTTATTTTTAACTTTTGCAACTTGTGAAGGTATGGATTGACTGCTAGCTTGTTTTTCAATAATAAAACCTGAATTATTGATCGACTCAGCAACATTTTTAGCTTTAGCTAATGCATGCTCATCAGTAGGCAGAACAATATCACCAGCAGTATTTGTTGTAATATCTGCTGTTCTTGCTATAAAACTAAGTATAGCACCATCAGTAGTATTTGTTACCGTCGCATTCACATTATTGCTATTCTCAAACTTGACTTTATTATTTGCCTTAATTGCTTTCGATACAGAGGCATCACTATTCTCAATTGTCCAACCTGCCTGAAGTGTTGTAATGTTTGCTTTATTAGCATCAATTACTTGGGAATTTTGATCAGCTTTATCTTTTGCAGCGTCTGCTATTGCTTTGGTCGTATTGAGTTGAGATAAATTTACTGCATCAGTATCTGAATCACCATTCTTTAATCCTGTAATTTTTTTATCTTTCATATTAATACCATCAGTATTAATAGTTGGACCATTATTAATGTCAACAGATGTAAAAGTTGGTGTTTTTGATATAGCAATTGTGAAGTTTGAGCTTGTGCGAGTAATATCTACATTATCGCCAGCAGTCAACGTTAAAGTTTCTCCCAAGGAGAATTTATTATCTGCTGCATTATTATCATTTGCGACTCCTGAACCTGATTGAGCAGCTTTTAAGGTGAATCCCTGATCAACCTTATTATTCAATGAGTTAATCTTATTTGCGTTTTTTTCAGTCAAGACCTTAGCCTCATCGGCTGTATTCTTAGCTGTATCTGCAGTATTCTTAGCTGCATCCGCAGTATCCTTAGCTACATCTGCAGTATCCTTAGCTACATCTGCAGTATTCTTAGCTGCATCTGCAGTATTCTTAGCTGCATCTGCAGTATCTTTAGCTACATCCGCAGTATCCTTAGCTACATCCGCAGTATCCTTAGCTACATCTGCAGTATTCTTAGCTACATCTGCAGTATTCTTAGCTACATCTGCAGTATTCTTAGCAGTTTCTGCCGTTTGTTTTACTTGATTCAATTGCCCCATATTTACAGCGTCATTAGGTGCACTTCCTGCCTCCAAGCCAGTGAGTTTCTTATTCATCATCTCGATACCACTAGCATTAATAGTTGGTCCGCTAGTAACGCCTATAGAGTCTGTGGCTGTGACAGAAGTAAAATTTGGGCTATCTACAGTCTTAATAGTAATATTTGAACCTGATTGTTCAATCTCAATATTTTTCCCTTTATTAATAGTTACTGAATCCCCATTAGTAACAGCATGACCAGTTACATTAGCGCTTGATTTGAGAATAAAACCAGAATTATTAATTGCTGTCACAACTTCTGATGTTTTCGCTAACCCATTACCTTGTAGTACAGTATAATCTTGAGCTGTTTTAGTAGATGCATCTGAAATCGCAGTAACATTCACATCAAATTTAACTGTCGCATTTCCATTCTGAGAAGTCACCACAGCAGTGGTATAGGTTCCGTCAACAAATTTCACAACACTATCATTATTAATTCGTGATTTGGGAGTATTTCCTTGATAAATATTAAACCCAAGATTTTTTGCAACATGATAAAGTTGGCTACCGTTGATAGCATCTGTTGAAGTAGCTGTAATTCGTCCCGCAGCTACATTATGTAATTGGCGTTCTTTGCCCTGTGAACCAAAAGAAATTGAGCCATTAGCTGTAGTTGGGGTTCCTGTAGGATTTGGTGTCACATTGCCATAACTAGCATTTTTGAAATTAATCATTGTGTCATTGGTATTTACATCGCTAGTTTTTGCACCTTGTCCTAATGCAACGGAGTTCTGATGAGTTGCATTAGCGCCTGTACCTATCGCAACGGCATGCTCTGCAGAAGCTGTCGCATTGAGACCGAAAGTGGCAGCTCCTGTTTTAATAGCACCGCCTTTTTCATCTACTTGACCTTCATTTGTTGTCGCATTACCGGCACCTTGCTTATTGTCCCCAGTGTTAACATGTGCATATATATTTCTTTCTGAACGCTCTGTAAGAATTTTCGCAATACTGTATAGCTGTGAGCCATTAACAGCATCCGTTGAGTCTGCAGAAACTTTACCTGGTGCAATATTTTTTAATTGACGCTCTGCACCTTTCCCCCCAAAAGAAACAATATCACCATCTAAAACTTGCTCACCACCAGCCCAAGTAAAATTAGTCTTGCCTATTGACACATTACTCTGTTTCGTTCCTTTATTACTTCCATCAGCTATTGCTCCCCCCCCAATAGCGATTGAGTTTGCTAATGTAGCTGTAGCCCCAGAGCCTATAGCAACAGTGTTAGTTGCTCCTGCCTTGGAATTTGTACCTAAAGCCAATGATAAATCTTGTGCATTAGCTTTTACCCCAATTGCTACTGCTAAAGTTTGGCTTTTAGTATTTATATAACTTAAATCTAAATCCTGCCCAGTTAAATCTTTATATGCATTTTGAATAGAGCCGCTTTTAGAATTACCTAAATTATCAATATAATTAGTCTGTTTCTTCGCAGCCTCTTTCAGATCATCTCCCCCTATAGCTATAGATGAATCCCCCTCAGCAATAGTATTACCACCTATAGCAATAGATTGATCTCCTTTAGCCCAAGCTCCGTCATTAGCACCATTGCCAGAGCCAATCGCTATGGACTGGTTAGTATTTCGACCTGAGATACCAGCTTGAGCGTTTTTACCAATAGCTATTTTTTGATTTCCTCCATGTACATTAGCAACATAACCAGCCCCCTTAGTAAATATATTTAAGTTGCTAACTTCTAGCTTAACCTCTGCAGCTATTGTTTGAAGAGATATTATACTTAAAGTTATAACCGTAGCACTTAAAGAAAACTTAGATAATCTATTTTTTTCAAGACTCACTTTTTTAGCGCTCGACGATTTCACATACCCACGAGCTAGTTCTGATACCGCAACCCAAGATTGTGTTGATTTATTCCAGATGGTTTTAAAAATATTATTCATAAAATTCCTTACTTAAGTAGTAATATTTACTCGGTTTTTTACTGAGATGCGGGTATCAGATATAGCGGCTATACAGAGCTGAAGTTTTACTAAGTAATACATCAGGGCTGATATAAAATAATTACTGAACCTGCTAAATATTGTTAGAAAATTAATGTTTAGCTTAGGTCAGTAATTATTTTGTGCATTTGCTAAATAACGGGTTTTTTAACCGCACTTTACACTCTTTTGGATAATTTTAGCCTTATTTTACGGGCTTAATTTTCCAAATTTTTTCTGCGTACTCTAAAATTGTACGATCTGACGAAAAATAACTCATATTTACAATATTTTGCAATGTACTGTCAAGCCAAGCTTCTTGATTTTGATATTTTCTATCAACTTCTTGTTGCATATCCACATAACTACGGAAGTCCGCAAATGCTTGATAATAATCGTGATATTGCAATGATTGTAATAATTGGTGATAGCGATTTGAGTCTGTTGGTGAGAAACGACCAGAAATAATTTGATCAACAACTTTACGTAACTTTTCATCATTTTGATAATAATCAAATGGACGATATCCATTACGGCGTAATTCTTCCACTTGTTCGACTGTATTACCAAAAATGAAGATGTGCTCTTTGCCTACATTATCTAGAATTTCAACATTTGCACCATCTAATGTACCAATTGTGAGCGCACCATTTAATGCAAATTTCATATTACTTGTACCAGATGCTTCCGTACCTGCTAATGAAATCTGTTCTGAAATATCTGCCGCTGGAATAATTAATTCCGCTAAACTTACACTGTAGTTTGGAATAAAGACAAGTTTTAAACGACCTTGTAAACGTTCATCATTATTAATGATATTTGCCACATCATTAATTAAGTTGATTGTTTGTTTAGCCGCATAATAGGCTGATGCTGCTTTACCCGCCAAAATGAATACACGTGGTACCCAATCTTTTTCTGGATTTTCAATCATTGCATTGTAACGTGCAATAATATGCAATACATTTAAGATTTGACGTTTATATTCGTGAATACGTTTTACTTGTACATCAAATAATGCGTTTGGACTTACTTCAATACCTAATTCATTTTTAATGTAGTTCGCTAATTTAACTTTGTTGTTGTACTTAATTTGTGCAACTGCTTTTTTCAGTTCAGGATCTTGTACTTTATCTTTTAACAAGGTTAATTGACTTAAATCTCGACGCCATTCTTTACCAATATATTTATCAAATAAAGCAGATAATTCTGGATTTGCAACCCCAATCCAACGACGTGGTGTAATACCATTTGTTACGTTAGTAAAACGTTCCGGGTAAATACGTGCAAAATCAGCAAATGTTGACGTTACCATTAAATCAGAATGGATTGCTGCTACACCATTGACTTTGTTTGAACCAACCACAGATAACCATCCCATACGTACTTTACGATGATCACCTTCTTCAATTAATGATACTCGACGAATAAAGTCAGCATCTGTTGTCACATAAGTACGGACATATTCTAAGAAGTAGTCATTGATTTCGAAGATCATTTGTAAATGGCGCGGTAAAATATGTGCCATCATTTCTACTGGCCAGGTTTCTAATGCTTCGGACATTAATGTATGGCAAGTATATGAGAATACACGACGAGTAATATCCCATGCTTTTTTCCACTCGAAACCTTCTTCATCAATTAAAATTACCATCAATTCTGGAATTGCTAATGCTGGGTGTGTATCGTTTAAGTGGATAGCCACTTTATCAGCAAAGTTTTCCATTGTGTTATGAATACGTTTATGGCGATAAATAATATCTTGTAATGATGCTGAAACTAAGAAATACTCTTGGCGTAAACGTAACTCACGTCCACTCCAAGTAGAATCATCAGGATATAAAACACGTGAGATATTTTTACTTAAAGTGCGGTCTTGGACAGCTGCAAAATAATCCCCTTTGTTGAAGTCAGCAAGATCAAAACGATCACCTGCATAGGCACCCCATAAACGCAGTGTTGCCGCAGAATCATTTGCATAACCTGGGATCATTTGGTCATATGCTAAAGCTACGACTTCTTCTTTACTTGTCCAAATACATTTTTTACCTTCAAAATGGATACCTCCACCAAAACGGATTGTGTGGCGTTTAGAAGGACGAATAAATTCCCAAGGTGCACCTTTATCTAACCATGCGTCTGGAGTTTCAACTTGGTGACCATCTTCAATTTCTTGCTTGAACATACCATATTCATAACGGATGCCGTATCCCACACCTGGTAACGCAAGTGTTGCAATAGAGTCCATAAAGCACGCAGCTAAACGACCTAAACCACCATTACCTAAACCTGGATCGACTTCTTTCTCAAGCACATCTTCCAAATTAACATTTAATTCAGCAAGTGCTTCTTTTGCTACATCGTAAACACCTTCTGCAAGCATTGCATTAGAAAGGGTTCGACCAATCAAAAACTCCATTGAAAGGTAATAGACTCGACGTGTTTCTTCATTTCTTGCTTGACGAGCCGTGGTGATCCAACCTTCAGTCACAAAATCACGAACAGCATACAATGTTGCATTTAACCAATCACGTTGGCTTGCTTCTTTTGGTGAACGACCTATAGAGAAGATCAATTTTGAAACAATACTTTTTTTCAAAGAATCGACAGTAATTTCTGGGCGATTATAGAGAAAAGGAGAATCAAAGTTATCCATAATCATAATTATTTTTACACTCCTAGTTATTTTTAAAAACGGTGCAATTTAGTCATTTTTGACTAAAAATGCAACAGATTTTTATTAAAAAATCTCAAAAAATCCAATTCACACAATTTGTGTCAACATGTATTAAATTGATAAAATACGCTGATATAACTCTTTATATCCCATTGCAGCGTTGCGCCAGCTAAAATCTTTTTCCATAGCAGTACACCTTACAGCAAACCATAAACGTTGTTTTTGCCATAAAGTAAAGGTATTTGCGATTGCTTGGCGTAATGCTTCACTAGTTGCCTGCTCAAAAACAAAGCCAGTTGCAGTATGATTTTTGATATTTTCTGCATTCGAGTTAACCACTGTATCGGCTAATCCACCTGTTGAACGTACTAATGGTAAGGTGCCATATTTCAAGCCATATAATTGTGTTAATCCACAAGGCTCAAAACGGCTTGGGACTAAAATCACATCACCACCGGCAATCATTAGATGTGATAAGGCCTCATCATAACCAATCTTTACTGCAATATTTTGAGGATATTGCTGTGCTAGGTGCTGAATACCCGCTTCTAAGTGTGGAGATCCAGAACCTAGAATCGCTAATTGACCGCCCTGCTTCACAATTTCATCAGCACTATCAATTAATAAGTCCACACCTTTTTGTTCTGTTAAACGAGTCACCATCACAAATAATAAAGTTTCTGGCTCTTGTGGTAAGTTAAAGTATGCTTGTAACTCGTTTTTATTTTTACGCTTACCTGTCATTGACTTCAATTTGTAGTGATGCTCAATATAATCATCATTATTTGGATGCCAGATTTGCTCATCTACTCCATTCAAAATACCGACTAATTTACCTTGTAAATCTAATGTAGTTAATAAACCTTGTAGTCCATAAGCAAATTCAGGCGTCGTAATTTCTTTCGCATAAGTTGGGCTAACAGCTGTTACAGCATCAGAATAATATAAACCTGCTTTCAAATATGAAATTTGTCCATGAAGTTCTAAACCATCAATATGGAACATTCCTGATGGCAAACCGATTTCAAACAAATGATGATATGCAAATTGCCCTTGATAAGCTAAGTTATGAATAGTAAAAATAGATTTTGCTGGGCGACCTTTATTGAATAAATAGGCACTGGTTAAACCCGCATGCCAATCATGTGCGTGTACAACTTCAGCTCTCCACCAACTATCTAGACCAGTTGTAAGTTCTGCTGCAACCCAAGCTAATAATGCAAAACGTTTATAATTATCGCCATAATCGTTATACCACTGGTCATGATAAGGATTACCCTCACGTTGATATAAATGTGGAGCATCAATTAGGTAAACACCAACACCTTTATACTCACCGTAGCGTAATAGAATATGCCCTGCAAAATTATCAAACTCACTCACAACAGAGGTATGAGGAATCCCGGCGACAATAGCAGGATAGGCTGGTAATACGATACGTGCATCAATCCCAATTTCTTTTTGCGCAAAAGGCAATGCCCCCATTACATCCGCAAGTCCACCAGTTTTTAATAAAGGATATAACTCCGAGCAAACATGTAATACTTTCATTTTTTATCCCTTTAAATCAATTACAAAAGAAAATACGGTATAACGTCTCACCGTATTTTCTCCTAAGTTTATCGCTGATTAATCAAGATGTGCTTCTGAAACAATTTTTTCACCATTCAATTTCTTTAACATTGAAGGAGTCACAAGCACCACTCCACCAGAGCTTACTCTGAAACGTTGGCGATCTAATTCAAGATTTACACCAATTTCCATACCATCAGGAATAACAGAATGGCGATCGATAATACAACGTTTTAATTTACAGTTTTTACCGATAGTCACTTGTGGTAATACAACACAATGCTCAATTTCAGAACCTTCATTGATCTTGATACGATCAAATAATACAGAATTACTAATTGAGGCATCTGTAATAACACAGCCACCAGAAATCAATGAATTATCCACTGGACGTACATTTTCTTTTTTATAGAAGAATTTTGATGGATAAGTTTGCACAGGATTTCCGCGGATTGGCCAAGTTTGGTCATAAATATCTAATTGTGGATTTTCGCAAACTAAATCAATATTTGACTGCCAGAAGCTATCTAATGTCCCGACATCACGCCAATAAATTTCACCTTCGGTATTACGCCCCATGCAAGAACGGCTGAATGGATGTGCGTATAATACGCCTTCTTCTAGTGCTTTTGGTAATACATCTTTACCAAAGTCGTGGGAAGTATAAGGTGAAGTCACTTCACGTTCTAAAACATCATAAAGGTAATCTGCATCAAACACATAAATACCCATTGAGGCTAATGATGTATTTGGTTTACCAACCATTGCAGGTGGATCTTTTGGTTTTTCCACGAAAGATTTCACTTTCAAGTTTTCATTCACTGCCATTACACCGAATTCACTAGCTTTTTCACGCTCAACTTCAATACAACCCACAGTACATTTCGCACCGCTATTGATATGGTCTAATAACATTTGGCTATAGTCTTGTTTATAAATATGATCGCCTGCCAAAATCAAGATATATTTCGGACAATAATGATCACGGATAATTGCCATATTTTGATAAACAGCGTCCGCAGTACCACGATACCATGTCGAATCATCAATTTGTTGACGAGCTGGTAGCATATCAATAAATTCACCACGCTCTGCGGGTAAGAAAGACCAACCATTTTGTAAGTGACGTAATAAAGAATGTGCAGCATATTGTGTCACAACACCAATACGGTTTAAGCCCGAGTTCAAACAGTTTGATAATGCAAAATCGATAATACGACGATTTCCCCCGAAATACAGTGCTGGTTTAGCTCGTTTATCTGTTAACTCATACAAGCGTGAGCCTCGTCCCCCTGCAAGAATCAGCACAAGTGTGTCTTTAACCAACTCATATTTATTAGGTAATTTAGCGATGCTACTATTCATAATGACCTCCATTATTGGGCAATGCTGCACTCCCTATATCAACAGCCCTTTTTATTGTTTACATATTACTTCTGCTTAATTTAATTTTTGCAACACACCAAAAGAGACGTCCTCTAGCTCAATAATACTTCTTTGAGCCTTTAAGTTTGTTGCACAATACACAACTTCCCAATCACCTTTTGGTAACAAAAAAGTTTGTAATTCTGCTTTGGTATTCATCAAGAACAACCATTGATCATCTAATAGAATTTGTAAGGCTTTAGTGTCTCGATTATGCCAATCTTCTACTGTCATTGGCTCACCTTTCGGGTTAAGCCATTGCACATTTGCATCAGACCACCACTCGTCTTTTTGCAAACTCTTAATTTGTTTTCTTAAAGCAATCGTTTGCTTGGTTAAATCGAAGAGTTTTTGATTAAAATCGTCCCACTTCAACCATGCAGTTTTATTATCTTGGCAATAGGCGTTGTTATTACCCAATTGTGAGTTGCCAAATTCATCCCCCGCTAATAACATCGGGGTACCATTGGCTAACAGCAAGCTACTCAACAATCCAGCACTGCTTAAAAATCTCGCATTTCCGACCGCACTTGGCACATTCTCAATGCCTTCTACACCATGGTTATAGCTATAGTTTTGGTTGCGACCATCACGATTTTCTTCTCCATTCGCCCAGTTATGCTTTTCGTTATAGCTCACTAAATCACGCAAGGTGAAGCCATCGTGTGCAGTAATGTAATTCACCGTACAATGTGGTTTACGATCACCACGTTTAAAAATATCACTTGAGCCTGCAAAACGTTGTGCAAATGCACCATTTTCACCACTCTTCCATAACCAGAAACGAGTCATATCATCACGGAAACGGTCATTCCATTCAGCAAAATTATCAGGGAAATTACCCACGTGATAACCAAAATCACCGATATCCCAAGGTTCTGCGATTAATTTGCATTTTTGTAAACTTGGTACTGCAATCATATCGGCAAATAATTGTGCCTGTCTGTTAAAACCACCTTCACCTTCTCGTCCAAGTACTGCACCAAGATCAAAACGGAAACCATCAACGTGACATTCCTCAACCCAATATCGCAAACAATCGATAACCCAACGGCGGGTCATCGGATGCGATAAATTGACAGTATTGCCACAGCCCGTCCAATTACGATAATATCCATTCTCATCTTGCCAATAATAAACAGCATCATCTATGCCTCTTTGGCTCAAAGTTGGGAAATGTTTTTCAGATTCAACGGTATGATTGAATACCACATCTAAAATCACTTCAATGCTAGCTTGGTGCAAAGCTTTGACCATATTTTTAAATTCAGTTAACGGTGTGCTATTGGCTTGTTTTGACCAATACTTTGGCTCAACAGCAAACATCGCTAATGGGCTATACCCCCAGTAGTTTTGTAAACCAAGTTCCTGCAAATGAATCTCATCCATTTGGTAATTAACTGGTAATAACTCCACTGCTGTTACACCAAGATCTTGCAAATAAGCAATCATTGTTGGGTGAGCTAACGCAGCATAAGTACCTCGAATGTTCTCGGGCAGATCATCACGTAATTTAGTCAAACCTTTCACATTCATTTCATAGATCACCGTTTGTGACCAAGGTGTATGTAAAGGCTTATCTTGTTGCCAATCAAATTCTTCATCGATAACCACAGCTTTCGGCGCAAGATGTGCATTATCTCGGTTATCAGATAAATCAAACCAAGCACGTTTTTCTGCAGTACTTAAGTCTGGTTTACCTACAACGGCTTTCGCATAAGGATCAAGCATTAGTTTGTTAGGATTCGCAAAAGTGCGGTCAGATTTTCCTAAAATTCGATAACCATATTCTGTTCCAACTGGAACATCACTTAACCAAATATGCCAAACACCCTCATCATTCGAAGTTAATTCAAATTTCTTCTCATTTCCTTTTGAATCAAAAAGGCACAACTCAACTTTTGCAGCTACGCTTGAAAAAAGTGCAAAATTACAACCAACGATTCCATTTTCAATTTGTTTTGAACAGCCTAATGGATATGGCTTCCCTGTTTTTATTACGTTCATATTTACAACAATTCAATTAATTACAACAAAATAAAGTTTTAAGGGGGATGTGCATCAATACACACCTAATTTATTTATTCCCCTTGATATTTCAAATAAATAGTTGCCAATGGTGGCACTGAAATAGAAATCGATTGTGGTTTCTCGTGGCTTTCAATTTCTTCAGAGACCACCTCACCATAGTTACCCACATTAGAACCTTGATAGAATTCAGAGTCTGTATTTAAAATTTCAACATATTTTCCAGCCACATTCACACCGATACGATAATCGTGACGAGGCACTGGTGTGAAGTTACTCACAACGATAATACGCTCATCATTTTTGCTACGACGCTCAAATGCGAATACTGAATTTGCACGATCTTCTACCACTAACCAATCGAAACCTTTTGGATCACCATCTAACTCAAAGAGCGGTGCATTTTTTTGATAAATATGATTCAAATCTTTCACTAACAATTGCACGCCTTGATGCCATTTACCACCGTGTTCTTCTTCAAGTAAGAACCAATCCAAACTTTCTTCATAGTTCCACTCACGACCCTGTGCAAACTCATTGCCCATAAATAGCAATTTCTTGCCTGGGTAGCCCCACATATAGCCATAATAGGCTCGTAAGTTTGCGAATTTTTGCCACGCATCTCCCGGCATTTTGCCTAACAATGACTGTTTTCCATGCACAACTTCATCGTGTGAAAGTGGCAATACAAAGTTCTCGCTGTATTGGTATACCATACCAAATGTCATTTGATCGTGATGATATTGGCGATAAACAGGATCTTTTTCCATATAGGATAGTGTGTCATTCATCCAGCCCATATTCCATTTGAAATGGAAACCTAAGCCACCATCTTCACTTGGTTTTGTCACTCCTGCGAATGAAGTTGATTCTTCTGCGATCGAAATTGCACCTTCTACTTCAGAGCCTATTTTCCAGTTAGTATGTTTTAAAAACTCAATCGCTTCTAAATTCTCGCGACCACCATATTGATTCGGAATCCACTCACCTTCTGCTCGGCTATAATCTCGATAAATCATTGAAGCAACAGCATCAACGCGAATACCGTCTAAGCCAAAACGCTCTAGCCAATAAAGTGCATTACTGGATAAGAAATTACGAACTTCATTACGACCATAGTTATAAATTAATGTGTTCCAGTCTTGATGGTAACCTTCACGAGGGTCTGCATGCTCATATAATGCTGTGCCATCAAATGCCGCTAATCCATGTGTATCACTTGGGAAGTGGCCTGGCACCCAGTCTAAAATCACATTAATTCCAGCTTCGTGTGCTTTTTCGACTAAACGTTTAAAACCTTCTGGTGTACCAAAACGGCTAGTTGGTGAATAAAGTCCAAGTGGTTGATAGCCCCAAGAACCGTCAAATGGGAATTCTGATAATGGTAAAAATTCAATATGCGTAAAGCCCATTTCTTTTACATAAGGGATTAACTCATCTGCAATTTGGTCGTAATCAAGCCAGAAATTATTTTCTAAATTACGACGCCAAGAGCCTAAATGAACTTCATAAATTGAAATGGGTTGATCAAATTGGTTTGCTTTGCGACGTTTTTCGGTCATTTCTACAACCGATGGCAGCATACTAATTTGTGATGCTGTATCTGGGCGTAATTGAGAACAGAATGCATATGGGTCAGCTTTTAAACGTAGCTGACCATGACAATCAATTAATTCAAATTTGTACAGTTGTCCGAGTGAAGCTTTTGGTAAAAATAACTCCCAAACACCGCTTTTTTGGTGGAAACGCATTGGGTGGCGACGACCATCCCAATAGTTAAAATCCCCAACCACAGAAACACGTTTCGCATTTGGTGCCCATAAACGGAAATTCACACCAGACACGCCGTCACATTCCATAAAATGTGCACCTAACACTTCATAAGGACGTAAATGCGAGCCTTCACTTAACAACCAGTTATCTAAATCGCCTAACATTGGGTGAAAGCGGTATGGATCTTCAATAATTTGTGATTCTTTACCCCAAAACACCTGTAATTGGTATGCAAAAAAGCTACGTGTTTCAGGAGCTATTCCAACAAAAAAGCCTTGTTCATCAACGCAAGTTAATTCGATGATTTCTCTACCTGTTTCTTTTTCAAGTACAATGACTTTGTTTGCATCTGGTAATAACGCACGAATTTCGATACCATTTTCAGTCTCGTGCATTCCTAATACAGAAAATGGATCAGAATGTGTTCCTTCAAAAAACTGATTGATAACTTCTGTTGAAACTAATTGAACCATAACAAATCCTCAATAAATAAACGGTTGTACAGACTATGCTTGGCGAGCTTGCGAAATTGTTCTTAAAAATGACGTTATGTTTTCGTCATTGAACATCACATCTAAAGAACAAGATAATTTCTTACGCCAATTAGGATACTCCCTATCCGTGCCTGGTAAGTTAAACGATACTTCTTGACTTAATAAATTTTCTAATTGCACCCCAATAAGTTGCGTACGACTTTTGGCAAGATATTGGTGGATAACATAATTCAAATGTGCGTGCATTGCCATCGATAACGCATCCCCCTCATAATTAGGTGGTAAAAATTGATCACGATGTAAGCTATTTAACAGTGCTTGTTTATCAATCACTCGTTGTTCGTATTTTTGTTGTAGCACATCGCCTTGCAGCACCCCTAATTGGTTGAATAAGTTCAAATCGACACAATGCCAGAAACTTTGTAATGACGGCACATCGTGTGTCCCAATCGTAGCAAAGGCTTTTAATGGGAATTCGTGGCCTAATGGGAATTGGTTGTTTCTTTGCTCAAAATACAGAACAAAATAAGAGAACACTTGAAACTCATTTAATTTTGACCGCACTTCATCAGGTACAGTGCCAAGGTCTTCACCAATCACTAAGCAACGATTACGCTGACTTTCAATCGCTAAGATCGCCATAAACGCATCAAATGGATAATGGACATAAACCCCGTCAACCGCAGTTTTTCCTTCTGGAATCAACCATAAACGGAATAAACCAAGTACGTGATCAATACGCAGAATACCGAAGTGTTGCATATTAGTGCGTAACATTTCGATAAACGGTTGGAAACCACGAGCTTTCAATTCTTCAGGATTATAAGGCGGTAAATTCCAGTTTTGACCAACAGGACCAAGCGGATCTGGTGGTGCACCCACTGACGCATTGACAAAATAAAGATCAGGATCAGACCAAACATCTACACTACCACGCGAGCTATTGACCGCTAAGTCGCCATAAATACCTAACTCCATACCGCAAGATTGACAACAAGCTTTAATCTCTTTGAGTTGTTCTTCCATTAGCCATTGTTGCCAAGCGTAGAATTCAATTTGTTTTTGATATTTTTTGAAAAATACTTTTTGCCCAGTCGCAGTCAGTTGTTTCCATTCATCTCGCCAACCAAGCCAGCCGATATCTAATTCTGTCGGTTCGGTTTCGTGCGATTGATGGTCTAGCACCTCAAATAAACCTTGCAGCAATAACGCATCGCCTTGCGCTTGCATAAATTGTTTAAATGCATCTCGACGTTGGATAATTTGAGCAGATTTACTACGTTTAGAAAACTCGAAAAGTTGTAAAAGTGCGGTCTGTTTTAAAGCAGTTACTGCAGAATAATCAACAAGTTCTGATTCTCTTAATGCAACGACTTGTGATTGCACTTCTGCACTTGTAAACCATTCTTGCGCAACTTTTGAGAATTTGAATTCGGGTAATGCTTGAATATCCAAATATATTGGATTCAACCAACGACGAGAAGAAGAACTATAAGGACTTGCCCATTCTGGTACAGCAGAGTACATTAAATGCAATGGGTTAATACCAATAAAATCAGCCCCTTGTTTTGTGGCTTGCTCAATTAAATAACGTAAATCACCAAAATCACCAATCCCCCAGTTTTGTTGTGAACGTAAACTATAAAGTTGAATGTTTAGCCCCCAAGCTTTCTTCTGATTTAGCAAAGGTGGTTGATACGCTGTTTTTGGTGAAATGATTAAACGTACTCGATATGTTTTTTTATTCGCTTTAATGACTAAAAAGTAATAACCATAATCGAGAGGAGCAAGAGAAAGAAAGTCGTTAGAAGAGAGAGAATTCTCGGACAATAACTGCCCATGTTCAGAAAATACTTGATAAGTAAGAGAGTGTTGAGAAAGGGATAAATTCGTTAAATGATATTGAATCGGCTCACTCTCAAAAAAAACGACGACATCATCAAAATAGTCAGCAGATTTTTTCTTTTTCCCTGATTTTTTCAATAATTCTGTGAAATACGTTAATGTTTCAGGACTGGCGTGAATCAAATGCCCATCAATGTCATAATGCGATGTTGCGATCCCCAGTTGCTTAGCTTCCTGCATTAAGTATGTAATATCCATTTATTACCTACCTACAAATTTGAATAATACTTAATAAGTATTCTATCCAAGCAGTCTACAAAGACAACAATTTTTATCCAAATTAGTGATCTCCATCAATAATAATTTATTTTCAGTATTTTCAATATCTCAAGGCATTTTTATGTTCCAAAAAAAATCTAAAAATGATTGTGATTTTTCTTTTAAAATCAATGTGCTTCATTTTTGTTTAGGAACACTTTTTGAGCGCTAAGAATTAGAAGTGACAGGGTTATTAATTAAGAGGAATTTACAATAAAAGGGCTGTATAGCCCTTTTACATTACTAGCTAACATAATACTTCTGACATAAATTGTCTCTATAAAAAAGCCCAACATTTGCTGATGCTTCTCGCTAATATTTCGTTTGTTCAGATTATTTCCAGTTTTTCACTACATTAATCGTCACATTAAAAATAAAACCACCTAAAAGACCTAAGGCTATGACTCCCCACCAAGGTAAATTAATATCAAAATAAATAAAAGTACTGGCTAAGAGACCAAGTGGGATTAACACAATTAGAAAAAGAATCAGAAAATAACCAACACTTTTTACTACAAAATCAAATAAGAATTTAATTTCCCTCATGTTTTTCCCTCCTTATTTACATTTGAATATAACAAAAACAACTTGTTTTGTTTAATATTTTATTAAAACAAAACATAGAGCGTTTTTTCTAGTCTAATAAAAAGACCTCTAAATTGTGTTTTTGAAAGAGGATAGATCTACTTAATAATGACGTATTTAACTTGATTTTGTTTATCTTCTTCTCGTTTCATTTCTTCAAGCTCTCTCTCGATCTTTTTATTGATAATATAAAAGGTGATTACCGCAGCGAATACTAAAAAACATAAGCCTCCAATAACATGATACCAATACAGGTTATTTAGAACAAAAAACAGCACGAAGAACAGTAATAATGGGATAAGAAAGAACCCTACCACAACACTGACCTCTTTAAATAAAAAACGCCACATTCCCATATTTCACCTCCTTATTTACCTTCAAACATAACAAAAATAGTCTATTTTTTCAACCGCACTATAAAAAGTGCGGTCGGTTTTTCAGTGGTTTTATGCTCTTACTCCAGTTAAATTTCTCTTATCAATAATCTTTTCAGCTAAATCTAACCAGTGGATACATTGTGCTTGGCAATCATAGGCTACCCCACAACAAATGCTGTGGGGTTGTTGGTTACTTCATCGGTTGAACCGTTAGCTTTGGCGTTATCTAATACCTTTTCAGCCTCTAGCATTGCTTGTTTGTCAGTTTTTAATAGTTCAATATTTTTTTCAATAGAATATCGTGCTGATACCCAATATGCAGCCTTTTCCTTAGCTGTTTCTTCATTAATTTTACCGTTAGATTTTTTGGCAATCTGTGCAATTTTGGAAAGGATTGATTTAAGGAAGTTAGTTTCTAATTCAGAATTTAATGCATCACGTTTACCTTTTGCGGTGTACATTGCATCTTTTAGTCTGCGTTTCTCGTGGTCGTGACTTGAAGTTTTTCCTGTATCATCACTGAATTTCATTTCATCAATCCAATCATTAACAGGTCGTAGGCTATCTGCTAACCACTCGTCTAATTTTGCAGCCCCTTTATTAACCGCCTCTTTGAGGTTCTTGCGTGAAGTGAATACATCCCACCATTTAGGCTCTGGATTGATATTGCCCCCGCGAGATAATTCTAGGACGGATGTATTTCCACCTTGAGAAAATGGAGTAGTTTTAGAAAACTTCATTTGCTCATTCTGATATTGACTTAGATCGGTTCCGGTTTTAATATTGAACGCAAAAAGGTTATCAACGCTAGTTAGCATATTGGGCAATTGAAGCCCGCCACTTCTAGCAAATTGATAGCCTTTTGTTTTGTTCCAATATATTGTTCTTGATAAATCATTTCCAATTTGAGTATTCCAATCACGTCCATAAACACTGGTAATATTGATTACTTCTAGCTTATCGTCGACACGCTTTAATTGTAGTGCAGCAATTAGAGGTTTATCTTTTCCATTTACGACTTCACTTAATTCAGTTAAAACTACTAATCCGTTTGGGTTCATTGAACTCGGATTTGAACGCATAATAGCGACTGGATTATTGATTTGCTCTGGCAAACGTTTTAAATCATCCCCTGTAACACTATGTTCAAAAAGGGCTTTTTTAATGACACTTTCACGCATTGCAATTTTTACCTCACTTAGTCCTAACATTTTCAATACAGGCGGTGTTGTTCCCATATTAATATAACGTTTTGGATTGGACGGTCCAGCATTTTCAATACGATCAACCGCCTTTGCAAAACTCGAACTTGGTTCCTCGTTTAAACTGAATTTGGCGTTATTAAATTTATTATTACTTAGAACATCTCCACCAGCACTTTTATTGATATCACTTAATAGACTAATTAAATCATTATGACCGAACTTATCCGCCGTTTCTTTACCAAATAATTTTGCAATAAACTCACGAATTCTTTGTGCGGTCATTTCAAACCAAGATTTAAGCCCTTTTTCATGTCCTTTTGGAATATCAATTCCATAGCGACTTTTAAGCTCGTCTAGCTTACCTGTTACATAGGCTGCGTGTAGCTCGGCTAATGCTTCTTCTACTGCTAAGTGACGATTCTGTGCGGTTTCTGAGCGTTGTTTTTGAATGGCGTTAGCAAGTTTATTAATGGTGCTGTTCTTATCAATCTTCGCCATAAGTTCGTTAAACTCCGCACCAAACTTAACGCCCAATCCTCTGTGTGCTAGTTCATGCCAAGCAACCCAAGCTAAACGCTCATCACGAGTTAAAACGTTACTTGCTCGGATGTTATCTGCAACAATGAAGATTTTACCTGTCTTAGGATTGTAGCCAGCTTCTACCGTTGGATCTGTAATACCTATTTCAGTAGCAGTTACGATTTCGACATGTTTGGATAGGTGCTTGCCGACAAAACGAGAGATTTTATTATGGATAGATGTAAGATTTGGGTTTTGAGGTTGTTTTTTGTTCTGAGTGTATTGACTTAGATCGGCTTCGGTTTTAATATTCTTTGCAGAAAGGTGGATATCTGAATCGAGTCCAGGGGGCAATTGAAGCCCGAGACGATTCATAAGATGTCTACCTTTTGTTCTATTAAGATAAAGCAGATCATTGTGTAAACCATTTTGGATTTGCGACTCACTTCTGCCATATACACTGGTGATGTTAATTAACTCAATACCCTGATTTGTTTTCTTCAAGTGAAGCGCTGCAATTACTGGCTTATCTCTATTCCCTTCTTGTTCTATTAATTCTGTTAAAACAACGTAAGAATTATCTCTTGTTGATGACTTCATTACTGCAACTGGATTATTAATTTGAGATGGTAATTGTTTTAATGTTTCAGATGTCACATTGTGTTTATCTTGCATTACTTTGTGCAACACTGCACCACTAATAACAACATTAGCATCAGGCAAGCCTAGCATTTTTAACACATCAGGCGTTGTGCCAACATCAATCACTTGTTGCTGTGTTGTTTTTGCGTTTCTTTCACAAGCAAAGCAGATGTACCACGTGCTACTACTTGCATATCGCCTTTCACCTCGTTATCGTCGCTCATTACCATATTGTATTCGTAAAAACGTCTAATCAATGGCTTAGTGACGGCATCATCCCACTCTTTTACCTGACGTCTTTACCTAGTCCTACTCTTGGAATTAAAAAGTTCAAAATGTCTGCAAGAGATGTTTATGTTGAAGATCATATCTATAAAATTTTTTACGATCTAGCGAATCAAGATATGAAAGACTTAATGGATATTGCATATTTAACTGGTCAAAGACCTGTTGATATCGTTGGTATGACCGTACATCAAATACATGATGGCATATTACATATTAATCAGAAAAAAACAAAAAAACGATTACGTTTCAAAATGACAGGTCAATTAGCGACTATCATTGAACGTAGAATCAAAAACACTTCACAAGTATTTTTATTTCAAAATAAGCGGAAGCAAAAACTTTCTCGCCAAACATTAACAAATTGGTTTAGTGATTTAAGAGAACTAGCATTGGCTCAGTATCCGAGCTTAGAAAGTGAAATAAAAGAAGTCCAATTTAGAGATCTACGAGCTAAAAGTGCGACAGATATATTCTTGTTACAAGATACAGAGACAGCGAAAATACAGCTAGGTCATACAGACCAAAAAACAACAAAACGTTACATCAGAAAAGACAAAATTATATTGCCGTTAAACTGTTAGTTTTGGAACACTTTCCCGTATTTCGGAACGTAACTTTTTAAAATTAGCTACAAGCAATTGATTTATAAGGCTAAAAAATAAGGCTTTTCAGTTTAATTGTTACCATCAATAACAAACTCAAACCAATCAATCACATCTTTTTCATGAATGCCGTTTTGAATTAGGATATTGGCATTTTTAACTGAATCAGCTGAACCGGAAATTAAGGGATGCCAATCAAAGAGAGGTTTGTTTTCGTGTAATAAACGATAGGCACAAGTTGAAGGAAGCCAATGAAAATCAGGTAGATTCTTTTTAGTGAGTTTTATGCAATCAGGTTCAAATTTAAAGCGCTGGCAATAATTGGTACATTTGCCAGTGTCTAAATCTAACAAGTTACACGCAATCCGAGTGTAGTATAATTTTTTGCGCTTGCCTCGCCCTTCAATGAATTTTCGGTAGCAACATTTACCACAGCCGTCACAAAGAGCCTCCCACTCTGCGTCATTCATTTCTAGCAATGTTTTATGTTTCCAAAATTCTGGATCTAGCTGCATTAGATTAATCACTCAATTTGCCCAAAAAATTAAGTGCGATATTTTACCGCACTTAATTTACAGATCAATGACTTTACATCGCTCTTGGCTTTTTATGGATAAAACTGAAATATAACTCCCAAATCACAATGATAGCCGTCAAGCTTAGATACACAATTGAGGCTAAAGTAATATTTTTCACTGACCAATAATAATGTATTGCTCCAAACAGCAAGGCAAAATAACCGAGTTTATGCACATACCGCCAAGATTTCCCCATTACATTTTTTACTGCAGGCAATGAGCTCACAGACATCAAAGTCAAAATCAAGAATGAACCAAGACCTATAATTAAATACTGTCGTGAAACAAGTTCTTGCAAAAACAAACTGAGATCACCGCCTAGCTCAAGAAGAAAATATGAGGCAATATGTAAAATAGCATAAAACCACCCCCATAATCCCAATGCACGACGCAAAATTTGTAACTGAAATTGTTTCAATAAATTAAAAATAATTCCTAATACAAATACAATTAACAAAATCGTGATCGCTGTGAATCCAAGAAAATGTTGAATTTCTTTAATCGGATCTGCACCGAGTTGCGTTTCATCGCCAGTTAATAATACACAGGCTAACCATAGTGCAGGTAATGCAGATAAACTATGTGCAACAACTCTTAACATTTTTAACATTAGAAATATTCCCTTAAATCTAAGCCTTTGTATAAATGAGCCACTTCTTTTTCATAGCCATTAAACATCAAGGTTGGTTCACGTTTGATGCCTAAGATGCCACCGCCACCAATGACACGTTCAGTTGCTTGTGACCAACGTGGATGATCCACTGTTGGGTTTACGTTTGCATAAAAACCATATTCTTGTGGAGCTGCTTGATTCCAAGTTGTTACTGGTTGCTCTGAGGTTAATTTAATTTTGACAATAGATTTAATATTTTTAAAAC
Organism: Pasteurella dagmatis; assembly: GCF_900186835.1. Taxonomy (NCBI): domain Bacteria; kingdom Pseudomonadati; phylum Pseudomonadota; class Gammaproteobacteria; order Pasteurellales; family Pasteurellaceae; genus Pasteurella; species Pasteurella dagmatis. The sequence continues at coordinate 884,867 of NZ_LT906448.1, forward strand.
CATATTTCCAAGGTACAACTAAGCGAATTGGTGCACCATTTTGTGGTGCTAATGTTTTGCCATACAAACCAACGGATAATAGCGTTAATGGATGCATTGCTTCTTCGATCGTTAAGCCTTCAACATAAGGGTAAATTAATCCACCACCAAAGAAAGGATTTTTCACACCTGGCATTGTTTCTGGATCATATAAGGTTTCAAACGCCACATATTTTGCTTTGCTAGTTGGTTGAACTAAAGCAAGTAATTTATTTAATTCAAAACCGATCCAAGGGATCACCATTGACCAAGCTTCTACACAACGAAAACGGTAAATACGCTCTTCCAATGGTAATTGTTTCATTAGTTGATGAACATCAAAAGTCATTGGCTTTTCAACTTCACCTTCTACACGCAATGTCCAAGGTTCTGTTTTCATCGCCGAGGCATATTTCGCTGGCATTTCTTTGGCTAAACCAAATTCATAAAAGTTGTTATAACCAATAACTTTATTTTCAGGCGTTAATACGAGCGATTGTGAATTGTTGTCTTTTGCAAATGAAAGTACTTTACGCCCATCATCATTTGCTTGTGCAATATTGGGTATAAGTGACGCTGCCCCCATTACGCCCATTGCTTGAATCAATTTTCTACGTTCAAAAAAGATATGTTCTGGTGTGACATCATTTTCAGTAAATTTTCGCATTTTTCCCCCAATGTATGATTGGTTTATAAAATAAAACATAACTTCATTAATTATTGATATGATGAATTAGACGACAATCTGCTCAAAGTTCTTACAGGAAAATAACAATATTCTTCATATAAGAAAAGTGCGGTGGATTCTCCATAAATTTTTTATCACTTATGTTATGATACATCAGGTAAATATATAGCATATTTGAATTTAACAAAGGAATAATGATGACCGAAATTATAAAACTCGATCCGGATCAAGCTATTGATATTGCTTATGACATTTTTCTCGAAATGGCACCTGAAAACCTAGATCCTGCTGATATTTTATTATTCAACTTGCAATTTGAAGAACGTGGTGCAGTAGAATTTGTGGAAACCGCTGATGATTGGGATATGGAAATTGGTGTACTAATCGATCCTGAGGCTTATGCCGAAGTTTGGATTGGTTTAGTGAACGATAAAGATGAAATGGAAGATGTGTTTGCAAAATTCTTGATTTCACACCGTGAAGAAGATCGAGAATTCCATGTAATTTGGAAGAAATAATCAACATACACAAACAAAAATGCTGAGCTTTCCCTCAGCATTTTTTATTTTTCATATGAAATTAACGGCGAAAAACCTTCACATTTCTAAAACCTTGTTCTTTTAAGTACAACGCTTGTAGTTTACTCATTACGCCACGCTCACAATATAAAAGATAGTTTTTGCTTTGATCTAATGTTGAGAATTGTGAAGACAATTTATAGAACGGCATTAACTTCACATTATCCATTTTTAATGGATTTTCATCGGTTTCTTCAGGGCTACGAATATCCAGAATCACATCCTGCGATGCGAATACAGAAACAGTATCGACTTCAACCACTTCTCTTTCGGTTTGCTCTGCAATTTGACGAATATCTAAATATTGCGCATTTTGTACCGCACTTTCTAACACATCAAAATTGAAATTCCCCTCTTCCAATTCAATTTTTTCTTTTATCGCTTTTACTGTTGGATTTTTTGAAATCACACCACAAAATTCAGGCATTGATTTTGCAATATCATCTGTACCTATCTCTTTTGCCATTGCGATGATTTGTTCTTTATCGTGAGTGATCAATGGTCGTAGCACTAAGCAGTTAGACGCCTCATCAATTAAACGTAAATTCGTTAAGGTTTGGCTAGAAACTTGCCCCAACGCTTCGCCAGTGACAATGGCTTGAATACCAAAACGTTCTGCGATACGACTTGCCGCACGCACCATCATACGTTTTAACACAACGCCCATTTGCCCGTTATCGACTTTTTCTAAAATCTCGCCAACAACGCCTTCAAAATTGATCGCCACAAAACGGACTTTGTGTGATTCGCTATAACGTTGCCAAATATGATACGCCATTTGTTTCACGCCGATCTCGTGTGCTGCACCGCCTAAATTAAAGAAACAATAATGAACACGGGAACCACGACGAATCAACATATAACTGGATACGCCTGAATCAAAACCACCAGAAATCAACGAAAGCACATCTTCTTGTGTACCAATCGGATAACCACCAATCCCTTGGTGACGAGCTCTCACCAACATCATTTTGTCGTTTTCAATGTCAATGCGCACCGTCACATCAGGTTTACTTAACTGTACTTTTGCTGAAGCAATATGTTGGTTTAAACCACCACCTACATAACGCTCTACATCTAAAGAATTAAACTCGTGTTTCCCTTTACGTCTCACACGTACACAGAATGTTTTATTCTCAAGGCTTGAACCTACATCTTGCAATGTTTGCTCAAAAATATCATGCATTGTTTCAAATGGCTTTTCATCAACTTCTAAAAAGTGATGAATACCAGGAATACGCTGTAATAATTCTATCAAGTGCGGTCTATTTTCTTCATTTTTTGAGCGTACTTCAATGTAATCCCAATGGCGCACTACTGCTACTGAATCATCGTATTTATTTAAAATATTGCGAATGTTCCCTGTTAAAATCTTCACGAATCGTTTACGCACTGATTCACTTTTAATCATAATTTCAGGGAAAAGTTTGATGATAAATTTCATAATTTCCGTCTATTTAGTCACATAAATTTATAAGCCGTGCATTCTAGCAGATCACATAAAGAATAAAAAATCTTTAAATTATTTTTAAATACAACCCCATTATAAAAATAATTATATAACAATAAAGAATAAACATATTTAACGACCATTAAATAAGGCATTATTCCTCCCATACCCTTCCAATCTTTGATTTAAATCAAAAACAATTCTGCCTATACACCTACAATAAACTAACTATTTTTAAGTATTCAATGGTATCCATATCATTTTGTTATATAAGTAATTATATAACATTATTTTGGAGTGACTTATGTCAAAAATAAAAAAACGTTCTTTAATTACAGCCATAGGCTTAATGGCATTAGGAGCAAGCGTATTATATGGTGTTCAGTACGCAATGCATAAAACAAGTTCACCAGAATTTTGTATCAGTTGCCACTCAATGAGTTTTCCACAAGAAGAATGGGAAGCAAGTGTGCATTTTTCTAATCCAAAAGGTATTCGTGCAAATTGTGGTGATTGTCATGTTCCTCCTAATGGCTTGCATTACGTTAAAGCGAAAATTTTCGCATTAAAAGATGTTTGGTATGAACTCAATGGCAAAATTCCTGATCGTGAAGCCTTTGAAAAACACCGTTATGAAATGGCTAAAACCGTTTGGGATGATATGAAAGCTACAGACTCCGCTACTTGTCGTAGTTGCCACAGTTTAGAAGCAATGGAAATTTCATCACAATCTAAATCCGCACAAACAATGCATGAATTAGCTAAATCCAACGGACAAACTTGTATCGATTGCCACAAAGGTATTGTCCATTTCTTACCAGAAATTCCTGAAGATACAACACTATCATCGATAACAGACAACAAAATAACTGCTGTAGCAGATAATTCTCAACCACTTTACGCTCAATCTATTTCAACAGCACAAACAACAAGTGGGGGCGAAGTTCGTTTAATGCCTTATGCGACATTAATAAATTGGAAAAATGACGGACAAAAAACAACTGCAACATTAAAAGGTTGGCAACAAGTTGGAGCAGAATCTATCGTTTATATGGAACTCGGTAAACGTATTATTTTGGCGTTATTAGAAGAGGACGCTAAAGATCAAGTCAATGTGCTTAAAACAGTACAAGATGATATCACTGACTCTGAATGGAAAGAGGTTACACTTGAGCTCAGCATACCACAAGATAAATTAACGCCTAATTTGGTAGCTCTTAATCAAATAGGTAACAAGTTAAATCAAACCCATTGTAGTGGTTGCCACGCTGTAATTGAGGCCAATCACTACACTGCAAATCAATGGATTGGCGTCGTTAATTCAATGAAAGATCGTACTGCGTTAACGGCTGAAGAAGTGAGAGCATTAACTATTTATTTACAACGTAACAGTAAAGATATGGTAAATGCTAATCACTAGAAATTCATTACTGACTCCGAGCTTGTGATCCTAAGTCGAAAGATATGGTAGCAAGCCAGCAATAAGTTCGCTTATGCCATGGATAAGCAAGAAATTGATTATCCACTCATATTTAGAAAGGTGTCAAAACTTTAACTACTTATTAAATAAGCGAGGCTTTATATGAAAAAAGAGAACACAATAGACCTAAAACGCAGAGAGTTTCTCAAAAACTCATCTCTTGGTATTGCTGGTGCCTCTTTAAGCAGTGGTGTTGTAGGTACATTAGTTGCACCAAATGCGGTTGCAACTGAAAGCAAAACTGTGGTAACTGCTGCACATTGGGGGCCATTAGGTGTTGTAGTTGAAAATGGCAAAGCAGTAAAATCAGGTCCTGCGATACCAACAGTCATTGAAAATGAGCTACAATCTGTTGTACCTGATCAGCTTTACAGTGAAACTCGTATTAAATACCCAATGGTACGTAAAGGCTATTTAGCTAACCCAGGTAAAAGTGACACAACAATGCGTGGCCGTGATGAATGGGTACGCGTAACTTGGGATCAAGCTCTCGACTTAATCGATAAAGAGTTCAAACGTGTTCGTTCAGAAGGCGGATTTGAAAATATATTTGGTGGATCTTATGGCTGGAAAAGCTCTGGTTCTCTCCACTCAAGCCGTACTTTACTACACCGTTACCTCAATGCCACGGGTGGTTTCGTAGGACATAAAGGCGACTACTCTACTGGTGCTGCACAAGTGATTATGCCACATGTATTGGGGACAATCGAAGTCTATGAACAGCAAACCAGCTGGGAAACCATCTTAGAAAGCACTGATATTATCGTACTATGGTCTGCAAACCCACTTACCACACTACGGATTGCTTGGACTGCAACTGACCAACAAGGCATTGAGTATTTCAAAAAATATCAAGCAACAGGCAAACGTATTATTTGTATTGACCCAATTAAAAGTGAAACCTGTAAAATGCTTAATGCTGAATGGATCCCAACCAATACAGCAACAGACGTTCCATTAATGTTAGGAATTGCACATACTTTAGTAACGCAAGATAAACATGATAAAGCCTTCTTGAAAAAATACACCACAGGTTATGCAAAATTCGAAGAATATTTACTTGGTAAAGTAGATGGACAAGCAAAAGATGCTGAATGGGCAAGTAAACTTTGTGGTGTGCCTGTTGATGTAATCAAACAACTTGCGGCTGACTTCTCTTCTAAACGTACCATGTTAATGGGTGGATGGGGTATGCAGCGCCAACGTCATGGTGAACAAACTCATTGGATGATGGTAACGCTAGCTTCAATGCTCGGTCAAATTGGTTTACCTGGTGGTGGTTTTGGCTTTAGTTATCATTATTCAAATGGTGGGGCACCAACCACAACAGGTGGTGTAATTGGTTCAATGTCTGCAACATTAGATAGTGATACGACAAACACTGGACAATCTTGGTTATCTAAATCTGCGAAAATCAGTTTCCCTCTTGCGCGTATCGCCGATGTATTACTCAATCCAGGCAAAACAATTCAATATAATGGTACTGAAATTACTTATCCTGATATTAAATTAATTTACTGGGCAGGTGGTAATCCATTTGTACATCATCAAGATACCAATACATTAGTTAAAGCATGGCAAAAACCAGAAACGATTATCGTCAATGAGATTAACTGGACACCAACTGCACGTATGGCCGATATTGTGCTACCTATCACCACAAGTTATGAACGCAATGACTTAACGATGACGGGTGATTACTCAATGATGCACATTGTGCCTATGAAACAGGTTGTTGAGCCACAATTTGAAGCACGTAATGATTATGATGTCTTTGCGGAATTAGCCAAACGTGCTGGCGTAGAAGATAAATTCACTGAAGGTAAAACTGAAATGGATTGGTTAAAATTCTTCTATCAATCCGCCTTTGATGCCGCGCGTAAAAATCGTGTTCTAATGCCTAAATTTGAGAAATTCTGGGAAGAAAACAAACCAATCACATTTAATGCAAGTGAAAAAGCGAAAAAATGGGTGCGTTATGGTGAGTTCCGCGAAGATCCATTATTAAATCCACTTGGTACACCTTCAGGTAAAATTGAAATCTACTCTGACACAGTTGCTAAAATGAATTATGATGATTGTCGAGGCTATCCTTCTTGGTTTGAACCTGAAGAGTTCTCAGGTAATGTGACACCTGAGCACCCATTAGCGCTAGTTACACCTCATCCTTACTACCGTTTACACAGTCAATTAGCACACACTTCACTTCGCCAAAAATACGCAGTGAAAGATCGTGAGCCAGTGCTTATTCATACAGAAGATGCAAAGACTCGTGGTATTGCAGACGGCGATATTGTCCGTATATTCAACGGCCGTGGTCAAGTACTTGCTGGTGCAATTGTGAGCGATAATATCATTAAAGGTACAGTTGGTTTATGTGAAGGTGCTTGGTACGATCCATTAGACTTAGGTATGAGCGAGAAACCATTGTGTAAAAATGGTTGTCCAAACGTGTTAACGATGGACATTGGCACATCAAACCTTGCACAAGGTAATTCACCAAATACTTGTATTGTTCAAGTGGAAAAATTCACAGGTGAAGCCCCTGAAGTAACGGTGTTTAAACAACCAAAACAAGCAAACGCCTAAATTGGTTTTAAACAATGGGCTAAAACAAAAAGTGCGGTTAATTCGACCGCACTTTTTTATTAAATTCAGTCCAATAAAGCAAAAAGCTAGAGATAAAATCCACAAATATTTTTAACATAAACTGAAAAATAAAGTACAATATCCCACTTAACATGTTCAACCATTAAGGATGCTGATATGGCAAAGAAACCAACGGAAAAAGCTGAGTTAGATTTTGAAACTACCCTTAAACAACTAGAAGGCATTGTAACTCGTTTGGAAAGTGGTTCATTACCATTAGAAGAAGCATTGAAAGAATTTGAAAATGGCATCGTGTTAGCAAATTTAGGTCAAGAACGTTTACAACAGGCTGAACAACGCATTCAAATTCTGTTGAAAAAAAACGCTACCACTGAATTAAGTGATTATCAAATTGAAGAATAATAAGAAAATTATGTATCAATTTTCTCAAGATTTACAACAAGTCCAAGAACGAATTAATGCATTCTTAGCGCAACAACTGAATTTAAACACAGCCCCATCACCATTAATTGAAGCCATGCGCTATGGTGTTTTATTAGGTGGAAAACGTATTCGCCCGTTTCTCGTCTATGCCACGGGGCGTATGTTGGGGGCTGATTTAATCCAATTAGACTATGCTGCAGCTGGACTCGAAGCGATTCATGCTTATTCTTTAATTCACGACGATTTACCTGCAATGGATAATGACAGTTTGCGTCGAGGTCAACCCACTTGTCATATCGCATTTGATGAAGCAACAGCCATTTTAGCGGGTGATGCATTACAAGCATTCGCTTTTGAGATTTTAACACAAGCCCCCGCACTTTCTGCTGAACAAAAGCTTGCATTAGTTAGTACACTTGCACAAGCCTCTGGTGCCAAAGGAATGTGTTTAGGACAAAGTTTAGATTTGATTTCTGAACAAAAACAAATTAGTTTAGCTGAGCTAGAACAAATTCACCGCAATAAAACTGGTGCTTTACTCACTGCCGCACTTCAATTAGGTTTTATTTGTTCACCACATTTTGGTGACAAAACATTAGCACAACAACTACAGCGTTATTCCAGAGCGATAGGTTTAGCTTTCCAAGTGCAAGACGATATTTTAGACATCGAGGGTGAAAGTGAGGTATTAGGCAAAACCGTAGGATCAGATCTAATGGCAGATAAAAGCACTTATCCTAAATTATTAGGTTTAGATGGTGCTAAACAAAAAGCACAAGAGCTTTATCGAGAAGCCATTTCGACACTAGATGAGTTACCTTTTGATACACAAGCCTTACGCGCTATAACAGAATTTGTTGTAAATAGAAAAAGTTAAATCGCACACAGTTCAAATAAAGTGCGGTATGTTTTTTAATTATTTTGGAATTGACTAACGATTATGCAAAATTATCCTCTTTTATCTTTAATTAATTCGCCTGATGATTTGCGTTTATTAAACAAAGATCAACTTGCGCAAGTATGTCAGGAATTACGTGCATATTTATTAGAGTCAGTTAGTCAAAGTAGCGGGCATTTGGCTTCTGGCTTAGGTACAGTAGAGTTAACCGTTGCCTTACATTACGTGTATAAAACACCGTTTGATCAGTTAATTTGGGACGTGGGTCATCAAGCTTACCCACACAAAATCCTTACTGGCCGTCGTGATCAAATGCCGACAATCCGTCAAAAAAATGGAATTCATCCATTCCCTTGGCGTGAAGAAAGTGAATACGATGTGTTGAGCGTTGGTCATTCTTCCACTTCAATTAGCGCAGGATTAGGTATTGCTATTGCTGCTCAAAAAGAAAATGCAGGGCGCAAGACTGTCTGTGTAATTGGTGACGGTGCAATTACTGCTGGTATGGCATTTGAAGCAATGAATCATGCTGGCGCATTACATACTGATATGCTCGTGATTTTAAACGATAACGAGATGTCAATTTCCGAAAACGTTGGAGCGTTAAATAATCACCTAGCACGTTTATTAACCGGCTCATTTTACTCTTCAATTCGTGAAGGTGGAAAAAAGATTCTTTCTGGTATGCCACCAATCAAAGAATTTGTAAAGAAAACGGAAGAACACGTTAAAGGCTTTGTATCTCCTGTTGGTACAATGTTTGAACAGCTTGGATTCAATTATATTGGCCCAATTGATGGACATAATTTAGATGAGTTAATCAGTACACTCAAAAATATGCGTTCTTTAAAAGGTCCACAATTTTTACATATTATGACCAAAAAAGGCAAAGGTTATGCGCCAGCAGAAAAAGACCCAATTGGTTTCCACGGTGTGCCTAAATTTGACCATTTAAGTGGTCAATTACCAAAATCTAATGCTAATCCAACTTACTCAAAAATATTTGGTGATTGGCTATGTGAAATGGCAGAGAAAGATCAAAAATTAGTAGGTATCACCCCTGCAATGCGAGAAGGTTCAGGAATGGTTGAGTTTTCAAATCGTTTTCCTGACCAGTATTTTGATGTAGCCATCGCAGAACAACATGCTGTCACCTTTGCCGCTGGGCTAGCAATTGGAGGCTATAAACCAGTTGTAGCAATCTACTCAACTTTCTTACAGCGCGCTTATGATCAACTTATTCATGATGTAGCAATTCAAAACTTACCTGTTTTATTTGCCATCGATCGTGCAGGGATCGTAGGCGCTGACGGTCAAACCCACCAAGGTGCATTTGATATTAGCTTTATGCGCTGTATTCCCAATATGGTGATTATGACCCCAAGCGACGAAAATGAATGCCGTCAAATGCTTTATACAGGATACCACTTAAACCAACCAGCTGCAGTACGCTACCCTCGAGGAAATGCTATTGGTATAAAATTAGAGCCGTTAGAAATGTTGCCAGTAGGTAAATCAAAACTTGTTCGCCAAGGTGAGAAAATTGCGATTTTGAATTTCGGTACATTATTACCAATTGCATCAACAGTGGCAGAAAACCTAAATGCGACCTTAGCCGATATGCGTTTCGTGAAACCAATTGATATTGAGCGTATCATTGACATTGCAAATACACACGATTTAATCGTAACTTTGGAAGAAAATGCTATTCAAGGTGGAGCTGGTAGTGCGGTATCTGAAGTGCTTCAAGCACAACAAAAACAAGTGAAACTATTGCAGCTTGGTCTACCTGATTTCTTCATTCCACAAGGCACTCAACAAGAGATTTGGACCGACTTAAAATTAGACGCCGCAGGCATTGAAGAACAAATAAAAAATTTTTTATAAAAAATTAAATTTTTTACTGAACTATTTTTAAAATACTCAGTCTTAGATAATGCTAGTGCACTGCAAATGCAGTCGTCTTTTAACTTTCTTATATTAAGACCTCCCGCTACATCTTCTTAGTGTAGCGGTTTTTTCTTTTTGGGGCTTGTAATTTTTCAATTTCTGACCGCACTTTTGCTGACATCGGCTGAATAACTGGCACAAAAATCTCATCTTCCACTGGATTTTTCATCAAATTCAGATACATTTCGTACACAGTTTGTCGATTAACACAATGTGTATTCTCAAAAAAATTCTGCAAACGATAAATTTCTGTTTGTAAATACAATTCTGCTGCTCTTGTTTTCATTTGCAATATTTCTTGCGCATTACCGCCCACATTACTTACTACAATTAACACATCTTGCATTTTGTATCGTTGGCAAAAAATAAATGCCTCATCTAACAAGGCTTGGGCCTGCTGTTTCGCCTCTAGAAAACGTTCTGGTGTCCAGAAATATTCACTGTCTAGCATCAAGAAATGATCATTTTCAATATGAAAAACGCGCCCCAAAGGATAATCCTGTTGGAACGCGAGAATTTGGTGATGAGCAAACGTACTCTTACCTGAACCCGAATGCCCTCTGATAATAATTAATTTTTGCACGTCTAAAACATCTAAAATATTCACCGCACTTTTATGCTCACAAATTAATTGTATTGCATTGTTTGCGGAATTTCTCGGTTAAGTTCTACATACACTGCGTGGCTTCCATAAACAAGCACACAAAGTAACATCAAAATAATTGGCAAATTTTTTCTACGTTGTTTATATACCGTAAAAATAAGCCATAAATAAGCAAAATAAAAAATGAAAAAGCTCGATAATACAATAAGTTCGTTATAACCATCTAATAAAGACACATACAGCAAGATGTTGAGTAAAAATGGTAATACGAACGCAATTAGCCATAATACAATTTTCATAGCACCTCCTGACAATAAAAAACCGCACTTATTGATAAGTTAATCTTACCTAAAAGTGCGGTCATTTTAAAAGCAAATTTTATTTATGCGATTAAGACCAAATGTCTTTATCTACACCACGTTTTAATAACTCAGGATGTTCTTCAATGTTAAATACTGGCTCTTTGTTACCTGCTTTTGATTGTTTCATATAGTCTTTTAAGATTGTTATTACAATCGGTGATAATAAAACAATCGCCACTAAGTTAATCATCGCCATAATCGCCATTACGGTATCAGCAAAGTTCCACACGATATTGCCGTGGTTCACTGCGCCGAAATAAACGAAGAACAATACTACTAAACGGAAAATTAAAACGAAAGATGGTTTATTGCGAATAAAACGAATGTTACTTTCTGCGTAAGCATAGTTACCAATGATCGAAGAATACGCAAATAAGAACAAAATAAACGCTAAGAAGTGTAAACCAAAATCGCCTACGTGATATTGCAACGCGTTTTGTGTTAATGAAATGCCTTTTAAGGTTTCGCTACCATAATTGTCTGATAATAAGATAATCACTGCGGTGCAGGTACACACGATCATTGTATCAACAAACACACCTAGCATTTGGATTAAACCTTGGCTCGCTGGGTGTTTTACATCCGCTGTTGCAGCAGAGTTTGGTGCAGAACCCATACCCGCTTCGTTAGAGAATAAACCACGTTTAATCCCCATTAACATTGCTTTCGAGAAAATAGCACCGAACATACCGCCTGCTAATGCGCTAAAGTCGAATGCTTGGGTCACAATGCGAGAAATAATAGCTGGAATTGCACTCATATTCATACCTAAAATGATGACTGCAATGATCAAATAGAATAATGCCATCATTGGTACAAGGGTCGCACTAACCACTCCGATGCGTTTGACCCCACCAAAAATGATGAATGCAGTTAAAACAACCAAAGTAATACCCACATATTCCGGATCCCAACTCCAAGCATTACGCGTTGCTTCCACAATGGAGTTAGATTGAACTGCATTGAAAGCAAAACCAAAAGTGAAAATTAAACTCACAGCAAAACAAGCACCTAACCAAGGCGCTTTTAATCCTTTTGTAATGTAATAGGCAGGTCCACCACGATATAAACCACAAGGCTCTTTTACTTTAAATAATTGTGCAAGAGAAGACTCAGCAAATGCACTGCTCATACCAATTAGTGCAGTGACCCACATCCAGAAAACTGCACCCTCCCCACCGATTGCAATTGCGGTTGCCACACCACCGATATTGCCGACTCCAACTCGGCTTGCTAAACCTGTTGTAAATGCTTGGAAAGGAGTTAATGAATTTCCTTCTGCAGTACGTCCCGACCACATTTCACGCAAACTACGTGGTAATAAGCGAAGTTGAACAAAGCCAGTAATCACTGTAAAAAATAGGCCAACACCTAATAAAGTAATGATCGTGATATCCCAAAGTGGACCATCTACTTTTGTTACGAACCAAGTTAATGCTTGCTCTACACTACCAACAAACGTGTCAAATAAATTCATTTATGCTCCTCATTTTATGGGTAAATTAACTAAAAGCTTATTGTAATGATTTTTTCAAAAAAATATATGAAAAATAGAGTTTCATCTAAATAGTAAAACTTTAATTAAATTTTCTCAAAAAAATAAGGGTGTTTTTTAAACACCCTTATAAATTAAGGTTATATTAGAATCCTTCTTTTAAACTCACAGTTAAGTTAAAAACTAAATGCTCAGGTGAACTGTCTTTGCTATCTGCACAATAATACCCCTCACGCTCAAATTGATATGCTTTTTCTGGTTGTGCATTAGCTAAACTTTTCTCAACAACACCTTGTTTAACCACTAAAGATTCTGGATTCAGGACTTCATGAATATCATCTACTGCGCCTGGATTTGACACAGTAAATAAACGGTTATATTGACGGAACTCTGCTGGTAAATACTCTTCAGCAGATACCCATTGAATTACCCCTTTCACTTTGCGACCATCTGCAGGGTTTTTACCTAAAGTTTCTGGATCATAGGTACAATATACAACTGTGATATTACCATCTATATCTTTTTCAACACGCTCTGCTTTAATCACATAAGCATTACGTAAACGAACTTCTTTGCCTAATACAAGACGTTTATATTGTTTGTTCGCTTCTTCACGGAAATCTGCTCTATCAATATAAATCTCACGAGTAAATGCTAATTTACGTTGACCTAATTCTTCACGATTTGGATGATTTGGTGCAGTTAAAATTTCTTTTTCAGCAAAGTTCTCAATCACAATTTTTAAAGGATCAATGACTGCCATTGCGCGAGGTGCATTTTCGTTAAGATCTTCACGAATACATGCTTCTAATGCACTAAGCTCGACTACATTATCTTGTTTTGTTACACCAATACGGCGACAGAATTCACGTAGTGAAGCCGGTGTGTAACCACGACGACGCAAACCCGAAATGGTTGGCATACGAGGGTCGTTCCAACCATCTACAATCCCTTCATTGACTAATTGTAATAATTTACGCTTAGAGGTTAAGGTTGCCTCTAAATTTAAACGAGAAAATTCATATTGATGAGGTAATGGGCGCTCAATAGAAATATTTTCTAAAACCCAGTCATATAAACGGCGGTTATCTTGGAATTCTAATGTACAAAGTGAATGAGTAATACGTTCAATTGCATCAGAAATACAATGGGTGAAATCATACATTGGATAAATACACCATTTGTCACCTGTCTGATGATGGCTTGCAAATTTAATGCGGTACAACACAGGATCACGCATCACCATAAAAGGTGATGCCATATCAATTTTAGCACGTAAACTCGCTTTTCCTTCCTCAATTTCACCGTTTTTCATTTTTTCAAATAAAATAAGGTTTTCTTCAACAGAGCGATCACGATATGGGCTATTCTTACCTGGCTCAGTTAAGGTGCCACGATACTCACGCATTTCTTCTGGTGAAAGCTCATCAACATAGGCTAATCCTTTTTGAATTAACTCAATTGCATAGCCATATAACTGGTCAAAATAATCTGAAGCATAACGAGGTTGACCGTCCCATTTAAAACCTAGCCATTCTACGTCTTGCTTAATTGAATCCACATATTCCACATCTTCTTTCACTGGATTTGTATCATCAAAACGTAAATTACATAGTCCTTGATAGTCCTCTGCAATACCAAAGTTTAAGCAAATTGATTTGGCGTGACCAATATGTAAATAACCGTTTGGCTCAGGTGGGAAACGGGTTTGAACAGCTTGATGTTTACCCGAAGCTAAATCTTCATCAATGATTTGGCGAATAAAATTAGTAGGACGTTTTTCTGTATTTTCAACTGTTTCTGCACTTTCAATTCGGTTATTCATTCTGACCTCAAATTACAATAAATATTTTGCTATAAAAAATGCTATCTATTCTACATTGTTTGCCCTCAGAATACAAAAGTGCGGTCTATTTTCTTCTTATTTTGATCTTCCTATTTTTTGTTTTAATGATAAAATGAACGAACGTTCATTCACTAACTCATTTACGATATATCAAGCTACAATTGATTTAACAATTAACCTAATTTGAGTAAAACAATTAGAGAATATGATTATATTTTACTCAACATATGGCAAATTTAAACAAAATTAACGCTTTAGAAACCAAATAGAAAATTGCTATAATTTACACAATCGAAAGTGTGCAAAAATAGACCGCACTTTTTAATGGAAGGACAACAAAATGTTAAAACGTAATCAACTTACTTTGATTATCCTCTCAACTGCATTAGTCGGTTGTGCCAATATTGACACTTCATTTAACGAAGCCAAACAAAATTTCCAACAATATCAAGAAATTACTCAACAATATAGTGTGAAAGAAGATTGGTGGACGTTATATCAAGATCCACAACTGAATAATCTCATTGTGCAAGCCTTAGAAAACAATAAAAACCTTGCGAAAGCAGCGATTAATGTCAATAAAGCACTTTACGCAGCTAATTTAGTGGGCGCAAATTTAGTACCTGCGTTTAACGGGAAATTAGAATCCACGGCAGCACGTAATATTGAACATAGCCAACCATCAAGAATAAACCATAGTGGCGCACTGAATGTAGGCTATACATTAGATCTTTGGCAACGTTTAGCTGATTCTGCGTCTGCTGCCGAATGGACATACAAAGCATCTGCACAAGATTTAGCAGCAGCTCGTCTTGCATTAATCAACTCGGTGATTGCTACTTATTATCAACTATCATTTTTGAATGATGCAATCTACGCCACGGAAGACAGTATAAAATACTACAATCAAATTAGCCAAATTATGCAAAACCGCTTTAAATTAGGTGTAGCAGATAGTGCAAGTACCGTTCAAGCACAACAATCTGTATTGCGTGCAAGCAATCAGCTTTTAACGTATCAAACACAGCGCAAAATAGCAGAACAAACTCTACGCAATTTACTCAATTTAAAGCCAAGCGATCCATTAAATCTTAACTTACCAAAAATATTGAATGTCAAAAATGTTGGTATTAACACAAATGTGCCAGTTTCAACCATTGCAAACCGACCAGATATCAAAAGTGCACAATATCGTCTAAATGGGGCATTTAAAGATACTAAAGCAATGCAAAAAAGTTGGTTCCCAACTGTTACATTAGGTGCAAGTTTATCATCTGCAGGTACTAAAGTAGATAACGCATTACATACTCCAATTGCGGCAGGTTTAGTCAGCGTTAATTTACCATTTTTAAACTGGAATGTGGTGAGATGGAATGTCAAAATCTCTGAGGCAAATTATGAAACAGCACGTTTAAACTATGAGCAAAGTATCACAAAAGCCCTCAATGAAATTGACACGAACTACTTTGCTTACCAACAATCAAAATCGAGTTTTGACAACCTACAAAAAGCCTATACACATAACAAACGTATTACACAATATTACAAAAATCGTTATGACGCTGGTGTATCTCAATTACGTGATTGGCTAATGGCTGCAAATACTGAAAATGACTCTCAACTCGCTATTTTGAATGCAAAATACCAACTCATTCAGCAAGAAAATGCCATTTACAGTGCAATGGCTGGTTATTACACTGCGAAATAACACATCAGAAGAGGCGATTAAGCCTCTTTTTCTTAGGTAAAAATCAAATGAAACTTGAAGTTTGCATCGACAATATTGAATCGGCTATTACTGCTGAAAAAGCTGGTGCAGATCGCTTAGAGCTTTGTGGCTGCTTATCAGTGGGTGGTGTTACACCGCCTTATTCACTGATCAAAAGTGCGGTCAATTTAGTCAAAATTCCCTGCTATGTAATAATCCGCCCACGTGCAGGCGATTTTCTTTTTAGCGTAAATGAAGTGCAAATGATGTTAGATGATATCCAAATTGCAAAAGAGCTTGGTGCTAAAGGGATTGTGATTGGAGCATTAACTGAAGAAGCAAAAATCAACTTAACTGTTTGTGAAAAACTGATCCAAGCAGCAGATGGAATAGGCATTACATTTCACCGTGCTTTTGATTTATGCAAAGATCCATTTGAAAGTCTTGAACAAGTCATTTCATTAGGTTGCGAACGAGTTTTAACATCGGGGCAAAAAGTAACCGCACTTCAGGGCAAAACTTTACTCAAACAATTAGTCGAACAAGCAAGTGATCGCATTCAAATTATGGCAGGTGCTGGTATAAGTCCAGAAAATGTACAAGACTTAATTAATAGAACCAATGTTCAAGAATTACATTTATCTGGTAAAAGTTATCGTTTAAGCGCGATGAAATTAGAATCCGATGCCGTAATGGGCAATAACGCCGAAGACGATCAAAAGATTTGGATAACAGATTTCAATAAGATCCAAGCAGTACGAAAAGAATTGGATAAAAAAAGAAAATAAGAAAAGTTGAGTTGGTCGATAAGCCGAGTTCTGTCGTGGACAATCATTCCTCTAGGCGTACATTCACATATACGCTCAAGCAACCTACCCGAATCCTGAACGGGCCACTCATTGGATTCCTATTTGGTCTTGCTACGAGTGGAGTTTACCCTGCCGTGAACTGTTGCCAGCCACGCGGTGCGCTCTTACCGCACCCTTTCACCCTTACCAGCCGAAACTGGCGGTCTACTCTCTGTTGCACTTGTCGTGGGCTCACGCCCCCCAGGCGTTACCTGGCACTCTGCCCTGTGTAGCTCGGACTTTCCTCTCGTTTACTTGTCCCACTAGGTCGTCATAAGACGGTTAAGGGCTTCAATAAACCAGCGATTGCCTGACCAACTCAAGGCGAAAAGTATAATGGAATTCCTGATAAAAAAACAGATTTATTTAAAATTTCCGTAAAATGGACCGCTCTTTTGCTGAATTTTACTCATAGCCACTAATAATCCTCTTTCTCTATAAACTAAAACGCAAAATGAATAGAAAATCTTGTGCTATAATCAACCCAGTTTTTATGTAGATAAAGGACTCAGAAATGAATTATTTACAGATTGCCCGTGAAACCTTGCAAGTAGAAGAGAAAGCCCTTTCACGTTTGAGTAAAAATCTAGATGACAGCTTTAGCGATATTGTAGAGCTCATCCTCAATTGCCAAGGACGTTTAGTTATTGGCGGTATCGGAAAATCAGGATTAGTTGGAAAGAAAATGGTAGCAACATTTGCTTCAACAGGCACGCCAAGTTTCTTTTTACACCCAACCGAAGCCTTCCACGGCGATCTTGGAATGCTAAAACCTATTGATATTGTGATGCTTATTTCTTATAGCGGTGAAACTGACGATGTAAATAAATTGATCCCAAGTCTGAAAAATTTTGGTAATACCATCATTGCATTGACAGGCAATCCTAATTCTACTCTAGCCAAACATGCAGATTATGTACTAGACATTAGTGTCGAGCGTGAAGTTTGTCCAAATAATCTCGCTCCAACGACCTCTGTACTGGTGACAATGGCATTAGGTGATGCACTTGCAGTTTCACTGATTAAAGCTCGTGATTTCCAACCTGCAGACTTTGCAAAATTTCACCCTGGTGGTAGTCTTGGTCGCCGTTTATTGTGCCGAGTAAAAGATCAAATGCAAACTCGCTTACCAGTGACCGCACTTCATACGCCATTTACAGATTGCTTAACCATCATGAATGAAGGCAGAATGGGGGTGGCATTAGTAATGGAACAAGGTGAGTTAAAAGGCATTATTACTGATGGTGATATTCGTCGTGCATTAAGTGCCAACAGTGTTCAAACCCTTAGTAAAACGGCACAAGAATTAATGACATCAAATCCCAAAACTATTCATATGGATGCTTTTTTGTCGGAAGCTGATGCTTTAATGAAAGCAAAAAAAATTCACTCACTTGTTGTTGTTGATGATAACAATAAAGTTGTGGGCTTAGTGGAGTTCTCAAGCTAATGATTACTGAAAAATTAAAGAAAATTAAGCTCGTAATTACCGATATTGACGGTGTATTAACAGATGGCTTATTACATTATGATGCTAATGGAGAAGCAATAAAAAGTTTCCATGTCCGCGATGGATTAGGTATTCGAATGCTGATTGAATCTGGTATTCAAGTGGCTGTTTTGTCAGGCAGAGATTCGTCTATTTTACGCAAGCGCATTGCCGATTTAAAAATTTCGCACTTTATTTTAGGTAAACTTGAGAAAGAAAGTGCATGTTTCCAGCTAATGCAACAAAATAATGTAGCTGCTGAAGAAACGGCTTATATTGGAGATGATAGCGTGGATCTTCCTGCATTCGCAGTTTGCGGACTTTCATTCACAGTTGCAGACGCACCACAATATGTTAAAACTTGTGCAGACTATGTATTACAATTGGGTGGTGGTAAAGGCGCATTTCGTGAAATGTCAGATATGATTTTAGAAGCTCAAGGTAAAAGTGAAGTCTATGCTACAGCAAAAGGATTCTTAAAAACTGTAGAAAAAATGACACAATAGTCGATTACGCAAAAAAAACGCTACTCAAAAGTAGCGTTTTTTATTGAATGTTTTTACTATTTCACAATTCTTAAATGAGAAGGTGCTTTTTTCTCAGTTGATTGTGCCTGTGGTTTTGGTTGAGTTTTCGGCTTATCTACCGCTTCAGCAAAACTTAATGGCTGTTCAGACATTGTCTTCTCAAGCTCATCATAAATTTCTTCTGGCTCAAACATTACACCATCACCATTCTCACGTGCATAAATCGCTAATGCAGCACCCATTGGGATATAAATATCCTGTGGCACACCACGAAAACGTGCATTAAACGCAATAAAGTCATTAGTTAACTGCAAATTTCCAGTCGCATTTGTAGAGATATTCAACACAATTTGTCCATCTTTCACATATTCAACCGGTACTTTCACACCAAAATAAGTTGCATCAACAACCAAATAAGGGGTGAAATCGTTATCCACTAACCAATCGTAATAAGCACGCAATAAATATGGTCGCTTTGGTGAAGACTTATATTCCATTATACGTTACTTCTCATCCATTAAATTTTTTGGTGCTGTTGCGCCTAAAGACTGCATAAATGAATCACGTTCAAATACACGAGCCATATAAGTTTTAATTGCTTTACTACCAGCCCCTGTGAAATCAACGCCTAATTCCTGCATACGCCATAATAATGGTGCAATATAGCAGTCAATTAAACTAAACTCTTCACTCATAAAATAAGGCGTTTGTGAAAAAATTGGCGCAATCGCAAGAATTTCTTCTTTTAGTTGTTTTAATGCAGTTGCACGTTCAGCATCTGTACCTTTTTCTGCTTTTACTAGCGCTGGATACCAATCTTGCTCAATTCTTAACATCAATAAACGGCTTTTACCACGAGCAACTGGATACACAGGCATTAATGGAGGATGAGGAAAACGCTCATCAAGATATTCCATAATAATACGAGAATTAAATAATACTAAATCACGTTCGACTAATGTCGGTACAGTACCGTAAGGATTTAACTCCATTAAATCTTCTGATACAACTTGAGGATCTACAACTTCCGTTTCATAAGCGACACCCTTTTCTGCTAATACAATTCTCACTTGATGACAGTAAATATCTGTTTTATCTGAAAAAAGTGTCATTACTGAACGTTTATTTGCAGCGCTTGTCATCTATTCCTCCGACAGCTCTTAAATGAATTAAAATATCGTTATCATATCGCCTAAAATCAGGCATTACATCATATAAAAAATGGGTATTAATTCTATCATAAATAGAACCTATTTTTACAAAATAATCAAAATTTTTTTGCTAACAAAAAAAATTGCAAGCCCTTTTGGACTTGCAACTTGAATATAAAACGTAAAATATAAAATTAACGTTTTGAGAATTGTGGACGACGACGTGCTTTGCGTAAACCCACTTTTTTACGCTCAACTTGACGCGCATCACGGGTAACGAAACCAGCTGCACGTAATACAGAACGTAAGCTCTCATCATATTCAATTAATGCACGAGTGATACCGTGACGGATTGCACCCGCTTGACCTGAAATACCACCACCTTTAACAGTGATGTATAGGTCTAATTTCTCAGTCATTTCAACTAACTCTAAAGGTTGACGAACGATCATACGAGCTGTTTCGCGACCGAAATAAACGTCTAACTCACGTTGGTTGATAGTGATTTTACCACTGCCCGGTTTGATAAATACACGAGCTGAAGAGCTTTTGCGGCGACCTGTGCCGTAGTTTTGATTCTCTGCCATATCCTAAACCTCGTGATTAAATGTCTAAAACTTGTGGTTGTTGTGCTGCATGGTTATGTTCTGAACCCGCATACACTTTTAATTTACGATACATTGCGCGACCTAATGGGCCTTTTGGCAACATACCTTTAACCGCAATTTCAATCACTGCTTCAGGACGGCGTGCGATCATTTCTTTGAAAGTCGCTTGTTTGATACCACCTACATAGCCAGTGTGCCAGTAGTAAAGTTTATCGTCTGCTTTGTTACCTGTTACAGCAACTTTATCCGCATTGATAACGATGATGTAATCACCAGTGTCAACGTGTGGAGTATATTCAGCTTTATGTTTACCACGAAGGCGACGTGCTAATTCAGTCGCTAAACGACCTAAAGTTTTACCTGTCGCATCTACTACATACCAGTCGCGTTTAACCGTTTCTGGCTTTGCTACAAAAGTTTTCATTAATTAATTACCAAAATAATATTATTAATACCCAGTGTTTGTTGATAAATTCTTTAAAACAAACACAACCATTAATCTTAATCAAGCACCCCTTCGAGTGTGATCTCGATAAATAATGTGTGGTGGGAAATCCGACACATTTTACAGGGTCGCAAAATTATACATAAGAAAAATAGGAAAAGCGACTATTTTTTTAGAAGAATCAATAAGAAAAAATAACAAAGTAGAAAATAAAGAAAGGAAAAAATTTGCGGACAGTTTTTTCTCTCCGCAAATAGATAAATTAAGCCATAAAAAAACTGATTATGCTTTGGCTGTAAGATCTTTAATTACTGTTGTTGCAGAATTCCGAATAACAGACTGAATCCCTTTTTGTGCAGATGCAAGTGATGCATAATATTGACTACGCCCAATTTCTTGATGATTTTTTGCTTTTAACACAAAATAAGGTTTGTCATTTTTTGCGACTTTTACTTCAAAGCTTTCTGCTTCTAAACCATTTTTTTGTACCGAAGCAATACCATTTTCAGCTGCTGCTCTAGAACGATACAATTCACTAGTTAAAATCACTTGGCTATTTGCCGCCACAAGATTAAACATAAATTGTCCGTCTTTTGCTAATTTTAATTCATACCAGCCTAACGCCATAAGTTTCTCCTTATTTTCTTTCCTAGTGAGATGAATTTCTCATAGGCAAGAATAGATCCTCTGGTGAAAATTGCAACCTTTTTAATCAATTAAAGTGCTTGTTGCGTGTAAAGTTTTACTTTACTTAGTTCAGACATTTTATTTACATAACAACCTAATTTTTCAGGAAATTCTAAACCTTTCACACAGGTTAAGTTACGTAAAGTTGGAAAAACTAAAATATCTTCTAAAGACAATTCAGTATTCAATGAGCCTTCGCCTAAAACTAACGGCTCTAATTTTGCTAAATCAGAATGTAATCTGTCTAAATATTCATTGGTTTTTTCCCAATGCATTGCAAAATCGCCCACATATTCGGTTTTCTTTTTAGTGAAATAATCGACCGCACTTTGTGTTGCAAATTCTGGCACATCGAGCTTAATAAAACGTGGCATTAAAAGATAATTTGAATAGCTGGTAATCTCACTTAAAATCGCTTGTACTTCTGGACGAACCTCACCTTTTAATACTGGTTCTCCATAGTGTTGATCAACATAATGAACAATATCTAGGCTTTCAGGCATTGCTGTACCATCTTCTTTGATCAAGATTGGGACAACTTTCTTCCCGACCAAACTTATCGGTGTTGCATCATCATCGTTTAATAAAATGTGAAATTCAACGGGCAAATTTTTCAACCCAAAGATCATCATCGCACGCACACAATAAGGGCAATGATCGAATACATATAATTTCATTGTTTTCTCCTGTATAAAAAATAACAACTACACTTTACTGTTTTTTTGTAAGAATTCAACTAACAACTTGCCTAACCCACTTTGTCTTTTTACTGGATTTTTGACCGCACTTTTCCAAATATCCGGCGTGGTAAACACGGTCAGTTTTTCTTTAGCACGCGTAATGCCCGTATAAACAAGCTCGCGAGATAAAATTGGATTAGGTTCTGTCGGCAGCACTAAAAATGTATGGGTAAATTCTGAACCTTGTGATTTATGAATTGTCATCACAAATGCTGTTTCATAGTTCGGCACGCGGCTGGCTAACACCGTTTTATAATGCGCTTGCCCCTGTTCAAACCATACTTTCCCATCTCCTAGAAACAGACCTATATCCCCATTATATAAACCAACGTGGCTATCATTTTGAGTAATCATTATAGGTTTACCAATATACCAATCTCGCTCATGTTTAAAGTTTAACAAGCCTTTCTGTTTCAATTTATTCGCAATTTGAATATTTAATTGTTCTACACCTAACTCACCGACTCGCAAAGCGGTCAAAAAACGTACTTGATTAAAAGATGCAAAAATTGCCTGAATTTGCTGAGGACTTGGCGTTTCTCGTGCAAAGTTAAGTTGTTTGAGTTTTATTAAATATTCTTGATATTTTTCGACCGCACTTTCTACTACTAAATTAACGCAAGCTCGAATAGAGACTTTTTCTTCGTCGCTACTTTCCTCTGAGGCACAATTCTTTAGGAAATCAATCATTTCAATATCATTAAAATTGTCAAAATGTTGCCAACTTAATGTCGTTTTCCCTTTATTGATCGCATCTGCAAGCTGACCAATCCCCGAACTATCAGAGAAACGATGGCTATGATGTAAACGGCAAAGACTATCTCTAATTGGATGACCGTCTGGCTGTGAGGATACTTGGCAATCTGTCACCTCAAACAAATACTGTGCTAATTCAGTACTATAACCTTGGCTTGCGAACTGCCCTAATTCACCTAACGTTTCACCTGCTTCAACTGGCGATAACTGGTTCTGGTCACCTAACAAAATCAGTTTAGTTTGAGGTTTCAATGCCTGTAAAAGTTTCGCCATAAGTGGCAAATCAATCATTGACGCCTCGTCTACCACCAGCACATCTACTTGCAAAGGATTTTGACGATGATACGTGGTTCGCTCTTCAAAAAATCGTGTCCCCAGCAATCGATGCAAGGTTTGAGCAGAAGTTGGAATAGACTCAATCAATTCATTATCTAATGAAATATTTTCACGCACTTGCAGCGTATTCAATGCACCGTTAATTGATTCCGTTAGACGTGCTGCTGCTTTCCCTGTTGGAGCGACCAATTTAATATTCAGTGTGCGATGATGTAGCTCTTGTAACGCAAGCAATAAACGTGCCACCGTTGTAGTTTTACCCGTTCCCGGCCCACCCGTAATTAAACAAAAACGCTGGCGTAATGCGGTTGCCACTGCCACTTTCTGCCAGTTGATATCAGTCTCACTTTTCGTCGGAAAATATTTGCGTAAAATAGCTCGAATTTGTGCCCTATCAACCATATTCTCTGTAGAAGAAATTTGAGAATTATCGACTGCACTTTGTAGATAATCCGCCACGCGATATTCATCTTGCCAAATGCGATAAAAATACAGTGCATCAAATTGAAACACTAAAGGGGCGATTTTCTGTTGTGGTTCTGTACTAAAGGCAGTATTGTTTTGTAAACTTGATTGCCAATTTTCTACTGGTAAGAAATCGATTTTTTGTTGAATCTCACTTAAATATGGACGTTCAAATTGACGATAAGCCAAATTAAATGGGTTGCGCTCAAGGGCTTTATCTAAGAAAAGACAAGTATTACCTTGCTGATAGTTATAGCTACAAAGTGCGGCTAATAATGTGGCAAGATTGCGAATAACCTCAGGCGTTTCAGTGGTTTGTTTGTCTGCTATTAATTTTGCAAAATAATAATCACCTTGGCTAATCACCTGTTGCTGCTTTAATTCGTGTAAAATGCTAAGCATTAAAATAACTCCTCTAA
The DNA here is from genome assembly GCF_900186835.1 of Pasteurella dagmatis. Lineage (NCBI taxonomy): Bacteria > Pseudomonadati > Pseudomonadota > Gammaproteobacteria > Pasteurellales > Pasteurellaceae > Pasteurella > Pasteurella dagmatis. Next base: position 909,448 of record NZ_LT906448.1, read on the forward strand.
TTCCTGAATTAATGCAACATCAGGCACTGTAAAATAGACACCCCGAGCTGATTGACCATTCATTCCACGTAAAAAAGCATATACAACACCACCAAAATGTGACTCATATTGATAGTTTGGATCGCGTTCTTTTAAATAGCGATGCAATGCCACACAATAAAATAAATATTGCCAGTGATAATAGTGTTTACACATTGTCTTTTCGAGGTTTTCTGTACTGTAATCAGATAATAAGTTGCCTAATTTATTAGATTTATAATCAAGCAAATAATATTTACCATTATGACGGAAAACTAGGTCAATAAAACCGCGTAACATTCCTTTTATACCTTCTCGCACCACATCAAGTTGTAAAGGTTCCGAAAATAAATGGTATTTTTGCAATAAGTGATTAAAACGTACCACATCAAAAGTATTTTCTAATTTCAAATAAAATTCTAATTCTTTCAAGCAATCCTTCATCGCCAAATCAGATAAGCAAAATGTTGATGTGCTAAATAATGGTGTATGTAAAATTTGAGTTAACCAACGTTGTAAAGTGATTTGCCAAACATCTTCAAGCTGTAATTGTTGGCAAATTTTTTCGACTGCGTCCATTTCCACAGGTTGATTAAGCGGATATTTCTCAAAATAGCTATGCAACACTTTCCCTACTCGGGCACTAGCAGGAAAATCAAATGGGGAATAGTCAGCTTCATAACCTTCTAATATTGTCGTTCCAAAAGAAACTAACGCTGTATTGTCAATAACTACGTTTTGGTCATAATCTTTCTCTTGACTTAAAAATTGAGAAAAATCAACCGCACTTTGTTTAGCATCTAAGTAATGTTGTAAAACGGACTTTTCATGGAAATGACTAATCGCACTAAAGCTGGTCACTTGCCAGTTTTGTTCAATACTGCCAGTAAAAGTTGCTGCACTTAATTGTTCGTTTGGTTTTGCAAGCAATAACGGTGCTTTGCCTTCAATATCAAGCAAATCATCAATCGCAATTTGCACATTTTGTTTAGCCATTCGATCTTTAAATGCCGTCAATGCAGTTCTCACACTTGCCACATCCATTCTGCCTTGGGTTAACAAATATTGAATCGCATTCCAATTTGAAGAAAAGTTTTCTGGCATTGCGATTATCACTTGATATTTCGCACGCGTTAATGCTACATACAACAAACGCATTTCTTCTGCACGCAACTCACGTTGGATTTCGTCAGAATGTTCTCCTTCCATATCCCATAAAACGGCTTTTTGTTCTTCATTAAAATACGTTTGAATCAGGCTATCGTTGGATTTTGGTGGGTTAGCAATAAACGGTAACCACACAAGGTCATACTCTAACCCTTTTGATTTATGGAATGTCACGATTTTGACTAATTTGCGTTCGCTTTCTAAACGAATTTGCAGATCACCTTGGCGGTTTTCACCTTGGATTTTTTTCTCAAACCAACGTAACAAACTCGCTGGACTTTCGTTGAGCGGACTTGCTTCTTGCAATAATTCGGCAAGATGTAATAAGTCGGTTACCGCTCGTTCCCCCCCTTCAGTCATAAGTAGATTTTCGGCAATTTTCTTTTCTAAAAATAGCTGATGTAACATTGCTAAAATACTTTGCGTTTGCCAAATACGTTGATAACGTACAAAATCATCGACAGTATTCGTCCAACGTTGTTCATCTTGCTTGATTTGATTGATTTCTGCTGACGTTAAGCGCCAAATACTGGTTGCAATCGCATTTAGAATATTACGTTCACTAAATGGATTTAAACACGCCTTTAAAATCAAAACTAACTCTTGGGCTTGCGGACAATCAAATACATTGCTGTTATCAGACAAATATACCGATGCAATACCTACTTTTTGTAAAGCGGATTTAATGACTTCGGCTTCTTTCCAATCTCGCACTAAGACTGCAATACGTTCTTCTGTTAATGGTTCAATCTCTTCTTTGCTATCTCTTGATGCTTTAAAAACAGCTTGATTTTCGACCGCACTTTGTAGCCATTGATAAATAGATGCGGCACAGGTTTCCGCCAAAATATAACGTTGGTCTTCATTCAAACGCCCATTTCTACTCTCTTTGCCTAAATCACCGATATAACACTGAACCGCAGGTTGTACCTTACCGTTCAAATAGAATTTTGGCTTATTCGCTCGGAAAGAAACAGGCTGGAATTGGATTTGCTCGTATAAAAATGGTTGTACTAACGGATTTTCATCAAAGTCAAATAAACCATTCACTGCATTCACCACCGTTTCTTCAGAACGCCAGTTGGTACCTAAAGTGAATTTCTGTTTCGTTTCAAGTGCTGCTTTAAAATAAGTGAAAATATCTGCACCACGGAATTTATAGATCGCTTGCTTTGGATCACCGATCATAATAAAACCCGTTGGTGAAGAAGATAATTGGATATAAATTTTGGAAAATATTTGATACTGAATGTTATCTGTATCTTGGAATTCATCAATCATTGCAAAAGGATATTGCAAGCGAATAAATTGCGCTAATTCATCGCCTTTTTCGGAATATAACGCCTCTTGCAATAAACGTAATAGATCATTAAAGCCTTTTTCTGAATGGTCTAATTTATGCTGAATCAGTAGTTTCTGCACACCTTTCAAATAGTGATACATAATCACTTTGCGGTAAATACCTTGCATTTTTTGTGTTGCAACAGCCTCATCTGCCAATTCAAAGAAAGGATGAGTGATTGGGGTTACATCCTCTTCTGCATAGCCATTAAGTGCTTCTTGATTGAAATATTTAACCAGCACATCAGGTAAATTCACTCTATTGTTAGCACGAGCCCAATCTTTCATTGTTTGTAGCCACTTCGGCACAAAATTGCACTTAAATGTCGTGCGTTTTAAAGCTTTCTTTTCGCCTTTTTTGTAGCTTTTCGCTAACTCATTTTCAATTAATCCGATAATTTCGTCTTCATCTTTTAGCCACGCCTGTTTGAGATCGAGAATTTGTTGTTGGATTGGCAAAATGTATTCGGCAAGAAACTCTCTCAACGACAAAGCTAACAATTCAGTTTGCTTGATTTGTGGGCGTAAACCAAAATCAGATATTTGCGAGTATAGCTCACGACGCACCGCTTGCGGTGAACTCAACGCATTATAAATATAATTCGCTTCAGCAAAAGACAGCGGATAAAACTGCTCACGCCAGTATTCATTAAAGCAATGTTGGATCAGCTCCCCTTCGTCTTTGACTAATTCAAGATTGAAATGTACGCCTGAATTAAAGGCATATTGCATTAACATTCGGCGACAGAAACCGTGAATGGTATAAATCGCAGCCAAATCCATACTCTGTTCTGCGATTTTTAAACGCTGAATAGCAATATCAATATCTTCAATGTGTTGGATTAATTCTTGTAAAAATGGTTCTTCAGAAAGTGCGCTTTCACCTTGTTCTTTATAGGCAATAAAGGCTTGTTTGGTTTGATGAATACGTTCACGAATACGCCCTTTCAATTCGTTAGTCGCAGCTTCAGTAAATGTCACCACGAGAATTTGCTCTACTGTCAATGGTAAAGGGAAATTCTCTACGCCTGCTTGTAGCAACAAACGTAAATACAATGAACCAATAGTGTAGGTTTTTCCTGTACCTGCCGATGCTTCAATTAAACAAACAGTATTCAGTGGAGTACTGACTGCATTCAAATTACGTGGTGAATCCATCATAGAATATTGCTCTCTCCTGAGTAGTAATGCCAATTTTTACAAGGGATAGATGAGAAAAAGTGCGGTCTATTTTACCGCACTTTTTTGATTAAAAGTTTAATACTTTATCGGCTTCCATTGTCCAATCTGCAAGTTCAGACAAAGTGCCAATTTCAACGCCTTCAGCAAGCGGAAGCTCTGTCACACCTCGTGCATTGGTACAGGTTTTACATAGTTTCACTGCTGCACCTTGTGCAGTTAAAATTTCCAAAGCCTGTTGCAAGTGATAACCTTCAGCAGGATTTTGTTTAGCAAGCCCGCCTGTCACTGCATCTGACATTAAAAATAATTTTAAATCCACCGCACTTTTATGTTGTTCTTGCAATTGCAAAGCCAATCTTAACGCACTGAAAAAACTTTCATTGCCGTAAGGTGCTGCGTGAATAATAAACAGAATTTTTTGCATATTAACCAACCCAGATAAATTTCGCCATAAATAGAAGTGAAACAACCCACACTGGCGCATTAACTTCTTTAATACGACCTGTGCATGTTTTCATAATGCAGTAGCTAATGAAACCAAATGCGATACCTTCCGTAATTGAATAAGTAAATGGCATCATTGCTGCGGTAATGAACGCGGGTGTTGCTTCGGTTAAGTCTTCCCATTTTACACGAATCAAACTTGATGCCATTAAAATCCCTACATACACCAATGCACCTGCCGTCGCATAAGCTGGCACAACACTTGCAAGTGGTGATAAGAAAATGGTCAGTAAGAATAAAATACCCACTACAATAGCAGTTAAACCAGTACGTCCTCCAACTGAGACACCAGCCCCACTTTCAATGTAGGTACTGATCGCTGAAGTCCCCATATATGAACCAGCAACGGCACTCACGCTGTCCACATATAAAGCTTGTTTCATTTTAGGGAAACGTCCTTTCTCATCACTAAAGCCCGCTTTATCGGTTACGCCTAATAAAGTGCCTGATGAGTCAAATAAGTTCACGAGTAAAAATGAGAAAATAATGCCCAGTAATGCGGTATCTAATGCGCCTGCAATATCCACTTTACCCACAACTGGCGCTAAACTTGGTGGTAGAGAAATCACACCCTTGAATGTTACCTCTGGATCAACGAAAAAGGCTAATCCAGTCACTACCGCGATAGACACTAGCACACCAGAATAAATATTACGTGCAGCTAATACCACGATAATAAAGAAACCTAAGATACCTAATAACACTTTTGGATCGTGCAATTCACCTAATGCCACTAAGGTCACAGGGTTTGGCACAACAACGCCCATATTTTTGAAGCCAATAAGTGCGATAAATAACCCAATACCAGCACCAATACCAACACGCAAGCCTAAAGGAATTGAGGCCATTAACCAATAACGAATTTGAAAAATAGTTAATACGAGCAAGCCAATTGAGCCCCAGAAAATGGCTCCCATACCGATTTCCCAAGAATAGCCTAATTTACTTACAACCACATAAGCAAAAAAGGCGTTAAGTCCCATTGCTGGCGCAAGTGCGATCGGCAAGTTACTGAATAATCCCATTGCGATTGTTCCCAAAGCCGCAATTAAACAGGTGGTAACAAAGACCACTTGTTTGTCCATACCTGCATCACCCAAAATTGATGGATTAACAAAAACGATATAGACCATTGTGAAGAACGTTGTAATACCGGCGATAACTTCAGTTCTTACGCTAGTGTTTTTCTCAGATAATTTAAAAAATCGATTTAAAAAAGATTGGTTTTCCATTATTGTTTCCAGGTTATTTTAAAAATAAAGAAGAAGTGATGAAAAACAGATAAAAAAGAGAGGTGTTTTTCCAGAGGATTCTAGCAAAAGAATGCTAGTAATGCATCGTTTTTCTCTGGCAAATTAAATTTCAAAAGACAGAATATAAAAAGTGCGGTGTTTTTTAAAAAAGTTTTAAAATTCCACCGCACTTAATCGGTTATAAACCGACTTGTTGCTTAATTCTGTCGGCAAACATACCAATACTCACCGCAAAATAGTTTGAACGATTCCAATCTAACAAGGTGCGATAATTATTTGACACGAGGAAAACACGCCCTACTTCACGATCCGGACGAACTAACCATAAATCACTCGCTGAAAGTGCGGTCAATTTTTGTTGTTCTTCTGGAGAGAAAGATTTCAACGTAATGCCTAAATTTTGCCATTCATTTAAAGAACGTTTTTTCTCTTTTTCGATACCCGAAATCTCAAGCGATAATGGTTGAGTTAACTGAACCTCTACCCCCCAAGGCACATTTTTATTCCAGCCGACGGTGCTTAAATAACTGGCGATAGAAGCAAAAACGTCATAATGATTTTTCCAAATATCTTTTTCACCATCTTGGTTGCCATCAGCGGCATAACGCAAATAAGAACTTGGCATAAACTGTGTTTGCCCCATTGCACCGGCCCAAGAACCTAACATTCTTTGACGTGGAATATCCTGTCTTTCCAACATTTTCATTGCAGACACAAATTCTTGGCTAAATAATTTTTCCCGACGTCCTTCAAATGCTAATGTTGCTAACACAGAAAGCACATCATAATTGCCTTGATAATAGCCAAAGCTACTTTCCATTCCCCAGAGTGAAAGTAAATATTCTTTTTGCACACCAAAGCGCTGACTCGCTTGCTCGAGCTGTTTTTGCTGTTCCCAATAACGTTCAGAAGCAATATCTACTTTACGTTGTGTCAACACTCGATTGAGATAATTCGTTGTACCATTTGGATTTAAACGAACAGGTTCATTAGGATCACGCTTACGAATTTTGCCTGCCTGTTGGCGATCCAAATCCACTGCTTTTTGAATATAATTAATTTGCTGGTTTTCGTGTAACACTTTATCCGATACACCTTCCCCCTTCGCTTTACCTTTTAAGAATTTTACATAATCATCAAAATTCTCGACAGTGCGCATATTGTTATATTGCATATTGCTGTCTAAGGGATTAATTTCAGGCTGACTTGAACAGCCCGCAAATAGAATACAAGCCAGTAATGTACTGGCTTTATAAATAGGTTTTAATAACACGATAACTTTCCTACTTTCTTAAAAAGAATCGATATACGATTTGTAATAACGATGTTGGTAATAAACGTGGTAAGGAACGTAATAAAAAAATGAATAAACCGCTGAACAAACCTTGCATTTGCAAGCGATGTTTCAGTTTAAATAATCGCCACTCTGCTTTTGCTTGCTCAATGCCACGACGACGTCCCACCATTCCATTGCCAACTCGTGCATAAACTAATATTTCAGGTAAATTAGCCACATTTTTGCCGCTTGCCACTAATTTGATCCATAAATAATAATCTTCTTGTAAATCTTCATAACCGCCACAAGCTAGCACCGCACTTTTTTGATACGCCACCGTCATATGGTTAAAAGGACAACGTTTATGGGTAAATTTAACAATATCCTCTTTATCTGTTGGCACATTACGGTAGCTTACAATCTCATCAACAGTCTGACCAAATTCAGCAATTTGTCCACCTACGATGACAGTATCAGGGCTTTGTTTAATAAAATTAACTTGTTGCTCAAAACGTGATGGCACGCAAATATCATCAGTATCCATTCGGAATACCCAATCATAACTGCAATGCAATAATCCTTCATTTAAAGCTTTGCCTAAACCGAGATTTTTCTCCAGCTTCACTTTTTTAATCGGTAAAACGGTTTCAAATTCAGTCACAACCTCTTCTAGTTTTGGCGTTACGGGGCCATCAAATACCAAAACGATTTCATCCGCTGGCAATGTTTGCGCTTGTAAGCTTTCAAAACATTCCCTTAAATATTGCGGATTTTCTTTAATATATAACGACATTAAAACAGAAAATTTCATTACACGAACCTTTTGAGGTTAATTGCTAACGTTGGTGAAATTAATGTCACTAACGTTACAACAAGATATTTGATCTTTAAGGTTTTTCTAAATAGTGCAAAATAATATTTTGCGGCTTTGCGCGATAAGTTCATCACGTGCGGATAAGCGAGCATATACTGAGCATTTTGTGCAAAGTTTTTTGCTTGAATTTCTGTTTTTACATACCGCGCTTTGATTTGCTCTATCGCCTTTTCAGTATGTTGCGTATTCGTTGAAACGCTAGCTCGATTGGTATGGAAAGTACAAATTGTTAACGCACGATCAACATATAATGGCTTAAATTCAGGATCTGAAATGAGCTTTAACAAAAACTCATAATCTTCTAACGATCGTAAATCCGTAGCCAATCCCCCCACTTTCAGAAATAGATCTTTTTTCACACCAATCATTGGCATTCCACCGATTTTATTGGCTAACAAAATGTTATCTAGTGTCAACGCTTTAGTATCACTGAATGGGTGCGTAACATAGGAAAAGCTTTCATTCACCATAATGCATTTAGCGGGGTGATACACAAAATTCACTTCAGGATTTTGTGCAATTCTTTCCGCTAAATAAGCACATTTTTCCGCATCAAAACGGTCATCATCGTCCAAAAAAAGTAACCAAGGTTTCGTTGCAGCTCTCGCCCCAACATTTCGACTTTCCGCCGCACCAAGATTTTTCTCATTGCGAATCACTTGATATGCAAATGAATACGCAGGTTTAATTTTAACTGGCTCAACTGAACAATCGTCTACAATAATGACTTCAAAATTATGCGACTTTTGCGCTTCTAAACTGGCTAAAAGCGCTGGGATTTCGTCTTTACGATTATAAGATGGCACAATAATGCTAAACATTATCCTGCTCCTTTGTTTGAGGAAGTAGGTCTGAATAAATAAATCATTTTACCGTTTTGTCCAAACAGAGATAAGAACATAATTAACACAAACATCAGACCAGGAAACGCATAAGTATCCGCTTTAATATGTAATATGCTTAACAGGAATAATGTAGATAGTAAGAACTTATAGCTACCATCAAACCAATTGTCTGCAATACGTTTTATAAAATAGACGGTAAATAAGAAACAGATGAATAAATAACCTGCGCCACCATATAACACTTGGCGTAAAAAGCCCGAGTCAGTACCACCATAATAACGACCATCGGGAGTGAAATAATAACCGTCCCCAACTAAAATTTGTTTCATTGTTGGAATAAACAAATGATTTTTCACTAAATTTTCTGAAGATGAACTCAGTTTTGTAACATCTTGAGTTGATAATAAATTGATTACTGGCTCTAAAGCGTGGGCAACATATTTATTATCGTCAAAATTCATTGCTAGTACTAACACCATTACCACAAACACAATTAATGCGGGCAAATAGCGCCATTTAAAATACAACAATATACTCAACACCGAGAAGACAAAAAAAGTGCGTCCTGAGATAACGCCAATACAAAGTAATAAAAATAAAATAATTGGTGATAAGCCTTTACCCTTTGCTTGATATGCTAATAAGAAGTGTAATAAAAACAGATAGAAAATACTTAATTGGAAAAATGCCGATGAGGTAATGTTATATAAACGATATTCTTGCTCTGAGCCATAAAAACGTGGCAACATCACATTAGTTGATAGCGCTAAATCAATGGCAAGTGACAATCCGGTTAAAGCAACGAACCCTATCACAGCTTGGATTACAATACCAATATTCATATCACGCACGCATTGCGCTTTGCCTAGATTGTGGTGATAAAACAGGTTATAAATAGCTACACCAAATAAAAAAAGTATTAAAGTTTTGGCATACATTTTCACAACACCAAGCTCGCCTGTATTGTGAACAAGCATTGGCAGTACACTAGCCAAAATAAGGGCTATAATCACTACGATACTATCAATGGGTAATGCTATGCCTTGTGGCAAAATCATTGAACTTTTATTGTTTTCAATACGAACCTTACTTTGGCGGTAAAGATAATAGGCTAATGCAAAAATGGCAATACCACCAACAAAAAATGCCATTCGGAAAAAATGCCATAACCAAGGATCATAAAGATAAAAAAAGTTAAATACTGCTGACATACTAGCTTCCTAAATTTCTCATAATAGCGAAGAGTTTTTTTAATGGATACTTCATCAGTTTTTTCCAAAAACTATTAGCCATTGACCCACGCAAAGACTCTAAATTGCTAACTAAAGCCGGATTTTCAATCGCTAATAAAGGGCGTACTACTTTATTTTTTATCCCAAATTGTTGTTGGAATAAAATAAAATCGTCTGCCAACCAGAAAGGTGGGGGATTCTGTTGTACTTGAATTAAAAAGGATCGTGCCGCAGATTTTTTAATCAAATACGCCACTGTGCCAGCAAAATAATCCTTATAAGGGTAAGCATAGCAAAACTCAGTATTCGCAATTTTTTTACACAACCACGAAAATGTCACTGGGTAATTAATCTCTAACTCATTATCATCAAAATGTAAAATTTTTGATTGTCCGACGAGAATCAAATCAACTTGCCTTTCTTGCTGTAAAAGTGCGGTCACATTATTTAGAAAATGCTGGTTAAATAGTGCATCATCTTCACACACTAAGCAATATTCATCTTCGCTAATTGCTTGATCATCAACAATTTTTTGATACACGCCTAAATGACTTAACGTACAACCAATTTCACCTTTAGTCACGGCTCTGCCATAACGTTGTTGGAATTGTTCAACATTAAAAAGTGCGGTCAACTTTTCCCAAGTTTCGTTCATCGTATTAATCGCAGAATACACCTCAAAATCTTGTGTATCAGGCTGTTGAAAAAACAGCTCACGGCGATACTCATCTTTTTCTAAAGAAATCAAAAACTTTTTCATATCAATCTCTTATATCAATGACATTTACACCGACTTCGTCAAATAAATCATAGCACGCATCAAAATCAGAGTTACCTGTATCAATTTTCAACGCAATTACTTCAATATTGTCGCTTTTATTCATAATATTTAAGATAGCACTACTGAAATAGGTATAAATACGATATTTTTTCTGGTTACATTGCTGAATAATATAGTCTTCAAAAATAAATTCGGTATCAATATATTCAACATTCTCTAATCGATATTTCTCTCTCGGGTGTGGCAAATAGTAGTGAATATGAAATTGTGAAATCACTTTATTGGCTAAAGCAATATTTTTGTCATCTTCAAGAAAAACAGGCTGACCAAGCAACACATTTATTGGTTCCATTTCCACAGACTGGCTATCACAATGTCCAACTAAGTCCACGTATTCCACATTCTCAATAATATTTTTGAAACCTTTGTAGATACTGTAATGCTTTTGCGATAAGTTTCTTAAGGCTTGAATACTATATTTATTGCCCAAAAGCGTATTAATCAATTTACGTATAACATTCGGTGTTTCATTCTGGTAAAAAAGACTATTCTGTACAATATTTATAGTGCCATCATCAAAGGTATGAAATTGCTTAAATTTAACCGCACTTAATAAAAATTGAATTTGTAGATCATTAATATTCGCTACAAAAACTTTATCAAAAGATTTTCCCGAAAATTCGCGTTTTAAATACAGAATTTCTTTAAGTAAATTCAGACGATCCTTATGTTGGACCATCTTAAAAAATTGACCGCACTTTTGAGCTAAACGTTGGCCATAATAATCAAATTTTTTATTGCTGATTGTTGATAACATCACACCATAAAATGACTCATTTGGGTGTTTCTCAATAATTTTTTCTGCAATCAATACCTGTAATGGAGTGCAACAAATCATTAAATTCATAAAGTTTTTCCTACTCTCGCAGTCATAATGTACAACACTGGCAAAATCATAAATGCCCCTATAATACTCGCATAAGGCACATACTCGATTTTAGTAAACATCAATGCAACCAAACTTATTGCGTAAATTACGGTGGATAAGACAGAACAAATGGAAATAAGTTTATTTTTTCCATAATAAAACAGGTAATTGACCAAAATGATATACGGTACAGCTAAGGTAGTAGCAACCAAAAAGAGGATAATGTAGTATTTTGTACCAACAAATTGTTCCCCCAACAGCCAAACAACAACAGCCTCTGGAATCACCCACATTACTAGCGACGGAATTGGTACAAATAATAAACTGTACCATGCCCATCTATGAATATGCTTAATATTAATCTTCTGCTGCTTAAATGCCTCAAAGAAATATGGCACCGTCGCACGATTTACCGCTTGAATAGCAATCATTAAAATAGCCGCAAGTTGAGCCCCCATTGCATACAAGCCGAGCTCTGCTTCACTAAATTGGTGATAAATAAAAATACGATCCAATTGCCCACGTAAAAACAAACTCACATTATGAAAAATTAATGGAAATCCAAAACCACATAAGTACCATAATGCACTTTTATATTGTGCTAATTTGAAAAATTTAATCCGAGTCTTACGACTATACAACAAATAAGCAATAACAAAAGCAATTAAATTCCCAAATAAAATCGCTAAAATACGCTTTTCAACTAAATCCGTTTCATACACTTCTAACAATACAACAGTTAGTATAGTAGAGGCGGCAGAAAGTAAAAATTGGATAACTGAATACGCAACAGCCTGTTTTTGACATTGCCGTACACTCAATTGCACATTGAGAAAAGACTGGAAAATTGCGGAAATAGCTAAATAAGCCATAATTTCTGAGCGAAAAATTGCACAAAAGACTAAAATAATCCCTGCCATAAACAGAGAAAAAGCATAGCCTGTTGAAACAACTAAATTGAGAGAACGTTTACCGTAAAAATAGAAATAACGGGCAATTGCACCTTCTTGGCTCAACCCAATAATAATCAAAAATAATGCTAGATATGTTTGGAAGTATGACAGCTCACCAAAACCTTCAGCACCTAGCTTGCGCGATAAATAAGGCAGAAGTAGAAAAGGAATAACTTTAGAGAACAGTTCACTAAATAGATAAATCGCACTATCTTTAATTACTTTCATTTGTTTTGTTACATCTCGTGAGCTGAGAATTTCATTGACTTGCCATTTTAACAGCAATCTTTTTTTAAAAATAGACAATGTAAACAAGATAATGAATAATATTCTCTCGTTTAACTATTTTTTATCTATTATGTTCGTACTAACAAAACTGATCACCGCTATCCTTTTACCTCCATTCAATGTAATTCTGCTTTGGATATTTGCATTCCTTTTATCTCTATTTAACTATAAAAAACTCAGCCGCGCCTCTGCATTTCTTGGTTTTATCATTCTCTACTTATCGAGTATTCCATATGTCGCACAAAAATTAGAAGATAGCCTTGTTACTGATGATAATTTAACTCTCTCCGATTATCAGCAAGCTGAAGCTATTGTATTATTAGGCGGTGGCATTAGAGATAGTAAAGAATTGTACGCAAAATTAACTGTCAATTCGATTCCTTTAGAGCGAGTACGCTATGCTGCGTATTTACAAAAAGAAACAGAATTGCCACTACTTATTACTGGTAGCTCCGGTGCTCCACAATCAGAAGCTGAAGTTGCCGCAATTGAATTACGTTATTTCTTTAATGTGCCAACAAAATGGATTGAACCAAAGGCTAGAACGACCAAAGAAAATGCAATTTATACTGCTGAAATACTGAAAAAAGAAGGTATTAATAAAATTATTTTGGTCACAAACCAATGGCATATGCAGCGTGCAACGCTGCTATATGAACGCCAAGGATTTAAAGTATTACCAGCTAGCGTTGGCTCTGGCGAAACACCAGCAGTTTATGGAGTTGGAATATGGCATTTTCTGCCACAAGCTGGTGTGATTAATAAAAATATGTTGTTATTAAAAGAATGGTTAGGTTATTTGAAAGAAAAACTAGGTTAATCTCATTAAGTAAAAGGCGAACAAATTAGTTCGCCTTTATCACATATAGATTTGACACAAAAAGGTGGTCTATTTTGAAGACTTTTTTAATAGCCCTGCTCATAAACTAATTCTGCTAATTTTACTCCCATTAAGGCTAGATTAAAACGTTGTTCATCAGCAACAGACCAAAATTGTACACCATTTTCTATCGTATTTAATGCACTAATATGTAACTTCACTATTTCTTCTTGGCTTTCAGCTTCCCCATTTGTTACTGGTGTAATCATTTTCTCTGAATGATAATTCAGTAACATATTATCTGCCCAATTTGATAATGCCACTTGAGCATCCATTTCATAGTCAGAAACCAAGGTAACCATTTGCCCTAAACCATAAAACACAGGCACTTGAATTTGGTGAAATGCTACATTATCCAAATGAGGGAAAATTTTCTGCATTTGTGCAGTTAAATTATTAGCTGGCAATGGGAAAACATCAAACGCTAAACGCTGCTGATCTTCATCTAAAGGAATACCATTCAATAATTGTGCTGTTTGTCCAGCAAGTTTACCTACTGTTTCACCACTCACATAAGAGGCTGGTAACAACGAACTCACTATTACATTACGTATATTGTGATTTTCTAACAGAGGGTAAATAGCCAATGCCAATTGTGTTACTTGTGGATCGGGCAGTGACACAATATTACGCTGTCTTAACTCAACTAATTGAGCATCATTCACTGTTGGCACAACCACAGGTACATCGTTCAATACCGAACATACGCCTTTCATATCAATGATCAGACAACCTGCTTCTGCTGCTTTAGCAATATGTGGCACTTGTTGAATATCGCCTGCAAAAAATAGGTAATGGCATTCTGGCCATTCCATTTCTTCAGGCTTAACTTGGGCAACACTTTTATTATTAAAACGGATTCCTTGCTCTTCACTAAATGGATAGATTTCAACAATAGATAATTGCTGAATATGCAACTTACTTTTTTCTAAGGCTTCTGCAATTTTTTCACTTAATTCAAATTCCGCCGCAATGGCAACATTTAAGGTTGCGTTCATTTTTCTCTCCGCTGTAAAATAATTGGCACATTTTACTGGAAGAATAAGAAAAGACAATGACGCCCGCAATTGATTTGCTGAAAAAGCATAAAATTCCTTTTACTTTACATACTTATGATCACGATCCAAACAACACACATTTTGGTGATGAAGCTGCCGAAAAGTTGGGGATCGATCCAACCCAATCCTTTAAAACTCTACTTGTTGCAGAAAATGGCAATCAGAAAAAGCTTGCTTGTTTTGTGCTACCTACCGCCAATATGCTCAACTTGAAGAAAGCGGCAAAATCTATTGGTGTGAAAAAAGTCGATATGGCAGATAAAGATATTGCCCAAAAAACCACTGGCTATTTAGTGGGAGGAATTAGCCCATTAGGTCAAAAGAAACGTTTGAAAACGGTCATTACCGAATCCGCACAGCAATTTGAAACTATTTTTGTGTCAGGTGGGAAACGAGGCTTAAGTGTAGAACTTGCACCACAAGATTTGGCTAAGCTGTTGAATGCAGAATTTATTGATATCGTTGATGATGTCGAATAAAAAACAAAAATACCAGACTTATTCGCTGGTATTTCTTATCGCTCGCATTAAGTGCGGTCAATTTTTTAGAAGTTTTATCGCTAGAATTAAAATGCAGTTGTATCTTGGAATAAACCGACTTTCAAATCTGTCGCAGTGTAAATCACACGTCCATCGACTTCTACTTCACCGTCAGCCATACCCATTACTAATTTGCGATTAATCACACGTTTCATATGAATACGATAAACCACTTTTTTCGCTGTTGGTAGGATTTGACCCGTGAATTTCACTTCGCCCACGCCTAAAGCTCTGCCTTTACCTTTACCACCAATCCAGCCTAAATAGAAACCAACTAATTGCCACATCGCATCTAAACCTAAACAACCAGGCATCACAGGATCACCAATAAAATGACAAGCAAAGAAAGGTAATTCAGGTTTAATATCAAGTTCTGCCTCGATATAGCCTTTTTCAAACATCCCACCAGTTTCATTCATTTCAACAATACGATCCATCATCAACATTATTGGTGCAGGAAGTTGTGGCCCCTCTTTGCCAAATAATTCACCACGGCCCGATGCAAGTAAGTCTTCGTAGCTGTAGCTACTTTTTTTATTTGGTGTACAACTGTTCATTATTTTAAATCCTCCAATATTTAGGAATATTCAAGCAAAATCTGCTTAAAAGGATTTTAACAGAGTTGTAATAATAAAAAAATAGCTAACACTTGTACGCTAAACTTATCGGATCAGTTATTTTTTCTTAAATAACCAATCAAATAATCCTCTCTTACCAAATTGTTGTTCTGCTCGTTGCTCAAGACGGTATGTAATAACGTGGGATAACGCTGGATTATCTTCTTGCGCAAGTTTATCTTCCTCATCAAGAAGTGGACGTTTGAATAAAATTTCACAAGCTTGATGCACATCTTCCACTGGGAAAATAAAAAATTCTCCCTTTTTGACCGCACTTACCACTTCTTCGTTCAAACTTAATTGATGAATCACTGCACTAGGAATAATGACTCCTTGAGAACCAGTTAAACCACGGCTTGCACAAATACTGAAGAAGCCTTCAATTTTGGCATTAACACCACCGACAGAATGAACTAAACCAAATTGATCAATCGATCCTGTAATTGCAATAGATTGTGGCAATGGCATATCCGCTAAAGCACTTGCTAATACGCAGAAACTTGCTAATGAAGCACTATCCCCATCAATTTCTCCATAAGATTGTTCAAATACTAAAGAAGCCGAAAATGGTAGCTGTGACGGGAAAGCCAATAAATTGGCTAAACACGCCTCAGCAATCATAATACTCTTACCGTGAATATTACCTGCAAGCTCGCTCTTACGCTCAACATCCACCACCTCACCATCACCAAACTGTACAAGGCAACTGATCCGTGATGGCTCACCAAATGCCATTGGCGTACCGGGATATTCAATCACTGATAAGCCATTAATTTGTCCAACGATCTCCCCCTCAGTGGCAACATAGACTTGCTCGTGTAAAATATCTGCGTAAGTTTGTTGTTGTAAAAAGCCTTGCTGATTCGCTTTTTCCTGTAAAAATGCCTCAAAATCGACCGCACTTAGCTCATTATCCGCCGATTTACCACTCAAAAGCGTCGTGCCGGCTAACACTTCTTTCAGTTTTAATGGCGAAACAGACACAAAGCAGCGATCTTCACTTTCACGTACTAATAATTGATAAAGTGCATTTAAAGCAGATAAGTTTAAACGTGGAAAATTATGCTTATCCGCAAAAGTTTGCACGTATTGTGCCCAAGATTGTTGTTGCTCCATATTTTCAAGTGAAGTATAGCTTTCAATTTCTGAATAATCTGCTAAATCATACAAATCCGCTTCCAAATCAGCGAACATTGCTAATTCTTCACGATTACCTAATAAAATCACCTTGAGAGATAATGGATAACTTGGAATATCACAAGGTAAATCCTTGAAAGGATGTGCTGAATACCAGTCAAATGTTTTGGTTAATAAAATCTGCTTTAAGCGTAACCATAAATCAAACTGAGCCAATAAACTCGCTACACTTAAAATTAGCACACCACCGTTTAACTGATGCACCAAACCTGAACTAAGTTGAATTTCTTGAGAGTTTGGGTGCAAACGCAATGCCCCTAATAATTTAAACTGATCGAAATACAACGCACTTTCAACGCTTTTACTGTTTGCAAAGTTGGCTTGATGCGACTGGGCAGATTCTGTATAAACTTTTGGGAAGGAAAAAGAGTCCCCTTGTTCAACCACATAATTCACCCCAAACAAAGGCAATTCAGACGGTTGTTGATTGCGAATGAATTGGGTTAATAACTCAGCATACTCCCCTTGTTCGTCTGCTTTTAACACTAACAAAGAGCGGTAGGGATTTTGTAAGAATTGAGAAACCGCAGAACTCGCACGTGGCTGTAATGTAAAAAAGTCCGTCAGACTATCAGAAATTTCGGTTAATTGTAGTACTGGTCGTAAGTCTTGCCAGGAGAGGCTTTTTTCAGCTAAAGGGGATGAACTCACTGTTATTCTCTTAGGTTATTTTGAAGGAATTGGGCATTATCGCACATTTCAATAAATAGTAAAAATATACTAGATAAAAAGGATGAAACAGCGTACACTATTTTAGTGACCACGTAACTCAGCCAGTTTGGATTAGCGCAATGAAATATCAAAAACTTGAAAACCAAGAAGCACATTGGAAATGGTTATATTTAATTAAAAAACATCGTGAAGGTGAAAATATTACCCGCTATGAAGAAAAAAGTTTACGTGAAAGCATTACCCTTCAGCTCGTTGAAAAACAAAACCAACCACAACAAATTGAAGAGTGGATTCAATCCCACCTTGCTCAAGATTTAATCGTTAAATTAGATCAAGCCATTCGAGCCAGACGTAAACGCTTTTTCAATGGTGAAAAGCAATCTACTAAGAAAAAATCAATTGATCTAGAATATGCTGTTTGGCTACGTTTATCGCGTTATTCACGTAAAATGAAAATGACTTTATCAGAAACTATTTCTTATATGATTGATGAACGTGAAAGCAAAGCACAATTTGAAAATCAAATGTCTGCAATGAAAGCTGGCTTAAAAGACTTATTAAAATAACTTTTCTATAAAAAAGTCGCTGTTCAAGAAACAATAAAAGACAAGAGGATCTTGTCTTTTTAGGATACTAAATTGATAAGAGAAAAGAATTATTCAACGATTGGAACAATTTTCGTTGCATGTGAGCCTTTATCGCCATGTACAACTTCAAATTGTACTTTTTGTCCGGCTTTTAATGAACGGTATCCTTCCATTTCAATCACTGAGTAATGTGCGAAAATATCCGCATCACTGCCTTCAGCTGAAATAAAGCCAAAACCTTTTGCATTATTGAACCATTTAACAACGCCTACTTCCATAATAAAACCTCTAATGGTCTCACGACCTCAATTGATTACTTTTATTTTAATAAGACTACTGCCTTACCACCCGAAATATGGTTAAATATTCAATGAATTTTCTCGTTTTGGCAATTAGAAATAGTTCAAAATCAAACCAAGATCACAAAATTTTTTACTTACTTACGTCTTGCGCCATTTAACGAGCACAAAAAAGAGTAAAATTTTTATTTTTGTACATTTTCTTGTGAGTATTTCTCACGTAATGCCTGCGCTACTTGTGCGATTGCCTCTCCGCTTCCAATACCTTGTGCCATGAGCAACTGAATTTGCTCTACGGCTTTTTGTTGTTCTTCATGAGTTAAGTTTAATAAAAAATTATCTAACATTCTTTTTTCCTTTCAATTATGTATTTAACTTCTCAAATAAAAAGTTACTCCAAATAGACCGCACTTTGTTTATTTAAACTGGGACCAACCAAATATCTCTAACACTTTTAGCCAATCTGCATCTAGTTCAGCGGTTAATTTTATAGGTTCTCGTATGATCGGATGAATAAAAACTAAAGTTTCTGCGTGCAACATTAAACGTTTCACTTCCGTGTACTCAGTAAAAGCTCGATTTTGGTGTAAATCTCCATATTGAGTATCACCTAAAATTGGATGAAAAATATGTTTCATATGGCGACGCAACTGATGCTTTCGTCCCGTTTGTGGCAAAAGTCGTACTAATGAATAACGAGTTGTATTGTATTTTTTAACTGAATAAGGCATTTCAACCGTCAACAAGCCTTGATAATCGGTCACAGCATCCTGAGGCGCTTTATCTTCTTGTACAAATTTATCCGCAACCTTATCTAATTTAACTTTAAGTGGATAATCAATCCTTTCTTTTCCAGTTAAATAACCTCTCACAATCGCCAGATAGCTTTTTTCTACTTGTTTATCTTCAAATTGTAAACACAGTAAATTCGCAACTTCACTACTTAATGCAAATAATAAAACGCCAGAGGTTGGGCGATCTAAACGGTGAATAGGGTAAACATGCTGTCCAATTTGATCACGTAATGTTTGCATAACAAATTGTGTTTCATGCATATCTAGCCAGCTTCGATGTACTAACATTCCAGCAGGTTTATTGACCGCAACCAGATAGTCATCTTGGTATAAAATTTCTAATTCCATTGGCTATTTCTGCAACACTTTTTCAATTTCGCTGATCGGTCTTAATAATTGTGCCAATCCGTCCATTTCTTTCAACGCTTCTTCAATATAAGGCGTAATGGAAATTTTAGTTGGCAATGGCGATCCACTTTCGATCAATGCGTACATACGGGGGATAAAAATCCATTGTAACCATTCCGTTGGCGACATCGTATCTAAAGCAAATGGCTCTTGGCTCAAAAATGCACTTTCAGCAGGCGCTGTCATTTGCCATAAATTTAACTCCACCATCACGCTTTGAAGTTCTTGCAAATGTAATTTCGTTTGTTGATACATAATTCTTCCTTTCAAAAATGAGGCGGCTATTTTAGGGGATTTTCTCGCATTGTGCCACTTATACAAAAAGTGCGGTAAGTTTTATAGAAATTGTTTAGAATACCCAACAATAACAACCCAAATTATACTGAATTATGTACCTTATTGAGATCTTCTTTCGTTATACCCCAACAGATACTGAACAAAATCCAACCTATCCTCTCAATCAAATTATTGATCAATGGCGTTACAACGGACAAATTATTGGTCGTGAAATTCCGCTTTATTTTGCAGAGCAAGAAAATACCCAAGGTTTTGCTATTCGTGTCATTTGCCCAGAACAGAATAGCCTCTTACCAGAATACAATAATCAAGAAGTGGACAAAGCACTTGAGTATGCCCAAAAGTGCGGTCTCTTTTTAGATAGTTTTCAAGTAGTGGCAGATGACCTCAATTCTGATACAACTAGCGAAGTAGATAAACCCTCTTGGCAAGTGCTTTATACCACCTATTTACAATCCTGCTCTCCCCTACATAGCGGCGATGACCTTGCACCAATTCCTTTATATAAATCACTTAAAAACATACCGCACTTAAGTATGGATGTGATCAAATGGCAAGAAAATTGGCAAGCCTGCGATCAGTTACAAATGAATGGTTCCGTTTTAGAACAACAAGCATTAGCCGAAATTTCCAATGTGGATAGCACACTGAGTAAACACGGGCGTTATTTAGTCAAAGAAATTGAGCAACAAACTGGCGTACCGACCTACTACTATTTATATCGTATTGGTGGTGAAAGTTTGGCAACTGAACAGAAACGTTGTTGTCCAAATTGTGGAAGCAATTGGGCGCTAGAATCACCGTTTTTTGACTTATTCCATTTTAAATGTGATGATTGTCGCTTAGTTTCGAATTTATCTTGGCATTATGCTTAACGCATTTTTGTGAGAAAAATGACGTTAAATTATACGTAATTCCCTGATTTTTTTAGCTTGCTGCACAAATGCGAGGGAAAAATCAGGGGTTGCTTTCTTTGCTTATTTTCTTAATCACTACTTTTATCGCCAAAAGAAAATAAGTCGCCCTCAGGCGAAATCCTGAGAATTTAATATGAAAGGACAAAATAATATGCACTATCAAGACGATAGTTTAAACAAACTGACACTCGGACAACAAACACAATATGTGTCAAATTATGACCGCACTTTATTACAACCTGTACCACGCAAACTCAATCGTGATGGATTAGGCATAACTGAACAGAAACCATTTAATCAAGGTGCTGATATTTGGACAGCTTATGAAATCTCGTGGTTAAATCCAAAAGGCGTGCCACAAGTGGCGATTGCTGATGTGGAAATTGATTTTCGTAGCCAAAATTTAATTGAATCAAAAAGTTTTAAACTTTACTTAAACAGCTTTAACCAAACCAAATTTGACAGTTTTGCTGAAGTTGAACGCACATTAGCAGAAGATCTTGCACAATGTGCACAAGGTGATGTAAAAGTGACATTACATTCTTTATCAAAATATCGTGCTGAACCTATCGCTGAATTATCAGGCGTTTGTATTGATGAACAAGATATTGAAGTCGAGAGCTATGAATTTAATGCGGATATTCTACAAAACTGTGTTTCAGAACAGATCGTTGAAGAAAATCTAGTGAGTCACTTATTAAAATCAAACTGTTTAATTACCCAACAACCCGACTGGGGAAGTGTGCAAATTCATTATGTAGGTAAGCAGATTGATCGTGAAAAATTGCTCCGCTATTTGATTTCATTCCGTCAACACAATGAATTCCACGAGCAATGTGTAGAGCGTATTTTCTGTGATTTAATGCGTTTTGCAAATCCAGAAAAACTCACTGTATATGCACGCTATACAAGACGTGGCGGATTAGACATTAACCCGTTTCGTTCAAACTTTGAACCTATTCCACACAATCAGCGTTTAGCTCGTCAATAGGAGGTTGCAATGAGCAATAATATCCATTATGTCAATCCTCGTGGGAGTATGGATCAGCTTTCCCATTTGGAAGTTGAGTTACTCACGAAAAAAGTAAAAAGTAAACTTTATACTCTTTATCGCAACTGCTCACTGGCAGTGTTAAATTCAGGTGCGGTAACAGACGACAGCCGTGCATTATTGAATAAATACCCTGACTTCGATATCCACTTAGTAGCAAGGGAACGAGGTGTTTCGCTGGAATTACATAATCCACCAGAAGATGCGTTTGTAGATGATCGTATTATTCGTAATATTCAATTCCATTTATTTGCAGTGTTACGTGATATTTTATTTGTTAACGTGCTAAACCAACGTATTAATCCTTGTAACATTCAAGACAGCAAACATATTACCAACTTTGTTTTCTCTATTTTACGTAATGCTAAAGCTTTACCTGTTGGGACACATCCGAATTTAATTGTATGCTGGGGTGGTCACTCAATAAATCAAGTGGAATACCAATATTGTCGAGCAGTGGGAACTGAGTTGGGCTATCGTGAACTTAACATTATTACAGGTTGTGGACCGGGTGTAATGGAAGCACCAATGAAAGGGGCTGCGATTGGTCACGCCAGCCAACGCTACGAAAAAAGCCGTTTCATAGGGATTACAGAACCATCAATTATTGCATCAGAACCACCAAATCCGATCGTGAATGAATTGATTATTATGCCAGATATTGAAAAACGCCTTGAAGCTTTTGTGCGTATGGGACACGGGATCATTATTTTCCCAGGAGGTCCGGGAACATTTGAAGAGCTACTTTATATTCTCGGCATTAAATTAGCGGAAGACAACAAAGATCAACCATTACCACTCATTCTCACGGGTCCAAAAGAAAGTGAAGAGTACTTTAGAACCATTGATCGTTTTATTGGTGAAACTTTAGGTGAAGAAGCACGTTCACTTTATGAAATCATTATTGATGATCCTGAAAGTGTAGCTCGTAAAATGAGCCAATCGATGCACAATGTGAAAGTAAAACGCTATCAAACTGGCGATTCTTATGCATTCAATTGGTCTTTAAAAGTACCAATGGATTTCCAAATGCCATTTGTACCAACGCACGACAATATGGCGAACCTAAATTTACATCGTAACCAATCGACAATGGATTTAATTGCTAATTTACGTCGTGCCTTTTCAGGAATTGTGGCAGGAAATATTAAACCAGAAACTCAAGATCGTATTGAAGAACTGGGTGTATTTAAACTACACGGTGATGCAGAGTTACTTGAAAAAATCGACCAAGTGCTACAAGACTTTATCGAACAAGATCGTATGAAATTGCCAGATGGTACAGATTACGAGCCTTGTTACGAACTCGTCAAATAAACCTAAAAAAATGCACCTCAAATGATTTTCACTTGAGGTGCAATATCAAAAAATGCGTTTTTTATACCGCGCTTTTATCTCCAAGCTTTATATTGATTGATCAAACCGTTCGTTGAACTGTCGTGACTTACAATTTTCTCATCACTTGATAACTCAGGTAAAATACGGTTGGCTAATTGTTTACCTAACTCAACGCCCCATTGGTCAAAGCTGTAAATATTGAAAATCACGCCTTGAACAAAGATTTTGTGCTCATACATCGCAATTAATGCACCTAATGTGAATGGTGTAATTTTTTGCACCAGAATTGAGTTAGTTGGTTTGTTACCCGTAAACACTTTAAATGGCACGATGTCTTTGACTGTATCTAATGATTTACCTGCTTTCACAAATTCTGCTTCGACTTCTTCTTTCGATTTACCAAACGCTAATGCTTCAGTTTGTGCAAAGAAGTTAGATAACAGTTTTTGGTGGTGATCTGCTAATGGGTTATGTGTTTGCGCTGGTGCAATAAAATCACAAGGAATTAATGTTGTACCTTGGTGAATCAATTGATAAAACGCATGCTGACCGTTAGTACCCGGTTCACCCCAAATAATTGGACCAGTTTGATAGTTATCAATTACTTCGCCATTGCGATCAACATATTTACCATTTGACTCCATATTACCTTGTTGGAAATATGCCGCAAAACGGTGTAAATATTGGTCATAAGGTAAAATTGCTTCGGTTTGTGCACCTAAGAAGTTAGTGTTCCATAAACCCACTAATGCTAACGTGGTTGGAATATTTTTTTCAATTGGTGCCGTGCGGAAGTGTTTATCCATTTCATGTGCACCGGCCAAAAGTGCTTCAAAATTGTCAAAGCCGATTGATAATGCAATAGATAAACCAATTGCAGACCATAATGAATAACGACCACCAACCCAATCCCAGAACTCAAACATATTATTGGTATCAATACCAAATTCAGCAACTGCTTTAGCGTTAGTTGAAAGTGCTGCGAAATGTTTTGCAACGTGGCTTTCTTCTTTCGCACTTGCTAAGAACCAATCACGTGCAGACAATGCGTTAGTCATTGTTTCTTGTGTCGTAAAGGTTTTTGAGGCAACTAAGAATAAAGTCGTTTCTGGGTTTACTTTTTTCAACACTTCAGCAATGTGTGTACCATCAATGTTAGACACAAAGTGTAAATTCAAATGGTTTTTATATGGACGTAATGCTTCAGTCACCATATAAGGGCCTAAATCTGAACCGCCGATACCGATATTGATCACATCAGTGATTGCTTTGCCGGTATAACCTTTCCATTCACCTGAAATCACACGATGACAGAAGTCTTTCATTTTTGCTAACACCGCATTCACTTCTGGCATCACATCTTTGCCATCAATTAAAACTGGTGTATTAGAACGGTTACGAAGTGCAGTGTGTAATACTGCGCGATCTTCTGTTTTATTGATTTTTGCACCAGTAAACATTGCTTCAACCGCATCTGATAATGCACATTCATTTGCAAGTTGACGTAATAAACCCAATGTTTCTTTTGTGACATTATTTTTTGAGAAATCCACTAACAGTTCATTGTTAAAAGACAATGAGTAATCGGCAAAACGATCTTTTTCTTGAGCAAAAAGTTGTTGAATTGTGACCGCACTTTGCGATTTATGATGTTGCTCTAATGCCTTCCAAGCATTAGTTTTTGTAGGGTTGATGTTTTTCATTGTTGTTTTCCTTATTTCCAAATATAAAAATAATTAATTTAACTAATCGACATATTCTGTAAGCACGCGTGGAGTTAATTTTGTAATCAACTCATAACTAATCACACCACTAAGCTCAGCAATTTCCTCAATTGGTAATTCTTTGCCCCATAAAATCACTTCATCGCCTACTTTATCTTGACTGTCTTGCCCTAAATCTACAGTGAGCATATCCATTGATACTTTACCAACAATTGGCACACGACGACCATTTAGATAAACCGGTGTACCCGTTGGAATATCACGCGGATAGCCATCGCCATAACCAATTGCAACTACACCTATTTTCGTGTCTTTATCACTCACCCAAACACCGCCATAACCTACTGGCTCGCCTTTTTTATGTGCCTTAACTGAAATTAGCGAAGAAGTTAAGGTCATTACTGGAGTTAAATCATATTCCCTTGCTGGCACATTAATTGGCGCAATCCCATACATAATGATACCCGGACGGATCCAATCTAGATGAGAATCTTCCCAGAATAAAATGCCGCCTGAAGCTGCAATACTACGCTCACCTTTTTTATCCGCAGTAGCTTGCAAAAAACGGTTTAACTGAAGTGCGGTGTAATCTGAATGAATTTCATCCGCCCGACTGAAATGACTTACAAAACCAATATTAGGATCCACATTTGGCGTATTTTTTAATGCTTGGTAAAATTCATCCACTTGCGATAAATCAACACCTAGACGATGCATACCTGTATCAATTTTCAGCCACACTTTAATTGGATTTGGCAAATCGCTACTTTGTAACGCTTCTAGCTGTTCAATATTATGCACAACTGTTTGAATATTATTCACTGCTAAAATCGGTAAGTCTTGAGTGCAAAAAAAACCTTCTAATAGCAAAATAGGTTTGGTTATCCCATTTGAACGTAAACTCAAGGCCTCTTCTAAACGTGCGACACCAAAACAATCAACCATTTTCTCAACAGCTTCAGAGACAAAAACTACACCGTGGCCATAAGCATTAGCTTTCACAACAGCAATAATTTTTGCATTTGGGGCTTTTTGTTTAATAGTTTGAATGTTGTGTTTTAATGCAACGGAACTAATTTTTGCCGTTGCTGGCTTCATATTCATTAATAATCGTCTCTCATTTCTCTTTGTTCTGCCAAATTATCGAAGCGAGAATATTGACCTCTAAAAGCAAGCCTTACACGTCCAATCGGACCATTACGTTGCTTACCTATGATAATTTCGGCAATGCCTTTGTCTTCAGAATTATCGTTATATACCTCATCACGATAAATAAACATAATTAAGTCAGCATCTTGCTCAATAGAGCCTGATTCACGTAAATCTGAGTTTACAGGGCGTTTATCTGCTCGGTTTTCCAAAGTACGATTAAGCTGTGACAATGCAATAACAGGCACTTCCAATTCTTTTGCTAATGCCTTAAGAGAACGTGAAATTTCTGCGATCTCTAAAGTGCGGTTGTCCGCAAAACCTGGCGCACGCATCAGTTGTAAGTAATCCACCATAATTAAGCTCAAGCCACCGTGCTCTCGGTAAACCCGCCTTGCACGAGAACGTAACTCTGTTGGCGTTAAACCAGAAGAATCATCGATATATAAATTCGGTTTATTAGCAAAAATGCCCATTGTACTACCAATTTTTGCCCAGTCACTTTGATCAAGCCCTTGTCCAGTACGGATTTTTACCTGATCAACACGCGATAATGATGCTAAAGAACGCATCATAATCTGTTCCGCAGGCATCTCTAAACTGAACACTAAAACAGGTTTATCACTTTTTAATGCTGCATTTTCACATAAGTTCATCGCAAAGGTTGTTTTACCCATTGATGGACGTGCCGCCACGATAATTAAGTCTGAAGGCTGCAAACCCGCTGTTTTTTTATCTAACGCATCAAAGCCTGTGCTTACACCCGTAATACCATTATGCCCTTCGGTTTGGCTTAACAGCTCAATGCGGTCAATAGTTTTTTCTAAAATAGCACAAATATTCTGTGGACCTTCGTTTGACGTTGTGCGTTTTTCTGAAATTGCAAAGACTTTACGCTCAGCTTCATCTAAAATATCTTTAACTTCCATTCCTTTGGTGTTATAACAACTTTGTGCCACTTCATTACTCACACCGATCAAATCTCGCAAAATGGCTCGATCACGTACGATCGCCGCATAAGATACGATATTCGATACACTTGGTGTATTTTTTGACAGTTCAGCTAAATAAGCAAAGCCACCCACTTCGTCACTTAAATTTTTCTCACGAAGAAATTCATAGATATTGATAAGATCGATAGGCTTGCCTTGCCTCACGAGATTTTCCATTTCTTGGAAAATCACACGGTGACCTGCAAGATAAAAATCATCGGGAATAAGCATATCACTGATGCTATCCCAGTGCGCTGGATGAATTAAAATACCGCCTAACACTGATTGTTCTGCTTCCAAAGAATGTGGTGGAACAACGATTTGCTCCAAAGATTGAGGTGTGTTTCTTGAGGTATTTTTCGCCATAGAATTGGTATTTTATGAATTAAAAATTGGGGTATATGATATACCAATTCGCATTTTTATTTAAGAGAGAATTAAGTAAAAATATGATTTGCCGCAAAACAGATGGCGTAAAAATTCATAAAAAAACGACCGCACTTTGTCAACCTAAAGTGCGGTCATTTTGAGTGAAATTTTCAAGGTCAAAAATCTAACCAGATAATTAAACTTTTTCTAGTTTTGCTAAATGTGCAATAAGCCATTTGATCCCTTGATTTTGGAAAGCAATTTGCAAACGAGTGT
Organism: Pasteurella dagmatis; assembly: GCF_900186835.1. Taxonomy (NCBI): domain Bacteria; kingdom Pseudomonadati; phylum Pseudomonadota; class Gammaproteobacteria; order Pasteurellales; family Pasteurellaceae; genus Pasteurella; species Pasteurella dagmatis. The sequence goes on from NZ_LT906448.1 coordinate 937,254, forward strand.
TATTGTCAGAACCTTCCACATTAATAATTGTACCTTGTCCAAATTTAGCGTGTAGCACTTTTTGCCCCATTTTCCATTCGTTGTCAGATAACAATGGTGCGACAGAACCGACTTTTTGTTGATTCATTGCACGTGTCACAGTACCACGCAAACGAATATCTTGGATACATTCTGTTGGTAATTCGGCAATAAAACGTGAAGGTAAATGACGTTCTTCTTTTGCATATAATCGGCGGCTTTCTGCATAACAAATCGTCAGTTTTTGTTTTGCACGAGTAATGCCCACATAGGCAAGGCGACGCTCTTCTTCTAAACGTCCCGGCTCTTCGAAAGAACGGAAACTTGGGAAAAGCCCCTCTTCAACCCCTACCATAAACACACGAGGGAATTCCAACCCTTTTGCTGAGTGTAATGTCATCATTTCCACATATTCTTGGTGTGGTGAGGCTTGTTCTTCGCCAGCTTCTAAAGAAGCGTGAGTTAAAAATGCGGTTAAATCAGAAAGGTCTTCTGCTTCATCTGGTTTCACAAACTCTTTTGTCGCAGTCACTAACTCTTCCAAGTTTTCGATTCGCACTTCCCCTTTCTCGCCTTTTTCTTGCTTGTACATTTCATACAAACCAGAATGTTTAATCACGAAGTCTGTTTGTGCAAACAATGGCATTTCTGCGGTGTCTTGCTGTAAGGAATGAATAAGTTCCATAAAGCGCAATAAAGCAGTTGCCGCTCGGCCAGTAAGTAAGTTTTCTTGAATAGCTAATTGTGTGGCTTGCCATAAAGTCACTGATCGTTCTCGCGTTAAATTACGCAAAATATCTAACGTGCGGTCACCAATGCCTCTCGCCGGTGTATTAATCACACGCTCAAATGCTGCATCATCATCTCGATTTGCAATTAAGCGAAGATATGCCAATGCATCTTTGATTTCTTGGCGCTCAAAGAATCGCATACCACCGTAAATACGATAAGGGATTTGTGAACGAATCAAGGCTTCTTCAATCACACGTGATTGGCTATTGCTACGATAAAGCACTGCACAATCATTTAATTTGCCACCATTTTCTATCCATTGTTTGATTTGTGCTGCAACAAATAAAGCCTCGTCTAATTCATTGAATGCCGCATAAATTCCGACAGGATCGCCTTTTTCTCCTTCGGTCCATAAATTTTTACCTAACCGGTTAGTGTTATTGGCAATTAAATGGTTTGCACTTTCAAGAATATTGCCTGTTGAACGATAATTTTGCTCTAAGCGAATAGTTTCAGCTTTCGGGAAATCATCTAAAAAACGTTGAATATTTTCAATTTTTGCTCCACGCCAACCATAAATCGATTGATCGTCATCACCAACAATCATTACGTTACCTTGCTGACCAGCCAACAATTTAACCCAAGCATATTGAATTTTATTAGTATCTTGGAATTCATCCACCAAAATATGTTGGAAACGTTCTTGATAACGTTGCAAAATCACAGGCTTTTTGATCCAAAGTTCATAAGCTCGTAACAATAATTCAGCGAAATCCACTAAGCCAGCACGATCACAAGTATCTTGATAAATTTGATAAATTTTAATCCACTCTCGTTCGTGTTTATCATTATTATCATCTATTTGATGTGCTCTTAAACCATCATCTTTTTTATTATTAATGTACCAACACACCTGTTTTGGTAAAAATACCTTTTCATCAAAATTGTGCAATTTAAGTAGGCGTTTAACTAAACGAAGTTGATCATCAGAGTCTAAAATTTGGAAATCTTGTGGAAGGTTTGCATCAAGATGATGCGCACGAAGTAAGCGATGAGCAATACTGTGAAAAGTCCCCACCCACATACCGAATAAACGTTGAGAAGAATGGTTTGCAAGTGTACTTTCAATACGATGACGCATTTCTGCTGCTGCTTTATTAGTAAAAGTTACCGCCATAATGCTACCTTCAGAAATGCCTTCTACCGCAATCAACCATGCGATACGATGAGTTAATACTCGAGTTTTGCCACTCCCAGCACCCGCCAATACTAAATAATTGCCTAACGGTGCAGCCACGGCCTTACGCTGTTTGTCATTTAACCCATCTAATAATTCTGAAATATCCATTCACTTTTCGCCTTATCTGATTTTTTATTCAAAATAATGTTATTTGCACATAACATAAATTAGGGCAGTTTTTGTTCTGCCCTACATATTACTACTCATTTAAACTGTCTTTTTATACAGTAAATTATAGACAAAACTCTTAAAAAAACAACCGCTCTTTTCCAGCATAAACTGTTGCACGCCCTTCTCTCGCAAAACCAACTAACGTCAGTTGATAATCTTTTGCCATATTGACTGCTAGCTCTGTTGCAGCTGAAATTGCCACTAACATTTCAATGCCACAGGCGGCTGATTTTTGCACCATCTCATAACTTGCACGGCTAGTCACTAACACAAATCCATTTGGGAATTGTTGTTTTGCTCGCCAGCCTAATAATTTATCTAATGCAACATGACGACCAACATCTTCACGAATTGCAAGCAAATTACCTTCTAGATCAAAAAAGCCCGCTGCATGCGTTGAGCCTGTTTCTTTACCTAATTCTTGCGCTTGTTGTAATTGTTTTAAACAACTGTCTAATTTATTCAAATCAAATTGAAAAGTGCGGTCTAATTTTGGCAATTTTTTATTTACCTGTTCTAATTGCTCTGCCCCACAAATTCCACAACCTGTTCTGCCAGCGAGTGTTCTACGTTTATCTTTTAAGCGAATGAAACAACGTGTTGCCAATTCAATTTGCACTTCAACCCCGTTGCAAGTTGGTACCACATCCATTCCATAAATATCACTTGTTTTATCAATAATGCCTTCTGCTAAAGAAAAGCCTAGTGCAAAATCCATTAAATCTTGTGGTGAACACATCATCACAGTGTGAGAGATGCCGTTATAAACGAGTGCAACAGGCGTTTCTGTCGCAAGACTTTCTTCTCGCTCCACATAAGTTATTTTCTCGTTAGAAAAATGTTGTTTTTTTGTTAATTTGCTGAAAAAACCAACTATTGATTTTGTGATCCAGTTCAAAATATTTTTCCTTAATTATTAAATTTGCTTATAGATTTAGCAATGAAAAGCCGGTATCCTAAATAGCATAAAATTGCTGGTAATTTGACTATTTTAAGATTTATATCAACAATTCCTACTTGTTAAATTGTAAAACAATTTTAACACGCAAAAATAAAGTATGCGAAAATAACGCATCTTAACGTTCGGTGGATATTAGTTATACCCTTTAATATTCACTGTTTTCTACAAAAACGAATTTACTACGATCAAAACTAACAAATTGACTTTGTTAGGTAAGGAGTATTGATTATGCAGGTCAGCAGAAGAAAGTTCTTCAAGATCTGTGCAGGGGGAATGGCAGGAACGTCAGCTGCAATGTTGGGTTTTGCACCAGCAACCGCACTAGCAGCTCCTCGCGATTACAAATTATTACGTACACTTGAAACACGTAATACCTGCACATATTGTGCTGTAGGCTGTGGTATGTTGTTATACAGCCTTGGCGATGGTGCAATGAATTCTAAAGGAAAATTAATTCACATCGAAGGGGATCCAGATCATCCTGTAAGCCGTGGTGCGCTTTGTCCAAAAGGTGCCGGCGCATTGGATTATGTAAACAGCGATCGCCGTGTAATGTACCCAGAAGTACGTGAACCAGGTTCAAATGAATGGAAACGTATTTCTTGGCACGAGGCAATCTCTCGTATTTCTCGTCATATTAAAGATGACCGTGATACCAACTTCATTGAGAAAAATGAAGCAGGTGAAACAGTAAATCGTTGGATGACGGCAGGTTTCTTAGCCGGTTCAGCTTGTAGTAACGAAACGGGTATCTTAACGCAAAAATTCGTTCGTTCCCTCGGGATTATCTTTACAGACAACCAAGCGAGTATCTGACACGGACCAACGGTAGCAAGTCTTGCTCCATCATTTGGTCGCGGTGCGATGACTAACCACTGGGTTGACATTAAAAACTCCGATCTCGTCATTGTAATGGGCGGTAATGCTGCGGAAGCTCACCCAGTTGGGTTCCGTTGGGCGATTGAAGCAAAAAAACAAAACAATGCAAAATTGATAGTCGTCGATCCACGTTTCAATCGTACTGCTTCAGTTGCTGACATTTATATGCCATTGCGTGCAGGTACGGATATTGCATTCTTATCAGGTGTTCTTCGCTATCTTTTAAATAATGATAAGATTCAACACGAATACGTTAAACACTATACAAATGCAACGTTCTTAGTAAACGAAAACTTTAAATTTGAAGATGGTTTATTCTCTGGTTACGATCCTGAAACACGTAAATACGACCGTTCAACTTGGGGTTACCAATTTGATGAGGAAGGACAGCCAAAACGTGATATGACAATGCAAGATCCACGCTGTGTGATTAACTTGCTGAAAGAACACGTTCAACGCTACACCCCAGAAATGGTGGAACGAATTACAGGTACTCCAAAAAAAGACTTCCAAATATTCTGTGAAGAAATTGCAAAAACTTCTGCACCAGATAAAGCTGCAACCTTTCTATATGCGCTAGGTTGGACTCAGCATACTGTAGGCTCACAAAATATTCGTACTATGGCAATAATCCAATTGCTTTTAGGTAATATTGGTGTGTCTGGTGGTGGTGTAAACGCATTACGTGGTCACTCAAACGTACAAGGAATTACTGATTTAGGTTTATTCCCGAACCGTTTACCAGCGTATCTTCCATTACCAACGGAAGCGGATAAGAACTTAGAAGATTTCTTAAATCGTATTACGCCGAAAACCATGATGAAAGATCAGGTGAACTATTGGAAAAATACACCTAAGTTTATGGTAAGTATGCTCAAATCATTCTATGGTGACAAAGGCACTAAAGAGAATGAATTTGGTTACCACTATTTACCAAAACTACCAAAAGGCGGTACAGACCAATTCCGTTACATTGAGGATATGTATAACGGCAAAGTTAATGGTTTCTTCTGTCAAGGTATGAATCCTGTTGCATCATATGCAAACTCACAAAAAATCATTAAAGCATTAAGTAAATTAAAATACTTAGTGATTTTCGATCCATTGATTACAGATACATCAGAATTTTGGAAAAACTACGGCGAATTTAATGATGTAAAAACAGAAGAAATTCAAACCGAAGTATTCCGTTTACCGACAACTTGCTTCGTTGAAGAAGATGGTTCGATTGCCAATTCTGGTCGTTGGTTACAATGGCACTGGAAAGGTGCTGAACCACCAGGTGAAGCTAAAACGGACGGAGAAATTCTTTCGGAATTACGCGCAGAACTTATTCACCTTTATAAAACTGAAGGTGGAAAAGCACCACTTGAACCTTTAGAAGCAATGTCGTGGGATTATGCAAACCCATTAGAGCCAAAAGCGGAAGAAGTGGCTAAAGAAAATAACGGATATGCATTAGAAGATCTCAAAGATGGCGATGGCAACATTATCTTGAAAAAAGGTCAATTGCTTTCTAGCTTTGGTCAAATGCGTGATGATGGTACAACTTCCGGTGCTTGCTGGATCTATACGGGTCAATGGACAGAAAAAGGTAACCAAATGGCGAATCGTGATAATTCAGATCCGTCAAATTTAGGTAACACATTAGGCTGGGCATTTGCATGGCCATTAAACCGTCGTATTCTTTACAACCGAGCAGGTGTTGACTTAGCCGGTAATCCATTTAACCCAAAACGCCAATTAATTAAATGGAATGGTAAAAATTGGAACTATGTAGATGTTGCTGACTATGGTGCAGCGCCACCGAATAGCCCTGTACTACCATTTATTATGCAACCAGAAGGTGTGAGTGGTTTATTCGTGCGTGAGCGTATGGCTGATGGTCCATTCCCAGAGCACTATGAACCAATGGAAACACCAATTGGCACAAATCCACTGCATCCAAATGTGGTTCAAAGTCCAGTTGCACGCATTTTACCAAGTGATAAAGCAGAACTTGGTACAAGTGTAGATTTCCCTTACGTGGGAACAACTTACCGCTTAACAGAACATTTCCACTATTGGACAAAAAATGCATTGCTGAACGTAATTGCACAACCAGAACAATTTGTTGAAATTGGCGAAGCACTTGCAGCTGAAAAAGGTATTAAGCAAGGTGATGTGGTGAAAGTAAGCTCTAAACGTGGCTACATTAAAGCTGTTGCAGTGGTAACTAAACGTATTCGTGCGTTGGTTTCTGATGGTAAGCCAATTCATACTGTGGGTATTCCAATCCACTGGGGCTTCGCAGCAACAACTGGTGCCAAAAAAGGCTTTTTTGCCAATAATTTAACTGTTCGGACAGGTGATGCAAATACACAAACACCTGAATCAAAATGTATGTTAGTTAATATTGAAAAAGTGGGGGCATAAAATGGGTGTAGTTCAATCTCAAAACATTATTAAAGCCTCTGCAACTTCAGGTTTAACGCCTCCACCACACGTGCGTGAACATCAAGTTGAAGTGGCAAAATTAATCGATGTAACCACCTGTATTGGTTGTAAAGCCTGCCAGGTAGGTTGCTCGGAGTGGAATGACTTACGTGCAGAACCCGAAACTTGTGTTGGCGTATATGACAACCCAATCGATCTTAACGCAAAAGCGTGGACGGTAATGAAATTCAATGAAGTTGAAGAAAATGACCGATTAGAATGGCTGATCCGTAAAGATGGTTGTATGCACTGTACTGAACCCGGTTGCTTAAAAGCTTGTCCTGCACCAGGTGCAATTATTCAATATGCTAATGGTATTGTAGATTTTCAATCTGATAAATGTATTGGCTGTGGCTACTGTATCGCAGGCTGTCCATTTAATATTCCTCGTATTAACCAAGAAGATCATCGTGCTTATAAATGTACGCTCTGTTCTGACCGTGTTAATGTAGGCCAAGAGCCTGCTTGTGTGAAAACTTGTCCGACAGGTGCAATCCGTTTTGGTAGCAAAGAAGAAATGAAAGTCTATGCAGAAAAACGCATTCAAGACTTAAAATCTCGTGGCTATGAAAACGCTGGGTTATATGATCCCCAAGGAGTGGGTGGTACACACGTTATGTATGTATTACATCACGCAGATAAACCAGAATTATATTCAGGTTTACCAAAAGATCCGAAAATTGACCCAACAATCACACTTTGGAAAGATGTTCTCAAACCAGTGGCAGCGATTGCAATGGGCGGCTTAGCACTCAGTGCGGCAGCACACTATATTGCTATCGGTCCAAACACTGAAGAATTAGATGAACATCACGAAGAAGAAATCGAAGGAGGCAAAGATGAGTAATATCAAGATCAGTGACGATCAACGTATTGTTCGTCATAAATTGCCAGCTCGTTTAAGCCACTGGTTATTAGTGTTGTGTTTCTTCATCACTGGTTTATCTGGCTTAGCCTTTTTCTTCCCAGATTTTTCGTGGTTAGTACAAATTTTAGGTACGCCACAACTAGCTCGAATGGTTCACCCATTTACTGGTATTGTGATGTTCTTCGCCTTCTTAAATATGGTGAGAATTTACTGGCATCACAATATTCCGGAAAAAAACGACTGGATTTGGTTAAAAAACATCCATGAAGTATTAAAAGGTAACGAACATGCAGTTTCAGACAATGGTAAATATAACCTTGGTCAGAAAATGTTGTTCTGGACATTGATTTTAGCAATGTTCACCTTATTAATTACTGGTATTATTATGTGGCGTCAATATTTCGCTCATAACTTCTCAATTCCAGTGATTCGTATTGCGATCTTATTCCACTCAGCTTGTGCATTCTTATTATTCACAGGTATTATGGTCCATATGTATATGGCATTCTGGGTGAAAGGATCTATTCGTGGAATGGTGGAAGGCTGGGTAACTGTACGTTGGGCGAAAAAACATCACCCTCGTTGGTACCGCGAAGAAGTTCTACCTGAACTCGAAAAAGAGCTAGCAGAAAAACAAAAATCTGCGAAGTAACAACTCGTTAAGCATTAAAGTGCGGTAAAATTTACCGCACTTTTGTTTATACCCAACCACATTGCGCATTTCTGCAATGTATAAAAGAAGCTAAGATATTATGAGCATCCGAATTCTACCTGATACTGAAATTAAACAAGCAGCAAGTTCGTTCCATCACCCACAATTATTGTTTGCCAACCCGAAAAATTTATATCAACGTCGTGCCGATCGTTTCACAACATTGGCTAAAGCGCATCCTTTAGAAGACTATCTCAATTTTGCCAGCCAAGTGGCACAAGCTCAATTAGCAGTGTTACAACAAAAACCGATTGAGAAAGATCCACACTTAGATGAAAGCGTATTGACGGAAGAAAAGTTAGCAGAACAGCCTTTGCACTTTAAAAATTGGCAGCGTTCGCCTGTTTGGCAAGAATTACTTTATGCGATTTTAGAAGAAGTTAAACCGCACGCCAATGACACTATTCTATCGACAATTGAAGATTTACAAAAAATCGCAAGTAGCGAATTAGAACAACTTGCTGATGATTTACTTGCACAAAATTTCTCACAAGTGCCAAGCGATAAAGCGTTATTCCTTTGGGCTGCACTGTCTTTATATTGGCTTCAACTTGTGCAACAAATTCCACATTCAAGCCATAGAGAAAGCGGTGAAAACTTACATCTTTGCCCGATTTGTGGATCTTCGCCAGTAGCGAGTGTAATTCACTTTGGTAGTGAACAAGGTTTACGTTACCTTCATTGCTCTCTTTGTGAAAGTGAATGGAATATGGTGCGATCAAAATGTACCAATTGCGATCAAACTGGTAAGTTAAATTATTGGTCATTAGATAGCGAAATGGCAGCGGTTAAAGCCGAAACATGTGGCGATTGCCATAGCTATTTGAAAGTAGTTTACCAAGAAAAAGATCCAAAAGTAGAACCTGTTGCTGATGATTTAGCGAGTCTATTTTTAGATGTAGAAATGGAAGAAAAAGGCTTTCAGCGTAGTGGGTTAAACCCATTCTTATTCTCAAACGAATAATTTACTTCAATAAAAATGGTTAGAAATCATTACTGATTTCTAACCATATAAAATCTCTATGTTTGATTTTGTCTATTTAATTTGAATTATTCAGTCACACAATTCTTAAGGATTGCCTTACCATCACCAAATAAGCTTGCAGTATTACCTTTTGTTTTAAGCTCATAAGTATAATTTTTATTAATCGCTTTATAGTTTGCACCAGAAGCCGTATTTTCGATTTCAAGAGGAGTCATTTCATCCACTTGATTGATAATCGCAAAAGAATTTTTATCTGTATTGATAAAAATCACATCTAAAGTCTTTTTACCTTCGCAACTGTAAATAATTTTGCTCAACTCACCTTTTGAACTATTTTCTATAATACTTGCTTGTGCAGAAATTGCAGTTAAAGATAAGGCTGCTGCCACTGTTGCAATAAGTGTTGCTTTATTTAATTTCATAAATACTCCTATAAAGTTTATCACGCTCATAAGCGCACTTCCTTTGACTTTACTATATGAAAAAAAGTTCGCTAAGAATAATTCCTTCAATAAAATTTTACTTAAGCTACAGACTAACAATACGATAAAAAGTAAAAGAACCAATGATTTTTGATGAAAAAAAGCATACAATACAACCCACATTTGCACCTTAGCTAAAATCTTGATAAAGTGCGGTAAGATTTGTGCGAATTTAATATATAGGAATAAAAATGAGCCAAGAATATTTAGATTTTGAATTACCGATCGCAGAACTTGAAGCAAAAATCGAGTCACTTCGTTCTGTAGCAAGCCAAGACGATGGAATCAACTTGGATGATGAAATTGCCCGCTTACAAAAGAAAAGCGCAGAACTTACTCAAAAAACCTTTGCAAATTTAGATGCGTGGCAAGTATCAAAAATGGCTCGCCACCCAAATCGCCCTTACACTCTGGATTATATTGAACGTATTTTTACCGAATTTGAAGAATTAGCTGGTGATCGTGCATTTGCTGATGATAAAGCTATTGTTGGTGGTTTAGCGCGTTTAGATGGTAAACCAGTAATGGTGATTGGTCACCAAAAAGGCCGTACTGTAAAAGATAAAGTAAAACGTAACTTTGGTATGCCCGCACCAGAAGGCTATCGCAAAGCATTACGTTTAATGCAAATGGCAGAACGCTTTAACTTACCTATCATTACATTTATTGATACACCAGGTGCTTATCCTGGTGTTGGCGCAGAAGAGCGTGGGCAATCAGAAGCAATTGCACGTAATTTACGAGAAATGTCATTGTTAAAAGTGCCTGTGATCTGTACTGTTATTGGTGAAGGTGGTTCTGGTGGTGCATTGGCAATCGGTGTCGGCGACAAAGTGAATATGTTGCAATACAGTACTTATTCTGTCATCTCACCTGAAGGCTGTGCTTCTATTTTGTGGAAGAGTGCAGACAAAGCGTCAACTGCGGCAGAAGTAATGGGCTTAACTGCAAGCCGCTTAAAAGAATTAAACCTAATCGATAATATCGTTGAAGAGCCACTTGGTGGGGCACATCGTGATTTTGATGTAATGGCACAAAATCTAAAACGACGTTTATTAGATGATTTAAAAGATCTTGAAATGCTTGACCAAGATAATTTATTACATCGTCGTTATCACCGCTTGATGGATTACGGCTATTGCTAAATCTTTAACTAAAAAGTGCGGTAAAAATACCGCACTTTTTTTGGAGAGCATTATGCGTTTCGTTCTATTCTTCTTATCTGCTATTTTCTTTTCAAGTTACTCGCCCCTCACTTTTGCTGACCAATATCAATTCTCATTTGAACCTCGTGAATTGACTCAACCAGTAATGATGAAAGCCCAATTTATTAAGAAAATGATGTTGAATAAACAAGAAATTGACCTTTATCAAACAGAATACGAAGATAATATTGAGGGTGGCTGGTTAAAAAGCGCGATTACTCAATTCTCAACCAAACTAAAAGCAGAAACACTGGCACATTTTGATCTCTACGCAATGCCCTATGAGCAAATGTTATTAGTGCCAAAAGGCTGGCAATTACTCAATGGCGCTGTAGGTGCAAACGGCTCAACATCTTATGTCTTTGTACCGAAAGAAGGTCGTGGACATTTTTCCTATTATCACGCAGCAAGTTGTATGGGCTGTGCAATGATGGCCGCTTCAATATTCTTTCCTGAAGCGAAAAAAGATGCCAAAGAGAATGACTTTTTATTTTACGACAGCACCAATCTCCCTATTTCACAGGTGTCGCTCAATCCACATTTAATTGCCTATCAAGTGAATCAAGGTAAAAAACGACTTGATGGTGTTGCCTATTATAATATCAACGAAGATTCCCCATTTTGGCAAGCTGAAATCAGCTTACCTGAAAATCAACAAAAATTAGCGACTCCGCTACTTAATCAATTTATTCGAAAAGGAAACTAGAATGAAGCACGTTCTGTCAATACAATCCCACGTCGTTTATGGCTATGCAGGCAATAAATCAGCGACTTTTCCTATGCAGCTTTTAGGCATTGATGTCTGGGCATTGAATACTGTTCAATTTTCCAACCATACGCAATATGGTAAATGGACAGGGATGGTCATTCCTAAAGAACAAATTGGTGAGATTGTACGTGGCATTGATGCCATTGACTCTCTGCACTTATGTGATGCTGTTGTATCTGGCTACATTGGCTCCGCAGAACAAGTTGAAGAAATTATCAACGCTGTTCGTTTTGTAAAATCGAAAAATCCAAACGCACTCTATTTATGCGATCCTGTAATGGGTCACCCTGATAAAGGCTGCATTGTGGCAGACGGTGTGAAAGAAGGCTTAGTGAATTTAGCGATGGCTGAAGCCGATCTAATCACGCCAAATTTAGTGGAATTACGCGAGTTAAGTGGTCTACCTGTTGAAAATTTCGAACAAGCATTAGAAGCCGTGAAAGTTATCTTATCTAAAGGTCCTAAAAAAGTACTTGTTAAACATTTAAGTAAAGTGGGTAAAGATGCCACACAATTTGAAATGCTATTAGCAAATCAAGACGGTATGTGGCATATCAGCCGTCCATTACACCAATTCAAAAAAGAACCTGTTGGTGTAGGAGACTTAACTGCAGGCTTGTTTATCGCAAATCTACTTAATGGTAAATCTGACATCGAGGCTTTTGAGCATACAGCCAATGCAGTAAATGATGTAATGACCGTTACACAGCAAAAAGATAACTATGAATTACAAATTATCGCTGCACGTGATTACATTATGACCCCCGTTAGCCAATATAAAGCCGTAAAAATTGCTTAGTCCGAAACAAAAAGGGCGTTACAATTAACGCCCTTTACTTTTATCTCACACGTTTATGTTATTAACAAAATTCCAAGCCCAAATTGATAAATACGCCTCAACACAAAAGCAATTTTTAATTGGTTTTAGTGGTGGTTTGGACTCCACCGCCTTACTTCTGCTATTCACAAAACTTCGTGAAAATCGACCGCACTTACAAATGCGTGCCATTCATATTCATCACGGTTTGAGTGCAAACGCAGATAGTTGGACAGAACACTGCAAACAAATTTGTGAACAGTTAAACGTGCCATTAATTATTGAAAAAGTGCGGGTAGATACCTGTAATGGCATTGAGGCGGGGGCGCGTGAAGCACGATATCAAGCTATATCACAACATATTTTACCTGATGAGATTTTAGCGACTGCACATCATCTACAAGATCAAACAGAAACATTTTTTCTTGCCTTAAAACGTGGAAGTGGTTTGCAAGGATTGGGGGCGATGCAATTACAAAGCACAGTCTATAATTTGCCGGTTTTTCGCCCTCTACTCCATTTTACTCGCCCCGAATTAGAGCAATTTGTGCAAGCCACAAAATTGGATTGGGTGGAAGATGAAAGCAATCGTGATAACCGCTATGAACGCAATTTTCTGCGTAATGAAATTTTACCTGAACTACGTCAACGCTGGGCGCATTTTGATTTAGCAGTGCAACGTTCTGCACAGCATTGTTTTGAACAACAGCAATTAATCAATGAATTATTAGCCGATGAGTTTGCACAAAACTTTGATAAAACTGACCGCTCTTTCAGTATTCAACAATTCGCACAATATTCTGCGACCAAGCAGAAAGCGTTATTGCGCTTATGGCTCAATGAATGGCAATTGCCAATGCCCTCATTAGTGCAACTTGAACAGATTATTCAGGATGTCATTTTTGCCAGATCTGATAGCAATCCATTATTCCAATTAGGTGAAAAGGTTGTTCGTCGTCATCAACAAAAATTGTATTTAACGCCACAATTTACGGATATTTCAACCCATAAAGTCGACATTAAAATAGGTGAAACAGTTTGCTTACCTGATAATTTAGGCACATTAACGCTTACGCAGCAAGCCGATAAATTACTTGTACAGTGGAAAAATAAACAGCTTGTGACTCAAAAGTTACCTTTCACAAACTCCCCGATTCAAATACGTTTTAGCTACTCTAGCAAAATTCGTTTAACAGAAAAATCCGCCAATAAAGAAATGAAGAAGATTTGGCAACACTTTAATGTGCCAGTGTGGCAACGCCAACGTATTCCATTGATTTTCTATGGTGATAAGCTCAAAAGTGCGGTCGGTTTGTTTGAAGTTTTCGATGAAAATAACGAATAAGGAAAAAATAAGGGCAGAATATTCTGCCCTTTGTTTTATTTTAGCAAGTTCGGTGAAACGAATTAAATCGCCCAACCACCTACATAGAACGCCACTAATGCAACAGCGATCACGATAGTACCGATATTTAATTTTTTATATTCACCAGATACTAAACGACCAATCACTAATGTTGCGAAACCTAACATAATGCCAGTTACGATATTTGCAGTTAATACGATAAATACTGCACAAACTAAACCACTCATCGCACCGATGAAATCATTGAAATCTAATTTGCTTACATTGCTTAACATTAATAAACCTACATACATTAATGCTGGTGCAGTTGCATAACCAGGCACTAAGAATGCTAATGGTTGGAAGAATAACATTAATAGGAATAACACACCCACAACGACTGCGGTGATACCTGTTTTACCGCCTGCTGCTGTACCTGCTGCAGATTCAATATACACTGCTGCTGGCGCTGTACCAAAAATACCAGAGAAAATACTACTTACAGAGTCTGAAGTTAATGCTTTACCACCGTTGATAATTTGACCATCTTTATCTAATAAGTTTGCTTGGCCAGCAACTGCTCGGATTGTACCTGTTGCATCGAATACAGCTGTCATCACAAGGGCAAATACCACAGGTAAAATAGCAGGTTGTAATGCGCCCATAATATCTAATTGTAAGAATAATGAATTTTCACCGAAAGTTGGCATTTGGAAAACTTTACCACCAAATTTCACATTTGGATCGAAGATTAAACCTACGATAGTGATCGCAATAATCACCCATAAGATACCACCTTTTACTTGCATTCTTTCTAAGCCGATAATTAATGCCAAGCCGATTAATGACATTAATACAGGGAATGAAGTGAATTCACCTAATTTCACTGGTAAACCAGCTTGGTTGCTTACCACTAAACCAACGCCGTTTGCAGCGATTAATAATAAGAATAAACCGATACCGATACCCGCACCATGTGCAATGCTGATTGGTAAGTTACGTAAAATCCAAGCACGAACACCTGTTGCAGAAATGAGTGTAAACACAATACCCATTAAGAACACTGCGCCTAATGCCACAGGGATACTCACTTGTTGACCTAATACTAAGCTGAATGCGGTAAAAGCTGTTAATGAAATCGCACAACCAATCGCCATTGGCACATTTGCCCATAAGCCGATTAGAATAGAGCCTAAGCCTGCCACTAAACAGGTTGCGATAAATACAGATTCAGCAGGGAAGCCTGCTGCACCCAACATTTTGGGTACAACTATCACAGAGTACACCATTGCTAAAAACGTCGTTAGTCCAGCAATCACCTCTTGGCGAACACTTGAACCACGTGTGGTGACTTCAAAATGTTTTTCTAAAGACATATTGTTTCCTTAAATTAAAATAGTAAAAGTAAAAAATAAGCGCATATTCTACGCTAATTTTTATAATAGTAAACGTTTGCGTAAAATGATTAAGATAAAAATTAATATAAAGGGAATTTATAAGAGAATGTGTAAAATAATGAGGTAAATAAAAAAGGGATCCTTCTCTTTACTTTTTATAGAAAATTCAATTACTCATTCAGCATACTTTGTCATTATGGTATAGATCTTTCACTTACTGCGCAAAAGATCTATACTAACTATAATTTTCAATCAGATAAACGAAGCAACTAAGGACAAAATATGGCAATTCTTGTAACTGGTGGCGCAGGCTATATCGGCTCACATACAGTTGTTGAGCTACTTAATGCAAATAAAGATGTTGTTGTTTTAGATAATCTTTGTAATTCTTCCCCAAAATCCCTCGAGCGTGTTTCCCAAATCACAGGTAAAACCGTCAAATTCTATCAAGGCGATATTTTAGATACCGCACTTTTACAAAAAATCTTCGCAGAAAACAAAATTCAATCGGTGATTCACTTCGCTGGGTTAAAAGCCGTTGGTGAGAGTGTGCAAAAACCAGCTGAATACTATATGAACAACGTAACAGGTTCGCTAGTGTTAATCCAAGAAATGAAAAAAGCAGGTGTGTGGAATTTTGTATTTAGTTCTTCTGCCACAGTTTATGGCGACCCAGAAATTATTCCTATTACTGAACATTGCAAAGTCGGCGGCACAACCAACCCTTACGGCACATCAAAATTTATGGTGGAACAAATTTTAACAGACGTTGCTAAAGCAAACCCTGAATTTAGTATCACTATCTTACGTTACTTCAACCCTGTGGGCGCACACGAAAGTGGCTTAATTGGTGAAGATCCAAACGGTATTCCAAACAACTTATTGCCTTATATCAGCCAAGTAGCTATCGGTAAATTACCACAACTCTCTATTTTTGGTAGCGATTATGATACTCACGACGGCACCGGGGTACGTGATTATATCCACGTTGTGGATCTTGCTATTGGTCATATTAAAGCGCTTGATCGTCACGAAGGCGATTCTGGTTTACACATTTATAATTTGGGAACGGGCACTGGCTATTCCGTATTAGATATGGTGAAAGCCTTTGAACAAGCTAACGACATCAAAATTCCTTATAAATTAGTTGATCGTCGCCCTGGTGACATTGCAACCTGTTATTCAGACCCAAGTTTAGCGAAAAATGAATTAGGTTGGACGGCAGATCGTGGTCTTGAACAAATGATGAAAGATACATGGAAGTGGCAAAAAAATAATCCGAAAGGCTATCGAGATTAGCTATGGAGAATAAACCAACCGTATTATCACAAATATTTAGCCGTAATATGTTACTCTGTATTTTTACAGGGTTCAGTTCTGGTCTACCATTATATTTGTTATTCCAAATGGTTCCTGCTTGGTTATCTTCCAATAATGTGGATATAAAAACTATTGGTTTTTTTACTTTGATTGGTTTTCCTTATACTTGGAAATTTATCATTTCACCACTACTCGACCGTTATTATCCAAACTTTCTTGGCCGTCGCCGTAGCTGGATGTTTATCACTCAAGTAGGATTACTTGCTTTGATTGCACTACTTGGTCAATATAACCCAATAGCCAATATCCAAACTGTCGCGCTCATTTCAACGACTATTGCCGTATTTTCTGCTGTGCAAGATATCGTCATAGATGCTTACCGCCGTGAAATTTTAAGCGATGAAGAACTTGGATTAGGTAACTCTATTCACGTTAATGCTTACCGAATTTCCGGTTTAATCCCCGGTGGTTTATCTTTAATCCTTGCAGATACACTGCCTTGGAATATCGTATTCATTTTCACTGCGTTGTTTATGATCCCAGGTTTGATTCTTTCGCTCTTCCTAAGCAAAGAACCAAACGTGCCACAAATTGACCGCTCTTTACCGTTTTATCATACTTTTGCTTTACCATTTAAAGAATTTTTTAACCGTAAAGGTGTTTCTTCTGCCTTAGTTTTAATTCTCTTTATCTTTTTATATAAATTTGGTGATTCTCTAGCAACATCGTTACAAACTAAATTTATTTTAGATATGGGCTTCAGCAACACTGACATAGGAACTGTAGTAAAATTTAACTCACTTTGGGCATCAATTATTTCAGGTATGTTAGGTGGAATTGCGATGCTACGTTTAGGTATCAATCGTTCATTATGGTTATTCGGCTTGGTTCAATTAATCACGATTCTCGGTTTTGTATGGATGGCAAGTTACGGCAAATTCGAAACCATTGGTTCATTTGAATTTTTTGTTTTAACTACTGTGATTATTGGTGAATACATCGGGGTAGGCTTAGGTACAGCAGCGTTTGTTGCATTTATGGCAAAAGAAACCAATCCTCTTTATACTGCCACACAATTAGCAATTTTCACGAGTTTAGCTGCAATCCCAAGCAAGATCTTTAGTGCCTTTTCAGGGGTAATTGTCGCTAATTACGGTTACTATACTTTCTTCTGGATTTGTTTTGTTGCTGCAATTCCAGGTATGTTAATGTTATTTAAAGTAGCACCTTGGTCTGCGAAACCAGAAGTCAAAACTCAAAGCTAGGCTTATCAGCTGAGTAGTTGACATTTCTATCAAATTCGGCAACCATTAACTGTTTTGTTTTGTAAGAAAACAAGTAAATATTACACCGCACTTTGCTCAGAGTTATCAGATTCGATAAAAAGTGCGGTCAAAAATCCGATTATTTTAATCAATGAGGTCATTATGAAAATCATCCTATTAGGTGCGCCAGGTGCTGGTAAAGGTACACAAGCACAATTTATTATGAATAAATTTGGTATCCCACAAATCTCTACTGGTGATATGTTGCGTGCAGCAATCAAAGCGGGAACTGAATTAGGTAAACAAGCAAAAACCTTAATGGACGCAGGTCAATTACTGCCTGATGACTTAATCATTTCATTAGTAAAAGAGCGTGTTGCACAAGATGACTGTGTAAAAGGTTTCTTATTAGACGGTTTCCCACGCACCATTCCACAAGCAGATGCATTAAAAACTGCAGGTATCCAAATTGACTACGTTTTAGAGTTTGATGTACCAGATGAAGTGATCGTAGAACGTATGAGTGGTCGTCGTGTTCACCAAGCTTCAGGGCGTACTTACCATGTGGTTTACAACCCACCAAAAGTGGAAGGTAAAGATGATGTGACTGGCGAAGACTTAATTATCCGTGCAGACGATAAACCTGAAACGGTATTAGATCGCTTAAAAGTGTACCACTCAACAACCAAACCATTAGTGGACTATTACCAAGCAGAAGCAAACGCTGGCAATACTAAATACTTCCGTTTAGACGGTACTAAAAAAGTAGAAGAAGTAAGCCAAGAATTAGATTCAATTCTTGCTTAATTAATTTCCAAATCAACTAAAAAAGGCTGTGTCAAACAGCCTTTTTTGTTATCTACATAAAAGTGCGGTCTATTTTAAAAGCGATTTTAGGGCAGTGCCGATTTCCGCTAAACTGCGTACAGTTTTCACGCCGGCAGCTTCGAGTGCAGCGAATTTTTCATCTGCCGTACCTTTACCGCCACTGATAATTGCACCTGCGTGCCCCATACGTTTGCCTTTTGGTGCGGTCACGCCCGCAATGTAACTCACGACGGGTTTAGTGACGTATTCTTTAATAAAGGATGCAGCTTCCTCTTCTGCAGAACCACCGATTTCTCCGATCATAACAATCGCTTCAGTTTGAGGATCATCTTGGAAAAGTTTTAAAATATCAATAAAGCTTGAACCAGGGATTGGGTCGCCGCCAATACCTACACAAGTGGATTGACCAAAACCTTCGTCCGTTGTTTGTTTTACTGCTTCATAAGTTAATGTACCTGAACGTGAAACAATACCGATTTTGCCTTTTTTGTGGATATTACCCGGCATAATTCCGATTTTACATTCTTCAGGAGTAATCACGCCAGGGCAGTTAGGCCCAATCATACGTACACCAGCTTGAGTTAAGCGTTGTTTCACTTGTAACATATCTAATGTAGGAATACCTTCAGTGATACAAATCACCAATTTAATACCCGCATCAATGGCTTCTAAAATAGCATCTTTACAGCCCGGTGCTGGTACATAAATGACAGTTGCTGTTGCACCTGTTGTTTCAACCGCATCACGCACAGTATTAAATACAGGTAAGCCTAAATGCGTTGTGCCACCTTTACCTGGTGAAACACCACCCACTAATTGCGTGCCATAAGCAAGTGCTTGTTCAGAGTGGAATGTACCTTGACCGCCAGTAAAACCTTGGCAAATCACTTTTGTATCTTTATTAATTAAAATAGACATATTATTTCCCCTCCGCTGCTTTCACTGCTTGAATCGAAGCATCAGTCAAAGTGTTTGCCGCGATAATATTCACGCCACTGTTTGCTAAAATTTCACGACCTAAAGGCGCATTGTTCCCTTCTAAACGCACAACAACAGGCACATTGACACCCACTTCATTTACTGCCGCAATAATCCCTTCCGCAATTAAATCACAGCGTACAATACCACCAAAAATATTCACTAACACCGCTTTTACTGCACTATCAGATAAAATAATTTTGAAGGCTTCTGCTACACGTTCTTTGGTTGCACCACCACCAACATCAAGGAAGTTTGCTGGTTGACCACCGTGTAATTTAATAATATCCATTGTCCCCATCGCTAAGCCAGCGCCATTCACCATACAACCGATGTTACCTTCAAGAGCTACATAATTTAATTGATGAGATTCGGCTAGTGCTTCACGAGGATCTTCTTGGCTTGGGTCTTGCATTGCTTTTAATACTGGCTGACGATATAAGGCATTGCTATCTACCACGATTTTTGCATCTAAACAAAGTAGGTTGCCTTCTTTGGTCACGACTAATGGGTTCACCTCTAATAATGCTAAATCTTTTTCCACGAACATTTTCGCTATTTGCACAAAAATATGCGCAAATTGTTTAATTTGGTCGCCTTTTAAACCTAATTTAAAAGCAAGCTCACGACCTTGATATGGCATTCCGCCTGTTAATGGATCAATCGCCATCTTATGTAATAAGTGCGGTGTTTTTTCTGCCACTTCTTCGATATTCACCCCACCTTCAGTAGAAACCATAAATACAACACGTTGTGAAGCACGATCAAGCACAGCACCTAAATATAACTCACGCTCAATGCTCGAGCCTTCTTCCACATAAATTGTGTTTACTGGCTGACCATTGGCATCTGTTTGGAAAGTCACGAGGCGCTTGCCTAGCCATTGGTCTGCAAAGGCTCGTACTTCTGCTTCATTACGCACTAATTTCACGCCACCTGCTTTACCACGTCCACCTGCATGAACTTGGCATTTTACTACCCAAACATCACCATTGAGTTTCTTAATCGCATCCGCTGCTTCATTTGCGTTTTTACACGCATAACCTTTGCCAACTGGCAATTGATATTCAGCAAAAATTTGCTTCGCTTGATACTCGTGTAGATTCATAGCGTTGTATTCCTCATCGTCATATTATCAGCTCGTATTTACAGCTCGCTTTGTTTATTGCAAAATAGCAAAAGTGTCATCATTTCAAGTTATCACATTGATTGAATTACTTGTATTGAAAATGCAAGCAAATTTTGCTCCTCTCAGAATCTGAGATAACGGTATAAACCCCTTAATCACCAATACTTGTTTTGCCTTGTAACAACTTACCTCCAAATTTCACTGTTCGTTCAGTTTCTAGCGAACAGTTTTCACAAAAAGAGTAAAATTATTTCCTTTAACAACAGGAAGATCTTTATCTTCGTATAATATTCCTACCAATATTTGCTCATTTTCTGTAGAAAAGAAACACTGGCAGACTTATCTAACAGGCAATGTTCCTTCATCAGAGGAATCTTAAATACATCTTTATAAAACTATTTTGCTCGTTACAAATGAACAATCTAAATTTCAAGCCAAGAAGCAAAATTACTCATATTATCCTCTTAACAAATATTGCAAAGAATGATAAAAGAGCGGTCAATTTTTAAAACTTTTCTAAAAGTAACCGCACTTAGTAGATTATTAAATTTCTAAGAGCAAGCGTGTTGGATCCTCAAGTAATTCTTTAATTGCCACTAAAAAACCGACTGACTCACGCCCATCAATTAAGCGGTGATCATATGACAACGCAAGATACATCATCGGACGGATAACAACTTCACCATTTACCGCTACGGGGCGATCTTTAATAGCGTGCATACCTAAAATCGCACTTTGTGGTGGGTTAATAATTGGTGTTGACATTAATGAACCAAACACGCCGCCGTTAGTAATAGTAAAATTACCACCAGTCAGATCTTCTACAGTTAATTTACCGTCACGACCTTTATCAGCTAGCGCTTTAATTTCTTTTTCAATATCTGCCATACTTAATTTATCGCAGTTACGTAATACTGGAGTGACCAAGCCTCGTGGAGTTGAAACTGCAATACTAATATCAAAATAGTTGTGGTAAACGATATCATCACCGTCAATAGAGGCATTCACTTCAGGATAACGTTTTAAGGCCTCAACTACTGCTTTGATATAAAATGACATAAAGCCTAAACGAGTACCATGTTGTTTTTCAAATTTCTCTCCGTAAACTTTACGCAATTTCATAATTGGTGCCATATCTACTTCATTAAAAGTAGTTAGCATTGCAGTGCTGTTTTTTGCCTCTAATAAACGCTCTGCAATACGTTTACGTAAACGGGTCATAGGTACACGTTTTTCTTCACGATTACCCACGCTGAAATTTGCTGGTTCTGCTTCTCTCTCTGTTTTGGTTTGTTGTGCTTTCGATGCTAACACTTTTTCCACATCTTCACGTGTGATTCGCCCACCTACACCTGTACCTTTAATCTCTTCTGCATTGAGATCGTATTCTGCTATTAAACGGCGTACGCCAGGGCTTACTGAATCAGCACCAACAGATTCGCTACTTAATGTTGCATTATAGCGATCCGCTGGTGTTGGCTCTTGCGTCGCAACCGTATCTTTAGTCACAGCACCTGCAACAGCAACTGCAGATAGTTTACCTAATAGTTGTTTACTCACCACGGTTGCACCTTCTGCTTCAATAATAGTTTCTAATACACCGTCTGATACTGCCGGTACTTCTAAGACAACTTTATCCGTTTCAATTTCAACTAAGATTTCATCACGTTTTACAGTATCACCCACTTTTTTATGCCAAGTGACCACAGTTGCATCAGCAACGGATTCTGGTAAATCTGGTGTAATAATCTCAAAATTGCTCATTGTTTTTTCCTTTTTTCAGGTTTATTTTTCTAAAAAGTGCGGTCATTTTCACCGTACTTTTAGTCTAAATTAAGCTAAAGCCTCTGTGACAAGTGCTGATTGTTGTTCATTGTGCAATGACATATAACCTACTGCTGGCGATGCTGATGCTGGACGCCCTACATAGCGTAACTTGCCCTGTTCTGGAATTGATGTCACAAAGTTATGTTGACTACAATACCACGCTCCTTGATTTAACGGTTCTTCTTGACACCATACATAGTCGGTAACATGGCTATAAGGCTCTAAGATTACTTTCATTTCCTCGTGCGGATATGGATAAAGTTGTTCAATACGAATAATCGCAACATCCGTTTGATTGTTCTTACGACGTTGTTCTAATAAATCGTAATACACTTTGCCAGAGCACATCACTACTCGTCTGACTTGTTTCGGATCTAACGCATCGACTTCAGGGATCACATTTTGGAACTTACCATTAATTAGCTCATCCATTGATGACACTGCTAATGGATGACGTAACAAGGATTTTGGTGAAATCACCACTAATGGACGGCGCACTTTACGTAACATTTGACGACGTAGTAAGTGATAAATTTGTGCAGGCGTTGAAGGTACACAGACTTGCATATTTTGTTGTGCACAAAGCTGTAAATAACGCTCTAAACGAGCAGATGAATGCTCTGGACCTTGACCTTCATAACCATGTGGTAACAACATCACTAAACCACACATCCTGCCCCATTTTTGCTCCCCCGAGCTGATAAACTGATCCATAACGACTTGTGCGCAGTTTGCGAAGTCACCAAACTGAGCCTCCCAAATGGTTAATGTTTTTGGATCCGTTGTCGCATAGCCATATTCAAAGGCTAATACCGCATTTTCAGTCAATACAGAGTCCCAAACTTCAAAACGACCTTGTGAACCGTGTAAATTAGCTAATGGAATATAAAGCGTTGCATCTTTTTGGCTGTGTAATACAGAATGACGATGGAAGAATGTACCACGTCCCGCATCTTCACCAGATAAACGCACATGATATCCTTCATCTAACAAAGTAGCATAAGCCATTGTTTCTGCCATCCCCCAATCAAAAAGTTTTTCACCTTTTGCCATTAAAGTGCGGTCAGAATAAATTTTATTTACACGTGAATGCAATTCATGATGTACCGGATATTCACATACTTTATTGGCTAATCCTTTAAAGCGTTCTGCATCAAATTTGCTTTCATATTCACACCATTCACGACTGAGGTATTTCGTCCAGTTTTTTGCAGTCAGATCCATTTCCCGCCACTCAGACACGACACAATCACCTCGATCTAAGGCGTCACGATAATTATTGAGCAGTTCAGTAGCATCCTCGTCTTTGATCACACCTTGAGCCACTAAGCGATCTGCATATACTTTACGTGGTGTAGGATGTTTTTTGATACGATCATACATTAGTGGTTGGGTAGCTGATGGCTCATCCGCTTCATTATGACCATGGCGACGATAAGAGACTAAATCAATGAAAATATCACGTTTAAATAAAGTGCGATATTCCACAGCCATACGAGCGGCATAAGCAACAGCTTCAGGATCATCACCATTAACATGAATCACTGGTGCCTCGATCATTTTGGCGATATCAGTACAGTATTCTGTTGAACGAGTGTCATTTGGGTTTGAAGTAGTAAAACCGATTTGATTGTTAATCACAACACGTATTGTACCACCTACACTGTAACCACGAGTGCCTGACATATTTAAGGTTTCTTGTACTACACCTTGTCCAATTACGGCTGAGTCACCGTGGACAGTCACTGGCAATACTCTGGCTTTTTCATGATCGTTAATGCGCTTTTGTCTTGCTCTAACTGAACCAATAACCACTGGACTAACGATTTCTAAGTGAGATGGATTGAAAGCAAGCACTAAATGCACAATACCATCATCTGTCATAAAGTCAGAAGAAAAACCTTGGTGATATTTTACGTCTCCTGTACCATTCCCGTGGTGTTTGCCCGCAAATTCATCAAATAATTCTGAAGGTTTCTTACCTAATACGTTGACTAACATATTTAAGCGACCACGGTGTGCCATGCCCATTGCGATTTCGTCAATACCATTACGTTTACCATGACGAATAATTTCTTTCATTAAAAGGATAAAAGCATCACTACCTTCTAATGAAAAACGTTTTGCACCAGGGAACTTAGCACCTAAATAACGTTCTAAACCATCTGCTGCAGTCAATTCTTCTAGAAATTTCAATTGTTCTTTTTTATTGAAAGATTGAGTTAGGCGAGATTCTAATTTATTTTGTAGCCATGTTCTTGCTTCCACATCATTGACATGCATAAATTCAAGACCAATCGTGCCACAATAGGTTTTCTTTAATAAATCGGTTAAATCACGTAATGAAATTTTATCTTTATTTGCGACTTTACCGCCAACATCAAACACCTCATCAAGATCACTGTCATCAAAACCGTGGTATTTATAATCTAAAGTTGGCGCCTCCATTCGTTGCCACATATTCAGCGGATCAAGATTAGCGTGTAAATGTCCACGATTGCGATGAGCATTCACAAATTGGAGGAGTTTTACTAATCTTGCACTGACATTTGGATCAATGACACCGACTCCATTTGGAGAGTTATCACGAGCGAGTCGTTTAAAATAATCACGGACTTGAGAGTGGGGCTGTTCTACTTCAACTGTTTTTGGAAGGGAGTTAAAAATATCTTGCCAACTGGCATCAACCGATTCGGGATCTCGCAGGTAATCTTCATAAAGCTCTTCGATGTAAGTCTGGTTAATACCACCTAAAGCGCTTGAATTTAGCCATTCGCTAATTGAGTTTTTTTGTTGCATTATGTCCACCTGAGATAAGTACTTGATAACAATAATAGCGAAAATCACCTTTGCTATTATACAGAGGATTTACCAATAATAACTTCTTCTTTTTTCAATCATGCCTTTATATGATTAAAAAACAATTCACTCCAATAAGCAATAACATTATGTAACATTGCATTAACATTTTTGCTATTTTTTGATCTCTGTCTCACTTTCAAAAAATAACAATTTATTTACATTTTTTTTTCTTCATAATAAAGACACTCAACAAATTTAAGGTTATATTGTTTAAAAATGCGATAAAAAAACACACAACTCACTAAAATAAGGATGAACTTATGTCTGAATTAACTGCAAAACTCACCTTAAGCGATGGTCGTGAATACGATCTACCAGTGCACAAAGGTTCTCTTGGTTATGATGCGGTGGATGTTCAATCCCTAGTCAAAAAGAAGCTCTTTACTTATGATCCTGGTTTTATGTCTACTGCTTCTTGTCGTTCTGAAATTACTTATATTGATGGCGACAACGGTGTGTTACTACATCGAGGCTATCCAATAGCAGATCTTGCAAAAAATGCGGATTATGTTGAAGTTGCCTACTTATTGTTATTTGGTGAACGACCAACAGCAGAAGAATATAAAAATTTTACTCAACTTGTGCGACGCCATACCCTAGTTCATGAGCAAATTTCTCGCTTCTTCCATGGTTTCCGTCGTGACTCTCACCCAATGGCAATTATGTGTGGTGTAAGTGGTGCTCTAGCAGCTTTCTATCACGATTCATTGGATATTAACGATATTACTCACCGTGAAATTACTGCAATTCGCTTATTGGCTAAAATGCCAACACTAGCGGCAATGTGTTACAAATATTCCATCGGACAACCATTTATGTTCCCACAAAATCATCTTTCTTATTCAGGGAACTTCTTGTATATGATGTTCGCAACACCTTGTGAGCCCTATGTAGTAAACCCAGTGTTAGAACGTGCAATGGATCGAATTTTCATCCTCCATGCAGACCACGAGCAAAATGCCTCAACCTCAACAGTACGTACCGCTGCCTCTTCAGGAGCTAACCCATTTGCTTGTATTGCAGCAGGTATTGCTTCACTTTGGGGGCCTGCGCACGGTGGTGCAAACGAAGCCTGTATCAATATGTTAGAAGAAATTGGCACAGTTGATCGTATTCCTGAATTTATTGCACGTGCAAAAGATAAAAATGATCCATTCCGCTTAATGGGCTTTGGCCACCGTGTGTATAAAAACTATGACCCACGTGCAAAAGTAATGCGTCAAACTTGCCACGACGTGTTGAATGAATTGAATATCCAGAATCCACTGTTTGATGTAGCAATGGAATTAGAACGCATCGCCTTAAGCGATCCATATTTCATTGAACATAAACTTTATCCAAATGTGGACTTCTATTCAGGTATTATCTTGAAAGCAATCGGTATTCCAACATCAATGTTTACTGTAATGTTCGCATTAGCAAGAACTGTAGGTTGGATTGCACACTGGAAAGAAATGTTCAAACCGGGCAATATGAAAATTGTACGCCCTCGTCAGCTTTATGTTGGGGAGATGGAACGTCCATTTACTGCAATGGATAAAAGCTAAACTTAATCAATACAATAAAGGGGCATTATGCCCCTTCTTTTTTATATCTTACTTACGCTTTAATAAAATTTTCAAAATTTGCACCGCACTTTAGTCTTGCAAACGCTCAAATCCTGCTTTTAAATCATTAATTAAATCTTGTGTATCTTCTAAGCCAATATGTACACGGATTAATGTTCCTGTTAATTTACGCTGAATATTGGGACGAATACGTGCAATTTCTTCTGGTTGATTATATAAAATTAAAGACTCAAAACCGCCCCAAGAATACGCCATACTGAATAATTCAAAATGATTCATAAAACGTTCTAACTGCGCTTGGTTTAATTTTTGATGTAATTCAAAGGAAAATAAACCACTTGCACCTTTAAAGTCACGTTTAAAAAATTCGTGACCTGGACAACTTGGCAATGCAGGATGATAAACAGCTTTCACCTCTGGTTGTTCAACAAGCCATCGTGCCACCTCAATACTTTTCTCTTGATGTTGTTTTAAACGAATATCTAACGTTCTAATTCCTCTTGATGTCATATAGGCACAATCTGCCGACACTGTTTGCCCCATTAAATAAGAATGTTCACGTAATTGCGCCCAACAACGCTTATTTGCCACCGCCGTGCCAATCATTACATCGGAATGTCCAACTAAATATTTTGTTCCAGCTTGAATAGAAATATCAATATCGTATTCCAACGCATTAAATAACACCCCTGCTGCCCAAGTATTGTCAATCATAATCACAATTTCTGGATTAATGTTACGGACAGTTTTAACAATCGTAGGAATATCAGGGACTTCCATTGTGAGCGAACTTGGTGCTTCTAAAAAAAGCACTTTGGTATTGGGTTGTACTAAACTCGCAATTTTTTCACCAATAAGTGGATCATAATATGTTGTGTCGACTTGCAATTTTTTAAGCACTTGATTACAAAAATCCTGCGTAGGTTCATAAGCTGCACCTGTCATCAAAACGTGATCGCCGGCTTGAACAAAAGATAAAATCGCATTACTCACTGCCGCTGCACCACAAGAGTAAAGATAACACCCCTCACCACCTTCAATTTCCATCATTAAATCTTGTAATGCGAAGTGTGTTAAGGTGCCACGGCGTCCGTAAAATAATGCGCCTTGAGTACGGTTAATTGTGGCATATTTCTTATCAGCTAATGAGTCAAAGACAAGAGAGGATGCTCGCTGGATAACAGAGTTCACACTACCTAGTGTGAATTTTCTATCTCTACCTGAATGGATAAATTTTGTTGATTCTGCATATTTTTTTTTCATTACATTTCTCTATATTTAAAATAACTTAAGATTATAACAATCATTGCAATAGACGAAACCAATTATATAAACACTTTTATCTCTCCTACAATAACGAGGTCCTTTTTTACTATTTTACAACCAGTCAATATAGGTTAATCAATTTATTTAATAGGAGATTTTTTACTATGGTATTAGTTACACGTCAAGCACCAGATTTTACAGCATCAGCAGTTCTAGGTAATGGAGAAATAGTTGATAACTTTAATTTTAAACAACACACTCAAGGTAAAGCAGCAGTAGTTTTCTTCTATCCATTAGACTTCACTTTCGTATGTCCATCTGAATTAATCGCATTTGACCACCGTTATGAAGAATTCAAAAAACGCGGTGTTGAAATCATCGGTGTATCTATCGACTCACAATTCAGCCATAATGCTTGGCGTAAAACCCCAGTAGATAAAGGCGGTATCGGTGAGGTAAACTATGCATTAGTTGCTGACGTTAAACACGAAATTGCAAAAGCTTTTGGAATTGAACACCCAGAAGCTGGGGTTGCATTACGCGCATCATTCTTAATCGACAAAAATGGCATTGTTCGTCACCAAGTAGTTAATGATTTACCATTGGGTCGTAACATCGACGAAATGTTACGTATGGTTGATGCATTACAATTCCACGAAGAACACGGTGAGGTTTGCCCTGCTCAATGGGAAAAAGGTAAAGAAGGTATGCAAGATAACCCAGAGGGCGTAGCAAAATATTTAAAACAACATGCTAATGAACTTTAATTAAATCAAAAAGGGCTAAATAATTTAGCCCTTTTCTTTTCAACACACTTCAAAAATTGACTACACTTAATTCACTTTCGGCTTCACTTCAATATATACAGTAATTTCTTCACGATCATGATATAAATGTTTTGCTTGAATTTGATAACTGAATTCGTGTTTTGTTAATTCATTTTCAATATGTTCTAAACATTGTTGCACTTCTACATAACGTTTTTTCATTGGTAATTTTAAATTGAATATCATTTTATAGCACCAACCATTGATTAACCACTTCAACATTAAATGAGTAATACGAACAGGCTGCTCCACCATATCACACACAAGCCAATCAATTTTTCGACGTTTTGGAGGTTGGAATTTAAAACCATCTTCAGGGCAATGTTCAATGCGTCCCGTTTCGTGCAAACTCTCTGCCATTTTGCCGTGATCTACAGCATAAACAAACAAACCTCGTTTCACTAATTGATATGTCCAACCACCTGGACAAGCGCCTAGATCCACTGCGTACATTGTATCTTTCAAATGTTGCGCTTCTTGTTCCTTTGGAATAAAAGTTAAAATCGCTTCTTCTAATTTTAGAGTGGAGCGACTTGGTGCATCTGCTGGAAATTTCAAACGATGAATCCCCATAAAATGCTTAGAATGATTGTTATTATATGAATAGCCCACATAACAACTATTTGATTTAACAAAGAAAACGTGAAGTGTTACAGCACCCTTTTTCGTTTCATTGAAATTTAACCAGCCTTGTTTTTTAAGATGTTGGCGTAGTGGCACAGTAAATTTACGACAAAAACCAGATAACTCTTTCGCCTCGTTGGTATCAGCAGTCTCAACAAATAATTCGCTACTTTGTTTTAAATTCACAACACCTGCTAACTGTTGATATTGCGCTAAAATTGGGCTAATACGATCTTCTACTGACAAATCACTTAGCAGATCTGAAACCACAATCATTTGACGAGCAAAAATTAATTGATTGAATGGAATTTCTTTCGCAAGGCGATCTGCTTCACCAGCTTGATAACATTCAAAAATAACATAACCACTTTTTTCTTGTATACGAGCGAAGCCGAACACTCCAAGTGCGGTTGCTTTTTCTGAGATTTCTGCAGCAACTTCTTTTTCAAAGCCGCTGCGACAATATAAGGCTAATTTATTCATTTTTCTGCTTCATTGTTTCGATAATCCAAACACGAAAGGCTTGGACGCGTTCATCATTATTGTCAAAATGATTCACTACATAAAAGGATTTTGGATCACGCAATTGTGTTGGCAGTACAACTTGTAAATGCCCATTATCAATCTCTTGTTGAGCTAAAATACGATTTGCTAAAACTAAACCTTGTCCGTGAATGGCAGCCTGCAATGCCATAAAGGTATGGCTAAATAACGAACCTTGCTGAATATTTAAGTCATCTAACTGCAAAAAATTTGCCATATTTTGCCAGTTATCACGTGTATGAGTATGAATTAAGGTATGTGATTTTAAATCTTCTTTTATGTGAATCGGGTTTTGTTCTAAGAGTTTCGGAGAAGCCAAAATCAATAGATTTTCTTCTACCAATTTTTCAACTTGTAGATTATCCCAGTTTCCTTGTCCATAATAAATAGCAATATCAATTTCTTTGCTTAATAATCCCTCATCTTGATCAACACCTTTCAAACGCACTTCAATTTCAGGATACAATTTGTTAAATCCGCTCAAATGTGGCACAAGCCATTGGATACCAAAAGTTTGTGGCACACTAATAGTAAGATGCTTATCGTTCTTTAATGCTAATAATTTATCTGTTGCTTCCACTAAACGATGTAAAATTTTTGTCACATCTACAAAATAAGCCTTACCTAAATCGGTTAATTCTAATGCACGATTCTTACGCTTAAATAACTCAATGCCTAAAAAATCTTCTAACAGTTTTATTTGATGGCTCACTGCTGCCTGTGTAACAAATAGCTCTTCTGCCGCTTTTGTGAAACTCAAATGCCTTGCTGCAGACTCAAAAGCTTTCAATGAATTCAAGGGAGGCAAACGTTTATACATATTTCTTCTCAATGTTAATTTTTTGATCTATAATATAACAGATTTTATTCACATTACTTTTTTTAATGCATCAAATAAAAAAATATCCTTTGTCGATTTCCTACCTCTTCACTACAATGCACGCATACTTAATGATTGGTAATTCCTTACTGGTTAAAGAGTTTCAGACTTAAGTATGATGTTGTGTTTGCATATTGTTTGGGAAACCAAACAAAGTAACTTTTTTTGAAGTTACTTATTTTCACTTCCTGTATATTTATTTAAACCCTTTTTGGTTATACACCGTTCTTTTTGAACGGTGTTTTTTTATGTGCGGAATTCTAGCACATTCCTCTTTTTATTTCTTCTTAACTTTATAAGCTTACTGCTATTTCATTGATTGCCTAGATTTTTTTAACTGTAAATATTTGCAAGCTATCCAGAATGGTGTAGATTGAATAGTATTTTCGGACACAACAAAAAGGATATAACAATGACAAAAAATATTGATTGGCAGAATTTAGGTTTCGGTTATATAAAAACAGATTACCGATATATTGCTTATTGGAAAGATGGTAAATGGTCAAAAGGCGAATTAACTCAAGATAATGTTTTACATATTAGCGAAGGCTCAACTGCCCTCCATTATGGTCAGCAATGCTTCGAGGGCTTAAAAGCGTATCGCTGCAAAGACGGCTCAATCAACCTTTTCCGACCAGATCAAAATGCGGAACGTATGCAACGTAGCTGCCAGCGTCTATTAATGCCTAGTGTACCAACCGAAATGTTTATTGATGCGTGTAAACAAGTAATTAAAGCTAACCAAGAATGGCTTGCTCCATACGGCACTGGTGCAACATTATATTTACGTCCATTTGTAATTGGTGTCGGTGATAATGTTGGCGTAAACCCCGCTCCTGAATATATATTCTCGATTTTCTGTTGTCCTGTAGGTGCATATTTTAAAGGTGGATTAAAACCAACCAATTTCTTGGTGTCTAACTATGACCGTGCAGCACCACAAGGTACTGGCGCTGCAAAAGTCGGAGGAAACTATGCAGCAAGTTTATATCCGGGTAAAGAAGCGAAATCACGTGGTTTTGGTGACTGTATTTATTTAGATCCAACCACTCACACTAAAATTGAAGAAGTAGGATCTGCAAACTTCTTTGGTATTACTAAAGACAATAAATTCGTTACACCACTTTCGCCATCAATTCTTCCTAGTATAACTAAATACTCGCTACTCTATTTAGCAAAAGAGCGTTTAGGACTAGAAACAGTAGAAGGTGATGTTTATATTGACCAATTAAGCCAATTTAAAGAGGCTGGTGCTTGTGGTACAGCTGCAGTGATCACCCCAATTGGCGGTATTCAATATGGCGATAATTTCCATGTATTCTATTCAGAAACAGAAGTAGGTGAAGTGACTTTGAAGCTTTACAATGAATTGGTTGGCATTCAATTTGGTGATGTTGAAGCACCAAAAGGCTGGATTGTTAAAGTAGAATAATTAACTATTAAAACATACTTTTCATAATAAAAATGCGGTTAAAACTTTTAACGTTTCGACCGCACTTTTTTTCATATCCGAAAATCAATATGCAATAAAGTGATTTTTACGATGCAAGTCGCAGAATCACTTTCATTCTCTTTTATCCATCTATCTCATAATTAAAATTGATTCAGAATGACAATTAAGAGAGAAATTATGTATCAACTTATTATATTACTTTGTGTTTTTACGATAACTGCTTTCGCTCAATCACCTGAATTAATGTTGCTAGAAACATATAAAAATCAGAATATTGATGGTTGGGTGATGAGTGAGAAATTAGATGGTGTACGCGGTTATTGGGATGGAGAAAAACTTTACAGTAAGCAAGGCTTTGTACTTTCAGCTCCCACTTACTTTTTAGAAAAGTTTCCACCTTTTGCGATTGATGGTGAGCTGTTTTACCAAAGAAATCACTTTGAATTTATTTCGTCCATTGTTCGTTCTCAAGAAGATAAAGGTTGGCATCAGCTAAAATTATATGTGTTTGATGTACCAAACGCAAAAGGTAATTTATTTGAGCGGTTAGACACATTAAAACGTTATTTAGATGAAAATCCTACGCCTTATATCCAAATCATTGAGCAAATTCCTATTCAAAATAAAACGCACCTTGCCCAATTTTTACAAGAGATTGAGCGACAAAAAGGTGAAGGTGTAGTATTGCGGAATCCCAATGCTGGTTATGAAAGAAAACGTAGCCAGCAAATTTTGAAATTAAAGACCGCACTTGAAGAGGTTTGTAAGGTCGTTGCTCATCATAAAGGCAAAGGACAATTTGAAAATCATTTTGGTTCACTGACTTGTGAGAATCATTATGGACAATTCAAGATTGGTTCGGGATTTACATTGTCGGATCGAGCTAACCCACCACCAATTGGAACTGAGATTCGTTACAAATATCGAGGGTTGACGAATAAAGGGAAACCCAGATTTGCTACTTTCTTACGCTCATCTCAATCTTTATCCTCAAAGCGCAAATAAAAAATAAGGCGCTATCATTTAGCGCCCTTGTTTTCAATTAAGTTATCAATAAAGCTTATTCTTATAGACTGCGGCGAGCTGTCACCGCATTGGAAAGTGCTTCTAAAACAACTTCACTATCTTCCCAACCGATACAAGCATCTGTGATACTTTGTCCGTAAGTAAGTGCTTTGCCGTCCACAAGATCTTGACGCCCTTCCGTTAAATGGCTTTCAATCATCACACCAAAAATTTGCTTAGAGCCTTTTGAAATCTGCTCACATACAGATTGGCAAACGTCTAATTGTTTTTTAAACTGTTTGCAACTATTTGCATGGCTAAAATCAACCATTACGTGTGGAATCCGGCCGCTCTTTTGAATATCTGCACAAACAGCATTAATATCGTCCTCACTATAATTTGGACCTTGTTCACCACCGCGTAAAATAATGTGGCAATCCTCGTTTCCTTTGGTCGAAACAATCGCTGAATGACCAAATTTGGTCACTGATAAGAAATAATGTGGTGATTCCGCTGCCCCCATCGCATCTAAAGCAATTTTAACGCTACCGTTAGTGCCATTTTTAAATCCAACTGCACAAGAAAGCCCCGAGGCTAATTCGCGATGCACTTGTGATTCTGTTGTTCTCGCACCAATTGCCCCCCAGCTCATAAAATCTGCTAAATATTGTGGCGTAATCATATCTAAAAATTCACCTGCGGCTGGCACAGATAAATCGTTAATATCAGATAATAATTTACGTGCAATACGTAAACCTTCGTTTAATTCGAAAGTGCCATTTAAATGAGGATCGTTGATCAACCCTTTCCAGCCTACTGTTGTGCGTGGTTTTTCAAAATAAACACGCATAATAATTTCAAGAGTATCTTGGTATTTCTCACGCATTACCTTAATCCGTTTTGCATATTCCAATGCAGAAACAGGGTCATGAATAGAACAAGGACCAATAACAACTAACAAACGGTCATCTTTTTGGTGAATAATATTATGTGCCTTTTTACGGGTTTGTCTTACTACGTCAACTGCTACATCACTTGCTGGAAATTTTTCTAATAATGCCACTGGTGGTAAAACTTGTTCAATTTTATCAATTCTTGTGTCATCATTTTCAATATGAATTTCATTCTTATATTCAGTCATATTTTGCTCACTTACATCTATAAAAAAGTTAGACCTTAAGTTTTGTATTTCAATTAATTATATAAATCACTTAAGTGCGGTCAAATTTACCACAGGATTCTGCACTAGTAAACCAGTTCAATATCAGCTATTTTCGGTTTTTTAATGACTGCTCAAAACTTGTGCTGGTTCTAATTGTGCAGCACGATTTGCGGGGTATAAACTTGCCACCAAACTCAAAATCAGCGCAGCTAAAAAAACGATAATCACATCTTGCCAATGGAGTTCACTTGGTAAGAAATCAACGAAATAAATGCCGTCCGATAATAATTTTCGCCCCAACAACCATTCTATACCATGAATGATTTGGGTTAAATTGAGGGCGAGAATAATGCCTAAAAAGATGCCAATTAAACACCCTTTCATCCCTGCTTGCAAGCCATACCAAATAAAAATTTGTTTAATAAAGCGATTATTCGCACCAAGGGTTCGCATAATGGCAATATCGCCTTGCTTATCTTTTACAGCCATAATTAACGTTGAAATAATATTAAAACACGCTACACCAATCACGAGAACCATTGCAATATACATTACCGTACGAATTAATTGAATATCACGATACATATAACCAAATTTATTAATCCAATGTTGTGCATAGAGAGCTTGTGGATAATCCGATAACATCGGATATTCAAGTTGTCTTACTTCAAACGGATGTTTAACTTTGAGTTCTACTCCTG
Organism: Pasteurella dagmatis; assembly: GCF_900186835.1. Taxonomy (NCBI): domain Bacteria; kingdom Pseudomonadati; phylum Pseudomonadota; class Gammaproteobacteria; order Pasteurellales; family Pasteurellaceae; genus Pasteurella; species Pasteurella dagmatis. The sequence goes on from NZ_LT906448.1 coordinate 972,548, forward strand.
TCGCTTGTTCTGGTCTAAAGTTCAAAAACTGCTGTGCCTGTTCTAATGGTAACAACGCATAACTGTGATCTAACTGACCATCTAAACGTAAAATACCACTTACTTGGATACGATGCCTTGTCGGTTGAGAAAGCTGTTGTTCATCCGTAGTTTGAGAAATCAACAAACTCACCCAATCCCCTATGTTTACACCTAGCTCCTTTGCAATACCATAGCCTAAAATCAAACCACTCTTCTCATTAAAAGATTGCCATGCCTTGTCTAATACAAAGTTTCCAATTGAACTCACTTTATCTTGTGCTTGCTTTTCTACACCTTTAACTTGGACTACTTTTAACTTAGTACCATTTTCCACTAAGGCGGTAAAACTAACATAGGGGGATACCCCTATAATTTCACTATGACTCTCAAGTAAATATTTAAGCTTATGTTTAGATAGAATCACTCTCTCGCCTTTATGATTGGGATAAGCTGCAATTTCAGCATGAGGTACAACGGCAAGAATACGTTGATTAAGTTCACGCTCAAAACCATTCATTGCACTTAAGCCCACTATCAAAACTGCAACGCCAAGTGCGATACCAATACTTGAAAAAGTGGAAATTAAAGACACTAATCGATTTTTTTGTTTGCTACGTTGGTATCTCCAACTGATAAAAAACGGAGTATTCATCAGTTTTCCTCGTGTAAAACACCGTCTTGCATAATCAAGCGACGAGAAAGTTTTTCTGCCAAACTCAGATCATGTGTCACTAATAAAAAAGCAATATTTTGCTCTTGATTAAGATGTTGGATTAATTCAAAAATGCTTTCTGTGGTTTTACGATCAAGGTTTCCTGTTGGCTCATCCGCTAATACCAATGCAGGTTGATTGACCAAAGCACGAGCAATAGCAACACGCTGACGTTCACCTCCTGATAATGCAGATGGACGATGTGAAATTCGATGTGCTAAACCAACCGCACTTAGCATTTTTTCTGCTCTCGCTTGTGCTTCTACCTTGTTTTGTTTACCAATTAACATTGGCATCATTACATTTTCAAGTGCGGTAAAATCTGCCATTAAATGATGAAACTGATATACAAATCCTAAATATTGATTACGCAAACTTGCTAACTCATTAGCATTTGCTCTCTGTAAAGATTGCCTGTTAATAAATACTTCACCGCTAGTTGGTTGATCTAAACCACCTAAAGTGTGCAATAACGTACTTTTACCTGATCCTGAACTCCCAACAATAGCAACCAGCTCACCTGCGTTCATCGAAAATGACACATCTTTCAACACATGAGTTTGCAAGCTACCTTCTTGATAAAATTTATTAATATTCTGACAATGTAATAAATGCTGAGTCATTGATTATTCTACCTCGTTATTCATAACGCAACGCCTCTGCTGGCTCAATTTTGGCTGCGCGATATGCTGGATAAATAGTGGAAACTAAAGAAAGTAATAACGAAAAAATCACTATTGTCATTACTTGTATAAAGGATAAATCAGTTGGTAAAAACACTCCTTGTGGATTTACAATGTTCACTAATCGATCAAGATTGAGAGTCATAATTACGCCCAATATAGTTCCTATGATTGTCCCAACAATCCCGACAAGTAAACCTTGATAAATAAAAATTGACCGCACTTGTTTCTTAGTTAAACCTTGTGTTTGTAAAATTGCAATTTCACCTTGCTTATCCACCACCATTAAACTGAGTGAGGTAATAATATTAGACACCGCAACGACAATAATTAAGCTGATCAATAAGCCCATCATATTTTTTTCCATCCTTACGGCTTGGAAAAACTCACCTTTTTGAGCTCGCCAATCAAGAATTTTCCATTGTTCTACATTAAAGGAGTAAGGAAGCTCGTTAATCTGAAATGGATCAGATAAAAATAAACGATAGCCTTGTGCTTGCGTTGGAGCAATACGCATTAAACGGCCAATATCAGATAAATTAGCAAATGCTTGATAGCCTGAGGCTTCACTGTTTGAATAATAGATATCACTAATGGTGAACAGGCGCTGTACAGGCACGCGACCAAAAGGCGTGTATTGACTATTTTCAGTAATCATCACGCGCACTTTATCACCAATATTCAATTTAAGATTTTGCGCTAATTGACTACCAATAACTAGATTGAAACTACCTTGAGCTAAGATAGTTTCAAAGGAATCTTTAAGCACTTCAGATAATAAAGGATCATCTGATAATTGTTGTACGCCAATAACTTGCCCTGCACCTACTCCCGAACGAGTCTGTAAAATTACACCAGTTTGATTAACAGGTACTACTTTTTGCACAAAATCAGGTACATTTCTTAATTGTTCATTTACATTCACATTGCCTTCATTTGGCATTAAAATAGCGTGTGGAATATGAGACAGAACTTGTTTCTTCTGGTGTTGTTCTAAACCATTCATTACAGAAAGCACAATAATAAGTGCCATTACGCCAAGAGTGATACCGATGCTTGCCAAATTTGTCACAAGTCTGCCAAAACGATCCGCACTTTTGGCGCGCCAATAACGGAAGGCAATAAATAAAGGGACTGAAAATGTCATTTTTTCCTAGAAATCAACAATAAAAATATCGTGCTATTATTGCATAAACACTATACAACAACATCACGATATTTTATTAATTACGCATTTAATTCATCGTTTACAAAAGATTCGATATTTTGCGTTACTTTATTTACTAAAGTAGTAACTGCACTATCAGACGCCCAAGCAATATGAGGTGTTACAATCAAGTTTGGTAAACGCATCGCAGCTTGGATAATTGGATTGTCTCTTTGTGGTGGTTCTTTCACTAACACATCAACTGCTGCACCACCTAAATGACCACTGTCTAATGCATCAACCAATGCTTGTTCATCAACTAACGGCCCACGCCCCGTATTAATTAAATAGGCACCTTTTTTCATTAAGCTTAAAGTTTCTTTATTAATCAGGTTTTGTGTAGTTTCAGTTAATGGACAATGTAATGTCACGATATCAGCCTGCTTTAACACGTCTTCAAATGGAGTATAACCTTCACGACACATCGCTGCACCTTTATGTTCAGCATAAAGCACATTCATACCAAGTGCTGTCGCTAAACGACCAATTTCTGTGCCCAAACAACCTTTACCAATAACACCTAAGGTAGCCCCTTTTACATCCGTAATTGGATAATCGAAATAGCAAAATTGTTTGCTATCTGCCCATTTTGCTGAAAGCTGATCGCGATACCAGCTCATAATGCTGTGTTTTAACGCATAAATTAAACCAAGTACATGTTCTGGCACTGTAGTTGCTGAATAACCTGTCACATTTTTCACTGCAATACCAAGTTCTTTTGCTGCTACTAGATCCACATTGTTTGTACCAGTCGCTGTAATTGCAATCAGTTTGAGTTGGGGTAATTGTTGCATTACTTCGCGAGTAAATACGACTTTACTAGTCACCGCAATTTCTGCATCTTTCATACGCTCAATCACTTGATCTGCGGAGGTATATTCATATTCAATCCACTCATGTTCAAAACTTGGGCGAGGAACAGGAATATGTTTTGGAATAGCAGTACTATCAAGAAAAACAATTTTTAACATCTCTAACTCCTTTTTTGCAATGAATTTCTATTTTGTGCAATTTCTTTTCATATAGCAATATAAATTACACTTTTTATAAAAGTATAAGCATTAACCAATGTATAAAATTTTGATATTATATGTAGCTTTAATATGCTTGCCTAAAAATTGGCTATTATTTATGCCTTATGGCAATATTGATTCGATAACATTACATATTTAAAAAAGGAAAAGCACTTTATGCGTCACCTTGCTTACCGCCCAGAAATTGATGGACTACGAGCTCTTGCGATAATTTCTGTTCTTATTTTTCATTTGAATTCAAACTGGTTACCGGGCGGTTTTCTCGGTGTCGATATTTTCTTTGTAATCTCAGGTTTTTTAATCACCAAAATCATTACAAATGAGATTTTAGATAACCGCTTTTCCTATAAAAACTTTTATAACCGAAGAATTAAGCGGATTTACCCAGTTTTTATTCTTGTGATGGCAATGGTTTCTGTTTTTTCATCACTTATTTTCTTACGCCATGAAGCAGAACAATTACGTAAAACTATTGAGCTAGCAACCGTATTTTTTTCTAACTTTTACTTAGCCCATCGCCAAGGTTATTTTGATCTTAGTGCCAATGAAAACCCTGTTTTACATATTTGGTCTTTAGCTGTAGAAGAACAATATTATTTATTGTTCCCAATTTTTCTCACTCTGGCTTATAAAAAATGGAAAAATAAACAGACTTTCCTTTATGTAATTGTTGGATTGTTTATACTGTTTACCGCATCGTCTTTTATCCCAAACGAAGCATATAGCAAGGTGCTCTTGCATAATACTTATTATATTTCAAATATCCGTTTTCCAGAGCTATTAATTGGCTCATTCTTAGCTATTATTCCTACGCCACAAACACAGCAACATAACCACAGAGATTCATTCATTAGCCTCATTGCATTGTTTGGTATCGTAGCGTGCCTGGTATTTTTCCATAAAGAAATGAATTATTTACCAGGTATATCTTTGCTTATTCCCTGTGCATTTACCGCACTCTTAATTTATTTTTCTCAAACGGATAAGATCACAAAAGGCTTTTTCTCATTAAAACCAGTCGTATTCGTAGGTAAAATTTCTTATTCCTTATATTTATTCCACTGGGTATATATTGCCTTTGCGTATTACATTACAGGTGCAAAAGAACTCAATAACTCCATCATTATTGGGATCGTTGTGCTTTCATTTTTGTCATCAACATTAACTTATTATCTACTTGAACAACCTATTCGTAAATCTAACCTCACCTTCAAACAAGCATTCTTATTCTTATATCTCATTCCATCTCTAGCTGTGATTGGTTATAACCTCTCAATGCGTTCATCAATCAAAAAGGCGAAAGAACTATGGGAAACCTCAACAGCAAGTGTACAAGAAAAATTAGAAAATCATTACGAACCGAAAATTCTAACCATTGGTGATTCACACGCAGATCACCTATATCACTTCCTCAATTATGTGGGAAACAAAGAAGGGTGGAAAAGCAATATTCTCAACGTGGGCGAATGTATTTTATTTGTGAACAAAGAGGGACAGTTAAAAAATGCCCCTGAATGTACCCAATACTGGCAAAACATTGAAGATTATCCAGTAATCTTTATTTCAATGTTCTATGATATTAAGCGAGGTAATAAACCTGTACCACGTTTCTTACCAGAAAGTTTCGTTTTACCAAACTTTGATGAGGAATTCCGAGCAACTGTAGAATACCTAGCAAAAACAAAAAAAGTGTATGTGTTAGCCAATAATATGTCGACAACACGTTCCCCATTACGTGAATTCCGCTTAGCACGCTTTGGTATTGATAAATATTTAGAACCGATCCAAGAATTAGGCGATATTCGAGCCAGCAATGCACAAATTCGTAGCTTAATTGCAGATATTCCAAATGTGACTTGGATTGATGCACCGAAATACTTACCAAACGATTTATTCAAAGTGGAAGGTCAACCAATTTATGCTGACCAAGACCACTTTACTCACTTTGGTTCGTATTATTTAGGTAAACAATTCAGCCAACACGAACGTTTATTACCCCCTGAAGTTGTGCAAGAACTTTATCAAAAATAGACATCAATAATAAAAGTGCGGTAAAAATTTTGAATATTTTAACCGCACTTAACTTCCAAATCAGAGTTTTTATTTTTTATCTAGTTTTAATTTGATTTTCAAGTCATCCAACTTTTCTAATAAGAATTTCTTTTCAACAGGATCTTCTTCGTTTGTATAAGCTAGCTGATAATAATATAAGGCTTTCGATAAATCACTATATCCAAATACTTCTTCAGATTCATATAAACCTGCAATCGCAGCATAATCACCAATTGCCTCAAACTCCTTGAGTGCAAAATCCACATTTTTCTTTGTCCCCCACCCCATTAGTGAGAGTGTCGCTATCGTGTGTCTTGCTGGCTGTAAACCTTGATCTGCAGCTTTCTTGACCCAAGTAAAGCCTTTATCAAAATGCCCCCGATCTACATAATATAGCCCAACTTCATATTGTGATTTTGCATCATTTTGTTCCGCAGCTTGTAAAAACAATTTGAACGCTTGGTTATCATCATTCGGCAAATCGCCTTCTTGGTGCAAATAAGCTAAGTTTCTCATAGCACTTGGGTTGCCTAGCTTTACTGCCCGCTCATAAAGTGCGGTCGCCTTTTCAAGATTTTTCTCAGTACCATAAGCATTTTCATACATATAGCCTAAAGTATAAAGGTAGCTTGTATCACCGTTATCCACTTCACGCTGGATCAACTCAAGCGCTGTTTTGAAATACTTATGCGCAAGTTTTTCTCTTTCCTCTTGTGAAATTTGCTTTGTCTCGGGAGGTGTTGAGCGGCTACCATAAGCTAATTCATTCAGATGTGTGGTGGGATCACTACAATCTAATGCGCTAACCTCTTCAAATAATGCAATGACCTTGCCCTCATTCACATTATTTTGTCGACTTTGTTTATAAGGTAATTCAAATTGTGCTATGAACTGATCTTTCTCTATAGTATCCATTGCCAAAGCTACAAAAGGTGCCAATGAGGCACCTAATGTCAGAAAAAACAATGAAAAAGAATAAAGTCGTTTCATTCTTCTCTTTCCTATCAATTTCTTTCTTATTAATTTGATGTATCCAATTCTGGGAAACTTTTTACTAAATCATCAATCGCTTTCATTTGACTGACAAAACCTTCTAAAGCAGATAATGGTAAAGCGGATGGACCATCACATTTTGCTTGATTTGGATTTGGATGTGCTTCTAAAAATAAACCAGCTAACCCAATTGCAAGACCTGAACGAGCAAGTTCTGTCACTTGAGCACGACGACCGCCAGAAGCAGCCCCAAATGGATCACGACATTGTAATGAGTGAGTGACATCAAAAATCACAGGACAACCTTTTGACACTTTTTTCATAATACTGAAACCAAGCATATCCACAACGAGGTTGTCATAACCAAAGTTTGTACCACGATCACATAAAATCACTTTATCATTTCCACATTCTTCAATTTTCTCAACGATATTGCCCATTTGACTAGGACTTAAGAATTGTGGTTTTTTCACATTAATTATAGCACCAGTTTTCGCCATCGCTTCCACTAGATCAGTTTGACGTGCTAAAAACGCAGGGAGTTGAATAATATCAGCCACTTCTGCCACAGGTTGGCATTGATAAATTTCATGCACATCAGTGATAATTTTCACCCCAAAAGTGTCTTTTAACTCTTGGAAAATTTTTAGTCCTTTTTCCATTCCAGGACCACGATAAGAATGAATTGATGAGCGGTTAGCTTTATCAAAAGATGCCTTAAATACATAAGGAACACCTAATTTTTCTGTTACTTTAACATAAGCCTCACATACTTGCATTGCCATATCACGACTTTCTAACACGTTCATACCTCCAAATAATACGAACGGTTTATCGTTAGCAATTTCAATATCACCTAAGCGAATCACTTTATTATTCATTCTTGTTTCCTCTTTAATGAAGTAAATAAGTATCTTGTTGAAATTCTTCTACCTGATTTTTCAGTAAAAGAGCGGTTGGATCTTGTGGGCATTGATCAATAAAATATTCAAAATCTTCTTTTGCCACGTGGTAACAACCCATCTGTGCCAAAACTAAACCACGATCACGAATTTCATAAGGGTCTTCCGGACTATAACTGATTAAATGTGAAATATAGCGTAAGGCTTCACCATTACGTTCTTCTCTGATCAAGGCATTTTTGGCTAATTGACGGAAACGCCCAAGCAAATCGTTACATTCTGCCACAGCCAAAGTATCTGCCATAAATGGCACACCAAACCCCATTGCCCCCTCATACCAAGTATGCAACAGATCTTGTGAGATGTATTTGCCATCCCAAGGGTTAATAAAAGCTACTTCACCATCCACATCTGCACGCAAAACCAACTGTGTTGGGAAATTTACAGGATAAAGTGGTAAATCTAAACGCTCTGCCAAATACAACAAAATTGCCCCAAGGCTAACTGGCATACCACTACCAGTTTGCAAGACATAAGCTAAATCTAAATTATCAGCTAAATAATATTGTTCAGGATCGCAATAAAAACCCCATTCACCATAAAAAAGCTGCAACAATAAGTGGATTTTTTCTTTTTTATCCATTTCTTCAGGGATCATTTTACGCGCTTTTCGCACTAAATGCCCCATTAATGCTCGAATACGTATAGCCTCACCTTCTTGCTTCGATGTTAAATGATAGAAGGTGCACATTTCATCATATAATGCTTTTCTAATATATTTCATTCTTATTCCTCAATACTAGCTGAGGTCACTCGTTCATTATTGCCATAATCTTTCAATGTTTGCACTTGCTGCCAATTATTTTCTGTAAAAATCGACCGCACTTTCTCCCCTTGTAGCCAGCCGTGTTCTAATAATAAATAGCCTTGAGGTTTTAGAAATTGAGGTGCTTGCTCAATAATGTGACGTAAATCCGCATATCCTTCCTCTTCTGCCACTAAAGCAGATAAAGGCTCAAATCTCACATCCCCTTGTGTTAAATGGGAATCTTTTTCATCAATATAAGGAGGGTTACTCACAATCACATCAAATTTTATTGAGGGATCAAGTGCATCAAACCAAGAGCTTTGTAAAAAAGTGACCTCTAAATGATTGTATTTAGCATTTTCTCTCGCCAATTCAACTGCCTCAGCAATACGATCCACTGCCAAAATATTTAAATTTGCACCGCACTTTTGTGTCAACATTTTGAGTTCAGATGCTAATGCTAAGGCAATTGCCCCAGTGCCTGTGCCTAAATCTAAAATCGTCAGTTCACCAGAAAAGTAGGATGAGTTTAAACGCTGTTTTGCGATCTCTAGTGCTTGTTCAACTAAAATTTCTGTATCAGGACGAGGAATTAAAGTATGTTTAGATACCTTCAATGGCAACGACCAAAATTCTTTTTCCCCTAAAATATAAGCAATCGGTTCGCCTTTGGCACGGCGTGTTAAATATTTCTCAAGTTGTTTTAATTTATCCGCACTTAAATGCGTTTCTGGAAAAGCTAAAATATAGGCTCGTGTTTTCTGGGTAACTTCGCTCAATAAAACCATCGCATCAATTTTAGCATCATTCATTACCTCTGTTTCAGATAGCAATGTTGTTGCAAAATCAAGCCATTCTTTGTAGGTTTGTCCAATCATTTTTGTTACTGCAAATTCCTCACACACGATAGTAAGATTTCTAGTTATTTGACAATTTTCAATCCTTAAGACTCGGTCTCTCTCGTTGAACCGTAAATCAGATTCAATGCTTGATTTAGTTCTAATTCGACATTCTCTTGCCAATGTTAGTAATTTTACTCTACAGATTTATCCGTTGCTTGTTAAAAAAGGCAAAATACTGCCGTATTCTGCCTTGAGCTTTATTATGCTTGCTCTGATAATGCAGCGAGTTGGTCGGCTTGATACTCTGTAATAATAGGTTGAATTAGCTCATCAATTTTACCATTCATCACTTCATCTAAACGATACACCGTTAAGTTAATACGGTGATCAGTGACACGGCCTTGTGGATAGTTATAAGTACGAATTTTATCTGAACGGTCACCAGAACCTAATAAGTTACGGCGAGTATCAGCTTGTTGTTGTTCTTGACGTTCTTTCTCTGCTTGAACAATACGTGACGCTAACACAGATAATGCTTTTGCTTTATTTTTGTGTTGTGAACGCTCATCTTGGCATTCCACCACAATTCCCGTTGGAATGTGTGTAATACGTACCGCAGAATCCGTTGTATTAACGTGCTGACCACCCGCACCAGAAGAGCGATAAGTATCAATACGTAAATCTGATGGATTGATTTCAGGTAATTCAGATTCTGGCAACTCAGGCATTACAGCTACAGTACAAGCGGATGTGTGAATACGACCTTGTGATTCTGTTTTGGGTACACGCTGAACACGGTGACCGCCTGATTCAAACTTCAATTGACCATAAACACCTTCACCACTCACCTTCACGATGATTTCTTTGTAACCGCCTTGCTCGCTTTCATTCGCACTTAAAACCTCTATTCTCCAGCGTTTACCTTCTGCATAACGACTGTACATACGGAATAAATCACCCGCAAAAATACCAGCCTCATCACCTCCGGTTCCCGCTCGGATCTCTAAATAGCAGTTATATTCATCGTTTGGATCTTTTGGTAATAATAAAATCTGCAATTGTTGTTCAACTTGCTCAAGTTCTGCTTTGCATTCTTCAATTTCTTCTTGCGCCATTTCTTTCATACTTAAATCATCGAGTAATAATTGGGCTTCTTCTATATTACTATTTAATTGATTCCAACGTGCAAAGCATTTTACAACATCTTCTAATTGTGCATATTCTTTTGAGTAGGCTCTAAACTTTTCTTGATCGCTAATCACCGAAGCATCACCCAATAATGCCTCTAATTCTTCGTGTCTCTCTTTTAAACTGTCTAATTTACTAATAATTGAGGGTTTCATTTATTAACCTTACTAAATTAACAAAAATAAAATAAAAATCGTGCAATTCTAACATGTATTTAACGATAAATTACAAGAAATCTTCTTAAACGAACAAAATATGTAATAAAAAAGTCCTTAGAAATCTAAGGACTTTTTTACTTTAATCAAATGTGATTATCTGACTACAGATACGTTGAGAGTTGAACCGCCCACAATGCGAACTCGAGCACCAGGTACTAGGCTTGCATCATATTTTTGGACAACAACGATATCTTGACCATTGTCTTTTTTGATGGTCAGTTCTAAAGAATCAACTTGTGACATTTTTTCTTCAACTTTGCTACCAAGCACAGCGCCTGCAATTGCTCCAACAGTTGTTGCAATTACTTGACCACTTCCACCACCGATAGTTGAGCCAGCGACACCACCTAAGACACCGCCACCAACCGTACCAATAACACCTTGGTTATTTGCTTGGATTTTTACAGGACGGCTAGAAACGATCGTACCATAACTAACAGAACGTGCTTCTTTAGCTTGTGTACCTTCATATACATTACCGCTATAAATATCAGTATTTGCACAGCCTACTAAACCAAAGCTCATTAACATCGCTAACGCAAGAGTGATTTTTTTCATAATCAGTTACCTATATCAAATTATAAAGGTGATCTCGGGCTAAAAGTGGAAATATTTTTTAGTCCCTCGCTATTGTCAGTCACGCGTACGCACGCACCAACAACTAATGTAGAATCATATTTGTGTACCAATTGAATATTCTCAATTGGACCATCAGGACGTTCACAATCATTTTTACGGATAGTTAAATTTAGTTTCTCACCTTCATAAGAACTAAATAAAATTTCTCCACGATATCCGTTACCTTGATCATGATCATTATAATTTTTCGAACAGGCTGCTAGCCCTAAGCCCAAAATTGCTGTCAATGTTAAAATTGTTAATTTTTTCATCACTGCTAAACCTCAATGATTGTTTTTATGTTATATGGGTGCACCTTAATACAAGTATGATTTTGAGCTTTATCCCAAAAACTCACTGCAATTGACGGGTTAGGCAATTGCTCACCCTCAACCTTAGGTTCACTCACTTTGACCTTTAAATTATCTATTTTGTTCCATAAAAATAATTGATTAATGCGTTCTACCCAATTTTCAACACTCTCATTTGCTAAAAACGGCATCACAACCTCAATATGCTCCCAACTTTCAATTGGGTAATATTGATTATTTTTAGGGAATGGTAACTCGATAATATCGACTGATTGCCCAGTAAAAATAAATGGCTGATTTAATTTAATTAAATAAATAATTCTCCCATTGACGACATTATCGCTCAAAATTGTACCGTACTTTAATAGTAGTGTCAGCCAATATTTTGCCTTTTCTTCAGAGTTTACTCTTAGCGCTAAATGATCAATTTCATAATTTTCAAGGGATAATCCCATTGCCTTTGAAAGTTGCAGTATCTTTTGTTCAAACCCAAAGAAGTCCGCTAAAAGTGTAGTCTGATTAGCAAATAATGTGTGCGTTTGATTAAAAATCATCATTTTTTCCCGCTTTGACTTTTCTGAATGCGTAAAGAGCGGTATCATAACCGACTATTTATTAATTGTCATTTAGGTATTGTAACAGTGAATATTCAATCTATTCTATCTCATAGAATTCAACAAGCGATGATTGCAGTTGGTGCTGACAAAAATGTAGATGCGCTAGTTCGTCAATCAAGTAAAGCCCAGTTTGGTGATTACCAAGCAAACGGCATTATGGCTGCTGCTAAAAAAGCAGGTTATAATCCGCGTGAATTTGCAGAAAAAGTCATTCAACAATTAGATCTTAATGGCATTGCTGAAAAAATCGAATTAGCAGGACCTGGCTTTATCAATATTTTCTTAGATAAACATTGGTTAGCTGAAAACGTTCAAAATGCTTTAAATGATGAAAAATTAGGCATTACAGTAACTGAGAAACAAACTGTTGTGGCTGACTATTCCTCTCCAAATGTAGCAAAAGAAATGCACGTAGGTCATTTGCGTTCAACCATTATTGGTGATGCCGTTGTTCGTACATTAGAATTTTTAGGAAATAAGGTTATCCGTGCTAACCACGTTGGCGACTGGGGCACACAATTCGGTATGCTAATTGCTTATTTGGAAAAAATGGAAAACGAAAATGCCTCAGAAATGGAACTAAGTGATTTAGAAGCATTTTATCGTGCGGCAAAAGAACATTACGACTCTGATCCTGAATTCGCTGAAAAAGCACGTAATTATGTTGTGAAATTACAAGGTGGCGATGAATATTGTCGCACAATGTGGAAAAAACTTGTTGATATCACAATGCAACAAAACCAACAAAACTACAATCGTCTAAACGTAACCTTAACTGAAAAAGATGTGATGGGTGAAAGTTTATATAACCCAATGTTACCAAGCATTGTTGAAGATTTGAAGAAACGACACTTAGCCGTTGAAGATGAAGGTGCATTAGTCGTTTACCTTGATGAATTTAAAAATAAAGACGGTGAAGCAATGGGCGTTATAGTGCAGAAAAAAGACGGTGGTTTTTTATATACTACAACAGATATCGCCGCTGCAAAATACCGCTATGAAACATTAAATGCAGATCGAGCTTTAGTGTTCTCTGATACCCGTCAAAGCCAACATATGCAACAGGCTTGGTTAATTACGCGTAAAGCGGGCTATGTACCTGATAACTTCCAACTTGAACATAAAAACTTCGGTATGATGTTAGGAAAAGATGGCAAACCATTTAAAACACGTACTGGTGGTACGGTTAAATTAGCTGACTTATTAGATGAAGCGGTTGAACGTGCAACACAATTAATTAATGAAAAAAGCACCGCACTTTCTGAGCAAGAAAAAGCAGCTGTAATTGAGGCTGTTGCAATTGGTTCAGTAAAATATGCTGATTTATCTAAAAACCGCACGACTGATTATATCTTTGATTGGGATAATATGTTGAGTTTTGAAGGTAATACTGCACCTTATATGCAATATGCCTATACTCGTATTCGTTCTATTTTTAATCGTAGCGATATTTCAGAATCACAATTACAACAAGCAACATTAAAATTTGCAGATGAAAAAGAACGAGTGTTAGCAGTGAAATTGTTACAGTTTGAAGAGGCTGTGCAAGTAGTCGCCAAAGAAGGTAGTCCACATATTCTTTGTACTTACCTTTATGAGCTTGCTGGCGTATTCTCATCATTCTATGAGCATTGTCCAATTTTAAATAACGAAGATGAAAACGTAAAAATGAGCCGTTTAAAATTAGCGTTATTAACAGAAAAAACTTTAAAACAAGGTTTAACCTTATTAGGCATTAAAACCGTTGAAAAAATGTAACTGTTTCAATAATTAAAACGTAAAAGGCTGATAAATATTATCAGCCTTTTCTTTTATCTACTATCTACTTGTAATATTTTGACAAATCACTTTTTTGGAATAAAAAAAAGTGCCTCGCAGAGGCACTACTCGGAAAGCAAAATATGTCGGCTATTTTCTAATAGCACTTGTTCTTAGTTGCGGTAATGATAATTAAATAAACCACACACTGCAAATGGTTATTATTAATAATGTGAACCAACTCACGATTTTTTAGAAATATTAGCGCTTTTTTCACCAACTTAATAAAACAAAAGGCATTTAACTTAAGATTAAATGCCCTTAATAAAGTTTAACTAATTATTATTGATTTACAAATTTTTCGCCTAATTCAATATCAGCACGTAAAGTTTCTAACATTGTATCAAGTGCTTGTTGTTCAAATGCGCTTAATGGACCAATCGGTAGAATTTCTTCAACACCTTCTCTACCTAAACGAACTGGTTGAGCAAAGAAACGAGCATATTTACCGCAACCCTCCACATAAGTACATTCGACTACATTTTCACCTTGTAAACCTTTTACTAAAGAAAGTGCAAAACGTGCTGCTGCTTGTGCCATTGATAAAGTTGCTGAGCCACCACCTGCTTTTGCTTCAACCACTTCTGTACCCGCGTTTTGAATACGTTTTGTTAGTGGTGCAATTTCTTCCTCTTTCCATTCAACATATTGAACTTGTGAAAGTAATGGAAGAATTGTTACACCCGAGTGACCACCAATTACAGGTACAATAGTACGTATTGGATCTAAATTCTTCAATTCGGATACGAAAGTTTCAGAACGAATAATATCCAGTGTTGTCACACCAAATAATTTACGTTTATCGTATACGCCTGCTTTTTTCAATACTTCAGCAGCAATTGCCACCGTTGTATTTACGGGGTTAGTGATAATTCCAACACAAGCTTTTGGGCATACTACAGCTACTTTTTCAATCAAGTTGCGTACAATACCCGCATTAATATTGAATAAATCAGAACGATCCATACCCGGTTTACGAGCAACGCCAGCAGAAATTAACACAACATCAGCACCTTGTAACGCTAGTGTTGGATCTTCACCTGCAAAACCTTGTACTTTCACAGCCGTTGGGATATGACTTACATCTGCTGCTACACCAGGTGTAACTGGTGCAATATCATATAATGATAGCTCTGACCCTGCTGGTAATTGTAATTTCAATAATAATGCTAATGCTTGACCAATACCGCCTGCGGCACCTAGAACTGCAACTTTCATTTGCTACTCCTTATGGGTTAATAAACTAAATTCTTAAGATTTTAAAAGGATCACTATATAAATTCAAATAGATAAATTCAATTGTGAGATCTAACTCAAATTTTCATTAAAAACTGACCGCACTTTATTCAAAAATACTCTGAGTAAGCCAAAATCTATTTGCATATTTATGCAATTTTATGCAAGATTAATAGATATAACTAAAAAAGAGAATATGTTATGCATCCTGAAAAACACGATAATTTATCTCACGCATTCAAAGAATTACTCGCACAAGAAAAATTTGGCTCACAAAGTGAAATTGTTACAGCCTTACAAGAACTAGGCTTCCATAATATCAATCAATCTAAAGTTTCGCGTATGCTTACCAAATTTGGGGCAGTTCGTACGCGTAATACACGTATGGAAATGGTGTATTGTTTACCGAATGAATTGAGTGTACCAAACACAAAAAGCCCACTTAAAAATCTAGTAATCGATATTGACCACAATGCTTTTGTAGTCGTGATTAAAACTACACCCGGAGCCGCACAATTAATAGCTAGATTATTAGATTCTATCGGCAAAGCTGACGGGATTTTAGGCACAATAGCTGGAGATGACACAATTTTTGTAACTCCAACGCTAGGTACAGAAATGCGAGATCTGATTGACAGTATCAGGCAGTTATTTGATTCATCAATGTAACACATTTACCCTAATATTGAGGAGGCACTATGAATATCTTTATTACAGGCGCAACTGGATTAATTGGTTCATCATTACTTCCTCATTTAGTGGAAAAACACCAAGTTACTGCTTTGGTACGAAATCTCGAGACTGCACGCAAAAAACTTCCTAATATAACTACCCTTACTACATCAATTTCTCAATATCATAATTTGAATGATTTCGATGCGATTATCAATTTAGCGGGTGAGCCTATTTTTGATCACCGTTGGACCGTAGCACAAAAGCAAAAGTTAGTTAATAGCCGAGTTAGCCTCACTAAACATTTAGCTCACCTAATTAATCAAAGTTCAAATCCACCAGAAGTATTTATTTCGGGTTCTGCTACAGGCTATTATGGAGATAATGGCAATATGCAAATCACTGAAAATACCCCTGCTGCAAGAACATTTGCTGCAATGCTATGCAAGCAATGGGAAAATTCAGCTCTTCAAGCTGAAACTCGCGTTTGTCTTATCCGCACTGGTATTGTGCTTTCTTCTAAAGGAGGTGCTCTAGCAAAAATGTTACCCCTATATAGACTAGGATTGGGAGGGAAACTAGGGAATGGTCAACAATATTGGGGATGGATTTCCATAGATGATGTGGTTCAGGGAATTTTATTTTTACTTGAAAATAAACATTGTGAAGGGGCATTTAATTTCACAGCACCAAATCCTTTACCCCAAAGTGAAATCAATCAAATCTTAGGTAAACAGCTCAATCGCCCTTACTTCACATGCGTTCCTGCTTTTATTTTAAAGCTTGTGTTGGGTGAGCGTTCACAATTATTATTAGATAGTCAAAATATCATTCCAAAACAATTAGTGAACGCAGGATTCGAATTTCAATATCCTCATTTTAAACAAGCACTTGTGCATTGTCTAAATGAATAAAGAATAAAAATGATTATTCACGCACAAAAGGATTATTTTGTTTTTCTTGCCCAATTGTGGTGTATGGTCCATGACCTGCGACAATGATCATATCATCGCCTAACGGATACAGTTTTTCACGAATCACTCGTAATAATGCTTGATGATCGCCACCAGGGAAATCTGTCCTACCAACACTTTGTTTAAATAACACATCGCCTGTAAAAGCAATACGTTTATTGTGTTCAATAAAACCAATATGTCCCGGTGTATGGCCTGGTAGATGTAAAACTTCAAAACGCATATCACCAATTTCGATAATCTCACCTTCTTCATTTAACCAGCGATCAGGTTCAAAAGCATCAATTTCAAATAATCCAAATTTTTGTGATTGTTGAGGTAATTGTTGAAACCAATAATCATCTAAAGAATTTGGTCCAATCATTTCAACATTAAAATGTTGCTTCAATTTTGGTGCGGCACCCACATGATCAAGATGACCATGGGTTAATAAAATCACTTTTAGATTCAAATCTAATTCTTCAATACGTTTGATCAATTTCTCTGCTTCACCACCCGGATCAATGATAGCCGCATTTTTTTCATCATCCCAGATTAACGAACAATTTTGTTGGAATGCTGTGACAGGAATAATTTCGATATTCATTTTATTTCCTACATACTAACGAATAAGAAAACCGCACAAAAGTGCGGTTCAATTTAGAAAAGTTTTTCAGTGATTAGCTACCGCGCCAAGTACGGACTGGACCAGTATCGACGTGTATAAAATTACTACGAGGATAATAACCTACACCACCATTACTCAGTTTTTCAGCCACTTGACGTACTCTCGCTAATGACGTGCCATCAATACGGAAGTCAATTGCTTGACCACGAGTATGATAGCTATTACTCGCAACTCCGCGGCTACGGCGACGCATTGCAGCATTGCTCGCAGGGGAACGGTAACCACAAATAATTTGAATCTCAGTATTACGTAACCCTAAATTATTTTGGATACGATACAATTTGCTAAATAAATTTGGATCCATTCTATGCATATGATTGTTACGTTTATCACGCATTAAATAGTCCAAACGTTTTAATGCTACGGAAGAAAAACCTTTGCTCAATGAAAATTCCGAGCTAAATACATCACCTGTATTAATATTTCTAAAGCGTAAAATGCGAGGTTTTGGTGTTGATACCGCAGCTAATAAGCTATTGGGTAATAAAGATGCCCCTAATACAATTCCACCTAAAGATAACCATTTACGGCGACTATGGTTAATGTTGTCCATCTGCTACTTTCTCTAAAGTTAATACATACCCAATTTGACCAGTATGTTCGTAATTAGTTCTATATAAAAATTAAACATTACGATTCTACATATTTTCCCTAAAAAATAAAGGGAAAATATGTCTAATTTATGAGGAAGATCACATTAATTGAGATATTTTCCCACAATTTTCCAGTTTACATAACTGAAATTTGGTGTTGAATCGTAACCATAAATATCTGGTAACGTATGGGTCTGACCTTTGTTTACCCACATTGTGACATAGTATAAGAATACTGGATTATCTGATGCTACATTAGCAGAAGTCGTTTTACGGCTTTGTAACACACTACGTTTTCTTTCTTCTGACCAGCCAGCTTCTTTTAATAAAATTGTAGCGAGTTGATCAGATTTCTCAACACGTACACAGCCAGAACTCAAAGCACGATCTTTTTTACCGAATAACCCACGGTTTGGTGTATCGTGTAAATAAATCGCATCTGAGCTTGGCATATTAAATTTGAAGTTGCCTAATGCACTATCACCGGGAGCTTGACGCAAGCGATATGGAAATTTTTTCGCTGTCATATTTTCCCAATCAATTGTATATGGGTCGACACTATTACCTTTGCCATCAATAATGGTATAGCCATTGCGATAAATATAACTTGGATCTTTACGTACTTTTGGAATAATGTCTTCATTGATCAAACGTACTGGTGCATTCCAAGGTGGATTAACCACAACATTGCTCAATTTACTGTACATTACTGGCGTTTTGCGTGCTTTTTTACCGACAATAACTCTCGATGTTAAAACAAGTTGACCATCACGATAATATTCTAATTGATAACTTGGAATATTAACGAATAAGCCATCTGTAAACTCTGGAATTACACGTAAACGTTGTGCATTAATTGCCATTTTGTACATTTTAGATAACGCAGTTTTATCAGCATCTTCTTTGACTAAAGCTGTCAACGCATTTAATGTTTGCTTATACCAATTATTTTGTGTTGAAAGTGTAGCCAAGAATTCTGACATTTTATTCTCATTTACTGCACTTAACCAATTATTGATATGCTCATCTTTGGGTTGCATTGCTTTATAGCTATTTGCTGAATATAGCCATTTCTGAGCCGATTTTGACACATTTTTGGCGTAATACAGATAATCTAAGAAGGTATCTGTTAATAATATATCTCTCACTAATGAACCTTCTTCAGATTCATCAATTCGTGCCAAGGCTTCAAAAGTTTCTTTTGAAATACCACTTGCTACAACAGAAGCGTACTCACGTAGAAATTGTTTTTCAGCTGTTTTATCTGTCCAAAGGAATTGAAAATTATTTTCAGCATAGATTTTTGCAACTGCACTTTTAAACTGTAAACGTGTATCTCCAATTCGGTTACTTAATTCTTGCTCTGCTAACGCTTGTTTTTCTGCTGCAAGTCGCTCAGCCTCAATTTTCTGCTCTTCCGCTAATTGTTGTTCAGCAAGCTGAGTTTCTACTGCAATTTGTTGAGATGTTAAAGGCTCAGCATCTTGCACTAATGTTGTCGTCGCACTCACAACAGTTTCAAGACTGCCTGCCTGTAATTGAGTTGCTGTATTACTTGGATTAGCCAGTACACTAACAGTGTAAAATAATGGCAAAGACAATGCTATCTGTGTCACTTTGAGTGATTTCATTTTTAACATAAATGAGTTCCTTAAAATCATTAGAAATCGACCGCACTTAAAGTGCGGTCTAAATAAGCTGATTTTATTTTTCGGCTAAGGTTTTTTTCGAATCAAACTTCGCTAAATCAGCTGCCATTTTCTCTGCTTCTTTTAAGTAGAAATCTGGCGCTTCGTAATCTTTAGGTAAGTCATCAAGATCCTTTAACGCTTTTTTGCCTTCTCGTTTAAAACGAGCATTCAAATCCTTCAAACGTTTTGCATCATCCTTGTCATTTTCTACTTTTCGTGCTTCATAATTGAGCGATAAGAATTTACGTTCCCGACGCTCATCGCGAATTTTCAGATCCTCTTTTAAAGTGATAAACTCAGGATCTTTCTGAATTCGACGCTGATGATTGTCAAGTAAATAACCTACTGCATTACGTGCTTGAGCAACTTCAGAATAGGTCGCCGCAGGGATTTTATCCCAAGGCAACGCATTATCTTCTTTCTCTTCACCATATTCTTTGGCATCAATTGCGTCTGGGAAATCAATATCTGCAGCAACTCCCCTTAGCTGTGTACTACCACCATCAATACGATAGAATTTTTGGATTGTATATTGGATAAGACCCAATGGCTCTTGGTTTGCATCAAAGGCAAAATTTAATGATCGACTTTGTTGCACCGTACCCTTACCAAACGTATTTTGCCCAATAATAATACCACGATTGTAATCTTGCATTGCTGCTGCAAAAATTTCTGATGCGGATGCACTAAAGCGGTTAATCATCACTAATAATGGACCTGAATATACTTGAGCATTATCAGGATCTTCGTGAATACGTATACGTTGGAATGCATCACGCACCTGAACAATCGAACCATCACTAATAAATAAGCCACTTAATGCAACAGCCTCGGTCAATGCACCACCACCATTATCACGTAAATCGATAATGAGTGATTGCACTTTCTTAGTTTGTATTTCAGCTAATAATTTTCTAACATCATTTGTCAGACCAATATAGAAACTTGGAATTTTGATAGAAGCAACATTGTAACCATTCACTTTGCTTACTGTTAATTTTGCTGCTTGATCTTCAATTCTTACTTTGTCACGGATTAAAGTAATGATTTTGGATTTACCACCCTTTGCCGGTTCAATCTCTAAACGCACTTTTGTGCCTTTTTTACCTTTAATCTTGTCAACAATATCTTCTAAACGCCAACCGATAACATCTTCAATTTCACCGGTAGCCTGACCAACCCCAACAATTTTATCACCCGCTTTTAGCTTTTTACTGCGTTCTGCTGGTGCACCTGGTACTAAGGATTTGATACTTGTGCCGTCATCTTCACTTTGCTGTAAAGTGGCTCCAATACCTTCTAATGAAAGATTCATACTCTCATTGAAACTTTTCGCTGTACGAGGTGCTAAATAACTAGTGTGAGGATCAATTTCTCGAGCAAATGCATTTAAGTATACCTGAACAATATCATCTGCTTTGGTTTGCGTTAAACGACGAATAGCTAAGTCATAACGTTTCACCAATTTCTTTTTAATTTCAGGCCACTTTTTCTCTTTTAATTTTAAATTGATCACATCGTTTTTGACACGTTGTTCCCATAACTTATCTAATTCAGCTTGGTTTTTTGCCCAGTCTGCTTTTTCACGATCAATTTCAATTTGATCATTACCTGTTAAATTGGGTTCTTTATCTAACAAAGATAAGGCATATTGATAACGCTCATAACGGCGTTTCATCATTAACTCATACATTTCAAAAGCAATATCTAAATTACCTTCGTTGAATGCTTCATCCAGTTGATTAGCAAATTTTACTCGCATTTCATCAACTTCAGACTGTAAAAATGTATTACGGCTAAAATCTAATGATTTTAAATAACGATCAAAAATTTTTTCTGAGAATACATCGTCAAGTTGAATTTTACGATAATGGCTTTGTGTCAATCTAGTTGTGACACGTTTAGTCGCTAGCTGATTTTCTTCAGAGGGTTGAGGAATAACAATATCAGACTGTTTTAACTTAGGTTGAACAGCCTCTGTAACAGAGATATTAAGAAATAAAGCACTTAATAAAATGCTTGCTAAACAACTTCTTGTTCTACTCAATGTCATTTAAGTGTTCCTAAAAAGAAAATACAATAGATTACCTATTGTGGTGATTTTATTGCGAATGCCATCAATAAATGATGGCATTACTGATTATGAGAAAAGTTATACGAATAAACGATCAGCAGTCACGTTTATAACTAAGCCGTTTTCTAACTCAATTCGAACGTTTTCTTTCAAGTTTTCTAAGAAAATCGCATTCTTAGCACTATCGCCTACTTTTACTTTAATTTTGTCACCTTTTTGTAGTTTTTCTACATCAACTGCATTCAGTTCAATTTTTGGCCTACTTGGTCTTTTCAGTTTGACTACTGATTTTTCTTTATTATTGACCACTTTATTATTTGATTTAAATGCTGGACGCTTCTTCTTCAGATTTGCTACTTTTTCTGCTGCAAGTTTTTCTGACAATTTCGCTTTAGCTTCTGCTAATTGTTTTGCTGCATGTTGTGCATGTTCTTTCTCCAGTACACCACAAGGATTACCTTGTAAATCAACACGTTCAACGCCTTCTTTACAGCTATGTAAATAACGCCAGTTTGATGTGTATGCACGTAATGCCTGACGTAATTGTGTTTTACTTATTTGTTCGTCATTTTGTAACGCTTCTGCTAAATCTTGAAATAATCCGATTTTTAACGGTTTTGCTTCTCCTTCAAGAGAAAAACACAATGGAAACTTTTCCACTAAATAGGCAATAATTTCTTTATTATTTGTTAATTTTTGAACTTCTGTCATTGCTAATTCCTGAATGTCAATTTTCACATAGAAAAACTCGGCATAGTTTATCTCACTTTCAGAAAAAATGACAATTATATAATCAAATAAATACGTTAATTTACGTTTCTACATAGTCAAAAACAGAGTACTTTTAATTTGCTATATAATTTTTAATAAATATTTCCAAAATTTTTTATACAGTATAGAATACAAAAATCATAAAACTTGATTACTTTAATTTAACATTTAGATGACAAAAGAGTTGACCTCGAAACAACATCATTCACATAACGAATTTGCTTGTTGCTCTGACTGCGATGCTGTCATTTCTATTCCATCATTAAAAGAAAAGCAGGTTGCTGCCTGTCCACGTTGCCATAATGTATTAGGTTCAAGTGACCGTTGGAACTTACACCGTTGCGCAATGATTGCACTTTCTATCTTAATTCTTATGCCTTTCGCACTAAACTATCCTTTATTGAGCATAGAATTACTTGGTGTAAAAATTGATGCATCTGTATGGGGAGGTGTTTGGAAAATGGCAACACAAGGATATCCTTACACCGCATTTCTGGTCTTTATCTGTGCTGTATTTATGCCAATTTCCTTTGCTTTATTGGTCATTTTCTTACGTATTTCACAATTATTAGAAATAAAACCACGTAATTTACTCATTGCAATTACTTACATCAAACCTTGGGTAATGTTTGATGTCTATTTAGTTGCATTGGGTGTAACAGTATTTAAAGTTAGGGAATATGCCTCATTACATATTGATAGTTATTTAATTGCTTTTGTTTTTACCGCACTTTTGACAACATTGTTATTCATTAAATTAAACCCTAAGGAACTATGGAACGATTTCTACCCGAATAACAATCCATTGACTGAAATTCCTCAAGATAATCAACCGCACTTTTGTACTGAATGTCAATATACATTTACCAACGCACTTGAAGATCGTAAACACAATCTAATTTGCCCACGCTGCCATTCAAAACTGCACACGTCAGCAGATATTCGTTTACAACGGACTTGGGCAACCTTACTTGCTGGTATTGTGATGATATTCCCTGCTAACTTACTACCTATGTCTGTGATTTATGTCAATGGCGCACCGACTTCAGATACTTTAATGTCTGGTGTGTTGAGCTTTATAAATATGGGTAGCTACTTCATTGCATTTATTGTTTTTACAGCGAGTATTTTTGTTCCCATCAGTAAAATTCTGATTATGTTATATTTGCTGTCTTGCGTACATTTTAAACTACGTCACTCTGTTAAATGGCAAATGCGTTTATTACATTTCGTCCATTTTGTAGGGCGTTGGTCGATGCTTGATTTATTTGTTCTAGCATTGATGATGTCTTTAGTTGCCCGTGGACAAATTATTGATTTCTCTGTAGGACCTGCTGCCTTTTACTTTGGTATTGCTGTCTTTTTAACAATGGTTTCTACTTCACAATTTGATAGCCGATTAATTTGGAAAATTTATGACTACAAATAATAATCAAAATAACTCTATTGATAAAATTTATCAGCAAACAAAAGCAGATCTGAAACAAATCCGGAGAATCTCTCCGTTTTGGTTGTTACCTTTTATTGCGCTTTGCATTGGTGCTATTTTGTTTTTCCAAATCGTCCAAGAACAAGGTTATTCTATTCGCATTACCTTTGCTAATGGAGAAGGTCTTGTCGCAGGAAAAACTCAAGTCCGCTATCAAGGTTTGCAAATTGGTGTAGTAAAAAAAGTGAATTTTACTAATGATTTAAAACAAGTAGAAGTAATTGCAAATATCTATCCTGAAGCCAAAAGCGTACTACGTGAAAATACCAAGTTTTGGTTAGTAAAACCAAGTGCCTCCCTAGCAGGGATTTCAGGTATTGATGCGCTTGTATCAGGAAACTATATTACATTGCAACCAGGTGATGGAGATAGCGAAGATGAATTTATTGCTGAAACAGAAGGACCAATTGCACAAGTAGATGATGGAGATTTGTTGGTTCATTTAATTGCTGATGATTTAGGTTCCATTTCCATTGGTGCTTCTGTTTATTTTAAAAAATTACCTGTTGGTAAAATCTACGATCATCGCTTTATTGAAAATGGTAAAAAAGTGTCTATTGATGTGGTCATTGATAAGGCATATGCTCATTTTGTAAAAAAAGATAGCCATTTCTGGAATATTAGCGGTATCAATGCAAATGTCGGTCTGTCTGGTATCAACATTAATGTAGATAGCTTAAATGCCGTTGTCCAAGGTGCTGTTGCGTTTGATTCGCCAAATGACAGTGACCTTGCACAACACGATGAGAGTTTCACACTATATTCCAATTTCCAAGCTGCAAAACGTGGAACACCAATCCATATTACACTTCCCTCCAATATTACACTTAATGTTGGAGAAACTTCAGTTTATTATCAAAATAAAGAAATTGGTGTGTTATCAGAACTTAATACTGCCGAAAATGGGCAAGAAACTCGACAAGGCATACTACTCATTGATCCTGCAATGAGTTATTTATTCACAACGAATTCTAATATTGTTTTACGTAATAAAAATAAAAAGTTAGGCGATTTAACTAACCTGCAAAATATTTTTAGAGGTGAGTTTTTTGATGTTATTGCTGGATACGGGGAAGCAAAAGATAACTTTGTTATCATTAAAGAAAATGAATTGTTATTACAGCAACCTAATACACTAGTCATCACTCTCACTGCTCCTGAAAACTATGGGGTGAGTGAAGGTCAACCACTTTACTATAACAATATTAATATTGGTGAAGTGATTGATCAAAAACTCGATATTGATGGTGTGAACTTTAAAGTGGCTATTACTGAAAAATACCGCCATTTAATTCATCAAGACACCTATTTTATTGCAGCTTCACATTTCGACATTAATTTAGATACCAATGGATTACGTTTTGAAGCAGCTTCACCTGAAAAATGGCTAGAAGGTGGTATTCGTGTTGTTGCGGGGGAAAATCGAAAAGGTCAACCACTTTCAACCTATCCGCTTTATAAAGATATAACAAGCGCAGAAGCAGGAATTACTGACGGTAAAATCACGCCGACACTCACCTTGACAACACAAACCCTTCCAAGTATTAGTAAGGGGTCGCTACTACTTTATCGACAATATGAAGTTGGCAAAGTATTAGATATTCATCCAAAACAAAACCAATTTGAGGTTGATATATTTATCTATCCTAAACATAAAGAATTATTGACTCATAAAAGTGTATTCTGGGTGGAAAGCGCAGCAAAAATTGATATTACCCCAAAAGGAATTAGTATCCAAGCAACGCCTATCGCTCGTTCGTTAAAAGGTGCGATTAGCTTTGATAATTCAGGTTATGGAAAAAATAATGTTCTATATCCAAATGAATTACATGCTAAATCAGCAAATCAACAACTCACCTTTATTACTGATGATGCAACTAATTTATCGAAAGGTATGAGTATTCGCTATTTAGGTTTAAATATTGGTGAAATTGATAGTATCCAACTAGAACAAAAAAGCCAAAAAGTGATTACAAAAGCATTAATTAACCCACAATATATGGCATTAGTCGCAAAAGAAGGTAGCCGTTTTAAACTTATTTCACCACAAATCTCAGCTGGTGGAATTGACAATTTAGACAGTTTATTACAGCCTTATATTGATGTAGAACTTGGGCAAGGGAAAACAAAAACACAATTTACCTTATTACAATCTGCACCACGGAGTAATAAATATACGCAAGGGTTCCCTCTTGTATTAGAAACAAGTGATGCATTGAATATCACAACTGGCTCTCCAGTTTTATACCGTGGTGTGGAAGTAGGGACCATTCAAAAATTGTCACTCAATAACTTAGGTGACCGCGTATTTGTGCATATAGTAATCGATCAGAAGCATAAACATCTAGTACGCCAAAACTCTGAGTTCTGGATTGCGTCTGGTTATGATTTGAATGTAAGTTTAAAAGGTGCTGAATTTAATACAGGTTCTGTTCAACAATTCTTGAAAGGTGGAGTGTCATTCTCAACACCTTCAAGTACTATCATCCAACCACAAGCAAAAGAGAATCAACACTTCTTGCTACAAATCAAACGCCCTGAACAGGCTAAACAGTGGAACAGTGGCGCACTACCACAATAAAATGAGATAAAAAAATGCCGCACTCAAAGTCAGTGCGGCTTTTCATATTATTAAGAAGATAAGCTCAAAATTCTTTAAACTCATTCCAACAATGAATAAAATCTTTAAAGTTTAGCTGTACCAAAGTTAAATAACTCAGGTAACGCAACGATTCTAAGAAAAAACAAGATTAATTGCAAATCAAAAAATTAAATAAAATTTAGAAAACTTTACATTTTTTCAAATAATTTTCACACCTTCCAAAAATAACAAAATTTGTCTTTATTTATCAACCACAGCTAAATTTGCAAGATTGACAATTACTTCAACTGCATTTTTCATGCCTTCCAATGTAATCAGTTCATGTTTACTGTGGAAATTATAACCACCAGTAAAAATATTCGGGCAAGCCAATCCTTTTTCAGCTAACCAAGCACCATCAGTACCACCTCTAATTGCTTTGTGATAAGGTAAAATACCTGCTTTTTTCATAGCTTGATCTGCTAATTCAACAGATTGAGGGACTTTTTTCACCATTTCATACATATTTTTATAGCTATCTTGAATATCTAATGTAATTGGTTTAACTAGTTGTTTTTTACTATTAAATTCAATAACTAGATTTTGAATAAACTGCTTACGTTGTAAGAAACTCTCCTGATCAAAATCACGTATTAAGTATTGCAGCTCTACTTTTTCAACATCACCTAAAAATTCAGATAAATGATAAAAACCTTCCTTACCTTCTGTCTTTTCTGGCGTTTCATTTTCTGGAAATCCCTGTTGGAACTCACAAGCTAAAGCCAATGCATTAACTAATTTATCCTTTGCCGATCCTGTATGAATATTTTTGCCTTCAATCGTAACTATAGCTGTCGCAGCATTAAAGTTTTCATACTCTAATTCGCCAACTTCGCCACCATCTATGGTATAAGCCCAATCACACTTAAATTGTTCTAACGGAAAAAACTGCATACCTAAGCCAATTTCTTCATCAGGGGTAAAGGCTACACGAATATTACAATGTGGTAAATTTCCTTCTTTTAAGATAGAAAGTGCGGTCATAATTTCTGCAATTCCTGCTTTATTATCTGCCCCTAATAACGTATTACCATCCGCAACAATTAAGGTATTACCCACAAGCTTATGTAAAAAATGGTAGTGCACAGGACTAATAAATTCTTCTCCAGTCCCTAAAGCAATATCACCACCACGATAATTTTCAATGACTTCAGCTTGTACATTTTTCCCGCTACATTGCGTTGCCGTATCTAAATGAGCGATTAAACCAATAGTTGGTACATTTTTATTAATATTAGAAGGTAAAAAAGCAGTTACTACTGCATTTTTTGATACTTCTATATTTTCTAAGCCAATAGCAAATAATTCTTGTTGTAAATGTTTAGCTAGTTTTAGCTGACCGGGCGAGCTCGGCGAAATTTTTGCCCCTAACTTGGATTGTGTATCGTAGGTTGTATAATGAAGAAATCGCTCAAGTAGTTGATATTCTTGTTGTTCTGTTACCATAATAAACCACGCAGTATTAAGAAAACTGCTGTTAGTCTAGCGAGAAAAGCGATTTTATTTATTGATATATCACAATGTTACTTCAAATTTTCTAAAAAGTGTCAATATTACCGTATTATGATTTAGTCATTTTTTAATGTATTTTAGTTAACATAATTTCACTTAAGCGCTTACTGATTTTTTTTAGAAAATCCCTTTTAATTCTTAAGCAATCACTATATCATTAGCACTTATTTTTATTATCACCGCCCACAGAATATCTGTTGGCATTTGCTTCTACTCAATACCTCAAATAGGTACATTAGGGAGAAAACCAAAGCTAGTGGAAAGTCAAATTCAAAACAAGCCTATTATTGAGCTTCGTTCTATTACTAAATCCTATGGTGAGAAAACCATCATTGAAAACTTTAATTTAACAATCAATAACGGTGAGTTTTTAACCATTCTTGGTCCTTCGGGTTGTGGTAAAACAACTGTTTTACGCCTACTTGCAGGCTTAGAAGAATTAGATTCAGGTAATATTATTCTTGATGGTGAAGATATCACCAATGTTCCTGCAGAACAACGTCACGTAAATACCGTATTCCAAAGTTATGCCCTATTTCCACATATGACTATTTTTGAAAATGTGGCATTCGGCTTGCGTATGCAAAAAGTACCTAATGAAGAAATCAAACCTCGCGTACTTGAAGCATTGCGTATGGTTCAATTAGAAGAATATGCTGACAGCAAACCGGGTCAACTTTCAGGTGGTCAACAGCAACGTATTGCGATTGCACGTGCAGTAGTGAATAAACCTAAAGTGCTTTTATTGGATGAATCACTCTCCGCATTAGACTATAAATTACGCAAACAAATGCAAAATGAATTAAAAGCATTGCAACGTAAATTAGGTATAACTTTCGTCTTCGTAACTCATGATCAAGAAGAAGCATTAACAATGTCAGATCGTATTATCGTGTTGCGTAAAGGTCATATCCAACAAGATGGTACACCTCGTGAGATCTATGAGGAACCGAAAAACTTATTTGTGGCAAAATTTATTGGTGAAATCAACATCTTTAATGCGACAGTATTAGAGCGCGTTGATGAAAAGCGTGTCCGTGCAAATGTTGAAGGCAGAATTTGCGATATTTTCACCGCACTTGACGTCACACCAAATCAAAAATTAAAAGTATTACTTCGCCCAGAAGATATTTTAATTGAAGAACTAGATGAAAATCAGAGCTCAAAAGCAATTATTGGGCATGTAGAAGATCGTAACTATAAAGGAATGACCTTAGAGTCTAACATTACATTAGATCATAATGGTATGAGCGTACTTGTAAGTGAATTCTTTAACGAAGATGATCCAAACATTGACCACTCTTTAGGTCAGAAGGTGGCATTAACGTGGCACGAAGGCTGGGAGGTTGTGCTGAGCGATGAAGAATAACAGTTTCCAGAAATCAACTATTGCCATCATCTTTGGATGGTTGATTTTCTTTGTACTTGCACCAAATATTTTGGTGCTTGTTGTGAGCTTTTTGACTCGCGACAGTAGTAATTTCTATTCGCTACCATTTACATTGGAAAACTATACACGTTTATTTGAGCCACTTTATGCTCAGGTAGTATGGAACTCCTTATATATGTCAGGATTAGCGACATTAGTGTGCTTAATTATCGGTTATCCGTTTGCATTTTTATTAACTAAAATTACTCCTAAATATCGTCCATTTTTACTCTTTTTAGTGGTGTTACCCTTCTGGACTAACTCACTTATCCGTATTTATGGTATGAAAATTTTCTTAGGGGTTAAAGGTATATTAAATAACACATTAATGACCTTAGGCATTATTGATACACCAATTCGTATCTTGAATACTGAAGTAGCTGTTGTAATTGGTTTAGTGTATTTATTATTACCATTTATGATCCTACCGCTTTACGCAACGATTGAAAAACTAGACCATCGTTTATTAGAGGCTGCGAAAGACTTAGGTGCTAATGCATTCCAACGCTTTATTAAAGTAATTATTCCATTAACAATG
The DNA here is from genome assembly GCF_900186835.1 of Pasteurella dagmatis. NCBI lineage: Bacteria > Pseudomonadati > Pseudomonadota > Gammaproteobacteria > Pasteurellales > Pasteurellaceae > Pasteurella > Pasteurella dagmatis. The sequence continues at coordinate 1,002,859 of NZ_LT906448.1, forward strand.
CCTGGAATTATTGCAGGTTGTTTATTAGTATTACTTCCAGCAATGGGGATGTTCTATGTAGCTGACTTATTAGGTGGTGCAAAAGTATTACTTGTGGGTAATGTAATTAAGAGCGAATTCTTAATTTCTCGTAACTGGCCATTTGGTTCTGCGATCAGCATTGGTTTGACTATCTTAATGGCATTACTCATCTTTGTTTATTACAAAGCGAGTAAATTAATGAACAAGAAAATGGAGTTGGAATAATGGGTCGCATACTACGTAATATCTTTATGTTTGTGGTATACGCTTATTTGTATATCCCGATCATTATCTTAGTTACTAATTCATTTAATGATGACCGCTATGGCTTAACTTGGAAAGGATTTAGCTGGAAATGGTATGAGCGTTTATTTAATAACGACACCTTAATCCAAGCAGCAATTCACTCTGTAACGATTGCATTCTTTGCTGCAACTTTAGCTACAATTATTGGTGGTTTAACTGCGATTGCCCTCTACCGCTACCGTTTCCGTGGTAAACAAGCAGTAAGTGGAATGCTATTTATCGTAATGATGTCACCAGATATCGTAATGGCAGTATCATTATTAGCGTTGTTTATGATTGTTGGTATCAGTTTAGGTTTCTGGTCTTTATTATTAGCCCACATTACCTTCTGCTTACCTTATGTAGTAGTGACAATTTTCTCACGCTTAAAAGGTTTTGACTCAAAAATGCTTGAAGCAGCGAAAGATTTAGGTGCAGGTGAAGTCACTATTTTACGCAAGATTATCTTTCCACTTGCATTACCAGCAATCATTTCTGGATGGTTATTAAGCTTTACTATTTCATTAGATGACGTTGTGGTTTCCTCATTTGTAAGTGGTGTAAGTTACGAAATTTTACCTCTAAAAATCTTCTCGTTGGTAAAAACAGGTGTAACCCCAGAAGTAAATGCATTAGCAACTATTATGATCATCCTCTCTCTAGGTCTTGTGATTTTAAGCCAAGTCGCGGCAAGAAGAGGGAAATAAGATTGTGAAAAATAATACTTCACAAACAATCTAATACAAAATAGAATACGCCTTGCCTTTAAAACAAGGCGTTTTTTTATGCCTCTTTCCATAAAGAGATTTTTTACCCTTAACCGGAGAATGATAGAAATGAAAAAATTTGCAGGTCTTGTTACAGCAGGAATCCTGACGCTTGGCTTAACTGCTAATGCGAATGCAACTGACAACACTGTTTACCTTTACACTTGGACTGAATATGTTCCAGATGGTTTATTAGATGAATTCACAAAAGAAACGGGCATTAAAGTGATCGTTTCTAGCTTAGAATCAAATGAAACTATGTATGCGAAATTAAAAACACAAGGTGAAACAGGTGGTTATGATGTAATTGCACCATCGAATTACTTTGTATCAAAAATGTCGCGCGAAGGTATGCTAAAAGAACTAGACCACAGCAAATTACCTGTTATCAAAGAATTAAACCCTGACTGGTTAGATAAACCTTATGATAAAGGTAACAAATATTCATTACCTCAATTATTAGGCGCTCCAGGTATCGCATTCAATACTGATAGTTATAAAAGCGAAAATTTCACTACGTGGGGAGATTTATGGAAACCAGAATTCCAAGGTAAAGTACAATTACTTGATGATGCTCGTGAAGTATTCAATATTGCATTATTGAAATTAGGTCAAGATCCAAATACTAAAGATCCTGAAATCATCAAACAAGCTTATGAAGAGCTATTAAAATTACGTCCAAATGTGCTTTCATTCAATTCAGATAACCCAGCTAACTCATTCATCTCAGGTGAAGTTGAAGTGGGCCAATTATGGAATGGTTCTGTTCGTATTGCGAAAAAAGAGCAAGCACCTTTAGATATGGTATTCCCAAAAGAAGGTCCTGTACTTTGGGTTGATACATTAGCAATTCCAACAACATCTAAAAATCCAGATGGCGCTCATAAATTAATTAACTACTTATTAAGTGCCAAAGTATCTGCAAAATTAACAGAAGAAATTGGTTACCCAACTTCTAACGTTGAAGCGTTAAAATTGTTACCAGCAGAAATAACTCAAGATCCAGCTATCTACCCAACAGCTGAAATTCTACAAAAAAGCCACTGGCAAGATGATGTTGGTGATGCTGTTGAATATTATGAAAACTATTACCAACAATTAAAAGCAGCAAAATAATTTAATTATTTTACATTTTAAGTAATATCAAGAGCGGTCAAAATTATGAAAAATCTGACCGCTCTTTTTATTTCTCTTATATCACAATTTCATTCTATAATATGAATTTTTAATCAATAATTTTATATAACAATTCATTTACATTCCTTGTATTCTATCCTAAAATCGGTCATTGTCCGTATCCATTCGGCATCTTCAGGTCAGTCAAACATATTTTTACTGGCATATTTTTCACCCATATTTTGGGAGTTCTATTAATGAAAAAATTAACTGGCGTTTTAACAGCTGGAATGATGATGCTGGGCGTAAGCAATTATGCAACTGCAGCTAACAATGAAGTTTACCTTTATACTTGGACTGAATACGTTCCTGAAGGTTTATTAGATGAGTTTACTAAACAAACCGGAATTAAAGTTATTGTTTCAAGTTTAGAATCCAATGAGACAATGTATGCTAAATTAAAAACGATGGGCAAGGATGGTGGATACGATGTGATTGCACCAACAAGCTATTTTGTATCAAAAATGGCTCGTGAAGGTATGCTAAAAAACTTAGATCATACAAAGTTACCTGTGATTAAAGAGCTTGACCCAAAATTACTCGATCTCCCTTACGATAAAGGTAACAAATACTCATTACCTCAACTGTTTGGTGCAACCGGTATTGCTTACAATACAGAAAGCCAAGATCCTAGCAAATTCCAGTCTTGGGCTGATTTATGGAGTCCAGACTTTAAAGGCACATTACAAATGCTAGATGACCCACGTGAGTTATTTAATATTGCTTTGTTAAAAATGGGTAAAGATCCAAATACGCAAGACCCTGAAGTGTTAAAATCTGCATATGAGGAACTATTGAAACTTCGTCCAAATATTTTGTCGTTTAACTCCGATAATCCTGCAAGCAGCTTTATTTCAGGAGAAGCTGAACTTGGCTTACTTTGGAATGGTTCAGCACGTATTGCCAAAAATGAAGGTGCTAAAGTGGATATGGTTTATCCAAAAGAAGGGACGATACTTTGGGTTGACAACTTAGCCATTCCTTCAACAGCAAAAAATACTGAAAATGCTTATAAATTAATTAACTATTTATTAAGTACTGATGTATCAGAGAAATTGACTTTAAACATTGGCTATCCAACCGCTAATTTGACAGCACTCAAACGCTTGCCAAAAGCCCTAACAGAAGATAAAGCCACCTTCTTAACACAAGAAGTTATCGACCGTAGCCAATGGCAAGTTGATGTAGATAATGCAATCGATTTATACGATAGCTACTATCAAAAGCTAAAAGCGGCTAAATAAAATTGAGATTCCTTGATTTTCATCACAAAAAGATCTTCTTGAAGAAGATCTTTTTTGTCTAGTAGATTAAGATAAAACAAACTAGCTATATAAGGAGCATACAATGACAATTCATATTTCAGAAAAAGTAAGAAAAAAAATTCATATTATAGAGCCAAAAGAACTAGGACAAGATATTTGGCATATTCTAGAGGAACAACATTTTAAAGGTATCCTCTCTAACATCATTGTTGACCATTTATGTAAAAAATACACTCTGAACCGCCAGCAACTCGCACTCAAACTTTTACCTATTGGAACAGCGTATTCCCACGCACCTATTTCTAAATTCTATGTAAGTGCAGTCGCTATTGGTATTAGCGGTAACTTTTATTTTGGTGCAAATTTAGAATTTAGCAGCACCAATATCCAACAAACAGTGCACGCAGAACAAAGCGCAATTTCACATGCTTGGATGAATAATGAAAAAGGTATCACAGATATTGTAGTTAATTACACCCCTTGTGGACATTGTCGCCAATTCATGAATGAATTAAGAACCGCACCACAGCTAGAAATTCATTTACCTCATAGCTCAAATAATAAATTACATAGCTACTTGCCAGATTCTTTTGGACCTGCAGATTTAAATATCGAAAATTTCTTATTAGATGCTCACGATAATAAGCTCAACTATGACACTGAAAACCCATTAATTTTGACCGCACTTCAAGCGGCGAACTCATCCCATGCGCCATACTCAAGTTCCTATCATGGTGTTGCTATAGAAACACAAGATAAACAAATTTATAAAGGAAGTTATGCTGAAAATGCTGCATTTAACCCGAGTTTACCAGCATTACAAGTCGCCATAAACCATTTATTGCTTAGTGGTGATTCATTACAAAACATCCGCCATATCGTAATGGTTGAACAAGCAAATAACTTAAGTTATCGCAAAATGAGTGAGGAGCTCATTTCCAGTTTAGGTGATTTTACTTTTGAATACATTGCAGTATAGATGTTTACAGTGCATAAAAAAGGACTGATTTTATCAGTCCTTCTTTTAAGCTTATTATATAAGTAAACTTATTTACCAATAACTTCTATACCATTCATATATGGGCGTAACACTGTTGGTACCGTGACTGAACCATCTGCATTTTGATAGTTTTCTAATACAGCCACTAAAGTACGTCCTACCGCTAAACCAGAACCATTTAAGGTATGCACTAAACGTGGTTTCTTATCGCCCTTATTACGGTAACGTGCTTGCATACGGCGTGCTTGGAAATCCCACATATTAGAACAAGAAGAAATTTCACGATAAGTATTTTGTGCCGGTAGCCACACTTCTAAATCATAGGTTTTACAAGAACCAAATCCCATATCACCAGTACATAATAAAACCTTACGGTATGGTAATTCTAATAATTGTAAGACCTTCTCAGCCTGACCTGTTAATTCCTCTAGCGCTTCCATAGAAGTTTCTGGAGCAACAATTTGTACTAATTCCACTTTATCAAATTGATGCATACGAATTAAACCACGAGTATCACGACCATAAGAACCAGCCTCTGAACGGAAACAAGGCGTATGTGCAGTCATTTTTAATGGTAATTCTGATTCGTCTAAAATCTCATCACGCACTAAATTGGTTACAGGCACTTCTGCAGTTGGGATTAATGCATAAGGTTGTTCACCTTCTAATGCATTAGTGTGGAATAAATCTTCGCCAAATTTTGGTAACTGACCTGTACCATAAAGCGTTGCATGGTTTACTAAATATGGTACATAAGCTTCGGTATAGCCATGTTCTTGTGTATGTAAATCAAGCATAAATTGAGATAATGCGCGGTGTAATTTTGCAATTTGACCTTTCATTACCGCAAAGCGAGAACCACTTAATTTTGCTCCAGCAGAAAAATCTAATCCTTGCAAATTCTCACCTAAAGTCACATGATCTTTCACTTCAAAATCAAATTTTTTAGGTGTTCCCCAACGGGAGACCTCAAGATTTTCTGAATCATCTTTACCTAAAGGCACTTCATCTGCTGGTAAATTTGGAATAGACAGCGCGATTTGATTAATTTCCGCTAATACATCATCAAGTTTTGCTTTCGTTGTGCTAAGCTCAATTCCCATATCATCAACTTCAGCTAATAAACTTGAAATATCTTCGCCACTTGCTTTCGCTTTACCAATATTTTTAGAGCGTGCATTACGTTCAGCTTGTAACGTTTCCGTTTTTACTTGCAGTGACTTACGTTGTTCTTCTAATTCACTTAACAACGCAACATCTAAATCAAAATTACGCTTAACCTTTAATTTCTCAGCTACTTCCACAAGATTGCTACGCAATATATTTGGATCGATCATTGTTTACCTACTTTTTCTTAAAATTTAAGCGGAATCCACCGCACTTTTACATAAAAATGATTTAATTATTGTAGCTTGATTTAAAGTAAAAAGCTATTTATAGACCTAAAATTTACTAAGTACCTTCATACAATTCAATTTACTTTAAGGATAAATAATGTAACCTTTTAATCTCTTTCCTACCATTAGAAATAGACTCTAAAATCAATGCCATAGCAAAAAACAGAATTCCTAAAATCCCAATTCCTGAAGCCAAAATTGCTGTAGGTATTCTACTTACAAAACCTGTATCAAAATACTCAGAGAGAACTATACTACCAAATCCTATAGAACATAAAACACAAAGTAATGATAAGAACATAAAAAAAAGTAAAGGTTTTTGTTCACGAATTAAAAAGAAAATAAAGCGTAAAATCCGGAAACCATCACGATAAGTATTTAATTTACTTTTACTATTTTCTTTTCTCATAGCATAATTAGTTTCAATCTCTTGAATTGGTAAACCTAGTTGTAAAGCGTGAACTGTCATCTCAGTTTCAATTTCAAAACCATGACTCGTTATTGGGAAAGATTTAACAAAACGTTTCGTCATCACCCTATAACCAGAAAATACATCTTGTATAGAAGAATCAAAAAAGGCACTAACAATCTTAGAAAACAGTTTATTTCCTAAAATATGACCTTTAGGATATGCACTTATCTGCCTAGTTCTAGCCCCTACCACCATATCAAGATGTTCAGATAACAAAAGTTTTACTAAATCAGGAGAGATTGCTGCATCATAAGTATTATCCCCATCTACCAATACATAAACATCAGCTTCAATATCAGCAAACATCCTTCTAACTACAGCACCTTTACCTTGTTGAGGTTCACGTCTAACTTCACAATTTAATGTTGTAGCTATCTCAAATGTCTTATCTGTAGAATTATTATCATAAACATATACTTTTGCTGTAGGAATTGCTTGATTAAATGAAAGTACAGTATCAGCAATAGAATGTTCTTCATTATAGCATGGTATTAATATTGCAATATTTTTAATCATTACACTTCCCTATATATTTGTATAACTTAATTGAATTATTTGAATCGACATACTCTAAATAATTTGGAATTTCTTTATTATTAAATAATCTATTTAATAAGTTATTTTCAACACCAGATTGTTTTAAAGTATAGAAAAAAAGCTTATCCAGTAAAATATAATCAATTTTATATTTATCTAAAATAAATTTTGCATCTAGATCATTTGAAAACAAGAAAAAATTAAATGTATCTAAATTACCCTGTATATTTCTGTGATAGGGAGCAGAAATAATATTATTAGTAGTACCTACTATAATAGGAGCCCCTAAATCAGTAGATGCTAAAGTGTTTTTATTTTCTATCTTATTGTCATTCAATAAAGAAATTACAGATGTGTGATCTACATCCTCTATATTTTTTAGTTCATTCTTAATATCAGAAAATGGTTCAATAAATACTAAAAAAGCAAACAAAACAACTGAAGGAAAAGATAAAAATAAAAATAACACTTTTAATACAACAAGCTTAATTTTCTCTCTTAACATAAAACAAACATAAGCTTGTAATGGAATGCAACAAACCAAAGCGACAGAAAACATTCTAACTTGCCAAAAAAAAGCTAGAAAAAAATTGATTAAAAAAGAAAAATATAGAATATAAAATCTTTCATTATTTCTAAATTTAACAAATAATGGAAAGATCATAGTCATAAATACAGATAATAAATAAGCAATATTCCTTATATCAGCTTGAATATTATATAAAATCGATCTCGCTTCAGAAATATTATCTAACCAAAGTTCTTTTAATAACTTAGGATAATTAGAATAACCACCTTTAATAATTTCAGGATAAGATATTACAACCGGCAATAATAGAACAAAACTTAATAAAATATAAAAAGCCATTTTCTTCACATTTGATAAATTAACAAAATAAGTTAGCAAATGACAAAATATAAAAGCTGAAACAAAACACAACCAAAAAGGGAATGATAAAATATCATATTTAGCATCAAAAAACTCACTAATAGGTCGATTAACAATGAATAACAGTGGGATCAAAATAACACTAACTAAACTTACTAATTTACAGAAAAGTAAATAACTAATATTTTTAAAAAAGCCAAAGACTGTGAGCAAAAATAAAATAATCACAAAACTATAAATATTCTCTAGGCCTATCCATAGTGATAAAAGCATTGATAATGCAGAAAAAATCGCACTTTTGACCTCATATTTATTATTTATTAATGGAGAAAAAAGAATAAATGAGGTAAGTAGAATAAACTGCAAATTATGATGATCTAATGCACCAGGTAAAAAACGCATACTTAAAGGCGAAATTAATGGAATAATCATTGCAATTTTCGCCGTTTCTAAACCGAATAAACGATATGCAACCAATGAAACTAGAAATAAAAAAACCAATAAATACAACAAAGGTACTAATGTATTTGTAATTGCAAAGGCTGTAGGAAGCTCAAAAAACAAAGAAAAAAATGAGGCAAATAAAGCTAAGGGGATATCAACTAAACGTGACCAATGCATAATCAGCTGATTGTTCGGGCTAAATTGCGGAATAGGTTCTAAGTACCAATTACCATTTTTTAACCACTCTCGATATTGATGAAATCGCATAAAATCATCATTATCACTAAAATGCAATGATGTAACGATATCCCAATGGCTTATTGATAAATAAATTGCACAGAGACTCCAAATAATCAACACTATTTTAAATAATTTTCTTATATCATCCTTGTCATAAAGATCATTATTTATGTCCATAAAATACCTATAAAACAGAAGTTATTCACATTAAATTTTAAAGTTGGTGAATTTTAATAAAAATAAGTATTCTTGTACATCAAATAAGTGCGGTCATTTTTTATTAAAATCCTATCGTGCGAGTTGGTTTGCCTTGTTTAATCACACATTCTTCGGTTAACGCTTGAATCCAATCTTGTGTGTTTTCAAATGGGCAGAAACGATGACGGCGAGCAACTGCGCTAAAATCACCTAAAGTGAGCACTTTTAATTTCTGGATTTGCGCTAAATCTTGTTGTGTGAGCTCGGCTAAACCTAACTTTTCTACTTGTTGTGTAGCGAGTTTAGTCATTTGTTCTGGTTGTAAATAATCAAAATGCAATTTTAAGTCAAAACGTCGCAAAGCGGCGGGGTCGAGCCCATCCATTAAATTAGTTGAAACCACCATTAATCCTTCAAATCGTTCAATTTGTGTTAGCATTTCATTCACTTGACTATGTTGCCAGCTGTGTTGTCCTAATTCACGTGTAAATAAAAAAGTGTCAACTTCATCTAACACTAACAACATATTTTCATTTTTAGCTCGTTCAAAAGCAGCCGCAATGTTTTGCTCGGTTTCGCCAACATATTTGCCTAATAAATCAGATCCCTGACACAACAATAATCGCATATCTAATTCTTTAGCTAGCCATTCTGCCCATGCGGTTTTCCCTGTTCCTGGCGGTCCATAACAACAAATTCGTCCTTGTTTCGTTTTCTGTAAGCCCGCTGTAATTTTCTGAATATTTTGATTACAAACAACATAATCCAATGAGTAATTTAATTTTTGTGTCACTAACGGAAAAGCTTTTTTATAACCTTGAGCCTGCAATGTTTGATTCAAAATCGCTAGTAGTTTTTCAGAAACATTGAGATTTTGATCTTGCTGTTTTAGTCTGCTAACCACGTCAATACCACGTGTTAATACCGCGGGTGAAACATTCGGAATTTCAGAAAAATAACGAATATATTCTTCCGTCAAATACTGCCCTGCTTGCTCACGAATTAAATTTTCACGATAACTGGTTGGTAGATTTGGCATTTCAAAAATTAAATCAAAACGGCGTAGATAAGCAGGGTCAATACCATTGACAGTATTAGAAATCCAAATCATCGGTGTGGTGTTATTTTCTAAAAAGTGGTTCACCCAGGCTTTATGTTTTTGAGCAACAGAACGTTCAAAAAATCCACTGGCAAAAATATCCTCAATCTCATCAAAAACCATCAGTGATTTTCGCCCTTTCAACAAAGTTTGCGCTAAATGACAACGGTTCAAACGTCTTTCTCCATCGATCACATCACCATCACTGTCTTCATAATGCAAAAAATAGCAAGGAAGATGCAATGTTTCTGCTAGCAACACCGCTAACTCGGTTTTCCCCGTTCCTGGCAAACCATAAAGTAAAATATTTGCCCCTTTTTTCTGGCTATGAATCACAGTTTGCAGATAATCTAGCAATGTTTTTCTCATATCAGCGATATGATCAAAATGCGCTAAAGTAAGCGAAGAAGATGGTGCAACTTTTAGCGATTTAGTTAATAAAGAATCTTCATTCAATTCAAACAAAAGAAACTCATCTAAATCAAGGGTGTTTCCCCAATTAATATGATCATCAACATCGGCATAGTTTGAACGATGACTACTCTCAATTAGTCCATAACTTCTTAATTTATTTGATTTATTGACCGCTCTTATCACGTTATGTTTGGGCAATTCAAGTAGTGTAGCAAAAACATGACAAGAGCTATTCAAATCCATGTTACCTAAAAGATCTAATGTAGAAGATCTAATGTAGATTCCAATTCCGTTTCTACCCGAATATGCATTGATAATTGTAGTATCGCTAACTCTTCTTCTGTTAAATCTAAATATTGCTGAATTTTACTCAAATTTTCATAGGCAATTTGCAAATTTTCAGGAATAACACATTCTGATGTTTTAATTTCTTTATATCTTTTTTTCAGTAATTGTATTGCTGTCGATCTAAATAGTGATCTTGAATTACCATCATTTTCATTCTCTAATTTATCCAATAGCACATCATCTTCAGGTAAGCCCAAACAATGCGCTACATCATCAGAATAATAATCATTTCTTCTGATCAATTTATTAATTTGATTATGCTCAAATAAAATTTTTAAAATTAATTTTTCTGAATAAAGTGAAACCGTCGGTTTATTTAATTTAATTTCACACATAAAAATTCTCCTATCCTTATTTACAACAATATTTTAAGCCTGATTGCGACAACTTATGTCGCATTAAAAAGATAGGGATTTCTTTTTATCTGGATAAATTTTACACTAATCACATCAAATAAATAGACAAGGAAAAGACAATGAACAAACCACTTTTATATGTTGATATGGACAACGTGTTAGTTGACTTTAAGTCTGGTATTGACCAATTACCGCAAGAAATAAAAATGGAATATCAAGGAAGACTCGATGAGGTTCCGAATATTTTTTCACTCATGAAACCAATGGAAAATGCCATTCAAAGTTTATATATCTTGGATAAATATTATGACATTTATATTCTTTCCACATCGCCTTGGGGAAATCCTACGGCGTGGATTGATAAATTAAATTGGATTCAGCATTATTTTGGTAAAGAGAAAGACAGTTTGTTATATAAAAGACTGATTTTGACTCATCATAAAAATCTGAATAAAGGTGACTATATTATTGATGATCGCACTGCAAATGGCGTAGATAAATTTGAAGGAGAGCACATTCATTTTGGCTCTGAACAATATCCAAATTGGCAGGTTGTCACCGAGGCATTACTCACGCGAGCAAATGCAATGAGTAAATAAGCACAAGCGACTAGCATTGACTAAATAAAAAATATCTGGAAAAACAAAAAATGAAGATAAAAAGACCCGCTCTTTCTAAGAGCGGGGGGAAGTTAATTGACGAATTCTCTCATCACGCAAGTCTTCATCACCTTACACAATCTTTCACAATTCTCTTTCATCGTGTTGTAGAAATTATCTTTGGATATATTCTCTTTGGATATATTCTCTTTGGCTATATTCTCTTTGGGTATAGGTAGAAAGATCACATAAAAATCCATCTCTTTTCCTTGTTGCTGAATTTTATTGGAAATCACACCTTGTGTCTTTTCTAAACACAGTTTTTCCCATTTTTTTTCAGGAATAGGAAAAATAAACCCGCCTCCACATACGGTTTCTTTATTCGACCATTGACCAATATAGGTATGTAGTTGAAAAAGATCTTCTCTATTTACACCATACTTTTCGTCAAAGTGTTTATATTTTACATCAAAAATATAAACACCATTTTCACCCTCGATAATAAGGTCAGGCTCAAGTTTTCGTTCATATTTACCTAAAGAACAGGTTTGTATTTTCCTTAAACTTTCGAATTTGCTCCGCACATTAATACCACTTCTTATGAGGAGTTTTCGAATGAAGTACTCAAAAAGCATTGATATATCAAATAAATATGCATTTGAGGCATTAGACGAACCAAAATCTAACGATTTTTGACTGATAATTCTCTTAGACAAATCAATCAACGTATTATAATCACTGTAATAAGGATTGCTGAAATAAGGGGTTTCCAATATTTCTTTTTTCGTTTTCTTCTTGCCTTGATTTGCCATCATAAAAGCATTATAGATATAACGAGTTTGCTGGCAAAATGAATGATGTTTCACCGTATCATAAGCCATCAAAAATAATGAAATTGCCGTAGAAGCATAATCATGTTCCCGAAAAGAACATAAGCACTTACCAGATGAATGATTTTTAAAATAATCAAGTGGATCAATACTTCCACGCACTGTGGATATACGATCACTTTTCGATGAATAAACTTTGGGTATTCCTAATCGATAAGCACGTTTTAATTTGATATTCCACAAATAAGCCAATAGCCACGCATAGCTATCTTTCTTCTCAGTCGCAGAAAAATCCTTGATTTCAAGAAATCCATCTGCATCAGAAATAATATATTTAAGAAATTCATCACCAAAACGCGAGCTTATTTTTAGTGTATATTCATCTCGACTTACCACACCAACCAAGTTCCCAGTGTTAAGCGTAAAATTTCTCGCATCCCCTCCCATCACATTAATAAAGAAACTATCTTGATTGAATTCATAATAATCTTTATCCAAAAATACGAAAGAATGAGTAAGGCTTTCGGCACGTAAATCACGTGATATAGCGGTAATAAAATGCCAAATTTTTTGCTCAAACTTACTGTTACCTATGGATAATTCAATTGGATTTTGGAGTCTAGGATTACTGAGTATCCCGTTACTTACATAATAAGTCTGATTATCAACTAAAGTACCCTCTTTAATAAGATCACACAGCCAAGTCATTTAATTTGTAATCCCAAATGATTTTCCTAAAAGTTTTAAAATCGCCCCCTCATCACCCGATCCTCTCAGATATTCTTGTAACAAAGGTTTTAGCGAATCTTGCCAAATGAATTTTCTTAATTCTTTAGCGGTGAGAGTTTCAGAATAATTTAAATTTAAAAAATATGAATGTCCTATTTGATAATCTGGTCCAAGTAATGGTTGTTGTTGTATTTCATTATTTAACGCTTCGAAATTTTCTGCTAACGTGCCCCACTTCTTATTTTTCTCCATCAAATGGTATTTTACTAATTCGGCACTTGGTAAAACCTCTTCCCAGTGAAATCGACGTCTTAACGCAAAATCAAAACTTTCTACACTTCGATCAATGGTATTCATTGTACCGATTAAATAAATATTTTGAGGAATAAAGAAGAAATAATTCTGACCCAGCTTTAGCATTCCAGTATTGTCATCATTTAAATTACTATATTGCGTTTTGATACAATGTTTTGCTCCGCGATATTCTAAGCAATACATTAACTCCCCTAAAACACGAGATAATTCCGCACGATTAATTTCATCAATAATAAAGAAAAAAGGTGGAATCACATCTAAAATTCTCAGTTCTTTATCTTCTAATTTGAAGATATATTCCCAGTGTTTCCCTGTTAACTTTTCAGGATGCTCTTTACGATAATCGATAAGCTTTTGAATGGTCACCTTGTTCAAATCCTCAAACTTTGAATCATTCAAATGATAGATATCGATTTCCCATTGAGCGGCTTTTTTACAAAAATCCTTGAATACACCGTTCTGCAATGACAGTTGTGCCTGTCCATTAACCAATCTAGGCTTCAACCCTTCCATAAAATCTTCATAACCAAAGGAGGGGTGGAATTGTACAATTTCACAATGTTCTTGATAGTTGAAATCCGCATCCGGTGCATATTCTGCTTTCCATATATTAAATAACAGCTCAGACTGTGATTTTGCTTGATATGTTTTACCAGTGCCCGGTGGACCATATTTTATAATTGGTTTTTTTAAACTAAACGGAGCTACAATATTTTCATATAATCGCCAAATAAAGATATTTAAATAATACTCATCAACCTTATGCACCTCCTTAACCTTCTTAACCTCCTTAACCTCCTTAACCTCCTTAACCTCCTTAACCTCCTTGCTCTTCAATTCCTCTTCAAATGTCTCTCTAATGTTCTTAACTAAGAAAAGATTTTTATCAAACCAACTATCTTTGGGATCATTAGGATATTCTGGAATGATTTTTTCCTTAATTAACCAATTAAAAACTCGAGAAAATTTACCGACATCCGCTGTTGTAGAAACATCGAGCGTACAAGCTGCTGCAACTCTATTAATCAGCAAAGGGTTATAAGATTTATCTTCGTTTTTCCAAGCATCATCAAATTTTTTGAAATTCTTTGAGTTGGGTTCTTGCATAAGTTCTTTAAGTGCACCTAAAAAAGTTTCACTCTGAATAAACAAATCAAAATTATTTTCGCTTAAAACGGATTGACCTCGAGTTGTAATACCATTTTCCTTGGCATAGATTAGCTCTTTTAAAAATTGTTTATCCTCTTCTGCATTTGGATTTAAATTTTCTCCATTCTGAAGTTTCTGCCTTATCTCACCTACTTTGCGGTAAAAGGCTTGATATTGATTATACCAACCTCCTATCTCATGTTCACAACTTCTGACCAAATACTCATATAGACCTTTTAGTTTTTGTTTACCTTTATCTGTCAAGTAACTCTTTGACTGCTGTGTTGAGTTTTCCATTAATTCCTCTTCATTTATATTGTTAATACCAACACCGAAAAATCATCCCGTCTTTTCAGGTGCTTGGTATATTGTCTAAGTGCGGTGAGTTTTTCTTCGATTTTGTCGAATTTCTGCCAAATGGCGTGTCTGATATGTTCGGGGATATCGTCTGTTAATCCATCCGAACACAATAAAAGAAAATCCCCTTTTTGTAATTGATATTGCTCGGTAAAAATACGGAAATCCGTTTCTTCGTGGTCTGCGATGAGTGCATCCGATAAGCCGTAATACATTGTGGCATATTCTGTGCATTGATCTGGGTTTGGTGTGAGTGCGTTCAATAAAATATGATCATAGCTGAGTTGGATCCATTCGCCCGTAGGGGTAATACGATACGCTCGACTATCGCCCACATTCATGATCAAACATTGTCCGTTGGGTGAGAGTTGAGCGGCGACAAAGGTGCAGCTTGAGCCGTAAATGCGTTGGCAATGTGCTTCACAAAATTGTTGATGTGTGGCTCTTAACCATTGGGAATTGAGATTGTCACAGTCTTGCAATTTTTCCATAAAATAGTGGCTTGCAAGGTCGGGACGAGGGCTATTAGACACACCGTCAGAAATACCGATAATCAAATTTTCCTTTTCGACTTCAATTGTTTCTGACTTTTTTAGTACATATTGATAAACACGTTCACCATTAAAAAGTGCATCTTGATTGCGTTTTTTCTGCGTCCCTGCTTGTTGGCAGAAAGTGACTTTCCACATAGTATTAATCCATTATTAAGTGCGGTCATTTTTTTGAAAATTTTTCAATTTTCTCAACGGAGTACTGCCAAAAACTTCCTAATGTTGTTTCAATTTGAGACCGATTTTGTCAAATAATTGTTGAATGACATCCGCACGATGCGATAAAACTCGCAACATAAAACCACCTTCATTTAATTGAGAAATTCCGACAAGCATATTATTTGGCTCGCCGATACTGTCTCGAATCTCTAAAATTAGCTGTTTTAATTCAGTGGCATTTTGAGCTAAGTTTAAATAAATCAGTGATCCTTGATGTGAATATTCTTCCATTTGGCTCAATGCAGTGAGGCTCATCGTTGCTGGTAGCCATTGTATGCAATCAGAAACAAGCACTTTATTTCCTGAAGTAATTTTTAAGTGCGATGAAAATTGGCGGAACTCAAAACGCTCGCCATTTAACACGCGCCCAATCGCTACAATTTCACCATAAATCAGTTCAGCATTTTCGCCTACTTCAATCTGTGTTTTTTGCTTCAGTGCAGAATTCTTGTGCAATACTAAAGGATGTGGCAAATAGAATAAATGACTATTTTTAGCAAGTGTGATTTTTGTGATTTGCTCCGCAAAATCTTGCTCATTCATAGCTTGCACACGAGTGAATGCCTGCGTATTCAATGAAAGTGCGGTATTTTCTGCGAGAGAAATTTGAATATCTAAATGATCGCCACCTAATAAACCCGGCGAAGATGACATTTGCATTGCATTCAAACCATTTTGCCAAGGATCGTCATAAACAGGTAGGGTCATCAATTTAAAAGGTGGGGAAACGAAATAGTCATTTAGCTGTGTTTTACTATTAGCGGTTAACTTCGTGGAAAGGATTAATTTACTGTTCATATTAGGCAATTCTCCACAATAAAAAATAGGCGAACATAAAGCCCGCCTGAGAGATTATCTAACCAGTGCAGCTGGCTCTTCTACATTTTTCAACAACGCATATTTTTCAATCCAGCCGATGACACCATCGAGATTTTCTTTTTTCATCAAGTTGGTGAAAATAAACGGTTGGCTATTACGCATACGACGTGCATCACGTTCCATTACACTTAAGTCTGCGCCCACAAATGGTGCTAAATCTGTTTTGTTAATCACTAATAAGTCAGAACGTGTGATACCCGGTCCACCTTTACGTGGAATTTTTTCACCTTGTGCAACATCAATCACAAAAATCGTCACATCCGCTAAATCAGGGCTAAATGTTGCTGACAGATTATCACCACCCGATTCAATGAACACAATTTCAACATCAGGGAAACGTGCTACCATTTCATCGACAGCTTCCAAATTCATTGATGCATCTTCACGAATCGCTGTATGTGGACAACCACCTGTTTCAACCCCCATAATACGCTCAGGCGGAAGTAAGCTGTTTTTTGTTAAGAACTCTGCATCTTCTTGAGTATAAATATCATTTGTGATCACTGCAACGCTGTATTTGCTTGCAATTTCACGAGTTAAACGTTCAATTAATGCGGTTTTACCTGCACCGACTGGGCCTGCAACACCAATTTTAATATATTTACGCATTGATTTTCCTTTCGTTTGACTAAGCAAAAAATGCCCAGTCAGATAATTAGTTGAGTAATATTACTCGTTTTAAGACATATATAATCTTGTATAAAGTTGTTCGTGCTGCATTGCTCGAATATCATTCGCCAATGTTGCCGCCCCTAGCCATTCAAGATCGGGATTTAAACTTTTTTCGACCGCACTTGCGATAGGTTGGCGTAGATCAAATAAAATATCTTGCCCGTCCATTTGGCTAAGCGGAATCAATTTCACACCATTGGTTACTGACCCCACTGCCGCATTGTAATAAAACGCATAAAGCGTTTCGGCTTTATCCAACTGCATTGCTTTTGCCACCATCGCAAACACGACAGGGAAAAAACCTTTGGTTTGTTGGGCGGTAATAGCTTGTTGAAACTCACTTAATAACGGATGATTTTCATAGCGAATGAATATCTTCAACAAACGCACACCCAACTTATAACTTCCCTCGCGGCTTTCACGTGCAATTTTGGTTGCTGCCAGTTCCTGATCAAGCTCAATTAAACGTGCAAGATCATTATTTTCCATTGCATCAAAAGCTAAGGATAAATAAGCACCATCGTTATAAATCCAGTTCTGCAATAACTGCGTTTGCACATATTCTTCAAGGCTCGCTTTGCTAGTGACTTTTCCTTGCTGCACAAAGGTTTCTAGACCATTAGAATGGTTAAATCCTCCGATTGGCAAAGTAGGATCAACTAAATGCAACAATGCACCAAGCTGTGCCATACGAGAAAAATCTAGTGTTTGTGCCAATTCCCATCTCCGTGGTGGTGATAACCGTGATGGTCGTGGCTATGCGAATGACTATGCCCATGAGAATGACCGTGACCTTGTGCCGAGTTTGCTCTCAATGCCTGACTTAAACGGCGCTCCGCTTTTTGTGGTGCAAAGCCTGCTGCTTGTAGCCATTCAAACATCGGTTTGTCATAAGGTAAAGTCACTTCATCACCATCTAAAAAGAGCGGTGAATGTTTGTTACCAATTTCATAACAAGCACGCGCCATTTCAGGTAATGTTTTTGGTGAAAGCACAATCACTTCACTTGGTAAAATTTCAATCGCGATCACTAAATCATCGCTAATAAAAACTACGTCATCGTGCTTTAAACGTTGCCCTTCTTTTAATAAACGAAAGGCAATTTCACGCCCCGATTGTGTCGGCTTACGCAAAATATTTCGTTCGCTTTCATACCAATGTAATGCCACATATTCAATTTTTTGATTTGTAATTTTTCTAGCCTCACGAAGTGCGGTTAAATTACCTAAAATTTCTTCCATAATCGGAAGGATTGGATTAATTATTTTCATTCAACTTATATATAATAAACGCATCATCAAGGGGTTCAATTTAAAGTCTTTGCGATAAATTGAACCATTTTTAGATTAGAATAAGAAATAACGTTGTGCTAAAGAAACTTTTTCAGCAGGTTCACAAGTAATCAACTCACCATCAACACGCACTTCATAACGTTCTGGATCAACCGTAATTTCTGGGGTTTCGCTATTGTGGACTAAGTCTTTTTTGCTCACATCACGACAGCCTTTTACTGCAATAGTGTCTTTTTCAATGCCGTATTGCGCTTTGATATTCGCATCGACTGCAGCTTGTGACACAAAATAGACCGCACTTTCACAGTTTGCCTTCGCTTGTGCACCGTACATTGGACGATATAAAATCGGCTGTGGAGTTGGGATCGACGCATTTGGGTCACCCATTTTCGCATAGCTAATAAAGCCTTTTTTCATCACAAATTCAGGCTTCACACCAAAGAACATTGGCTTCCAAAGCACGATATCCGCAAGTTTACCCACTTCTAATGAACCAACGTGTTCTGCAATACCGTGTGCGATTGCTGGGTTAATTGTGTATTTTGCAATGTAACGCTTAATACGGAAGTTATCATTACCCTCGCTTCCATTTGGTGCAGCTAACTCACCACGTTGACCTTTCATTTTATCAGCGGTCTGCCAAGTACGAGTAACCACTTCGCCTACTCGTCCCATTGCTTGCGAGTCTGAACTCATAATTGAGAACACACCAATATCGTGCAGAATATCTTCTGCTGCAATGGTTTCTGGGCGAATACGGCTATCCGCAAATGCAACATCTTCAGGCACACGTTTATCTAAATGGTGGCATACCATCAACATATCCAAATGCTCATCAATGGTATTTACCGTAAATGGGCGAGTAGGGTTGGTTGAAGCGGGTAACACGTTTGAATACATCGCTGCTTGAATGATATCCGGCGCGTGGCCACCACCAGCACCTTCCGTATGGAAAGTGTGGATTACACGACCATCAATCGATTTCATTGTATCTTCTAAGAAGCCACATTCATTTAATGTATCAGTATGAATAGCAACTTGAATGTCCATTTCATCTGCCACTTTTAATGCAGCATCAATGGTTGCGTGAGTTGCACCCCAGTCTTCGTGAATTTTTAAGCCTAACACACCCGCACGCACCTGTTCTCTTAATGGTTCTAGCGTTGAACAGTTTCCTTTTCCTAAGAAACCCACATTTACTGGTAATGCTTCACAAGCTTGGAACATCCGTTCAAGGTTAAACGCACCTGATGTACAAGTGGTTGCGTGCGTGCCATCTGCCGGGCCTGAACCACCACCAATTAAGGTTGTAATTCCGTTTTCAATAGCATGTTGTGCTTGTTGTGGACAAATAAAATGTACATGTGTATCAATACCACCCGCTGTCGCAATTAAGTGTGTTCCATTATGTACTTCAGTACTTGCACCAATAATCATATTAGGTGTCACATTATCCATTGTGTCAGGATTTCCCGCTTGGCCAATGCCCGCAATACGTCCATCACGAATACCTATATCTGCTTTAATTACACCTAAATTTGCATCAATAATCATCACGTTTGTGATAACAAAATCTAATACATTTGGATTATCACGAGTTGCGGTGCTTGACTGTGCCATTCCATCACGAACGGATTTACCTCCGCCAAATTTACACTCATCACCTTTAGTTAATAAATCTTGTTCGACAGTTGCCCATAAATCCGTATCGCCTAAACGCACTTTATCCCCAACCGTTGGACCAAAAGTCGCAACATATTGACTACGTGGAATTGTTAATGCCATCGTTTACCTCTATTCCTTACTCATCAGCATCAGCTAATTTACCATCAATTTTGTTTTGGAAACCATAAATCACTTTGTTTCCACCGAACTCGACTAATTCAACCGTTTTTACTTCCCCCGGTTCAAAACGGATTGCATTACCTGATGGTACATTTAAACGCATTCCACACGCTAAAGTGCGGTCAAATTCTAAGGCATTATTGGTCTCAAAAAAATGATAATGCGAGCCCACTTGAATTGGTCGATCGCCTTTGTTTACCACATCGATTTGCACTGTTTTACGACCAATATTGGCTTCAATATCGCCACTTGCTAATTGATATTCACCTGGAATCATTTAAATTCTTATCCTCTACTACAATTTATCTAATCGGATTATGAACAGTTACTAATTTGGTACCATCTGGGAAGGTTGCTTCGATTTGCACTTCGTGTACCATTTCTGCGACCCCTTCCATTACATCAGATACTGTCAACAAAGTTGCACCATATTGCATAACCTCAGCTACTGTCATTCCATCACGTGCAGCTTCTTGCAAATGACTCGCAATGTATGCGATTGATTCCGGATAATTTAATTTCACACCGCGTGCTTTACGTTTAACGGCAAGTTCCCCCGCAAGAAAAAGCATCAACTTTTCTTGTTCTCTTGATGTGAGATGCATTATTAATTCCTCTGTTGTCGTAGTAAAAACTGAAATGTCTATAAAAAGCGAAAAAATAGATTCTTCATTGATTGATTATCCATTTGAACAAACGACGCTTTTTAATCAGATGTGTTATTTGTGGGAGAAAATTGTGCATTTTGAAGCACTTTATTGCTTCAATATAGATGCACACTATAGGTATAGTGGTTTCATAATATACAACTCGAATTCAACCATTATAAGTGATATGAGCCTGTAAAAAATTAAAAAGTTTCCTGATATTAATATCAGAAAAACGCCCTAAAAACTCTTCAAACAACGACTAAATTTTAGGGCGAAATCATATTATAATTTTCTAGCTTGTTCAAATGAAAAAATGTGCTTAAAGGCTTATTTAAAATAGCGATTTACTTTGAGAAATACTTATCTCAACATTGCTCATTTAATTCTGCGTAACTTCCACATTCAAAAAGCCTATCCAATGCAACTAACGCTTCAAGTGCGGTCATTTTTAGCCAAGTTTCTTTAATCAATTCTCATACCCCTTTCAGTAATTAAAATTCCATCTGCAATTCTGATTAATTCAACAAATTTATTCAAATCAGCAGTCATAGAACTTTTCTATTTGGATCATCTGCTCTTCCATCGTTTTTCTATATCTTTCAAAAGACTTACGACGCTCATTACTGCGTGCAATCAACTCTGCTTCTAACTCTAAATCTTCAAATGGATTACCGATTAAATTCACTCTTTCCAATAAATCAAGCTCACACAGCGGTGTAATATCCTGAATTTCATTACCTGAAAGATCAACATTGACCAAACTTTTACAATTAGCCAGCTTACTAATATCACGAATCCTCGCAGATCGAATGCTCAAATCCCGTAGGCGATGGAAATAGCGCAAATCAGGTAAATCCACAATCAATTTATTATTGGAGCACCAGATTTCCGTCAAACAAAAAATTTTGATCAAATCTGTTTTTTCTCTGAGCTGGAGGTCACCCACATCCTCAGTCCATTCGTGATCAAGTAGAAAACATTTCGGTTTATCATAGAGATGAATGATAAATACCCTTTTCCAAACATCGGGTAGGTCATTCCACCATTTTTGTTGCGCATTTGTAATAACCCTAGATAAACGAACCCCCTCATCATTTATTGGTGCAATAATGCCTTTCTTTTCAAGCTTATCTACCATCCTTGCAGCACGATTAAATCCCACTTTAAACTTACGTTGTATCTCTGAAATAGAGGCATAAGAACGGTTAATCACAAAAGCTTTAATTTCATCAAATAACTGACTTTCTTCTAATAATTGATCTGATAATTTTCTATTCATATAGCACCTTTTTTCTTTACTTTATCTATTGCTAAAAATACGGATTAACACGACAAAATATGTCGTTATAAAACAAGAGATATGAAAAAAGCCTGCTCCAATAAAAAACAGGCTTTTGAGGTGTGTAACAAGTCAAAAATTTATCATAAATACTCTTTTTTCACATTCCAAATCTCTTCACCATAGCTTGCAAGCCAGCCATTGAGCATTGCACTTTCGACAACGGTGGCTTGTAGTACATAGTAATCCTCATTTTCTTCAATGACTTTTTGATCATCTGAGAGAGGTGTTTCGAGTAAATAGAAACCTTGAAGACGATCTATGTGGAAGGTTAAGCGAATTTTTTTGCCCATACCAAAGCCAAAGCGAGCTTCATTCATATATTGTTTCAAATTGAAATCTTTTGGGCGTTGGAAAGTAAAAGTGGAAGTCTCTACATCAAGGAAACGATGTAGTGCTAAATGGAAAATATTGTTGTCTTCATATTGCGCCACTAAATAACAGCTTGGGCCTTGCTGCACCAGAGCAAGCGGTTTGATTTGAGCAGAATGCTCCTTGCCTTGTGGATTTTTGTAGCGAATATTCAGCATTTTATTTTGATAAAGTGCGGTACTAATTTTGGCAAAAAATTCTTGATTGATTTTTGCTGGGCGTAAAGGCTGGCTAGTTGGCGCAATAGCAACTTTACCTAACCACTCACTACCCGCTTTTTTCGCATCATCTTCTAATAAATTGCGTTTTGCTTGCTCAAAAAAAGGTTCCATTGATTTCATAATGTTCGGCGGCAATAACGTTTTTAGCTGATCTCTCGCCAACATTAACACCAATGATTGATGTTCATTCAACAAAGGTAAATTTAATCCACTACTATTTTCTTTCCATTTATAGCCTGCTGGTTTTTTTCCGTCACAATCTAAATCGTAGCAAAATTGTTCATATAAACTGGATAAATGGCGTTGAATAGAACGCAAATCACGCTCATAACCACTATCACGCAATTTTTCTTGTAATTCTTTAGTTCCAATACGGCGCGATTTTGGAATTAAGCGTAATAGTTCCAACTGAAATTGTAAGGTGCTCAACTTGTCGCCTTTCATTTGTTTCTCCTTAAACCTGAATGATTCTTGTTATTTAAAGAACATTAAACCTCAAAAAAATGTTCTCGTAATTGCTGTAATTGATCTCGCACTGCGGCCGCTTTTTCAAACTCAAGATCTTGCGCATATTTATACATTTGTTGTTCCAGCTTTTTAATTTGTTGCTGATATTCTTTTGGTGTTTGTGGAACTTGATAAAGTGCGGTCGATTCTGCCACTTTTTTCGCATTTTTATTGGCTTTTGCTTTTTGATTTGCACCTTGACCAATATCTAACAGCTCGCCCACTTTTTTGTTTAAGGCTTGTGGCACAATACCGTGTTCTTCGTTGTACTTCATTTGTTTTTCACGACGACGATTGGTTTCGCCAATCGCTTTTTCCATTGAATTAGTAATACGATCCGCATACAAAATTGCTTTACCTTTGAGGTTACGCGCAGCACGTCCAATGGTTTGGATGAGTGAACGTTCAGAACGTAAGAAACCTTCTTTGTCCGCATCTAAAATTGCCACTAACGACACTTCTGGGATATCCAAGCCTTCTCGTAATAAATTGATCCCAACCAAAACATCAAACTCCCCTAAACGCAGATCTCTAATAATTTCCACACGTTCAACAGTATCAATATCCGAATGTAAATAACGCACTCGAATACCGTGTTCATCTAAATAATCTGTTAAATCTTCCGCCATTTTCTTTGTAAGCGTAGTCACTAAAACTCGTTCATTTTGCTCCGCTCTTTGGCGTGCTTCTGACAACAGGTCATCTACTTGGATTGCCACTGGGCGAATTTCAATTTCAGGATCTAGCAAGCCTGTTGGACGAACAACTTGATCAATAATTTCACCATTTGACTTTTCTAATTCATAAGGACCTGGAGTCGCAGAAACATAAATTGTTTGTGGTGCTAAACGTTCAAATTCTTCAAAACGTAATGGACGATTGTCTAAGGCGGAGGGCAAACGGAAACCATATTCGACCAATGTTTCTTTGCGAGATCTGTCTCCACGATACATACCACCAATTTGTGGTACTGTCACATGGGATTCATCAATAATCAACAAACCGTCTGATGGAATATAGTCAAATAATGTTGGGGGAGGCTCGCCCTCTTTTCTTCCAGACAAGTAACGTGAATAGTTTTCAATGCCCGAGCAATAACCTAGCTCATTCATCATTTCAATATCAAATTGAGTACGTTGTGTAATACGCTGCTCTTCCAATAACTTATTATTTTCCAATAAAAACTTCTTACGTTCTGCGAGCTCCTCTTTGATTTTTTCAATCGCATCTAAAATACGCTCTCTTGGGGTCACATAGTGCGTTTTTGGATAAATCGTATAACGAGGTACAGCACCAAAATTTGTTCCTGTTAATGGATCAAATAAACTTAGACGCTCAATTTCATCATCAAATAATTCAACTCTCACTGCTTTATCATCAGATTCTGCTGGGAAAATATCAATAATCTCACCACGCACACGAAATGTGCCGCGTTGGAAAGCTTGATCATTACGGGTATATTGTAATTCTGCCAATTGCGCCAAAATTTGGCGTTGATTAATAATTGCACCAGCTTGTAGATGCAACATCATTTTGAGGTAAGAATCAGGGTCACCCAATCCATAAATTGCCGAAACCGATGCTACTACAATAGTATCTCTGCGTTCTAAAAAGGATTTCGTGGCTGACAAACGCATCTGTTCAATCTGATCATTAATAGACGCATCTTTTTCAATAAAAGTATCACTACTCGGTACATAGGCTTCAGGCTGATAATAATCATAGTAAGAAACGAAATATTCCACTGCATTTTCTGGAAAAAAGGCTTTCATTTCAGCATAAAGTTGTGCTGCTAATGTTTTATTTGGTGCAAGTAACATTGCAGGACGATTTAATTTTGCAATAACATTCGCAATGGTAAATGTTTTACCAGACCCAGTTACGCCGAGTAACGTTTGATGTGCAAGACCATTTTCTAACCCTTCAATCAACTGTGTAATGGCTTGTGGTTGATCCCCTGAAGGTGAGAAATCCGAGTGTAAAATAAAGGGTTTTGTATTAATTTTTTGTGACATAATTTGATATTGTGTAAAAGCGTGTAAAGGCTAAAAAGTGCGGTCAATTTTACCACAATTTTTATACTAATTTCCGATTTAAAAAATCTAAGTTTTACACAGACTTATATTTGTCAAGTTATAAAGCTCACAATTATTGAAAAAAAATTAAAAATTTTTGTAGATTTTTATTAACTCATTGAAAATAAAGAAAATGTCATTTTGCAACCAATTCCATAACCAAACGCCGTGATACCAGTAGTTATCAACTTTCTAGTTCTTTTTTATAAAAGAACTCACAGAGTTATCCACAGGTTCTGTGGATATAAAAAGTAGCGAAAAAAAAGATAATTTTTTAATTTTTACTGTTGACAACGGTAACCAAGATCATTATTATACGCCACCTAAATTCCTTGTGATAAAGAATTTTTCCTCCTTAGTTCAGTCGGTAGAACGGCGGACTGTTAATCCGTATGTCGCTGGTTCAAGTCCAGCAGGAGGAGCCAAATTTTTTCTTTTGGTGAGCTTTTATTTGTCTCCTTTTATAGAAGTTTCATTTTTACCAAAAGAGTTTTTAAGCCCATATCCTCCTTATGGGCTTTTATTTTTTCTCTTCTCTTTAGATTTAATTCCATATAAGATACACAACTCATTTCGTATGAACTTGACACATCATTACAATTACATAGGATTTTGAATGTTATTAGAAGCTTCTCTTGCTATCGTTGCTGGCTTAGTTATTTTGGTCTGGAGTGCAGATCGTTTTGTTGATGGCTCTGCAACACTTGCACGCTATCTTGGTATGTCTCAATTACTAATTGGTATTTTAATTATTGGTTTTGGTACTTCTATGCCAGAAATGGTAGTATCTGCCTTATCTGCTATCAATGGTAGCCCAGGTATTGCATTAGGTAATGCCTACGGTTCTAACATCACTAATATCGCCCTGATTCTTGGTTTAACTGCCTTGATTAAACCATTAAGTGTACATTTCAGCGTGATCAAAAAAGAGCTTCCGATTTTAATTGCGGTTACAGCTTTATCTATTTATTTCTTATTGGACTTTCAACTCGGTCAACTCGAAGCTATCATTCTTTTAGTCATTTTTGCTATCTATGTGATGTGGACAATTTGGTCAAGTAAAAAACAAAGAGCGTCTATTCAGGCAGCTTATGCTGAAGATGAACCAGAAGAAGCTATGTCTCTCAAAGCCTCTCTTTTTTGGATTATTGGTGGCTTAACATTACTTATTTTAAGCTCTCAATTATTAGTTTGGGGAGCGACTACTGTAGCTAGTCATTTCGGTGTAAGTGATCTCATCATTGGTTTAACTATTGTCGCAGTAGGCACATCCTTACCTGAAGTTGCAGCCTCAATTGCAGCTGCGCGTAAAGGCGATGTTGATCTTGCAGTAGGAAACATTATTGGTTCAAACTTATATAACACATTGGCGGTTGTTGGTTTGGCTGGAGCGATTACGCCAATTCAAGCTGAAGCAGAAATTTTATCACGTGATATCTCAACAATGACAGGGTTAACACTCTTCTTATTTGTATTAGGCTATGTTGCCTGTAAACGTGGTGGGAAAATTGGTCGTTTTTCAGGTTTCGTTTTATTATTAAGCTACGTATCTTATACACTCTACTTAATTCAAAGTGCAGTTTAATAAAAAATTTAATCAATAAAAATGGGGAGCTCAACTTCCCCATTTTTATTACACTTTTTATTTAACTACCAAACAACACTGCACCACCTTGTAACGGTAATGTTGTCCCATACAACAATCCAGTAGCAAAAAAGATTAAAATTGCTCCACCAATCGCTTTAATTAACACATCAGCATTTTGTCGTGTGTATCCCAAAAATTGATACCATTTTCCTACTTTTATAGCTGTTTCTCTTGCATATCTGACTAATAAAGCAAACAGCGAAAGCGTTAACCCAGTACCAATCGCCATTGCTAGCGTAGCTAAAACGCCCCACCAATACAAATCAATCATATAAGCGAAAAACAAAATAAAAATAGCACCAGAACAAGGGCGTATACCAATACTTAACACAAGTAGAGCCTGTGATTTCCAATCATTCGCTTGTGAAAGCTGCGCTTGATTTGGCGCATGTTGGTGACCACATCCGCAAGATTCAGAATAGGAAATATTTGAAATTTTGACCGCACTTTGTCCGACTTTTATTGGTGAAATTGCAATATTTAATACATTAAACGCAGTCATTTTAGGCTTGAATTGTGCTTTTTGTTGGCGTGATTGCAGATACCATTGTTTGCCATAACGCAAACACCAATAAAGCCCAAGCAATAACATCAGTCCAAATGCTCCCCTTTCTAACCAAAGTTGGCTTAATTTAAAGTAACGAGAAGATAAATTAAGAATCACGACAACGACTAAAGTGGCTAAAATAGCCACCAATCCTTGAGTTAACGAAGACAGTAGTGTGAGTTTAATACTCGTTTTTAGCTGTGTTTGGTGAGTGGTTAAATAGGTAGCGATAATAAATTTACCGTGCCCAGGACCTAATGCATGGAATACGCCATACAAAAAACTGACAATAATTAAGCCAATACCTGCTGAAGTTTGGTGTAAATTAATTTGATGTAAATAGCCCGACATCAATTGATTGAAATCACGCTGCCAGTTGGCTATTTGAAAAAAAAGATAAGGAAATAAAAAATAACCGCCTAATCCAAGCAATAACAATATAGCAAGATATTTACTGGGAAATTTTATTTGCATATTAACTTCACTTTCTGAGCAAAAATAACACCTAAAGAATCATCTTCATCTCGTTGACTTTGATCAAGAGAGTTTGCGTAAAGTCGAATTTTTTCATCAACTTTTGGTTCTATGACTTCTCCACGACAATAAGATGAAATTTGTGAAAAATCGACCGCACTTTTCACTTCAGGATCGTAATACATCGATACATAATAAGTGGGATCATAAGTCATTAGAGTAAATTCATCGTCTTTTAGTTCACGTGGTTTCGAAAGTAAAAAATCAAAATGATATAAAACTTGGCTGCCACTTGATTTCATTCCAGTGTTACGCGGGAAAGCACTGTATTTGATCTTATTATTTTGTTTATCAAATAAGTAACTGAAGTAATGCTCACTTACAATGTTACCCATTACCTCATCAATCAAATTTTGTAATGCCTTTTTATCGCCCTTAGTTTGACGAATATCATAAAGCACTGCGGCAGAACTCGCTTCATCTAAAATCCATTCCATAGAAAAACCAATGAGTTTTTGGTCTTCCACTAATACTTTGGTTCGCATTTCAATAAATGCATGTGGATGAGCAAATAATTGTGTTGAGAAAAGGCTTACACAAAGTATAAAAAGGAATCGTTTCATAAATGGCACCTTAAATAGAAATCTAGAATTCATATTATCCTAACTTATTAAAAAAAGGGATAATTTTATTAGTTCGCTTATTATTTCTTACCTAATTAATCATATTTCATTTCCATATGGTTAAAAAATAACCATAAAAACGTTTTTTTTGTGATATTCATCAAATTTATTGTAAAAATAGTTTTGACATTCTGTAAATTTATGTAAAATACAACTCGTCAAGTGATTGCTTGATATTCATAAAGTTCCTAAATAAAATAATCATAAATAGCTAAACTACTTTCCTACCCTCCATTGATGGAGGGTTTTTTTTATCTGTAAGTTAGCTAATCTACCAAATTTCAAGTAAAATAACCGCACTTTTCACTATATAGATTGAGAGAAACTTATGTCATCACAATTTGTTTATACTATGCATCGTGTCGGTAAGATTGTTCCACCGAAACGTCATATTTTAAAAGATATTTCTTTAAGCTTCTTTCCTGGAGCAAAAATCGGGGTTCTCGGTTTAAACGGTGCAGGTAAATCGACACTACTCCGTATTATGGCAGGTATCGATAAAGAAATCGAAGGGGAAGCACGCCCACAACCAGGAATTAAAATTGGTTATCTTCCACAAGAACCAAAATTAGATCCTCAACAAACTGTACGTGAAGCAATTGAAGAAGCTGTTAGCGAAGTGAAAAATGCTTTAACTCGTTTAGATGAAGTTTATGCATTATATGCTGATCCAGATGCTGATTTCGATAAACTTGCTGCAGAACAAGCTGAATTAGAAGCGATTATTCAAGCACACGATGGACATAATCTCGATAACCAATTAGAACGTGCTGCAGATGCACTACGTTTACCTGAATGGGATGCCAAAATTGAGCATTTATCAGGTGGAGAGCGTCGTCGTGTAGCACTTTGCCGTTTATTACTTGAAAAACCAGATATGTTATTATTAGACGAGCCAACCAACCACTTAGACGCAGAATCTGTGGCATGGTTAGAGCGCTTCTTACACGACTATGAAGGTACTGTTGTGGCAATTACCCACGACCGTTACTTCTTAGATAATGTAGCTGGTTGGATCTTAGAGCTTGACCGAGGTGAAGGTATTCCTTGGGAAGGTAACTACTCTTCTTGGTTAGAGCAAAAAGAGAAACGTTTAGCACAAGAGCAAGCTGCAGAATCTGCACGTCAAAAATCCATTGAGAAAGAGTTAGAATGGGTTCGCCAAAATCCAAAAGGTCGTCAAGCGAAAAGCAAAGCACGTATGGCTCGCTTTGAAGAACTTAACAGTGGCGAATATCAAAAACGTAACGAAACTAACGAGCTCTTTATTCCACCAGGTCCACGTTTAGGTGACAAAGTGATTGAGGTTCAAGGTTTAACAAAATCTTATGGTGATCGTACATTAATTGATAATCTCTCATTTAGTATTCCTAAAGGAGCAATTGTCGGGATCATTGGTCCAAACGGTGCGGGAAAATCGACTCTATTCCGTATCCTTTCAGGCCAAGAAAAACCAGATGCGGGGACAGTAACATTAGGTGATACTGTTGTATTAGCCTCTGTGGATCAGTTCCGTGATGCAATGGACGACAAGAAAACCGTTTGGGAAGAAGTATCTAATGGCCAAGATATCTTACGTATTGGAAACTTTGAAATTCCAAGCCGCGCTTATGTTGGCCGTTTCAACTTTAAAGGTGTTGATCAACAAAAACGCGTAGGTGAATTATCTGGTGGTGAGCGTGGTCGTTTACACCTAGCTAAACTGTTACAAGCTGGCGGTAACGTACTGTTACTAGATGAACCAACCAACGACCTTGACGTTGAAACCTTGCGGGCTCTTGAAAACGCGATCTTAGAATTCCCAGGCTGTGCAATGGTTATCTCGCACGACCGTTGGTTCTTAGACCGTATCGCAACACATATTTTAGATTACGGTGATGAAGGCAAAGTGACATTCTACGAAGGTAACTTCTCTGACTATGAAGAATGGAAAAAGAAAACATTTGGAGCTGAAGCTACACAGCCACATCGTATGAAATACAAACGTATTGCAAAATAATGCACAAAGCCCTAACACCATTGTTAGGGCTTTTCTTTATCTCAATATAAAATTAAGCTGGGCGCACGCCTAAAGTATGGCAAATCGCATACGTTAATTCACTACGGTTTAAAGTATAAAAGTGGAAATCATTTACTCCTTCGCGTGACAGCACCCTCACCATATCCATTGCTACACTTGCCGCCACTAAATTACGGGTAGTTTGATCATCGTCTAGCCCCTCATAATTTTTGGCTAACCAAGCAGGAATTTTCACATTAGTAATCGCCGCCATTTTCACTAATTGTTTAAAGTTTGTCACAGGTAAAATCCCCGGCACTATCTCCGCATCAATTCCAATGGATGCACAACGATCACGAAAACGCAGATAGCTATCAATATCAAAGAAAAATTGTGTAATCACATGATTAGCACCAGCATCGATCTTACGCTTTAAATTAATGAGGTCCGCTTGTGCTGACTTTGCTTCAGGGTGAACCTCAGGATAAGCCGCAACAGAAATATCGAAATCCGCCACTGAACGTAAAAGCGACACTAAATCGGAAGCATAAAATGGCTTTTTAGCGTAGCCTTTTGGTTCATCTCCTCTCAATGCAACAATACGACGAATGCCACTATTCCAATAATCTTTTGCAATTTCTACAAGCTCTTCTGGTGTTGCATCAATGCCAGTTAAATGTGGTGCGGCATCTAAACCTGTCTGTTGTTTAATATTTTTCACTACCGAGTGTGTACGATCACGTTCTCCTGAATTCGCACCATAAGTGACTGAAACAAACTTAGGTTTTAACACCTTTAAGCGGTGAATTGAGTCCCATAAAATGTTTTCCATTTTTTCATTTTTAGGAGGAAAAAATTCAAATGACACATTTATTTTACCGTTTAAATCTGCAATATGTTGATTTAACGTATCAATCTCTTTTGCATAACTCATATGATCCCTCTTGCATTTAGATGTCTATACATCCAAATTAACAATTATCATATCAGTGTGTCAATTTAAAAAAATTCATTGCTGAAATGAATTGAATTCATAATCAAGGAATTTGTGCTAGTGAATGTAATTCGTTATACTTCAAGAAATTTTATCCGCTTTATCATTAATCTACACAATAAAATAAGAGATAGGCACAAGGAGTGAATGGGGAAAATATGAGTAAAAAAACAAAAATCACATTGCTGCTGACCAGTATCGCACTAGCCTTAGGAATATCCGCACAGTTCTATACAAATCATAAAATCGATCAAAACTTACAACAGTTTCCTTACCATATCAAAGATCGTTTTACCATCAATGTTGTTGAGAAAAAACGTAATTTCTTTGGACGTGAATTAGTCATTACTTTAGAAGATGCTCAACAGAAAAAAACAAATATTATCACCACAGACTTAATCGCATTGCCTTTTGCAATCACTGCAGAATCAAAAATCCCCCAACAGCTCATCCACGAATTAAATAAAAAGCTTAATATCACCATTGATAAAAATATCATTAATAGCCAATTTTCGGTTGTTGGGGATTATTTGCAGTCACAAATTTTGACAGATTTTCGTGATCTAACCAATAAACCACAACAACTTGAAATTAATATAAATTATGCCTCAAAAACTAAATCAATGCAGATTACAAGTAACCTCTCTGCCTTTAATTATGATTCTAAAAATAGAGTTGAAGGTTTGAAAGGACAATTTGTATTAACTCCCATTGATGAACATCAATATGATGTCACTTCTATTGAATTAAATTTAAAAAATGCGGATATATTCTTATTAAATGGCGAAAATACGCATATTAAATTAGAAGATGCTGAATATGATTTTGAGAAAAATCTATCTGAAATACATTTTGATACTGATACGAGATTTAATAGCAAAAAAATTATCCTTTCAAATAAATACAAAAAATCGCCTCAAGAAAATATCATCATTAATCAGCTTGATGCGACATTACAACAAAGTGCGGTACCAAATCACGTGAATTTTTACCAAGAAGTAGAAAAGTTTATTCATAATACACCTTCGCTTTCTGATGCACTTACAACATTGGTTGAGTTGTTGATAAATAATGAGGGGGTAAAAAGCAAAATTACGCTACAAGAACTTATCATCCCAGAAAAAGATAAACCATTCATTAATTTGAAAGATATTAGTTTCTCACTGAATTCTGATCATAAAGATAAAAAAGACACACAAATGGAATTTGAGTGGAATTTAGGACAAGCAAGAATCAATCTAAGTAATGCTATAGAAACTGATTTCATTACTCTTAATGGGCTAAATTCCAAATACAGCATTGCTCAAATGGATTTAGAAAAGCGTTTAGCGTTTGTGCCTTTCTATGTGAAATTATCGAATACGAAACATAACTATCCAGTAAAAGATGATGAAGCATTTAAAAATGCGTTAAATCAGCTTGCAGAAGGCTTTAAAGAAAAAAATCAAAATCAATTTAAACTTAAAGCGTTAAATTACGGCAATATCGTCAATCTTAGTGAACTTGAAATTGATTACCAAGATGAACCTGCTGAAAATAATCAATATAAAGTAGCTTTGAATGCCTCACTCAACAAATTCAGTCATAAGGATGGAAATGTCGAAGTACAACAATTCAAGCTTGAATTACCAATGATATTTGACCATATCAAAGAGATCTTCATCCCATATTCTTGTGTCTCAAGTGAGTATTACAAAGATCTTTGCAAACAAAACTTATCACTTGATACAAATATCAAACAACTTGATTCACTGTGGCACAATTTAGCTGTCAAAATTGAAGATGGAAAACTAGATTTACAATTAGATACACAACCGAATAGCCAAGCAAGTACGGTAAATGCGGCATTGAATCTTAATTTTGATGCACAAAAAATAACAGGCACTTTATTCTCACCTGATATTTTGAATAAAATAATTTTCGATAGCAAAATTACTATCGCGAAAAGCTTGTTAAGCCCAAATGAACAAGTTATAGCGGCTCGTAAAAAAAGTCCATTCTGGGAAATGTTAAACCAATTTATGATTTCATCTAATGCAGACATCCCCCCATTCCTTAAAGAAGATGGGGATGCTTACGTAAGTGAAATTCAAACCAAAGATGGAAAAACATTCATTAATGGTAAAACGCTGGCTGAAATTGAGGAAATATTATCACCAAAAGAAGAGTCAATCCCTGAGGCTACAACTGAAGCACCAGTAGTAGCAGGTGAAGCCACAGGAGCAGAAATGAGTGAAGAACCGAATAAACCTGCAACAGAGCCAATGGAAAAACCAGCAAAATAAACCTTTTTCACTCTTTAAAGTGCGGTTAATTTTTCAAAATTTTTATTTCATATTGAAATAGAAAACGATAAAAAAATTTAACTGCACTTTTAACTTTTAATTAATCAAATGATGTCGAGCGTTTCTGCTTTACAAAGTCCAAAATCCCCCTAAAATATCCCCCTTTAAATACCTACTTCAGTAGGTTACTGACTTGTAATCAGACTAACGGAAAATTTATGACTACTTTTACTCCTGAGCTTCTCTCGCCTGCTGGCTCATTAAAAAATATGCGTTATGCCTTCGCTTATGGTGCTGACGCGGTTTATGCAGGTCAACCTCGTTATAGTTTACGTGTGCGTAACAATGAATTTAATCATGCTAATTTAAAAATTGGTATTGATGAAGCACACGCTTTAGGCAAAAAATTCTATGTTGTGGTGAATATTGCACCGCACAACTCAAAATTAAAAACTTTTATCCGCGATTTAGAACCAGTGATTGCAATGGGACCAGATGCATTAATTATGTCTGATCCTGGCTTGATTATGTTAGTTCGCGAACATTTCCCTCATGTTGCGATCCACCTATCAGTACAAGCCAATGCAGTAAACTGGGCATCAGTAAAATTCTGGAAACAAATGGGATTAACACGTGTAATTTTATCCCGAGAGCTTTCATTAGATGAAATCGCAGAAATTCGCCAACAAGTGCCAGATATGGAAATTGAAGTATTCGTACACGGTGCCTTGTGTATGGCGTATTCTGGCCGTTGCTTATTATCAGGCTACATTAACAAACGCGATCCAAACCAAGGCACTTGCACAAACGCCTGTCGTTGGGAATATAGCGTGACCGAAGCAAAAGAAGATGAAATTGGCAATATCGTTAATGTGGGTGAAGAAATTCCAGTGAAAAATGTGGCACCCACTCTAGGTGAAGGCGATACCACTAGCAAAGTGTTCTTACTTGCAGAAAGCCAACGCCCTGAAGAACAAATGTCAGCCTTTGAAGATGAGCACGGCACTTACATTATGAATTCAAAAGATCTACGTGCCGTTCAACACGTGGAAAAATTGACCGCACTTGGTGTACATTCATTAAAAATCGAAGGTCGTACTAAATCTTTCTACTATTGTGCTAGAACTGCGCAAGTGTATCGTAAAGCCATTGATGATGCTGTTGTAGGTAAACCATTTGATGAAAATTTAATGGATACTTTAGAATCCTTAGCGCATCGTGGTTACACAGAAGGCTTCTTGCGACGTCATACGCACGATGAGTATCAAAACTATGACTACGGTTATTCGATCTCTGAACGCCAACAATTTGTCGGCGAGTTTACAGGTAAACGTAACGAGCAAGGCATGGCTGAAGTAGCTGTAAAAAATAAATTTTTGCTTGGAGATGAAGTGGAAATGATGACACCAAAAGGTAACATCATATTCAAAATCCAACGTATGCTTAACCGCAAAAATGAAGAAGTGGAAGCTGGCTTAGGTGATGGGCATTTTGTATTCTTAGACGTGCCTAAAGATGTACAATTAGATTATGCGTTATTGATGCGTAATTTAGTCAATACCAACACACGTCAACCCCATCAAAAATAAATACCTGAATAATAGAAGTGCGGTAATTTTCTTAAAATTTTTTAGAAAATTACCGCACTTCTTTATTATCTATAACCATTTTTTACTTAATTAAGACAACGCAATTTCATCAATTGGCTTGCCAAAGCTTGGAATAAAGACCTGAATAAAATAGTCCATTTCCTCACTATACCATTGATTCATCAATGTTTCTAAACGCCCTTTCGCAGCCTTAAATTCTTGGTTGCCATTTTCAAGCTCAAATTGTGCTTTGATATAAGCACAAATTAAATCTGCTTGCTTAACGATATGTTTCTCTTCAGGCGAAAATTTTTCTGAATTGAGATAAGGTGAAAAAGTGGATTGTAACTCTGGCGGTAATAACGAAATTAAATGTAATTCCGCCGCACTTTCAATCTCTTTATATGCTTGGGTAATTTCCGCATTAAAATATTTGATTGGTGTAGGCAAATCACCTGTGAAAATCTCTGATGTATCGTGATACATCGCTATCACTGCAATTTTATCAGCATTCACTTGCCCCTGATAAAACTGATTTTTAATTAAGGCTAATGCGTGAGCCACAAAAGCCACTTGCAAGCTATGCTCCGCTAAATTTTCTTTCTCAAGATTGCGCATTAAAGACCAGCGTTGAATTAATTTCAAACGATCTAAACAAGCAAAAAAATGACTGGTTTGAATTTTTATTTTTGGCATAACTAGTTACTTGGATATTCTTCAATAATAACAGGTAATTCAATTTGCTTACCAAGGCGTAAAATAAGTACATTTAACTGGGTATTAGGGCGTGTATTACTAATAACTTGCATCATTTGTGCAGGTGAAATAGCATCTACATCACCCACTTTTAAAATAATGTCACCCGCTTGCACGCCGGCCTTACCCGCGGGACTATCTGGACTCACATTAGTAATTAAAATGCCTTTTTCAACGCTAACCCCTTGCCCATTATTAAATAAAATATCGCTTTGTACGCCAAAATAACCACGGATCACACGCCCATCACGGATAATTTTCTTCATCACATCATTGGCAAGCTCAATTGGAATCGCAAAGCTCAGACCTTCCGCAATTTCACTGGACGTTTTACCAATACTTAAGGTATTAATGCCGATGAGCTCACCTAGTGAGTTAATCAGTGCCCCACCAGAATTACCTCGATTGACTGATGCATCAGTTTGAATAAAGTTTTGACGCCCAACAAAATCCCCTACTGCATTACGTCCAACTGCACTAATAATCCCTTGTGAAACACTTTGCCCTAAGTTATATGGGTTACCAATCGCAAGCACAACATCACCAACGTAAGATTGTCGCTTTAAATTTTGGGGAATGGTAGAAAGGTTATCTGCTCGAATTTTTAATACTGCAAGATCTGTCAAACTATCTGAACCAATTAAGCTAGCATCAAAAATTTGCCCATTTTGCAAAGCGACCACAATTTGATCAGCATTTTGAATGACGTGTTTATTCGTTAAAATATAGCCATCTTTTGACATAATCACGCCAGATCCCAAATTGCCTACTTCAAGCTGATCGCCACTATTTGATGAAAAAGAGCGGTTATAGACATTCACAACCGCTGGCGACGCTATACGCACCGCCTCTTTGAATGACATTGGTTCTGATTGAAAAAGATTTAATTGATTGACTTTAGGTAACGCAAATAAGATAAATGCTGCACAGGCTAAACCAATAAACACTGAGCGGATAAGTTTTTTTAACATTTTGGCTCCCTAACGATTGGATGATAAATAGACTTCACATCATCTCCGATCCTTTCGATTGAGTGCAATTTCCATTGTGAAGCATCCGCTAATTTGTTCAAATGTGGCAATTTGCATAATCCTCTTGCCTCATCGCCCAATAATTTTGGCGCAGTATAAATAATTAATTCATCGACTAAATTCGCTTCAATTAAAGCCCCTGCTAAAGTCGCACCGGCTTCAATCCACAATGTATTAATTTGACGTTTACCAAGTTCAAGCATTAAATTGTGAAGATATTCTGCCTTATCTTCTAAAATAATTTGCTCACAAGATTGTGGATAGCCAGATAAATCACGTTCAGATTTACTTACAAACCAAACTGGCGAATCCACTTGGAATAAGCGTTGTGTCGGTTGAACTTGATTTTGGGAATCTAAAATTACACGAATTGGCTGGCGCAGATTTTCGTGTTTATATTGTTGTTGAACCTGTTTTGGTAATTGCTCCCAACGAACATTTAACAAAGGATCATCAGCAATAACAGTACTACTTGCGGACAAAATTGCTGAAGCTTTTGCTCGTTCTACCTGAACATCTTGACGTGATAACTCGCTTGTAATCCACTTGCTTTCGCCATTTGCCAACGCTGTGCGTCCGTCTAAACTCATTGCCATTTTAAGCTGAACAAATGGCTTGCCTGTACGCATACGTTTTAAAAAGCCACGATTCAACCACTCTGCTTTTTCTTCTAATAAACCGACCGCACTTTCGATCCCTTGCTCTGCTAACATTTGCAAGCCTTTGCCTGCCACTTGTGGATTAGGATCACGCATTGCACTCACCACTCTCGCCACGCCAGCTTCAATTAAACCTTTTGCACAAGGTGGCGTACGCCCAAAGTGAGAACAAGGCTCTAAGGTCACATAAGCCGTAGCACCTTTGGCTTGCTCGCCTGCATCACGCAATGCCATCACTTCTGCGTGCGGTTCACCTGCTTTAAAATGAAAACCTTTTCCAACAATACTGCCATCTTTTACCAACACACAACCCACTGATGGATTAGGTGTTGTGGTAAATTGACCTTGTTGTGCAAGATCCAACGCCATTTGCATAAATACGGCATCTTGCGCGCTAAACTCGCTCATTTTAATCCCTTAAATTTTCAATTTCTTTACTAAACTGGTTAATATCATCAAAGCTTAAATACACTGATGCAAAACGAATATAAGCGACTTTGTCTAATTTTTTTAATTCTTCCATCGCTAACGTGCCAACTAATTTGCTTGGGACTTCACGCTCCCCCGTTGTACGTAAACGATGAATAATATGACTGATTGCTTGCTCTACATCATCGGCGCTTACTGGACGTTTTTCTAATGCATGTTGAATGCCTCGACGTAATTTTTCCTCATTAAAGGGTTCACGTGTGCCATCATTTTTAATAATTTTGGGAATGATTAACTCAGCGGTTTCAAAAGTAGTGAAACGCTCATGACAATTTCCACATTCACGACGACGGCGTACTTGATAACCATCAGACACCAAACGACTGTCAATCACTTTAGTTTCTTCAGTAGAACAAAAAGGGCAATGCATAGTGTCTCCTAAAAAATAATCAATAAAATGAACTTTATCTTAACAAAGTTTAGATTTATTGACGATGACTATTTCCCTATTTTGCTTAAGATATAATTCATTCAAAATACGGTAATTTAAAACCCGCCAATTCGAAAAAAGTGCGGTAAGATTTTGCTTTGTTTTCTAAGCTCATCGGATAGGCTCTTGAGGTTGAGGGTAAGCGATACAAATGCAATTCTCGCCTCGCATAATGAAAGCTGACAAACTGGTTGGTTTTCGGTGCTTTAATCTTTTCAGGCAATAAGCTCAAAATAGTTTCAGTAGCTTTACCACCTGTAGTAAATAACCAACGGCAATTTGGCACTTCCTTCAACACTGCGGATAAATCAACAGGCTCCACTACCGTTAAAAATTTGTCTGATGCATTATCCTTTTCACGAATGGCACTATGAATAGTCGAACATAAGCCAATCCCCCATTCACGTAAAAATGCTTCAATACGCACAGGGTCAAAACGTTTCTCACCCGATACTTGAAAATACTGAGGATCATTGAAAAATATCAGCCCATAAATTCGCCACATATCATTTTGAAAATTAGGATAATGAAAATGCATACAACGCTTATCCTCTTTAGGAGGAAACGTTCCCATCATCATGACAGTGGCTTGTAATGGGAAAATAGGTGGGAAAGGATGAATTTCAATATTCGGTTCAATCATCATTACATCTCAAAAAAACAGAAAAAATGACCGCACTTTTAATCAAAAGTGCGGTAGTTTTTTATTAATTTTACATCAAAATCATAACAAAAAGGGAATGACTTGCATTCCCTTTAATCAATTATAGCGCTTTCAAAATATCATCCACGCGATCTTTTGCATCACCAAAGAGCATTTGGGTGTTGTCTTTAAAGAACAATGGATTTTGTACGCCTGCATAACCCGTATTCATTGATCGTTTGAATACGATGACGTTTTGTGCTTTCCAGACTTCTAACACTGGCATACCTGCGATTGGGCTGTTTGGATCGTCCATTGCAGCTGGGTTTACAGTGTCGTTTGCACCAATGACCAATACC
Organism: Pasteurella dagmatis; assembly: GCF_900186835.1. Classification (NCBI taxonomy): domain Bacteria; kingdom Pseudomonadati; phylum Pseudomonadota; class Gammaproteobacteria; order Pasteurellales; family Pasteurellaceae; genus Pasteurella; species Pasteurella dagmatis. The sequence goes on from NZ_LT906448.1 coordinate 1,042,954, forward strand.
GTATCCGTATCAGAGAAATCTTCGTTAATTTCGTCCATTTCTAATACGATATCGTAAGGCACTTTCGCTTCCGCAAGTAATACGTTCATATGACCCGGTAAGCGACCTGCAACAGGGTGGATACCAAAACGGACATTCACTCCACGCTCACGCAATTTTTGGGTAATTTCAGCTACTGGATATTGCGCTTGCGCAACAGCCATACCATATCCCGGAGTGATAATAACAGAGCTTGAGTTTTTAAGTAATTCAGCCACTTCTTCTGCGGTAGTTTCACGGTGTTCACCTTGCTCTTCATCGCTACTTGCAACTGGATCGTTACCGAAACCACCAGCAATAACGCTGATGAAAGAACGGTTCATTGCTTTACACATAATGTAAGAAAGAATCGCACCTGATGAACCTACTAATGCGCCTGTTACAATTAACAAGTCATTGCTTAGCATAAAGCCTGCTGCTGCCGCTGCCCAACCAGAATAAGAGTTCAACATTGACACCACAACTGGCATATCCGCACCACCGATTGATGCCACTAAATGCCAACCAAACGCTAATGCAATCGCTGTCATTAATAACACAGGGAAGATATTTTCCGGGCTATTTAAGAATGACACCATCAATAATGCAGAAACAATAATCGCCGCTAAATTTAATTTATGACGATGTGGTAAAGTTAATGCTTTTGAATCAATAATCCCGCGTAATTTACCAAATGCCACCACCGAACCAGTAAAGGTTACTGCACCGATAAAGATACCAAGGAATACTTCCACATTGTGGATATTGCTTAATACTTGTTGCTCAGCTAAAAACGCTGCTTGTGCTGCTGCATCTAAATTGGCTGGCATTGCAGCCTCGTGGTGTAAACCATAGCTATTAAAGCCAACTAATACTGCCGCTAAACCTACAAAACTATGTAAAATCGCCACAAGCTCAGGCATTTCGGTCATTTCAACTTTTAATGCACGTTTGATACCAATTACTGCACCAATCGCCATTGCAATTAAAATCCAAAATGTACCTTCTGATTTTGGACCGAAAATGGTTGCAACTAAGGCGATTGCCATACCGACAATACCATACCAACAACCTGCTTTTGCAGTTTCGTGTTTAGAAAGACCTGCTAAGCTCATAATGAAAAGTAATGCTGCAACGATATAAGCAGCTTGTACTAAACCTTCAGACATTGCTTACTCCTTAATCTTTTCTAAACATGGCAAGCATACGTTGGGTAACTTTGAATCCCCCGAAAATATTGATACTTGCGACTAAAATAGCAATAAATGCTAAGATGCTAATAAAAAAGTTACCTTGTGCAATTTGTAATAATGCACCCACAATGATGATGCCTGAAATCGCATTGGTTACTGCCATAAGTGGTGTATGTAATGCGTGGCTGACATTCCAAACCACGTAATAACCCACTACACAAGCCAATACGAATACGGTGAAATGTGATAAAAACGCTGCTGGTGCAACGGCTGCGATTGCCATAAACAACGCTGCTGCGCCTGCCATCACGACATATTTCATGCGAGGAGCAGTTGGTTTTTCTTCTTTTTTCTCTACTGGTGCCACTTTCGCTTTTTGTGGCTGCGCAGAGACTTTAATTGGCGGTGCTGGCCAAGTGACTTCGCCTTCACGAATCACAGTGACACCACGTAACACCACATCTTCAAAATCAATATTGATATTACCGTCTTTTTCTTTACACAATAATTTCAGTAAGTTGACTAAGTTTGTACCATAAAGTTGAGAAGATTGGGTTGGTAAACGGCTTGGTAAGTCAGTATAACCAATGATTTTCACTTGGTTATCTGTCACAACTACTTCGCCCGCTTTTGATAACTCGCAGTTACCACCCGTTGCCGCAGCTAAGTCCACAATCACAGAACCAGGTTTCATTGATTCAACCATTTCTTTAGTGATTAAACGTGGTGCAGGTTTGCCCGGAATAAGTGCAGTAGTGATAATAATATCCACTTCTTTAGCTTGTTCTGCATAGAGGGCTAAAGCTCTGCGGTTAAACTCTTCCGACATCACTTTAGCATAACCATCACCACTACCGCCTTCCTCTTGGAAATTAATCTCAAGGAAACTTGCGCCCATACTTTCAACCTGTTCTTTCACTTCAGGACGAGAGTCAAACGCACGTACGATTGCACCTAAACTGTTTGCGGCCCCGATTGCCGCTAAACCAGCTACACCTGCACCAATCACAAGCACTTTTGCAGGTGGAACCTTACCTGCAGCCGTAATTTGCCCAGTAAAGAAACTACCAAACTCGTGAGCTGCTTCCACAACCGCACGATAACCCGCAATGTTTGCCATCGAACTTAATGCGTCTAATGACTGTGCACGTGAAATACGTGGTACAGCGTCCATCGCAAGCACATTAATTTTCTTCGCGGCTAATTTTTCCATCAACTCTGGATTTTGTGCAGGCCAAATAAAACTAACTAAAGTCGCACCTTCTTTTATTAAAGCAATTTCTGCATCTGTTGGTGCATTGACTTTAAAAATAATATCTGACTGCCAAACCTGCTCTGCTGAGCCAAGTTTTGCGCCTGCTGCTGCAAATGCTTGATCTTCAAAACTCGCTTTAAAACCTGCGTTATGCTCAACAATCATTTCAAAGCCAAGCTTCAAAATTTGCTGCACAGTTTTAGGCGTTGCCGCCACACGACTTTCGTTATCAAGCAGTTCTCTAGGTACACCAATTAACATAATGTTTCCTTCAAATTGATTGATGATAATTTTTGAGTAAAACCTTACTCTCCTAAAAGATGACAATAAGTCAAAACTGTTCCACTGTATCACTTATTGTTTTAAAGTTGAAAAAATTTTTATCACTTTTATAGCGTATTTAACGTTATTTACTTAATATCAATCAAAAATAGAAAATGTCTAAAATTGTTTATTTCTAACCCTATCATTTATATAAATGATTTAAAATAACATTGTTATCAACAAAATTTTTCACTCAGCACACTTCTCTATCAAATAAAAAAGTGCGGTGGATTTTTCACAGATTTTTTCTTGCCATAGTCAAGAAAATTTCGCAATATAACGCCACTTTTTCAAATGATTTATAGGTATTTGCTATGAAACTTCCTTCGCTTCAATCCGCTACACTTATTCGGCGTTACAAACGTTTTCTCGCTGATGTTCAATTGGATAACGGAGAGGTATTGACCATCCATTGTGCCAATACAGGGGCGATGACAGGTTGTGGTGAGGCTGGTGATATTGTGTGGTATTCCCACTCCGATAGCCAGACCCGTAAATATCCACATTCTTGGGAATTAACGCAACTTAAAAATGGCAATATGGTGTGTATTAATACGCACCGTTCTAACCAATTAACTTTCGAGGCATTACAAAATAAGCAAATTAAAGAATTAGCCATGTATGAGCAAATTCTACCAGAGGTAAAATATGGTGAAGAAAATAGTCGTATCGATTTTTTATTGAAAGCTGAAGGATTGCCTGATTGCTATGTCGAAGTGAAATCTGTCACATTAGTAAAAAACACTATTGGAATGTTCCCTGATGCAGTTACGACACGCGGACAAAAACATTTGCGTGAATTAATGGTGATGAAAAAGCAAGGACATCGTGCTGTAGTCTTTTTTGCGGGATTACACAATGGATTCGATTGTTTTAAAGTTGCGGAATATATCGACCCTGAGTATGACAAATTATTAAGAGAAGCTATTCGTGAGGGGGTGGAAGTCTATGCTTATGCTGGAGAATTTAGCTTTTCTTCTGATGAAAAACCGACTGATCTTTCTTTAACAAATTTAGTACCTTATATCGGTGATAAAAAGCAAGTTGATTATTGATAATAATTTTCATTAAAGTTGTTGACTTTATTCTTGAGAACAATTATCATTTAGCTATTCAAACAACAATAGATAATCACTCCAACATTTGAACGCCTCCTCCCCCACAAAGAGGCGTTTTTTTTATGCAAAATTTTCCTAATACTTACCGCACTTTTTTCTCTCATAAAAAACAAAGGCAAACTGTGAATCGCAATTTGCCTTTTAATTAATAACCTTATTTAATTAGAACGTTGCAGTTAATCCTAATTTAATCGTTCTACCCGGTGCCGGCATTGAAGATTTCGTCATCGGATCAAGATAGTAACGATCCGTCAAATTAGTCGCAGAAAGTGACACAAGTAAATTAGAATTAATTCTATAATTCATATAGGCATCTACTAAGAAAACTGGCTGCCAACGAGGGTTATTATCAGTATTTGCAAACCAACCCGCATCGCGTAATGATTTGTTTCGTGTTTCTTTTACATTAGTGTGATAGACCATTCTCGTGCCTAACTCTAATTTACGATCTAATAAGCGTATACCTAAATTCGAGGTGATCGAATACTTAGGTAAAATGGTATTTTTTAAATAACCATTCGCATTTCCTCCATTCACACATTCTGGCATTACTTCGAGTTGATTATTTTGAATATAGCCACCATCAGTAATTGCCGAACCTTTATCGCAAAATTTATTTCTTATGTTATAGCTAATGCCTAAATCACTAAAGAAATTACCTTGATCATAACGTGCTTGTAACTCAACACCTTCTAAAATACGCTTATCAAACTGCTTCATTTCGTAGGTCTCGTCACGATCAAAAATATTATATGTAGTGTTACGATACCAATTTAAGCGAAGATCTGCTCGCTCTAAACTTGGGAAAAATCCACGTAAATCATGTACATAACCAATTTCAATATTTTTACTGTGTTCAGGTTTACGTTGATAGAACGGCGTTAAAATATCAATGGAATAACCAATTGTATCTTCAAAAATACTTGGCATTCGTTTGGTTTCATCATAACGTGCATAAAGTCGTGCATTTGAGCTTAAAAACACTGTCGCAGCAAAAGAAGGTGCCCAAGCGTGCGCTTTACGCTCGGCTTTTTTCATTTGTTCCCATTGTGCTGCTGTCAATGGAATGCGTTCAGGTTTTGTAGGATCGCTCATGCCAATTTGATGTCGATAAACTTCTTCACCCGTTAGTGGATGTTTCATTTTTTCCGTTAACATTTGTTTAGTAATACGGCCGTCATTAAGCGGAAAACTATCAGGAGAAAATCGCCCATATTGATCACGCTCCCAATAGATTATGGTTTCTTCACCCTCCCAAGGATCTAAGTCTTTTGCCTCAATTTCTGCTTCTGTTGGCGCAACATAACCATTATCTGCTAAATATTTTTCATGAAATTGATTAAACGCTTCCACATCCTGTAAGTATTTATCCTCATTAAACTCACCGTTAGGTAACAAATATTTAGGGTCATCAGTATGAAAAATAGGGTCTTGCTCACCATAGAGTTCACTAAATTGGTTACGTAATTTTGCTCCTAAATCGTCTTTCATATGATAATTGTTATAATTTTTCATTTGTTCTAGAGTAAAAAAACCATACTCTTTATATTTACGATAACTGAATGGAATACGTCCCGCATAAATACGATCTTCTGATCTTAAATCTTTAATTTTTTCCTGTAAACCAATATCTTTCGATTTATAATGTGTATATTTCATTCCTGCAGTGAGTATTAGCCAATCTGTTGGCATATATTCAAATTTAAACCCTGCGGTAAATTCATTGCGTTTCCCTTTGCGGTTACCTGATTTTGCACCATTATCTGCACGGCAGATATAATCCGCTTTCGCACCATATTTATCTTTATCTAAACAAATATGCTCAGACTCTTCCCAGGTTTCGCGTGTCATATTATATTTATTCCAAAGATCATATACATTCGTACTATCTAAAGTTTCACGACGATAATTCGCCATCACATCGAAATTTAATTTTGGATGCAAAGCAAATCGGTTACTAAAAGTAATCCCTTGATGATTGTCACGAGCAAACTGTACTTGTGCACGTTGAGTATTTAATAAGCCATTTAAGTTAGGCACAGCATCATCAGACTTAAGATATTCACGTGCCATTTTTTTTACTTCTTCAAATAATAAATTTTGGTAATACTTCTGCTTCTCGAGTGGTAATGTATGCAGAATACTTTCTAAGTTTTCAATATTTTCTCGTTCGCCAACAATATCAAATACATCAAGACGCTTATAACCCCAATTTTTATCATAAAAAATCACATCACCAGGCGAACCACCAGAAGTATTTGTTTCCGTTTTATTCCAAACAGACCAAAGTCCTATTTTTAAATCAATCCATTTGTTATCTGCTGGGCTATAAGCAAAATCAATACTGGCTGTTGTTTGTTTCACATTCGCTAACGGCCATTCACGCACTGCACCATCATCACGAGTTAACACTGTCCCCAAACGAGAAGGCATAATATCCCCATAATTAATTTTTGAATGACGAACATTAGCATTCACAGATGCTGTATCCGTTAAATTTAATTTTCCTTTTAATAACCAAGAGTTACTATGATAGGAAGTATTGGGTACCTCTTTACCGGGATGATAGATTTTTGCTATTAAAGGAATATAAGGATCATCAGAATTTATTAACTCATAGTTTGGTGGTGTTTTTAAATCTTCTCCATATTTATTGCCACCTCGTTTACCTGAAAAATAATTCCCTTTTGTACGATAAGCATAAGCAGCTAACACGTCATAATTTTCATCTTTGGCAGCAACAGCAATCCTTGCCGCATTATCATTAAAAAATTTATTTCTCCCTTTATTACGAGCTAAAATATGCTCGTTATTTTTAAAATAAACAGCCCACTCCCCTAATTCCGCACTCCCATCTGGCGCAGCCAAACGATAGTCTTGTCCCATCACTGCCCCCTGGTAAGGCCGAGCTTTAATTGAATTATTCGCAGTTTCTGTTTTTAGCTCAATTCCCCATTTTTTACCTGGTTTAATAATATCATCTGCATTTAATGTTTTCATACGAACGGTTCCCCCCGCCCCTGTACGTAAAGAGCGGTCTAAATTTGGCCCTTTTTCTACATTAACCTCACTGATTAAAAAAGGATCTAGATAGTTTCGATTATTTACGCCAGAATAACCACGCCAAATAGTAATTGCTTGCTCCGTATCATCGACTAAAACAGGAATACGCCCTTGTCCCCAAGTGCTACGTATAATAGGATCAATTGCCCCACCATTACGAGCATCACCACTATAAACCCCTGTCACACCACTGATTAAATCAGCTACAGAATGGTTATGAAAGGTTTCAATTTCTTTTTTGCTTTTATATTCAGTGACTTGATCTTTGAGAAATACATCATCTTTACCAGCAACTGCTTTATTTTGTTCAGTACCTTCTACAACAATAGTATCTAAATTTGTTTCAGAATAAGAGAAGGGAATATTCAATAAAAAGAAAAGTAATGCCATTGCTAGGCTCGTTTTCCTAAGGGACAATTTTTTATTACTTATTACGTTCATAGATGCTCTCCATAAAAACAATTAAAATGATAATAATTCTCAATTTTATTATTAAACATTTCTGATGCAATTGAGTAATTTAATTTTTGTGAAGAAAGGCACAGAATTTTCTTATTTTTTTGTAAAAGTTACAAAAATTGATTGGATGAATGTTAAGTGAATCAGCAAATATTAATCCTAGATAAAGCACTGTCTGCTCTTTTCATTTATTGAATAATCACTATAATGTAGAGCTTTATATTAAATAAAACAGGATAAAATAATGACGGATATCAATACAGTCCTCGCCGAGCTGAAACGTGGTGTAGATGAAGTGCTTTCAGAAGCTGATTTAATCGAAAAATTAAAAGAAAATCGCCCTTTACGCGTCAAATTAGGTGCTGATCCAACTGCACCCGATATTCACTTAGGACACACTGTTGTATTAAATAAATTACGTCAATTCCAACAATTCGGACACGAAGTTATTTTCTTAATTGGCGACTTTACAGGTATGGTTGGAGATCCGTCAGGTAAAAATAGCACTCGCCCACCGCTTAGTCGTGAAGATGTGTTACGCAATGCCGAAACTTATAAACAACAAATCTATAAAATTTTAGATCCGCAAAAAACTCGTATTGTATTTAACTCAAGCTGGTTAGGTGAATTAGGCACTGAAGGTATGATTCGTTTAACCTCTAACTATACAGTTGCACGTATGTTAGAGCGTGATGATTTCAAAAAACGCTTTGCTAACAATCAACCTATTGCGATTCACGAATTTATTTATCCATTATTACAAGGTTATGACTCCGTTGCATTAGAGGCTGATATTGAGCTTGGTGGTACCGACCAAAAATTCAACTTACTTGTAGGGCGTGAATTACAAAAATCAGCAGGTCAAAAACCACAAGTGGCTATCACATTACCATTACTAGTGGGGTTAGACGGTGAAAAGAAAATGTCAAAATCACTTGGTAACTATATCGGTGTGACTGAAACACCAAGTGAAATGTTTGGTAAAATTATGTCGATCTCTGATGATTTAATGTGGGATTGGTATAACTTGCTTTCATTCCGTCCATTAACTGAAATTGAGCAGTTAAAACAAGAAGTAGAAAATGGTCGCAATCCACGTGATGTAAAAGTACTGCTAGCAAAAGAAATTATCTCTCGCTTCCACTCTAATACAGATGCAGAAGCTGCAGAACAAGAATTCATCAATCGCTTCCAAAAAGGTGCAATACCTGATGAAATGCCAGAGTTTACTTTTGAAGGCGAAATGGGATTAGCAAACTTACTCAAAGAAGCAAGCTTAGTTGTATCAACTTCTGAAGCAAACCGCATGGTTCAACAAGGTGGTGTGAAAATTGATGGTCATAAAGTAGAAGATGCAAAATTAATTATTTCAACAGGTACCTCAGTTTACCAAGTTGGAAAGCGCAAATTTGCTCGAGTCACCATAAAATAATTTTCTTTTGAATATGACCTTATCAACGAGGTGTGCATAATCAGCCACCTCGTTTTTTTGACTTTTCTTTTCATTATTTTTATAAAAAATAATTTTTGAATATTTTTCAACCTTAACTTGCATTATAATTAAACAAAATTACAATATAATTGACTCAATAAAATCATAAAAATGATTACCTGTCCTTAGTAAAAAGGAGATTCATATATGAAATTAAGCAAGTTATCATTCAAAAGAACATCAATAAGCACTCTAATTGGAGTTATACTCTTTAACCTACCTTTAAGTGCTCCAGCATTCATTGATGAAAAAATTAATGAGGCAATAAGCAATATTAAAAAACTTGAGGCCGCAACAGAGTACAACAAAATAGAAGTAAAAAATACACCAAGTAGTTTCGGTCTTAATGAAGATGACAAAGGGTTCGTTACATTTAATGTTCATTACAATGCTGACAGAAACTATGCGGTTTATTCCAACCATAACCCTCATACAGTACGAGTACTTAATAAAGTCCACTTAGAAAGCTGGGCTGAAGTACTTACTAGCCGTCACGGACATCATATTAAACACCTTTATTTTGTTGAAAACGAAGGAAAAATATTAGGAACAGCAAACAATGCCAATGCGATGACCATTTACGCCCCTAATGTCTATCTCCATAATAAAAAAACTGGTGATATTGTAGGTGAAACCTATACACCTTTAGTAATGTTAAACCTCTATGAGAACCCAGAAAATAGTGTAGTTGTACTTGATAACGAAGGTTCTATATCCACTCTTAAAGCTGACCCTGTTGCCTATATTTCTGGAAAAAATATATTTATGATCAATAGAGAAGGGGCAATCATAAAATCACCAACAACGTATGCATTTTATCTTTATGCAATAAACACTACGTATTTTAAAAATGCAGGAAAAATAGAAGGTAAATCGAAAAATGAGATAACTTCTCCAGAATTATATGGTGAAAATAGCGGCATTATAGATAATGGTTTATCTCTCAATGCAGATAAAGGTGATTTTTTTAATACTGGGATAATAAAAAATGACCTTAGTTTAGCGAAAACTTCTAATGCCGCTGAACTTTTCACCTTACACTTACAAAATGGTACTGTTGAAGGTGATGTTAATATAGCCGATCGGCAAGCACGGACCAAAGTTGTGATCAACTCAAAAAGTAATATTACAGGAAATATTAATGCTCACGGTCCTGATGATATTTTAAAACTCCTTGAAAGAGGAAGCCTTTCAGATCCTAATAAATTTAAAGGCTTTGAACACCTTGCTTTGGAAGGTGATTGGGTACTTGATGATGCAGAATTACAATTCACTAAATCAGTCATTATGGAAAAAGGGACATTACGTCTGAATGGTGGGCAGTTAAATTCACAACGTATTTTTAACTCCACAGAAGCTGATATTATTACCAATAAAGATTATCTGTTTAATGGTTCATTAATTAATGAAGGGCGATTACTCTTCTTATCTGACAATAAATCGCATCATACACTCACTGTTTCTGATGATTACCAAGGATCTGGTAAAATCGTTATGCGTGTCAATGTGGGAACTGAACCATTAAAACATGATAAGTTAATTATTAATAATCAAGCCACAGGATCTACTGCAGTAGAAATTGTTAACCCTGATTCCACTCTTGAAAAACAAATGAAAGGCAAAGCAAAACTGATTGAAACACAAGGTTCATCTGAAAATGCCTTCTACTTAGTGCAAAATAAATTTGGCTCATATAAATATTATCTCTCCCCAATGAGTGAAAATAACCAAGTGAACTGGTATTTATATCAGCTGAAGCTTATCCGAAATGAAATAGGTAACTTGGCATCGTCTATCTCAGCGGGACAACAACTCTTTGCATTTTCTTATTATGATCGTTTAGGTGCAACAAAAATAGAGCACAAAGATCGTCTTTGGACTCGTATGTTCTACAATCGCCATAAAAATGGCTTAATCAATAGTGACATTAAAACTACTAGTAATTCTTATGGATTGCAAATCGGTTATGATTTTGGCGATGTGATATTCAATGATAAACAGTGGAAATATGGCACATATATCAATTTAGGTATGGATAATGCTAGATCACAATCAGCATCAGACGATGAGCAAGCTAAAAGTAAATTGAAAGGCTACGGTGCTGGTTTATATGCATCTTTAGAGCATTCAAATTGGTATGTAGATAGCTGGTTAGGATATAACCATTTTAAAACGAGAGTGACTTCACCAGAAAGCCGAATTAACTACTCAATGAATGCTTTCCAAACCTCTATTGAAGCGGGTTATCAATATATTTTACCGCATAATTGGACTTTACAACCTCAATTCCAAATTATTTATAGCCATTTATCTAAACCGTCATTCAGTGAGTACAAACTAGATGGTAGAAAAAATCTCACAACTAGAATGGGCGTACGTTTATCAACACCACCAACTTTATTTGCGGGAGGTAGTCCATTTATTGAATTAAACTGGCTACATAATAAAAATCGCACAGGTGTATCTACTGATGGAGAAAATTTCTATGTTGCAGGAAACCGCGATTTAAAAGAAGTTAAAATTGGTTTAGATAGTATGAAACTTGGTACTAATATATCCCTTTGGGGAAGCTTTACGCATCGTTTTGGTAAAGATAGATATCGTGATAATTCGGTGAGTTTAGGTATAAGTTATAAATTCTAATCCACTATAAAAACTGACCGCCTAATAAAAGTGCGGTCAGTTTTTTATTAATTTATTCAAAAATGCTTTCGAATTTTTGCCTTAATTTTGTGTAACCAAACGCTGAGGACGAATCACATTATTGCGATCCACTTCCGCTACACCTAAAAAACGATTTTCCGCAGAAAACAACCGCACTTGACCATAAAGCTGCTGAACATTATCAAACCTGACTCGTTGACCAAAACTAATCGCCTTGCTTTGTTCGTCCGTTAGGCTTAGAACTGGTAACTTTGCAACCGCACTGTCCACCGGCAATAAATGCTGATCGAGCAGTGCAAGATCTTGTTTCTCGGCTAGCTCCTGTAAATGCTTCCAATCCATCATGGCTTCAACTGGATAATCAGCGACCCCAGTACGACGCAATACTACCACGTGGGCACCACAACCTAAATATTCACCTAAATCATCCACTAGAGTGCGAATATAAGTTCCTTTAGAGCAATGTATATCCAAAGTTAGATAAGGTGCATTGTATTCAATGAAGTTTAATTCAAAGATCATAATTGGACGGGCATCACGCTCAACTACAATGCCTGCACGCGCATATTCATACAATGGTTTGCCTTGATGTTTCAACGCCGAAAACATTGTCGGTACTTGCATTAAATCGCCACGAAAATGTGGCAATGCAGCAAGAATATCTTGCTCTGAGACATTCACTTCCCTGCTTTCAACCACTTGCCCTTCTGCATCAGAAGTATCCGTACGCTCACCCAATTTTGCTGTCACTTGATAACGCTTATCCGCATCTAATAAAAACTGTGAAAACTTAGTTGCCTCGCCCAAACAAATTGGTAGCATACCTGTTGCCAATGGATCTAATGCTCCCGTGTGTCCTGCTTTGTTAGCTTGAAACACCCGTTTGACCTTTTGCATAATATCATTTGAGCTCATCCCTTGCGGTTTATCGAGCAAAAAAACGCCGTCAATATCACGTCCACGTTTACGAGGTTTTGACATTATTTTTCCTCTGATACCACTTCATCTTCATCATCAATATGACGTTCTTTATCTTGGCGAACAACACTGGTTACCAAATTAGACATACGCATTCCTTCAATTAAAGAGCGGTCATAAATAAAACGAATTTCAGGTACGATGCGTAAACGCATTGCTTTACCTAATAAACTACGAATATAAGGCGATGCTTTTTCTAATCCTTTCATTCCAGCTTCAATTGCGGATTCGTCATTATCAAATAAGAAAGTGACAAAGACCTTTGCATATGCAAGATCGCTTGATACTTCAACATCAGAGACTGTTACCATACCAATACGAGGATCTTTGACTTCACGCTGTAAAATCACCGCAATCTCTTTTTGAATTTCTTGTGCAACACGATCACTACGTTTAAATTCTCTTGCCATTTGCTTTTCCTTCATTTTTTATTAAGGCGTGTATTTTGGCATAAATACCATATTTTTAATACAAATAACTGAACGTTCAAGGTTATTTTATCCAATTTTTCTTAGCAATTTTTCACCTCCTTGTTAAAAATAAGTCAGTTTTAATAAGGATTGATTATTTAGCACAAAATGTTTATGGTATTGATGCTATCTTCCATGAATCAGGAGGCTTTATGAATGTTTTTAAACATTATTTCTTCACATTATTATCGGTTTTATTGTTAACTGGTTGTACAGGTGGATTAACGGAGGCCTTATATGAAAGAGATATTCAGCCAGAGAGAATTCGTTTTGATCTCGAAAAAGATAACCTTTACTTCTTTGGTTTAACAACAGATAAAAAAATTGCGGCATTTGGCGAGAAATACCATTACCTTTTAGAAGAAAAAAATCCGAAAAACAAGCAAATGATTGCTCGATTAGTGAAATTGCCTTTTAAACAACATATTTATTCACAAATTGGGATTATTGAAAGTACACAAGAAAAACCTAGCGAAATTACCACAGCGCTGTATTTAATCATAGATATCAGTAAATTAAATCCGAAAGAGTTAAAGATTGCTACGGAACTCGGCTTTAAAAATAAATCTTATAAGAACGGTCTTTCTCGTATGATTAAGCAATATCAAAACAAAATTGACTTGGAAAAATTAGATAAAGAAAAGAAAATTTGGCATCGAGAAATTACACTTGTTGGTCATCGTTATTTACCTAAGACTGGTGTCAATTATGTAGCAAAAAATCATTACCAATTTTCTGAAGAAGTAGAAATACATACTGAGGCTGAATATCTCCCCGCAGAAAGCAAACCCAGTGCAAGTACAGTTCTACTTAGCCCATTTGCAGCACTTGCAGATATGGCAACTGGGATTGTTGCAGTACCTGCCTATATTGGTTTAAAAGCAGCCTGTATTGATCAAAACGATGGATTTATTTGCAAGTAAAAAGGGGAAAGTGCGGTCATTTTTCTGAAAGTTTTGAAGGATAAATCGTCAATGATCTTTCTGACACAAACAAAAAGCGGATAGTTTTAGCCTATCCGCCTTTTTTCTTCTTGTTAAGAACTAGATCGTACGTTTGATTTCAACCACTTCAAACACTTCTATTTGATCGCCAACTTTCACATCGTTATAGTTCTTCACACCGATACCACATTCCATTCCGTTACGTACTTCTGAAACGTCATCTTTAAAGCGACGTAATGATTCAAGCTCACCTTCAAAGATAACCACGTTATCGCGTAACACACGGATTGGGTTATTACGTTTTACGATACCTTCAGTTACCATACAACCTGCTATTGCACCAAATTTCGGATGACGGAATACATCACGTACTTCTGCAAGACCAATAATTTCCTGTTTGAATTCAGGTTGTAACATACCGCTCATCGCTGCTTTAATTTCGTTCAATAGCTCATAAATAATTGAATAATAACGTAAATCAATGCTTTCTGATTCGATAATACGGCGTGCTGATGCATCTGCACGAACGTTAAAGCCAAGTACAATAGCATTTGATGCTGCGGCTAAAGTTGCATCAGTTTCTGTAATACCACCTACACCTGAACCAACAACTTTCACTTTAACTTCCCCAGTTGAAAGCTCATTCAATGATTGACAAATAGCTTCCACAGAACCTTGTACATCAGCTTTTACAATGACGTTCAATTCTGCAACATCACCTTCCGCCATATTCGTAAACATATTCTCTAATTTTGCTTTTTGTTGACGAGCAAGTTTCACTTCACGGAATTTACCTTGGCGATACAATGCTACTTCACGTGCTTTTTTCTCATCACGAACAACAGTTGCTTCATCACCCGCCGCAGGGACACCAGAAAGACCTAATACCTCAACTGGAATTGACGGACCAGCACTTATCACTTCTTTACCATTTTCGTTACGCATTGCACGTACACGACCGTATTCAAAGCCACAAAGTACGATGTCTCCACGGTTTAAGGTGCCTGATTGGACGAGAATTGTTGCAACTGGACCACGACCTTTATCAAGATAAGACTCAATGACGACACCAGTTGCCATCCCATCTTTAACTGAAGTTAATTCAAGCACTTCTGATTGTAATAAGATAGCTTCAAGCAACTCATCAACACCTGTACCTTTCTTCGCAGATACATAAACAAATTGAGTATCGCCACCAAATTTTTCAGCAACCACTTCATGTTGTAATAATTCAGTTTCCACACGCTCTGGATTTGCTTCTGGTTTATCAATTTTGTTTACTGCAACAACAATTGGTACACCTGCTGCTTTTGCGTGTTGGATAGCTTCAATTGTTTGTGGCATCACACCATCATCTGCAGCAACAACAAGAACAACAATATCCGTTGCTTTCGCACCACGAGCACGCATTGAAGTAAATGCAGCATGTCCTGGTGTATCTAAGAAGGTGATCATTTTTCCATCTTCAGTTTCTACATGATATGCACCGATGTGTTGAGTAATACCACCAGCTTCACCTGAGGCTACTTTAGCTTTACGAATGTAGTCAAGTAATGAAGTTTTACCATGGTCAACGTGCCCCATAATAGTTACAACTGGTGCACGAGTCACTAATTCCGCATCTACATCACGGTCACTCATCACTGATTCTTCAAGCTCATTTTCTTTACGAATAATTACTTTATGACCCATTTCCTCTGCAACAAGCTGTGCAGTTTCTTGATCGATCACTTGGTTAATGGTTGCCATTGCACCCATTTTCATCATTGTCTTGATTACTTCTGTTGCTTTTACTGCCATTTTATTTGCAAGTTCAGCCACAGTGATGGTTTCACCAATCACAACATCACGGTTAACCGCTTGTGCTGGTTTTGTAAATGCCTGCTGTAATGCACTACCTTTCTTCGCATTTTTGCCTTTACCGTTTTTGCCATCTTTTTGATTACGACGATTAGATTCACGTTCTGTTTTTGAGCTTTCATCTTCACGACCGCCTTTTTTCGCCTTAGCTACTTTATTTTTACCACCACGATTACGGCTTTCTTTACGACGCTCTTCTTCATCTTCTGCTTCACGAGCATAAGACGATGTTAAATGATAATCAGCATAATCATCGCTTGAACTAGATTCTGAATCATCAGAGCTTAATTCGGCATAACGTTTTGCCTCTTCAGCAGCTTTACGTGCTTGCTCCTCTGCTTTTTGACGCGCTAATTCATCTGCTTTGCGACGTAATTCAGCTTCTTCTGCACGACGCTTTTCTTTTTCTGCATCAATAACTTTATTCGACGTTGTAGCATTTTGTGCTTTCTTCAGTTCCTCAATTTTTTCAGCTTGTTTTGCTTTTTCAGCTTTCTCTGCTTCTAAACGAGCTTTTGCTTCAGCTTCTTTTTTTGCTTTTTCTGCTGCTAATCTCTCTGCTTCTTGGATTGCTTTCAATTTCGCTTCTTCCGCTCTTTGTGCTGCATCTGTTGGCACCGTGCGTTTTTTACGTACTTCGACTTGTACTTCTTTTGCTTTACCACCCGTTGTAGTACTCACTGTCGTTTTAGTTCTACGTTGTAAACTCAATTTTTTTGGGGTAGTCCCATCAGCTTTTTTTACATCTTCTGTCATCTATTCACTCCTCCACTTACTCACTGAACCAACAAATATTACGTGCAGCCATAATAAAATCTGCGGCTTGTTCCGCTGTTAAATCTTCAATATCAGCTAAATCATCAACACCTTGTTCTGCAAGTTCTTCTAGAGTAGTAATGTTTTTCTCTGCTAATTTTAATGCGATATGACGATTCATACCATCTAATGCAAGTAAGCGGTCTTCAATATGTGCTTGTTTAAGCGCTTCCTCTTCTGCTAACGCTGCAGCAGTGATTGCATTTTTTGCGCGTGTTTGTAATTCTTCAACCAAATCTTCATCTTCTAAACCATCAATTGATGTAAGCTCGTTGACTGAAACATACGCTAATTCTTCTAAAGTTGAGAAACCTTCTTCAATTAAAATATGAGCAAACTCTTCATCAATTTCTAAAGTATTCATAAATAATTTCAATACTTTATTATCTTCTGCTTGATGTTTTTGGTTTAATTCATCCGTGGTCATTACATTTAATGTCCAACCGGTTAATTGGGTTGCAAGACGCACATTTTGACCATTACGACCAATTGCTTGCGCTAAATTTGCAGATTCAACTGCAATATCCATTGAATGAGAGTCTTCATCTACAACGATTGAACTAACATCTGCTGGAGCCATTGCATTAATCACGAATTGTGCTGGATTATCATCCCAAAGCACGATATCCACACGCTCACCACCTAATTCATTAGTAATCGCTTGAACACGTGCACCACGCATACCTACGCAAGCACCTACTGGATCAATACGTTTGTCATTGGTTTTTACTGCAATTTTCGCACGTGAACCGGGGTCACGTGCTGCATTTTTGATCTCAATAAGCTCTTCGCCAATTTCAGGCACTTCGATACGGAATAACTCAATTAACATTTCAGGTTTAGCTCGAGTGACAAATAACTGAGCACCTTTGTTTTCAGGGCTTACTTTATAAAGTACGCCACGTACACGATCTCCTGGACGGAAATTTTCACGTGGAAGCATATCCTCACGTAACATCACCGCTTCCGCTTGTTGGCCTAAATCTAATACAATATTGTCACGATTTACTTTTTTAACAGTTCCAGTCACAATCTCGCCTTCTTGCGAGCGGAATTGTTCAACGATTTTGTTGCGTTCAGCTTCACGAATTTTAGTGCTAATTACTTGACGTGCTGTTTGCATTGTAATTCGATCAAATGCCACTGATTCGATTTGATCTTCAACATAATCACCTAATTGCACATTAGGATCTTCAAATTGTGCCGCTTCTAAAGTAATTTCTTTGGTTGGATTAGTGACTTCTTCAACAACTAACCAACGGCGAAATGTATCAAACTCACCTGTTTTGGTATTGATCACAACACGTACATCAATTTCTTGCTCATATTTCTTTTTAGTAGATAACGCTAATGCACTTTCTAGTGCTTCAAAGATCTTTTCACGTGGTAATAATTTCTCATTAGACACTGCTTCAGCAGCCAATAAAATCTCTTTACTCATTGCTCTATATGCTCCTTAGAATTTAGGAATAATATTGGCTTTTTGAATATTGCCAAACACTAAAACTTGTTCTTGACCGTCAACAGTTAAGGTCAACATATCATTTTCAATTTTTTCTAACTTACCCTGCCATTTACGACGATCTAATACGGGAATACGTAAATGCACAACAATATCTTGACCAATATAGCGTTGGTATTGCGCTAAAGTGAACAAGGCTCTATCTAAACCTGGTGAAGAAACTTCGAGGTTATATTTATCTGCAATTGGATCTTCTACATCTAAAATTGCACTCACCTGACGGCTTACATCTGCGCAATCATCCACAGTGACACCGCCCTCTTTATCAATATATAAACGAACTGTTAAGAATCTGCCTGAACGTTGGCATTCAATGCCCCATAACTCACAACCTAAATCTTCAACAGTGCTTTGTAATAATTCATGTAATTTTTGTTCTAACGTTGCCAAAATTGTCTCCTCTAAATATAGGATGTACAACACATATCAATAATTTCAATACATAATACCAACTGTGTTTACTACCACCTTACATATCAATCTTGAATTTCAGACGTAAAAAAAGGACTTGGTTAGTCCAGTCCTTACATCAAAAACTCCGTATTTAAATATGAAAAAACCCCACTACTTGGGGCTTCTTTACTAAACTATCTGTAAAGTGGTTGCGGGGGCCGGATTTGAACCGACGGCCTTCGGGTTATGAGCCCGACGAGCTACCAAGCTGCTCCACCCCGCGTCCGAAATATGTGCTGTATTATAAGGATTTTGTAAAAAATATCAAGTTTTAATTCTGATATTTCCTATTTTTTCAAAAATCCTGATAAATTTACCGCACTTTTTAATTAAAACCGAATACCAGTACCAACGCCTAAACCAACACCAACACCACTGGAGCCACCACCAGCATTTACACTAGCGCCAATGCTACAAGCTGAAATTATGGTGCTAATAGCTAAAATCATCATTAATTTTTTCATTCTACTTTCCCCTCTTTCATCAAAAATGACATATTCTCAAACAAGCGATAAATTGCAATTAAATCTGTCCTTGCTATTAATTTGAATGGTAGCAAAAGAAAATAAAGAAAGCGATATGTTTGCAACAAATGTAACACTTGTTGCCAAATAGGAATCTTTGCTTGCTGAGCTAATTCATTCACTAAGCGTCTTATTTCTAAATCAGGAATGGCTTTTGAACGGCATAAACTATAAATAAAAATAATAATATCATAAGTTTGTTTTTTTTCACTTGCCTCGTGGTGTGTTTCCAAATCAATAAAGCTAATTTGTTTGCCATTCCACGCCATATCTCTGAGTGCTGGTCGACCATGTACTAGCCCTTTTTGATGTAATGCTAGTAAGGCTTTTACACCTTCTGATAAAATATATTTCTTCTCATTTTCTGGCACTGTGATATCTTCAACCCAATCAGCAAGTGTCGGACCCGCATCTTTTAACACTAAAAAATCTTTGCCGGTTAATAATAGTTGAGGTACTGGGGCATTGGATTTTGCGAAATTTATTAATGAATTGATTTCATGTTGAAAAGCTTTGTTAGGATTTGGCTTAATTAATCGCCAGCTTGCACTCACTACTTCCGGCTGCTTAAGCCAAAAAAGATGACCTTCATATTCAAAAGAATGAATTCGTTTTCCTTTATAGGTTTCAACAAGCTGATGAACATAATTTTCGAAAGAATGCTGGCTTAATTCCATTTTAATTACCTAAAAGAGAAAGTGCGGTCAATCTAACCGCACTTTATAGAAATGATAGAAAACTATTTTTTCATCAAAGTTAATTTCGCAACTTTATTTGCTGAAATTTGACAATTCATTTTATAGTATTGGTTACCATTTAGACGAACTGTTGCATCAATGTGGCTTGCAGTAACAATAGCATTTTCTGGGCTACGGAAAACACGTTGAGTTCCTGCAACTTGCTGAATTTTTGCGATACACAAATAATTCACTTTTGCTTGCTCACCTGTTTTCATATTTACCGCACTACCATCTGCACGATTGTAGCTCATCATTTTATAAAGTTTTGCGCCTTTTGCAGATAATGCTGATTTTTTCTCTGTGCTCACATCTTGCGCTTTGCCTTGTGCATTGAAAGATAATACTTCACTGTTTGCACCAAACTGATAAACACCCGATTTATCTTGTACCGCTAATAGTTTGCCTGATTTATAGAAGAATTTGCTTAAGCCTTCTGCATCTTGAACTTTAATTAATTCAGGTTGTGCACTAAGATAAGTCACATAGTTGTTTTGATTGTAAGTATATTCAAACGTTTTTAAACCTGTTGCCTGCTGTTCTAAACTGACTAAATCAATACCTAATGCCTTGGTCACTGCTGGTGAAGTTGAGACAGTTCCAGTTGAGGAGGTCATGTCAGATAAGTTACTACAAGCAGATAAGGCAAGTACTGAAGAAATTAACATTGCTTTATTGATATATTGACGCATAAAGTTTCCTTTAATAAATAAAAAAGTGCGGTGCTATTTTAACGAAGTTTATTCTTCTTTTGAATAAAATTTCATCTTTTAATGAACCGCTCTTTTATAGCTCAATCGTTTTAAATAAGCAAATCTTTTCTTATTTCTTTAAGAATAATGCAGCTGCTCCTCTTACACCACCTGAATCACCATATTTTGCTTTCTTAATTAAAGGAACTTGTGCACTACGCATTAAGTGAGCAGGCAATGCTTTTGGTAATGCCTCATATAAATAATCAAAGTTAGAGAGACCACCACCTAATACTACAACGTGTGGATCAAGAATCGTAATAATGTTGCCAATAGAAATTGCACAAAGCTCAATGAAAAGATCAACAAATTTCACCGCAGTTTCATCGCCTGCATAAAAACGTTGGATCACCTCTTTTGCACTTAATGCTTCACCTTGTAAATCACGATACAACATTTCGAAACCACGCCCAGATAAATAAGTATCTAAACACGCTTTATTACCACATCCACAACCATAAATTGGTGCTTTATCCCAACCCAATAATTGAAGGGCGTGATAGTTTAGTTGGATATGACCTAATTCTCCGGCCATTCCTACTTGACCTGAATGAATTTGACCATCAAAAACTAATCCACCACCAAATCCTGTACCTAAAATAAGCCCCAATACGCTCGGATAATCTTTATTATCCTCATCCCAAGCTTCTGATAAAGCAAAACAATTTGCATCATTTTCAGCACGTACTTCACGATCTAAAAGTGCCGAAAGATCTTTGATAATCGGCTTATTATCTGCTGCTCGAATATTCGCAATTTCTGCTAACCCCGTGGTATGATTCACAAAACCCGGAATTCCTAATCCAACTGAACCTTGACAATTAAACATTTCATCAGCTTTATGTACCAATCCAACAATAGTATTCAGCCACTCCTCATAACTTTCTTTAGGCGTATCTACACGCTCACTATGCAATTTTTCAAGTTTTTCATTAAATACTGCAAGCTCAATTTTTGTACCGCCAATATCAAGTCCGTATAACATTGTTACCTCACTGATTAAAAAATAACACTGATTTTAACCGCACTTCGATGTGCAATTATTGATAAAAATCGTCTTTTTCTGTAAAAAATGAAAAATTAAAATATGAACGACAAAAGAAAGTAATACACTCACAAATAAATCAATCGGGTAATGCATTCCAAAACGTAATCTGCTAAACAACATTAGGACTGACCAAATTGTCACTACTGCGATCAGTATTTTTGAACTCATTGAGCGTAAACCTAATAATTGTGTAAAACCAACCACAAGGAATAACCAACCTGCTGCAAAAATCGTATGCCCAGACGGAAATGAATAACCCACTTCTTTTTCATAGTGATATTTTAACCAGCTTGGTATAGTAGATTGAGTTTGAAAAAAATGCTGTAAAAATAACGAGCGCTGTTCTCGATCTCGCTGATAAAAACTTTCTGTACTAGTTTGAGTTTGCTCAGCAACATAAGTTACATAAGGACGGGGTTCGGTAAAAATATTTTTCAACACACTTTTGATACCTTGGGTCAAAATCACTGAAAATGCCATGACCATAACTGCTTTCACCCATAATTTTTTATCTAAAAAGAAAGGGTAAAAACACAGAGCCAATACACCACAAGTAATAATAGCGTAAGGCACACTACCACTTTCCGTTAAAAAATAAAGCGCATAGTCAAAATTTGTCATTACATCATTTGCATTCCACTGCCAAGCAAAAATCCAAGCAAAAAAAGGGACAATACAAAGTAATAAGGTATATAATGACAATCTTTTTAACATATTCGTAACCATAAGAATTGATAATCTGTAGAAAGCGTATTCTATCAGAGAACAGACAAAAGTATAAGGATTGATTATGGCAAAAATTCAACGTGTCACTGAAGCCAATTTACCTACTGAATTTGGTATTTTCCGAATTGTTGGCTTTGAATTTCCTGACACTAAAAAAGAACACGTAGCCTTAGTATTAGGTGATATAAGCAATAATGATGAACCTGTTCTCGCACGAATTCATTCTGAATGTTTAACCGGCGATGCTTTATATAGCTTAAAATGCGATTGTGGTTTCCAACTAGCAGCAGCATTACGTCAAATTAGTCAAGAAGGACGTGGTGTTTTAATTTACCATCGTGAAGAAGGGCGTGGCATTGGACTAATTAATAAAATCCGTGCTTATTCATTACAAGATCAAGGAATGGATACTATTGAAGCAAATTTAGCACTAGGCTTTGCTGCTGATGAACGCAATTTCGAAGTTTGCGCAGATATGTTTGATTTACTGGGTGTGAAAAAAGTTCGTTTATTAACTAATAATCCGAACAAAATTGAGACAATGAAAAAAGCTGGCATCAATGTAGTTGAACGTGTTGCCTTAAACGTGGGTGAAAACCGATATAATACGGAATATTTAGACACTAAAGCGAAGAAAATGGGACATTTTATTGTACATAATGAGCAAAAACATTTATTAGAATGTCCTTACTGCAACGAAGAAGTACCACATAAATAAAAGACCACATAAATAAAAATTGCCCACTATAAAATATGGGCAATTTTTTATTAAAAACGAACGCACTGCCTACAGTCGAACCAATCACGTATTATTGTGCCCTCACTTTTCTAAATACATCTTTACTGTAAATCACACCAGTGGAGTTGTCTAAGTGAACGCCATTCAATGTTGGATGAACCCAAATAGGGATTTTATATTGAAAAATCGGCAATACCGCATTATCACTCTGTAAAATCTGCCCCAACTGCGCATAAATACTATGACGCTCTGCCTCATTGACCAACGTTAATGTTTTTTCTAGCAATTCATCGACTTTTGGATTGGAATAGAACATTTTGTTATCAGGACCTTTTGAATAAAACACATTCAAAAATGCTGATGGATCGTGATAATCTGCACACCAACCAGAACGAATAATTTGGAAATCCCCTTTGCTACGCTTTTCAAGTAAACTCTGCAAACTTACTGCTTCAGTGCTTACACGTAGCATATCAGATTGCGATAACATTCTAACCAAGCGTTGTGCAATATTTGAATGAATATTGCCTTGATCGTGTGTAATCTTTAATTGCAATGGATTTGTTTCGGTGACACCATATTGCCCGAACACTTGCTCCACCACTACTGGTTCCCAAGTGCTTTCTTGGTCCATTTGCATTGAATAGGGCAATAAATTAGTGGTCGCCATCATTTGTGGATCAACTTGCTGAACAATATCCCTTGCTGAGACCATCGAAACTAACGCTTTTCTGACCGCACTTTTGCTCAACATTGGATCTTGCATATTAAATTCATAAAAATAGGTGCAGTTTTGCGGAAAATAAGGGCTATTTTCAGGTACGTTTTTTGGCTGTTGTACGATGTCTAAGCCAGTAATATTCTGGTTTTCCGCTAATTTCTGATAATCCACAAATTTAAAAGAGGCTTTTTGTGCCGCCCAATAATGCGGATTTTTTTCCAAATGAATGAGGTTGGCATTTTGATTTACTAAACGATATGCACCATTACCCACAAACTGTGCAGACTCGTGGGAATAACGAGGCAACATTGCAATATGCGCTAGCATATGTGGCAAATATGGCGTAGCTTTTTCAAGTTGAATGCGTAAAACGCGGTTATCAACAGCCTCAACCCCTAATTTTTCAACGGCTATCTCACCATTTATCACTGATTGAGCATTTTCGATATTTAAAAACGCTAAATAAGATTTCAACTCACTGCTTACTCGTGCTAAATTTTGCCAACTAGTCACAAAATCTTGTGCAACTATCAATTCCCCTGTTGACCACTTCGCATCTTCACGCAAAATAAAAAACCAAGTTTTGTTATCTTCAGTTTCCCAACTTTCAGCTACGGCCGGAATTAACTTACCTTGACTGTCATAAGCCGTCAGACCTTCTAATAAATCTCTTAAAAAAGCACTTTGATCACTATTTTGTGCCGAATGGGGATCAAGCAACAAATCACTATACACACCACGTACTAATAATTCACGACTAGGTTCGACATTCACAACAGCTTTATCTTTTTTAGATAGCTGAGAAGGCAACGTAGGATTTTCTTTAGGTTCACAAGCAAGTAAGGAAAAAAATGCTGTAAAAAGGACCGCTCTTTTGATTTTGCTGTAGAAATGAGAGTTGTCGAAACTAAACATACGAAAATTCCCTAAAATAAGGGCTATTATAGCGACAATATAAAAGGCTGTTAACCTTTAAGTTAACAGCCTTTTAATAATTTCCTTTATTCTAGCTTTGCTTGACCGTTTTGATCCAGAAAAAGAAGAACCAATATTTTGTTAATAACACAAGGATAATAACTGTACGTCCAAATACGCTTGGTGTGAAGTAAAAACCGATGGATAACATAATTGTTGCGAATAATAAAATCCAGAATTTCGATTTTTGGCTTAACGCACGCTCTTCTTTAAAGGTTTTTAAGTGTTTCTTGTATAACTCGGTTTGTAAAAACCAGTTATGTAAACGATCTGAGCCTTTGGCAAAGAAGAAAAGCGTTAATAACAAAAATGGTGTAGCCGGTAGTAGCGGTAAAATAATACCAAGTACACCCAAACCGAGAAAAATAAACCCTAATATGATATAGATCGCTCTCATAAAAATCCTTTAGAATAAAAACAATTCTCAATTATATATAGTTTTGCAAAATTTTAAAGCTTGAATTTAAAAAAAATTCCCCCATATTCGAAAAACATTTGCTTAAAAATAAGGATATCTTATGACTAACCCATTACTTACATTTGAAGGCTTACCACCATTCTCTTCAATTAAGCCTGAACACGTTCAACCAGCGGTTGAAAAGCGTATCCAAGATAGCCGCGAACACATTGAAAAATTAGTTCAACAAGAAGAAATCACTTGGGAAAACTTCATTTTGCCATTAACTGAAATAGGCAATCTGTTCAGCAAAACCTGGTCACCAGTGTCTCATCTTAACGCTGTAAAAAACAGCCCTGAACTGCGTGAAGCTTATCAAGCTTGCTTACCGATTTTATCAGAATACAGCACTTGGGTTGGTCAACACAAAGGCTTATACAATGCTTATGAAAAGCTAAAAAACAGCCCTGAATTTGAAAGCTATGATCTTGCACAGAAAAAAACCATTGAAAATGCACTGCGTGATTTCAAACTTTCTGGTATTTCTTTACCAGCAGAAAAACAAAAACGCTACGGCGAAATTTCTGCTCGTTTATCAGAATTAAACTCACAATTCAGCAACAACGTGCTTGATGCAACAATGGGCTGGGATAAAATCATTGAGGATGTTGAGCAACTCAAAGGCTTACCTGAATCTGCATTACAAGCTGCAAAACAATCCGCAGAAAGCAAAGGCTTAACGGGTTACCGTTTCACGCTTGAAATTCCAAGTTATTTACCCGTAATGACTTATTGTGAGAATCGTGAGTTACGTGAAGAAATGTATCGTGCATTTGTCACTCGTGCTTCAGATCAAGGACCGAATGCAGGTAAATGGGACAACACAGCGATTATGGAAGAAATTCTAAATTTACGTGTTGAGCTTGCCAAATTATTAGATTTCAACACTTATACTGAGCTTTCTCTTGCTACTAAAATGGCAGAAAACCCACAACAGGTATTGGACTTCTTAGATAATTTAGCAAAACGTTCAAAAGCACAAGGTGAAAAAGAACTCGCCGAATTAAAAGAATTTTGCGAAACACACTTCAATGTGACCGCACTTGATGCTTGGGATATTGCGTTTTATAGCGAAAAACAAAAACAGCATCTGTACTCAATTAATGACGAAGAACTCCGCCCATATTTCCCTGAAAATCGTGTACTCGCTGGTTTATTTGAATTAATCAAACGCATTTTCAACATTCGTGCCGTAGAACGCTTTGATGTGGATACATGGCATAAAGATGTCCGCTTCTTTGATTTAATTGATGAAACTGACAATGTGCGAGGCAGCTTCTATTTAGATTTATACGCTCGCGAAAACAAACGTGGTGGCGCGTGGATGGACGATTGTATTGGTCGCCGTCGCAAAGCAAATGGTGAAATCCAAAAACCAGTTGCGTATTTAACTTGTAACTTCAATGCTCCGATTGGCGACAAACCAGCATTATTCACACACGATGAAGTCACTACGTTATTCCATGAGTTTGGTCACGGTATTCACCATATGTTGACTCAAATTGATGTAGCAGATGTGGCTGGCATTAACGGCGTGCCTTGGGATGCAGTGGAATTACCAAGTCAATTCTTAGAAAACTGGTGCTGGGAAGCAGAAGCACTTGATTTCATTTCAGGTCACTATGAAACTGGCGAGCCTTTACCAAAAGAAAAACTGGCTCAATTACTGAAAGCGAAAAACTTCCAAGCTGCAATGTTTGTTCTTCGCCAATTAGAATTTGGATTGTTTGATTTCCGCTTGCATCACCATTTTGATCCAAGCAAACAAAATCAAATTTTAGACACGTTAAAAGCAGTAAAAGAAGAAGTGGCAGTAATTAAAGGCGTTGAATGGGCAAGAACGCCACATAGCTTCAGCCATATTTTTGCTGGCGGCTACTCTGCTGGCTATTACAGCTATTTATGGGCAGAAGTGTTATCCGCAGATGCATTCTCTCGTTTTGAAGAAGAAGGAATCTTCAATCCAGAAACAGGTAAATCGTTCTTAAATGAAATTTTAAGCCGAGGTGGATCTGAAGAACCGATGACCCTATTCAAACGTTTCCGCGGTAGAGAACCACAATTAGATGCGTTATTAAGACATAAAGGCATCGCAAACTAAACGCTCTATTTATCAAAATAGCGAAAAAAACAACCGCACTTCATCATCAATAGTGCGGTTATTTTTTAAGGATTATTTGCATATTTAAGATCAAGTTCAAACTTATAATTAGCGTTATCAAGACACTGATTGATTATATGAATACCCGAATATTGCCTAAGGTGGAATGTCCACCCACAATCACGGTCATAAATACGCCTCCTTGGTGTCAATAATTTCTTGGTAATTCATATCAGTAATAGGTCTGTGGTAAAAATCCAGCCATTTTTCCAGTAAATAGGCAAATTCTTTACGGGGGATTACATAGGCATCCGTATCTCTCTCGTCAACATCATCAGGGATATCCTCTTCCTCCAAGCCATCTAATAGATAAAAACCCACTTTTATTTGATCATGGTCTATCAAGGCATCAAATGCCTGAGAACTAATCCAATCCCAAGTATTTGCTGGATCTTTGACTGCTGCTAAAACTTTAAACCCATTATCTGCATAAGAATCTGGAATAGTACTAAGATAATCAGTAATCATCCCATCATTTTCCTCGTTATCACTTTCATAAACACCACAGGTTTGATAGATACCACCCTGAAATTCGTAATATCTAAAACGTACTTTCATTTTATACCTCATTGCTTTCTTGTTGGATAAACTGTTGATAAATAACCGTCTTTATTAATAACCCATTCTACTTTCACCCCTGATTTTGTTGTGCCTTCCCACTTGTTCTTCATAAATACGCCTCCTTGGTGTCAATAATTTCTTGGTAATGAGGGTCGATTATTGGTCTTTGCTTAAAAGCCAAAAATTTTTCTAGCAAATATACCAATTCTTTACGGGGGATTAAACGAGCATCGGTATCTCTTTCGTCAACATCATCGGGAATATCCTCTTCTTTCATATCATCCAACAAATAAAAACCCACTTTTACTTGATCATGATCTATCAATGCTTCAAAAGGCTCTGCATCAATCCATTCTCTATCAAGAGATGGATTTTTAAGCATTTGTAATATGTTATCTATCCAATTTAGCTCGTCTAATGTACCAATATAGTCAGTAACAACGCTATCATCATACTTATTATCACTTTCATATACTTTACAATAAGTATCCCAGTCTCCATTCAAAGCATAATAACCAAATTTTACTTTCATTTTATAACTCCTTGTTTCTCAGAAGGATAAATAGTCAACACTTTACCATTTCTATCCAGAACCCATTCTACTTTCACACCTGATTTTGTTGTCCCTTCCCATTTATTTTCAAACTTTTCCATTGCTACTCTATTTTTAAACGCATGCTCCAGCTCCACTTTCAACCTATCCTCTGTCCATGTTCTTGGAAACATCATACAAACACCGTCTTGATTTTTTGCCATTTTCACCGCTAGCGCTCGTCTTTGATGAGTGCTTTAATCAAACCACACGCCAGTCAACACAAACAGGATATCAATTGCTCACATCACCTCCATGATACAAAAACGGTCAATTTTTCAAAGATAAAACTTTTTTGAAATTGACCGCACTTGAGGAATAATAAGAAAAATATTTTATACCTAGCTATCGGCGATAATGCTAATTAATAAACTCTACGAGTATAGCTTGTTCAATATTATTTATTTCAGAGGGATCAAATATACTTTCATCATTTCTCACCTTATGAAACGTAAAAGTAGAAAACTCACCTATCTCATCATTTTGAAAAGTAATTAACACTACACAATTAAGATCTGGATATATTTCCTTCCATCTTTTCTTAAACTCATCTAAAAATAAGATAGATTGACATAAAATATTACCACTCACATAATCATCGATATGAAATCTATTTATAGACACTTCATAACCTGATAAATCCAAGAACTGCCCAGCAATTTCATTTGCATCAACTCTGGAAATCTCATTGTCTATTTTTTGAAACTTGAAAAATATACATCCATCAATATCAATAAAATCTAATAAATCTAGTAAATCACTAGATATTACACTTTGTTTTATATTATTCTTTTCTTTATTGATTTCATTTTTCATAAGTGGACTAATATAGATCATTTTTTCTCTCCTAAATATTCCAAACCTTTATTTATTCCATTTCTAATTTTAGAATTATTTAATAAATTCTGAATATTTGCTGGAGCCTCTTTACCATCAGAAATTTTTCCTATATAAAATTTATCGTCCATATGGTTATAGTAATACTTTACATTATTTTCATCTTGATAGTGAATTTGTCCTAGTCTTTTTCCTGGAGCAGGATTTTCCACATCAATTCTAGCTTTAGACCCTTGTTTTTTCCAAACAGTAGAACTATATATTTTAGTGCCTTTTGCACCAAACATTACACTATTTGTATCTAAAGCATCACCTGTTTTTACTAAACTGGTAATATCAGAGGCTCTCTGATTTCTCTTCGCAAAACTCCTAATCTTAGGCGATACCTTCTTATTAAGGCTACCTATATTGTTAATATAATCATTGACTAATTGTGCAACCAAGGCTTCAGTAAAGCCTATTTTTTCTGTCAACAAAGACGCTGATTTCTCATTTTCATCAATGATAAACTCAACAAACCTCCCCAGCTCCTCATCAGGCAATTGGCTAAAGAAAGAACCAATAAAACTCGTAAAATCTCGTGCTAATTGATTTGATTGGTCGATTAAGTCTAATGTTGTATGGCGACATAAAATCGCATCTATACAACCTGCACTTAATTCCTTGCGTTGATTTTCACTTAATTGACCAAACTCATGATAAACCTCTTCAAGTGGCGTCCCATTTTCGATGGCTTTTACCAGTTTCCGTCTCAATGCTTCCACTTGGTTCGGTAATAAATAATTATTCTCCACCGCAACCTTACCAATCTCCCCACAGCTAGCGCTCGTCTCTGACGAGTGCTTTAATCAAACCGCCACCATCATCTTCATGATACAAAAACGGTCAATTTCTCAAAGCAAAACTTTTTTGAAATTGACCGAACTTACAATATTAGTCCGTAAATAACGCTTAAAAAATACAATACATTAGTTAAATAAATATCTATTCATAACCATTCGGATAGCGTTCATCAAAATCGTAAAGCATATCTAAAAATGCCTCAAAATTTTCTGCCACAGGAAACAATAAATGCTTACCTGTTTCTTCATCATATTCATCATGAATCACAATACAGATCTTAGGCTCATCACCTTTTGGATCATCACGGTAATCAAAACAGACAAAGTCGCCATTTCCAGTGTAACCAAAGGAATAAACATTCTTATATCCATAAATTTCATCATCATAAATATACTGTCTTAATATATTATTCATTGGTTCGACATTATCTTGTGTCTCAAAACTATCAAAGCTCAATGAGTTTATTATTTTTTTCCTATTTTGGGAAAAATATTCAAAATCACTTTCCTTAAACCAAACGCCATTATATTTTTTCACAAGTGAGATATAGGATGAAGGTAGTTTTATATCAAACTCTTTTTCAAAATTAAAAATAATTTCCTGAGAGACAGAACCATAATCACCATATATTCTTAGATTTCTAAATGTTTTATCTACCTTCACTCAAAGCTCCCTCCCCGATATGTTGGACTGCATCATGAATATTTCTAGGTACTAATTGCATATTATTTGGTGCACTTTGTGCATTATGGTGCCAAGTAAAACCATCAATATTTGGTCTTCCTTGATTAATTTGAGACAATTGCTTTTTGTTAAATTGTTTTACATTTATTTGACCATCTTGAATAGCTTTTTTTAAAGCTAATGTTGCATTTTTCATTTCAGTTTTTTTTCTATCCTCACTTAGTATAATCTGGTAATTACTCGGTTTTTCTATTTTTGTCGTAAACTTCGATACATCATCAAATATAGGCAATCCCCTTTTATCATAAGGAATATTGGCGATTTCCTGACGATGACCAAACTGATCAGGTTTAGCATAAATCTTAACCGCTTTACCTCCTTCAGATTCAATTACTGATACTGTTTCTCCTGTATTTAATACTCTGTTTGTCACTGTAGAACGGGGTTTCATCACGACTGTTGTCGACTTCACTTCCTCTTTCTCAAAACCTTTCTCTATTTTATGACGAATTTGTTTTGGATCATAAAGTGACTTTTTAGCCGATGAATTACCTATATTTTCACCGCTAGCGCTCGTCTTTGACGAGTGCTTTAATCAAACCACACACCAGTGAACACACACAGGATATCAGTTGTCCACATCATCTCCATGATACAAAAACAGCCAATTTCTCAAAGCAAAACGTTTTCAAAATTGACCGCACTTTTGCCGATATCCCTCAATAAGTCAGAAAACAGCACTATTCCCGCTTTGGTGACCAAGGTTTAGCATCGGGTTTGCTATGCTTTTTCCGCCATTCCACACAAAGCGGTTTATCCTATTCCAATTCATTCTCACAGTAAGGACCATCCTTCAAATACCAGCCTTTTCTCTCTAAACAAAGGTTGACTTCTGGATAATTGGACTCCCCTACAAAAGGATCCATCCCACAAGCTCGCATTTCTTTACCACGGTGAACCACCCATTGATAAAATCGCTCTTCTTCAGGGTATTTCTTCAAATGAGGATAATCTGGTGCCCGCCATTTAAAATAGCGGGCAGGAGGTTGGAACCCCTTACCAAAAGAACAGCCTAGTAATAATATACTAGTTATACATAACAAACTGATTATGCTGTATTTTTTCATATATCTTCCTTATTGATTATCCATTTTTATCTCATTCAAAAATTGTCTTTTTTGGTTGCATAATACATTTACGCTTGTGCTGATTTTATACAAAAAAACGGTCAATTTTCAAAACAAAACTTTTTTGAAATTGACCGCACTTTATTTTTACGCTGTGTGATATTTTTGCGGCTTGAAAGCCTAGACACTCCACAAATTACACTATCCATGTGTAAAAGAGTGTTATTAGAACCATATCCAATTTGTTATTTTTTCTTATAAATACTCGTACAATATTTAAACCCTTCCATGACGACTTTTCCTAATTCTTCATCAGATATATCTATTGGATATTCAAATCTAACCCACTTTCTATTTTCATCTTCTATAGCCGTATAACCATTAAGACAGTCTTGATGGTTAGGCTCTATCATAATTTTACCATTCATAATACTCACAGATAAAAAATCCATATTTTTATAAATTTCTTTTCTATTCTTATATGAAAACTCTTCTTTTATTTTTTGTTCTAACGACTTAAAAAATGTACCACCACTATCTAATGACATGACTGCTCTAAGTTCATCAAAATCAATCCTTCTACTTTTTGATAAATTTTCCCTGATGTGTTTTCCCAAAGCAGAATAAGTTATATTCGGTGGTAGCAGATTAATATCTTGCGTAGGATCTAATACACTAAGCACCCCCACCAAGAAATAATTAATCAAAATAAATTTATCTGTTTTTCTTATTATAACGCTATGTACAATCATTATTATTTAACCTCTTTTACTATAATTTTAACACTTTGCAATTCTTCGTATCTAATTGACTTATTTATCGCTTCCCATTACGGTTTAGTTATTGAGTGAGGTATTGCTAAATACATCTCTTTACTCTTAATTTACTCCTTTCTGTAAGTATAAAATCTTCTCAATAGAGATATATTCAATTTCTTATTTTTTCTTATAAATACTCGTAGAATATTCAAATGCATCCATCACCGCTTTCCCTAGTTCTTCATCGGATAAATCAATTGGATATGTAAATTCAATTGCTTTACCATAGCGATCTCGAGCAGTACCAAATGTGCCTAATCCATCTTGATGAGTTGAGCGAATAACAATACTATTATTTATAACTAAAACTGTTACAAATAATGCATCTTTACAAATAGCCTTTGCACTTTTGTATCCATAAACCGACATTACTTTTTTTT
Source organism: Pasteurella dagmatis (assembly GCF_900186835.1). Taxonomy (NCBI): domain Bacteria; kingdom Pseudomonadati; phylum Pseudomonadota; class Gammaproteobacteria; order Pasteurellales; family Pasteurellaceae; genus Pasteurella; species Pasteurella dagmatis. The sequence goes on from NZ_LT906448.1 coordinate 1,076,265, forward strand.
CTTCATTTTTATTAAATGACGAGAGTCCTTCATTATCATTAAAATGAAACATAAATAAATCTTCTGAAATTAAATCGCTTTCATTTAATTTCTCTTTTATAGCCTTACCAAAATCGCTAGACATAACGTTAGGGTTTAAATATATCAATGTTTGCTGTGTATTTAAAAGGTTTATTCTTCCAACCCAATAGCTACTTATCGAAATATACTTACTGGTTTTTTCAATAAAGATAAATTTTTTTAACATTACTTAATCTCCTTAACAAGTATTTTAATACCTCGTGAATTCGCATAATCAATAGATTTCTTAATTGCTGTCATTTTCTCTTTGGAAGTTCCGTATGGAATGGCTAAATACATCTCTTTAGATGAAATTTGCTCTTGGGTAATGACTCTACCCCCAATCTAGCGCTCGTCTTTGACGAGTGCTTTAATCAAACCACACACCAGTGAACACACACAGGATATCAGTTGTCCACATCATCTCCATGATACAAAAACAGCCAATTTCTCAAAGCAAAACGTTTTCAAAATTAACCGCACTTTTGCCGATATCCCTCAATAAGTCAGAAAACAGCACTATTCCCGCTTTGGTGACCAAGGTTTAGCATCGGGTTTGCTATGCTTTTTCCGCCATTCCACACAAAGCGGTTTATCCCATTCCAATTCATTCTCACAGTAAGGACCATCCTTCAAATACCAGCCTTTTCTCTCTAAACAAAGGTTGACTTCTGGATAATTGGACTCACCTACAAAGGGATCCATCCCACAAGCTCGCATATCCTTTTCTTTTTGCTCGAACCATTGATAAAACCGTTCTTCTTCAGGGTATTTATTAAGATGAGGATAATCTGGTGCCCGCCATTTAAAATAGCGGGGTGGGGGCTGGAATCCCTTACCAAAAGAACAGCCTAGTAATAATATACTGGTTATACATAACAAACTGATTATGCTGTGTTTTTTCATATATCCTCCTTATGGTTTACTCACATCTTGGTTGAATTCAAAAATTGTTTTTTCAGGCTGCATGATACGATTATCTTTTTCATCCCTATAGCCATCTTTTCCACATTGTTTTTGTCCCAAACCATAACAATTATGAGAAGAGCTTTCACCAAAAGCAATATCCCATAAAAGCACACCGCTAGCGCTCGTCTTTGACGAGTGCTTTAATCAAACCACACACCAGTGAACACACACAGGATATCAGTTGTCCACATCATCTCCATGATACAAAAACAGCCAATTTCTCAAAGCAAAACGTTTTCAAAATTGACCGCACTTTTGCCGATATCCCTCAATAAGTCAGAAAACAGCACTATTCCCGCTTTGGTGACCAAGGTTTAGCATCGGGTTTGCTGTGTTTTTTACGCCATTCCACACAAAGTGGTTTATCCCATTCCAATTCATTTTCACAGTAAGGTCCTTCTTCTAAATACCAGCCTTTTCTCTCTAAACAAAGGTTGACTTCTGGATAATTGGACTCACCTACAAAGGGATCCATCCCACAAGCTCGCATTTCTTTACCTCTATGAACAATCTTTTTATAGAACTCTGTATCGGGATCTGGATCTTTAATGTGCGGATAATCTGGTGCACGCCATTTAAAATAGCGGGCTGGGGGTTGGAATCCCTTACCAAAAGAACAGCCTAGTAATAATATACTGGTTATACATAACAAACTGATTATGCTGTGTTTTTTCATATATCCTCCTTATGGTTTACTCACATCTTGGTTGAATTCAAAAATTGTTTTTTCAGGCTGCATGATACGATTATCTTTTTCATCCCTATAGCCATCTTTTCCACATTGTTTTTGTCCCAAACCATAACAATTATGAGAAGAGCTTTCACCAAAAGCAATATCCCATAAAAGCACACCGCTAGCGCTCGTCTTTGACGAGTGCTTTAATCAAACCACACACCAGTGAACACACACAGGATATCAGTTGTCCACATCATCTCCATGATACAAAAACGGTCAATTTCTAAAAGCAAAACTTTTTTGAAATTGACCGCACTTTTGCCGATACCCCTCAATAAGTTAGAAAACAGCACTATTCCCGCTTTGGTGACCAAGGTTTAGCATCGGGTTTGCTGTGCTTTTTCCGCCATTCCACACAAAGTGTGTTTATCCCATTCCAATTCATTTTCACAGTAAGGTCCTTCTTCTAAATACCAGCCTTTTCTCTCTAAACAAAGGTTGACTTCTGGATAATTGGATTCACCATCAAAGGGATCCATCCCACAAGCTCGCATTTCTTTACCTCTATGAACAATCTTTTTATAGAACTCTGTATCGGGATCTGGATCTTTAATGTGCGGATAATCTGGTGCACGCCATTTAAAATAGCGGGCTGGGGGTTGGAATCCCTTACCAAAAGAACAGCCTAGTAATAATATACTGGTTATACATAACAAACTGATTATGCTGTGTTTTTTCATATATCCTCCTTATGGTTTACTCACATCTTGGTTGAATTCAAAAATTGTTTTTTCAGGCTGCATGATACGATTATCTTTTTCATCCCTATAGCCATCTTTTCCACATTGTTTTTGTCCCAAACCATAACAATTATGAGAAGAGCTTTCACCAAAAGCAATATCCCATAAAAGCACACCGCTAGCGCTCGTCTTTGACGAGTGCTTTAATCAAACCACACACCAGTGAACACACACAGGATATCAGTTGTCCACATCATCTCCATGATACAAAAACGGTCAATTTCTAAAAGCAAAACTTTTTTGAAATTGACCGCACTTTTGCCGATACCCCTCAATAAGTTAGAAAACAGCACTATTCCCGCTTTGGTGACCAAGGTTTAGCATCGGGTTTGCTGTGTTTTTTACGCCATTCCACACAAAGCGGTTTATCCCATTCCAATTCATTCTCACAGTAAGGACCATCCTTCAAATACCAGCCTTTTCTCTCTAAACAAAGGTTGACTTCTGGATAATTGGATTCACCATCAAAGGGATCCATCCCACAAGCTCGCATTTCTTTACCTCTATGAACAATCTTTTTATAGAACTCTGTATCGGGATCTGGATCTTTAATGTGCGGATAATCTGGTGCCCGCCATTTAAAATAGCGGGGTGGTGGCTGAAAACTCGCAACATCAATACATTGTGTTAATGACATTGCTGCCCCAAAAATAATCCAATATTTAATTTTCATGCTCTATCCTTCGTGTCTCGTTGTTTAGCTCAAAAATCGTTTTTTCTGGCTGCATAATGCATTTATGTTTGTGCTGATTTTATACAAAAAACGGTCAATTTCTCAAAGCAAAACTTTTTCAAAATTGACCGCACTTTTCCTATTTATCCATCATGAAAAAACTATTTATTATTTAAATTTAGAATCTGAAATAATTTTATATTCCCCATCAGAAATAATGCACTTATCTATAATGTAAATATCTATATCTTCTGTGTATTTTCCCTTCAATATTTCTTTTGCAACTTTTTGTTGCTCTTTTTCACAAATAAGAGATGTTTTATACCTTTTCGTATCCGCGACACTTTGATTAAAATTCCGATCCAAAAATTTACAAGGATAGCAACCCGTAATGAGAAAAATTAATATCATCAGAACGATATTAGAATGTATTTTTATCATAACGATCCTATTTGTTTGTATTTATAGAATTCACTAATCGCGGAGCCGATAGATTATACACACCATTTATTCCTTTTGTATTTTAAATAGCCATAAAATACATAACTTATTGATAATTTTCATCAGTTACAAATGAGTATTTTCCTTTAGAATGGAGACATTTATGCCAAATATCACTATCTATAGAATCGGAGAGTGTATTCCCTCGCTTTAAGACTGCTATTTTTCTTTCTCTCTGCCAGCATATATTTGCTCGTTTATAAGATAATCTTTGATCCAATTTATTACTATTCCAATCTATTCCTATATATGGAACACCATTATCATTTTCACCTATATAACATCCATATAAACAGAATAGAATAATGATTAAAATAATATGGGCTTTCATCAAGCATCTCCTTATTATTAGAAATATTCGGTTTAACAAGAATGGGTATAGAAGGATTATTCCCTTTTATTGGAGTCCCCATTTTTCGGTAAATTCATCATATTGCAAATTACGCTCTTTAATTCCATTTTTAATAATGAATTCATTTGGTATCTCTGCATAATAACGACTATACGAATAACACATCCAACAAGCACCACCTGTGCTTTCATTAAAGCCCATTAAACCTAGATTCCATTTATTACCAATAGTATCTGCTTTATGCACATGAATATGATTTAAAGTAAAGCATCATTAAAATAAATATTAAAGTTTTTTAAAACCATTTCTTAAAAGACATTCCTCTTTAGTTGAAGCGTTATTTTTATTTTCTAGCATACATCTATTAAAAATAATTTTTGCATCTTCACTATTACCTGGATAGGTATATACATATCCAGCTTTCGATAATGTCTGTTTTTCTTTATCTATACAATTCATATTCCAATCTAAGAAACAATCATTAGAAGGATTTAGAACACCGCTACACCCAAATTGTAAGAATGTTAAAAACAGCAGGGAAATTTTTTCAAAAAGCTTTGTCATTTAAAACACCTCCATCGCTATTTGCAGGTCTAACCAACCTAGGTAATGAAAGATTAACAGGATTTTTAATATCCACTCCCTTAAACATCATCTAATAAAAACAGAAAATTCTGGATAAATTGACAACTCAATTTGCATGCATTCTAAAAAAAATGATATAAAATTACCATTCTCATCTAATAAAATACTTTTTAAATTTTCTTTATATAAGTCAAAACATATCTTATTTCCATGATAAATAATAATACGCAAAGAATTTATGCTTCTATCAAAGCTTAAATTTAACTTTATAGTTTTATCTTTATTATAAAAAAAAACAAGTTTGAATAAACTCTTCAATTTCACAATCACAACCATACATTGAAATAAACTCATTGCAATTGGGTATATCATATACATACATTTTTAATTTCCTCCTTTCAAAATTGTAGTTATAAATCTTCGTGAACCATCATTCATGACTTCAAAAGTCACTTCTATTTTTCTTATTCCCCCCACTACCTATTATAATACTTTCTCTAATCTCAAAATTTTGATGTTTTCCATTAATATTTTTAGAAAAAGACTCTTTAACATATACTTTATCAGATAACATTTTTTCCAATGTTTTTTCTATTATATTTCTACCTCTTTGATCATTATAAATACCAATACTAGATAATTGCTGCTTATTTTGAAAAGCACGTGATGAGTTATGAATATCAAATCTAACATTTCCAAATAAATAATCATACTTACTTTTATCAAAAATCAGTTTAGGTGGATTAATTGATTTAATTTTACTATTGATATTTTCATTTAATAAAAAATTAAAACCACTACGATTCCGCCCAAGATTCGCATTATCTTGTACATAATCTAATTGCTTCGCTACCTCACGTTGATACTTCAATGCCTCTGCACTATTACCTAATCGCTCCGCTTCCTTCGCTTTTTGTAGTGCGGACTTAGCCTTTTTTAAAGGCTTTGTCACAGCTTCCGTGCCAGGTACAATACTAATAAAGGCTAAAGCATAATCAATCCCATCCTCTGCTTCAGCAAAGGATTTTATATCTCCAACTATTGGCGTAAAGTCTGCTAAAAATAATGCAACATCTCCTGTATTTCTTAAACCCTCGACCAATTCAGGATGTTCTTTCGCAAATCGTTCTATCGCTTGCCGAGTTGCTTCATCTGCCTTCTCCTGCCCCAAGCTAGCGCTCGTCTTTGACGAGTGCTTTAATCAAACCACACGCCAGTTAACACAAACAGGATATCAATTACTCACATCATATCCACGATACAAAAACGGTCAATTTCTCAAAGCAAAACTTTTTGAAATTGACCGCACTTTAGGGTTGATAAATAAAGCCCCTCGATATCAAAGGAACTCTCGCATCCGTTAAGATCGCATATCCGTCTCTATTAGAGAGCAATGAAAGACATTACGAATACTTCTCCATCAATTCATCAAATGATTTCAAACTATCTAAAAACGCTTCAAAATTCTCTGCTACAGGAAACAGTCGCATTTTCCCTGTTTTTTCATCATATTCATCATGAATCACTATACATATCTTAGGCTCATCACCTTTTGGATCATCACGATAATCAAAACAAATAAAATGTCCCTCGCCCGTACTACCAAAAGAATATACATGCTTATAACCATACTCTGTATTGTCATAAATATATTGTCTTAAAATATCTTGTGATGACTCATAACTTTTCGTGGAAAAACCATCAAAAGCAATTTCGCTTATTACTTCTTCATCACGATACAAATCATGATATACAAAGCAATTATTCTTTAATGATATATTATTATGATTTAACATCAATTCAATATATGTTTTAGGAAAATTAATATTAAATATATTTTCTACATCAGTAATAACTGATCTTTCAATTACACCATCATCATATAATATTTCTATATTTTTAAATTGCATACTATCTTCCTTCACTTAAAGCACCTTCACCTATATGTTGGACCGCATCATGAATACTTTTTGGTATTAGTTGCATATTATTCGGACTACTTTGCCCATTATGATGCCATGTATATTTATTGATCTGAGCTTTTCCTGAATAAATTTCTTTTAACTGTTGATCTGTAAATTGATTTTTATTCACCTCTCCTCTCTCTATTGCTTGTTTTAGTGCAAAAGTTGCACTTTTCATCTCTGCAATTCTTCTAGATTCACTATTCGTCTCTTGATAATTTTTAGGTTTCTCAATTTTTGTCGTAAACTTCGATACATCATCAAATATAGGCAATCCCCTTTTATCATAAGGAATATTGGCGATTTCCTGACGATGTCCAAACTGATCCGGTTTCGCATAAATCTTAACCGCTTTACCTCCTTCCGATTCAATGACTGATACCGCTTCTCCTGTATTTAATACTCTGTTTGTCACTGTAGAACGGGGTTTCATCACGACTGTTGTCGACTTCACAACCTCTTTCTCAAAACCTTTCTCTATTTTATGACGAATTTGTTTTGGATCATAAAGTGACTTTTTAGCCGATGAATTACCTATATTTTCACCGCTAGCGCTCGTCTTTGACGAGTGCTTTAATCAAACCACACACCAGTGAACACACACAGGATATCAGTTGTCCACATCATCTCCATGATACAAAAACAGCCAATTTCTCAAAGCAAAACGTTTTCAAAATTAACCGCACTTTTGCCGATATCCCTCAATAAGTCAGAAAACAGCACTATTCCCGCTTTGGTGACCAAGGCTTGGCATCGGGTTTGCTATGCTTTTTCCGCCATTCTACACAAAGTGGTTTATCCCATTCCAATTCATTTTCACAGTAAGGTCCATCCTTCAAATACCAGCCTTTTCTCTCTAAACAAAGGTTGACTTCTGGATAATTGGATTCACCATCAAAGGGATCCATCCCACAAGCTCGCATATCCTTTTCTTTTTGCTCGAACCATTGATAAAACCGTTCTTCTTCAGGGTATTTATTAAGATGAGGATAATCTGGTGCCCGCCATTTAAAATAGCGGGGTGGTGGCTGAAAACTCGCAACATCAATACATTGTGTTAATGACATTGCTGCCCCAAAAATAATCCAATATTTAATTTTCATGCTCTATCCTTTGTGTCTCGTTGTTTAGCTCAAAAATCGTTTTTTCTGGTTGCATAATTCTATTATCTTTATTCGTTCTATAACCATCAAATTCACATTGTTTTTGTCCTAAACCATAGCAATTATGTGATGATAATGAACTATTACTCACAATATCCTTCAATAAAGTGTATTTATTTTTCTTTAACGTATTTAGGTTTATCGTATAAGGATTATTCCCAATAAAAAGCGAACTCCCCACGGTATCATGCTGACTATTCTCAATCAGAATCGCCCCTTCTTTCGACATTCTATCCTCCCCTTTTCCTTGTAAATAATTCAAAATATTATCTGCTTTGCTCACATTCGCTGCGGGACCGACCATTTTTAAGGTTGTGTTGGCTAATAACCCTACGTTCTGTTTATCTGGATAGAGCGTTTGTAAGGCATTGCTGATGGTGAGGGTACCTCGGCTGTGAGAACCTAAATATAACCCTTGCTGACTATTGCCTTTATCTTTCAAAATATCTATCGCCTGTTTCACCGAATTATCCTCTGAAGCCGTCCATTTCTGATAGCCTGCGATTAACAGTTCAGACACAATATTATTGGCTTTGGGGTGATGAACAAAATAAACATTTTCATATAATGGCGTGGAAAGAGTCCCCGTTTGGGCATCTCTGCCTGCGATATAGTTTTGTGTGGCAAATTTTGCGGCGGCTTGAATATCATTTAAAATGCCATTAAAGGCAACAAAATATTTTGTTTCTTGTTTACCTGTGTTTGGATCGGTATAAGTCACCGGTTTTATGTGCTGGCGTTCTTGGTCTGACAGCTCATAAAGTTGATAAATATTGTAGCCTTTGCCGAGTTCCTTATCATAATAATCTCTTACATATTGTTTAATTTCAGCTTGATCCGTTATGCCTTTCTTTATTGCCTCTTCCCTACCTAGTTTTTCTAATTTTTCTAGTCGCTCAGGATCCTTCCCCCAAGCTAGCGCTCGTCTTTGACGAGTGCTTTAATCAAACCACACGCCAGTTAACAGAAACAGGATATCAATTGCTCACATCATATCTACGATACAAAAACGGTCAATTTCTCAAAGCAAAACTTTTTCAAAATTGACCGCACTTTTGCCGATATCCCTCAATAAGTCAGAAAACAGCACTATTCCCGCTTTGGTGACCAAGGTTTAGCATCGGGTTTGCTATGCTTTTTCCGCCATTCCACACAAAGCGGTTTATCCCATTCCAATTCATTCTCACAGTAAGGTCCTTCTTTCAAATACCAGCCTTTTCTCTCTAAACAAAGGTTGACTTTTGGAGAATTAGACTCTCCATCAAAGAGATCCATCCCACAAGCCAGCATATCCTGCTCTCTTTGTTCAACCCATCGATAAAATTGCTCTTCTTCGGGGTATTTCTTAAGGTGAGGATAATCTGGTGCACGCCATTTAAAATAGCGGGCTGGGGGTTGGAATCCCTTACCAAAAGAGCAGCCCATCAGTAATATACTGGTTATACATAACAAACTGATTATACTGTATTTTTTCATATATCCTCCTTATGGTTTACTCACATCTTGGTTGAATTCAAAAATTGTTTTTTCAGGCTGCATGATACGATTATCTTTTTCATCCCTATAGCCATCTTCCCCACATTGCTTTTGCCCCAAGCCATAACAATTATGAGAAGAGCTTTCACCAAAAGCAATATCCCATAAAAGCACTCCAGATCCTTTATTTTTCAAGTTTGTGTTGATCGTATAAGGATTATTCCCAATAAAAAGCGAACTCCCCACGGTATCATGCTGACTATTCTCAATTAGAATCGCCCCTTCTTTCGACATTCTATCCTCCCCTTTTCCTTGTAAATAATTCAAAATATTATCTGCTTTGCTCACATTCGCTGCGGGACCGACCATTTTTAAGGTTGTGTTGGCTAATAGCCCTGCGTTCTGTTTATCTGGATAGAGCGTTTGTAAGGCATTGCTGATGGTGAGGGTACCTCGGCTGTGAGAACCTAAATATAACCCTTGCTGACTATTGCCTTTATCTTTCAAAATATCTATCGCCTGTTTCACCGAATTATCCGCTGAAACCGTCCATTTCTGATATCCTGCAATTAACAGTTCAGACACAATATTATTGGCTTTAGGATGATGAACAAAATAAACATTTTCATATAATGGCGTGGAAAGGGTACCCGTTTGGGCATCTCTTCCTGCGATATAGTTTTGTCTCGCAAATTTTGCAGCGGCTTGAATATCATTTAAAATGCCATTAAAGGCAACAAAATATTTTGTTTCTTGTTTACCTGTGTTTGGATCGGTATAAGTCACCGGTTTTATGTGCTGGCGTTCTTGGTCTGACAGCTCATAAAGTTGATAAATATTGTAGCCTTTGCCGAGTTCCTTATCATAATAATCTCTTACATATTGTTTAATTTCAGCTTGATCCGTTATGCCTTTCTTTATTGCCTCTTCCCTACCTAGTTTTTCTAATTTTTCTAGTCGCTCAGGATCCTTCACTGGATTCCCGTTTTCATCCGTAACAAAGCCCATCATTCTATGTTCTGAAATAAACATTTTATGATATTCCTCATCCGTGAATCCTGCTGCTTGTGAAAGTAAAAACTTATTCACCTCTGTTTTTATTTCCACATCTTTCATCAATTTGTCCTTATCGGCTGTCTTGACTTGCTGATTTTCTGCCTGCGTACTTTTTGTGATTGCCTCGATCTGTTGCTGACCCGATGTGCTGGAAATATTAAATTTACCTTCACTGATAACTGAATGGGTGACCGCATGATGATTTTCCGAGGCTTTTGCATTCCCTAATGCATTGACTAACAGCAACTTACTTGCCGCATAGAAATCGTTACTGTGAACATCATTGGCATTTAAACCAAACTTCAATGCACTCACATTTTGTTGATTTGGATTGGCGGCTTTAAAGGTTTCGCCTTTTGCTTCTTTTTCAGCTCGATACTTCGCATTTAGGTGTTTATCTTCGGCTGAAGTTTGATCCCGATTGACAGAAAATCCCCCCATCAATGCGAGACCGCTCGCTTTCGCATGAGAGTAATTGCGAATATCTGTAAAAGAAAAATCTTGTGCTGATAAACTATTTTTTGACTTATCCGCTTTAGAAACTATTGCTCCGCCCACTAAATTGACTTTATCCGCTGAAATATTATAGCCTCGATCGCCTGCGAAAAAGCCAGACTGTTCTGTCACTTGTGCCATTTCACTCTGTCCTTTTTGTTGACTAAATGAGCCAGCCCCCCAAGCTGTGCCAAATGAAATCTGAGCTCGAATGTTCGCACCTGTTTGACTTGATGAGCTTGTATGATGGTCCTGTTGACTGATAATCTCTAAATTTCCTTTTATATCTGCATCAATCTTATTCGCATGAACACTTGCACCTTTTAAGCTCATATCCCCATCAGTTTGTGCTTTAAAATGATTCGTCACCACATGAGAATGATATTTTTGGTGATCATGTTGAGCTTGTTTCCCTCTTTGATAACCTGCTTCAACATACGCATAGGCACCTGTTCCTGCACCGACTTGTACGCCTACCCCCACTTGTGCACCAAAATTAGACTGTTTACTTTTACTGCTCGCTTCTTCTCTTCCAGAATCCAAATATATACCTTGTTTAGATTTCAATAACACATAGCTGTCAGGCAATATTTTCCCTGTTTGATCTTTGGTTGTCATCTCAATATGAGATAAATCAATTTTCCCCAACTCCGTATTAATAGAAATACCTTTTGAAGCATTTAATAGATTCCCTTGGCTTTGTAATGCACGTTGTTCATAACTTGATTGACCATGTTTAAATCCAACACCGGCCTCTGCTCGCAACAAAGCACCAGACATAATAGATTGATAAGCAGAATAACCTTGTAACCCAAGCATTGCACCTTTTAATACTTTTAATCGACTTTCAGCTTTATCATCTTCTACAGTTGATTTGGCTTCTTGAACAAGATTCGCGACATCTAACAATGGCGAAGAAACTTTAGCAAATCCACCCACTTTAGTATTACTGGTTTTGCCACTTGCTAAACTTACATTATCTTTTGTTCTGCTTATGACATTCCCTTTTGCTACAATATTCAGCTCACCATTATTTGCCATCACAGCACTGCTATCTTGGACATAATCTTTTCCAGCATAAATATTCACATTGCCTTTATTGGAACCTATAACAGAACCCTTATGTAACGTTTGATTCGCATTTTGTCGAGACTTGTCTAGATAAACCCCAGTGAATGATTCCGTATCAGAGATTTTTGCACTTCCAAAACCAACACCTTTTGACTTAGCCTGATAAGCATTTTTACTTTGAGTTGTCCCTAATTCAATATTATTGTTTGCGAATAGAGTAATATTACCATCTGATACTATATCTACACCTGATGAACGAATATCCTCCCCAGCTTTTAGAATACTATTTCCACCAACTGAAATGACCGTTTGTTGGAAATCTTCACGGTTTGCATTTTCATTTTCTTTATTACGGTAGACACCTAAGTTTTTTAATAATGACTTTGATGTATCAAAACTAATTCCTTTTTGTTTTCTATCTGCACTCGACTCATTACTTGATTTTACTGCTTCTAATAAAATACTCCCTTTTGCTGATACAATAAAATCCCCTTCAGCCTGCACTTGAGCACCTTCAATTCCTATATCTTTTTTAGTTGCTTGAATATTTAAATTATTTCCAGCAACAATACTTCCCGTTACAGATTTATCAATGAAATGCGTTTGTTTCAATGAATTTGAACTAGTTCCCATACTCATTACGATAGGTTTAGAAAGGCGTTCAATGACTTCGTAACCAGTATCTGCGATAGTCATCACTTTTCCTATTGCACTCTGATTTTTTAACCCGCCTTGCGAATTAATCTGATCTTGTGCCGCTTTTACTGAAGCCCATAAAGGAGAATATGTAAACCCGACGGAAAAACCACTTGATTTTGCATATTGTGAATTGTGTTGTTGATGTTTTTCGCTAACTGCAATGAGTTTTACATCATTACCTTTCAAAGAGATATCTCCTGCTGATTTTAAATCAGTTGCAGAAAGTAAAAGCATTTCGTCAGCAAGCACATTGATATTACCTTTAGCAGATAATTCCGTGGTAACAACATTTTCATCTAACTTCTTAGTTTCACTACCAGCTTTACTACGTTGATATCCAAAAGAGGCTACACCACCTTTTAAACTGCCTCCCAAACCTGATTTTTTAGTTTCTTGCCAATGAATTTCATTACGTTGATTTTTGGCTGTATTTAATTCAATTTCTTTCGCATGCAACTTGATATCTTGCTCTGCTTCGACAGACAGTGCTTCTGCACTTAAACGTTTCCCAGCTTGTAAAATAACATTCTGAGCCTGAATATCTGTGCCTTGATAGGTTTTCTCTTTGATTTCATCATAGCGAGTGTTTTTCGTTTTACTCAAAAAAGAACCGCTCTTCATATGATGATATTCACTATAATCTAATTGTTTACTTGCAGAATTGAGTAGCAAATCATTTTCAGCTATTGCAATAAGCTTTTGCTCAGCCTCTAATTGAGCCGCTTCTGCTCTTAAGTTGCTCGATTGTAAACGTACATCTCCACCACCACTCACACGGCTGATCACTATATCTTGCACCCGTTCATTACGATAATTATCTCCAGCACCCATTTTTTCATCAACAACCGTTTCAAGTGCGGTCAAATTAAATTGATTTTTTGCATGAATACTAGTGTTCCCTACACCTGTATTAATAATATTGGCACCTTGTACTGTCAAATTATCAGCTGTAATGGATAAATTACCCTGTTGTCCTTTTACATAGATAGATGCTTGACGAGCTAGATGAGTTTCATCACGCTTATAGTTTTCAGCGTTAATATGTGTAGTATAAGTCTGGCTTTGATGTAACAAATCCTGTTTTACATTCAATTTCAACGTGTCTTGTGCACTAATTTCACCACCTAAATTGCTGAGACGATCTGCATTAATGATGACTTGTTGAGCATCAAGTTTTCCTTGGTTCGCAAGGTTATTAGCATGTATATCTAGTTGCTTTTCAGCCACAATTGCACCAGTATTTTGAAGCAGCTGTGTATTTAGAGAAATATTTTTGGATGCTATTAATGTTCCTACTGAATTGACATCATTCTTATGTGGAACAGTATAAACTGTTGGTACTAAAACACGCTGTTGACTACCATCAGGTAAAATGACTATTTGTGGTTCAAACCAAACAATATCAGTTGTTAGTTGTTTAATTTGTGCTTCACTTAAACTAATTCCAGGGCGGAGATTAAATTTTTGCGCAAACAAAATTCCACTATCCATCAAAGCTTTATATTGCTGCTCCATATCTTGATAATTGCCTAAAAACTGACGCCCTGTAAGCTGATTAATTTGATCTCGGATCAGCCGCTGTTCATAATAACCATCCCCTAAACGTTTATGTACAGCATTATGCTCTGAACGAAGTATATTAAACATATAATCTCCACTCAGCCACTTCTTACGATCAGCAAAAGCGGGATCAGTTTCTACTAGTACGTGACTCTCTGCTTCAGGATTAATTTTATATAATCGAGAACTCGGTAAAGGAATATTTTCTCCTGTACTTTTCAAGGCTAAACTTTCACTGTCGAATGCGTAATTATCAAACACATTTGCGACAGGTAAAGTAATTGGCTTATTTTGTTGAGTCAAAAGCCCCGAATGCCATTGATTATGCTCCCGGCGATATTTGTTACGCCCACTACCAGTTTTACTTTTACGCTTTCTTAAAAAACTATAATGTCTATCACCATAAGTCTCAGTAATTTGTCTCCCTTCAGAATTAACATTTTCTATTTTTCCTTGCTGGAAGAACAAATTTTCTCCTGAAATGACTCTACTTTTATCATTCAGTAATTTATCTGTATTAATCACTAAAGAACCACCAGATAGAATTTCTCCAGCTTGTGTTTTTTTAACAACATCTTCTTTAACAATTCGACGCTTAACATCTGTTTTCCAATAAGCCTCATAGCGTTGCCCAGCTTGACTTGCTCGATGCTGATTATGTTGTAGGACATGTTTTTGTAGCTCAGCAAATGCAGTTTCGTTATCTTTTACCCATTGCCAATAGGCTGGTTTTACTTTTTCATCAAAATATACTTTGTCTTGTAAGTATGCTTGATACTCAGCATCGTAAATAGATTTTTTCTTTTGATAATCCGCAAGGCGTTTTTCGTAATCTTTTAATTGCTGCTCATTCGCATTATCTGGCTTATTCGGCTCAATAGGTGCACGTGGTTCCACAGGGATTTTGGCTGTATTTAATAAATCTGAGAGGTTATCTCTGATATTTGGCTTTATTGCAAAATGTTCCCAAGCAGGATCTGTTGGGAAATAATAAGAATCTGCGATTAAATCACAATTGGCTCCTTCACCTGCCAAACATTGATTAACTTCAGGTAGATAATTAGATTGAACATCACCATTTTTAGGTTTATGTATTTCATTTGGCACGCCTTTTGCAATATAACCATTACGCCCCCTACTGCGTTCATGCCAATACACTAAATTCATATCTAAGCGCAAATCATGCTCTGAAACACCTGCGGGGAAAATATAATGCCAATCAATCTCTGTTTCAGAAATTAAACGTAATTCAGTTTCAAAAAAACGATTTGTATTATTGATGTTTGCAATATTTAATTTCATATTGCCTTGGCTCTCAATCAACGCACTATTGTTATCTAAGCGAGTAGCTTGTTCAATCGCATCATATTGTTCATTTAAAGAACCACCAATATACAAACTATCACCACTATAAATTGCAGTAGCCCCTTTCACATCCCCTGAATAAT
The DNA here is from genome assembly GCF_900186835.1 of Pasteurella dagmatis. Classification (NCBI taxonomy): domain Bacteria; kingdom Pseudomonadati; phylum Pseudomonadota; class Gammaproteobacteria; order Pasteurellales; family Pasteurellaceae; genus Pasteurella; species Pasteurella dagmatis. The sequence continues at coordinate 1,091,813 of NZ_LT906448.1, forward strand.
GATGATTTTCATTAATAATATGTTTTACACCAATATCAAGACGCTGACGTGCTGCAATAATCGGGCTCACCACACTATCAGTTTTCTCATCGTGGTTATGCAACTGCTCTGCACCCAATGCTACTTTGTCACCATAAATACGACCTGTGCCGATATTTTCAATATGTTTTGCCTTAATGACTGTGCTGGCAATATCGTTTGGTTTGTCTGTTCGGCTATTAATTAAACCTCGGTTAGTCACTTTTCCTTTCGCGTCGATATGTACATCGGCACCTTGTAACTGACCATCTTTATTCTGAATTAAGCCGCCACCAACTTTCGTTGTAAGCTGTTGTCCAGCTCCAATAATACCTGATTGAGTTAGTGATTTTTCAGTATGTAACTCTAGGTTTCCTTGCTGTGCAATTAATTTCCCTGAGCTTGTATTTTCAATTTGTTCTTTGCTTTTAATTTTAAGCTGCTGTTGTGCCTGAATTTGGTTGGTATTTAGCACTTTTCCATTCACATCAATCACAACGTCGCCTGCCGAAGCACCAATATTCCCAGCATTACGAACACCTAATCCCTCTTCTGTGCCAATTAAGTGAATTTTTTCAGCGTACATTCCACCTAAATTAGACACATCTAGGGCGTATTCCACTTCATTTTCTGCTTTTTGATTTTTTAGAGATTTACTGTTAATGATTTGAACTGCATCATTATTTTTACTGACTTTATTTTGCCCTGTCGTAACATTCACTGCTTTTTTTGACCATACGCCTGCATTAATTTGTGCTTCGCGAGCAATAATATCGGTATAATCACTTTGGCTATTGTCCATACCTTTGCCAGTCACTGTCACTTTACCTTTTTCTACGACAAAGCGATCTAAATGCCCATTTTTAAATTGTGGCTTACCCGTCGTTAAGGTTGCTCTATTTGCGTTGATCACGCCACATCCTTCACAATGCAAGCCACTCGGGTTTGCAATAATGACATCTGCCTTTTGCCCGGCAACTTCAACATAACCTTTTAATTGACTTGGTTTGTTTGAGTTAACTTCATTAACAATGACTTTTGCTTCTCCCCCAACTAAATAAGGGTTAGCTTGAACCCAACCGCCTAACTGAGTTTGCGTATGTTGTCGGCTGTTATTTAAAATCGCCCCTTTTTTGTCCACATCAAATTGAGCATAACGGTTATAAGACATTCCTTGCTGATTTGGCGTTTGAATATTGACCTGTGGTATGCCATTTGCGGTTTCTATTACTTGTGGGCGTTGGTTTGCTGTCGCCGTAGGATCTGCTTTAATAATGAGCTGTTCATTTTGTGCTTGCACCTGTGGAATAAAGGTCACAAATCCCCAAGCACAGCAAAGTGCAAAAGAAAGTGGTTTTAAAGAACAATGTGCCATATTTGAGAAAAGTGCGGTCCATTTTTCAGTAATTTGTGATGTTGTATCTAACGACATAACCTCTGCTTTTGCCTTGCCTTCTTTTTTCGCTAATTCAGAAACAACCACAAAACGTTGCTGACTTTTACTGAAAATGACACGATAACAATATTTATTCATAAAAAATTCCTTTATTCTTTCCTAAAAACTCATCAAAAATTGACCGTACTTTGTGACTTTTCCAATGATTTAAAAACTGGCGCTTAAATTAAAACCTAACACTGTATTAGCAGTACGAAAACCTTCAGGTACATAAAGAGGTTTACCGACAAAGAAATCATAGCTAAACCATTTCCAGCTACCTTTAATACCTAAACTCGTGCCAATCAGCGTTGTACCTAATAGATGTTGTGTTGAAGGGCCACTGACTTTCCCTTTATCAAGTGTCACATAAATTTGCTGCCCTCTATCAACAAGTAGCCAACCCAACTCATTACGCCATACCCAACCACGCTCTGCAGAAAGTGAAAGTTCCCCATCTGTGCCTCGCACGGTATAACGTCCACCGATACTAAAACGATCTTGTGCCACTAGTGGTGTTTTGTTCCATTGTGCATTCCAAGTGGTATTTAAAATAAAGTGCTGTGTAAATAAATCAAAAGGCTTAGTTACACTGATATTCACACTGATGATTTTCATTCGAGATGTGCCTTCATTAAGCTTTTCATCAGGTGAAGGTAATGAATGGTTTAGTCCTGTACCTCTTTTATAGTTTGCACCAATTTCTACTGTTGCATTACCTAAATAGGCTTTATGTTCTACTCCTAATTCCCAACCACCTGTACGTTTACGTTGGATTTCAACTTCGTCCTGATTAATAAAGTTGTGGGATTTTCTCGCCCATAGTGAAGCGGAAAGTGACGTTTTATGTTGGCTATTACGAAAAACTAAACGAGATAAAGTCAATCGACTATTTTCACTTTCCCCTGAATAGAGAACGGTAGATCCAAAAGCGCCTGCAACCTCTTGATAATATTCATTTTTAGAATGGCTAGCAGAAAGTTGCCAATAACGCCAAGGAGCGGAGTAATAAAAACTCAAATTGTGGCTTTGGCGACGCCCTTTATCATCTTCGCCTGCCCAATGAGGTCGTTTGAGACTGTGTGTAAAGCTAGTATAAAACAAGTCATTCGCTGTAAAGGTATTGTCTAAAGATAAGGTTGCAGAACCTTGCCAACGCCCCGTTGACGTCGAGCCCGAGTCATCTAACCCAAGAGTTAAACGAAATGGAAAACGTTGTGCATATTGTACAAATAAGTCACTTTCCCCTAACTGAGCATCGCCTTCAGCAGGCACAATATTGATTGTCGCATCGGCGGTTGGTACACGTTTAAGATTTTCTAAAGATTGTTCAATATCACGCACATTTAATAAATCACCTTGCTGTGGCACAATGCCAGCCCAAGCTGTTAATTTTGTAAATTTATCGACCGCACTTTTATCTTCAATCATCGTATGACGTAATGTTCCTGGAATAGCAGTTAACACTAATTCACCAGAAGTGAGATCTTGTTCACCAACAACAGCACGTGTTGTGACATAACCTTTTTCAATGATGGCATTTTGCATTTTTTTCATCAGTACATTGATGCCTTCATTACCTAAACAATGTGGCAGAGTTAAACCTAGTTCACTTGCAGCTTGTTGATAAGCCCATTCAAATTGACTTTTCTTTTGCTGAGATGTTTCAAGCTGTTTTGCTAATCGATATGAAAAATCAACTGAAGAAAATGCGGAAAACTGTGTCACAAGGTCTTGTACAGGTAATTCGGAGGCATGATGTTCAACAACTTGAATTTTATTAATCGGAAAACAAGGTTGTTCATTAACAGGTAATGTGATGGTTGGTACAGGCGGTTTATCAAATAATACGTCAGATTTTGCCGATAATTGAGCGGATTGCTGTGCTTCTAATGCTTGTTGACGTTGTTGCTGCTGTGCATCTAACTGTTCCAATCGTTTTGAGTCAAGCGGAAGATTATTTGCGTTTGCATAGACAAAATTTGAGAAAAAAAGAAATAGAGAGACCCTCGTTAAAAGACTTAAATGCATAAACTACTTTATCCTTAAAAAATCAATAATTAATTTCATATCCTAAATAATTGCAGTGTAATTTATTTCAAATCGTATATATATCTGGAAATTTTAATTCTGAGAGCTAGATCTCAAAATTAATTTTGGTTTAAAAAAATAAAACTTGAATCGATTTAATAAAATTTATTTTAAAAAATATTCAAGAAAGAAAAGAAAATAAATGAATATAAGAAAGGTGAATAATAAAGAGAATATAAAAAATAAGCCCTATATTTTATAGGGCTTATTTGTAATGAATGGGTATTTTGATAAGCTACTCAAAGTGCGGTTATTTATCAAAAAGTTTTGTGAAATTAGTTCAACCAGCCGGCTTGTTGTACGATAAATAATAACGTGAATGATGTTAAATACATTAAGCCGATAATTGACAACCAGAATAAGCCACCTTTGACTTTATGCTCGCCTTTTAATACTAACGATAAGTTTAAATACGCAAATACTGGTGTTGAAACAAATGAGGCGATCATTGCAAATTTCAACATTGGACCTACCGCATTATTAAAGTAGAAAATAATCGCTAAACCTGAAACTGCTGCGAATAAAATAGCAATATTTAATGTGCTTGGGCGACTTTCTTGTTTACCTAAGATTAAGCGTAAACTTTCAACGTTTGTGCGTGAATAGCCATCAATAACGGTGATCGTGGTACCAAACATACACATAAATGCGATAAATGCAATCAAACCTCTAGCCCATTCACCAATGGTGGATGCGTACATATTGATTAATTGCGCAATATATTTACCACCAACCATTTGTACGGTTTCACCTGAGCCGTATTGTACTAATGCGCCCAATGCTAAGAAGACTAAGGCAAGAATAGCAGTTCCAATGTAGCCCACGTTGAAATCCCAAATTCCATCTTGATAAGACACTTTTGAGATACGGCGTTTTGCAATCACCCACATTGAGTTAATCGCCGAAATTTCGATTGGAGCTGGCATCCAGCCCATTAAGGCAACGATAAAACCTAATGCGGCTAAATTCCAAGGGCTTGCACTGACATAATCCGCGGGAGCAACACCATCAATACCATTACGCATTAATGCAATCACTACTGCAGCAACCGTTGTTACAGTTAACGCAATCATAATTAATTTAGATAATCCGTCTAATAAACGGTATTTACCTAATAATAAAATTATTGTACTCACGCCAATCACGATGAAACTTAACGTTGGTATAGGCACTTGCACAGGTAGAACGAAAGTTAAAATTGCAGCACAAAGTAAGCCAACAGCGGCTGTGTTAATCACTGTTGCAAAAGCATTAAGGATAAAGAAAACCCAAAGATAGTGCTTTCCTTTTCTCAAATAACCTTGAAGTAAGGTTTCACCCGAATCTAAGGTATATTGTACACCAAAACGAAAGAAGGGGTATTTGAATAAGTTCGCTAAAATAATAATAATCGCTAGCTGCCAACCGTAAATCGCCCCTGATTGTGTGGAAGCGATAATATGCGATCCACCTACTGCGGCAGATGCCATTAAGATACCAGGACCTAAAGCAGCAAATTTAGAGTGCCAACTTGATTTTTCTATTTGTTGTATTAATTCTGTCATAATTTGTTCCAAAAGTTATTGTAATAAGCATTGTTTTCACAATGTTTTAACAATATCTAATATTTGTTTATATTAGTCAACGGAACAAAAATTAATCAAAATAGCAGTTTATACTAAAATATACATCAAATTAAGAACAATAAACTTTTTTTAGAAATGAAGATCCACAAAACTATTCAGTCTGAGAATTAGAATGCGATATAAAATAAATTTTAAAAAATAATAAAATAATTTAAAAAAGATATCTGTGATCTTTTTTATCGAGATAAAATTGAGATGAAAAGGGATTTTTAATGGCTGGGGTACTAGGATTCGAACCTAGGAATGCCGAGATCAAAACCCGGTGCCTTACCGCTTGGCGATACCCCAATTGAAATATCTTGATGTGAGAATTAAGAAGTTTATTGATAGTATGGCTGGGGTACTAGGATTCGAACCTAGGAATGCCGAGATCAAAACCCGGTGCCTTACCGCTTGGCGATACCCCAACTACTATGTTGATCTGCAAGCTAATGAATGGTGCGGGACGAGGGACTTGAACCCACACACCTCGCGGCGCCAGAACCTAAATCTGGTGCGTCTACCAATTTCGCCAGTCCCGCAAATATGGTGGCTATGACGGGATTCGAACCTGTGACCCCAACATTATGAGTGTTGTGCTCTAACCAACTGAGCTACATAGCCATTTTCCTATTTGCATTCACCTCATCGGCTTTGCGGGGCTAATTATGCTGATATCCATCCCTCTCGTCAACTCTTTTTTTTATAAAAATGAAATTTTCAGCTTATTCGAATAGAGTTTGAACAGGTTGCACTAAAAATATTCCAGATTTATTCAGATAATAAACGGCGTAATAAACTACCATCTAATAATGCACGTTTAATTAATGCAAATGCACCAATAACATCTTCATTTTTTAACTCAGATGCAACTAAAGGAGTATCTTTTACAAATGCTGGTAACGCATGGCTTTCTAATGAACGCTGAATTGCCGCAAATAAAATGTTTTTGGCTTGGGTAATTTCGCCCGAAATCACAATTTTTTCAGGGTTAAACATATTTACGCTCATTGCAAGTACACGCCCTATTTGCACACCTACATGCTCAATTAATTCAATAGCAGCCGCATCTTGTTTATTACTCGCTTTGCAAATCGCTTCAATGTCATACTCATCTAAAGATAGCCATTTACTCTTATAACCATCCTCGAGGAGATCATGCATTTTCTTTTCAATAGCAGTATTGCTCACAACTGTTTCTAAGCACCCTACATTACCACATAAGCAACGCTTACCCAATGGATCTACCTGGATATGTCCAATTTCACCCACATTATTTTTATAACCGAGGAACACCTCGTGGTTAATGACGATTCCTGCTCCTACACCTCGATGAATACGTAATAGCAAAGAGTCATAACAATCTTGTGTTACACCAAAATAGTGCTCTGCTAGCGCAAGACTTCTAACATCATGCCCTATGTAAGTTTGTAAATTAGATAATTCTGAGATTTTGTGCGCAAGATCCCAAGGCTTTTCCAATGATAAATGTGGAATATGTTCAATCATATCTGTTTTTACGTCAACAAAACCTGGCACCGTAATACCAATCGCAATGAATTCACAACCACGCTTTTGGTTCTGTTCAATAAACAAAGATAAATGCGCTAATAAAAAAGTCTCAATAGATTCAACTGTTTGATTTTCTGGTAATTCTAAGACTTCTTTTTTCCACAATTTTGTAGATAAGTCCATAATCGCAAAAGTAGCATGCTTACGACCTAAACGGATTAGGATAGAACGAAACGCTTTATGTTCAACAATAATTGAAGTTGCACGACGACCGCCAGTTGATTCTTGTTGTTCAACTTCTTTAATTAATCCACGTGCTAATAAATGACGGGTGATTTTTGTTACACTCGCAGGTGCTAATTGACTAAACTCTGAAATCTGAATACGCGAAATAGGTCCTTGCTGATCGATCAGTTTATATACGACCGCACTATTCATTTGTTTCACTAAATCAACATTTGCAATTTGATGACTGTCTCGCATATTTGCTCCAATAAAAAATAATATGCTTATTCTAAAATGGATTAAAATAATTAGAAACCATTTTTAAAAACTAATTGGATTTATCTTCATTATCTATAGTAGAAGAGAATAAAGCCAATCCTCCAGAATTCCCAGTTTTGACCATTGTATTCATCACTTGGGTAGGGGAATGTAATAATTTATTCATCAACTTATAACTTAGCTCCTGTAATACTTTTTCAGCATTTTCACCTTGACGTAAACCTTGCAAGGATTTTTCTAAGAGCTCTTCTCGAATAATATCGGCATTTTCTCGATAGTTTCGAATTAAATTAGAAAATTGGTGCGTTTTCAACCATTCAAAAAAATCATCACATTCTTGTTGAATAATAGACTGTGCTTGTTGAGAAGCTTTTTCTCGTTCAGTTAAATTGCGTTGGATAATATGCTGTAAATCATCTACTGTATAATGATAGACACTTTCAAGATTGGCAACACTTGAATCAATATCACGTGGAACAGCAATATCCACCAATAACATTGGTAAGCCACAACGTACTTTTTGTGCATTTTCTACCATCTGTTGAGCAATTAAAATATGTTGGCTACCCGTAGAACTAATTACGATATCCGCTTTATCCAAACCTTGCTGTAGATCGTCTAAGGATAAAATTTGAATATGTTCAGATTGATCCAATTTCTCCACTAAATGCACTGCTCGCTCAAAAGTACGGTTAGCAATCATTAAATTTTGTACACCGTGACGCAACAAATGCCGTGCCACCAATTCAATAGTTTCACCTGCCCCCACTAACAGCACATTTAAAGTCTTTAATGAATCAAAAATTTGGCGGGCTAAATTGCAAGCAGCATAAGCAACAGATACCGCATTGCTACCAATATTGGTTTCGTTTCTGACACGCTTTGCGGTTGAAAATGTTTTTTGGAATAAGCGAGATAGCTCGCTCGAAATAGTATTTTGACAAGTTTTATAATATTCTTCGCTCATTTGGTAAGCTTGTTTTACTTGCCCTAAAATTTGTGGCTCACCGAGAATTAATGAGTCAAGTCCAGAAGCCACACTCATTAAATGTTGAACTGATGCTTGATTTTGTTTCACATATAAAAAATCTCGCAAAATGTCTAATTCCAATTGATGAATTTGAGCAAACCAGTGCAAACAATGCTCGACCCATTGTTCATTATCTTTAGGCGAAATATGTTTATTATGTAGATAAACTTCAGTTCGGTTACAGGTGGATAAAATGACTACACTCTGTGCTAAATCAGAATGCTGAATTTGTTCTAACGCTAAAGTGCGCTTTTCTGCCGAAAACGCAGCTTTTTCTCGAACTTCAACGGAAGCTGTTTTATGATTGAGACCTAGTACTAAAATCGTCATAAATTTATCAAAAAGTACCGCACTTTTTCTACTTTCTCATATCTGAAAAAACAGAAAAGGAAGAAAATATCACTCGCCAACAACATTACAAAACTATAAAGATTATATTCTAATCAATAGTTATTTATTGTTCAAACCTATTGACAAAAATTGCTATCAAAATTTTTCTGAATGTTGATTAAAAGTTATCTTTCGCTTTCCGTAAAGTAATAAATTCATCTAATGTCTTTGCACGTAAGAATGGGTTAATTTCTTTTTCAAGAGCTAAGGTTGTCGGCAAACTTGGCTGGTTGTTAGCACGCAAGTGCTTTACTTTTTCTTTATGCATAATCAAGATTTCATTGTGAACGAATACAGTCTCAGCAAATGCTAAATTACTTAACGTATATTCATGTGCGGGGCAAACTATCGTCTCATCAGGCAATTGCTTTAAGCATTGCAAACCCGTAAACATTTTTTCATAATCTCCTGTAAATACTCGCCCACAGCCGGCCGAAAATAAACTATCACCACAGAATAAATGCCCATCTACAACATAACTTATATGTTGTTCCGTATGCCCTGCTGTTTCTATCACTTGAATATCGTAGTTTTTAGTTTTTAACTTGCCCGCTTGAATAATTTCTGTCGCACCTTTTTTGCTTGTTTCTTCGGGGCCAAATACTTTAATATGTGGAAACACACGTTTGAACTCATTTACACCAGCCGTATGGTCATCATGGTGATGAGTTAATAGAACGGCTTCAACTCGTAATTGATTTTGCTGAATATAAGGTATTAATTGGGTAGTTTCTGGAATATCGATCACAATGACAGGAAAATCTGCTCGTCCATAGAGCCAAATATAGTTATCATTTAAAGCAGGAATAGACACTAACATAACTTATCCTTTAAGGTTGATAATGCGTTGGGATGCTAAATATACAAAAGCAATGACATTGCCAAATAGCTGGCAAGAATTACATAATGGTGAGCACTATTGTAACGCACTTAGTGACTATTTTTATAATTGGTTTCCAAAAATTTTAGGCAATCAACTACTTAAACTTGGTGGACTCAGTGCAGAAATTCCTTGTGATTGCTTTTTAACACACCAAATCTTACTTTCTCCCAATATTAATGAACGTCTTTATACTTTTAGCAAGCAAAAAAATACAAGCGTCATCCAAGCTAATATGACAGACTTGCCTTTCGTAGAAAATTCAGTCAATGGTGTTGTCCTTGCTAATATATTACATTTTAGCCAAGATCCGCATCAAATTCTGCGTGAAGTTGAGCGTGTTTTAACTGAAGATGGTTATCTCTTTCTCTCTCTCTTTAACCCGTTTAGCTCTTTGTTATTTAAACGACACTTAAATAGCTCTAAACAGCCAACACTGCCACTTCGTCATTATTTACCGTGGCGAGTATTAGACTGGTTGTCATTATTAAATTTTGAAATTTTAGATCAACAACAATTGGGACATTGTGAAAAAACAAAGTTCTTTCCCCATCTGATCGCAATCGTTGCACGTAAACGAGTTTATCCTCTCACTCTGAATCCCCAAAAAGTGCGGTTCAAAAATCAAGAGGTTTTTGAACCAGTGAGTGCTTTCAAAGAACAATTATTGCGTAAATAAAGGTAATAGGGCTTGCAGCAAGGTATAAACTCACCTATCATGCCGAACTTTTGTAATAATATGAAAAGATGAGAAGAATTATGTCTGAACAAACATTTATTTTAGGTAAAGATGCCGCACTTGAAGATACTATTAATAAATTTCAACAAAAATTAACCGCACTTGGCTTTAATATTGAAGAGGCTTCATGGTTAAATCCTGTTCCTAACGTTTGGTCAGTACATATTCGAGATAAAGATTGCCCACAATGTTTTACTAACGGTAAAGGTGCAAGTAAAAAAGCAGCATTAGCCTCTGCGCTAGGTGAATATTTTGAGCGTCTTTCAACTAACTATTTCTTTGCTGATTTTTATTTAGGTCAAACAATTGCAAATGGTGATTTCGTCCATTATCCAAGTGAAAAATGGTTCCCGATTGAAGATGAAGCACTACTCCCTTCCGGTATTCTAGATAAAGTATTACTTGATTATTACGATCCAAATCAAGAACTTACACCAGAATTATTAGTGGATCTTCAATCAAGTAATTACGAACGCGGAATTGTAGCAATGCCTTATGTTCGCCAGTCTGATCAATCCACTGTTTATATTCCACAAAGCATCATCGCAAACTTATATGTCTCAAATGGAATGTCTGCGGGTAATAGTAAATTTGAAGCACGTGTCCAAGGGCTATCAGAAGTTTTTGAACGCTACATTAAAAACAAAATTATTGCGGAAACAATCAGTCTACCTCTAATTCCAAAAGAGGTAATGGACCGTTTCCCAAGTATCCAAGCCTCTATCCACAAACTCGAAGAAGAAGGTTTCCCAATTCTTGCCTATGATGCATCATTAGGTGGGAAATACCCCGTTATTTGTGTAATTTTATTAAATCCAAGCAATGGTACTTGCTTTGCTTCTTTCGGTGCACATCCAAACTTTCATGTAGCTTTGGAAAGAACAGTAACTGAGCTATTACAAGGTCGTAGCTTAAAAGATCTCGATGTGTTTACTCCGCCCTCTTTCAATAATGATGATGTAGCAGATCATGCGAACTTAGAAACTCATTTTATTGATTCAAGCGGTTTAATCTCGTGGGATCTTTTCAAACAGAATGCGGATTATCCATTCGCTGACTGGGATTTTTCAGGCACAACCGAAGACGAATATAATAACTTAATGGCAATTTTCCAAGCGGAACAAAAAGAAGTATATATTATGGATTATACACACTTAGATGTATATGCTTGTCGAATTATTGTCCCGGGTATATCAGATATTTATCCTGCTGATGACCTTATTTATGCGAATAATAATATGGGAATGGAATGGCGTGAAATCTTACTGGATCTGCCACATTTCCACCATACCCAAGATACTTACCAAGAATTACTTGATGAACTTGATTCTCAAGGCATTGATGATGCAACTCGTGTACGTGAATTTATTGGTATCGTTGCACCACCCAAATCCGGTTGGAGCACCTTGCGTGTCGGTGAATTGAAATCAATGTTACATCTAGCCGTGGGTAATCTAGAATCGGCACTTGATTGGGCGAATTGGACATTGAATATGAACAGCTCAGTCTTTACCTCTGAACGTGCTAACTATTATCGTTGCTTAATTAACAGTATTGAATTGTTCCTAGATAATCAACGTCAACCCGAGCAATATCGTATGGTATTCGAAAAAATGTACGGCGAAAGTACTGTTAGTTTTGTGTGGGAAGCTATTCAAGGAGGCAATCCGTTCTACGATTTGATTGCAGATGATGAACATCTACAACAATTCCAAGCCCATCAAAAATTGCTTCAAGCTTACGAAAAATTGCAAAACGCAAAACGTGAAAACTGGAAATAATTCATTATTTTAGGATGTCAAACTTGACATCCTTTTTTATACTTGTGATCTAGTGCAAAGAAATATTTCTTGTTTTATGTTAGATTATTACTATCTATCCATCCGTCATAAGGAGTAATTATATGCAAAATTGGACACCTGAAATGTGGCAATCTGCTGGTATTGGCCTACTCGTTGGCTTAATCATTGGCTATTTTTTCCTCCGTTTCACTAAAGACTCAGTGAAAAAACAAGTAAAAACAGAAACTGAACTACAAAAAGTCAAAAATCAATTAGATAGTCAAAAAGAGCAGCTTGAAAAACATTTTGCTGAAAGTGCAGATTTACTAAAAAATATCGCACAAGACTATCAAAAGCTCTATAAGCATCTTGCAACTTCATCTACAACACTATTACCTGAATTAACAAATAAACCCTTATTTTCAGAAAACTTAATTACGGATGAAAGTGCGGTAAAAAAACTAGAAGAAACTGATGGACAGCCAAGAGACTATTCTGAAGGATCATCGGGTTTATTAAAAGGTGAAAAGATTAATCGCTAATTAAAATTGAAAATTGCTCAAAGTAACAATGATAACCCCAAACAAAAAGCTCAGTGAAATCTGAGCTTTTTTATTAATATAGTACTTCTCTAAGTAGTTAGTTTTATTACTCTCTCACATTAAATTATCTTGTCTACGTTCATCATCTTTTACCAATACTTCACAGCCTCTTAGTAATAAAATTCACTGCTGATTATCTATATAAAATTAACAAAAAAGAAAAGCCTCTTATATCTAAGAGGCTTTTGAACTATGAATAACTTTCTTATTAGAATGTTGGTTTCTTAATTGAAGAACGCCCCACTTCTTCTTCGAAGCTTAAAATTTGCTTAAATGCATCTAACAATGCTTCTTTACTACTTGGTTCGTAATAATTATTTTCACCTACACATTTTTGCCACGCTGCTTTTTGTTCTGGTGGTGGTTGGAAACCAAAGGCTGCAAACGCAATCTTAGTCGGTAATGTATTAAATTTTGGATCTTGTAAAGAATCTGCTTTCTTACGAATGTTATCACATAAACCAGCATTTAATAAAGTGGTCAAGGTATCAAAAGTAGGGCGATTGTCCTCACCATCCGAAAGCACCATTAAAATACGCTGTGTATTTGTTCCCAATTTAGCTGGTTGTGCTTCAGGAACTGTATTCTTATCCATCAACAAATTTGCGCCAATGATAAAACCTGATGATGCTGCAGTACTTCCTGTAGGTTTAATTTTAGATAGAGCCTCTGCAACCTTAGGTTTGGATTTAGTAAACCATGCCTGACTCGTCTCAACTCCTTCGTTACCACCTAAACAATGATCTGGGTTATTGTAAGTCAACTTATAATCATTTACTCGATTGCCATCAAAATTCTCAACTTGTTTAATTGTCTTATCTACATCAAGTACATCTTCGAAAATAAGCTTCATTGAAGTTGATAAATGACGGTCATTTAGAGCTGTACGCAAGGCATCCTCTGGGTTTCCTTTTATCAAACAAGCATTCACTGGACGTGGATTACCACGATCATCTAACACATTTGTATCTTTACAATCCCATGGACTACCTCTGTAATTAAAAGAATCTAACTGCCAATAGGCGACTCTAAAATCATGTACACCCGATTTTAAATAATAAGGCATCACACAACTATTCTTATCACCACGTTGTCTTGTTCCTCCTGCAAAAGCAGCAAAACCCATACGATTATATGGACTAGCATCTTCCGACAATTTAGTTGGGAATAAAATATTTTGGATATCAGATACAACAGATCTTAAAATATCAATCTTACGATTTGGATATTGAGCATTCTCGTTATTTTTTAAATCCCATAACATTGATCCAGAAAAATCAGATACCAACATCAAATCTACAGGAATTACAATCGCTTTTTCTTTAACTGCGTAAGAAATACCGGAGTTAATAGGTAAGCGACCGTTTTTTGTATGTGTTTTCACTAAATCAGCACTTAATGGAATCCAAAACTCTCTATTCACACTACCTTGAACATAACAGGTAACTGGTTTACGACGTGAATACTGATTCTTAGGATTAATCAGATCTAACTCTTCGCACTTATAATCAAATGGCTGATCAATCGTAACAGGTAAATGATTATCTTTTTGAGCTTTATTTTCTGAACGTAAATACATCTTAGCTAATCCTTGGATTAACTCCTGATTACGTTTATCTTTTTGCGCACTTAGTTTATCACCAGAAAATTTGCTAAGCTCCTCTTTTGATACACTCTGCTTTGTTACATCATCATGCATAGGATTTTTTCGATAAGCATTATTTTCCGCTACCAATAATAATGCTGCTTGATCTGTTGCTTGAGCTAGACGTACTTTATCTAAAATAATACCTGTGCCATCTACAGTAAAAGCAATCAATACTAGTAAAGGAAAGCTTAGTAGTGCTGTCATTACAGCATACACACCTTTTTCCTCTTGATAAAAGTCTTTAAGTTTTTGAAAACAACGCGTTGACCAATAAAAATTTTTCATAAAAATCCCCTCAAGATTATTACCTTGCAACAGACATTGAGGAAGAACGTAGCCACCCTAATGAATGAGATGATTTATCCAATAAAATTGCCTTAAAGAAACTATGTGTTTCTACACACAATGTGACTTGATAAAGTGGTATTTTTCTTTCATTATTAATTTCTGATTTCGGTGATAAATAAGATACAGTGTCTAATTTTCTATATGGTACACACTGATTTTCAGGTGTCGCTGGCAATGTCATTTGCTCATTTTGATCCCAATACTCTAAAACTATTTTTAAAGGTTTTGAGCTATTTTTATCACCAAATACAAGTTGCTTAGCTAATTGCTCATACTGTTTATAGTCCTCATTCGTAATTTTATAATTACGATCATAAAGTTGAGTACGTTCACGTAAAATATTGACTAATGAGTAAGATGCATTATCTAATTTGCCTGTCGTTGAACGCAAAATAACTAAATCAGCTAAAAAAGCAAAAATAAATGTTAGAAAAATCAACATAAATACAAACTCAATTGTCACTGAGCCTAATTTATTTTTATGAAATCCTAGTATACTAGAACGAAAATTTTGAGCGTTCATATTCTTGTACCACAACAAATTCACGATTAAGGATTGATTCAGACCAAGATTTAGGAATAAAAGGTAACGGGTTAACAAAATTATACTCATATTTTAAAGTATAATGTGCTAAGGTAGCATTCTGACCATTTGGTGAAATCATTTCTCCGTTTGGACCTTTCTGAGGTTGTCTAAATTGCCCATTTAATAAAGCACTGACACATTTTTTCTCATCAGCACAATCTACATATTGAACCTTAACTTCAAATTTGTTCTTCTCTAGTTGAGCTAGATATCCCATAGTAGAACTATCTTGTAATCTTTTTTGTTCGAGTAGAGCCTTCTCAAAAATCTCAGCATAATTATGTGTACCACTATCATTATTCTTAGCAATACGAACACTTTCTGCAATCGCAAGATCCCAATAAGTAGTAGAAATAGCTAAACGACAAAATTCAAAAATTAACATAACAACAAAAAAGTAGATAGCAACAGTTAACCCAAATTCAACTGTTGATACCCCTTTATTATTTGATATAAAACATTTCATATCAAAACCTTCTTATTTACGAACCGCACTTGATGCCCGCTCAGTTTTTTTCAACGCATTAATCAAATCATCAGGAGATGAATTTAAGCGTTCTTTTACAATAATATCTTTTGCATAATCTAGCTCATTACTTTTAACTAATGCAAAAACTAAATTATGAACTAAACGAGGTTCTTTTATTCCGTTTAAATACTGTGGTAATAATAACTGTACAGCATTACGATAATCACCATTAAGAATATAGATCATTCCAAGATTATTGACTGCAACTACATCATTAATAAAAAATGATCTTGCTTTATTTATATCAGCTTCTGCATTCTGTAAATTACCTAATTGAGCATAAGCGATACCACGTAAATTATATATTTCACCATTTTTAGGTGACTTATTTAAAATAGCAGTTGCAACAGACACTGCATCTTTATACATTGCCCGCTGAATTAAGTTCTTAACTTGCAAAGTACGTGCAAAATCATTTACTTGTTTTTGACCAGTTAATAATGGTTCTAAATATAATAAAGAAGAAGAACTATCGCCTTTTGCGTAATAAACCTCAGCTAATTTATAGCGTATCATTTCATCTTCTCGAGTTTTTAATACATCTCTATAAAGAGAAATTAATGCACTATAATTTCTAGTACTTTCATAAAGACTTTCTTTAGCACTAATAGATTGATCAGAAAATTGCTCCTGATTTTTATCCTTTTTTAAAGATAAGCTAGAACAAGCAGAAATTGTCATAGCTAAGCTGCATAGTAAAATATTTTTAGTTACTTTAGAAAACATTTGGAAATACCCTCATTATACCTGGAGCTAAAATTAAAATAATAATTGGGAACATAATAAATAAAATCAAAGGAATACTCATTTTAGCTGCTAATGTTCCTAATTTTTCCTCAATTGTTAATAATTGCAATTCTCGAATATCTGCAGATAATTGGATTAAATGGCTATATATTGAAGAACCAAAATTTAAACTCTGTTGTAATACAGAACAAAACATCCTTACTTCTGTTGTTGGTAATGAAATTGATAAATCTTGTAAAGCCGAAGACAAACCTGTAATTTCAGATTTACGAATAATACGTAACATTACATAAGTAAGATCTGGATTTAATTTTTTAAAATCAATTGCAACCTGCTTTAATGCAGCATCAATACTAATACCCGTTTGGACATTCACTGCAACAAGGTCTATAAAACCAGGTAAATCGACCATAATCTTCTTGATTTTACTTTTTAAAATAGAGTTGGTTAAAATACCAGGGATTAAAATTGTTAAAACAAGAATTAAAGCAGTAGCAGTCAACCAATCAGCTGATCCTTGAGCGAGTGAATAAAGATAATAAAGACCAACTAAGACAAGCATTATAAGTAGTTTGACTTTAATATTTTTATCTACAATACCTAAAAATCGCAAAATAGGGTTGTTATTAATCAATAGTAATTCAAGTTCTACTTGTTGCTTACTTTTACCTTTCTGAACATCATTATTACTTTTATCTCTAGGTCTTTCACCAATTAATACCTCTCTACCTCTCTCTAATTTCTTTTTATGAGAAAAGGCAAAGAATAAAACAACAAAACCAAAAATTGTCAGTAATAAATATATTAGGAATATCTTTAATGTCATGTTGACTTCCTCATCAACCACCAAATAATTAGCATTCCGATTAGTTCACTACCAAAAACATAGTACAAAACATAACGACCAGAAGGATCATTTATCAAAAAATCAAAATTCTCAGGCATTGTAAATTGCATGAAGAAAAAGAATGCAATAGGAAATGAAGCAACTATCATAGCTGACATTCTAGCTTCTGATGTCATAGCTTTTTTCTTTTGTTCCATTTTTTTAGCATCTGCAATAATCCTACCCAAACGAGAAATGACCTCTCGAATTTGTCCACCTTTAGATAGATTCGTACGGATAATGGTAATAAAGAAATAAAACTCTTTATATGGATAACGACTATAACTATCCTCAAATACAGTGACAGGATCTTCACCAATAGCTAATCTTTTATGGATATTTTTAAATTCATCACCTAATTGTCCTGTAAGATCTTTTCCACAGCGTTCTAAAGCCTGCAATAGACCCGCACCAGAACTCGCCGCAGCAGTAAGAATTTGAATCACTTCAGGAAACATAGCATTAAACATTTTATGATTTCTTCGCTCTCCAAATTTCCAAACTAAGAAAATAAAAAGAACCAAGAAAATTAATATAAACTGCCATCTATCTAGACGTATATAAAAAAGATTTACATAAAAAAGTATTAAGAATACTAAAAAGCTAATTATAATATTACGCAATAATTTTTTCTTATCACCTGCAACAAAATAATACTGCCATAAAATAGCTTTTTGCTTTATAGAAGCCCAAATAGAAACATTACTTTTAAATGAATTAGAATATTCATTTATCTTTTTTCTTGTTCTAAACCATCCTCGTGAGGTATACAATAATAAACTGACACCAAAAATGAGGATAAAATAGTACATAAAGCTCATCTAACTTTCCTCAAAAATACTTTGTAATTCTGTACTCAAGTTAAAGACTTGTGCATTTTGATATACCACTGAACGAGTTAGCAAGCCATGAGAAATAAATTCTCCCATAATTTTACCATTAGCATCGCGATCTTTACTTGGTTGATATGTAAATATATCCTGTAACACTATTTGCCCATTTTCCATTCCCATTAATTCTGTGATATTCATAATTTTTCTTGAACCATCATTTAAACGAGAAGCCTGAACAATAATATTTACGGCAGACGCAATGTTACGACGAATGGCCTCTAATGGTAAGCTAGCATTTGACATCATTACCATACTCTCTAAACGAGCTGTTGCATCTCTAGGGCTATTGGCGTGTAATGTAGACATAGAACCATCGTGCCCAGTATTCATTGCTTGTAGCATTTGGAAAGCTTCAGCACCACGACACTCGCCAACGATAATACGCTCTGGTCGCATACGTAAAGCATTAATTACAAGATCTTGCATAGTCACTTCACCAGTATGTTCAACACCAGCTAAACGAGTTTCTAATCTAACTACATGTGGCTGCTCTAAACGCAATTCTGCAGTATCCTCAAGGGTAACTACACGCTCTTGATGAGAAATATAATTTGACAGGGCATTTAATAAAGTTGTTTTTCCCGAACCAGTACCACCAGATACGATGATATTTACTCGAGAACGCGCCGCAATAATGAGAAAATTCGCCATTTCTCTTGTCATGGAACCAAAATTTACAAGTTCTTGTAACGATTTTTTGGATTTGCTAAATTTACGAATGGACATTGATGTCCCATCTAAAGCAATCGGTGCAATAACTACATTTAAACGACTTCCATCAGGTAAACGAGAATCCACTAGTGGACTTCCGTCATCAATACGACGACCAACTTTTGCTACAAGTCTACGTGCTATATCAGTTAATTGCTCATTGTTAACAAAAGTTCTATTGGTTTTTTCAAGAATACCGGCACGTTCAACCCAAATATTATCAGGCCCATTAACTAAAATATCATTAACTGTTTCGTCTTCCATCAACTCGCGTATTGGGCCATAGCCTTCTATTTCATCTGCTATCATCTCTGCCATTACCAAAGCATCTGCCGATGTAATATAAACACCATTGGTTCCAGCGATACGATATACTAATTGAGTTAATTCATCGACTAGTTTTTCTCGATCACTCTGTAGTTGATCGATTTTTTCGATATCTAAATTACTCAGTAACTCATTCCTAAAAAATATTTGCTGTTCTTTTGTTAACATCTTTTAATCTTCATTTAATTATTCATCAATGATCGATACAGAGATGAGAAAAATCCCTGTTTTTCTTTCGATTTACTTTTACGGGAAACGGCACCAATCACTTTCATAACAAGAGATTCAATTTCTTTTTTACCATTACGGCCTAAATTGATCCCTAAGACATTTTTAGCGGTTGTAGACTTCAAAAATGGAATCACTGCATCAACTGGACATTTTAATAATGTTTCAATATCATTTTTGGCCATTAATTTTGATGTTTCTAATCTAGAATCAGAAATACATATAAAAGTACGAATTGGCTTACCTACTGTACTGCGAATACGTTCACATTCAT
Organism: Pasteurella dagmatis; assembly: GCF_900186835.1. Classification (NCBI taxonomy): domain Bacteria; kingdom Pseudomonadati; phylum Pseudomonadota; class Gammaproteobacteria; order Pasteurellales; family Pasteurellaceae; genus Pasteurella; species Pasteurella dagmatis. Next base: position 1,111,576 of record NZ_LT906448.1, read on the forward strand.
CTAAAAATTGCTTAGCAACCCTTAAAGAATCAATTCTTCGTTCAACAACCAATACAAAACTATTACTATATTCAAAGAATTTAGAAAAATCATCTTTCTTAACATTGAATACTGGTTGATCATAAATCACAAAGTTGTACTTTTCCAAAGTTGAAAGTGGTAGACGATTAGGCGTACCATTAAATAGATCTAAATTAGCACTATATTCAACTACATCACCTTGCAATTTCTTATCAAACAATAAATCCAAGTTTTGTGAGCCATTCGGTCCTTGAGCTAATAATACCGGCACTTTCTTACTGAGAGCGATCTGGTTTGCTACATAAGAACTAATCATGCTAGCACCAATACCACCTTTACAGCTTAAAACAGCAACTTTTACTGTATGGCGAACTAAAGGGATATTAACTCCAGAAATAATTTTCTCCGCCATTTGATTCAACTGAGAATCAGCGTGGAAATAAAGGATACCTTCTTCTAATAATTTTTGTGATAAAGAGATCGAGTCGCTATCACCAACAATACAACACCAAACTTGTTGAGGCACAACACTATATACTAATTCAGAAATACTCTTAATATCTGTTTCATTAGTAATATCAATGATAACACCTAGTGTTTCTTCTGCTGAAAACGTAATATTTTGCTCAACTAAAAAATCACTTTTAACAATTTCAATATTTTCTAAGCCGCGTGTACGTAGAAGTTGGGCTACCTGGGTTTGAATCTCTTCACGATTTGATACGATCATTATCGTACGAGCACTATCTATCGCAACGGTTTCCTTATCAAGCAATAACATATACTAAACCTTCCATTAATATTTTAATTGGATACGATGATTATTTTTACTTGCACAAGGATTATGTCCATCCCAACTCATCATATCTTCAGCCGTAGTTACACGACAATTTGTCTTTTTAACTCCAATTCGAGCAATCTCAACAAATAGAGGATAAAGCGCATTCTTATCCTGACGTTTAAAAATAATTCGCTTACTATCAATACCTCTTTTTACTAAAAAGTCACGAATTTTGACCGCTCTTTTCTTTGCATTTTTATCTTTCCAAACAAAGTTAATGTACTTACTTTTATCACTGCCTAAATCACGAATCACAGAGTGCATTAAATTATGATAAGTAACATCTGAATAGTCAGACAAGACATAACGATTGACAATATAACTTTTATTAAATTGTTTGCTCTGAGTTGGTGCTGCTACTTTTGCATTATTAGATAATTCATTTAAAGATGCGATAGCATTATTTGAAATAAAAAATATACCTAAAAATACTGATAAAATTAATTTTTTCATTGAATAAATCCTCCTCTTTTTAAGAAATTAGAGGTAAGCGTTTTATGATAAATATTCTTAAATGGCGTTAAATTATAAAAACGCTCCATAGTTCCAGTTCTTTCAAATGTTGGATATACAATTTCATCTTCTTGAACTGGTTTTACAGTATTCACTGTAGCAACAATAACTAGTTCACGATCTTCTCGATCTGTTTTGGCATTTCGGAAGAATGCACCCAAGATAGGAATATCACCAAGTACAGGGACTTTATTAATTCCCTCTAAGTCACTAGAGTTAAATAACCCTCCAATGATAAAACTTTCTCCGTCAGCGACTTCAAATACTGATTTTGAACGACGAGTATTAAAAAATGGAATTTCACCTACACTTTCAAATGAATAGTTACCCGCAATTGTACTTACTCTTTGATCTAGTGCTAATCTTATACGGTTATTTTTTTGCAATTTCGCTGCAACAGCTAATCTAATACCGAAATCTTTATAAATAATTGTAGGAGCGCCTTCTTTATCTCTTTGCGCAAATGGAATTTCACCGCCAACAAGAATATCTGCTGTCTCTCCAGATAACATAGAAATATTTGGTTCCGCTAAAATTCGACCATTATTTTGGTTATCCAAAGCGTTAATAAATGCAGAAACCCCACTTGCATCGATTTTTAATAAGCCTTGAATACCATCAAATCCAGTTACTCGAGAAACACCACCTAATAAATCAGGAACTCCACCAGATAAACGGCTCCAATTAATTCCAACTGCTTCAGATAATTTTTTATTCACTTCTACCACAGTTAGCTTCACATTAATCTGCGTTGTTTCATCAACATTAACATTATTAACCACACCATCAAATTGATATTTATCTAAAAATGGAAGTGATTCTTCAGATTCACCGGCCTTGAATTTTGTTTCAGTAACTTTTTTACCATTACCTAATGCTTCACCAACAATACGATGGACTTCATCACTTTCTTCCTGAGAACGTGCTTTACCTTCTATGACATAAGCTTTACCAACTTTTTTCACTGAAAGATTTGTATTTGGAAATCTTGCTTTAATTTGTTGATTAGTATCTGAAATGCCAGTGAATAGAGAGTCAACATTAACGACATCATTTGTTAATGTTTTACCATTTGCATCAAAAGCCGAAATCTCAGCACGCCCCTGCTCTTTTGCATAAATGATAAAAGAATTATCATCTAAGATTTCATAATCAGCAATTGCTGGAGAAGAGACAAATATAGTATCAATTTTTTCTTTAGTTTGAATAAGCTGAGTACCACCTTGTTCCAAATTAAACGTCTTTGCGAACATTACGCCTGGTGATAACACTAAAATAGCACCCAATAAGCAAGTAACCTTTTTTGCTCTAGCTTTTTTATACTGTATAAACATTATTGGCCTCTTAATTTTCTAATAAATACACCGCGGTGATTTATATTCTCATTATTACTCGTTTCAGGTAACACTATTAATTTTGATCCTTTATCTAAGTTATAGAATTTTTTCACCTTATCTGAATCAACTTTAACATTAATATAACCTATATAATCTTGATTTTTATGATCATTAGGCGTCCCTGTATTATTATCTGATGGTTCTTGGAACTCTTTTGTTTGAAGAACCAATAGCTTACCCGAAACTTTTACTAAATCACTTTTATCGTAAATATTACGAGAGTCTAAAGCATTTTTTTGATTATAAATTGACACATAGTCACCGCTATGAATGGTATCTAATAAATATCGTTCATCAGACTTAATGTAAATTCGATATGCAACTTCTTGCTTAGTATCAATACTTGACATCAAAAAACGAGGATCATCAGGAGCAATAATCATCATATTTGATAGGAGTGACCCCGAACTAAGATTGTCTCCGATTAAATATCCCTGCAAAGAATGAGATGATGAATTAGCAAGTACATTTGAAAGATCATTATTTATTAAAGGATTATCTTCTGAAACAGTAACTTGACTGATAGCATAGTCATCAGACTGTAATAGAGTTCCTTTCTTAACATCGCGTTTCAATTCTGCAATTGTAATCACTTTTTCCACTTTTTTCTCAACTTGTGGTTGAGTTACAAAAGTTTGACTATCTTCCCCGTCACCACTTGTTGGCATAAAAAGTATTCCACCTATCCCAACAACTAATGTAAGGAATGAAATGATAAATAACATTCTGTAATTCATTTTTAATCCTTATTTTATTTTTATAAACTAAATAATTTTGAAAACTTAAATTTTATGAGAAATTAACTAAACAAAAGTAAATTAAGAAGGAAGCCTAAACTAATTGCAACCCCATAAGGCAAATGATTTTTTAGTATTGATTCTCTAAAAAAAATCCACCCAATAATAATCAATATCAATCCAGAGCAAGCTGTAAAGAAGAAAAAAGACATAATTTGCTCTTGAGGAATAGCCAGCATTAATACTGAAACTAATTTGACATCTCCTGCGCCTACAGTTTTAAGATTGAATAAAATAAAACCTATTATAAAAGAAATTAAAGCAGGAACAACAAAGATTTCTCCATATTTAATCCAGCTTAATGGTAGGATCACCAAAAGGAGAATGAGAACAATTTTATTGCTAATAATTCTATGTTTAATATCTGTGTAAGATAGTCTTATTAGCAATAAGATAGTTAATAGTTGAAGTGATAAAATAATAAATCCATTCATTATTTTCCCTTAAAAGATATGTTGATTAGCTATCCTTTAGACTGTTTTTTACAATAGAAGACAATAATTCAAATTTACCTTTAATCGCTTCAACTAGTGCATTGTCACCATAAAGAACAGAAACAATAAAAATTGCCACTATTGCTGCTATCAATCCATATTCAATAGATGTAATTCCTTTACATTGCGAAAAAAAATACTTAAATGATACACCCACTTTATACAACAATAACATTATAAACTTCATTTTATAAAAAACAAAAATCTAATCTTGTGCTAGTAACAATACCAGAATACTAGCACAAAATTATTTATTAATGGGACATATTATTGTAACCCATTAGTTGAATTGACTTTAGTTGTCAAAGTATTAAATTTATTCTGTAGCGCTTTAATAAAGCCATTCTCATTATAAAACACAGCCACAATTAACACTGCAACAGCAACAGCAATTAAGCCGTATTCAATTGCTGTTACACCGCTTTGGTTTTCTTTAAATTTACGTAAAGATTCAGTTACTGAAATATATGCTTTAGTTGTTAATTTATTAAACATAAATATGCTCCTAGTTTTTTGAAATAAAAAATGCTTCTCTACCTTGAGAAGTTTTCATTTGACTTTTAGTAATCGGATTTAAACACTATTGTTTAATCACTAAATAATCCGGTTGTGTATTTTAAATATTTTTCCGGTAAAAAAAAGTAAAATATCTGCAACAAGTCTGTGGTCAGACCAGTTTGACAGATATAACCAATAGGTAACAATCAATATCCTCAATAAAATTGATCTTTTATTCAAACATAATTATCAAAAATAGATTTATAAAATAAAGAAACAATAATTTTTCATAAAGAAAAAATTAAGAATGAGCAAATAATGCATTGACAGATAAAGTTCTAGAAGAGCTAAACGATAGAAAAGAATAATATAGATTTGTAATGGTGCCCGAGGCCAGACTTGAACTGGCACGCTTCGAAAAGCGAGGGATTTTAAATCCCTTGTGTCTACCGATTTCACCACTCGGGCGAGCAAATTTTAAATTTTGGAGCGGGAAACGAGGCTCGAACTCGCGACCCCAACCTTGGCAAGGTTGTGCTCTACCAACTGAGCTATTCCCGCATTATTGTTTTTTGATTCTACAATCACTAAACAACGAGGTGCATTTTACTGATTTATCTTGTGCTGTCAAATAAAAAATGTAAAAAAATTTCAAAAATATTTCAAACGCTTAAAAAAAATCCAACTTTAATCATTCCACATGGTTTGCGAGATGCAAACGTTTAAATAACAAGCTCAAATTGTTCAAATTAAAGTCTAAAAAAACAGTAGTGTTTTAAAGCTCAATTTGATCAAGTAAGCTGCCTTTTGCTGCTTTTAAATATTGTAACATTGACCACACGGTTAAAATCGCTGCGATATACAGCAAAATAATTGCAGAAATTTCCATTGCAACGTTATATCGCCACAATAATCCTCCTAAAGCGAGCATTTGCGCTGCGGTTTTGACTTTTCCTACCCAAGAAACTGCAACTTTACTTCTTTCGCCTATTTCTGCCATCCATTCACGTAAAGCGGAAATAATAATTTCTCGTGAAATCATAATAACAGCAGGTACAGTTACCCAAAATGAATGATGGTATTCAACCACAAGCGCTAATGCGACAGTCACCATTACTTTATCTGCAACAGGATCTAGAAATGCGCCAAAACGCGTTGTTTGTTTCCATTTTCTTGCAAGATAACCATCAAACCAGTCTGTTACACCTGCAATAAAAAAAATAGAAGTAGTTAGAAAAGGCGACCAAGAAAAAGGAAGGTAAAAGGCAATCACAAAAAACGGGATAAGAATGACACGAAAGAGCGTTAGAAATATTGGTATATTTAGTTTCATAAATAGAACTTGGTGATAGGCATTTTTATAATGTATTTATTTTAAAACATATCGCTATTATTTGAAAATGGAATTTTCCTAAACATAATAAATTCCTTGTATTATTTAACTTTGTAGTGTTTCGTAGATCTTTTCTGCCAGTGAACGAGAAATCCCTGGTACAGAAGCAATTTCATCTAAAGTGGCTTTTTTCACGCCCTGCATTCCGCCTAAATATTTCAATAAAGCTTGTCGACGTTTTGCTCCAATGCCTTCGATAGTCTCTAAACCACTTTGGATAAAGGCCTGCTGACGTTTTTTACGATGTCCACTAATTGCATGATTATGGCTTTCATCACGAATATGTTGAATTAAATGCAATGCTAAGCTATCTACTGGTAAATGTAATTCGACTTCTTGTTTACTGATGATCAAGGTTTCTAAACCGGCTTTTCTATCTACGCCTTTTGCAACACCAATTAAGTGCGGTCGATTTTTATTCCATTTTACTTTAAGGGAAGCAAATACTTGTAAAGCACGATTAAGTTGCCCTTTTCCGCCATCAATAAAGATCACATCAGGCACTTTATCTTCTTCTAAAGGTTTATCATAACGTTTCAATAATGCCTGCTCCATTGCTGCGTAATCATCTCCTTCTGTGATACCTGAAATATTAAAACGACGGTAATCTGATTTTAGCGGCCCATTGTGATCAAACACAACACAAGATGCAATCGTTTGCTTTCCCATTGTATGGCTAATATCAAAACATTCCATACGTTGAATGCATTCAATCCCCAATAATGCTTGTAGTGCTTGATAACGCTCCTCTACAAGGTGACTTTGTTTTAACTGTGTCATTAATGCTGATTTTGCATTTACTTGTGCTAGCTGCAGATATTTACTTTTTTCACCTTTTGTTTGATCTTGAATACTGACGCTATGGCCTGCTTGTAAGCTTAATAATTCTTCTAACTCTTTTTTTTCTATTAATTTATGGTCAACGACAATTGTATTCGGTATTGTTCTACCTTGATGAGCTTGTAAATAAAATTGTCCTACGAAGGTTTCGGTTAACTCAGCCAAATCGGTATTAGCCGGGACTTTAGGAAAATAGCTACGATTTCCAAGCACTTTACCTTGACGAATAAACATCACTTGAACACAAGCAATACCTAATTGATAAGCAATGGACATAATATCAATATCATCAATACGATTATTTGAAACAAATTGTTTTTCAATAACGGCTCTCACCGCTTGGATTTGATCTCGAATACGTGCAGCTTCTTCAAAATGAAGCTTTTGGCTAGCTTGTTCCATTTGAGAAATTAAATGTGCTAAAACTTGTTGATCTTTTCCTTGCAAAAATAAACGAGCAAAATCTACTTGCTGTTGATAATCTTCATCGCTGACATGGCCTGCAACGCAAGGTGCTGAGCAGCGCCCAATTTGATATTGTAAACAAGGGCGAGATCGATTGTTATAAACAGAGTTTTCACATTGACGAATAGGGAACAATTTCTGTAATAAAGCAAGAGTTTCACGTACAGCACTCACATGTGGATAAGGACCGAAATATTCCCCTTTTACTTTTTTACTACCACGATAAGAAGTAATTCGAGGGTGACGTTCGCTAGTCAATAAAATATAAGGATAAGATTTATCATCACGTAACAAAACATTGTAACGTGGCTGATAATTTTTAATGTAGTTATGCTCAAGTAATAAAGCTTCTGTTTCAGATGTAGTAATTGTAGTGTCAATACGAGCAATTGAAGCCACTAATGCTTCTGTTTTTTTACTCCCAACATTACGTCGAAAATAACTAGCCAAGCGCTTTTTAAGATCTTTCGCTTTACCCACATAAATCACCTCGTCTTTATCGTCATACATACGATAAACTCCAGGCAAATGTGGCACATTAGTTAAAAACTTTTTTGCATCAAACATAAAATGAATAGGCGCCCTAGGACGCCATTAAAATAAATTCTTTTGTAAAATTGACCGCACTTTTTCCAAATCTTCTGGCGTATCTACACCAACAGGCGGTACTTCTTTTGCTAATTCAACATGGATTTTCTCACCATTCCATAATACACGAAGCTGTTCGAGACTCTCAATTTGCTCCAATGAGGTTGGCTGCCATTGCACATATTGTTTAATAAATCCAGCTCGATATGCATAAATTCCAATATGGCGCAGATAATGATCGCCTAATTCTAAAGTTTTATGTAACGCTGGATTTGCTTGTAAGTTTGCAAATTGATCGCGGTTCCAAGGAATCACAGCTCGAGAAAAATATAAAACATAGCCGTCTTTATCTGTCAGTACTTTTACAGCATTTGGATTAAATAATTCTTCTGGGTCAGTAATTTTTACTGCTAGGCTTGCCATTTTAACTTGATACTTCACTAAGTTTTCTGCTACTTGTTGCACAATGACTGGTGGGATTAATGGCTCATCACCTTGAATATTAACAATAATTTCATCATCTTGAATTGCTAATTTCTCTACCACTTCTGCCAAGCGTTCTGTACCGGAATTATGCTTCTCTGAAGTCATGCAAACTTCCGCACCAAAAACTTCCGCAGCTTTTGCTACTTCTGCATTATCTGTTGCAACTACCACTCTACTTGCACCAGATAATTTCGCTTTTTCAAATACATGGGCAATCATTGGTTTACCCGCAATATCTGCTAATGGTTTACCAGGTAAACGGGTTGATGCATAGCGTGCCGGAATAATTACAGTAAATTTTGTCATTTTGAAATTCCTCTTCACCTGTTAGTTCGTAAACAACAGATAATTACGTATTTTCTGATGATTGAATATCAGCGAGTTGAATTGCCTGCTCCGCTAACAAAACGGGAATACCTTGGTTGATCACATAAGCTACTTTATCAAATTGGCAAACAAGATGTTGCTTGTTTTTATCGAGGGTTAAACGCCCATGGCACATTGGACAAGCGACAATTTCTAATAATTTTGAATCCATATTTCCCTCACTCATTTATTTTTGTACTTTCTGAAGAATTCTTTGTAAAAATGACCGCACTTTTTCACCTTCAAGTTCGGCTTCAACAGGCACATACCACCAATTTTCTCTGGCAAATTTCATACATTTTACCGCATCTTTTTCTGTCATAAAGAGCGGTCGATTTTCATCAAGTTTTTCAAACTGTGTTGGCTCAAAGTGCTGATGGTCTTGAAATGCTTGGCTATACTGAACTTGAATGCCCATTTTCTCAAGCATATTAAAGAAACGTTGTGGGTTACCAATCCCCGCTATTGCAGAAATAGAATGATTGTTAAATTCGCTTAATAATTTTTGTTCATTCGTTTTAAGGTTGACTGCATAACGAGGAATTAAGCGCATAACTGCATCAGCAGCCTCAGATTTTCCACCGTTACTGATAATAAAATCCACGGAATTTAAACGGCTTGGCAATTCACGAAGTGGACCTGCTGGTAAAACAAAACCATTGCCAAATCCACGCTCTGCATCCATGACAACAATTTCAATATCACGTTGTAATTTATAATGCTGTAAACCATCATCACTGATAATTAAATCACAATCTGCTATTTGTAATAATAATTCAATGGACTGTTGACGATTAGGCGAAATGACAACAGGAACACCTGTACGCTTAGCAATTAACACTGGCTCATCACCACCCTCGATAGGATCTGTTGTTGAATTCACTAGTAATGGATAAGTTTTTGCTTGGCTTCCATAACCACGTGAAATCACACCAACTTTAATGCCTTGTTGTTGCAATTGTTGTACTAACCAAATCACTACTGGGGTTTTGCCATTGCCACCAACAGATAAATTACCGACAACGATAACAGGTACAGGTGGGCGATAAGAAGATAAAATGCCTTGTTTAAACAAGGCTTTTCTGATTTTAGAAAGAAGCCAAAATAATAACGAAAGAGGTGATAACAACCACATTAGCCAACTGCGTGAATACCATAATTGCATATAACCTCTTTCAATATCAATGAATTATTGCGTAAATTGCATACTATGTAATTGTTTATAAGCACCATTTAGCGCAAGTAATTCAGCATGTGAACCGCGTTCTTTCACTTCACCATGTTCAATAACTAAAATTTCATCAGCATTTTCAATAGTTGATAAGCGATGCGCAATCACAATTACCGTACGATCTTTTTGTAATTTTTCAATTGCTAATTGAATTGCACGTTCTGACTCTGTATCCAAAGCAGAAGTTGCTTCATCTAGGATTAACACTGGTGAATTACGTAGTAATGCTCGAGCAATTGCTAAACGTTGGCGCTGACCACCTGATAAGTTCATTCCATTCTCGCCAATGATGGTATCAATCCCATTTTCTAATTTATCAATAAATTCCATTGCATAAGCATCCTTTGCGGCTTGGATAATTTCTTCTCGAGAATATTTATCTTTAGCTGCATAAGCAATGTTATTCGCAATAGTATCGTTAAATAAATGGACTTGTTGTGAAACTACAGCACAATTTTCACGTAAATTTGATAAACGATAATCTTGAATATTAATACCATCAAGCGTAATTTCACCTTGGTCAACATCATAAAAACGAGTAACTAAATTTGCAATCGTTGATTTACCAGACCCAGAACGACCAACTAATGCAACAGTTTTTCCTTTTAGCACATCAAAAGAAATATTATTTAATGCAGGCTCTTGTTTTCCTGCGTAAGTAAAGGTCACATTTTTAAAACTTAAATTACCCTCCGCTTTATCTGATTTATAGCTTCCCGTATCTTTTTCAGTTTCTAAATCCAATAAAGCGAATAAAGTTTGACAAGCAGCCATTCCACGTTGGAATTGTGAATTAACATTCGTCAAGGATTTTAATGGACGCATCATTGCTAACATTGATGAAAAAACAACAGTAAATGAACCCGCACTTAAATTTTGATCCATAATAGCAGGTAAAGTTGCAAGATAAAGTACTGCAGCAAGAGCAAAAGAAGCAATAATTTGCACCACTGGGTTAGCAATTGCATCAGCCATTACCATTTTCATTCCTTTACGGCGCATATCATTACTCACATAATTAAAGCGCTCTTCTTCAACTATTTGCCCACCAAAAGATAATACAACTTTATGCCCCTTCAACATTTGTTCAGCAGTAGAAGTTAACTCTCCCATTGCATTTTGCATATTTTTACTTAAATCACGGAATTTTTTGGATACAAAACGAATAAGGATAGCGATAATAGGACCAATCAAGAATAACACTAAAGAAAGCTGCCAACTGGTATAAATCATCACTACAAATAAAGAAATAATATATGCACCTTCACGCACAATGGTAATCAATGCCCCAGAGGAAGAGTTTGCGACTTGTTCAGAATCATAAGTAATACGAGAAAGCAACCGTCCTGTTGAGTTTTGATCAAAAAAGGTAACTGGCATAAACATAAGATGTTTAAAAATCCGACGGCGCATTGTCATCACTACTTTACCTGAAACCCAAGCTAAACAATAAGAAGATATAAAATTACTCAAACCGCGTAAAAAAATCACTAACACCACAACGACAGACATTTGGCGTAAAAAAGATGTATCCGCTTTACCAAACCCCTCATCTAGTAATGGTTTTAACAATGAAATCAAACTTGCATCCGCCAAAGCGTTTAATACTAAAGCGATCCCTGAAACAATTAACCCCAATTTGAATGGTCGAATTGTCGGCCATAAACGTTTAAATGTTTGAATAGTTGAAAGATCTTTATCTTGCATAATATCTTATTAATAATTAATAGTCGCGGCATTGTACTCTGATTTTGTTTGTAATCCAATTAATCTACGATACCAGGGGATAAATTTTGTACGAGCCAATGCTATTTTTAGCTTATTTTTGTAAAATTTGATGCTAATTTGTCCAGTGTGTGCAGTATTATAAACATCTGCACCAATAATATTTAAACGATCATTAACCACTTGATGAGGAAAGCCCCAAGCATTCCAACGTCCACTTGAAATTAATGCAATTTTAGGGTTGATTTGAGTCAATAACGCTTCACTTGTCGAAGTTTTACTGCCGTGATGTCCAACCTGTAAAACATCGATTAAAGGTAAATCAAATAATAACTGTTTTTCTACATCCACATCAGCATCTCCCATTAACAATACTGAATATTGTCCATCAGAAATCAGTAACACGCAAGAATGCTCATTTTTAGCTCTCTGTACAATTTGGAACGGTGATAATACTTTAAAATCCAATCCTTGCCACTGCCATTGTTGCCCTCGAATGCAAAAAGTGCGATCCTTTTTTCCATAATTTCTAAAAGAAGGTGTCACAAACTCAATATCAGGAAACTGTGTTAATATTGTTTTTACCCCACCCGAATGATCATTGTCATCATGGCTCAAAATCAGTTTATCGATTTTCAACCCTTCTCGTAGTAAATAAGGTAAAAGCTCTAATTCCGCCATACTACCACCATTCCAAGAAGCACCAGTATCGTACAATATCCCTCTTCCATTTTTCACAACCAACATCGCAAGTCCTTGCCCTACATCAATGGTTTCTAAGCGCCAATCTGGTTCTTGATAAATTTGATAACTGATATAACCAAATAAACTACAAATCAACATCCCGCAAATCGAAAAAGTAACTTTGATAGTTTGATAATCACACTTGTCATTAAGTGCAAGATGGAATCCTTTAGGTCGGGTTAACACTGCACCTTCTTGCTCCACAACTATCTTTAAATAGGTATAACGTAAAAATAAAATAAAAATACTAGTAAGAAAAACTATAATAAGATAAGTCTGCCATGTTGAGATTTGTAGCCATTGTTCAGTTAAATAAGATAACCATTGTGTGATTTGCTCCACCAATACATTTGCCCATCTCCAAGTTATGAAATAATTTTGAGTCACTAATGTAAATAAAATAATCGGTACGAGAATAAAGGAATACAGGGGTACTGCAATTAAGTTAGCAAATAAACCTCCCCAAGATATACCACCAAACATCAGCAATTGCACCGGCGCAAATAAAAAAAATAAACCTATTTGCAAATGAAATAATGAAAGTAGCCACCGTACTTTACGCCATACACTTTGTTCTAAAGGCTTTCCACGCCAATGTAATAACGATAGTGGGAAAAGTTGATACCAGATGATTAATGAAATAACCGCCCCTAAAGATAGCCAAAAACTGGATGATAAACACATTAAAGGATCATAAAACAATAAAATAGCAACAATTCGAAAGAACAACTGCCAAGCGCTGTAATGTAAGCGAGATAAACGCAATAGAAACACGAAAGACAATGCAATAAAAGCACGTTGAGTTGGTATCGCTAAACCAGCTAAAAGCGCATATCCACCTGCAATAAGTAGCCCTATGAATAAGGGGAAATAAGGAGAAATAAGACGCGTTGATAAAAAATATTGCATTCCCCGCCCAAGTAAAAAACCGATCCCCATTGCTAAGCCAATATGTAATCCTGAAATAGCGATTAAATGAGCTGTATTAGTTCGTTGGTAAATTTGCTTATGTAAGGACGATAACCAAGCTCGTTCTCCGAAAGCTAATGCAAGCAACAATCCTTGTGCAGATAATGATTCAGTCTGAATGAAGGCTCGCTCAAGCAACATTGCTCGCAACGAAAAATCTTGTTGAATTTTAACCGCACTTTTTACTGATGCCCAAGCGGTAATACCTTTGGAAAAATACCATTGCTGTTTATCAAATCCTCCTTGATTTAAACGTGATGAAATAGGTCGAAGACGTAAGTTAGCTTTCCAAACCTGCCCTAGTTTTATTTTTTCAGATAATTTCCATTGAATAAAAATACGTTGTTCAGGTAAATCTGAGCTTAATGTTGCTGTTGCAATCGCACTTTGATAGTCTTGCTGATGCAAAATTTCAATAATTTTAATCTTTGTTTCGACTTGTTTTGGTAAATGGGCAACATTATCCGCTAATTTCAGCAATTGGATTGGGTAAGAATGCACATAAATACTACTTAGTAACAAGAACATTAAATACAACAATAAGCACTTTATTTTGTCATCAACTCTATAGTAATACGCAACTCCAACTAATCCACTACAGACCAATAAGCATCTTATCCCCCAAAACCAATCCAATAAAAAATCGCTTGGCACCCAAATTAGTGATAATGCACTGAAAATAAACAGATATAAAATCATTTCAAAAGACAATAATTTCACAAATCAGAGTTCCCCATTGGCATATAACTGCGTATACTCTTACAACAGAAACCAAAGTGTTGGCTAAAACTAAAAACATATTTTGGAAGCCTGATCGCAAAAAACATATTTATTTTAAGAAAAAAGGCAAATGTCAAAAATTTCATTTGATCATTTGCCTTAGTTCTGATATTTATATCGATTTTTAAAATACGAGGTCTTTATAACCTGTATTTGTATATGAATAAATCAACACCAACGCGTGTGAAAATATGATTTCAACAGTATTAATGGATGACTTTCAATTAGGAGCTACCAATGTCTAAATCCTCTTTAAGTATATTAGCCTTAGCTGGTGTTGAACCTTACAAAGAAAAAGTAGGTGAAGAATATATGAATGAAGCACAATTGCTTCATTTCAAAAAAATTTTACAAGCATGGCGTGATCAAATCATGGACGAAGCAACTCGCACAGTAGCACATATGCAAGATGAAGCTTCAAACTTCCCTGATCCCGCAGACCGAGCAACTCAAGAAGAAGAATTTAGCTTAGAATTACGTACCCGTGACCGTGAACGTAAATTATTAAAGAAAATTGAAAATACATTGAAAAAATTAGAAACCGGCGATTTTGGTTATTGTGATTCCTGTGGTATTGAAATTGGTATCCGCCGTTTAGAAGCTAGACCAACAGCAGATCTTTGCATTGACTGTAAAACTCTCGCTGAGATTCGTGAAAAGCAAATGGTAGGTTAATTTTAACCAACGTTGCAAAAATCTAAATAAAAAAGTGCGGTTAATTTTACCGCACTTTTATAATTTTAATATTATAAGTTATTGATGAGGTTAACTATTTTAAAGTACATCAAAAATCTGTTTCACAAAAAATCGAAAGCACATTTAGTCGACATTACAAAAACAGATTCTCAACCTAAACAATCCAATCAACAATCTGAAAGAGCTACCCCAGCTTTTGTTCAGTCAACTAGTTCAACACCAAAAAACTCAAATCAATCATCTCGTTACAATCAACACATTGTTAAGGCCTCACTGCACGGTATTACACCAAGAATGATCAACCGTAATGCAATCGCAGTAATAGAAAAATTACATCGCCAAGGATTTGAGGCTTATATTGTAGGTGGTTGCTTACGCGACTTGCTGCTTGGAAAGCACCCAAAAGATTTTGATGTGGTGACTAGCGCTCGTCCAGAGCAAATTCAAAACATCTTTCAACGCCAATGTCGTTTAGTGGGGCGTCGTTTCCGTCTCGCGCATATTATGTTTGGGCGAGACATCATTGAAGTTGCTACTTTTCGAGCAAATCACACAGAAAGTCGTAATGAAAACCACGCTAAACGTAGTGAAGAAGGAATGCTATTACGCGATAACGTGTACGGCACAATTGAACAAGATGCAGAACGCCGTGATTTTACGGTTAATGCACTTTACTACAATCCACAAGATAATACGCTACGTGATTACTTCAATGGTATCGAAGACCTCAAAGCTGGGAAGTTACGTTTAATTGGTGATCCTGCAACCCGTTACCAAGAAGACCCTGTTCGAATGTTACGCTCAATTCGATTTATGGCAAAATTGGATATGTTCTTAGAAAAACCAAGTGAACAGCCAATTCGTGAGCTTGCGCCATTACTTAAAAATATTCCACCCGCACGTCTTTTCGATGAAAGTTTGAAATTACTACAAGCAGGATATGGGGTAAAAACCTATAAATTGTTACGTGAATATGGCTTATTTGATCAACTTTTTCCTTCATTAATCCCTTATTTCACAGAAAAAGGAGACAGCTTTGCAGAAAAAATGATTATCACCGCATTAACCTCAACAGATGAGCGTGTGAGCGATAATTTACGTGTTAATCCTGCCTTTTTATTTGCTGCATTTTTTTGGTACCCATTCCGTGAAAAAGTAGAAATCCTAAAAAATGAAGGTGGTTTGAACAATCATGATGCTTATGCATTAGCCAGTAATGATATTTTAGAATTATTCTGCGCTGCATTAGCTGCTCCCCGTCGCCATACTGCAGTAATTCGCGATATTTGGTTCTTGCAGCTTCAATTATTGAAACGTACTGGCAATGCAACAATGCGAGTGATGGAACATCCAAAGTTCCGTGCTGCATTTGATTTATTGGTCATGCGTGCAGAGATTGAAGGAGGAGAGGCTATTGAACTTGCAGCTTGGTGGCATGAATATCAATTCAGTAATATGGAGCAACGTGATCTATTAATTAAAGAGCAACAGCGCTTGCATCCAAAACCAAAGAAAAAATATTATCGTTCGAGAAAGCGTCGCAAACCAAGAGCCGTTGAATAAGGATAGCTAATGAAACGTTGTTATATCGCTTTAGGTAGTAATCTCAATACTCCTATTGAGCAATTAAATTCTGCTTTATCTGCACTATCTGAACTACCTAACAGTCAGCTTGTTCAAGTAAGTTCTTTTTATCAAAGTAAACCACTGGGACCACAAGATCAACCTGATTATGTAAATGCTGTAGCTTGTTTAGACACACAACTTGAACCATTGGCTTTGTTAGATCATCTACAACATATTGAAAATACACAAGGCCGCATTCGTGTTCGTCGTTGGGGCGAAAGAACTTTGGATTTAGATATTTTATTATATAACGATGAAATAATACAAACTGAACGTTTAACAGTACCACACTATGATATGCACCAACGTGAATTTGTTATTATTCCATTATTTGAAATTGCACCTGATCTTTACTTACCAAATGGGCTGAAAGTTGCTGAACTTGCAACTCAATTTATTCATCATCAAATGCAATTATTAAAATAACAAAAAATAGGACCGCACTTAGATATCCGTATCTTTTAGGAGCAAGTGCGGTCTATTTTATGTAAATTCTTTAGTTATATTCTGGTGCTAATGCTGCACGAATCTTTCCTTCGAATACAGCGTAATCAACCAGAAAAGCATCATGCCCATAATCAGAATAACACTCAAAGTAACTCAATTGTACACCATTTTCTTCCAATAGTTTTCTACTTTTATGCAATTCTACTAATTTGAATAGCTGATCGTTCTCAATTGCAACAAGTGTATATCTAGCCTTAATACGGGACAATGCTGTTTTGATGTCAGAATAACCAAAACTAGGATCATACAAATCAAGAGCCCTGAGTAAATGCAAATAACTATTTGCATCAAAACGCGCTAAAAATTTCTGCCCTTGATAACTTAAGTAAGATTCCACTTGAAAATAATCGCCCCAAAACTTCGGTTCTGCTTTAGTTGCACGTCCAAATGCTTTTGTTAATTGCAAATCTGTTCGATAGGTCAACATTCCTAACATACGTGCAATCGCAAGTCCTTTTTCAGGAGCCTCACTTTCATAGTAGTCACCGCCATTAAAATTGGGATCATTAATTACAGCTTGGCGCATTATGTGGTTAAATCCAATAGCTTCTGCTCCAAAAAATAAGGAAGAACAAAGATTTACGATGTTATCAACAAAATCAGGATAATCAATTGCCCACTGCGTTGCTTGCATTCCACCGAAAGATCCACCGATCACTGCATGCAAATGAGGAATATCTAATTTATCCAATAAGGCTTTTTGCACACGAATAATATCTTGCACGATAATATTCGGGAACTGACTACCATAAGGCTTCTGCGTTGTCGGTTGTAAAGAAGAGGGACCAGTTGTCCCTTTACAGCCACCCAATACATTTGAGCACACGAAAAAATAGCGCGATGTATCAAGAGCGAGTCCTGGGCCAATAAAACTCTGCCACCACCCTTGACGATCATCATCAAAATAAGGCTCTGCATCCCCTGTTAATGCGTGGCAAAGCAAAACAACATTACTCTTATTTGGGTTTAGTGTCCCATAAGTTTGGTAAGCAACATCAATATATTGCAATTGCCCACCTAAACATAAATTCAAAGGGGTATCGGTAAAGAGAGTTACAGTTTGCACAGCCATTCTGTCGTCCATTATTTATTGTTGTGTTTGCAATAAATGCAATAATGTTTGCCTAACGTTAAAATTTCGATTTCGGAAGTCTAAACGTCTTTACGTATAAATCTACTAAAATTCAGCTTGCACTTCAACCCTTTTTTCATTATGGTAAATCTAATTTTGATAAATTTTAATGCATAGAATGATTGCCTTATCTTCAATATTAAAACATTCATCTTTGAAGCGTGCATTCCGCTATCTAATAGCAGCTCTCTTATGTTCTATCATTTCCTTAGTTGTTATCGATCAAGCAATAGGCTTTTATGTTCGCAATCAAATTTATACCGATATAAATAAGCTGCCTTATCGACCATATGGTGTTGTATTAGGTACATCAAAATACTTCGGACAAAACTCAATCAACTTGTTCTATCACAATCGTTTACTTTCTACTTATGAACTGTTTTCAGCCGGTAAAGTTGATTATTTACTGTTAAGTGGCGATAATAGAACACTTCAATACAATGAACCCCGCACAATGTTTCAAGACCTCAAAAAAATGGGTATTTCTACGGAATTTATGTATATGGATTTTGCAGGATTTAGGACTCTTGATTCAGTTATTCGTGCTGATCGAGTTTTTAAAGCACATTCTTTTACAATTATTACACAGAAATTTCACTGCGAACGTGCATTATTCATTGCTAAATATCACAATATTGATGCAATTTGCTTTGTAGCAAACTACCCTCAAGGCTACCATTTTGTAAGATTTAGGGAATTTTTTGCCCGTTTACAGCTTTTATGGGATATTCTAATTGAAAAGGAACCGCACTTTTTAGGACAGCCAGAACCCCTGCCCTCTCCCGTAACGATTCCTATCATTGAGTAATAGTTATGACACTAAGCACATTTTTCAATCAGATCACGAACAATGATATCTTGTGCTTGCAAACTATCTTTGTATTTAACAGAATCAAGAACTAAACTTAGTAATGATTGAACAATTTTTTCATGATTTTGAACACAACAAATAACATCATTATCAAGGAAGTCTAGCATTTCATGATGGCCAAAAGTCGCAATCACTAAATCTTTTGGAATACCGTCCTCGCGTTTCACTAAAACCTTCAGAATACCTTGTAATAAACTCAATGAAGTCACAAAGATAGCATCAGGCATTTCATTTTTTTCCAACCAACTACGAAATACATTTTCTGAGGCTGATTTATGAAACTTATCCGCATAAACAAAGTTGATTGATTTTCCTTGCTCTCGTAACGCATCACGGAAACCTTTTTCACGCGAAAAGCTCATTGATAAGCTTGGAAATGCTCCAAAAAATAAAATCTTTGTATGATTTGGGTGCTTATTCACTAACCGTTGTGCTAACCGATAAGCATCGCCCTCATCATCAGTTAGTAGCATTGTTGCATTACTTTTCAATTGACGATCAAAAGCAATCACTGGCACATTTGCCACACGCTGGTAAAAATCCGTATCAAAAGGTAATGCTGTTGATACGATCAACGCATCAATACGACGTTGAAATAAGTTCTTCGCACATTGGATTTCATTTTCAGCACTATCATTAGAACAAGCGATAAGTAATTGATACCCTCTTTCACGAAAACTGTTTTCTAAACGATTTGCAATTTTCGCATAACTTACATTCTCAAAATCAGGTACGATCAAGCCGATTGTATTACTTTTACCTGCGCGTAATCCTGCAGCCATTGCATTCGGTTTAAAATCATATTTTTTAATCAGTTTTTCAACCTTTTCAATAGTCTGATCACTTACTCGATACTGCTTTGCTTTCCCATTCACTACATAACTTGCGGTCGTACGAGAGACACCTGCCAGCTTAGCTAATTCTTCTAATTTCACATTCACTCCTTAAATGTTGCAATCTATAAATTCATAAAACATTTTTATTGTCCAGAACATTTCTTTACTCCTCCATTTGTAAAGAAATGTAAATAATAATGTTTAAAATTATATCATTATTATGATCCAACACACAAAGCGGGAAAATCACTTTTTTGATATGAATATATCTATATGAAACAATAATTTTCTCTAATTTACTTTATTTACCCCGTATATTTTCTATTTTTTCAATTATTATCACTCTTAGATAAAATAATGATAACTACTCAAACACCCAAAATGTAAATAAATGTAAATAATAAAATACTGGCAAAAATAGATAAATAAGCTCAATTTGAATAAAAAAACCTATTCACATTAAAAATATCCAAATATAAAAAATACGGCTTAATCTAAAATTAAGCCGCACTTTCTGGTATTAAAAAAGAAAAAACTACAAGCAATTCTTCTCACCACGAGATAAACTAATTAATCCTGAACGTACAATTTCAATAATTTTTGTATCTTCTTGTATTGCACGAATAAAGGCATCAAGTTTGTCTTTCGTACCTGTCAGTTGAATTGTATAAGACTTAGGTGTGACATCTACAATTTGCCCACGATAAATATCCGCTAAACGCTTCAATTCATCTCTTGATCCTCCTTGAGCCTTTGCTTTAACTAACATCACTTCTCGCTCAATATGTTCGCAGTCACTTAAACTAATGACTTTAAACACATCCACTAATTTATGTAATTGCTTTTCAATTTGCTCCAATACTTTTTCATCGCCATAGGCTTCAATAGTCATTCGCGATAACGTCGGATCATCAGTAGGTGCAACAGTTAAACTTTCTATGTTGAATGCACGTTGAGAAAATAATGCAACCACACGAGATAACGCTCCAGATTCGTTTTCTAACAAAACAGATAAAATTCTACGCATTATACATTCTCCGATTTAGTTAAGATCATCTCATTCATAGCTCCCCCTCGTACTTGCATTGGATACACGTGTTCTGTTGCATCAACATTAATGTCAACAAACACTAACCTATCTTTTATAGAGAATGCCTGAGTTAATTTTTCCTCTAACTCATTCGGTGTATTAATTTGAATACCAATATGTCCATAAGCTTCAGCAAGTTTGACAAAATTCGGCAATGAATTCATATAAGACTGTGAATGACGTCCTGAATAAATAATATCTTGCCACTGTTTTACCATCCCTAGGAAACGATTATTTAAACTAATAATCACAATCGGAATTTCATATTGTTGTGCAGTAGAAAGTTCCTGGATGTTCATTTGAATGCTACCATCTCCCGTCACACACACCACCGTAGATTCTGGATACGCTAATTTGGCCCCTAAAGCAGCTGGCAAACCAAATCCCATAGTACCTAACCCACCTGAATTAATCCAACGGCGAGGCTTATCAAATGGATAATGTAAGGCAGCAAACATTTGATGTTGCCCAACATCTGATGCAATATAAGCATCGCCTTTTGTTAAACGGTAAACCATTTCTATCACTTGCTGTGGCTTGATCACTTGACTATTACGCTCAAAATCCAAGCACTTCACAGCTTTCCATTGTTCAATTTCCAGCCACCATTCATCAAGATTAGCTTGAGATTTTATTAAATTTTCATCTTCTAATAACGCTAAAAACTCATTTAATACTTTTTCTGCACTACCTACGATTGGAATTGCTGATAGCACATTTTTTGAAATCGAGCTAGGATCAATATCAATATGGATCACTTTGGCATTTGGACAATATTTGGCTAAATTATTGGTTGTTCGATCATCAAAACGCACACCAATCCCTAGAATAACATCACTATGGTGCATGGCATTATTGGCTTCGTAAGTACCATGCATCCCCAACATTCCCAAAAACTGCTTATCTGAACTTGGATAAGCCCCTAACCCCATTAAAGACGATGTCACTGGCAAATTTAACGTTTGAGCAAAACGAGTTACTTGTTCACTGCAATTCGCAATAATTACTCCACCACCAACAAATAACACCGGCTTTTTCGCTACAAGTAGGGCTTTCAATGCTTTCTTAATCTGCCCTTTATGCCCATAGACTGTTGGGTTATAAGAACGCAATTCAACTTTGTCTGGATAATGGTAAGTATATTTATTTGCTGGATTGACCACATCTTTAGGTAAATCGATAACCACAGGTCCAGGGCGCCCTGTTGAAGCAATATAAAATGCTTTTTTGATCACCTCAGGAATATCTTCCGCACTTTTTACCAAAAAACTGTGTTTTACCACTGGGCGAGAAATTCCAATCATATCGCATTCTTGAAACGCATCACTACCGATTAAACCAGACATCACTTGACCGGATAAAATCACCATTGGAATAGAATCCATATAAGCCGTAGCAATGCCCGTAATGGTATTAGTTGCCCCTGGCCCTGAAGTCACAAGCACGCAACCGACTTTTCCAGTTGCTCGAGCATAGCCATCTGCCATATGCACAGCGGCTTGCTCGTGACGGACAAGAATATGCTCAATCCCACCTAATGTATGAATTGCATCATAAATATCTAAAACAGATCCACCAGGATAGCCAAACAAAAATTCGACGCCCTCATCCCTCAAAGACTGTACAACCATTTCTGCGCCTGACAACTTTTTCATTTTCACCTCTCAAAATGACTACTATTTTTTTATATTTATCTTGTTATGTTACAAGAATGTTAAAAAGCAATATTCTTTTAAGTGTTGTATCGAAAAGGCCATTCACTGTCTAGTGATTTTTAACTGGTAAAAGAGAATAAAAAAGACATCAAATAGAATTTAAAACTAAAAATAAATAATTATTAAGAATAAAATATCATCACAACTATAAAAAACATAAAAAATGCGACATGGAGTCGCATTTTATAAATATATGATAAATTTGAAAAATTTATTGTAAAGTGTGATCTAGATCACATTTATTTACGTTTAAAAAGAAATACCAAAATAACTAATACCACACCCGTAGTTATAAAACCTAAAAGCCCTGAAAGCGTGAACCCTAAGACTAAGTAACCTAAAATTGATGCAACCGCAATTAAAATCGCATAAGGCAATTGCGTAGTTACATGATCGATATGATCACATCTTGCTCCTGTAGAGGATAAAATTGTGGTATCTGAAATTGGTGAACAGTGGTCACCACATACTGCACCTGCCATTACAGCTGATAAACAAGGGAGCATTAACTCAGGGGCTGCATTTGCTGCGATTGCAGCAGCAATTGGTAACATAATCCCAAATGTTCCCCAACTTGTCCCCGTCGAAAAGGCCATTATTGCAGTTAGAATGAATAATAATGCAGGCAATACAGAAACTGGCAAGCTATCAGATACTAATGAAGATAAGTAAACCCCTGTTTTCATATCGCCAACAACATTATTAATTGTCCAAGCAAATAATAAAATTAAGATTGCTCCCAACATTGATTTCATACCAACAATCCAAGCTGTGCGATATTCAGATAAGCTCACTTGACGATCAAGTAGAATACAAATTGTTGAAACAACCACCGCACTTACACCACCAAAAACTAAAGAAATACCCACTGTTGTATTTTCAAATGCACCTAAAATATCAAAAGGTTTATTATCTGCAGCTAACACTTCATAACCGGTATAAAGCATCATTCCTACTGTCGCAACAATTAACACTGCAATTGGCAAAACAAGGTTACGTACACGACCTTTAACACCAGTTTCTTCAACATCAAAGTGAGTAGTACTTTCTAATGCAGTACGTTCGTGTCTTGCCATTGAACCAATATCAAAGGAAAAATAAGCAACAAAAAAGACCATTAAAATAGAAAAGACTGCATAAAAGTTCATTGCACTCATTGTCATAAATGCACCAATTGGTGAATATTCAGTGATCGAATAAGTTGCGAGCAATCCGGCGATTAAAGTAATAATATAAGCTCCCCAACTTGAAACAGGCATTAGTACACACATCGGAGCAGCTGTAGAGTCTAAAATATAAGCAAGTTTTGCACGTGATACTTTAAATTTATCGGTAACAGGACTTGCAATCGCACCGACTGCTAAACTATGAAAATAGTCATCAATAAAAGTCACGAATACTAAAGAGGCCGCAAGTAATTTTGCGCCACGTCTATCTTTAATGCGTTTTTGAGCCCATTCTGCGAATGCTCTATTACTGCCAGATACCGTTAAAAGTGCGGTCAATACACCGAGTAATAATAAGAATAAAATAATATTGATGTTATTTGAATTCAGACCTTCTTCACCATAGAACAGTGATGAAACATTATTTTTCAAATAACCTAGTCCACTCAAAATATTAAAATCTGCTAGCATTAAAGAGCCAACAATAATACCAAGGCTAAGTGATAAAATAACACGACGAGTTGCAATTGCTAACAATAATGCCAATATTGGTGGGATAACCGACCAAACCGACGTTGAATAATCGATAAGTTCCATAAGTTTTCTACCTTATAAAAAAAGGGATAACCACTGAATAAATAGAGAAGTATTCTAAAAGGTAGGCAAATAAGACCTGACCCCAACCAGTAGCGCTCCATAGTGACTAAAAAGACTATGACAGTGACGTTCCTTTCGAAGACGCCACCAACCAATTAGAATGACTTCTAATTGATTTCGGCGGTCACTCCTTTCATTTTTCCTCATCGTTATCCACTCAGAAAAAATACTTATAGTGATCGCACCTCTACATATGTAGGATTGCTCAAGACTACCTGAAAAATGAACAAATGCCAATAGTTAAAAGACGATATTTTTAATAGAATGAAATAAATTGACAATAGATTGAATATTAAATATGAAAATCCCAATTGTCATAATAAAATATTATTTACCAACCCCTTTATTTACTATATCATCTGAAAAGTTAGTTATTACTAATAACTAATCTTTGCTAAATGATATGAGGAAAAAAAATGAGTGAACTACTAAAAACTCTAAATAACATTCGTAGCTTACGTGTTTTGGCTCGAGAATCCACATTGCAGCAACTAGAAGCAGCGTTGGAAAAATTCCAACAAGTTGTTGATGCAAAACGTGCAGAGGAAGAGGAAGCATTACGCCAAGAAACAGCACGTCAAGAAAGAATTGCTAAATTGAAGGAATCATTGAAGCAAGAAGGAATTACTGCAGAAGAGCTAGCTGAAATTTTAGCACAAAATCCAACTAGCCAACGTAAGAAAAGACAACCTCGTCCAGCTAAATATAAATATGTAGATGAAAATGGTGAGGTAAAAACTTGGACTGGTCAAGGAAGAACACCTCGTCCAATTCAAATTGCGTTGAATGAAGGAAAATCATTGTCTTCATTTGAAATTTAATTATTTTCCCTTTTCATATTAAAACCCATTTTTTAATGGGTTTTAATTTATTTGATATACATCTAAACGTACTATTATGATCGAAAATAAAATTCTATTAACTGATTGTCCAGATGACAAAGGGCTTATCGCTAAAATTACTAATATTTGTTATAAACATCAGCTCAACATCCTTCAAAATAATGAGTTTGTGGATTTTGAAACAAAACATTTCTTTATGAGAACCGAGTTAGAAGGTATTTTCAACGAAACAACACTTTTAGCGGACTTACAATATAGCCTCCCGACAGGAACAAATTGCCGTTTAATCAGCAAAAAACGTAAACGCATTGTTATTTTAGTGACTAAAGAAGCGCACTGTATCGGTGATATTTTAATGAAAAATTATTACGGCGGACTAGATGTTGAAATCGCAGCGGTGATCGGTAACCACGATACATTAAAAACATTAGTAGAACGTTTTGACATTCCATTCCATTGCATCAGTCACGAAAACTTAACACGTGTTGAGCACGATAAATTATTAGCAGAAAAAATTGATGAATATTCACCAGATTACATTGTATTAGCTAAATATATGCGCGTATTGAATCCTGAATTTGTAGCGCGTTATCCAAACCGAGTGATTAATATTCACCATTCATTCTTACCAGCATTTATTGGTGCAAAACCTTATCATCAAGCTTATGAGCGTGGCGTGAAAATTATTGGAGCAACTGCACATTTCATTAATAATGAATTAGACCAAGGTCCAATCATTATGCAAAATGTGATTAATGTTGACCACACTTATAATGCAGAAGCGATGATGCGTGCAGGACGCGATGTAGAAAAAACTGTTTTAAGTCGTGCGTTAGAATTAGCTTTAAACGATCGTATTTTTGTCTATAAAAATAAAACAGTTGTGCTATAGCTCCTCATAAAAGTGCGGTCATTTTTTATCAATGACCGCAACCAATTACACAACAGAGACTGCTTTCACTTGAGTAAAAACAGTTTGTCCAATTTGCAAACCTAAATCCTCTAATGCCCATTTGCTGATGGTTGCCCAAAGGTGTTTATCTGCAATCGCAATCTGAACATCTACCCTGTTTTCTCGCACCACAATATTGCTGATTGTCCCTTCTAAAATATTCCGAATACTGGTTTTTTGTGGCATTACTAAGCTAACAGAAACATCCGATCCTTTAATGCAAATACGGACTTTATCCCCCACATTCACATTCTGTTCTTTAATCCAGATTTTCTGATGACTGAGCTCACCTAGTGAAAGTGCGGTCATTTTATATGAAGTTTTATTTTCTAAAACAGGCAAAGAAAGCACCGCACTTTGTTCATCTTCTAATTTCCAAGGTAAAAATAACGGATTTTCCCAAATCGCCTCTAAAGAATCATAAGCACGTACTTTTCCATCTTCTAACAACACTACATTCTCAGCCAATCGCAGAAGCTCATCAATGCTATGTGTCACATATAAAATTGGAATTTCAATTTCTTTTGACAGTTTTTCAAGATACGTCATTAACTCTCGTTTACGTGGTAAATCTAGTGCAGAAAGAGGTTCATCCATTAACAATATTTCAGGTTTAGTCAGCAATGCTCGCCCTATCGCCACACGTTGTTTTTCCCCCCCAGATAAAGTGATTGGATAGCGTTTGAGTAAATGTTCAATACCCAACAGTGACACAATGTAATCAAATTCAGTTTGCTCAAACGCTTTCACGCCATAACATAAATTGCCCTTCACTGTGTAATGTGGAAATAAACGCGCATCTTGGAAAACATAACCGATATGGCGTTGATAAGCCGGAATACAAATATTCGTCGCTTTATCGACTAAAATACGTTGATTTAATGAAATCGCACCTTCATCGGGGTGAACTAATCCACTTACTAAATTAATTAATGAAGATTTTCCAGAGCCAGATAAGCCAAACAGTGCTGTCACCCCACGTGCTGGAATTTGTAGATTCACATCCAGGTTAAGATTGCCTAATTGCTTTTTCACATTAATTTGTAGCATTACTCTGCCCCAATTTTTTCTGCATATTTTTTGCTAACCATTCAGATAGTAATAATGAAATCAAGGAAAGGATAATTGCCAGCACACATAATCTTGCTGCTTGTTCTTCTGCACCTGGTGTCTGAATAAATGTGTACATTGCCAAAGGAATGGTTTGTGTCTCACCGGCAATATTGGACACAAAAGCAATAGTGGCACCAAATTCGCCTAATGAGCGTGCAAAGCCTAAAACTAATCCAGCTAAAATACCTGGCAAAGAAAGCGGTAAAGTAATAGTAAAAAATACACGCCAAGCGGATGCACCTAAAGTTTGTGCAGCTTGTTCTAATTTCATATCAATGCTTTCTAAAGAGAGCCGAATAGCACGCACCACTAAAGGGAAAGCCACCACCGCAGCCGCAAGCACCGCACCATTCCAACTGAAGGCAAAAGAAAAGCTAAACCAGCTATAAAGATATTTACCAATAAGACCGTTGCGCCCCATCGCAACTAACAATAAATAACCAATCACAACAGGCGGTAAGACTAAAGGTAAATGAATGATCCCACTAAGGATAGATTTGCCATAAAAATTCTTTCGAGCCAATAACCACGCCATAAAAATGGCAAAAGGCAAACTCCATAAAATCGCATTAAGCGATACACTCAAGCTTAATTTTACCGCTTGAATTTCCATCGCACTTAAGCCGAGCGAAGTAAAAAGTTCAGTAAACAAAGGCTATTCCATTATTTGAGAAAATTTTGTAAAAATTGACCGCTCTTTGCAGTAATAATTTGTAGTAACAAAAAGAATAAGGATGCCATTCAAGCATCCTTTCTCATTATAATTATTTCACAGAGAAACCGTAGCTTATAAGCACTTTTTTCGCCTCTGCTGATTCTAAATATTTCAAGAAATCACGTGTTTCAGTATTATCGCGATCTTTCAATAAAGCAACTGGATATTCCACCGCTTTGTAAGTATCCGCAGGGAACACACCAACGATTTTCACACCTTTGCTCACTTTACCATCGGTACTATATACGATACCTAATGGCGCCTCAGCACGCTCAACTAGCGCAAGTGCTGCACGCACATCTTTACCACGTGCTAATTTAGCCTCCACTTTATCCCATAATTTTAAGTTGGTTAAGGCTTCTTTCGCATATTGGCCAGCTGGTACGTGATCAGGATCGCCCACTGATAAGAAACTGTCTTTCAACTCTGCAACCCATTCACCTTTCGCCACATCCACATCTTTTAATTTGCTTGCTTCCGGCGCAATTAACACAAGCTCATTGCCTGCTAAAACTTTTTCTGTTTCTTTAATGGTTAAGTTGTTGTCAGAAAGGTGTTTCATCCATTTTGTATTTGCTGAAATAAAAATATCTGCCGGCGCGCCTTGTTCAATTTGTTTTGCTAATGTTGAAGAAGAAGCAAATGAGAAAACTAATTCTTGCTCTGGTTTTACTTTTTTATAATCTTCTGCAATTTGGTTTAATGCGTTAGTCATTGATGCTGCTGCAAATACTGTTACTTTTGCTTCTGCTGAAATAGAAAATGCTAAACACGCAGTCACAAGTGAAGCTGCGATCATTTTTAATTTAAACATTGAATTTACTCCATAAAAGTTAAGCTGATTGAGATTTAAACTTTATATAAAAAATTATACAATGGTTCGACAAATAAATGCTATATAAAAAACTGGCTTTATCTTAAAATGTGAGAAGTATCAAAATTTAGCTAAATATAAGGGAGAAAATGATGTTAAATACTGAAATTTTGCTCACAATTAAGTTACAAGAACAACTCTTTGTTGATCCTAAACGTATCCGTTTATTAAAGGAAATCCAGAAATGTGGCTCCATTAACCAAGCAGCAAAAAATGCTAAAGTGAGCTATAAAAGTGCGTGGGATCATTTAGCTGCAATGAATGAAATTAGTCCTCGTCCACTGTTAGAGCGTAACGTAGGCGGAAAAAATGGTGGCGGAACAGAATTAACTATTTATGCACAACGCTTACTTCAGCTCTATGATTTATTAGAACAAACTCAAGAAAAGGCGTTCCACATTTTACAAGATGAAAGTTTGCCGTTAGATAGCGTATTACACGCCACTGCACGTTTTTCCTTACAAAGTAGTGCGAGAAATCAATTCTTTGGTGAAATAGTCAATCTTCGGCATCAAAATATTCACTGCTTTGTGGACATTCAAATTAAAGGTTTCCCAAGCCTATTGACTGTCTCTATTACAGAAAAAAGTGCGGTGCGTTTAAAATTAGTTTTGGGCAAAGAAGTGATGATGATGATTAAAGCACCTTGGGTCAAAGTACATCGAGAACACCCCACTGATAATGTAATTAACGTTTTCCCAGTTACAGCGCAAAAAATCACAGACAAAGGTAATGTGGAAGAAGTTATCCTTAACTTAAATCATAACGATACGGAAGAAACTGTTGAGTTCTGCGCAACGCTCAACAAATCTGAAAATATCAAACAACAAGAAAAAATCTGGATTAGCATCGATCCTGAACAAGTGATCTTAGCGACACTTTACTAATCTCAAATCAGTAGGGGAATTTTCCCCTACTTTTTCAAACGCTCAACTCAATATTCAAAATCAGATAAATATCACCGCACTTTCCATTAAAGTCTTTTATTTCTTAGGTGTTTTTGATAGACTATGCCAACTTTTTGGGGCTGATTCTGGATTCGACGGGATTAGCGAAGCCCAAGGTGCACGTCGAGGTGCGGTAGGCCTCGTAAATAAACCGCAAAAAAATAGTCGCAAACGACGAACAATACGCTTTAGCAGCTTAATAACCTGCTCATAGCCTTCTCTCCCCAGCTTCCGCTCGTAAGACGGGGATCAAGAGGAGTCAAATTCAAACGAGATCGCGTGGACGCCTCCGCTTGAGGATCGAAACGTTAAATTGAATCAAGCTAGTTTATCTATCGCGTGTCTGTCCGCAGTGGGTAAATGAAATTAAAGACAAGACTAAACGTGTAGTGCTGAAGGTAGAGTAATTTCGGACGCGGGTTCAACTCCCGCCAGCTCCACCACCGAATTGCAATAAAGATTTAATAAAAGCCAGAATAATTAATATTCTGGCTTTTTTATATTCTGTTACATAGTGACTCACTAAGAATAACTAGATATATTTCTATATTCCTATTCTTACATATTTTCCATTGTCTATTTATTTAGTAAATATCTTATAACCATTTTCTTAATTCATAATATTTTCTGTAATTTAAAATTAAAAATAAAATCTATATCACAGAAATTAACTTCATAATTAAATATAATGTAAAAATTCGTAACAAATGGGAGAACAAAATGAAAAAAATCTTACTAATTGGATTAGCAAGCCTTGCAATTGCTGGTTGTTCATCTACACCAGCCTCACTAAATTTTACACCAAGCGATCTAAATCCAGTATCAGCTAAACAAAAAATTGATGCAGAAATTAAAACAATCAATATATCAATAGCAACTAAAGAAGAACAAAAAGGAGAACTACAAGTTGGTGTATTTGGCAATACATATGAACAATCATTTAAAACAACATTCCAGAATTCATTAGAAGAATCATTAGCTAAAACTGCAATTTTCAAAGATGATGCTAAAATCAAATTAACATTATTAGCGAAAGTATTGAGATTCCAATCACCAGGTAGTGGTATTAATTTCGATACTCATATGACTGTAAAATATGACTTTATTGATAGAAGCTCAGGGGAAAGTATTTATAACATTGAAATTAATAGCTTTGGTGCAGTTCCTTTTGATTATGACTTTATGGGTGCAATACGAGCCACCGAAGCAAGAAATAGAGCTGTGAAAAATAATATTCATCAATTAATTGAACGATTGAAGAACGATAGATTTGTTAGAAAATAATACTTAATTAATATTAAAAAGGCAGAAATATCTGCCTTTTATTTTTTGCGCTTAACCTAATTCTTTAATCGCATTTAAAATCCGTTTGTCTGAAATTGGGTATTTTGTGCCGAGTTGTTGGGCAAATAAGCTCACTCGCAATTCCTCGATCATATATGGAATTTCTTTTATTTCATTAGAGTGCGGTTTAGATTTTGGCAGTTTTGCAAGAAGTTGCTGATACGCTTGGTTGACTTGCTCCACTCTTAACATCGCAGCACGATCACGATTCACATCTTGCAACAATTTATCAATCCGTTTATCAATACCTTGTAAATAACGTTGTAAGTCACTCAAACGAGCATACCCTGTTTTTTGTACAAAACCTTGATAAATCAAACCATTTAACTGGGCTTTGATATCAGATAACGCAAATGCCATGGTGAAATCCATTTTACCTTTTAAGCGTTTGTTAAGCTCATAAGTTAAAGTCAAAATTTGTTCCACCTGTTTAGCAATTTCAACGGTGGTTTCATTTAGGTTTTCACGAATAAAATCACGCAATTTATCAAAATCCGCTTCATTCCAAACCAATCCACCAAAATCGGTAATCAGCTTATCTACGGCACAGGCAATACAATCGTCAATCAAGTCCAATACTCGCCCAAAGGGTGTGAAATACAAACCAAGTTTCGATTTATTCGGCAGTTTTTCGTGTAGATATTTAATCGGCGAAGGCACGTTGAGCAATAATAATCGGCGTAAGCCCTGTTGCATTGCGACCTGCTGCTCAAATTCCGTTTCAAATAATTTAATCCCTACTGCTTCTTTTTCATCGACAATCGCAGGGAAAGCTTTCACCGTAAAGCCTCGTTTTTTCTGCTCATAACATTGTGGCAAGCTGTCGAAGTTCCAAACATGGATACCACTTTGCTCGATACCATCATCTGCCACCGCAGAAATGCTTTCTTGAACCTGATCTTTTAATTGGAATTTCAGGCTATCTAAATCCATTGATTCAGCAATTTTTTTACCTTTATCATCAATCACTCGGAACGTCATTTTTAAATGACTTGGCAACTGATCTAATTGCCAACTTTCAGGCTCAACACTCACACCTGTCATTCGACGCAGTTCATAAATCAGGCTTTCTAAAATCGGCTTTTCAAGCGGTTTTACTCGCCCTAAAAATGCCTCAGCGTAATTTGGTGCTGGTACAAAATTACGGCGTAAAGATTTTGGTAGGGACTTGATTAATGCAATAATCAATTCTTTGCGTAAGCCCGGAATTTGCCAATCAAACCCTTTCATTTCTACTTGGTTTAATAAAGGTAATGGAATATGTACCGTCACGCCATCGGCATCAGTACCGGGTTCAAATTGATAGCTGAGCTTGAATTTTAAATTGCCTTGATGCCAGAAATTCGGGAAATCCAACTCACTCACTTGTTCGGCATCTTCTTTCGTTAAAAAGGCTTTTTCAAAATTGAGTAATTCGGGGTCTTGTTGGCTGACTTTTTTCCACCAGCTATCAAAATGGCGTTGCGACACTACTTCCGTACCAATACGCTGGTCATAAAACTCAAACAAAGTACGTTCATCCACCAAAATATCACGGCGACGACTTTTATGTTCTAAATCCTCAATTTCGCGGATTAATTGGCGATTTTGGTGAAAAAACTTATGTTTGGTAAACCAATCCCCTTCGACTAATGCAGATTGAATAAAAATTTCGCGGCTCATTTGTGGATCTATCGAGCCATAATTCACTGGGCGACTTGCTACAATTGGCACACCATACAAACTCACTTTCTCATCTGCCATCACTGCGCCTTTGGATTTTGACCAGCGAGGCTCGGCGTAGGATTTTTTAATCAAGTGCGTAGCTAATGGCTCGATCCATTCTGGGTCAATATCAGCGACCATTCGCCCCCAAAGTCTTGAGGTTTCGACGAGCTCAGCAGCCATACACCATTTCGGCTGTTTCTTAAATAAAACGGAGTTAGGGAAAATCGCAAAATGCGCATTGCGAGCACCTAAATACTGCTGTTTTTCACTTTCTTTCATCCCAATATGCGATAGCAAACCACTTAAAAGTGCGGTGTGAATTTGTGAATATTCTGCTGGCTGAGAATTTATTGGCAGCCCCATTTCACGCACAGTGAGGCGAATTTGATGATAAATATCCTGCCATTCACGGATTCTTAAATAGTTCAAATAATCCTTTTGACATAAACGGCGAAATTGATTTTTAGAAAGTTCTTTTTGCTGAGTTTGAATAAATTGCCATAAATTTAAAAAGGCTAGAAAATCTGATTTTTTATCCGCAAAACGGCGATGTTTATCATCTGCTGACTGTTGTTTTTCTTGTGGTCGCTCACGTGGATCTTGAATCGATAACGCCGAAACAATAATCATCACTTCGTGTAAACAATTTAATTTGACTGCGGTC
This sequence comes from Pasteurella dagmatis, assembly GCF_900186835.1. Taxonomy (NCBI): domain Bacteria; kingdom Pseudomonadati; phylum Pseudomonadota; class Gammaproteobacteria; order Pasteurellales; family Pasteurellaceae; genus Pasteurella; species Pasteurella dagmatis. The sequence continues at coordinate 1,145,178 of NZ_LT906448.1, forward strand.
AACAACATTTTTGCCAAACGAGGGTCAACTGGCAACTGCGCTAACTGTCTACCTACTTGCGTTAATTGACGTCTTTCACCAAATTTTGCTTTGACGAAATGGAAAGCCTCTAATTCTTCTAATAGCTTGATCCCATCTTGAATATTACGTTTATCAGGGGCATCTACAAAAGGGAAGGCATCAATATCATCCAATCCAAGTGCGGTCATTTGTAAAATAACCGAAGCAAGATTCGTGCGTAAAATTTCAGGATCAGTAAATTCTGGACGGTTATTAAAATCATCTTCTGAATACAAGCGGATACAAATCCCTTCACTTACACGACCACAACGCCCCTTACGCTGATTTGCCGAAGCCTGAGAAATCGGCTCAATTGGTAAACGTTGTACTTTAGTGCGGTAACTATAACGGGAAATACGCGCTGTACCAGGGTCAATCACATATTTAATACCAGGCACAGTTAGCGAGGTTTCAGCTACGTTAGTTGCAAGCACAATGCGATTTAAACCAGATGGATTAAAAATTTTATTCTGTTCTTGTGCTGATAAACGAGCAAAGAGCGGTAGAATTTCAGTTTGTTTTAAATCCTGTTTTTGCAAGGCTTCAGCAGTATCACGAATTTCACGTTCACCATTCAGAAATATCAGAATATCGCCGCGTCCTTCAGCCTGTAACTCATCTACTGCATCTAAAATAGCTTGTAATTGATCTTGCTCTTCAGTTTCAACAACGGGACGATAACGCACTTCAACAGGATAAGTTCTACCCGAGACCTCAATAATTGGTGCATTATTAAAATGTTTGGAGAAACGCTCTACATCAATTGTTGCAGAAGTGATGATCACCTTAAGATCAGGGCGTTTTGGTAAAAGCTGTTTTAAATAACCAAGAATGAAATCATTATTTAAACTGCGTTCATGGGCTTCATCAATGATTAACGTATCATATTGATTTAAAAAGCGATCGCTTTGAATTTCGGCTAATAGAATACCATCGGTCATCAATTTGACCATCGTATTTTCACTGATTTGATCCGTGAAACGGACTTTATAACCGACTAAATCGCCAAGTTCAGTGTTTAATTCTTCTGCGATACGTGTTGCCACTGAACGAGCAGCAATACGGCGAGGCTGCGTATGGCCAATTAAGCCTTTTGTGCCTAAACCTAGCTCCAAGCACATTTTCGGTAATTGAGTCGTTTTCCCCGATCCTGTTTCACCGGCAATCACCACTACTTGATGTTGTGCTATTAGTTTTTGGATTTCTTCTTTACGCTGACTTACTGGGAGGTTTTCAGGAAACTCGATATTTTTAACCGCACTTTTACGCTGATTGAAGCGTTCTTGTGCTAACTGGATTTGTGACTGAATTTCAGCTGCGACTGCTTGTTGCGCTTGTTCATTTTTAATAGTGCTAATGCCTTTAATTCGAGCCAACAGCTGACGATAATCTCCATTCATTACTTCATTCAGTGAAGATAATAGGGATTTTTGTAACGTGCTAAATTCCGTTTTTCTTAAATTCTTCTTCATACCACTTAATTTTTAATACTTCGATATGCTAATGCTACCCAACCAATTAAAAATAATGTTCCGCCAATTGGTGTCGCCCATACCAAGGCTTTGCTTGCACCTAACGCTAATAAATATAAGCTGCCACTAAAAAGTAAAATGCCAAATGACCAAGTTGTGCCAATCACAGAAATGCATCTATCACAATCAATACGTAAATAAGACTGTAAACCACCAAGCATCATCAATGCGACTGTGTGGAACATTTGATATTTTAAACCAGTTTCAATCCACGCAAGGGCTTGTGAGGAAAGTGTTTTTTCTAAGCCGTGTGCTGCAAATGCACCAAATGCGATACAAAAAAATCCACTTAATGCAGAAATAAATAACCATTTATTTTTCATTGATTGTTCCTTATTTAACTTTATGATTTACCTAAAAATAATGAAAGAATACCTGCCGCAATTAATGGTCCAACTGGAATGCCTCCAGCAAAAGCAACTCCTAAAATCGTGCCAATTAATAGCCCCGTCAATAATACAGGCTGTGCACCCATTAAGCCAATACCTCGACCGCCAAGCCAGGCTACTAACAAGCCGACAGCAACTGCTAGCCACATTCTCAAGTTTAAGAAAATGCTCACATCAGGTAATTGAATTTTGCCTGATACAATTGGGCTTAATACACCAATCGTCAGAATAATGAGCCCAATATTGATACCATTTTTTTCCATAAATGGAATATATTGCGCTAAAAATGTTTGTTGCATTAATAGCAAAATAGCGGCTGAAATTGTCACTGAACTGTTATTACTTAATACACCGAGCAAAATCAATACTACTAATAATAATGCGACGGAATTAAACTGTAAGGACATAAAACTCTCTAAAAGTGTGGTTAATTTTAGCAACGAATTATAACAAGTTATTATTTGTTTGTGATGCTGATTAAAAAAGAAAACCCGCAAAATTGCGGGCTTTAAGTGATTATTCTTGTGGATGTTTTGCTGCCACTTCAGCTAATAAAGTTTGTAATTCACCTTGTTGGAACATTTCTAACATAATGTCACAACCACCTACTAGCTCACCTTCAACCCATAATTGTGGGAATGTTGGCCAGTTTGCATATGTTGGTAATTCAGCACGAATATCAGGGTGCTGTAAAATGTCAACATAACCAAAAGGCACTTTGCAATGCATCAATGCTTCTACTGCACGCGCTGAAAAGCCACAAGATGGGAATTTTGGTGAGCCTTTCATATAAATAAGAATAGGATTTTCACTGATTTGTTTTTTGATTTTATCTAAGGTTTCCATAATTATCCTCGAAAGTAAGTAAACGGTTGTATTGTAACACAGAGAAAAAAACTGACCAATAACCCGACTGGAATAATCAACTATTTACCAGCTACCGCCAGCACCACCGCCACCGAAACTGCCGCCGCCGAATCCACCACCAGATCCGCTACCACCACCAAATCCACCGAAACCACCTCCGCCACGATAGTTACTACTGCGTCCGAATGTAGTACCTCTACGTGATGAATTATGTCCTGTTGGGCTAATATAAGGTGTTGCACGTAAGTCGCTTAATACAACAAATAAGATGAATACAACGACCATAAAAATTGGAATATAATCTTCCCAACTGTCTTCGTCTGCAACTTGATTTGGATCAAACTCACCTTTGCTAGTTGCAATAATGTAGTTTAAACCGTTATTAATCCCTTCTGCATACTGACCTTGTTTAAAATAAGGTGTAATTTGATTACGAATAAGTTGAGATAAAAAGGCATCGGGCAATATCCCTTCTAAGCCTTGTCCAACACCGATGAATATTTTACGGTCATCTTTAGCAACTAACATTAATACGCCATTATTCAATTGCTTACGCCCAATTCCCCATTTATCAGCGAGCTCAAATGTATATTGCGAAATCTCATATTCTTCCGTTGAGGGAATGATAACTACTGCAATTTGTGAGCTCGTTTCTTTACTATAAGAAATTAACTTTTGCTCTAATGCCCCTTTCTCGCTAGCCGATAATGTGTTGGTGTAATCATTAATATATTGGAGCGGATTCGGCGAAGGTGGAAATTGTGCTGCAAAAGCAGATAATGTAAAGAAAAAAGAGAAAAAAATGACCGCACTTTTTAACCATTTAACCATTGATAATCACCTCATTGTCTAATTCATTCTTATCATTTGGTTGAATAGGAAAGTGTAAAGCAAGCTCTTTTCCTGTATTTTCAATTGCAGTTACAATGCCTTCTGTGTAGTTGCCTTGACGAAAATGACTCACCATCACATCACATTGTTGCTGCCAAAATTGTTCACCAACATATTGATGAATACCATAATCACCAATAATCGAGCATTGATGAGATTTAAATGCAACATAAATTAAAACACCATTACGTGCACTAGTTTCTTGCATGCCAAGCTCATTAAAAATTTGCAATGCACGTTCTATGCCTGAACTCGTTTGTTTAGGCATTTTGCTTTCCACATAAACACGCAATTCTGCCGAGCTTTTCTGCTCAAGTTGAGAAATTGCTTTCTCAACTTGTTGTTTATCGATTGGAATTTTTGAAAATAAAGCCATTTCATTCTCTTAATTAAAAATTGTTAATTAAAATTCACTACTGGTGCATTTGCTGCACCCTCTACTGATTTGAAATATGGTTTTTCTTTAAATCCAAATAACATGGCTACTAACTTAGTTGGGAATTGACGCACTTTTTGGTTATAAATACGTGCTGCTTCGTTAAATTTATTACGGGCAACATTGATACGATTTTCTGTACCTTCAAGCTGTGCCTGTAAATTCATAAAGCCTTCATTTGCTTTCAATGCTGGATATTGTTCAACAGTTACTAATAAACGCGATAACGCAGAGCCCACTTCATTTTGATTTTGTTGGAATTGGGCAAGTTGTTCTTCAGTAAGATTAGCAGGATCAATTTTTGTTTGAGTTGCTTTTGCACGAGCTTCAATCACTTGTGTTAAAGTGCTTTTCTCAAAATCAGCTTGACCTTTCACTGTATTGACTAAATTTGGAATTAAGTCTGCACGACGTTGGTAAGAAGATTCCACATTTGCCCATACGGAATCAATCTCTTCTTCTGCTTTCACTAAGCCATTATAACTAGTCATTAACGTAAAACCAGCAACAATAGCAATTAAAATCAATACTATCCACTTTTTCATAGAATGTCCCTCATAAACAGAAACTAATCAAATAAAAGAAAAGCCTAAACATTTGTTTAGGCCTTTCAAAAAACATATTAAATTAACAAATTAATTATTTGTTACCTTTAACAGAGATTTCAACACGACGGTCATCAGCTAAACAAGCGATAAGTGCTTTACGACCTTTAACTGAATCACATTTGTTACCTGTTACTGGGCTAGATTCACCCATACCAGTTGCGCTGATTGCTTGTGGAGCAACACCTTTAGATACTAAGTAGTTAGCTACTGTATCTGCACGACGTTGTGATAATTTTAAGTTGTAAGCATCAGAACCTAAACGGTCAGTGTAACCTGCAACTGCTACTGAAGCAGATTGTAATTGTGCGATTTCACCATAGATACCATCTAATACACCTTGAGCTTCAGGTTTTAAGTTAGCTTTGTCAAAAGCAAAAGTCACATCAGAGTTTAAAGTGAATTTTTTGCTGATAACTTCAGGAACAACCATTGCACCTTGACCAAAACGGTAAGTTAAACCAGCACTTACAGAACCTACGCTTGGAGTGAAGTCAAGACGGTCACCATTTGCTTTTTCAAGTTTACCTACACCGTTGACCCATTGGTATTCTAAACGAGCTGCTAATTCTGGAAGAATCGCATACTCAATACCACCAGCAAATACTGGAGATACTTTTAAGCTATGAGCACGAGCATCTTTAGTACCTTTTGCTTTATAATCTGAACGAATTAAAGCAGCACCAACACGTGCATATGCATCTAAATCAGCAATTACTGGATAGCTTGCTTTTAAACTTAAATGTGTACCATGATTAGTCATTTTAGCGCTAAAATTTTCTGCTTTGTTAACACCTTTAACACGACCAAAATCATCATAACCTAATTCAACAGCAAAATTATCAGTGATTTGATAACCACCAAATACACCGTAAGTTACAGAGTTACGTTTGATACCAACTGGACCGCCATTTTTGCTGTCAAGTTGATTTAAACCATCATGGAAAGAAGCCCAACCAGCTTTAGTACCTACATAAAATGTATTAGCTTGTGGAGCTGCTTGTGCCGCTGTAGCTGCTGCTAGTGCAGCGATAGTTAATGCGATTGCAGTTTTTTTCATTTGGATGATCCTCTTATCATTTAGTCATCTTTATTAAACCAAATTCCAGCGTAATCGCTGAAATTTGAAACACAAAACTTGTGTTCTATTTTCCATCTTAAACGCTTTTAAGTTAAATGTGAACTCTTTTTAACCTAACACAAGCGCCTTTACAATAAACTAGATAAATTTACTGATTTAATTTTTAATGTAAATTATTTTCCCTTTTTTATTCAAAGAGAAGTTCTAATTTACGATATTATCCTACCTTAAAAAGGTAAGGTCAAATTTTTTCACCAATTTGTTTGAATTTCAAGCTAAAAATATCATTTTTCTTTCCATAAATCATATAAATTTATTCCGAAACAATGTATGAATCGTAAACAAATCTGGATATAAAGCCTAAATAAAAAAAGAGTTCAAAATTTTCCAGATAAAAGATCTTTGCCTAATACTAATCTATGTTAAACTGCTATCAAATTCATTTTTCAGATGAAAAATTATACAATATTGACCTTAAATAAAATACACATTATTTTTTATTACATTAAAATGATAGAGTGATGAAAATGCTACCTCGTTTAAAAAATATTCCCGATATCTCACCTCTTGTATTGAATTATATCAATGAGTTACAAAAACAACATTTTTCGGGGGATATTGCGGTAAGCTACTCCGACCGGCTAAGCCTTGCGACTGATAACAGCGTTTACCAACAACTTCCTCAAGCACTTTTATTCCCTAAATCAACAGCAGATGTAGTAATTCTGACTAAACTCGCACAAAAAGAAAATTATAAAACACTGACATTTACTCCTCGTGGGGGAGGAACAGGGACCAACGGGCAATCACTCAATAATAATATCATTGTTGATCTTTCTCGTCATATGACACAAATCCTTGAACTCAATGTTGAACAGCGTTGGGTTCGCGTACAAGCAGGTGTCGTGAAAGACCAATTAAACCAGTTTTTGAAGCCATATGGGTTCTTCTTTTCGCCAGAACTTTCAACTAGTAATCGTGCAACTCTAGGCGGAATGATTAATACCGATGCTTCTGGTCAAGGTTCTCTACAATATGGAAAAACTTCTGATCACGTTTTGGGATTACGTGCTGTTTTAGTTAATGGCGAGGTTATTGATACACAAACGATCAAAACGGAAGATTTTGCGAACACACTTAAACAGCAAGGTCTAACTAAAAACAGCCAGTTCTTACACCAAGAGGTCTTCCAACGTTGCAAAGAAAAACGAGATACAATTCTCAACGACTTACCACCACTGAACCGTTTTCTAACAGGTTATGATCTCAAAAACGTGTTTAATCAAGATGAGTCTGAATTTAATTTAACTCGTATTTTAACAGGCTCTGAAGGATCACTAGCATTTATTTGCGAAGCAACATTAGATCTCACCCAAATTCCACAATATCGCACATTAATTAATATTAAATACAACTCATTTGATTCGGCATTACGTAATGCCCCATTCATGGTGAAAGCAAACGCTCTTTCTGTTGAAACAATTGACTCCACCGTACTTAATTTAGCAAAACAAGATATTATTTGGCATTCTGTTAATGAATTATTGACAGAGAATGAGAACAATCCAATCCTTGGGCTAAATATTGTAGAATATGCAAGCAACGATAAGTACAAAATTCAACGCCAAGTGACCGCACTTTGCCAAGCACTTGATGAAAAAATTGCCAATCAACAAGATGGCATTATTGGTTATCAAGTGTGTTCTGATTTACCCTCTATTGAACGTATTTATGCAATGCGTAAAAAAGCGGTAGGTTTATTAGGGAACGCAAAAGGTGCTGCAAAACCCATCCCATTTGTAGAAGACACTTGCGTGCCACCAGAACATCTCGCCGATTATATTGCAGAATTCCGCGCCTTATTAGACCAACACAATTTACAATACGGAATGTTTGGTCACGTTGATGCTGGCGTATTACACGTTCGCCCTGCACTTGATTTATGTGATCAACAACAAGTGCTACTATTCAAACAAATTTCTGATCAGGTTGCCGAATTAACACGCCAATATGGTGGTTTAATTTGGGGGGAACACGGTAAAGGCATGCGTTCACAGTACGGTGAAAAATTCTTTACCCCAGAATTATGGCAAGAACTACGTTATATCAAATTCTTATTTGATCCTGATAACCGCTTAAACCCGGGTAAAATTTGTACACCGTTACACAGTAAAGATGAACTGTATTCTATTCTTTCTCCAATGCGAGCAGATAATGATCGGCAAATTCCAATTAAAATGAAAGAGCAATTTAGCGGTGCAATGAATTGTAACGGTAATGGGCTTTGCTTTAACTTTGATGTGCATAGCACAATGTGCCCTTCGATGAAAATCAGCAAAAATCGTCTATTTTCACCTAAGGGACGTGCAGCAATGGTCCGAGAATGGCTTCGTTTGTTATCACTCGAAAATGTATCACCTGAACAACTTGATTTCCGTGAGCAAGAAGTGAAGTTAACGGATCTGGTAAGTAAAGTTCGTCATTCTGTACAGAAATGGCATGGTGAATACGATTTCTCACACGAAGTGAAAGCAACGATGGATACTTGTCTTGCATGTAAAGCTTGTGCCAGTCAATGCCCAATCAAAATTGATGTACCGCATTTTCGTTCAAAATTCTTACATTTCTACCATAGTCGCTACTTACGCCCATTAAAAGATCATGTGATTTCCAATATCGAATATATTGCTCCTTTGATGGCAAAACAACCTGAATTTTTTAATTTCTTCACTGCAGCAAAAATCACTCAATCTATTACGAAAAAAGTATTAGGTGTGATCGATTTACCTCTACTTTCCTCACCTTCATTGCAAAAACAATTAGTTGAGATTGGCTACCAAGGCTATTCCTTAGAAGCACTTGAGCAACTAAATGCGGTAGAAAAACAAAAAACTTTATTGATCGTACAAGATCCATTTACATCCTATTACGATGCAAAAATTGTAGCTGATTTTGTTGAATTGGCTCAAAAATTAGGCTACAGACCTGTATTGTTGCCATTTAAGCCAAATGGTAAAGCACAACATGTGAAAGGTTTCCTTACTCGTTTTGCGAAAACAGCTAAAAATCAGTCAGACTTCTTAGCTCGAATGGCAAAACTTGGTTTACCGTTAGTCGGTGTTGACCCTGCTATTGTATTGACTTATCGTGATGAATATAAAGAGATATTAAAAGAAAAACGTGGTGAATTCCAAGTCCTAACCTCTCACGAATGGTTAAAAACACAGTTAGACACACTTAAAGCAACACTGCAAAATATTGAAAAAACTGACCGCACTTTTACACCACAACAATGGCATTTATTCCCACATTGTACGGAGTCTACTGCGCTACCAAATAGTGCAAAAGAATGGCAACAAATTTTTGCTTTATTTCAACAAGAACTAAGCGTAGAAAATGTCGGTTGCTGTGGAATGGCTGGAACGTTTGGACACGAAACGAAACATTTTGATATGTCTGCCGCCATTTATGGCTTATCTTGGGCGAAAAAACTAGCCGGAAAAGATCCTGAATTTTGCCTTGCTACAGGTTATTCTTGTCGCAGCCAAGTAAAACGTTTTGAAAAATGGCAACTTAAACACCCAGTACAGGCTTTACTCACACTATTGAAATAAAATGATTTGGACAAAACATCATTCTCTTGAACAAATGAACGCAATGAGTGCCAATTGTGCCATTGCACATTTAGGTATTTCTTTCACTGCTAAAGGTGATAACTGGCTTGAAGCAACGATGCCTGTGGATAAACGCACAACACAACCAATGGGTTTTTTGCACGGCGGACTTTCAGTAGCATTGGCAGAAACTATTGGCTCTATGGCGGGCTTTTGTTGTATAAAGGATAACCAAGGTATCTTTGGTTTAGAAGTTAATGCAAACCACTTACGTCCAGTAAAACAAGGAAATGTGACGGCTCGTGCTACGCCTATTCATCTAGGTAGTAAAACACAGGTTTGGCAAATTCAAATTAGAGATGACAATGATAACTTATGTTGTATTTCTCGTTTAACTCTTTCAGTGATTAACTATGAATAAAACAAAAATAGGTGTACTGCTTATTAATTTGGGCACACCCGACAGCCCAACACCAAAAGCGCTTTCCCGTTACCTTTGGCAATTTTTAACAGACCCTCGTGTTGTAGATTTACCCCGTTATAAATGGTGGCCATTATTAAAATGTGTGATTTTGCCAATGCGTTCAAAACGTGTTGCTAAAAATTATGCATCCATTTGGACAGATCAAGGTTCTCCATTATTAAACATAACTCGTCAACAACAACAAGCATTACAGCAATATTTTGATGAAAATAATCACAATATCTACGTTGAAATTGGAATGACTTATGGCAATCCATCAATGCAAAGTGCGGTAGAAAAACTGATTGTTCAACAAGTGGAAAAAATTATTGTGTTACCACTCTACCCGCAATATAGCAGCTCAACTACAGGCGCAGTATTCGATGCTTTTGCGAATGTGTTGAAAGAACAACGCAATATGTTGCCATTCGATTTTATTCACTCCTATCATCTCAACGAAGATTACATCTCAGCATTAGTAAACTCAATCAAAGCGGAATTTAAAGATGATGAATTCCTACTCTTCTCTTTCCACGGTATTCCACTTCGTTACGAAACAATGGGCGACTATTATCGTGAACATTGCCGTCAAACAGTAATTGCTGTTGTTGATCGTTTAGGGCTAACTGAAAATCAATGGAACCTGTCTTTCCAATCACGTTTTGGGCGTGAAGAATGGCTACAACCTTATACTGATAAGTTTTTAGAAAAAGCAGCAAGTGAAAATATCCAAAAAGTTGTTGTTATTTGCCCTGGCTTTTCCGCTGACTGTTTAGAAACTTTAGAAGAGATCGAAGAAGAAAACAAAGAGATCTTTATAAACAATGGTGGCGTCTCATATCGCTATATTCCCGCACTCAATGCTTCTCCCCAACATATTAAAATGATGGCAAATTTAATTTTAAACAAACTCTAAAAAAAACAAAGGCGGAGAATACTCCGCCTTTTCTTTTATCGTTAAATTACCCGAACTTTAACCGCACTTTCCTCTCTATTAGCTAACAAATGCCCTACTTCAATTAAATGAATACCTTGCTGCTGAGCAATATTTTTAACTTCTTGCTCTGTATTAGGTTGTACTGCGATTAGTAAACCACCTGAAGTTTGAGGATCACATAAAACTGCTTTTTGAAATGCCGTCATCTCGCTCACTTTATGTCCATAGCTCTGAAAATTTCGATCTGTGCCACCGGGAATACAACCTTTTTCAATATAACTTGGCACATCATCTAACATCTCAATTTTAGAAAAATCCACTTCAGCCGTGAGGTTTGAACCTTCACAAATTTCGATCAGATGCCCTAATAAACCAAATCCTGTCACATCAGTCATTGCGGTTACACCTTCCAATTCAGCAAACTGGCTACCAATAGTGTTCATCTTACACATTGTCTCGGTTGCTAAACCTTTATGTTTTTCTTTTAATTTACCTTTTTTCTCTGCGGTCGTTAACACACCAATACCGAGTGGCTTCGTTAAAAATAATTTACAGCCTGCTTGTGCTGAAGCATTTTTTTTCACTTTTTCAGTGCTAATCACACCTGTAACGGCCAAACCAAAAATCGGTTCTGGGGCATCAATTGAATGTCCACCAGCTAACGCAATTCCTGCTTCTTTACAAGCAAATCGACCACCATCAACAATTTTTTGTGCAACTTCAGGTGGCAGTAATTTAATTGGGAACCCTAAAATTGCAATCGCCATAATTGGTTTACCGCCCATTGCAAAAATATCACTGATGGCATTAGTCGCCGCAATTCGACCGAAATCAAAAGGATCATCAACAATTGGCATAAAAAAGTCGGTTGTACTAATAATACCGATACCATTACCAATATCATAAACTGCCGCATCATCTTTGGTTTCATTGCCTACTAATAGATTGGGATCAACCCATTTTTCCATTTCAGAATGTAAAATTTGCTCAAGCACTTTTGGTGAAATTTTACACCCACAACCAGCTCCGTGGCTGTACTGAGTTAAACGAACAGTACTTGCAATAGTTTGGTTCATTTCTTGCTCAAGTGCGGTAAGATTTTGTTCAGTTTTGGCTTGCATTTTCGGATCTCCTAACCAATAATGTTGCCCCATTATACGCTTGTCATAAAAAAAAGAAATTGAGAACGCAATGGAAAAGCGAAAACGTCCTACCTTACAAGATATCGCTAATCATCTCGGTATTACTAAAATGACCATTAGCCGTTATTTACGTAATCCCAATTCGGTTGCTCCAGATACACAACAAAAAATCGCTGCGGCGATCGAAGAATTTGGATATATTCCCAACCGTGCCCCCGATATTTTATCAAACGCAAAAAGCCGAGCGATTGGCGTGCTAGTTCCCTCATTAACAAATCACGTTTTTGCTGATGTGATTAAAGGTATTGAGCAAATCACCGACACAGCAGGCTATCAGACAATGCTAGCTCATTATGGTTATAGCGAAAAAAAAGAAGAACAGCGTATTGAAAGCCTACTTTCTTATAATGTTGATGGCTTAATTTTATCGGAAAGCCAACATAGTCCACGTACGTTAAAAATGTTAGAAGTCGCAAATATCCCTGTAATAGAAATTATGGAATGCAGTGAGATTGGTGCTTATCAGTCTGTGGGATTTAATAACATTATGGCAGCACAATCAATGGTAGAGACGATGATCAAGCGTGGACGCAAACATATTGTCTATTTCGCTGCTCGACTGGATAAACGTACTCAATTAAAAATGCAAGGATATGAACAAGCAATGCATAAATATGGTTTGCGACCATATAGTTTAATCACACAAGAACCATCTTCTTTTAGTTTGGGTGCACAGCAGTTACATCAAGCCTTACAAGATGTTCCAACGTTAGACGGGATTTTTTGTACAAATGATGATTTGGCGATTGGTGCGATTTTTGAGTGCCAACGCTTAAATATTAAGGTCCCTACTCAAATTGCCGTAGCTGGATTTCACGGGCATAATATGGGACAAGCGATGACACCACAGCTTGCGACAGTGATCACACCTCGTTTAGAAGTGGGACGAGTGGCTGCGCAAGAATTACTAAATCGCTTGAATGGTCAAACACCACAAAGCCCAATTATCAATTTAGGCTATCAAATTCATATTGGCGAAAGTATCTAAAATTTAATAAAAAAAGACCGCACTTTTGATTATGAACTTAAAGTACGGTCTTTTTATGACTTTACAAATGCGCTTTCAAGGCATCCACACAGCGTTCCACTACTTCATCAAACGAGCCCTCAATACTAATTGGAATCACATCTTTCTCATCGCTTTGTGGCACCTCTAAGGTATCAAACTGGCTCTTTAGCATTTCCACTTTCATATAATGCCCTTTGCGCTGTTTCATTCTTTCCAAAACCAGTTCAAATGGCCCCTGTAAGAAAATGAAAGTGACATCATTACCATCACGGATCATATCACGATATTGTTTCTTCAATGCAGAGCAAACGATAATCCCTACTTCACTTTTTTGTTCCAAGCTAAATGCGGCATCACGAATTCGCTCTAACCAAGGCATACGATCTTCATCATTCAACGGATTGCCCTGTGACATTTTAACGATATTGGCTCTAGGATGTAAATCATCACCATCAATCAACTTTATCCCTAAACGTTGTGCAACCGCCGTACCCACTGTTGTTTTTCCTGTACTCGACACGCCCATTAGAATAAAACTTTTACCTTTTTTTTCTGACATATCTCAACCCTCCTCAAATATTTTTTATTAACATACCGCACTTTTTCATAAAAGTTACTGGTAACATTTGTTTTCGTGATATAAATCACATATTTTTAATAAACGTTCATCAATATTTTTTAAGAAGAAAAAATAAACCATTATTCCTTGAAGCAGATCACAAATTCCAAAATTACTTTACAAATTCTCTTTACCCTTATGTCACTAAAAAGTATGTTACCAGTAACAAAGCAACCAAAGGAGGTTTTCTATGTTAATTTTCATTATGATTGCCGCAGTCTTGCTTCTGCTCGTATTGATTATGAAGTTCAGAGTACACGCTTTTGTTGCTCTGATTATTGTCAGCTTATTAACTGCGCTTGCCACAGGCATTCCCATCAATAAAATCTTACCGACTTTATTAAGTGGTTTTGGTAATACTCTTGCTGCCGTTGCATTATTAGTCGGATTAGGGGCAATGATCGGTCGCTTACTCGAAATTACCGGTGGCGCTAAAGTATTAGCCGATACTTTAATCAACAAATTTGGTGAAAAGAAAGCTCCTTTTGCTCTGGGTATCGCATCACTGTTATTTGGTTTCCCTATCTTCTTTGATGCAGGTTTAGTTGTTATGCTGCCAATCATATTTAGTGTAGCGAAACAATTTGGTGGCTCAACTTTACGTTATGCGCTTCCTTCCGCTGGTGCTTTTGCGGTAATGCACGCCTTTTTACCACCGCATCCAGGCCCTGTTGCCTCAGGTGATCTACTTGGCGTAAATATGGGACTACTGGTAATTGTCGGTCTAATTTGTGCAATCCCAACGTGGTATGTTGCTTCTTATTTATTTGGATTATATTCAGGTAAGAAAATTAAACTGGAATTACCAAAAGCATTTTTAAGTAGCAATGCTATCAATGAAACTGCCGTTATAAACCCACCAAGCTTTGGCAAAGTAATGTTTATTTTGCTCCTTCCAATCTGTTTGATCTTATTTGATACAGGGCTAAATACCTTAAGCGTTACCAAAGTCATTGATGGTTCAACCACTTGGGTGGAAAGCCTACGTTTATTAGGCAAAACACCAGTCGCATTACTTATCACCTTAATTGCAGCGATTTTGTTACTCAAAGAACAACGTAGTTATGAACAAATTGAGAAAATCTGCGACAACGCACTCGGTCCAATCTGTGCCATTGTATTAGTAACAGGCGCTGGCGGTATGTTTGGTGGCGTGTTGCGTGCAAGCGGTATTGGCGATGTATTAGCCAGTGCCTTATCCGACACAGGGCTACCAGTGATTGTCGCAGCATTCATTATTGCTCTTGCATTAAGGGTTGCTCAAGGATCTGCTACCGTAGCATTAACCACAGCCTCTGCATTGATTGCCCCAACTGTAGCAGCAACTACAGGCTTGAGCCAATTTGATCTTTGTTTCATCGTGATCGCAATTGCCTCCGGTGCAACCGCTCTTTCACATGTAAACGACTCTGGCTTCTGGCTCGTCAGCCGTTTCTTAGAAATGGACGAAAAAAC
This sequence comes from Pasteurella dagmatis, assembly GCF_900186835.1. Classification (NCBI taxonomy): domain Bacteria; kingdom Pseudomonadati; phylum Pseudomonadota; class Gammaproteobacteria; order Pasteurellales; family Pasteurellaceae; genus Pasteurella; species Pasteurella dagmatis. The sequence continues at coordinate 1,160,338 of NZ_LT906448.1, forward strand.
CACATTAAAAACCTGGACAGTCATGGAAACATTAATTGGTTTAGTGGGATTCATATTAGCGGTTATTGGGAGTGTTTTACTCTAATTGACTGTTAAAAACTATTTTTTATATTAAAAAAGGATTGAATTTCAATGACTCAATCCTTTTTTGTTTTAACACACTCTCATTTTATTTTGACAATATACCGTATTTATATTCTGTAATCATATTTTTATCTGTAATCATCTCAGGCTGGCGTGGTAAAGCGAACTGGCTTTTTTCTGTATAAGCAATTAATGGTTGTCCCAGCAAAATATTTGTCGCTAGCTTTAAGTATTCTTCAGAATCAAATTTAGTATCACGCCACTTTAATTGGCTTAAATTAGTATAGACATTATATTCATCCAATTCTAACACGGGTTTTAATGAAGCCAGAGCCATATTACCATACTGATACGTATAAGGATAAACTTTAGATGCCGTAAAAAATGCATCTGTAGATTCAGTCGTATTGAAATAGATAAATCCATTTTCTGTTAAATGGGACTTTGTTAACTCAAGAAATTCTTGACTTAATAGATTCGTTGCATAACTACGCCAATGGAATGTAGTATTCATTAAAATAAAATCAAACTTATCTTGCTGATTTTTTACCAACCATCTACGCCCATCATCTGTAATAATTTTAATACGTTTATCCTCTAAGACTTTCCGCATTGCGGAATAACTATCTGCAAGTGATGGATAACCAGGATTTAATTCAATAACAGTAATTGATTCCACATTAGGCATTGAAGATAAAACACGAACCCAAGAGCCAGTACTTAATCCAACCACCAAAATATTTTTAGATTGTGGTGCAATAACTGGTAATAAATACGCTCTATGAATACCGTTTGAATTATGTGTAATATCAATGTTTAACATTCCATCATAAACATTACTACCAAAAACAAGATGATCATCATACTTATCTTTATAAACTTGAATGAAACCATGTTTATTTTCAATTAATTTTTCTAAAACAAGGTCTGGTTTTTGCACTAAAGAATTAATAATTCTTTCTGGCAAAAAAACCATAGAAGAAATCGCTAATAATGAAAATAATGATATTATTTTTAACCAAATAAGCTTTAGACAGAAAAATGCGATTAATAAACTTATTGCAATAATTACGAGATAAACTTGTTGAGTATTTAAAATATCTAATAGGAAAAATCCGAAAAAGATAGGTGCAAGTGTACAACCTAATACATTGGCAAAATAAACATTTGAAATCGCAGCGCCTGTTTTCCTATTTCCAGTTCCCAAGTGGTGAACTATTGGAAATATAATCCCTCGAAGTAAAGCAACTAATAATACAGAAAACGTGAAAACAATAAAGTTGGGATAATAAATTATAGATAAAATTGCAATACTATCAAATAAAGTAGAAACTAGAAAAATACGACCAATATAATTTAAATTAGCTTGTTTTCTTTTACACACATCTTTTCCAATTAAGGAACCAAAAGCAATACCTAATAAAAATAGAGCTAAGATAAAAGCAAATGCTTGTGGAATTGAAGATGAATAAAGCGAAAATAGGCGGATCCAAATAACTTCTAGCCCTAGACTCAGGAAACCACCTAAGAAAGATAATAAAATTGCCTTTCTCACCAGGCTAAAATCTGCAACCTCAATAGGTTGCTCTTCTCCTTTATTGATAAGTTTAATATTCTTGTTATGTTTTTCTGTACCATAGATACTAAATATGGCGATCGCAACAAATACATTAATACCTGCGGCAATATAGACTACCTCATCTAATTGAAAATGATTAAATAAATAAAATCCTGTCACCAAACAAGCTGTTGCAGCACCTAACGTATTTACAAAGTATAACCAGCCAATATTATTACCTATATTATTATCAATATAATTATTCAAATATTGAGTTAATAATGGCAAAGTACTTCCCATTAAAAATGTTGGAAATAATAATAAAATAAAGTTAGCTAGAGAAATAATTAGCGTATTAGAATGTAAAAAAACTGATTTAATAAAAGCAATCAAATCTGAACTCAAAAACCCAAATAAACCAATACCAATTTCTGTTAAGGCAAAAATAAGAATAATTTTATTAGGAAACTTATCCGCTAATCTTCCCCCAAAATAAGCACCAATACCCAAGCCTGCCACAAATACAGCAATCACTATAGTTATAGATTCTAAGTCAACACCAAATGCAGTAAATAGCATTCTTTGCCAAGCAATTTGATAAACTAAAGCAGCAAAGCCTGACATAAAAAATACTATTCTAAGAATATTTAAGTACGACATATTCATCACTTTATTAATTCCTTTTCAAAAGATGGTATTGGATCAGTTTCCAAACTATCAAAATAAACATTTTTACGAAAATCAAAAACTTTTATATCTTTATCATCTTCGTAAGAGAAGAAGTCATAATCAGAAGATAATTCTTTTGTTTTTATGCCTAACCATTGACTAAAACCATAAATAAAATTAACCGCACTTCTTTTAATATTAGTCACTTCTCTTTTTGTATCATCGCTTGATAATTTAAAGAACGGTACCATATAGTTAGACTGATTTTTTTCGCTATAATCTAATGAAAGTCTTTCTAAATCGTCTTTTTTGATATGGCTAAGTCCATGGTCAGAAAAATAAATTAAAGAGTAACTTTCATTTTTTTCTTTCAAAATAGAAACAATATTTTCTATCAACTTGTCTGTTTTTAAAATCGTATTCACATAACAAGACATATCTTTATTAACAAATTTTAATATATGCTCATCTTTTTTTAATCTTGAACAAAATTTTTGATGAGATCCCATTAAATGAAAAACAAATAAACTTGCTTTCTTATTGGTAATGCTACTTTTTGCTAACCTCATCTTAAATTCATCTAGTAGAGTAAAATCATCAACATCCCCTGTATTAAATGCGCCTTTTTTAGTAAAGAAATAAAAATCACTACTTGCACCAATTCGACTAGCACTACTATCATATTTACCAATGCTACCTTGATTAGAAAACCAATAGGTTTGTATATCCGCTTTTTTGGCTAAGTTAATGATGTGATAGCTATAATCGATCTTATTAGAGACTCTAAAATAAAGCGATTTAAGTAAAGAATGATAGGTCGCTGGAGCTGCTGAAATGTACCCAGCATTAATATAGCCTAAGCTGCGATCCAAAAAAGGGGTTGTTGGTAAAGAAAAACCATAAGTAGAAAAATAATCTCGGCGTGCACTTTCTCCGATAATCAAAACATAATTTCGATATTTAGGCAGTGCTTCAATAACTTGCCAAGGGTTCGGCTTTTTAAATGCAGATTCTAATTCCTTTTTCTCAAAATAATAACCAGAGAAACTTTCATAAATATTAGCATAAAATGACACAACATTAATTGGTGTATTTGCAAGTGTCCAACGATGTTCATCTTCCTCTGATTCTTCTAAATAATATTTAGTTGGCTCAAATACAAGAGAGAACAAAAAGCCAAAAAACAATAAAGTATAAATTCCCTTCTTCTCTGAATAATTTCTTGCACTGATATTATATCTTTTTAATCTAATCAGAATGATGGCAGAAAGACAGAATAAAAAAGGTAATAAAAAATCTGAGAAGGAAAATACAGACATAAACTCTAATGACTCAGAAATATTTGTTTCTAAAAATGCGGCGATTATTCCCGAGTTTAAAGAGCCATAATATAAAGAGACTGGATAATATAAAGATAAAGTAGCCGTAACAAATAAAATAACAGCAGTAAATAATTTCTCAGATAATACATAAATTAAATAATAAAGAATAAATGTAATAAATAAGGTATAAGCCAAGCTAGCTTCAGAGTTGATGACTACAGTTAGAAAAGAAAAGAAAAACAACCAAATATAAAAAATTCGATAATGCAAATAAGAAAAGAAGCGTTTCAACATAAGCCAACATCCTTGTTTTAACCTAGGCGCATTATTATATAGAATCCCCAAAAATAAGTTAAGCAGCATTTCATCCAAGACATATGTTCTATGATGTTCTACTCCTTTTTGCTAGAATGCCAGAATATCCATCTTCAACAAAAGGACTTTTATGACACAGTCGAAATATATCGTTAATATGACTGAGCAAAATCTCAATGAGGTTTTGCAAAGCTCACAACAAATTCCACTTGTTATCACTTTCTATGCACCAAGCCACAAAACTTCTGTAGAATTTACCGCACTTTTAGAACGTGTCACAGAACAGTATCAAGGGCAGTTTTTGCTTGCTAAGGTAGATTGTGAAAAAGAACAAATGTTGACGGCACAATTTCGTATTCAAGCACTACCAACCACTTATTTATTCAAAGAAGGGCAAGCGTTAGATGCGTTTCCCGGTGTGTTGGATGAACTGACATTAAAGCAACGCTTATCTGTCATTTTGCCCAAAGAGGAAGACATAAAATTTATGCAGGCCTTAGATTTTCTCGAAGCAGAAAATTACGAAGCCGCATTACCCTTACTCAAAGAAGGTTGGGAATTATCAAATAAGAAAAATAGTGACATTGCCTTGCTTTACGCAGAAACCTATATTGCGATGAAAAAAGTGGAACCTGCACAGGATATTTTAACCCAAATACCTCTACAAGATCGTGATAGCCGTTGGCAGGGGCTACAAGCTCAAATAGAACTGTTAATTAAAGCTTCTGACACGCCAGAAATTCAACAATTACAAACCGATTTTGACAAAAATCCAAGCACTGAAATTGCATTGAAACTCGCCTTACAATTACATCAAGCAAACCGAAATGAAGAAGCATTGGATTTGTTATTCCATATTTTAAGAAAAGATCTCAATGCAGAACAAAGCGAAGTGAAACAACAATTTCTGTCCATTCTTTCTGCAATAGGAAACAATGATCCGATTACCAATAAATATCGTCGTTTACTCTATTCCCTTTTATATTGATAGGTATTAGGGATAGATAACACCAATTGAACAAGCTATAATACTAACCAAATTTTGATATTAAGGATAAAAAATGAGCGACATTAAACACTGTAAATTATTGATTTTAGGTTCAGGTCCAGCAGGCTATACTGCTGCAATTTATGCCGCACGTGCTAACTTAAATCCGGTTTTAGTGACAGGTTTACAACAAGGCGGACAATTGACCACAACCACCGAAATTGAGAACTGGCCGGGTGATTTTGGTGATACAACTGGTCCGGAATTAATGCAACGAATGCTTCAGCATGCAGAAAAGTTCGAAACTGAAATTATTTTTGATCATATTAACAAAGTTGATTTGTCAGAACGTCCATTTAAGTTATATGGTGATGTGCAAACGTTCAGCTGTGATGCTTTAATTATCGCAACGGGAGCATCAGCACGCTATTTAGGTTTACCTTCCGAAGACTCCTTTAAAGGTCGTGGTGTTTCGGCTTGTGCAACTTGTGATGGTTTCTTCTATCGTAATAAACCAGTTGCTGTTGTAGGTGGTGGAAATACCGCAGTTGAAGAAGCTCTTTATTTATCAAATATTGCATCTGAAGTACATCTTATCCACCGTCGTGATACTTTCCGTAGTGAAAAAATCTTAATTGAGCGCTTAATGAAAAAAGTAGAAGAGGGCAAAATCATTCTTCATACTCACCGTATTTTAGATGAGGTATTTGGTGATAATATGGGAGTAACAGGTGTTCGCTTGAAAGATACACTATCAGATCAAACTGAAGAAATCGCATTAGATGGTGTATTCATTGCCATTGGACATACACCAAACACTGAAATTTTTGCTGATCAATTAACTTTGAATAACGGCTACATTGTTGTGAAATCAGGCCTAGAAGGTAATGCAACCGCAACTTCCGTAGAGGGTGTATTTGCTGCTGGCGATGTGATGGATCATAGCTATCGTCAAGCTATTACGTCTGCTGGCACTGGCTGTATGGCTGCACTTGATGCAGAACGTTATTTAGATGCTCAAAAATAAGCCTTACTTGTAGCATTTAGGCATATAAATAGAAATGAGGGGATAATATCCCCTCATAAAATCTCTTGATTATAACACTTAGTGTACATAGATTATGGAAAAAACTCGCCAAAAATATTTACAAAAATGGCTTTGGAATGAACAACAACCAATCAAAAAGTTGTTACATCTAAATATCATTCTTGCATCAATTTCTTCTGTGATCTTAGTTGCTAATACCTATTTTATTGCCTATCTCTTGCATCATTTAATTATAGAAAATACTCCACGCACAGAATTACTACCTTATTTTATTGCTCTTGTTATTGGTTTTTTCCTACGAGCACTAATTTTATGGGCAAGAGAGTCTATTGGTTTTAAGTGTGGTCGAATTTTACGTAATATTGTTCGCAAAAAAATTCTCAATAAAATTCACGAGGTAGGCCCTGCTGTTACAAGCAATACGCCGGCAGGAAGCTGGGCAAGTATTATGCTAGAGCAAGTAGAAAATCTACAAAACTATTACGCACGCTATTTACCACAGCAAGCGCTTTCTATCATTGTGCCTGTGGTTATTCTTATTGCTATTTTCCCAATTAATTGGGTTGCAGGAATCATCTTGATGATAACTGCACCACTTATACCAATTTTTATGATTTTGGTCGGTGTCGCTGCCGCTGATAGTAGCCAAAAACATATGAACACCTTAGCTAAACTAAGTGCACAATTTTTAGATCGCCTAAAAGGGTTAGAAACTTTACGCCTTTTCAACCGTACGGAAGAGCAAACCAAACATATCGAGAAAAGTACTGAAAAATTCCGTGAAACAACAATGGATGTTCTAAAAATGGCGTTTTTATCTTCCGCAGTATTAGAATTTTTCACATCAATCTCAATTGCTTTAATGGCTGTCTATTTTGGTTTCAGCTATTTAGGAGAAATCAATTTTGGTGAATACAGTACCGAACTCACCTTATTTGTTGGCTTTTTCTGCCTAATTCTTGCACCTGAATTTTACCAACCATTACGAGATCTTGGCACTTATTACCACGATCGTGCAGCTGGCATTGGGGCTGCAGATGCGATTGTAGAATTTCTAGAAAAAGAGCATAAAAGTTTCTTATCAAACGCAAGTCAGTCTATTGAGAAAAAAAGTGCGGTCGAAATTAAAGCAAAAAATTTAGTAATTTTCTCACCACAAGGTAAAGCACTTACCAACCCATTAAATTTTAAGCTAAATGCACAAAGCCATACTGCACTTGTTGGCCAAAGTGGGGCTGGAAAAACCACTCTAATGAATGCATTACTAGGATTCTTACCCTACGAAGGTAGCTTAACGATTAATAACATTGAATTAAAAGAATTAAATATTAATCAGTGGCATAAACAAATCGCTTGGGTTGGGCAAAATCCCCTGTTACTCAAAGGTACAATTAAAGAAAATCTATTATTAGGTGATATTGAAGCCAATAATGATGAAATTGAACAAGCACTTATTCAAGCACAGGCTAAAGAGTTTACCGATAAACTTGGATTAAATAGCGAAATTAAAGATGAAGGACTAGGTATTTCTGTCGGGCAAGCACAGCGTTTAGCCATTGCAAGAGCCTTATTACGCCGTAGTAAATTGTTATTGCTAGATGAACCAACTGCAAGCCTAGATGCACAATCAGAACAATTGGTGCTAAATGCCTTACACATAATGAGCCAACATCAAACCACATTAATGATTACACACCGTATTGAAGATCTAAAACAATGCGATCAAATCCTTGTTATGCAACAAGGAAAAATTATTCAACAAGGTAATTTTGAACAATTAAAAGAGGTCGGTTTTTTTGCTGAATTACTTAATCAACGCAAACAGGACTTAAATTAATGCGCACACTGTTTCCGTTTTTACGCCTTTTTAAGTACGCTAAATTCCCGTTAATTTTAGGCGTAATTTTAATGATTGTCGGGCTTTCATCTAGTATAGGATTACTAACATTATCAGGTTGGTTTCTTGCTGCAACAGCAATTGCTGGTGCTGGCACGTTATTTAACTTCTTCTACCCTTCTGCTGGAGTGCGTGGTTTAGCCATCTCACGAACTGCGGTACGTTATATAGAAAAAATTGTTACTCACGATGCCACATTCCGTGTACTAGCAAAATTACGTGTAGAAGTATTTAGTCGTATCATTCCGTTAAGCCCTGCCGTGCTTAATCGTTATCGTAATAGTGATTTATTAAATCGATTAGTGGCTGATGTAGATACCCTTGATAACTTATATCTACGCCTGATTGCCCCTTTTATTAGTGCTATCGTTGTCATTGCTATTATCACTTTTGGGCTCAGTCTCATTAATCCTACTATTTCTATTTGCATTGGTATCGCACTACTTATATTTTTATTAACTATCCCGACACTATTTTATTATCTAGGCAAACAGTTTGGTGAAAAGCTAACACAATCACGGGCAAATTATCGTAGCAAATTTGTGGAATTTATTCAGGCACAAGCTGAGTTGCTGTTATTCAATGCTGAAGATAAATCCAAGCAATCACTCAATCAGATTGAACAAGAATGGCAATCCTACCAACAAAAAGAAGCAAATTTAACAGGGCTTTCAAGTGCAATTTTACTGTTAGTTAATGGGTTGATTATTTCATTTACCTTGTGGTTTGTAGCTGATATGGATTTAGGTGATGGCGTATACAAAGCTGCATTTATTGCCTTATTTACCTTTGCTGCGCTTTCTACTTTTGAAATTTTAATGCCTATTGGCGCAGCATTTTTGCACATTGGACAAGTTATTGCCTCTGCCGAGCGTCTAAATGACATAATGACCCAATCACCGTTAGTGGAATTCACACAAAATGAGCCATTTACTCAAACTGATGATGCTCTAATTGATGTAAGAAATGTATTTTTTACCTATCCTGAACGTGAAAATCTTGCATTAAACGATGTCAGTTTGTCTATCCAACAAGGACAAAAAATTGCGATTTTAGGCAAAACTGGCAGTGGAAAATCAACATTATTGCAATTGCTTGTACGTAATTATGATGTGCAACAAGGCTCACTCTTATTAGCTGGAAAATCTATTGAACAATATTCTGAAGTGACTCTACGCCAACAAATGTGCTTTTTAACACAACGCATTCACGTATTCAGTGATACCTTACGCCAGAACTTACAAATCGCAAGTACGGTAGAAATTTCTGATGAAAAAATGATTACGGTGTTAAAACAAGTTGGCTTAGAAAAGTTATTGGATCAAGAAGGTTTAGATGTCTGGTTAGGTGATGGTGGACGTCCGCTTTCAGGGGGCGAACAGCGTCGTTTAGGGTTAGCTCGTATACTGTTAAATGATGCACCAATTTTATTACTAGATGAGCCAACTGAAGGTTTAGATCGTGAAACTGAACGCCAAGTTCTACAACTGATTTTTGCTCACGCACAAAATAAAACTTTATTAATGGTGACACATCGCTTAACGTTCATCGAGCAATTTGATCAGCTGTATCTAATTGATGAAGCAAAACTTATCGAGCAAGGCCACTATAACGAATTAATCAATAAAGAAATGGGTTATTTCAAGAAACTGACAGAACGGATTTAAGAAAAGTTGGGTGGAAACCTTCCCAGCTTGATCTCGGCACACGGAAATTCTGACTTTGGCTGCTTTCTTCCGAACCTGACCAGGTAAACCAGACACCATTGCGAGGAACCGAGAAGGTTTCCATTGAGGCTAACCAGAACAAAATATGCTTGATTAGCTGCGCTATTATGCTATAAGCGCCCCTATTTTGCAAACGTTGATTGTTAAATTTCGTGGATTCGCTTACTTTTTATAATATTTGGAATATTAAGGAAAATTCCTAATCTTGCTGTTTATATGAGGAATGAACGATGTCAAATGCATTAAATAATCTGATTGAGTTACTTAAATTAGAGCGTCTTGATGACTTCTTGTTTCGTGGTAATAGTGAAGATCTTGGTTTACCGCAAGTCTTTGGTGGACAAGTTGTGGCACAAGCCCTTTCTGCGGCAATTCAAGTGGCACCACAAGATCGTATTTTACATTCTTGCCACGCTTATTTTTTATCCCCCGGCGAGAGCAAACACCCGATTATCTATGATGTGGAAACGCTACGAGAAGGACGTAGTTTTAGTGCATATCGTGTTAAAGCTATTCAACATAATGAGCCGATTTGCCACATCACTGCATCTTTCCAAAAAGAAGAACAAGGTTTTGAGCACCAAAGTTCAATGCCTGAAGTTGCCTCACCAGAACAGCTCATTTCAGAAAGCGATACTATTCAAAAGCTCGCTTCATTATTACCAGAACCAGTGCGCACAAAATTTACTGCAGAAAGACCATTTGATATTCGCGCAAAATATATCAATAACCCTTTCCAAGGTAAAAAATTACCTGCAGAACAATTTGCTTGGGTAAAATCAAATGGAGAAGCGCCTTTAGATCAAAGAATCCAACAATGTTTACTAGCTTACTTTTCAGATTTTCACTGTTTATTGACCGCACTTCACCCTCACGAAAAAGGTTTCTTACAAGCCGGAATGAAAGTCGCCACAATCGATCATTCGATTTGGTTCCACCGCACTTTTGATCTTAATGATTGGTTACTTTATGCGATCGAAAGTAACAATGCCTCTGGTGCGCGTGGATTAGCGCGAGGGCAAATTTTCGATACGAAAGGACGTTTAATTGCAACCACTCAGCAAGAAGGCCTAATCCGCTATCGTACTGGAAAATAAAAGATTATAGAAAAATAAAAAAGGAAAAATATGACCGCACTTTGGCAAGACGTTATTCAAGCATTACAGGAAACTCAACCTGAGAAAAAATGCCAATTAGTCAATGCTCTTTATGATGGGCTTTTACCTACAATCAATTTTACGGAAATTGAAGATTTCCCAATAGTGACACCTGAGCAGGACATTGCAGGCTTTCCTGACAGCCCTAAATTAGTTGCGCCGAAAGATGTCCCCAAACGTGCATTTAGTACCGATGAAGGCTATGCTGCCACATTACACGCTATCGCCCATATTGAATTTAATGCCATTAACCTTGGCTTAGATGCCGCTTGGCGATTTGGTCGTTGTGCACAACAAGAATTGGGCGAGGGAATGGCGTTTATTAAAGATTGGTTACGTGTTGCTCGTGAAGAAAGCACGCATTTTAGCTTGCTTAATGCACATCTGAACCGACTTGGTTATCAATATGGCGATTTTGAAGCACACGCAGGTTTATGGGAGATGTCGCAAGCCACTGCACACGATATTTGGGAAAGAATGGCATTAGTCCCTCGAGTACTAGAAGCTCGTGGTCTAGATGCTACTCCACTCCTACAAGACAAAATTCATCAACGCAAAGATTTCGCTGCCGTGGATATTCTAGATATTATCTTACGAGATGAAATCGGCCACGTGGGCATTGGCAACCATTGGTATCACGCTTTATCTGCAAAGCGTGGATTAGATGCAATGCAATGTTTCAGCGATTTGCTACAAAAATACCGCATTGTAATTTTCAAAGGTGTCATCAATACTGACGCCCGCTTACAAGCTGGATTCACCCAGTACGAACTTGATTGGATCTATGAAATAGAACAAACCTTAAAAAGTCATATCAAATCACAAAAAGAAAGCGGTCAAAATTGACCGCTCTTTTTATTATAGATTTTCAATCGCTTGATACTGCTGTTTGAGTTTATTTAACCCTTCAGCGTATTCAGCCATTTTAGCACGCTCTTTTTCAATAACCGCTGGTGGTGCTTTAGCTACGAATACTTCGTTAGAGAGTTTGTTTTCAATACGTTGGATTTCACCGTTGTATTTTTCAATCTCTTTATTTAAACGAGCAAGTTCTGCTTCTTTATTAATAAAGCCAGCCATTGGCACGAGTAATTCTGCGTTGTTCACCAATTTCACAACTGAAAGTGGCGCTTCTTCATCCGCTGAAAGTACACGAATCGAATCCAATTTTGCCATTGCTTGGATTAAAGTGCGGTTGTTTTCTAGCGAGTTTTGATCCACATCTGAAAGATTACGCAATAATAAATCTAAGCCTTTGCTTGGTGGAATGTTGTTTTCTGCACGAATATTACGTACTGCAACAATCACTTCTTTCATCCAGTTAATTTCAGCTTCTGCTTGGTAATCTAATGCACTTTGTTCAAATTGTGGGAAAGATTGCAACATAATGGTATCACCATTTACGCCAGCGAACTCTTTCACTTTTTGCCAAATTTCTTCAGTGATAAATGGCATTACAGGGTGTGTTAAGCGCAATAATTTTTCTAACACATTGATCAATGTTTGACTAGCACCCCGTTTTTGGGCAGAACTGCCGCTAGCAAACACAGGTTTCGTTAATTCTAAATACCAGTCACAGAATTGGTTCCAAGTGAACTCATACAATGCGGTTGCACATAAATCGAAACGGAATTGTGCTAATGCACTGCGAAAGGCTTCTACCGTGCGATTAAATTCTGACTGGATCCAACGATCCGCCACAGAATATTCCACCGAACCTTCGCTGAGATCCAATTTATCATTAGTCAACACAAAACGGCTAGCATTCCATAATTTGTTACAGAAATTGCGGTAACCTTCTAAGCGTTTCATATCCCAGTTAATATCACGACCATTAGTCGCTAACGCAGTTAATGTGAAACGTAACGCATCGGTACCGTGTTCTGCAATACCTTCAGGAAATGCTTTGACTGTTGCTTTAGAAATTTTCTCCGCCAATTGCGGCTGCATCATGTTGCCAGTGCGTTTTTCTAACAGGCTTTCCAGATCAATGCCATCAATCATATCCAATGGATCAATCACGTTACCTTTTGATTTGGACATTTTTTGTCCTTGTTCATCACGAATCAAGCCTGTTACATAAACAGTTTTGAATGGCACTTGTGGTTTGCCGTTTTCATCTTTCACAAAATGCATTGTGAACATAATCATACGAGCAACCCAGAAGAAAATGATGTCAAAGCCCGTGATCAACACATCTGTTGAATGGAACATTTTCAGATCTGGTGTTTGATTTGGCCAACCAAGCGTTGAGAAAGTCCATAAACCTGATGAGAACCAAGTATCCAACACGTCTTCATCTTGTTTTAATGGTAAATCTGCAGGTAAATTGTGTTTTGCTCGCACTTCTGCTTCATCACGTGCAACATACACATTACCTTGCTCATCATACCAAGCTGGAATACGGTGTCCCCACCATAATTGACGAGAAATACACCAGTCTTGAATGTCACGCATCCAAGAGAAATAGAGATTTTCATACTGTTTTGGTACGAATTGAATTTCGCCGTCTTCTACCGCTTTCACTGCCACTTCTGCAAGCGATTTTACGCTCACATACCATTGGTCAGTTAACATTGGCTCGATTGGCACACCACCACGGTCGCCATAAGGCACTTTCAAATCGTGTGGTTTGATTTCTTCTAATAAACCTAATTCTTCAAAATCTGCCACGATTTGTTTACGTGCCGCAAAACGTTCCATACCTTGATATTTGGCTGGAATAAGTGCGGTGTAATTTTCAAGAATTTTGCCGTCTGAACCTATAATTTCCGCTTCAGCACGGATATCTGCGTTTAAGGTCATTACGTTCACCATAGGTAATTGGTGACGTTTACCCACTTCATAGTCGTTGAAGTCGTGTGCTGGTGTAATTTTCACAACACCTGTTCCAAATTCACGATCTACATAATCATCAGCGATAATTGGAATTTCACGATTTGCTAGTGGCAATACGACTGTTTTACCAATAAGTGATTGATAACGTTCATCTTCTGGGTGTACAGCCACAGCGGTATCACCCAACATTGTTTCAGGACGCGTTGTCGCTACCACCAAGTAATCTTTACCGTCTGCGGTTTTCGCACCGTTCGCTAATGGATAACGGAAATGCCAAAGTGAACCTTTGCTCTCTTTGTTTTCTACTTCAAGATCAGAAATCGCAGTGTGTAATTTTGGATCCCAGTTAACTAAACGTTTACCACGATAAATTAAGCCTTCTTCGTGTAAACGAACAAACACTTCTTTTACTGCTTCAGATAAACCCTCGTCCATTGTGAAACGTTCACGATCCCAGTCGATAGAGTTACCTAAACGACGCATTTGTTGACTGATTGTACCGCCTGAATACGCTTTCCAATCCCAGATTTTATTGATGAACGCTTCACGTCCATAATCGTGACGAGTTTTACCTTCTTCAGCGGCGATTTTACGCTCCACCACCATTTGGGTTGCAATACCCGCGTGGTCAGTACCTGTTTGCCATAATGTGTTATGCCCTTCCATACGATTGAAACGGATTAAAATATCCATCAATGTTTGCTGGAAAGCATGCCCCATATGTAGGCTACCAGTTACGTTTGGCGGTGGAATGGCAATAGAATAGCTTGGCTTTGAAGTATCTTCAGACGGTTTAAAATAACCGCTTTCTTCCCAGTGTTTATACAGGGCTTGTTCCACTGCAGATGGCGTAAAACGATCTGCCATTTCGAAGTTTTGTGTCATTTGTTATCTCTTTTAAAGTCATAAAAATAAAACTATATTTTCATGATATATTTAACTAAATCTGGATGTTGGCACGAGATTATAAATCTTCCATATTTTATTGATTTAATCGACGTGATTTATAATTAATATTACTTAAGAGAAATTTCTCTAATTATTCAATACTAACATTACTTGAGTAATCAAGTAACTTTTACGAAAAATTAAGACAAAGCGTTATCAGTAGCTTGAGATAGCTGGCTAGTAGTTTCAAGTAATTCTCTATTTACACCACTAAATTTAAAAATTCTTTTCGAAACACGCTTCCCTGTACCTGAAATTCCAAGGTTCCCGCCATCTTTTTTAACTTCAACGCCTAAATTTCCCTTACCCTCTAAATCATAATATTCTTCAATTTGAACTTCTTCTGCAAGCTCAATTCTGCGAGCTATTGCAATCTCTTGTAGTACTTTGGCATCTGCTTCTGCCATTTCCATTCTTATCTTATTTTTTTTATGTTCATCTAATAAACTATCTACTGTTTCATTTTTATTAGAATTCTTAAACTTATCTACTACCAACGGTACAAAAGCACCTAAAATAATATTTCCAATCATAGTATTCTCCCAAAATGCAGAATGGATCTCTTATAAAAATGTGTTAATAATAAAACTATAAAATATTGTTAAAAAATTATATAAAAAATGTAGGTATTCATTTAACTCAAACACACCACTTATATAAAGTAACGATATTCATCGAAAAACAGTTACTATCAAAATGAGCTGTTATCTCTTTTCTATTTAAAATGTCCTTTATACATGCTTAACCCTAGAGAGAATATCTATAAACTCTTTAGGTAAAAGCTGAATAGCTTTCGATTTAATCGCCTCTGGAATCTCTTTATAAAATGCTTCAGCAATAGATCCCGTAATTGCGGCTAAAGTATCAGAATCGCCGCCTAATGATATTGCGAGTCGAATTGCGTGTTCGAAATCATTACTTTCTAAGAAAGCAACAATTGCCTGCGGCACCGTACCTTGGCAACTTACATCAAACCGATAAGTTGGACGAATCTCATCGCAAGTTTGATTCAAATTATAATGAAAATTTTGTTCAATAAAGTCTTTGATAAAGGATTTTGTTTTACCGATTCTTGCAAAATAAATTGCAGCGGCAGTAGCTTGTGCGCCCTTAATTCCCTCGGGGTGATTATGTGTAATTTCTGCCGATTTTTTAGCATATTCTAATACGCTTTCAATATCGTTACACAACCAACCTACTGGGGATACTCGCATTGCTGAACCATTGCCCCAACTGTTATAAGGTTTAGGATCTGCGTTAAACTTGATCCAGTGATAAAATGTACCACCATAGCCTGCATTTGGGTATTTGTTGCACCATTTTTTCATTATAGGCACAAGATCAGCGGTAAAATTTGTTAATGCCCATTCAGCAACCGCAACGGTACAAACAGTATCATCTGTAAATCCGCAATCTGCGGTGATAAAATCAAAATCGGTTCTTCTATAATTATTAAGTTCAAAACGAGAACCCGCGATATCGCCAATAGCAGCACCTAGTAACATAAATTAATCTCCGTATGTATTTATAAATGATTGAATGCTCAGTTTCTTAGTACAGGTTGTACATTGAATAAAATCCAAGCAACTGACTTTAATAATCGAGAGTATTAAAAAGTGTTTAAGCAACTCGAAAAAATCCACATCAAAATATAAACAGTCAAAGCGACAATCAATGTCGCTTTGATTCCTAAGGAGAAATAAAAATTAAAGCACTGATAACGCTACTTCGTAATTTGGCTCTTGTTTAATTTCTGGCACTAACTCGCTGTGTAATACACGGTTATTTTCATCTAACACGATAACGGCACGTGCAGTTAATCCTGCTAATGGGCCTTCAACAATATCTACGCCTAATTGTTTGTGTACCTCTTTGTTACGGAAAGTGGAAGATACAGACACATTTTCAATACCTTCTGCACCGCAGAAACGTGCTTGAGCGAAAGGTAAATCTGCGGAAACACATAATACCGCCGTATTGTCTAAATTTGCCGCTTGCTCATTGAATTTACGCACTGAAGTCGCACAAATACCTGTGTCAATACTTGGAAAAATGTTTAAAATTTTACGTTTGCCCGAGAAAGTAGCAAGCGTCACGTCTTCTAAACTACTATTAACGGTAGTGAAATCAGCCACCACATCACCCACTTGTGGAAATGTGCCTAAAACCTCGATTGGTGTGCCTGCTAATGTAATTTTACTCATTATATGTTCCTCTTTTGTTTATCGGATAAAATCCCCTATCCCGCCCATTTTTATTCAGATCAACACAGGGTTGTCACAATACAATGTATTTGTACGAAATCACTTGTACGGAGCAGAAGTTGTTCAGAAAAATGAACGGCTCTTCGTTCCCACATGAGTGTTTTTTGTGCTCGCCTCTGAATAAAAATACCTAAAAACTGACCGCACTTTTACAAATCGTATTGCCAATTTGCTTGCTGAATTAAAATATCCAGTTCACGATGTGCTTTTGCCACTTGATCTGCTTTTTTGCGGATCTCTTTGATATTCACCGCTGAAAGCATTTTAATTTCACTGCGACTATAACGGTCTTGCTCTGGCAATGCAGCTTCCGCTAATTTAATTAAGATAGAATGTTCTTCTTTCAAACGATCACGTTTCGCTAACGCTTCTACCATTTTCACTTCATTTGTTAATAAAATTTGATTATTGGCTTGGTTAATTTTCACTATCAATTTTTCTAGTTGATCAGCGACCTCTTGATATTCCACCAATAAATCAGCAGGATGTTCAGCAGGCTTTTCACCTTCTTGGTATTTCGCATTTTGTTGTAAACGTTGATTGAGTTGCGCCAAACGACGTTGCGCATCTGCACGTTCCATTAAGGCTTCGGCTAATTTCATCATTTCCCCTTATTTGGTTTGCTCTGTTGATAATTGCCAGCCAAGTTGTCTTAACTGCTTATAACGCTCACGAGCTAACACTTTCAGATTTTCTTCTACAGGAACAAAATCAATCATGTGATTAAAACTACTGACATAATCAGGGATTTCAGTTTGCAAATTGATTAATAAATCTCGACGTTGTGCATTACGTTTTCCTTTCCAACTAATTTCAATTGGAGTCGCATAAGTCGTCACTTCACCGGATAAATTATGTGGTACAAATTCTTCTACATCTCTTACCCACAGTGCTTCATCAATATCTAGCGCCTGTTGCTCAGTTTCACACGCGATTAGCACACGCTTACCCAAGCGCCAAGCTGAAGCAGCTAAATCACAAGCTATTTTCTCAACTTGGGATTGTTCACTTAACAAATAAAACTGCGCATTTTTAGACATTGATAGCATAAATCCTGACTTAAAGTATAATCTGAAGATTCTATCGAAAAAGTAGCAGAAGATAAAATGATAATTACCCAATCTTGGATTTTCTTTTCACTTTTTGCAAAATTTTTAGAAAACAGACCGCACTTTATGATCTAAGTCACAAAACTATGTTTTGCTACTGTTGATTGATTCCACAACTAACTCTCAAGTGTTAGAATTTCATTATTATTTTTAATATTTTTTCAACAAGAGGTAATCACTATGACATTTCGTATCGAAAAAGACACTATGGGTGAAGTGCAAGTTCCTGCAGATAAATATTGGGCTGCACAAACTGAACGCTCTCGTAATAATTTCAAAATTGGCCCTGAAGCCTCTATGCCAAAAGAAATTATCGAAGCCTTTGGTTATCTAAAAAAAGCAGCTGCTTACGCAAACCATGATTTAGGTGTCTTATCTGTTGAGAAACGTGATTTAATTGCAAAAGCATGTGATGAAATTTTAGCAAATAAATTAGATGATCAATTCCCACTCGTGATTTGGCAAACGGGTTCAGGTACACAATCCAACATGAACCTAAATGAAGTGATTTCAAACCGTGCTCATGTGTTAAATGGCGGTAAACTTGGGGAAAAATCCATTATCCATCCAAACGACGACGTAAACAAATCTCAATCATCAAATGATACTTACCCAACCGCAATGCACATCGCAGCTTATAAAAAAGTGGTTGAAGTAACGATTCCTTGTGTTGAACGTTTGCAAAAAACCTTAGCACAAAAAGCAGAAGCATTTAAAGATGTAGTTAAAATCGGTCGTACTCATTTAATGGATGCAACGCCATTAACATTAGGTCAAGAGTTCTCAGCTTATGCAGCACAGTTAGACTTCGGTTTACGTGCATTGAAAAATACCCTTCCACACCTTGCACAATTAGCATTAGGTGGTACAGCCGTTGGTACAGGTTTAAATACTCCAAAAGGTTATGATGTGAAAGTGGCGGATTACATCGCAAAATTCACTGGTTTGCCATTTATCACAGCAGAAAACAAATTTGAAGCTTTAGCAACGCACGATGCCGTTGTCGAAACTCATGGAGCATTGAAACAATTAGCCGTATCTTTATACAAAATCGCAAATGACATCCGTTTATTAGCATCAGGTCCTCGTTCTGGTATTGGGGAAATCTTAATTCCTGAAAATGAACCAGGATCATCAATTATGCCAGGTAAAGTTAACCCAACTCAATGTGAAGCAATGACAATGGTATGCGCACAAGTGTTAGGTAACGACACCACCATTTCATTTGCAGGTACACAAGGTCACTTCCAATTGAACGTGTTCAAACCAGTCATGGCAGCAAACTTCTTACAATCGGCACAATTGCTTGCGGATGCTTGCGTGTCATTTGATGAGCACTGTGCAGTGGGTATCGAACCTAACTTCCCACGCATCAAAAAACAACTTGATGATTCTTTAATGTTAGTAACCGCACTTAACACTCATATCGGTTATGAAAATGCAGCGAAAATCGCAAAAACTGCACACAAAAATGGGACAACATTAAAAGAAGAAGCAATTAATTTAGGTTTATTAACTGCAGAACAATTTGATGAATGGGTTCGCCCAGAAGATATGGTAGGTAGCTTAAAGTAAGCAACCATAAGGTTTAAAATAACTATAAAAAATTGAAATAAAACAAAGGTGAGCGAAAATGCTCGCCTTTTCTTTTTGCTTTTTGATTGGTTTTGCTATAATCAGCCTCAGTCGTGTTTAGCTATGGATAAATAATGAAACTTAACACATTTTTATTTTCAATTTTATGCGTTTTTTCCACCGCACTTTCTGCACAATGGCTCAATGTGGGTAAAGCAGATTATAACTGGGGACCATTCCACGTTTATACCTTAAGCCTTTATACTGAAACAGGTCAATATGAAGAAAATACCCGTCCATTAATGCTGACTTTTAATTATGCAAAACCTATTGAGGGGAAAAGTTTTGCGATTAGCTTAATGAAAGAAATTGAAACATTGAAATTAGCTACGATTAATCAGCAAGAACATCTGAATGTGTTAAAAACCTTATTGCCTGATTTTTCCCCTAATGACGTTTTAAATTATATTGCATTAGAAGAAAAAGGTTATTTCGTACTGAATGACACTATTTTGGATTATGAATTTAGTGCTGAATTTAATGATGCATTGCTTGCAATTTGGCTATCCCCTAATACGAACTTTCCTAAACTGCAGCCGAAATTATTAGGTAAGGAAAAATCAACACCAGAAGACAATAAAGTCTCTCCACCTGTGGCGCCATTAGATGAGGAGTCAACTCACCCTGAATTACCGCCCCATTATCCATTAGAGAATAAAGATAGAGAATACTCTAAAACGTTATAAGAACGGTATTATGTAGCAGTTGCACAAAGACCAATTAACTAAATTTGACTAAAATCCTTGTGGTTATTTTACATCATAAGGATTTTTATTTATGGCAAGAATGAGTGGGGAAACCCTTATTCGGCAGAAAATAGCTGAACTCACGCAACAAATTTCGCACTTTGAGCAATGTATTGAAAAGGCGAAAGAGCATCAAGTAACTCTACAACAAGCATTAGTAGCATTACAGAGTGACCCGTTTTCAAGCCCCATCAAGAAGGAAAGAAAGCGGAAAGCCAAATCTATTGGTGATGGGAGTACGATTTCAATATACGCTTATCTCCCTAGCGATTATATTGCAAAAGTGTTTAAACATTACCCAAACCAATGGATGTCAGCGAAAGAGATAATGTTTAAGGCTTTTGAAATTGAAGGGAAAAGAGAGAATAAATCTCAGCATCATTCAATTGTAACAGCCTTTTCACATGCATTAAGACGATTACAGGAGAAAGGCATTGTTGAGAGACAGGTTTTGCAAGAGAAATCTTCGGTTAAGGTAATTCAGTGGCGATTGAAAGAGATTGCTGCATAGAAAACAGCCGTTATTTCTCGGTTTTTAATCGCCATAAAGCCACCTTGTGAGCCTTGTCTGACTGCCGTTCTACAATGCCTTTTTTGAGCAACCTATCCATTGCCGCATGAACATTCTTAATATAGGTGCGATTTACAGGGGTATTGGGTTGATTATCTGCAATGAGAATTTCTTTTGTAATTTCTTCAACTCGCCAATAACGATTTGGCTCTGTTTTGAGTAAACAGATAATTAAGGTAGCTGAATTTGTGGTAAAACGGCGGCGGCGAGTACGATATTGGAATTGTGAGGTATCGTATTCGGTAACATCTCGATGCTCTTCTTCCATTATCTGAATTGCTTTGCGTAAAGTATAGATTTTATCATCAAGCAGAGAGAGATGTTCTCGTACTTGTTTACGCTCAAATTCAAGTTCTTTGAGTTTTTTATCAAGAGTATATGCCATTACATTACCAACCGTTCTACTTGTCTGTGATGACCTTGCCAATATCCTTTCCAGTCGTTATCCGATGATGTGTTGAGACATTTACTGATAACATCATTGAAAAGGGTTAAGTTATCTTGTTTACGAGTATCTTCCCGATAGGCAATTTCATTGGCATAGTTATCAAGGTACAAATTACTCATTTTATGGACTTGTCCGTAATACATTCGTTTGAAACGAGCAAAGTAACTTTCGGCAAGGTTGTTGGTAATCCCTTCATCACTACGGTATTCACGCTGATGGTTTACTCGTTGCAAATCGTAATTAACGATTAATTCATCATAAGCTGAGTTTTCATCTGCATGAATGCGACTGTTTCGCTCAATATAGGCGGTTGCCAACTTCTTCACTGTTTCGGTATTCTCTGAGAGAATGGGAAACGTGATGGTTTTCTTTGCACCGACTAATTGCGGATTAGAAGAAGTTTCCTGTTCTGAATAACGCTCACGCATCACCAAAACCGCACGCTTGTTTGGATTGGTATGGACTTTTAACCGTCTATCCACACGTTCGTCTTTCTTATTCTTTGGGCGAGGTGCGGAATGTACGTAAGTGCCATCAATATGGACTTCACCTGATAATGGAAATAGCTCACGTTGTACCATCAAACTTTCACGGATTTTGTGAGCAAGAGTGAAAGCCGTTTTGTACTGCACATTTAAATCACGAGAGAGTTGACAGGCTGAAATCCCTTTTACTGCATTCACAAATAAAGCGATAGCGAATAAGTAAGTTTGAATGGGCAATTTATGGTTCGCAAAAATTGTCCCTGATGTAATACTAAATGTGTGTTTGCAATGCTTGCACCGCCATTGTTTGCGTGTAGAGATGAAATAGGCTTTATGTTGCACACCGCATTTAGGGCAAACCACTACTTCTTTACTTCCCCAACGTAGCTCGCACAATAAGCTAAATGCTTCATCGTCAGATAGGCGAGCTATCTTAATAGATGAAAGCGAGCGAGCTTTGCTAGTTAAGAGAAAATGAGATGCCATATTGCGGTTATACCTTGATTAAATTAGAATATGAAACATAATTCATATTGATTGTGTACAATATATCACAATCATTCACTTTTAACAAGAGAAATATGAAACAATGTGCATATCAGACAGACTAAAACAAATTTTAGAAGTAAAAGGCATGAGCATAAAAGAGTTTTCAGAATTGACGGGAATCTCTTATCGTTCAGCCATGAATTATCTTAATGAAGGACGAGATCCGAATGTGGAAGGATTAGTAAAAATTCACGAAGCATTAGGAATTAGTATTACTTGGTTATTAACTGGTAAAGGTGCTATGTTTCAATCGGCAACCAAAGAAAGTGATATGTCTAATCAAGAAGAAAAATTGATTACTGATTACCGTTCAATGCCTGAAAACATTAAAAATGCTTTTGCTATTGCTTTTAAAGAGATCTCTTCTAATCAATAAATCACTTAACAAACTAAGGATTACAAAAATGTTCAACGCAATAGTTTCAATTTCACCGTTTGCTTGCCAAGCGTTATTCCAGGAGGCATAAATGGCTAACTCTCCTGTTTTTCGAACCATTCCTGAAGGCAAAATTGCCGATTTTATCACAGGTCAATTTCGTCCTGACACACCCGAAGAATACGTTCGCCAAAACATTGAAAAGCGTTTGGTTAATGAGCTGAAATACCCCAAAGATCGCATTGGTGTAGAAGTTACTTTACAAGTTGGCAGCCGCAAGCCGAGAGCCGATGTGGTCATTTATACCAAAGATTTGCCGCAAACCCAAGAAAACATTCAAATTATTGTAGAGTGCAAAAAAGAAAACGTTTCTTCCAACGATAAAAAAGACGGTATTGAACAGCTCAAAAGCTATATGACCGTATGTCCGAATTGCGAATGGGGCTTGTGGACAAACAAAAAAGAGCGCAAAGTTTTACGCAAGATTTTTAATCAACAAACGCAGCAATATGAATTTATTGCCTTTAACGATATTCCCGATGTAACAGGCAATACCGATGATATTGATCGCCCAAAACGTAATAAACTAGCACGTGCCGACGGAGATAATCTCTTTTTAGCCTTTCGACGTTGCCACGAATCCATTCATCTTTATGATGGTTTCAACAAAGAAAACGCCTTTTTTGAATTTCTAAAAATCATCTTTTGCAAAATCCGTGATGAACGCAACATTCCTAAACCACTGGAATTTTACGTTTCGTCCACGGAAAAGGGCAATTTAGATGGTCAAAATGCCTGCAAAGAGCGAATCAACAACATTTTTGCTGGCGTAAAAAGACAGTTTTCCCAAATTTTTGAAGCCAACGACGAAATCAAACTTTCGTCACGCAGCCTTGTAGAAATCGTCAGCGAATTGCAAGGTTATAGCTTTTTAGCCACCGACGTGGATTTAAAAGGCAGAGCCTATGAAGAAATTGTCGGTTCAAACTTAAAAGGCGACCGTGGGCAATTTTTCACGCCACGCAACGTGATGCATATGGCGGTTAAGATGATCAACCCAAAACTGGACGAGAAAATACTCGATCCAGCCTGCGGTACGGGCGGATTTTTGGTTACGGCGATGAATATGGTTATCGAACAGCTCAAACAAGATTGGGCAAAAGACTTGGGGGCAGACGAACACCAATGGGGCGACGACGAGAAAAAAGCCTTGCAACAACGTATCAGCGAAGCGGCAGCCAGCTCCTTTTTCGGTTTTGATATTGCCCCTGAACTGGTTAAAGCAACCAAAATGAATATGGTGATGAACAACGACGGCAGCGGTAACATTTTACGCAACGATAGCCTATTGCCGCCGCATTTGTGGGAAAGTGATTTTAAAGAAAACCTTGCCAAAGCATTGGGCATTTCCGCCAGCCAATTTAAAAGCCATCAAGACATCGGCTTATTTGACGTGATTATTACCAATCCACCATTTGGCAGCAAAATCACCATTCAGCAAGAATATATGCTCAACCAATACGAAATCGGACACGGTTGGGAAAACCCGAAGAAAAAAGGCGGCACAGAGTGGCTCAAAAAATCAGTAACGTCCGCCGCACCGCCAGAGCAACTTTTTGTCGAACGCTGCCTGCAATTATTAAAACCTGCGGGGCGAATGGCGATTGTCTTGCCTGACAACATTTTAGGCGCACCCGGTTTAGGCTATATCCGCCAATGGCTACTCAAAGAAGCCAAAATCATCGCCAGCGTGGATTTGGATTCCAATACTTTCCAGCCACACACAGGCGTGCAAACCTCTATTTTGATTTTGCAAAAGAAAACCGAAGCCGAAAAGAAAGCCGATTTGGAAGGCAAAATGCAGCCTTACAATATTTTTATGGCAGTGGTGGACAAAGTCGGACACGATAAACGTGGCGTAAATACCTATTTGCGAGATGAAAACGGTGATGAAATTTTGCAGGAGGTGGAAGAAAGCAGCGCCGATGTAAGCGGTGAAAAAACCAAACGATTTGACAAAATCCCCGACGACCAAACCCTTGCTGTGCCTGAAGTTTTTGCACGTTGGAAAAAAGAAGAAGGTATTGAATGGTAAACAATGTGCAAAATTTCGCATCCACTTCACCGCTTGCACAGCCGTTTAACTGGGTCAGCGTGCCACTGGAAGAAGTGATTAACGCAGGCTTACGCCTAGAAGCCAGCGTGTATGCCACCGAAGCGGAAAAGGCGAAGTTGAAAATAGAAAGCGGGAGATATGGTTCAATTTCTCTTTCTCGACTTGTTGATAATTGCTTCTATCCTGGGCGGTTTAAACGAGATTATAGGAAGAAATCTGAAAATTTAATGGGTTTTATTGGTAGTGCTGAAATGCTGGCTATAAATCCTGAACCACAAAAATGGATGCCGCCAAATGATGTTGTAAGTGTTATTAGAGGACAGTTACTTTTATCTCGTTCGGGGACGATTGGAAAAGTTACCTATGTAAATGAAACGCTATCAAAACTTCTAGTAAGTGAACACGCTATTAGAATTTCAGCACCTAAATTTGCAGGGTACTTATACGCATTTTTTAAATCAGAATACGGCTATCTTATTACTAATTCACTCACGCACGGTTCAGTTGTTAGTCAAATTGAACCAAGCCACATTTTGAGTATAAAAATCCCTAACGCCCCTGACACGCTCAAAGCCGAAATTCATCAGCTGGTAGTGGATTCTTTTGATCTACGTGATAAATCCAACCACCTGTTACAGCAGGCGGAGCAGTTGCTTAAAACGGCTTTAAAACTGCCCGCACTTGAAGTTTTTGAGCAAAGAGATAATCAGCCCTATACGTTTAGCATCAACAGCCAACAACTTTCAGGCAGGTTTGAAGCCAATTTTCATCACCCCGTGGTGCAAAAAATTGAACAACATCTCAAACAACACGCCCAAACAGTGAGTAATTTAGCTGATAGGGAATTAGTAAGTTCAATCTTCTTACCTGGTAGGTACAAACGATATTATGTTTCCCCTGAATTTGGTGTACCGTTTTTAGGTGGAAAGGAAATTCTTGAACTTGATCCAAGGGGCGAAAAATATCTTTCTCTTAAACAGCACGGAGACAGAATAGCTGAAGAACTTCAATTAAAAGAAAATATGATTTTAGTCACTCGGAGTGGAACAATAGGCAAAGTGGTACTCATACCTTCTTATTGGGAAAATTGGGTCGCAAGCGAACATTTATTGCGAGTTAATCCAAAATCCAGCGAATTAGCAGGCTATCTCTATGTTTGGCTAAATTCCCCTTGGGCATTGCCTTTGATTCAACGTCACACCTATGGCTCAGTGATTTTTGAGATTGACCAGCATCATTTAGCCAACGTTAGTGTGCCGTTATTGGAAAAATCCATAATGCAGGAAATCAACAAACTAGCTTTGCAAGCCAATAAACTCCGCAGTCAAGCTTTTGAAAAAGAACAACAGGCATTAGCAAAATTTGAAAGTGTGTTGTGACCGCCTAATCATTACCACCTGTATTTTACAGGTGGTCTGAAGCAACTCAGCAATGGGTTGCTTTTTTATTTGACAGAAAAACAACGTAGATCTATATTGAATGCCGTTCATCATTGATGAACAATGACAATTTGCCAATGAGCCATTTATTTATATTTAGCCTAGTTTCTTTCAAAGAAGCACAGCGAACCATATAGGCGTAGAAACCTTTATTAAGGCTCTATTTTCGGTTTGCAACTCATTTATTAAAGTCCACGTATTTCTTGTGGCAGTACGGTATTCAGGGCAAAACGCTTTGAGCCGATCTGAAAATTCAGGTGGGCCATTTTTTGTGCCTAGCGTTTAGCTTTGAGTACCTTGTACACACAAGGAATACTTATGGCTCATTACTTACTTTCAAGCAAATCTAAAACATTATCCCTTAAACATATCTTCCGTCTAAGTGAAGATGAAGCCTTCCAACTTTTAAAAGCAAACCGTTGGGGCAATCCTGATAATATTCACGATGTTTGTTGTCCGCATTGCGGAGTCCGCCACAATGCTTACTTTCTTCAATCTCGTAAACGTTGGTGTTGCAAACATTGCCAACGCCACTTCTATATTACGACTAATACAGCATTTGCTTTTCATAAATTGCCGTTTGTTGATATTTTGGCAGCAACGCTTCTCTTTGCGAATGAAGTCAAAGGGATTTCGGCAATAACAATGAGCCGTCATCTTAATATCAGTTATAAGACAGCATTCGTCCTTTGCCATAAACTGCGTGAAGCCCTATTCAAAACTCGTGATTTAACGCCGTTACAAGGGGAAATTCACGAAGATGGTGCGTGGATTAATTTCAAATTACGTCCAGCTAACTTCGCTAAAAACGCCCATAAACAGACACAAAAAGCCGATAAAAAAGGACGAAAACTTCCAAAATTCAGACCGACTAAACGTTGTATCATCAGCTTAAATCAACGTGCTTCTAATGATGAAACATTGTGGGGTTCAAATTGTACTATTGTCGCAATGGATTACACCGAAAATGCTAATATCGTTCTCGCCTTAAACCACCGCTTTGTAAAAGCAGGCAGTGATATTATGTGTGATGAAAATCCAGCCTATAAAGGTTTAGATTTTCATTACACTCGTTGGAGTGTTAATCACGATTTATGTTACAGTGCAAAAGGCATCAATAACAATCTCGCCGAATCCTTTAACGCTCGTTTCCGTGATTTACATCGTGGTGTACATCACAAATGCGATAACAAATACGCCCTACATTATGCCAACCAAGCAGCGTTTATGTCAGATCATCGTCAAAAGTCTAATGGTGAGCTGTTTAGTGATATTCTCAAACGTTGTTTATGGGCGTTGCCATTAAGGGAATGGGTAGGTTATTGGCAAGGGAATCATCGCACGCAAGAGCTTATCGGTATGACTGCATTTAGCCCCGAAGAAATTTCCCAGTCTTACTTCAAAAATCTCAACGAAAGAATGAAGTACGAGCAAGAGTTACTGGCAGCCTAATTTTCTTAATTGCAAAACTAATTAGAATGAACAGGGAAATCTGCTTACCTTTGATAAGGTTGAGTGGATTAACTACGCCCATTGATGGGAAAATTCACATCTCTAGTCAATAACATTGGCAAACAAGTGGGAAAATCAGCTAATTTTTACCAAAATAAATGCTCTTAACGATTAAGGGCATCAAAATTTTTACTGCGGTTGAGATTGCATTTTGGTCTTTGTGCAACTGCTACATAATACCGTATAAGAAACAAAAAAGGACAAATTTAATTGTCCTTCTCTGTTGTATGCGCACTGATTATACCACTTCTTTAAACGCTTTAATACGTTGTAAATGTTGTGAAATCTTTTTAAATTTATGCGTTTCCTCTTCATCCCATACAATTTCATAAAATGGTGAGAGTTCTTTAGCGCTACGTTGAGAGTCTAACATTTCATCTCTAGTTGAAAGAAATACCAAGCATTTCCCTTTATTTTTCTCACGGAAATTTTCCACACATTTTGTTGCAATGTCTTCATATTCTTCTGGGCGATCAATTTTTCCCTGCATATTCTCATAAGGGAATAAATTTGGGTTAAAAATAGCTTGTTTAATACCACATAAGAATCCGATACGCTCAGACCAATATCCTCCCAATCCTACACCACAAATTAAAGGCGAAGGATCTTTACTTTCTGACACCAACTTATGAACTTCATTCAAGAGAAATTGCATATCGTGACGAGGATGTAAAGTACTGTAATTCACAAAACGTACATCTGGATCTATAAATTTTAACTGCATCACTTTTTCGTGATTCCCCGGACTGCTTGAATCAAACCCATGTAAATAAATAATCATAATGACTCCTTAGAAAAGCGATATTTTCTATCACACTTTATCTGATATTATTTTTTAATGTATTGTACTTTTTCTCAAGGTACACAATCATTTGCAATGCAATGTCAATTCCACTGGTTTTCTCAATCATTTCTAAACCTGGACTTGCATTCACCTCCAATACCAATAAACCTCGTTTAGAACGAATTAAATCTACGCCGGCAATGTCTAATCCTAACGCTTTAGTTGAACGAATCGCAATTAATTTTTCTTCTTCAGTTAATTTTACTTTTTGTGCTAAACCACCACGATGGCAATTCGCACGAAATTCTCCCTTCTGTCCAATTCGTTCCATTGTGGCAACCACTTTGTCACCAATTACAAAACAGCGAAGATCCATTCCTTTCGCTTCTTCCACAAATTCTTGCATGAGTACAGGCACATCAACTTGCTTCAATGTTTCCAAAATACTCACCGCACTTTGTGGTTTATCAGCCAAGATGACGCCGATACCTTGTGATCCAGATAAGGTTTTTAAGATAGTGGGAGAAGACATTTGTCTTACTGCTTGTTGTGCAGAACACTCAATTCCAGACAACAAGGAGACTGGTACTGCTATGCCATTTTCAACGAGCAACTGTAAACTTAACCATTTATCACGCGCTTTCAAAAAGGCACTTTCATCGTTCAAGCATAACGTCTGCTTCGCTTGAAAATGGCGTAATACTGCACATCCCATTCTTGTACTAGCAGATCCAAAACGTGGAATAACCGCATCATATTCAGGCAAAAGATAAGGTTCATCATCAAGAGTAGGCTGATAATACAACGTAAAGTGCGGTGAATTTTCAGCAAGATTTAACAAACAACGATTAGGATCTAAAATATCAACGGAATGCCCACTGTGTTCAGCTGCTTGTTTTAAACGTTGGCAGCTATATAAACGAGGTTCTCGGCATAGTATCAATAATTTCATCTGCATTCATTTAAGAAAAATTTCTATAATAATTCGGCTATATTACACGTAATCTGTGTAATGGAAAAATACTTTATATTTTTAGCTCAAATACAGTAAAATACCTAAACGCAAATTGCGCAAACTTACTTATTTTAAATCCAAAGGGGAATATTATGTTCGTTGTTATTTTCGGTCGTCCTGGCTGCCCATACTGCGTACGTGCAAAGTCACTAGCAGATAAATTAAAAAATACCTTGCCAGATTTTGACTACCGATATGTTGATATTATTGCTGAAGGTATTTCTAAAGCAGATTTATCAAAGTCTGTTGGTAAGCCTGTAGAAACTGTGCCACAAATATTCATCGATGAAAAACCAATCGGTGGTTGTACCGATTTTGAAGCATTAATGAAGGCACAATTCAACGTCGTTGCTTAATCCTTTTTTAATAAGTGCGGTGAATTTTCACCGCATTTTTTATTTCTGTAAATTTCCACTTGCACATTTCTTAAAATGAATATAAATTCAAAAAAATAGAATAAATATTTAACAGGAAAGAATATGCGTAGCACTGAATTAGTTCATTGGTTTAGACAGTCCACCCCTTATGTCAATATGCATAATGGGAAAACCTTCGTGATTATGCTTGACGGAGATACCATTGCTAGTCCTAATTTTGTTAATATCATTAATGATATCAACCTATTACATAGCCTCAATATCAAACTCGTGATTGTATTTGGCGCGAGATACCAAATCAATGATTTGCTTTTACAACATCAAATTGAACCCACATATTACAAGAATATCCGTATCACGGATTTACAAAGTTTAGAACTTGTTAAACAAGCCGTCGGAAAATTACATTATGATCTTTCATCACTGCTTTCATTACGCCTTGCTCATTCGCCTTTAACCAATGTTGTAAGTGGTAACTTTGTGATCGCTCAGCCCATTGGCGTTGATGATGGGATAGATTACCAACATAGCGGTAAAATCCGTCGCGTAAATACCGAAAGTATTCAACAACAATTAGAGCGTAATACAATTGTGCTAATCGGCCCGATTGCCCCCTCTGTAACAGGTGAAAATTTTAATTTACCTTTTGAAGAAATTGCGATGCAAATTGCAATTAAGTTAAAAGCAGAAAAACTTATTGGTTTCTCAAATACGCAAGGTATTCTGGATGAAAATGGTAATACTATTTCTGATTTGTTGCCACACCAAGCAGAACAACATTTGCAAAATTTAATTCAACAAGATCAATATCACAGCTCTCAAGCCCGTTTTTTACAAGCCGCAATCGAAGTTTGCCGTGCAGGAATAAAACGAGCTCATCTGATTAGTTATGAAGAAGATGGCTCATTATTACAAGAGTTATTCACTCGTGACGGTGTAGGAACACAGCTTTCAATGGAGCTTTCTGAAACGATTCGCTTAGCCACAGTTAATGATATTCCCGCATTACTTGAGCTTATCCGACCATTAGAACAACAAGGTATTTTAGTGAAACGCTCACGTGAACAGCTCGAAATGGAGATTAACAATTACACGATTATTGATCGTGATGGTGTGATCATTGCTTGTGCAGCATTAAATTGCTACTTTGAGGAAAGTATGGCAGAAATGTCTTGTGTTGCGGTGCACCCTGATTATCGTAATTCATCACGTGGCGATGTATTATTAGAGGCTATCAAAAAACGGGCAAAACAATTGAACATTCAAACCTTATTCGTTTTGACAACTCGCACAGTCCATTGGTTTCAAGAACGAGGCTTTGAATTAACAACAGTCAACGCATTACCCGAAGGAAAAAGAAAAAACTATAACTACCAACGTCGCTCTAAAATTTTGATGCAGTACTTAAATCAGTAATAAAAAATCGGTTAACCAAGTTAACCGATTTTCTTTTCATTAAGGCAATGCTGCAACTACACAGTAACCATCTTGCACACCTTCAATTTGGTAATCCACATCACTTGAAATAAATGCAGCCTCACCTTGTTTTAATACAAGTGCGGTGGAATTTTGCGAAATTTTTACTTGCCCAGACATCACTAGCAAAATCGCTGCACTATAAGAGTGGCATTGATGTAATTCACTTTGCTGATAACGAATATTTGTCAATGCAAAATCTTTTGCAGGTGTTGGATAAGTGAAAATACGGTGGCTTTCTGGCGCTTTTTTAATGATTTTTGGATCAACTTCTTGGCAATCGACAATTTTCAACAATTCAGGAATATCCACGTGTTTTGGAGTCAATCCACCACGAATAACATTATCTGAACACGCCATTAATTCAATATTTTGCCCACGAAGATAAGCGTGTGGAATGCCCGCATCTTGGAAAATCCCTTCACCTTCTTTCAAATGCACAATATTAAAAAGATAGAAACACACTAACCCTGCATCTAATTTTTCAGCAGAAATATCCATTATATCTATTGTGTAAAGTACCCAATAATCAGGATTATCCAAATTTAATTGTTGAGCTGAATATGCAGCTTGGTTTTCTTTAATAATTGGCAATAGCCACTCAGCCAATTGCGACTGCGTTGCCTGCATAATGAAGGCATAAAAATCCGATAAACTTTGTTTTTCTAATTGTGCTGCTAATGTGACTAGAGAAGGTCGTTGTAGCAAAGTAGCTAAAATCGCGGATTTGCGTTTGAAACCGTGTAATAACCAGAAATCAGATAACGCAATCATCATTTCAGGTTTGTGATTTCGATCTTTATAAGTACGCTTAGGATCGTTTAAAGCAATCCCTTTTTCATTTTCTTCAATAAAGCCAAGCTCTGCTTGTTGTTTCGTTGGGTGTAACTGGATTGAAAGAGGCTTAGCTACATCAAGGATCTTCAATAAATACGGTAAATCTTGCCCAAATTGTACCGCACTTTTTTTACCTAATAATTGCGGTGACTCTGATAATAGTTGTGTTAAAGGCTGTCTTCTATCTGCAAATTCAACTAATGCTGGTGCTGAAGAATGAGCCCCTAACCACCATTCTGCATAATATTGATCCGTACTATTATTTATACCAAGCAATTGAGGAATAAATTGCTTTCCTCCCCACAGATAATTTTGCTCACAGCCAATTAGTTTATAGATCCCCATTTTGTCCCCTATTTTCTATAACCACCAAAAAATTGTACTAATAATGATTTATCTTCTTCATTTAATAAATGGGCGAGTAAACGTTTTCCAGTAATAAGATCAATCACTAAAATATTGTTCTCTGCCAAATTAATTTGATTAATTTTATCATATTGAAAATATAGATTACCGAAAAAAAACCCTTTTTCTTTGAGTAATAAAACTGGTGCACGCACAAAAGCAGCATAAACTGTTAAGACAATCAGCATACCGAGTAAATATAGGGTAACAGATGAGATATTTGCTTGTGTTTGATAAATAATAATGAAAATTAACACTATAAAAATCACAGCATCTTTTTTTGCCTGTTTTTTTAAGTGCACTTTCAAAAGCGTTTTGCCCTTCCAAAGGTCCATAACAAATTGATCATAAAACGCATAACAAAAAAACAAAACAATTCCGAGAAGAAGTAATGTATTTATCATAAACATATCGATGGCGTACTATTCTAAAATGGCAAAATAGTAGCAAACTTAGCTTTTAAAGTAAATTTCACGTAAAACAAAAGGGATGGAGCAAAAACCATCCCTTTTTATCACTTAATCTAACAATAGATTAGAAGAATACACGTAAGCCTACGCCAACTTTGTTGTCTCTTACAGTAATTTTGCTTGAATAAACTGGATCTACCAATTCACGGCTGCTAGTTTCATACCATTGAAATTTGCTTTCATTTTTAATTACTGAGTGAGCATACTCAAGGTAAGTTACTACATTCTTATGTAATTTGTAATCTACCCCAACAAGATAAGTATTTTCTTCAGCTTTAGCATTAGGATGTATCCAGAGTCCGTAACCAGGAACTGAAAGATCTTCAATTGGCTGACCTAAATGCACTTTAGAACGAGTATTGATCCATTGAACATATACTTTAGAAGGCTCTGCAATTTGGAAGCTAGAAGACACTAAAAGATATTTACCTGTCGCTGCTTTAATATCACGTGCTTTATTAATGCTTTGACCGTATTCAGCACCAAAGGTAACTGGACCATAAGCTAATTGTGAAGCAACTCTCCAAGATTTTAACTCACTTGTTTTTTTAGTTGACTCTGAATCATAAGTATCAACACCATAACCTGCTGCTAAGTTAAAGCTAAGATCTTTAATTAATTCACGAGTATAGAATACTGATGCTTGATAACCATATTTATACTCTTGTGGTAAAAGAGCAAGATGTTCAATAGCATAACGATTTGTTAAGTCTGGACCATCTTTCTTGATCGCATTACCAAATAGGTAATCTAAACCAAAGCTAAAACCACTCCATTCTGCAGAACGGAATTTAATTGATTTTTCAGCATCTGCAGTTAAATTATTATTACCACCCCAAGTATAGGTATTTTCATTTATTTCAATATCGTCACCATTAGTGGTTTGTTTACCAAATGTTAATGTACCGATACCTTCGTAATCAAAACCTGCATAAAGTTGGTGAGTTGTTGGGCTACCAAAAGAGTTAGATGAATCTGTATCTTCAAAACGTATTTCTAAACCACCTAATGCACCTAAGCCGTTACCTAAATCTTGGCTCGCTTTAATTTCTAAACGAGATTCGTCATTAATTAAATCAGCGCGTTTATCTTTTTCTTTGCTTAATAATACGCGAACAGCACCACCAACTTCTACTTTAGCGCCATCTTTTTCATATACTGTTGCAGCATTTGCAGAAGTTGCAAATACAGCAGCTGTTGCTAATGCAATAATTGTTTTTTTCATAAATTAAGTCCTCTTAACATTGATTTTATACAAGGCTTTATTTTTATTACTGTAATGCAGTCAATAAGTATATTGCCCTATATTCTTGCCAATTGTCACAATAAATATAAAGGTTGTCAACCGAAACCCTAAAATAAACGTGACATCTGGACTACATTTTCAACTACAATCTCTCATTATTTAAATGATATTACATTTATTTTACATAATGTAAGCATTTGTTACATAAAAATAAAGCCTTGAATTCTCAAGGCTTTAAATATCAATTGTCTGATTTTATCTTACGCTAAAATACCTGTCCATGCACCTAAAATACCAATAGCAAAGAAACCAATGATAATCCATAATGCATTTACACGATTGCGTAATAACCACATACAAGCAAACGTAAGTAATAGTGGTAATAAACCAGGCATTAAACTATCTAAAATAGTTTGGATAGTTTCGACACGCGTTGTACCATCTTGCATTTGAATGTTCGCGACAACGAATGGAACGTTAATACTTGTCCATTTCTGAACAAGAGCACCCATAATAAATAAACCAAGGATTGATGCACCTTCAGTTAACTTTTGCAGTAAACCACCACTCATATCACCAACCACATCAAGCCCTTTTTTGTAACCATAGGTTACACCAAAGTAACGTGTTGCTAAACGAACAAGGTTGAATAATACGAAAAATAGGATTGGGCCTAAAATATTACCATTTACTGCTAAACCAGCACCTAATGCAGCAAATACAGGGCGCGCAGTTCCCCAATAAATTGGGTCACCCACACCAGCTAAAGGACCCATTAAACCCACTTTAATACCATTGATTGCTGCATCGTCAATTTCTTTACCATTTGCACGCTCTTCTTCCATCGCAATAGTTACACCTAATACAGGCGCAGCTACGAATGGTTGAGTGTTAAAAAATTCTAAATGGCGTTTGATTGCATCTTTACGCTCTTGTGAATTTGGATCTGGATATAAACGCTTGATAACAGGTACCATTGAATAGGCAAAACCTAGTGCCTGCATACGCTCAAAGTTCCAAGAACCTTGGAAAAGATTAGAACGACGTACTACTGCGTTTAAATCGCTTTGCGTTACTTTTTTAATTTCAGTTGTCATTGTTGTAATTCCTATTAATCTAATCTGTTATCAAGATCGTTGTTACCATTGCTTACTACTTGCACCACTTGTTTGCTTTGGTTGTATTTAGGGTGAAGTTGAATATAAAGCACTGCCATAATTGCACCTAGTACACCTAATGCAACTAAGTTGAAGTCGGTGAATGCCGCAATAACAAAACCAGCATAGAAGAATGGCATTAAGTGACCAGCACGCATCATATTAATTACCATCGCATAACCTACAACTGCAATGAAGCCACCTGCAATTTTCAGACCTGTTGTTACAACATCAGGAATTGCATTTAACATATCTTGCACGGTGTCAGTACCAGCTGTCATTGCAACAATTAATGCTGGAATTGCAATACGCATTGCTTGTAATAATAAAGCTGAACGATGAATCCAATCTAATTTGTTTAAATCACCACTTTCAATCACGTTATCCGCTGCGTGTTGGAAACCAACAGTAATTGCACGCACAACATAGGTTAACACTTGACCTGCTGCAGCAAGTGGGATTGCAATTGCTATACCCGTTGAAATGTCTTGGCCACCAACAATAACAAGAATTGTTGATACTACAGAAGCGAGCGCTGCATCTGGAGCAAGTGCGGCACCTATATTCATCCAACCTAATGCTAATAATTCTAATGTACCGCCTACGATAATACCTGTTTTAATGTCACCTAATACAAGGCCAATTAAGGTACAAGCAATTAAAGGACGGTGTGTTTGCCACTCATCCAAAATGGATCCCATA
This sequence comes from Pasteurella dagmatis, assembly GCF_900186835.1. Taxonomy (NCBI): domain Bacteria; kingdom Pseudomonadati; phylum Pseudomonadota; class Gammaproteobacteria; order Pasteurellales; family Pasteurellaceae; genus Pasteurella; species Pasteurella dagmatis. Next base: position 1,196,608 of record NZ_LT906448.1, read on the forward strand.
CCTGATACACAGGCAACAAGGAACACGAGTATAATTTGTAAAGTTGAAATTTCCATGTTAGTTTCCTTTGGTTAATGTTTTTAAATCAAATTATTTTTCTTTAAAAGATCCATCATGTATTGACGGCTATCATTTGATACTTTTCGTACATCAAGCTCAATATTTTTAGCATCTAATACTTTGAAAGCTTCAATATCTTTATCATCAACAGCGACTGCACTAGTAATCATTTTCTTACCATCTTTATACGCCATACCACCTACATTGATTGACTTAAACTCAACGCCTGCTTCCATTAAACGTACAACATCTGTTGGATTAGTGAATAACAACATCATACGTTCACCCGCATATTCAGCATTATTATAAACACGGATCATTTTTTCGACATCAACTACATGAGCAGTCACCCCTGGAGGTGCAACACTTTTCAACATTGTTGAACGCACACTATCTTTTGCTACATCATCATTTACAACAACAATACGAGTAACACGGCTTTCTTTTGTCCAACGCGTTGCAACTTGACCATGAATTAAACGGTCATCAATACGAGCTAAACCAATTTCTAAATGACCAACACCATTTGCTTTTACTACAGATGGTTCAACTGGTTTTACAGCTTGATTAGCTGGCGCAGCTTGAGCTGGCTCATCTTCCTCTTCTTGATAACGTAATGCACGAACACCAGTGCGACCAGTTTCAAGCGCAATTGCAACTAATTCTTGCAAACTTGGATTATCATCACGTGCCATAAAAGTTTCAACAAGCATAGGAATATTGACACCAGTTACAATATCCATATTCTCTTTACCATCAGCGATGCGGTTTGCAGCATTGAATGGGCTACCGCCCCAAGTATCAACTAAAAACAATACTTCATCACAATGAGATAATGTTGTTGATAATTTTTCTTGGTATTTAGTCATTATCGTTTCAGCATTTTCACCAGGAACAAAGTCGATAGTAGCAACATTTTCCTGCTCACCAATCAACATTTCTGTGGTTTTAAGTAATTGCTCTGCTGCAACACCATGGGTCGCTATAATAATAGCAATAGTCATTGTTTGACTCCTTAATAAAATTAAAAATCAAATAGAGTTATTTGAGATGCGAATTATAGAGTAAATACTAACGTAATGATGTGATTTAGATCACAAATAATACTAGATAGCAATTAAAAAATAAGATGGTCGTCACATTTTTAACCAGCATAATTAAAATTTTACTCCATTTATTTAATCATCCTACTACTTCATTTGTATATTTTAAAAATTAATATAATTTTTTTACATATTAATAACTTTTTTAATACAAATTATGCACTCACTTTTATTTTAAAGTTGCTTGCAAAGCTCATAAAAATCCGTAAACTACGCCACAATTTCTTATTCAGAGAAATTCTCCTCTACTTTTAATCGCTACCAGAGAGTAGTAAAAAGGATCACAATATGAACGACAATGTCAATAAAGATGGCTGGAAAGCCCTTCTAGGATCTGCTGTAGGCTATGCTATGGATGGATTCGATCTTCTTATACTCGGTTTTATGCTGAGTGCAATTTCTGCAGATTTAGCACTTACCCCTGCACAATCAGGATCACTTGTTACTTGGACATTAATCGGTGCAGTTGCGGGTGGAATCATTTTTGGAGCATTAAGTGATAAATATGGACGTATTCGAGTACTCACTTGGACTATCGTCCTCTTTGCAGTATTCACTGGACTTTGTGCATTTGCACAAGGTTATTGGGATTTACTGATTTATCGTACTATTGCTGGTGTAGGTTTAGGAGGTGAATTTGGGATTGGTATGGCACTTGCAGCCGAAGCTTGGCCTGCGCGTCATCGTGCAAAAGCATCCTCTTATGTTGCATTAGGTTGGCAAGTTGGTGTACTCGCTGCGGCCTTATTAACTCCATTATTATTACCGCACATTGGCTGGCGAGGAATGTTCTTAGTCGGTATTTTCCCTGCATTTGTTGCTTGGTATTTACGAGCAAAACTCCATGAACCAGAAATTTTTGTTAAAAAACAGACCGCACTTGCGGAACAAAGATCTTCAAAGTGGGATTCATTTAAGTTGCTCGTTAAAGATAAAGCAACCTTCAAAATCAGTGCAGGGATCGTACTGTTAACCTCAGTACAAAACTTTGGTTACTATGGCATTATGATTTGGATGCCAAATTTTTTATCAAAACAACTTGGATTTAGTTTAACCCAATCCGGTTTATGGACAGCGGTAACGATTTGCGGAATGATGTTTGGTATTTGGCTATTTGGTCAGCTTGCTGATCGCATTGGTCGTAAACCAAGTTTCCTACTCTTCCAAGCTGGGGCTGTTATTAGTATTTATACTTATTCACAACTTTCTGATCCAACCTATATGCTGATTGCTGGTGCTGTATTAGGGATGTTTGTGAATGGTATGATGGGTGGCTACGGTGCATTAATGTCCGAAGCATATCCAACTCAAGCGCGTGCCACTGCACAAAACGTATTATTTAACTTAGGTAGAGCGGTAGGCGGATTTGGTCCAATCGTTGTGGGGGCATTAGTATCAACCTACTCATTCCAATTGGCCATCGCATTCTTAGCCAGCATTTATATTATTGATATGCTTGCAACAATCTTCTTGATTCCTGAATTAAAAGGAAAACAATTAGATTAAACATATATTTCAGGAGCTAAAAAAGCGGTTCAAAATGAACCGCTTTGTTTTATTTTTTAGCATATTACGCTTTTTTAATTAACGCTTGATGAGCTTGCTTTTGCTCTTTCATTTTCTCACGGATATCGCGACGCTGTTGTGAAATTTCTGCGTTACGAATCATATAATCATCAACACGTCTTTCATAATCATCACGCATACTCTCAATGATTGCACGCACATCTTCAATCGACATATTATCATTAATATATTGGTTTAGGTTATCCAATAATAATACACGTTTTTGGTTATCGCGAATCTTGCGATTATTATCTTCACGATCACGCGCAAGTTTATTTTTTAAACGATACATACGCACATACTCTAAAACTTCTTGAAAAGATTGTTTGTTCACAGTTTCCATTAGATGACTCTCTCAAAATTAATTTAAGCTATTAACTATACTTAATGTATCTATTTTTATCGCACTCGTCAAAGCGTTCCTTAAGTTTTTAAAAATTAAATAGAAAAATAACAATTTTTCAACAAAAGATCATTGATTAGAATGGGGTGAGGTGATAAAACTACTAAATTATTTTTCTAATTAATTAAAGGAAGTGAAAATGTCAAACGTATTCAATTTTAGTGCGGGTCCGGCGATGATTCCAAGTGAGGTTTTAGCACAAGCACAGGCTGAATTCACTAACTGGCAAGACCAACATACTTCAGTAATGGAAGTTAGTCATCGTGGTAAACTGTTTATGGAGCTGGCTTCACAATCAGTGCAAGATTTCCGTAAACTTTATCGCATTCCTGATAATTATCAAATTCTCTTTTTACAAGGTGGTGCGCGTGGTCAATTTGCTGCCATTCCAATGAACCTACTCAAAGAAAATGGTAAAGCTCTCTATTTAACTAGTGGTCATTGGTCTGCAACTGCCGCAAAAGAAGCCCGTTTATTCGGTGAAATTGATGAAATCAACATTTTAGAACAAAATGATGAACTGAAAGTCGGTAAGTTAGATTTTAGCGATATCGCAGAACAATATGATTATGTGCACTATTGCCCAAATGAAACGATTAGTGGTGTTGAAATTTTTGATGTACCGAATGTTGGTGATGCGGTGCTTGTAGCGGATATGTCATCGAATATTCTGTCACGTGAAATTGACATTAGTAAATTCGGTTTAATTTATGCAGGCGCACAAAAAAACTTAGGTCCAGCAGGAATTACATTAGTGATTGTACGTGAAGATTTAATTGGTCACGCTCGCAAAAGTACACCAACAATTTGGAACTACGAAGTACAAAAAAATGCAGATTCAATGATCAACACACCACCCACATTTGCGTGGTATTTATGTGCATTAGTATTCAAGTACTTATTGTCGATTGGTGGTTTACCCGAAGTACAAAAACGCAACCAAGCAAAAGCAGAATTGCTTTATCAATATCTAGATCAAAGTGATTTCTACCGCAATCCAGTAGCAAAGCAAAACCGTTCATTAATGAATGTCACCTTTACAACAGGCAATGACGAGTTAAATGCAAAATTTGTAGCAGAAGCTACTGCAGCTGGCTTACACGCATTGAAAGGTCATAAAGTGTTAGGCGGTATGCGAGCATCAATCTACAATGCAATGCCGATTCAAGGTGTGGAAGCATTAATTTGCTTTATGAAAAAATTCGCCGAAGAAAATCGCTAAAAGAGCGGTCGTTTTTCATCAAATTTTAGAATGAGGGCGTACAACTACGCCCTTTCTATCACAAAGAACAATAACGAGAAAAAATTATGCAATACATCAATATCGCAAATGAAGGCGTTAAAACGCTATTACCTTATCAAGCCGGCAAGCCAGTCGAAGAATTAGAACGAGAGCTTGGCATCTCAAATATTATCAAGCTAGCATCCAATGAAAATCCATTTGGTTTACCTGAAAGTGCTAAACAAGCAATCCAAGCTGAACTGGATAATTTAACACGCTATCCAGACAGCAACGGTTTCTACTTTAAACAAGCGGTGGCAAAAAAATTTGGTTTAAATGCGGAACAAATCACATTAGGAAATGGTTCGAATGATTTACTCGAACTTATAGCGCACACTTTTGCCAATGAAAATGATGAAATTATGTTCTCGCAATATGCGTTCATTGTTTATCCCCTTGTTACTCAAGCGATTAATGCAAAGAAAGTTGAAATCCCTGCGAAAAATTATGGAGCAAATCTTGATGCCTTTTTACAGGCAATCACAGATAAAACCAAATTGATTTATCTTGCCAACCCAAATAACCCAACAGGATCGTTTCTAAGTGCGGTGGAAATTTCTGAATTTTTAAGCAACGTGCCAGAACAAGTGATCGTCGTATTAGATGAAGCTTATACTGAATTTACGCTACCCGAAGAACGTGTTGATTCTTTTGCTTTGCTGAACAAACACAAAAATTTAGTGATTTGTCGTACGCTTTCTAAAGCTTATGGCTTAGCCGGATTACGCATTGGCTATGCAGTATCTTCCTCTGAAATTGCTGACTTATTCAATCGTGTACGCCAACCATTTAACTGCAATAGCCTTGCATTAGCTGCAGCAACTGCGGTGATTAATGATGATTCATTTATTGCAAAAGTGGCAGAAAACAATCGCCAAGGGCTGAAATTATTAGAAGATTTCTTTACAACCAAAGGCTTAAGCTATATTCCCTCAAAAGGAAACTTTGTGATGCTTGATTTACAGCAGCCAGCTCAACCAATTTATCAAGCGTTATTACATAAAGGCGTGATCGTGCGCCCAATTGCGAGTTATGGTCTACCAAATCATTTGCGAATCAGCATTGGTCTCCCAGAAGAAAACCAACGTTTTATTGATGCGTTATCAGAAATTTTAAAAATTTAACCGCACTTTTGTTGAATAATCGAGGAAATACGAAATTTTATGCAAAATGCCACTTCTATTACTTTAAACCCTATTACACATATTGAAGGCGAAATTCGACTGCCCGGTTCAAAGAGCCTATCCAATCGCGCCTTATTGCTCGCTGCGCTTGCTAATGGCACAACAACAGTAAAAAACTTATTAGACAGCGATGATGTTCGGCATATGTTAAACGCTCTCAAACAATTAGGCGTGAATTATCGACTTTCTGATGATAAATCAGTATGCACTATTGAGGGGCTTGGACGTGCGTTTGAATGGCAAGGCGGCTTAGCATTATTTTTAGGCAATGCCGGCACTGCAATGCGCCCGCTCACTGCCGCACTTTGCTTATCAAATGCAGAAACGGAAGGACAAAATGAAATTATTTTGACGGGTGAACCTCGTATGAAAGAACGTCCAATTCGGCATTTAGTTGATGCGTTATTACAAGCTGGTGCCGATATTCGCTATTTAGAACAAGAAGGCTACCCTCCCCTTGTTATTCGCAATACAGGCCTACAAGGTGGATTAATCAAAATTGACGGTTCAGTTTCATCTCAATTTTTGACCGCACTTTTAATGGCTGCACCAATGGCGAAAACTGATACTGAAATTGAAATCATCGGTGATTTAGTATCGAAACCTTACATTGATATCACATTAAATATGATGAAAATTTTTGGTATCCATGTCGAAAACCAAAATTACCAACGTTTTATAGTCCAAGGAAATCAGCAATATCAATCTCCAAACACCTTCTTAGTGGAAGGCGATGCATCATCAGCGTCTTATTTTTTAGCGGCTGCAGCAATTAAAGGCAAAGTAAAAGTGACTGGTGTAGGCAAAAACAGTATTCAAGGTGATCGCCTATTTGCCAATGTCTTGGAAAAAATGGGGGCAAAAATCACTTGGGGCGAGGACTTCATTGAAGTTGAGCAAGGTGAACTCAAAGGTATTGATATGGATATGAACCATATTCCAGATGCAGCAATGACTATTGCCACTACCGCACTTTTTGCTCAAGGTGAAACGCTTATCCGTAATATTTATAACTGGCGAGTAAAAGAAACGGATCGTTTATCTGCAATGGCAAAAGAACTGCGCAAAGTTGGCGCTGAAGTGGAAGAAGGTGAGGATTTTATCCGTATTCAACCGTTGGCATTAGATAAATTCCAACACGCTGAAATTGAAACCTATAACGATCACCGTATGGCGATGTGTTTTGCTTTAGTAGCATTATCAAACACAGCTGTCACCATTTTAGATCCAAATTGTACGACAAAAACATTCCCAACATTCTTTGAGGAATTTGCTCACTTAGCTCATAACGCAACCGCTTAAATTAAATATATCACAAAGAAAAGACACAAAAAGTGCGGTGAAATTTATAAGTTTTTCACCGCACTTTTTATTGTGTTAGAGATTATTCATCGAAAATTCCTAAACTATCCCACATTGCATCGACTTTTTTCACCACGTCAGGATCTTTCTTAATTGGAATGCCCCATTCACGTTGGGTTTCACCTGCCCATTTATTGGTAGCATCTATCCCCATTTTCGAGCCTAAGCCTGCTACTGGTGAAGCAAAATCTAAATAATCGATCGGCGTATTTTCCACTAACGTTAAATCACGAGCAGGATCGCAACGGGTAGTAATTGCCCAAATCACATCTTTCCAATCACGAGCATTAACATCATCATCACAAATAATCACAAACTTAGTGTACATAAACTGACGTAAAAAAGACCACACACCCATCATTACTCGTTTTGCGTGACCTGCATATTGTTTTTTGATTGTCACTACAGCTAAACGATAGGAACAACCTTCTGGCGGTAAATAGAAATCTACTATTTCAGGGAATTGTTTTTGCAAAATTGGAATAAATACCTCATTTAACGCCTCACCTAACACAGCTGGCTCATCAGGTGGACGACCCGTATAGGTGGAATGATAAATTGGATCTTTACGCATTGTGATATGCGTGACAGTAAAAACGGGGAAATACTCCTGTTCATTATAGTACCCCGTATGGTCGCCATAAGGCCCTTCAAGTGCCGTTTCATTTGGATCGATATACCCTTCTAACACAATTTCTGCACTGGCTGGTACTTCCAAATCGTTACTAAGTGATTTAACTACAGAGGTTTTTGTGCCTCGCAATAAACCTGCAAAAGCATATTCAGATAAAGTATCTGGCACTGGTGTAACTGCGCCTAAAATAGTTGCAGGATCTGCCCCTAATGCCACCGAAACAGGAAAAGGCTCTCCTGGGTGAGTTTCTTTCCATTCTTGGAAATCTAAGGCTCCACCACGATGTGACAACCAACGCATAATTAATTTATTTTTTGCAATAAGCTGTTGACGATAAATACCCAAGTTCTGGCGTTTTTTTAATGGACCTTTAGTAATCGTTAACCCCCAAGTGACTAAAGGTGCGACATCATCTTTCCAACATTGCATAATAGGCAATTTGTATAAATCCACATCATCACCTTTTAATACTACCTGTTGGCAGTCTGCACGCCCAAGCACTTTAGTTGGCATATTCAGCACTTGCTTAAATTGTGGAATACTAGATAAAAAATCTTTAAAGCCTTTTGGTGGTTCAGGCTCTTTCAAAAAGGCAAGTAATTTACCCACATCACGCAACGAAGATACCTCTTCTTGCCCCATTCCCATTGCTACACGTTTTGGTGTACCAAATAAATTACACAGAACAGGAATATCAAACCCTTTTGGTTTTTCAAACAATAAAGCGGGCCCGCCGGCTCTTAAAGTGCGGTCGGCAATTTCTGTCATTTCTAAGTATGGATCAACTTCTTGTTTAATTCGTTTTAGCTCACCACGCTGTTCAAGCAAATCCAAAAAATCACGCAAATCTTTATATTTCATAGTAAGTACCATTTTTTAATCTAATTTAATGCCAAAAATAAATAGCATCTCAGATAAAAAACAATGTTATAGAGAACATAATTGATTGCAAGCAATTTTGCTATCTCACACAAGATTCTGTAGAATTAGGCTCAATCTTTTTTACAAAATACGGATAATTATGACAAAGAAAAAAGCGAAAGTTAGCTCAAATACCATCGCTCTCAATAAACGGGCAAGACACGATTACTTTATTGAAGAAGAAATTGAAGCAGGACTTTCACTGCAAGGTTGGGAAGTAAAATCTATGCGTGCGGGTAAAGCAAATATCAGCGATAGCTATATTATTTTCAAAGATGGCGAAGCGTATTTGTTCGGCGCAACAATACAACCACTGAGCGTAGCTTCTACTCATATTGTGTGCGATCCAACACGTACGCGTAAACTTTTACTGAATCAAAAAGAACTTGCTTCATTATTTGGCAAAGCAAACCGTGATGGCTACACAATTGTTGCACTCTCTTTATATTGGAAAAATGCTTGGGCAAAAGTCAAAATTGGTCTAGCTAAAGGTAAAAAACAACATGATAAACGCGAAGATATTAAAGAACGTGAATGGAAAGTGACAAAAGATAGAATTATGAAAAATGCGCGAATTAGTTAAAACAGTCCATTCATCAAAATGCAATAACGAGTAGAAACAAAAAAGCCTTGTGATTACACAAGGCTTTTTCTTCTTAATTTAAAATTACTCCACACCAACCATTACAGAAGTTGCTTTAATGATTGCGTAAGCTTCTTTACCTACTTCAAGTTTTAATTCATCGACTGCAGCCATTGAAATGGTAGAAGTGATTATATTATCACCACCAATATCAATACTCACTACTGCATTTACTGCGCCTTTTTCTAAGGCAACAACTTTACCTTTAAATTGGTTTCTTGCACTAATTTTCATCGTTTTTCCTCTATAATAGAAATGAATAAAACTTGCTTAAAAATAGCACTAATTATAAACATCTCGCAAAATAAAGCAATGGACAATAACTATTTTTTTAATAAAATCAAAGCTCTAAATCCTTCTATATAACCATTTGGATTTTTCATATTTTCTAAGCTTACTTGGTAATGATGTAATTCAGCAATGCGTTGTACAATAGATAAGCCCAAACCACTTCCCTTCTCATTCTGGCCTGCGGGGCGATAAAAACGCTGTCCTAATTTTGGTAAATCAGTTTCATTCACGCCACCACCATTATCTTCAACAATGAGACAATTCTCTGACAAAATCACTTTAATAGTACTGCCTTTAGGGCAATATCGAATGGCATTTTCAATCAAATTTCGTAACATTAATGAGAGCAATAATGGTTGCCCAAATTTGACTGGTGGTGTAGCAACTAACTCAAATTGTAAATCCATTTGACGTTTTTGTGCTTGGAAATACAATTCACCAATCAAAGAAGGAACTAATTTATCCCAATGAATTTCCTCCTTATTCTCAAGAGATTTCAAACTATCTAAACGTGATAAAGTTAATAACTGCTCAATTAATTGTGTCGCCCTATCAATACCTTGGGTTAAATTGTGTAATGCTTGCTCACGTAATACCACATCATCACCGGCGAGCTGTGCAACTTCGGTTTGAATACGCAATGCTGACAATGGACTACGCAATTCGTGTGCTGCATCAGAAGTGAAACGGCGTTCTCGTAACAGCATCGTAGAAGTGCGGTCTAAAAATTGATTTAAGTTTTTCACTAAAGGCAGTATCTCTGTCGGTAAATTATCCATAGAGAGTAACGTTGTATCATCAGGGTTACGCTGTTCAAGTTGAGCACTTAATTGCTTAAGGCTTTTTAGCTCACGTGTAATAATCCAAACGATAATTCCCAAGAAGAGAGGTAAACTGGCAAACCAGATCCACATTTGCCCAAATACCATTTTATTAATTAAATCGTTTCGATAATCGACTTCCTGACCAACTGCGATAATGAATTGCCCTTTATTGACAGGTAACCAGAAAATACGCCACAGATCATCATCTTCACGAATCGGCACCACTGAAAAGTGTTGTTGTGGAGAAAAAATAAAATTATCACCATTATTACCATCGCTTAGCACTACTCTGCCTTGCTGAGTAAAAATTGCAAACGCAAAAGCATCATCGTCATAACGATTACGCGCTTTTTTCAACTCTTTATGAGTTTCTTTCGGTAAGTTCTTCGACAAAATATAGTGTAAATCAGATGAGGCTAATCGCTGTGCGAATAATATTTGTTGCGCATCAAAAACTTCATTCACCTCCTTTCTTACTTGAAACCAAGCCACCGTTGTTGAAACAAACCAGATCAAAAGTGCAGTTAGAGATAGTGTAATGATCAAACGGAAACGCAGGCTTTTTGAATTATGATTTCTCATCATTTTTCCCTAATGTATAACCTACTCCGTGAACTGTACGAATAAAATGTTTCCCTAATTTTTGACGTAAATTGTAAATATGTACCTCTAACGCATTACTACTGACTTCATCATCCCAAGTATAGAGTTTTTCCTCTATTACAGCACGTGGCAATACCCGATCTTTATTCAACATAAATAATTCTAATAGTTTATATTCACGTGTAGTGAGAGCAACTTCTTGATTTTGTAAAAAAACTTTGCGCTGATTTGGATCAAAACGTATCTGGCTATGCTCAATAATCGGGTTTGATTGCCCATAACGGCGGCGAATCAAGGCTTGTAAACGCGCCACAACCTCAGCTAAAGCAAATGGTTTACATAAATAATCATCTGCACCACGTTGTAATCCTGTTACTCGCTCATCAAGCGTATCTCGCGCAGTTAAAATCAATACTGGTACATCACATTTTTCTTTACGCCAAGTTTGCAAAATCTCTAACCCATCCATTTTCGGTAACGTTAAATCAAGTACTACCGCATCATAAGGAGCCGAGTTCACTGCTTCTAAGCCTGTTCTACCGTCTTGAAACCAATCAACTGTAAAACCCGACTTAGTGAGCCCAATTTGTAACCCATTCCCAATCAAAGAATCATCTTCTATTAATAAAATTCGCATATTTTTAACCGCACTTTTTAGCCTTCGTTCATTCTATCAAAAAATGAACAAAAGTCCTCTATTCGCCATTTTAGACAATTTATAACACAAACATTAAGAAAAACTTAATCTTGCCAACCTTTGAAGGATTTAAATAACCAACTGAAAAACAAGAGAAAAATTACCACTCTTTGATTTTCAAATAATTCAAAAAATGGATTATAAAAATTTTTTAAAAAAAGTTGTAAGAAAATGAATTTATCTCACGACTAATAAAACCGTGACGCAATGGTTAAGGAGAAACCTTGTAAAAAGTTCGAAATTCATATTTTCTTGTTTAAATGAGATTTTGTTTGAGTTTAAGGAAAAAATCACAAAAGCTGTAAGAAAATCATCGTAGTTTCGACAAATAAAGTAATTTGATAAATAGGGATATCTATCAGTTGCACTTGTTAGGAAACATTTCCTACATAATCAAATGGTGCTGATGGAACAGCATCATTAGCAACTTATAAGAAATGGATAATCTATAAGTGAATCAGTAATTAAGAGGCAAAGAATAATGACTAGAAATTGCAAAATCCAAGGGATTGGGACTGCCATCGGTCTATTAGGTTTACGTCTTTTCCTAGCTTGGGAATTTTTTGAATCGGGTAAAGAAAAATGGAATGGTGAAAACTGGTTTATGGAAGTACAAGAAAGTTTTCCTTTCCCATTTAATATTATCCCAGCAGACATCAGTTGGAATTTGGCGATGGGGGCAGAAATTTTATTGCCTTTATTCCTAATATTTGGCTTTTTAACACGCTTTAGCGCATTAAGCTTAGCGATTTTAACCTCAGTTGCTTGGTACACCATCCACGCAGATGCAGGTTATAACGTGTGTGATAATGGTTATAAAATGGCATTAATTTATTTAATCACTTTATTACCATTAATTACGCAGGGGGCAGGGATGCTCTCTTTAGACTCTCTTATCAAGAAAGTCAACTCAACCAAGGATTGGTTGAGATTTCTCTAATCATTTAGCAAACCATTTAACTTTAAGGAGATTAAACAAATGAAAAAATTAGCAACTTTAGCTGCATTAGCAGGTGCATTAACAATGGCAGTATCAGCTCCAGTAAATGCTGAATCAAAATCAAATGATAAAGCACCACATTGCGTAGAAGGTAAATGCGTAAAAACTAAAGCAGGTGAAGGTAAATGTGGTGAAGGTAAATGTGGTGCTCACGATCACAAAGCTAAAGCTGCTGAAGGCAAATGTGGAGAAGGTAAATGTGGTGCACATGATCACAAAGCTAAAGCTGCTGAAGGTAAATGTGGCGAAGGTAAATGTGGTGCACACGATCATAAAAAAGCAAAAGCTGCAGAAGGTAAATGTGGCGAAGGTAAATGTGGTTCTAAATAATCACGCAATAATGCTGGTGTAAGCCTTACACCAGCCCTTTTCAAAATGGAGTCAATTACTATGTTACAAGGTGCAGGATTAGGGTATCGTCGAGATTTGGCAGATGATTTTTTATTACTTCCTCCAAACAACTCAATTCAATTTATGGAAGTTGCGCCAGAAAACTGGATCAAAATGGGTGGTTCTGCTCGCTATAAATTTGATCAAGCAGCAGAAAGATATCCACTAGCAGTACATGGTCTCTCTCTCTCTTTGGGGGGGCAAGCGCCGCTTGATCGTGAGCTATTAAAAGGAATAAAAACTTTAATGACTCAATATAACTCAGTTTTCTTCTCTGAACATTTAAGTTACTGTGAATGTGAAGGTCACTTATATGATTTATTGCCAATGCCATTTACAGAAGAAGCGGTAAAACATGTCGCTCAACGCATTCGTGAAGTACAAGATTTCTTAGGTTTACAAATTTCCTTAGAAAATACCTCTTACTATTTGCACTCCACTACTAGTACAATGAATGAAGTTGAATTTTTAAATGCCATTGCACAAGAAGCAAACTGTGGAATTCACTTAGATGTGAATAACATTTACGTAAACGGTGTTAATCACGGCTTACTTGATCCTTATGTCTTTTTAGATCAAGTCGATGCAAAACGCGTAAATTATATTCATATCGCAGGGCACGATGAAGATCACTCTGCTGCAAAATCAGTTCAAGAATCAGGCGAGTCATTTAATAAAGTAAAAGGTGAATATCGCCATTTACCAGAATTGTTGGTCGATACACATGGTGAAGCAGTTAAAGGCAATGTTTGGGACTTATTAGAATATACGTATCAACGTTTACCTCATATTCCACCAACATTATTAGAGCGTGATTTTAACTTCCCACCATTTGCAGAACTTTATGCCGAAGTAGAACATATTGCGAAACTGCAACAAAAACATAGTAAATCAATCGAGGGAATCCCTAATGCAGCCTAAACCGACACTTGTAGAAACGCAACAAGCATTAGCGGATGCTGTACGCTTAGGCAATGCAGATCCATTAAATGGTTATGCACCAAATCGCTTAGCGGTTTATGCTCGTTTAGTGAGAAACAACGCATTTGGTTTTATTGACCGTTGCTTTGTTGAAGCACCGAAACATATCGAACCTGAGCTTTGGAGACAAACTAAAGAAGCATTTGTACAAGAAGGTAAAGCACATTCGCCTTATTTCCAAGATATTGCGGGAGAATTCCTTACATTTTGCCAACAACGCAATATATTTACAGCGAATATATTGGCACTTATGGACTTTGAGAATACACAATTACTTGCTGAGGTTTCCATCGCTGAAGTCCCTGCAAGTTTTGAATGGGATCGCCATAGTATCATGCAGTTATCTGATACTGCTTATTTAAAAAGCTATGATGTAGACTTTTTGTCTAGCGATTTCGAACGTTTTGATGAGTCACCAAGTCAAATTATTGTATGGCGAGATAGTGATTTTGATATTAATCAGCAACAACTCTCTGAATTAGATTTTTGGTTACTTAGCTACTTGCAAGAACAACCTAGCTCTTTAGAGGATGTACTATCTGCTTTAAATACAATTATTGAAGATAGCGCACCATTAATTCCATTATTAGAACAAACATGGGTAAAATGGGTGAATGCTGAAGTTATCTATCCAAAGAAAGAAGTTTAGCAAAAGAAGGAACTAACTAAACTTAAGTGCGGTGAAAATTTTCAAAATTTCTACCGCACTTTTTTTATTTATCACCATATAAAAAACAAAAGCACCTTAATTTTCAGGTGCTAATTATTCATTATTTTTCATTGTTATCTGTTTTTTTGGTCAATTGAGAATTTGCATCTGCAAATCCTTTCATCATCTTACTCAAACTATCACAGTTTTTACCAAAATTATCGCAACGTGGACACACCATACGATGTAATCTCACCGCCACGGATTCCGCAAAGGATAAAGGTCTTTCGTGAGATTCTGACATCAGCTGGGTGACTTTAAAACAATATTTCATTTATCTATCCCCCATTTTTGTAGTTAAACAATGTTGTAATTGTAAACGTGCACGATACAACAGCACATGTAAATTAGACGAAGTTATTTGCTCAGTCTGACAAATTTCATCTGCATTTAGCTCTAAATACTCTCTCATCATAAACACTTTAGCTTGAGATGCTGGCAAACGCGTTAAACATGCCTCAAATAACATCCAAAACTCTTTTGAATAAACGGTATTCTCATCTTCTTGTAAACGAGAAGGATGATACTCTTTTTTCCAATTACCACGCTCAAAAAAGCTATTCTCACTCTCATCGTCATCTTGAACTAAATCACTTTCTACAATAAAGCGTTTACTCACACGTAAATAATCAATAATTTTATTTTTTAAAATGGCAAATATCCACGTTTTTAATGCAGCCTGACGCTTAAAACTATCAATATTTTTCAATGCACTGACAAACGCTTCTTGGACAATATCCTCTGCCAAAATAGGATCTTTCAATTGTAGCTCAGCAAACCTTAGCATTTGTCCTCGAATTTCTTCGATTTCTACTGATGAAATATTTTGCATACTTTAACCTTTTATCCTAAATCATCTTCTTTAAGTTGTATGTAATAAATAAATTTTAAGTATAAAAAAAGCCAGAATTCGAAAAATTCTAGCTTTTTAAATGGTGCTCTGGGCGAGACTTGAACTCGCACGTCCTATGGACACTACCCCCTCAAGATAGCGTGTCTACCAATTCCACCACCAGAGCAGATTTAAAATTCTTTATTTATTGAGGGATATCGCTGTTCTTTGTTTCAACTGCTGGTACTTCTAATTTTTGCTGTACCTGTTCTGCGGTTGAAGATAAATCATCGAACTTGCCTTTTACAACGTTATCACGATGAGAGTTAATGTTACCAATAACAAGACTTAACGCAAAAAAAACTGTCGCTAAAATAGCAGTTGTTTTTGATAGGAAGTTACCAGAACCTGCTGCACCGAAAATCGTACCAGATGCGCCAGCACCAAAAGATGCACCAGCATCAGCCCCTTTACCTTGTTGTAAAAGGATAAAACCGATTAAAACAGCTGAAATAATAACATAACCAAATAATAGTGCGTGATACATTATACTCTTCTCTATATTTGCAAATTCGCAATAAAATTAACGTGCGGATATTATCGAATATCGCTATGAAGTGCAAGTATTTTTATATTTCTCAATACTATTTGTTGTTATTTCATTCAACGTAAAGATTTTTCTTGTTTTCTACCGAACTTTTTCGTTTTCTTACAGATTGTTTTGTCGTTTGAGCTACCTGACTTAATTGTCGTAATGCAGCGAAATTCACATAGCGTAATAATTCAGGCAATGAGTTAGTTAAACGAAGCATAAATTGTTGGTAACTCATTTCCTTTTGACTAATGCTTGTCAGTTGTGACTCCCAATGAGCGGTCATATCCGGCTGTGTTGCTACATCGGGCAAAGCTTGAATTAAAATGCGTCCTGTTTCGGTACTATGAATATTACGCCCTTTTTTATATAAAAAACCACGCTTAAACAGCAATTCAATAATGCCAGCACGTGTTGCTTCTGTGCCTAATCCATCTGTTTCACGTAGAATTTTTTTCAATTCTTTATCTTGTACAAAACGTGCAATACCTGTCATTGCTGATAATAATGTCGCATCAGTAAACGGCTTCGGTGGCTGTGTTTTTTTATTCACAATCTCACCTTGTTTACAAAATAAGATTTGCCCTTTTTTTACGACGGGTAATAAAGGCTCTTGTTGTTCATCCTCATCTTCTTTGCCCCAAAGTTGCTTCCAACCAGCTGTTTGTAAAGTTCGAGCTTGTGCAATAAAATTTCCACCCGCAATATTGAGAGTAATTTTGCTTTTACGATACTCCGCATCTACACAAAACTGCATTAAATATTGACGTGCAATTAAGTGGTAAATTTGCCATTCATGTTTAGTTAAATTAACTGGTTTATTTTTTGCAGTAGGAATAATAGCATGGTGAGCCTCTACTTTTTTATCATTCCAGCAACGGTTTCTTTGCTCAGGATTCACTATTTCAGGGAGCGGTTGATAATCATTAATATGTACCGAAATGGCATTCAGCACATTGAAACGCTCAGAAAAATGTTCCTCTGGCAAATAACGGCAATCCGAGCGAGGATAAGTAATCAGTCGATGAGCTTCATATAAACGCTGACAAATATCTAACACTTCTTGTGCAGATAAGCCGTAGCGTTTTGCTGCATCGATCTGCAAAGCAGATAAAGAATAGGGCAACGGTGCGGTTTCTTTTTCTCGTTTGTCCACATATTCCACCACTTCCGCAGATTGCGCCTGAATACGTTTGACAACATTTTCAGCTAGACCTAATGACAACACTCTTCCATCATCATCTTGGTAGTCCTCACAAGCTTTACTCGGTTGCCATAAGGCTTTAAATACAGGGATTTGCTCTTTTTCTGCTTCTGAAAGTGCGGTCATTTTTTCGGGAGTTTCTGGCTGAACGTGTGCCAACACCTCATAGAAATCTTTAGGTTGGAAATGTTCAATTTCTAAATCGCGTCGTACAATCAATCCCAGAACAGGCGTTTGTACACGTCCCACAGAAAGCACGCCATGATAACCAGCTTGACGACCACGAATAGTATAAGCTCGAGTCATATTAATGCCATACAACCAATCAGCTCTAGCACGAGCAAGTGCTGAAGTTGCAAGTGGAATAAAATTTCGGTTAGGTTGTAATTTATTGACGGCTTTTTGCACTGCGCTTGGGTTCAGATCACTTATCAAACAACGTTGGATTTGATTGAGCTTATCCACACTTAATTGTGCATGACTAAATACCTCATCTACCAACAATTGCCCCTCACGATCAGGATCGCCTGCGTTAATTAGGATGTCAGCCTGATGAATCAGCTTTTCTACTACATTAAGTTGTTTTTGAACTTCTTTACGTGGAATAAGCTGCCATTTTTCAGGAATAATCGGTAAATGCTCTAAACACCATTGCTTAAAACGAGGATCATAAGCATCAGGTTCGGCTTGTTCTAACAAATGCCCTACACACCAAGTGACATAATCGTCATTACCACACTTAATAAAACCATCACCACGATGATGTGGTTTAGGTAACACGTCAGCAATTGCTCTTGCTAAGCTCGGTTTTTCTGCAATAAACAAGCGCATTAGAAAATATTATCCAAGTTGGCGGCGACCTAAGAAAGAATGGGTTAACGTTGTACCATCAACCATTTCCAACTCACCACCGACAGGAATACCGTGAGCAATGCGAGTCACTTTGACGTTGTGTTGCATACAAATTTCAGCAATGTAATTGGCTGTAGCATCACCTTCAACTGTTGGGTTAGTTGCTAAAATAACTTCGTGGAAACTTTCTTCTTGTAGGCGTTGTTGCAATAAATGCAAGCCAATTTCTTTGGGACCAATGCCATCAAGCGGTGATAAATGCCCCATTAAAACAAAATAACGTCCTGAAAATTGCCCAGTTTGCTCAATAGCTTGAATATCAGAAGGCTGTTCAACGACGCACAGTAAACCCGAATGTTGACGACGTGAGTTATTACAAATAGTACAAACTTCTTCTTCTGTAAATGTACGACATTGCGTGCAATGTCCAATTTTTGACATTGCTTCCGTTAATGCACGAGCCAAATCCATTCCACCATTGCGATTACGCTGTAAAAGATGATAAGCCATTCGCTGCGCTGATTTTGGACCAACCCCAGGAAGGCAGCGTAAGTTTTCAATGAGATGTTCAAGTAATGGACTTGTTTGCATTTTTTATATTCTCTTAAGAAATCTTATAAAAACAGACCGCACTTTTAACAAGTGCGGTCAAATCTGGTTTTTTAGTCACTTTTTACAAGAGTCAAAAAGTGACATCTTAGAATGGCATTTTAAACCCTGGTGGCAACTGCATTCCAGCGGTTACTGATGCCATTTTTTCTTTTTGTAATTCTTCCGCACGACGAACCGCATCATTAAATGCTGCTGCAATTAAATCTTCTAACATTTCTTTGTCGTCTTCCATCAAAGAAGGATCGATTTCAATACGACGGCAGTTATGTGCACCATTAATTGTAATTTTGACCAAGCCCGCACCAGACTCACCAGTTACTTCCAACTGAGCAATCTCCTCTTGCATTTTTTGCATACGATCTTGCATCTGTTGTGCTTGTTTCATTAAATTGCCTAAGCCACCTTTTCCGAACATAATTTTTTCCATTAGTTAATTAAAAAATTGGTTGGCATTTTAGCGAAAATTTGTGAATTTTGGAATAAAGAAACGTGATCTAGGCTAAAAATTCAACTTTTTTCTATTGAGGGGATGATTTTTACGTATTATTATGTTTTAACATTTTTGTAACGAAATCAAACCGCCTTCAACCTAACAGCGGTTCTCCTACATTATAAAAGCAAACCCAACGAGGTAACCTATGTCTAACTTTCTACAAAGCTATCAACAACATATTGATGAGCGTGCAGCATTAGGTATTGTGCCGAAACCTTTAGATGCAGAACAAACTGCCCAACTCATTGAACTGTTAAAAAATCCACCCGCAGGAAAAGAAACTTACTTACTTAATTTATTTGAAAATCGTATTCCAGCTGGTGTTGATGAAGCTGCTTATGTAAAAGCCTCTTTCCTTGCTGCGGTTGTGAAAGGCGATGCTCACTCTCCTTTGATTTCAGCCGAAAAAGCAGTGCAAATCCTCGGTACAATGCAAGGCGGTTACAATATTGAGCCACTACTCAGTGCCCTTGACGATGATAAACTTGCCCCAATTGCTGTTAAAGCACTTTCCTCTACTCTTCTAATGTTTGACAATTTCCATGATGTCGCAGAACGTGCTAAAAGAGGAAATGCATTTGCAAAACAGATTTTAGCCTCTTGGGCAAATGCAGATTGGTATTTATCTCGCCCTAAATTAGATGAAAAAATTACAGTAACGGTGTTTAAAGTAACTGGTGAAACTAATACAGATGATCTTTCCCCAGCACAAGATGCATGGTCTCGCCCCGATATTCCATTACACGCTCTTGCAATGCTCAAAAACCCACGTGATGGTATTGAGCCAGATGATGCTGGCAATATTGGACCAATCAAACAATTAGAAAAATTAAAAGAAAAAGGCTTCCCACTCGCCTATGTTGGTGATGTAGTCGGCACAGGTTCATCACGTAAATCAGCCACAAACTCCGTGCTTTGGTTCATGGGTGAAGATATTCCTTATATTCCAAACAAACGTGCTGGTGGTGTAGTATTAGGTGGAAAAATTGCACCAATCTTTTTTAATACAATGGAAGATGCGGGATCATTGCCAATTGAAGTAGATGTCAGCCAACTTCATATGGGTGATGTGATTGATATTTACCCATACGCAGGCAAAATTTGCCGTCATAACACAGATGAATTATTAGCTGAGTTTACTTTAAAAACCAACGTATTATTAGATGAAGTACGTGCAGGCGGACGTATCCCATTAATCATTGGGCGTGGTTTAACTCATAAAGCACGCTGTGAACTAGGCTTGCCTGAAAGTGATGTATTTGCAAAACCCCAAATCACAACAAAAAGCACAAAAGGCTTTACTCTTGCACAAAAAATGGTCGGTAGAGCTTGTGGTGTCGAGGGTATCCGCCCTGGTCAATATTGCGAGCCGCGTATGATGTCAGTTGGATCTCAAGACACTACTGGGCCAATGACACGTGATGAATTAAAAGATTTAGCTTGTTTAGGCTTCTCTGCTGATCTTGTCATGCAATCTTTCTGTCACACGGCCGCTTACCCGAAACCTGTAGATGTGGTGACTCATCACACATTACCAGACTTTATCATGAATCGTGGTGGTGTTTCATTACGCCCTGGTGATGGAGTTATTCACTCTTGGTTAAACCGCATGCTATTACCTGATACCGTAGGAACTGGTGGTGACTCTCACACTCGTTTCCCAATTGGTATTTCGTTCCCTGCTGGTTCTGGTTTAGTTGCATTTGCAGCAGCAACAGGCGTAATGCCGTTAGACATGCCAGAATCGGTATTAGTACGCTTCAAAGGCGAAATGCAACCAGGCATTACTTTACGTGATTTAGTTCACGCAATCCCGTACTATGCGATTAAACAAGGTTTGCTCACCGTTGAGAAAAAAGGCAAGAAAAATATTTTCTCTGGTCGTATTTTAGAAATTGAAGGGTTAGAAAACTTAAAAGTGGAACAAGCTTTTGAGCTTTCTGATGCCTCAGCAGAGCGTTCAGCGGCGGCTTGTACAATAAAACTCGCAAAAGAACCGATCATTGAATATTTACAATCAAATATTGTGTTATTGAAATATATGATCGCTGAAGGTTATGGAGATGCGCGTACTCTTGAGCGTCGAATCAAAGGCATGGAGCAATGGCTTGCAAATCCAGAGTTAATAGAAGCAGATGAAGATGCAGAATATGCTGCTGTCATTGAAATTGATTTAGCTGAAATTAAAGAGCCAATCTTATGTGCACCAAATGATCCTGATGATGCTCGTTTATTGTCTGAGGTTCAGGGTGATAAAATTGATGAGGTATTTATCGGCTCTTGCATGACCAATATTGGACACTTCCGTGCTGCAGGTAAATTATTAGACAAGTTCAAAGGTATGATCCCAACTCGCCTATGGATTGCGCCACCAACTAAAATGGATGCATCATTATTAAGCGAAGAAGGTTATTATAGCATTTACGGTAAAAGTGGTGCGAGAATTGAAGTTCCTGGATGTTCATTATGTATGGGTAACCAAGCTCGGGTAGCCAACAATGCGACAGTAGTTTCAACCTCTACTCGAAACTTCCCAAACCGTTTAGGCCAAGGTGCGAATGTTTACTTAGCTTCAGCAGAGCTAGCTGCAGTCTCAGCTATTTTAGGAAAATTACCAACAGTTGAAGAATACCTTGCCTTTGCAGCAGACTTGCAACGAGATAAAGATGACACTTATCGCTATATGAATTTTGATCAAATTAACAATTATACACAAAAAGCTAAGGACGTTATCTTCCAAAGTGCGGTATAATTTCTAAAAGTTTTCAGTGTTTATTAAGACAATCTGACGGGGAACAATAGTTCCCCGTTTGCAATCAATAACATTTTTATTTTTCTCTTTTCTACATAAATATAAAAGGAATTAACACAATGAAATTTAAGTCAAAACTCACCGCACTTTGCTTAGCCATACCCTTTGCATTGTCAACTAAAATAATGGCTGAAGGAAAGTTGACTGTTTATTGCAGTGTACAAAACACCACTTGCGAAAAAATAGTGCAAACCTTTGGTAAGCAACATAACATCGAAACGAAGTTTATTCGTAACAGCACAGGTGCAACATTGGCAAAATTAATTGCTGAACAAAATAATCCACAAGCGGATATTTGGTACGGAGGCACTATCGAACATCATTTCCAAGCAGGTGATTTGAATTTATTAGAAAAATACCGCTCTCCAAACCAAACAGACATTATGCCGCAATTCAAGTCCCTAATGGACAAAAGAGGCGATTTAACTTCTATTGTCTATATGTTGGTTTTAGGCTTTGGCATTAATACCGAAAAATTCAAAACACTAGGGATTAAAGAATATCCCAAATGCTGGTCAGACTTACTCGACCCACGCTTAAAAGGTTATGTGCAAATGCCTGACCCTCAAATTTCTGGCACAACTTACACAGCTATTGCAACTCTCATTCAATTATGGGGTGAAGAAAAAGCGTTTGATTACTTAAAGAAAGTCAATGCTAACGTCTCTGAATATGTGAAAAGTGCTTTGGTAACTACAAACTTATCAAGAGGTGAATCTGCTGTTGCAATAGGTTTTGTGCATAGCTATGCCACTGAAAAGGAAAAAGGTGCACCTGTGGAAAGCATTCTACCTTGTGAAGGCGATGGCTATTCTCTCGGTGGAATGAGTATTATCAAAAATGCACGCAACTTAGACAACGCAAAATTATTTGCCGATTGGGCATTAACCAAAGAAGCTCAAGAACTTGTATGGCGTGAAACCAAGGTATATCAAATTCCAACGAATATCCATGCTGAAGCGTCCCCTCAATCTGTTGACCCGAAAAAATTAAACTTGATTGACTATGACTTTGAACGTTTTGGATCAAGTGAAGAAGGTAAACGCCTCACTGATAAATGGGTGAAAGAAGTGAAACTTCACAAATAATTGCAATACACATAAAAAAGGCAGTAAATTCTGCCTTTTTTATTTATTGACTAAATCAAGCATTTTCAATGCCAAATGAAATCACCTCTTGGATATTTTGTGCACCTAAAGCAATCATCAATAAACGATCGACACCTAGTGCTACGCCAGAACAATTCGGTACGCCAGCTTGCAATGCACCTAACAAACGTTTATCTATATCACGTTGTGGCAACCCCATTTTTTCACGTAAGCGATTATCTTGTTCAAAACGGTGGTATTGCTCATTCGCATCTGTCAACTCGTGGAAACCATTCGCTAACTCAAGTCCTTTGTAATAGAACTCAAAACGCTCTGCTACACGATGATCTTCAGAACTGATCTGAGCTAATGCTGCTTGTGTAGCTGGAAAATGATAAACAGCCACTGGATTTTCTAAACCAATTTTAGGTTCAACCACCGTACTAAATAAAAATTGTAGTAAAGTATCACGATCTTCTTCATCTGCACTTAATAAATGATATTGTTTTGCTTTAGCGGCTAATTCAGATTTATCTGCAGATAAAGGATCTAAACCTACATATTCTTGAAATACGAATTGATAGCTCAAGCTTTCTGCAGGAGGACACTCCAAAATTTGTTGTAATAAGTCGTCCACTTCATTGATCAAACGATACATATCAAAGTGCGGTCGATACCATTCTAACATTGTAAATTCAGGATTATGTCGATGCCCTGATTCTTCATTACGAAAGACGTGGCAAAGTTGGAAAATTGGTCCACTACCTGCCGCAAGTAAACGTTTCATATGATATTCAGGACTTGTTGAGAGCCATAATGTTTTTGATTGTTCACCAAAAGGTGAAACAAACTGCGTGCTAAATGTGGAAAGATGCACATCTGTCACACCAAATTCACTTAATACTGGCGTTTCAACTTCCAATAAACCACGATCAGTAAAAAAACGGCGAATTTCCGCCATAATTTTTGCACGTGTCAATAAATTATTAATGGAGGCAGAAGGTCGCCAATTTTCTTGTTCAAACATAAATTAATCCGATATTTTAAAAATAAGATATTTTAAACAAGCTCCCTTATTATTTCAAATTAAGTCGATATTCCTCATCACATTCTTTCCGGATAAAAATGAAAAACAATATCATTTTAAGTAGGTTATTTTTCATAAAACTCCTGCTAAACACTTATAAAATATGTGTATTTTGCTCAAACAAATAACTAAGACAAGGTCTATTAAATAAACCAGTTTTAACTTTTTTGAGGTAGATCACGAAACTGGTTTTTTCTTTCAAAAAAAGATTATTAATATTGTTAAATAATGGCACAATGAGAACACCCTAAATAGACCGATTTCGGTTTCTTTCTATTTTCTATATTCTGATTGGAGGAATATCGTGCAAACTGTTAATGTCGATATTGCAATTGTAGGCGCCGGTGGCGGTGGTTTACGTGCAGCAATTGCTGCTGCAGAAGCGAACCCGAACTTGAAAATTGCATTAGTTTCAAAAGTGTATCCTATGCGTAGCCACACTGTGGCAGCAGAAGGTGGTGCAGCAGCCGTTATCAAAGAAGAAGACTCTTATGATAAACACTTCCATGATACCGTTGCTGGCGGTGACTGGTTATGTGAACAAGACGTTGTTGAATATTTTGTGCAACACTCACCAGTAGAAATGACTCAACTTGAACGTTGGGGCTGTCCTTGGAGTCGTAAACAAGATGGGGATGTTAACGTTCGTCGTTTTGGTGGTATGAAAATTGAACGTACTTGGTTCGCTGCCGATAAAACGGGTTTCCACTTATTACATACGCTATTCCAAACCTCTATTCAATATCCACAAATTGTTCGTTTCGATGAACATTTCGTATTAGATATTTTAGTTGATGACGGTCATGCTCGTGGTATGGTCGCGATGAATATGATGGAAGGTACTCTTGTTCAAATCAATGCTAATGCAGTTGTTATAGCAACTGGTGGTGGTTGTCGAGCATTCCGTTTTAACACTAACGGAGGTATCGTAACTGGTGATGGTCTATCAATGGCTTACCGTCACGGCGTACCACTTCGTGACATGGAATTCGTTCAATATCACCCAACTGGCTTACCAAATACAGGTATCTTAATGACTGAAGGGTGCCGTGGTGAAGGTGGTATCTTAGTCAATAAAAATGGCTATCGTTACTTACAAGACTATGGTCTAGGTCCTGAAACGCCTATTGGCAAACCAGAAAATAAATATATGGAGCTAGGACCACGTGATAAAGTATCACAAGCATTCTGGCAAGAACTACAAAAAGGCAATACTTTAAAAACTGCAAAAGGTGTTGATGTTGTTCACTTAGACTTACGTCATCTAGGTGAAAAATACTTACACGAACGTCTACCATTCATTTGTGAATTAGCACAGGCTTATGAAGGCGTTGACCCTGCAAAAGCGCCAATTCCAGTACGTCCTGTTGTTCACTATACAATGGGTGGTATTGAAGTTGACTTCAACAGTGAAACACGTATCAAAGGTCTATTCGCCGTAGGTGAGTGTGCTTCCTCTGGTTTACACGGTGCTAACCGATTAGGCTCTAACTCTCTTGCTGAATTAGTCGTATTAGGTCGTGTTGCCGGTGAATATGCTGCGCAACGTGCTGTTGAATCTCCAGCAGTAAACAAAAATGCTGTTGATGCGCAAGCTCGTGACATTGTTCAACGCTTAGAAGATTTGTATCACCAAGAGGGTACTGAATCTTGGTCTGAAATCCGTGATGAAATGGGCGATGCAATGGAAGAAGGCTGCGGTATCTATCGTACTCAAGAAAGTATGCAAAAAGCAGTGGATAAAATCGCTGAATTAAAAGAACGTTATAAACGTATCCGCATTGCGGACCGTTCAAGCGTGTTCAATACTAACGTCTTATATACTGTTGAATTAGGCTACATTTTAGATGTTGCACAATCTATCGCAAACTCTGCAATTGAACGTAAAGAATCTCGTGGTGCACACCAACGTTTAGACTATGTTGAGCGTGATGATGTGAATTACTTGAAACATACCCTTGCATTCTATAATGGTGATGGTGCACCTCGCATTGAGTATAGCGATGTGAAGATCACTAAATCTCAACCTGCAAAACGTGTTTACGGCGCTGAGGCAGAAGCGCAAGAAGCTGCTAAAGCTAAGGAGCAAGCAAATGGTTAATCAAGCAATTATGAATATCGAAGTATTACGCTACAATCCTGAACAGGATAAAGAGCCTTACTTACGTACTTATCAAGTGCCTTATGATAACCAAACCTCATTGCTTGATGCGTTAGGTTATATTAAAGACAAACTTGAGCCTGAACTTTCTTATCGCTGGTCGTGCCGCATGGCAATCTGTGGTTCTTGTGGGATGATGGTAAATAACAAGCCAAAACTTGCTTGTAAAACTTTCTTACGTGATTACAGTGGTCATATGCGTATTGAGCCACTTGCTAACTTCCCAATTGAGCGTGACTTAGTTGTTGATTTAAGCCACTTCATTGAAAGTTTAGAGGCAATAAAACCTTACATTATTGGCAACCAAGCACCTGCATTAGATGGTAAACCACATCCATCTTCTGAGCTTGCGAAAAGCCGTACTAAACAAACACCAGCACAACTTGAGAAATATCGTACCTTCTCAATGTGTATTAACTGTGGCTTATGTTACGCAGCTTGTCCACAATTTGGTTTAAACCCTGAATTTGTAGGTCCAGCCGCATTAACGCTTGCACATCGTTATAACCTTGATAACCGTGATCATGGTAAAGCTGAACGGATGAAAATTATCAATGGTAAAAACGGTGTTTGGAGCTGTACGTTCGTGGGATATTGTTCTGAAGTATGTCCAAAACACGTTGATCCAGCTTCAGCGGTAAACCAAGGTAAAGTCGAAAGTTCAAAAGACTTTGTAATTGCAATGCTTAAACCGCAAAAGTAAGGAGCGTAAAATGACAGCGACAACCAGTAAACGCAAAAAATATGTGCGTGAAATGAAACCAACTTGGTGGAAAAAGTTAGATTTTTACAAACTTTATATTGCGCGTGAAGCAACTGCAATTCCAACACTTTGGTTCTGCTTAGTATTACTTTATGGCGTAATCAGCCTAGGTAATATCGAAAGCTTTGGTAATTTTATTGCATTTTTAAGAAACCCAATTGTTGTTATCTTAAATATTATTACCCTCGGGGCAATGTTATTAAATACTGTCACATACTATGTGATGACACCAAAAGTGTTAAATATCATTGTGAAAAATGAGCGTATTAATCCTCGCATCATTACAACTGCATTATGGGCAGTTACTGGATTAATTAGCTTAGTCATCTTAGTATTGATGTATGTATAGGTACGGGGAGGATAATATGGATAAATCACCAAAACGCTCGAATGAACCAGTTGTATGGTTATTATTTGGTGCCGGTACAACAGTAAGCGCAATGTTCTACCCTGTATTGGTACTTTTAATTGGCTTGTTAATCCCATTCGGTTTAATTAGCTCAGAAAATATGTTTGAACTGCTTGAATTCTTACGAACAGGCTTAGGTAAATTAATTCTATTAGTACTACTTATTTTCCCTATGTGGGGGGCAATGCACCGAATCCATCACGGTCTACACGACTTTAAATTGCATCTTCCTGCAAGTGGTGTAATTTTCTATGGTTTATCAGTACTTTACTCAGTATTAGTTTTATTTGCTGTATTAAGTATTTAACGACTGAATAATAAAAGATAAAAGGCGGGTATATCCCGCCTTTCTTTTTTGAGTTTTTATATTTGTCAGCCAGTCTTATAAACGATTAAATTCTTCTAAATTACACCGCACTTTTGTAACTATCCTGCTTTTATCAAACTAAAAAATTAATGCTTAAATTAATGTGGAGGATTAATCTTTTACTCATTTATTATTTTCATCCTAAAGTGCGGTCAATTTTTGAAAAGTTTTCTTATCATTTCAAGATAAAAGTAAGGGTAAACAATTGTTTACCCTTATTCTACTATCCATTGTTATTATGTCCTTTTCCTACTCAGTAACCACCAAGTAATCAATAAGAACATAACACTTGGCATTAACGCACCTGCAAGTGGTGCAACATTATAGACTAGGCTGAGAGGTCCAAAAATCTCATTCACTACATAAAATAAGAAACCGAAAAAAATGCCAGTCACGATGCGGGCACCAGCAGTCACGCTACGTAATGGTCCAAAAATAAAGGAAAGTGCTAACATCATCATTACCCCTACCGAAATTGGCTGGAATAATTTACGCCAGTAAGTCAACTCAAATTTTTTCGATTCTTGTCCAGTGTCTTTCAAAAAGGCTATGTAATTCGACAAACCTGAAATGGACAACGATGTTGGTCTTAACGAAGCAATCCCTAAATTATCAGGCGTTAAACTAGTCTTCCATTCACTATTCAGGCGGTTTACTGTTTTGATCTCATCAGGTGTTATTTCAGACTCGTTTAATTGGTGTAAAACCCACTTACCTTCTTCATAAACTGCACTATCAGCGTGCTTTACTTGTTTTAACTGACGATTTTCACCAAAGCTATAAATATAAATATCATTCAGTTCAAGATCATCAGTAATACGTTTTACATAAATAAAATCGCTACCTTCTTTTGCCCAAAAACCATCACGCACAGATAATAAAGAACCACCTGTCATTGCTTTTGAACGCATATCACGCGCAAATTGTTCAGTTTGAGGGATTCCCCACTCTCCAATAGCCATGGTAATAATCACCAATGGAATAGCTGTTTTCATTACTGCTAAACCAATTTTTAACCGCGAAAAGCCGGATGCTTGCATAACAATTAATTCACTGCGACTCGCTAAATTACCTAAGGCGATTAATGAACCTAACAAAGCAGCCATTGGAAAGAAGGTCTCGACATCTTTTGGCATTGTTAATACAGTATATGCAATCGCCTGCCAAATATCGTAAGTTCCTTTGCCAACTAAACGGAATTGCTCAACAAACTTAATAATGCCAGACAAGCCCACTAACATAATTAATGTGGCAAAGATTGCACCTAAAATGCTTTTCCCTAAATAACGATCTAATGTATTCATCATTTTCACTTACCCTTTTCTCACCATTGCATTGCTTAACCAATAGCGAAATTTATATACCGAAGCATTACTCCAGCTATTGAGTAGTAAACCAAGCATAAAAAAGACAAGGTTCACAAATGGCATTAAGAAAGCACCATCCAATTTGCCTGATCCCCAAGCCGATTTAAGTGAGCTTTGTAATAAGAAATAAATTAAATACAATAAAAGTGCAGGTAATACTTTCGCAAAACGCCCTTGACGAGGATTGACACGGCTTAACGGTACTGCAATCAACGCCATTAATGGCACTGCTAATACTAAACTGACACGCCAGTTAAGCTCTGCTTTTGCCGCGGGTGAAGTGCTGTTGAGTAATTCGTTAACGCTCAGTTCTTCTGCTTCATTTTTCTCGTTATTAATATCTTGATGGCCTAAATAAGCTTGGTATTCGTCGAAGTGCGTAATACGAAAATCAGGTAATGCAGCACTCCCCTCAACGCGCTCGCTATTTTCTAGCGTTAAAATTTGATCACCATTAGGTAAAGATTTCAATTCACCACGTTCTGCCACTAACACCGCTGGCTTTAAATTGCCACGTTCTCTTGTTTGGAACAGGTAAACATCATTGATTTGATTATCAACAATCTTGTCAATAAACAACACAAACTCATTGCTGTTGGTACTAATAAATTGCCCCGCCGCTAATGCACCCATTGTAGGGTTTGCTTTAGCTTCTTGTAAAATTTCACTCTGTTTATTAATCGCCCACGGCGTCAGCCAAAAAACATTATAAGTCGCAATACTTGCGGTTAATAAAGATAAAAGCATTACAACACGCACCAGAATACGCTGCCCAACACCACAAGCACGCATTACTGTAATCTCACTTTCAGCATATAGACGCCCAAAGGTTAATAAAATCGCGATGAATAAACATAATGGCAACATTAATTGCGCCATTGTAGGCATACCTAGGCCAAGTAATGACAACACTAAATCTGCAGGTACTTTACCGTTAGCGGCAGAACCTAGAACACGAACAAGTTGCTGACAAAAAAAGATGAGGAGTAGGATAAATAAGATTGCAATCTGGCTCTTAAATACCTCTTTAATTAAATATCGAGTTAAAATCACATTATCGCCTATATTTTTCTTGCAATTCCGATAGAATAGTTTAGTTTCAAGAACAGTTTAATTGTCGTATGATAACGTATTTTTAATGCGAAAACAGTAAAAATCTTTGTGAGGATAAAATGAAATATTATGTAAAATCGACCGCACTTTTAGATATAAAAAGCAACATTATTATTGGTCTATATGAGAATGGAGAATTTTCATCTTCTGCTAAAAAAATTGATGAAATTTCGCAAGGTTATTTAACAAATTTAATTCAATCAGGCGAAATAACTGGCAAAATTGGCGAAGTATTAGTGTTACGTCATTTGCCAAATTACAGTGCGGAACGTGTATTTGTAGTTGGTGTAGGTAAAAAAGGCGAAATCAACGAAAAACAATTCAAACAAATCATTCAAGATACAATTAAAGTTGTAAAATCAACCAAAGCACAAGAAGTTATCAGCTACCTTTCTGACATCGAAATCAAAAATCGTGACCTTTATTGGAATATCCGTTTCAGCGTTGAAACCATCGAAACAAGTTTCTATCAATTTGAGCAATTCAAAAGCAAGAAAAAAGAACAAGATGTTGCATTGACTCAATTTGTCTTTAGTACACAAGGCGAAGTAGCACAACAAGCGATTGAACACGCAAGTGCGGTGGCTTTGGGAGTAAAATTTGCTAAAGATGTCGCAAACTGCCCACCAAATATTTGTAATCCAATGTATTTAGCGGAACAAGCAAAAGCCTTAGCAACACGATCTGATTTAATCAAAACCACGGTACTAGGTGAAAAAGAATTAGCTGAATTAAAAATGAACGCTTATTTAGCTGTTTCACAAGGTTCTGTGAATGAAGCACAACTTTCACTGATTGAATATCGCAATCACCCAAATCCAAATGCCAAACCAATTGTATTAGTAGGTAAAGGATTAACATTTGATGCAGGCGGTATTTCATTAAAACCAGCAGAAGCGATGGATGAAATGAAATACGATATGGGAGGTGCAGCCTCTGTTTATGGCGTGATGAATGCTATTGCTGAATTAAAATTACCACTAAATGTCATTGGTGTATTAGCGGGTTGTGAAAACTTACCAGACGGCAATGCTTACCGCCCGGGCGACATTCTCACAACAATGAAAGGATTAACTGTTGAAGTATTAAATACCGATGCAGAAGGTCGTTTGGTGTTATGTGATACCTTAACTTATGTTGAGCGTTTTGATCCTGAATTAGTCATCGATGTGGCCACTTTAACAGGTGCTTGTGTGGTGGCATTAGGGGCTCACAACAGCGGTTTAATTTCAACTGATGATGAGCTAGCAAAAGCGTTAGAACAAGCAGCTGCGGAAACCACCGACAAAGCGTGGCGTTTACCATTGAGTGAAGAATATCAAGAGCAATTAAAATCTAACTTTGCAGATCTTGCTAACATTGGTGGTCGCTGGGGCGGCGCAATTACTGCGGGAGCATTCTTATCTAACTTTACAGACAAATATCGTTGGGCGCACTTAGATATCGCAGGTACAGCGTGGTTACAAGGCGCAAACAAAGGTGCAACGGGTCGCCCAGTGCCATTATTAGTGCAATTCTTAATTAACCAAGCGAAAAACGCTTAATCTCTAAAGATAAAGCCACCGTCTTTGATTAAAAACTGTGGCTTGTAAAATAAAAAAGTGCGGTGAAAATTTTCAGAATTTCTACCGCACTTTTTGTTTATATAGAATGGCTAATTACAACTTCTCTAACATTCCTAATACCATTTGCGAAGATTGCTTTGCTGCAAGTGGTAAAAACTCTTCAAACGACATACTTGCTTCACCGTCGCCTGCATCAGAAATTGCACGTACTACCACAAATGGTACATTAAACACATGGCAAACCTGTGCGATCGCAGTAGCTTCCATTTCGACGGCCATTACTGTTGGGAAATCTGCTTTGATTTTTGCTAACGCATCTCCACCATTAATAAAGCTATCGCCAGAGCAAATTAAACCACGTTTTACATTATGCCCTTGTTCTTGGGCAATTTTCTCAGCTATATCCAATAATTTTTCATCAGAAACAAATGCAGGTGGGCAAGCTGGTAATTGACCTTTTGTATAACCAAACGCTGTCACATCTGCATCGTGATAGATTGTCTCACTGGAAATCACAATATCACCTACTTTCAAACCTTGAGCCACACCACCAGCAGAGCCGGTATTGATCACAAGATCAGGTTTAGCTTGTTGTAATAACATAGTAGTCCCGATTGCAGCGGCAACTTTGCCAATACCTGATTGCAATAAAGCAACGGCTTTACCTTGAATAGTCCCTTCATAAATAGTACAACTTGCTACTTGTGTCACCACTTTGTTTTCCATTAAATTGGCTAAAATTTCAACTTCTTGTGCCATCGCACCTACAATACCAATTTTCATTATTTTTGTTTTTCCTTTATTAATTTATCAACTAAAAAATCTAAGACTGCAAAACTGTAATCATCACTGTATAAAGTGCTTGCAGTTAATACATAACGACCATCAATCACTACATAAGGAAAGGTAAACACCCCATAATCTTCAGTGAGTTTTTGAGCATTCCAAACTTGGCGCAATATATTCAGAGAATAAAAGTTACGATCAAATGCCTCAACATTCACCTTTTGTTGTGCTAACCAAGTGCGCAATTCATTGATCTTAGCAAGCTGCGCATAGCGATGTTTTTCAGCAGTTTCAAATAAAAGTAATGAGGAAGTATCTTCTTCATCGATTGACTTCAAGGTGTAGAAAACCTGTGCGGAATAATACAAATTTTCAGTCGCAACGGGATAGATCTCTAATTTTACATGATCAAGATTAGTTTGCTCATACAAAGTCAGAATATCCTGTGCATACGAACAAACACGACAATCATAATCAAAGAAAAATTGGATTAATATACGCGAATCGGTTCTGTTAATCGCCAACGGCTCTTGATACGAAAAATAATCTTTACCTTCTTTAAACTCGATTTCAGGTTCTGTATTTGAGGCGGAAAATTTCAGCGATGAAGTAGCCTGGCCATTAGTTGCTAATGCCAGTTGCAATAATCCAAATAAGAAAAGAAACCCAATTCGCCGCATTTTCGTAAAAATCTACTCTCCTATTGGCAAAATGTAATCCACTAATAACTGTATATTACGGTTGCCTCTAAACTCGTTAATATCTAATTTATATGCCAATTTCGCTGATTTAATAGACATATCAGGATAATAACGAGTATCAACGTTAAAGGCAATGGCGTCAAGTAATGGTCCACCCTGTTTTGGTTCGACCATCATTTTTAAGTGTTTCTCGCCCACTAAACGCTGCTGCAAAATTTTAAACTCGCCGTCAAAAACGGGTTCTGGAAAGGCCTGTCCCCAAGGACCAGCTTCTTTTAACGCTTCTGCTATCTCTAAACTAAATTGATGTCCTGCAAGCTCCCCATCCGTCCATACAATGCCCTGTAACTTATCTTCACCAAGCCACTCAGATACAATTTGATTAAACGCCTGTTGAAATGCAGCAAACTCAGATTCATAAATACTCAAACCTGCAGCCATTGAATGTCCACCAAATTTTAAAATCATATTTGGATATTTTGTATGAATTCGCTCTAATGCATCACGTAAATGCAATCCCTCAACAGAACGTGCCGAGCCTTTTAAAATACCTTCTTGGTCTTGTGCAAATGCCACTACTGGGCGATGAAATTGATCTTTAATGCGAGAAGCTAAAATCCCTAGCACCCCTTGATGCCAATCTGCTTGGTATAACGTAATACCTAATGGGAGTTCTTGCTTAAGTGCGGTCAAATTTCGGCAAATTTCAAGCGCCTCAAGTTTCATCCCTTGCTCAATTTCTCTGCGAGATTGATTTAAACTATCCAACTCTAAGGCTAACGCTCTTGCAGTCTCCATATTTTCTGCCAGTAGCAATTCAACACCAACTGACATATTGTCTAATCTCCCAGCCGCATTGAGACGAGGGCCAATCGAAAAACCTAAATCGGACGCTGAAAACTGGCTAATATCTCTATTTGCAACTTCCGCTAAAGCACGAATACCACAACGGCAACGCTCTGCTCGAATACGTGCTAATCCTTGATAAGCCAAAATGCGGTTATTTTGATCTAAAGGAACAACATCAGCAATCGTGCCTAATGCGACTAAATCTAATAATTCAGTGAAATTCGGTTGTGTTTGTTGAGTAAAAACCCCTAACTCGCGAAATTTTGCTCGTACTGCAAGCATTAAATAAAAAGCAACGCCAACCCCAGCCAATGATTTAGAGGGGAACTGACAGTCAACTAAATTGGGGTTTACGATAGCATCTGCTTCGGGCAATATTTCAGGAGGCAAATGGTGATCGGTAATCAACACCTTAACACCTCGCTGTTTTAGAAAAGCTACACCATCAACCGAAGAAACTCCGTTATCAACGGTCATTAATAATTGAACATTTTTTTCGAGTGCTTGCTCAGCAACAGCAATACTCAAGCCATAACCCTGCTCAAAACGATTCGGAATAAGAAATTCAACATCAGTAAAACCTAATTGTCGCAATGCTAATACGGTTAATGCAGTGCTTGTTGCACCGTCTGCATCAAAATCACCTACAACAACTATTTTTTCTTGTTGTTGGTAAGCCGACACTAATAAATTCACAGCACGCTCGATCCCATACAAATCTTGAGGGTGTAATAATGATGCCAAAGTGCGGTCTAATTGTTTCGCATTTTTAATATGACGAGCGCGATACACACGATCCAATAAAGGATCCGGATAAACAATTTCTCCTTGTGGAACAAATCGACGTTGAATTAATTTATGCACAAAAAATCCTAGAACTAAAATAAGCTAAGGACGCATTTAGCGTCCTTAACATTAATATGATGATTAATGAGATAATGCAGATAAAAGATCTTTGGGTTTTAAATATCCGCCAATAAGTTCTCCTTTCTCTGTCACAATCGTTGGTGTGCCATTCACACCAAATTGCAAACCAAGTTGATAATGTTTTTTCACTATTTTAGGTTCTAGCAATTGCTGTGGTAGGTTACCTTTCATTGCTTCGTCTAAACTAAATTGTGGTTCTTTCGCTCTAAAGACAAATTCCATTTGACGAGCCACATTTGTGTCTAAACCACCGCGAGGGAACGCTAAATAACGCACTGTAATGCCTAACTCATTATATTCTTTCATTTGCTTATGTAACACTTGACAATAATGGCATGAAATATCACCAAATACTGTTACTACATGTTTTTCATTTTTAGCAGGATACACTATCATTTCTTTTTGGTATCCTTTTAATTTATCTAGTAATAGTTTTGCAGAAATATCAGTAATCCCCCTTTCTGATGTTTCGTAAATTTTGCCATCAAGAATGTATTTTGCATCTTCGGTAATATAAAAAATACCATTATCCGTTACCGCAGTTTTAATACCTTTAATTGGCGAATCACTCACTTCAACCCCCTTTAATCCCATTTTATTAAAGCGTTCAGAAATAGCATCACTGCTTGCCATTGCTGTTGTTGAAAGAACCGAGATAAAAAGTGCGGTCAGTATTTTTTTCATTTTTTCGTTCCTATGTATCGAAATCAAAGGTTAAGCTTTAGCCGATTAATTATAAAGAGATTCCTTGTTTGTGCAAGGTCTCACGTAAAAAATTGCCCTACCATAACAACCTAAAATAGCTTATAATCTCGATTTATATCTATCTTTTAATTTTAGAAATATGTTTGAAATTAATCCTATCAAAAACAAAATCTCAGACCTCGCTCAACGCACGCAAGTGTTGAGGGGGTATCTTTGACTTCGATGTAAAAGTTGAACGATTAGAAGAAGTCAATGCAGAATTAGAACAACCTGATATCTGGAATGAGCCTGAAAAAGCGCAAGCATTAGGCAAAGAACGTGTTGCTTTAGAAACGGTTGTCCATACAATCAAAGTACTTGTTCAAGGCTTAGAAGATGTTGAAGGTTTACTTGAACTTGCTATTGAAGCAGAAGATGAAGACACCTTCAATGAAGCAGTTATTGAACTGGATGAATTAGAAGAAAAGCTCGCTAAATTAGAATTCCGTCGAATGTTTAGTGGTCAACATGATGCTGCTGATTGCTATGTCGATCTTCAAGCAGGTTCTGGTGGAACTGAAGCACAAGATTGGACAGAAATGCTATTGCGTATGTATTTACGCTGGGCAGAAAGCAAAGGCTTTAAAACCGAATTAATGGAAGTCTCCGATGGTGATGTCGCAGGCATTAAATCTGCAACAATTAGAGTTTCTGGTGAATATGCTTTCGGTTGGTTACGTACTGAAACGGGCATCCATCGTTTAGTGCGAAAAAGTCCATTTGACTCCAATAACCGTCGTCACACGTCATTTAGTGCAGCGTTCGTTTATCCTGAAATTGATGATGATATTGATATCGAGATTAACCCAGCAGATTTACGCATTGATGTTTATCGCGCCTCTGGTGCGGGTGGTCAGCATGTTAATAAAACTGAAAGTGCGGTGCGCATTACCCATATTCCAAGTGGTATCGTTGTACAATGCCAAAACGACCGCTCCCAACATAAAAACAAAGATCAGTGCATGAAACAGTTGAAAGCGAAGTTATATGAAATGGAATTACAAAAGAAAAATGCAGATAAACAAGCAATGGAAGATAACAAATCTGATATTGGTTGGGGAAGCCAAATTCGTTCATATGTCTTAGATGATTCACGTATTAAAGATTTACGCACTGGCGTTGAAAATCGTAATACGCAAGCGGTGTTAGATGGTGATTTAGATCGCTTTATCGAAGCTAGCTTAAAAGCAGGATTATAAAATATCAGGATAATATTCCTTATCGAACAAAATCTTAAAAAATAACTAGGTAATAAAAATGTCAGAACAAATTCAAGAACTTGATCTTAATGGCGAAATGCTAGTTCGTCGTGAAAAATTAGCCGCACTACGTGCAAAAGGCAACCCATTTCCAAACACTTTCCGTCGTAATGCATTAGCCGCAGATTTACATACTCAATATGATGAAATTGAAGGCGAAGAATTAAAAACGCAAGAAATTGAAGTGAAAGTCGCTGGACGTATTATGACTCGTCGTGCAATGGGTAAAGCCACCTTCATCACATTACAAGATATGTCTGGTCGTATTCAACTTTACGTAGCACGTGATAACTTACCTGATGGCGTTTACGCTGAAGATGTCGGTACTTGGGATTTAGGTGACATTATTGGAGTGAAAGGTACGCTATTTAAAACCAAAACTAACGAATTAACTGTACGTTGTACTGAAGTGGAATTATTAACAAAGGCGCTTCGCCCATTACCAGATAAATTCCACGGTTTAAGCGATCAAGAAACACGCTATCGCCAACGTTATTTAGACTTAATTTCTAATGAAGAATCACGTCGCACTTTCATAATTCGCTCGAAAGTGATTGCAGGTATTCGTGACTACTTTATTTCTAAAGGTTTTATGGAAGTAGAAACACCAATGTTACAAATCATCCCTGGTGGTGCTTCTGCGCGTCCATTCATCACTCATCACAATGCATTAGATGTGGATATGTATTTACGTATTGCACCAGAGCTTTATTTAAAACGTTTAGTGGTTGGTGGTTTTGAGCGTGTATTTGAATTAAACCGTAACTTCCGCAATGAAGGTGTATCTGTTCGCCATAATCCTGAATTTACTATGCTCGAATACTACCAAGCATATGCGGACTACCACGATTTAATGGATAATACTGAAGAATTATTGCGCAAACTTGCTATCGATATTTTAGGTACGACTATCGTTCCTTACGGTGAATATGAGTTTGACTTCGGTAAACCATTTGAGCGTATCACAATGCACGATGCAATCTTAAAATACGGTGCTGATAAAGGTATCGTAAAAGAAGACCTATACGACTTTGATCGAGCAGTCACAGTGGCAGAAAAATTAGGTATCGAAGTACAAAAATCTTGGGGATTAGGTAGCCTTGTAAACGTAATTTTTGAAGAAGTCGCAGAACATCACTTAATTCAACCGACCTTCTTAATGGCACATCCTGCTGAAATCTCACCATTAGCACGCCGTAATGATGAGAACCCAGAAGTGACTGATCGTTTTGAATTATTTATCGGTGGCCGTGAAATTGGTAACGGTTTCTCTGAGTTAAATGACGCTGAAGATCAAAATGAACGTTTCGATGCGCAAGTTGCAGCAAAAGAAGCTGGTGATGATGAAGCAATGTTTAAAGATGAAGATTTTGTGACCGCACTTGAACACGGCTTACCACCAACAGCAGGCGAAGGATTAGGAATTGACCGTTTAGCTATGTTATTTGCAAACGCTGCCTCAATTCGAGACGTTATTCTCTTCCCAGCAATGAAGCAAAAATAATCTCTTTTGTTATCCCCAATATAGTATTGGGGATACGTCTTTTATAGGTATTAAAATGAACAAAAGCTCTCTCTCTCTTAAGCTTATCTTATTCTTATCTTTGTCATTACTGAGCGTAACAAGTTGGTCTAAAACAATGACAATCTATTTAGATCCTGCTTCATTACCCACATTAAACCAATTAATGCACTTTACAAAAGAAAGTGAAGATAAAGAAACAGCTCGAATTTTTGGCTTTTCTCGCTTTAAACTACCTGAAAAAATTACAGAGCAGTATAATAATATCCATTTTGTCGAAATCAAGAATAACCGACCGACAGAGGATATCTTCACCATATTAGATCAATATCCAGAAAAGCTAGAATTAGATCTCCATTTGAATATCGCACACTCAATACAGTTATTCCACCCAATTTTGCAATATCGCTTTAAACATCCAGATCGTATTTCAATCAAAAGCTTGAATCTTTATGATGATGGCACAATGGAATATGTTGATTTAGAAAAAGAAGAAAATAAAGACATCAAAAGTGCGATTAAAAAAGCAGAAAAACAACTTTCAGATTACTTACTCACAGGCAAAATCAATTTTGACAATCCAACTCTTGCACGTTATGTTTGGCAATCACAATATCCGGTAAAATATCACTTTCTAAGTACAGAATACTTTGAAAAAGCCGAATTTTTACAACCATTAAAAACTTATTTGGCTGGGAAATATCAGAAAATGGATTGGTCAGCTTATGAGAAACTTTCCCCAGAACAACAAACCTTTTATCTAAAACTAGTTGGTTTTAGTGATGAAACCAAACAGTTATTTCATACAGAACAAACAAAATTTATTTTCACAGGTACTACAACTTGGGAAGGTAATACGGATATACGAGAATATTATGCCAAACAACAACTGAATTTACTCAAGCACTTTACACACTCGGAAGGTGATTTGTTTATAGGTGATCAATATAAAATCTATTTCAAAGGTCATCCAAGAGGTGGAGATATCAATGATTATATTTTGAAGCATGCAAAAGATATTACGAATATTCCAGCAAATATTTCTTTTGAAATTCTAATGATGACAGGACTATTGCCAGATAAAGTTGGTGGTGTGGCAAGCTCTCTTTATTTCTCATTACCAAAAGAAAAAATTAGCCATATTATCTTTACATCAAATAAAAAAATTAAAAATAAAGAAGATGCGCTAAATGATCCTTATGTACGTGTAATGTTACGTTTAGGAATGATTGATAAATCTCAAATTATTTTTTGGGATAGTTTAAAACAGTTATAAAGCTATAATTAGTTGCTAAAACAAATAGGAACAAGTTATGAAAAATATCGCCATTATTCCAGCTCGAGCTGGCTCCAAAGGGATCCCAGATAAAAATCTTCAACCAATTGGAGGTCATTCTCTAATTGGACGCGCAATTTTAGCAGCTAAACAAGCAGAAGTGTTCGATCAAATTGTCGTGACTTCGGATGGTGATAACATTTTGCAAGAAGCAGAAAAATATGGAGCAATAGCTATCAAACGCCCTGCTGAACTTGCTCAAGATAACTCAAGAACAATTGATGCGATTCTACACGCACTTGAAACATTAAAAATCACTCAAGGTACTTGTACCTTGCTACAACCGACTAGCCCCTTGCGTGATCATTTAGATATCAAAAATGCAATGGATATGTTCATCAATGGTAACGTAAGTTCAGTAGTGTCTGCTTGTGAATGTGAACATCATCCTTACAAAGCATTTTCTTTAGGCAAAGATCACGAGGTTTTACCCGTTCGTGAAATTGCAGATTTTGAGGCAGCTAGACAAACATTACCTAAAATGTACCGTGCGAATGGTGCAATTTACATTAACGATATTGCCCAGCTACTCAAAGAAAAATATTTCTTTATTCCTCCACTCAAATTCTACTTAATGCCAACTTATCGTTCAGTAGATATTGATGTGAAACAGGATTTAGAACTGGCGGAAATTTTAGCAAATAAATAGCCGCACTTTATCGTGAAGTGGGCATTGCAACTGCTCAACGCAGTGGCAATCCCGCTTTTTATTTTTACAGTGGTTCGTAAACCTCCCACTTGAACAATGTATCTTGTAAAGCGTTGTTCGAAACAAAACTAGGAAAACAATATGAATATTACAAACCCAAACGGCAATCGTAAAGCCGTTGTTATTTTTTCGGGTGGACAAGACTCCACCACCTGCCTAATTCAAGCCATTCAAGAATATGGTGCTGAGAATGTTGAGGCTGTTACATTCCAATATGGTCAACGTCATGCCATTGAACTTGAAAAAGCCCAATGGATTGCAAAAGATCTTGGTGTCAAGCAAATCTTAATTGATACCTCCGTTATCAAAGCGATTACACAAAATGCACTAATGGACAAAAACGCAACAATTGAGCAACAAGGTAGCACTCCCAATACTTTTGTTGATGGTCGTAATGCGCTATTCCTACTCTACGCTGCAATTTATGCTAAAGGTCAAGGCATCACTGACATTATTACAGGCGTATGCGAAACTGATTTCAGCGGTTATCCCGATTGCCGTGATGTTTTCATTAAATCAATGAATGTGACTTTAAATCTAGCAATGGACTATTCCTTCAATATCAAAACGCCACTGATGTATCTCACTAAAGCACACACTTGGCAATTAGCTGATGAGCTTGGTGCGCTAGATTATATTCGCCAACACACACACACTTGTTATATGGGTGTTGAGAAAGGTTGTGGTGAATGCCCAAGCTGCATATTACGTGAAAATGGTTTAACAGAATATTTAGCAATAAAAAGAGCGGTATAATTTATGTTTAAAATTGTAAAAGAATTTAGTTTTGATATGGCACATATGCTAGATGGACACGATGGCAAATGCAAAAACTTACATGGACACACTTACAAATTGCAGGTTGAAATTTGTGGTGAGCTCCACCAATCTGGTCCAAAAAAAGGAATGGTTATCGACTTTTCAGATTTAAAAGCGATAGTAAAAAAACGTATTTTAGAGCCGATGGATCACGCTTTTATTTACGATTGCACGAGTGAAAGAGAATCCAAAGTTGCAAATTTATTACAATCATTGGACTCAAAAACCTTTTCTCTTCCAACCCGTACTACTGCTGAAGAAATGGCGCGCTTTATTTTCAACTGTTTGAAATATGAAGAACATTTACCTGTTTCTGCGATTCGTTTATGGGAAACACCAAGCTCATTTTGTGAATATGAGGAATAAGTGCGGTGCAAATTCGAGAAATTTTTGAACCTGAATATAACATTGTTGAAATTTTTGAAAGTCTGCAAGGCGAAGGTTTCAACACAGGTATGCCAAGCATTTTTGTGCGTTTTGGTAAATGCAACTTGGCTTGTCCTTGGTGTGATACCAATTACAATCAATACACCACCTGGTCGCTCAGCCAAATTCTACAAAAAGTGCGGTCGTTTTCGGCTAAGAATATTATTATCACCGGTGGTGAACCGACCATTGTGCCGAAGATTGAATATTTACTAGATACCCTCAAAGCAGAAGGCTATTTTTTAGCAATTGAAACCAATGGGTTAAAAACAATCCCGAGTCAGATTGATTATATTGCGACTAGTCCAAAACGCTTGTATCAACATAAATACCAGCAAAAATGTATTCCCTTTGCAAACGAAGTTCGCATTGTGGCAGATGAAGATGTGTTCAGCTTTTGTGAGCAAATTGAACAACAGATCCACGCAGATCGCTACTATCTATCCCCTTGTGAAATTGACGGTGAAATGAATTTGCTGGAAACGATCACACAAATTGGCTTATTAAATCAACGAGTTAATAAGCCAAAGTGGCAACTCAGCATACAAACCCATAAATTAATTGGTATTGAATAAAGGTGATTTTTCACCTTTTTCATATTATTTAAAGAATATTTTTCTTGATCATTATATAAATAAATACATAATGGTATTGTTTTTAATTTGAAGTAGTAAATACACTTGGCTAATGCGAACACTCCCCCATAATCTTGAAAAAGATTTTCGCATTAGCCATTTTTTTCTTCTTATTCCCTCTCAAATCCTTTAACATTGATTTCATTTATTCTTGCTATATCAACGAGAACAATCTATGAATAATCTTGAACTGGAACAAATTTTAAATCAAAAACTAAATGCCCAGAGCATTTCAGACTACGCTCCAAACGGTTTACAAGTAGAAGGCAAAACTGAGATCAAAAAAATCATTACTGGTGTGACAGCGAGCCAGGCATTAATTGACTATGCAGTGAAACAAAATGCCGATGCACTTTTGGTTCACCATGGCTATTTTTGGAAAAGTGAAAACCCTTGTATTCGTGGAATGAAAGGGAAACGCATTAAAACCTTATTAGTCAATGATATCAACTTATACGGCTACCACTTGCCTTTAGATGTACACCCAGAATTAGGCAATAATGCACTTCTTGCGGAATTATTAGAAATTAAAAATTTACAGCCTTTAGAACAAAGTTCAGTCAGTATTCCTGTTTATGGCACATTAAAAACGCCATTAACTAGTGAAGCATTTGCCGCACGTATTGAACAAGTTCTCAACCGCAAACCATTAGTTTGTAGCGAAAATGCACCGCACTTAATCCGTACAGTGGGCATTTGTACTGGTGGTGGTCAAGGTTATATTGATTTAGCAGCAAACCAAGGTATTGATGCATTTATTACTGGTGAAGTTTCTGAACAAACTATCCATTCTGCACGAGAACAAGGTATTCATTTTTTTGCAGCAGGTCATCATGCCACTGAACGTTATGGCATTAAAGCATTAGGTGAATGGTTAAGCCGAGAATATGGTTTTGAAGTTGAATTTAAAGATATTGATAATCCAGCTTAAGCCGTTTGCATAAGGTCTGCTTTGTATTTATTCATATTTTCCCTTATACTAACAAGAATTTCTAACATACGAAAAGGTATTGATTATGGGTTTCTTAAAAAATAAACGTATTTTAATCGCGGGTGTTGCAAGCAATCGTTCAATTGCTTACGGTATCGCACAAGCAATGAAACGTGAAGGTGCAGAATTAGCATTTACTTACCAAAATGATAAATTAAAAAGTCGTGTTGAAGAATTCGCAAAAGAATTAGGTTCAGATATCGTGATTCCTTGTGATGTGGGTACCGATGAAAGCATTGAACAATGCTTTACTGAATTAGCGAAACACTGGGATAAATTTGATGGTTTTGTTCACTCAATAGCATTTGCACCAGGTGATCAATTAGATGGTGACTACGTAGATTCAGTAAATCGTGAAGGCTTCCGTATCGCACACGATATAAGCTCATACAGCTTTGTAGCAATGGCAAAAGCTGCACGTGGTATGTTAAATCCAAACTCTGCATTATTAACCCTTTCTTACTTAGGTGCTGAGCGAGCAATTCCTAACTATAATGTAATGGGCTTAGCGAAAGCATCATTAGAAGCAA
Source organism: Pasteurella dagmatis (assembly GCF_900186835.1). Classification (NCBI taxonomy): domain Bacteria; kingdom Pseudomonadati; phylum Pseudomonadota; class Gammaproteobacteria; order Pasteurellales; family Pasteurellaceae; genus Pasteurella; species Pasteurella dagmatis. Next base: position 1,240,812 of record NZ_LT906448.1, read on the forward strand.
ATACTCGCTTTATGGCAGCTTCTTTAGGTAAAGATGGTATTCGTGTAAATGCGATCTCTGCCGGCCCAATCCGCACTTTAGCTGCATCAGGTATCAAAAACTTCAAGAAAATGCTGGCGAACTTCGAACAAACTGCACCATTACGCCGTACAGTAACTATTGAAGATGTAGGTAACTCAGCTGCATTCTTATGCTCTGATTTAGCTGCTGGTGTAACAGGTGAAGTATTACACGTTGATGCTGGTTTCAGTATCGTTGCAATGGGTGAATTAGAATAACGCTTAATTCTTTAATAAGAGCGGACAAATGTCCGCTTTTTACTTTTTTATGGATAATCTAAATGTTCCAAAATAATCCTCTTCTTTCTCAATTAAAACAGCAAATCAGAGAGAGCAAACAACAAGTCGAAGGTATAGTAAAAAGTTCAGATAAAGCATTCGGTTTTCTCGAATGTGATAAGAAAAGCTACTTTATCCCCCCTGCAGCAATGAAAAAAGTGATGCACGGTGACAAAATCAAAGCACTTATCGAAGTGGTTGGTGATAAAGAACAAGCAGAACCGGACGAATTAATTGAACCTATGCTCACTCGCTTTATTGCACGTGTACGCTTTAATAAAGACAAAAAATTGCAAGTACTTGTTGATCATCCACAAATTAATCAACCTATTGGCGCGTCACAACACAAATCCGTACAAGAAGAATTACAAGAAGGCGATTGGGTAGTTGCGACCTTAAAAACACACCCGCTACGCGACGATCGTTTTTTCTTTGCTCAAATTCAACAATTTATTTGTAAAGCGGATGATGAACTAGCGCCTTGGTGGGTTACTTTAGCTCGTCACGAGCAATCACGTTACCCAGTGAAGGGATTAGATAGTTACGAAATGCAAGATCAGCAAACTCGTGAAGATTTGACCGCACTTCACTTCGTCACTATTGACTCTGAAACAACAAAAGATATGGACGACGCGTTATATATTGAAGCAATCCAACAAGATGAACAACAAACAGGCTGGCGCTTAGTCGTCGCGATTGCGGACCCAACGGCATACATTGCGTTAGATTCGCAAATTGAGAAAGAAGCAAAACAACGTTGTTTCACCAACTATTTACCCGGTTTCAATATCCCAATGCTGCCACCTGAATTGTCTGACGATCTTTGCTCATTAATGAAAGATAAGGTTCGTCCTGCATTAGTTTGTTATATTGAAACAGATTTGGCTGGTAACATAACCGCAAAACCACATTTCGTGTCCGCCTACGTACAATCGAAATCCAAATTAGTGTACGACAGAATTTCTGATTATTTAGAAAATAAAGCAAATACTTGGCAACCAGAAAATGAACAAGAAAAACAGCAAATTAATTTGTTGCATCAGTTTACACTAGCACGTATTGAATGGCGTAAACAACATTCTTTATTATTTAAAGAAAGACCAGATTATTCTTTCATCTTAGCTGAAAATGGCAAAGTGCAAGAGATAAAAGCAGAATACCGCCGTATTGCTAACCAAATTGTGGAAGAATGTATGATCATTGCCAATATTTGTGCAGCACAATATTTAGATGAGCATGCAAAGTGCGGTATTTTTAATACACATTTAGGCTTTGATAAAAAATCATTGGAAAACGTACAACAGTTTTTATTAGTAAATTTAGCAAATGAAGAAACTCAAGCAGAGTTAACAGAACGGTATTCTAGTGAAAATCTAGCGACATTAGCAGGATACTGCCAAATGCGCCACGATATCGAAGTGATAGAAGGCAATTATTTAGAATTACGTTTACGTCGTTTCTTAACCTTTGCTGAATTTAAAGCAGAATTAGCACCGCACTTTGGCTTAGGCTTAACAGGTTATGCAACTTGGACTTCACCAATTCGTAAGTATTCAGATATGGTAAACCATCGCTTAATCAAAGCCACATTAACCAACAGTGAATGTGAAAAGCCACAAGATGAAGTGCTCGCTCGTTTACAAGAAGCGCGTCGCCAGAACCGCTTGGTGGAACGTGATATTGCTGATTGGCTATATTGCCGTTACTTAGCAGATAAAGTCGAGCAAAAAACAACTTTTAAAGCGGAAATTCAAGATGTAATGCGTAGTGGCTTGCGTGTTCAATTAGCAGAAAATGGCGCATCTGTCTTTATTCCGTCCTCACAACTACATAATAATAAAGACGAAATGCAAGCAAACGCAGATGAACTTGCAATGTACATCAAAGGCGAAGTAGCTTATAAGATTGGTGATATCATCGATGTGCAGTTACTTGAAGTGAAAGAAGAAACGCGCAGTATTATTGGCACAGTAATCCAATAAACATAGCGATATAAAAAAGGGAAATTTAACATTTCCCTTTTTATTTGAATAACTATTTATTATTCTTCGCTATCCGCTGAAAAGCGTTCAATACGAGCACCTAAGCCACGTAATTTTTCTTCAATGCGCTCATAGCCACGATCAATGTGATAAATACGATCAACGATAGTTTCACCTGTTGCAATACAACCGGCCAATACTAAGCTGATCGAAGCTCGTAAATCCGTCGCCATCACTTCTGCACCACTTAAGTGCTCTACACCGTGACAAATCGCAGTATTGCCTTCAATTTCCGCTTTACCACCCATACGAATAAGCTCTGGGATATGCATAAAGCGATTTTCGAAAATAGTTTCAGTAATAATACTTGTACCATTAGCAACCATATTTAATAAGGTAAATTGTGCCTGCATATCTGTTGGGAACCCCGGATATGGCGCAGTACGGATATTCACGGCACGTGGGCGATTACCTAACATATCTAATGTAATTGTATTTTCAGCCACATCAACTTGTGCACCCGCCTCACGTAATTTATCAATAACTGCATCAAGGGTATCCGCTTTGGTATTTTTACATTGGATACGACCACCAGAAATTGCGGCTGCAACTAAGAATGTACCGGTTTCAATACGATCTGGCACTATACTGTGCTCACAACCACCTAAGTGATCAACACCTTCAACGATAATTGTATCCGTTCCAGCACCTGTAATTTTTGCACCTAATTTATTTAAGAAAATTGCGGTATCTGTAATTTCAGGTTCACGTGCTGCGTTTTCAATTGTTGTAGTGCCTTTTGCTAAAGTTGCCGCCATCATAATAGATAAAGTTGCACCTACACTGATCTTCTCAACAACGATACGTGTACCAACTAAGCGGTGATCAACATAAGCTTTAACATAGCCATCTTCTAATGCAATTCGTGCACCTAAACGCTCTAACCCACTAATATGTAAATCAACAGGACGAGCACCAATTGAGCAACCTCCCGGCAATGAAACTTGGCCTTGATTAAAGCGAGCCACTAATGGTGCAAGCGCCCAAATTGAGGCACGCATTGTTTTAACCAGTTCATAAGGAGCGATGAAATGATCGATTTTTGATGCATCAATATGCACTGCGCCTTCTGCATCACGTTCAACAGAAACACCCAATTTACGTAAAATTTTAAAGGTGGTATCAATGTCTTTTAACTCTGGAACATTAGTCAATTTGACAGGTTTTTCAGCTAAAATCGTTGCAAAAAGGATAGGGAGTGCAGCATTTTTTGCTCCAGAAATATTTACTGTTCCTTTCAAACGAGATTGCCCATAAACACGAAATTTTTGCATAAAAATTACCTAGCTAAGCCTTAACGAGGTTGATTGAGTAAGCGCTCACGATTCCATTTTTCAATAGTATACGTTTTTATTGTTAATGCATGAATTGCATTATTTGAGATATGTTCCATCAACGGTGCATAAATCAATTGTTGTTGTTTTACTCTTGATAATCCGGCAAATTCATCACTCACCGCAATTACACCATAATGTGCATTTTCGCCTTGAACATAGACTTCATCTAAGTTCAAGGCTTCTTTTAAAATTCTTTCAATTTCTTGCGTTTCCATTATTTGCTTCCGTTGACCTGAATAAATGTTGCGATCCAATTAGATAGACCAAATAAATCCGCCAAAGTTAATAGTTGTTTTGGCGCATTTTTTAAAACGATACGATACCCCTGTTTTTGTACTTTCAAAGCTTGCCCAATACAATCACATAAAAGAGCAAAACCAGCTGAATCAATGCGTGTAACTTGAGCTAAATCCCAATAGACATTTTTATCTGCAATCTTTTCTGCCGATAAAAAAGAAGCACGTTGCTCCCAAAAAGGAAGCAACGTGTTACGAGATAGCTCTCCAATTAACAAGAGCGATATATTATCACTATTTTGTTCTAATTCCCAAGTTAAACTTTTTGCAGTTTTCATCGCTTATTTACTTAAAGTTACCGGGACTCTAGCCGCTTTTGATACTTGTTCTGTTAACGCATCTAAGCCACTTTTCGTAATGATTGGTGACCATTCTTTACTTTTAGTTTCCACCATACTCACGCCTTCTGCGCTCATATCAAATACTTGCCATTTACCAGATTTACTGTTTTTGTACCAATAGAAAGTCAAATTCACTGGTGGTTGGTTACCACTTTGAATGACTTTTACACTTACAGTTGAAGTTTTGTCATCTGCTTGTGCTTTTGGTTTTTCAATTTGTAATTTTTGATCAGAATACATTGTTAATACTTGCGCATAATTTTGTTCAATGTATTGCTCAAAGGCATTGAAGAAACGCTCTCTTTGTTCTGGTGTTGTTGCTTTAAAATGCTTACCTAACACTTTAGAACCTGCATATTTTACGTGTACATACGGCATTAATTCAGTACGTACAATTGTTTTTAAATAGTTTGGATCTTGTTTAATTTTTGTCTGGCTTGAAGTGATATTTTTAAACAATTTGTCTGATACTTCTTGCATTAATTCATAAGGTGTATCAGCTGCCAAAGCCTGTATAGAAAAAAGTGCGGTAGAAATTACCAGCATTTTTGCGAATACACGTTTTAATTTAGATAAAAACATTATTTTTACTCCTACTAAAATTCAGAAATTTTACACATTATTGTACTGTTGGTTCTTCATTTTTGTCGGCTTCCGATTTATTACGATCACCATATAAAAATTGACCAACAAGATCTTCTAAAACTAATGCGGATTTCGTGTCTGTAACACGGCTTCCTTCTTTCCACATTTCCACTTCACCATCATCAAAACCAATGCTTAATGCAATATATTGTTCACCCAATAAACCTGATGTTTTAATTGATAATGCACTGGTTTCAGGAATCTCGTGATAACGCTCATCTATCGCAATTGTGACCATTGGTGAGTAAGTTTTTTCATTTAACGAAATATCGGCTACTCGACCAATCACAACACCACCGACTTTTAATGGTGCACGGACCTTTAGTCCACCAATATTTTCAAAAGTTGCATAAATTTTATAGGATTTTGCTTCGCTAAAACCTTGAATATTTGCTACTTTTAACCCTAAGAATACTAAAGCACCTATGCCAAGTAATAAAAATAATCCTACCCAAAACTCGTATTTTATTGTTTGTCGCATAAAATTTCCTTACATCATCATTCATAAATAAACAGCTATTCTTGGTTAACTTGAACCAAACATTAAAGCTGTTAATACAAAATCTAAACCTAAAACAACTAATGAGGCGTGAACTACTGTACGTGTCGTTGCTTTACTGATTCCTTCTGAGGTCGGCAAGCAATCATAACCATTAAACAGTGCAATCCACACAACAGCAATTGCAAAACATAAGCTTTTAATAAAGCCATTGAGTAAATCTTTTTCCCAAGTCACCGCATTTTGCATTACTGACCAGAAACTGCCCGAATCTACGCCTTTCCAATCCACACCAACAAGGGAGCCGCCCCAAATACCAATTGCCGTAAAAATCACTGCTAAAATTGGCATTGAAATCACACCAGCCCAAAAACGAGGTGCAATCACACGACGTAAAGGATCAACAGCCATCATTTCTAAACTGGAAAGTTGTTCAGTAGCTTTCATTAAACCAATTTCTGCCGTTAATGCCGAACCTGCACGACCCGCAAATAAAAGTGCGGTCACTACTGGACCTAATTCACGTAATAATGAAAGAGCGACTAACTGACCTAAACTTGTCTCAGCAGAAAAATCCACTAACACCACATACCCTTGCAAGCCTAATACCATCCCGATAAATAATCCAGACAACATAATAATCAGTAACGATTGCACGCCTAACACGTGTAATTGTTTGACTAATAATGGGAAATGTTTCTTAATTTGTGGTTTCCCAACCAATGCGCCAAACAACATAAAACCAGCTCGACCAAGTGAACGGCAAAAATCTATCGCAGAACGACCAAGTTGGGAAATAAAATCAATCATTGAAATAACTCCTCCACATAATCCTGTGCAGGAAAATGGAAATGTACTGGGCCATCTGCCTCACCATCTAAGAATTGACGTACTTGCGGATCCTGACTTTGTAATAATTGCTCCGATGTTCCTTCTGCAATCACTCGCTTATCCGCAATAATATAAGCATAATCAGCAATACTTAACACTTCCTGCACATCGTGTGAAACCACAATAGAAGTCAACTCTAAAGCTTCATTTAAGCGTTTAATCAAACTTAAAATCACCCCCATACTAATAGGGTCTTGCCCCGCAAAGGGTTCATCAAACATCATTAATTCAGGATCTAACGCAATCGCGCGAGCTAATGCCGCACGTCTTGCCATACCACCAGAAAGCTCAGAAGGCATTAAGTCTGCCGCACCACGCAATCCAACAGCTTCTAATTTCATTAAGACAATTTGACGGATTAAACTTTCAGGAAGAAGTGTATGTTCTCGAATAGGGAAGGCTACATTATCAAAAGTCGAAATGTCAGTAAATAATGCACCTGATTGAAACAACATTCCCATTTTTTGGCGAATTTTATAAAGTTCAGAATTAGAGAGTTGGCAAATGTCTTGCCCCTCAAACCAAATTTCGCCTACTTCTGGCTGTAATTGCCCACCAATTAGTTTCAGTAATGTGGTTTTACCAATTCCAGATGGTCCCATAATTGCGGTAATTTTGCCTTTCTGCACCTTTAAATTTAGGTTGTCATAAATCGTGCGCTGACCTCGCTTGAACGTCAGATTTTTCACTTCAATTAAGGGGGTATTCATAAAATCTCTTTTCTAAATTAGAATGCTTCAAAAATTAAAAGGGGATATTCTACCAATTCCCCTTGAATGTCAAATTTTACACAATAAACAATGTGATGCTTTGACCTAATAAAAATAAAAACGTTCATTCAAGTAAAAATTTTCCAAAATTCGACCGCACTTTTATTAGTTTTAATAAAATTATGCTATGATTGCCAATCCAATATCCACCTAAAATGAACTGAACTCACTTATGAATATTCGTTGGAATATCGTTTTATCTGTTATGGCATTGGCACTACTTGCGTGGTTTTACTCATTAAACCAAAAAGAAGATGACCTTAGCGCACTTATTAAGCGTCACGACAGCCCTGAATATACAGGGAAAAATATGCAAACAACGGTATTTTCGCCTACTGGTAAAAAACAATATTTTGCTAAATCACAGTCTGTTGAGCATTACAGTCATAATGGTCATACGGATTTTATTATGCCAGAGGTGTATCTGTTTGACATTGAGCAAAGTAGCAATGAAAGTTGGAAATTAAGTGCCAATAAAGCGACTTTAACGAAAGATCACAAACTCTATTTAGAAGGGAATGTAGTCGCACAAAGTTTATCAGATAAATCGCACTTGCAACGTATTGAAACAGAAAATGCGGTGGTTAATTTAAAAACACAAGATATTCAATCAAATTATATGGTGAAAATTAATGGGCAAAATTTTCATTCAACGGGCTTAAAACTGACGGGCAACTTACAACAACAAATTGCCTCCTTAAAAGAACAGGTAAATACATATTATGAAATCAAAAAGTAACCAAATTATTCTTTTGGCAACGCTAGTAATGGCGTCATTATCTGCACTGGCATTAAAAAATGACACACAACAGCCTATTAACATAGTGTCAGATAATCAATCTTTAGATATGGATAATCATATTGTTACTTTTACTGATAACGTTGTGATTACACAAGGCTCTATCTTAATTAAAGCAAACAAAGTTGTAATTACTCGCCCACCTGAAAAGTCAGGTAAAAAAGATACGGTTGAAGCCTTTGGCAACCCAGTCACTTTCCAACAAACTTTAGACAATGGTAAGCCTGTGAATGGTAAAGCAAACAAAGTGCATTACGATCTCACTACTGAATTTTTAACGCTAACAGGCAATGCTGAATTAAAACAATTAGACAGTAAAATCAACAGCAGTATGATTTCTTATGATGTAAAGAAACAACAGCTTAAAGCAAAAGGTTCTGGCAATTCGAGAGTAAAAACTGTATTAATCCCTGCTCAATTGAACAAATAATGTAAAGAAATAAGGTTTTATTTTCTATGTCTATTCTACACGCTGAAAATTTAGCGAAAAGTTACAAAAGCAGACAAGTAGTTTCTGATGTAAGCCTGACTGTAAATTCTAACGAGATCGTTGGTTTACTTGGGCCGAACGGTGCGGGAAAAACAACTACTTTTTATATGGTTGTGGGATTAGTGAATCACGATCATGGAACGATTCGTATAGATGATGAAGATATTAGCTTATTACCAATGCACAACCGTGCACAGCGTGGTATTGGCTACTTACCGCAAGAAGCTTCTATTTTCCGCCGTTTAACTGTATATGAAAACCTAATGGCCGTATTAGAAATTCGTAAAGATCTCAATCAAGAACAACGCCGTGCAAGAGCTGATGAACTAATTGAAGAATTTAATATTGGGCATATTCGTAACAGCTTAGGGCAATCACTCTCTGGTGGTGAGCGTCGTCGTGTAGAAATTGCACGTGCACTAGCAGCAAACCCTAAATTTATTTTATTAGATGAACCTTTTGCAGGTGTTGACCCAATCTCTGTTATCGATATCAAAAAAATCATTATGGATTTAAGAGATCGTGGCTTAGGCGTATTAATTACCGATCATAATGTGCGTGAAACTTTAGATGTGTGTGAGCGTGCTTATATCGTAAGTGCTGGGAAAATGATTGCCACTGGCACACCTGAAGAAATCCTTAATAATGAACACGTAAAACGCGTATATTTAGGCGAACAATTCAAATTGTAGTTATGACCAAATTTACTGAATTATTAAAACCTGAAAACATTCGTCAAGGCATTATATGCTCAAGTAAAAAACGTGTATTTGAGACAATTACCTCTGTTATTGCAGATCAAGTTCAGCTAGAAAATGCAGAACAATGTTGTTTTGAATGCTTATTCAATCGTGAAAAATTAGGCAATTCTGGTTTAGGAAATGGTATTGCAATGCCAAAAGCTCGCATTCCAAATGGTGACAAACCTATTGCTGTTTTTCTACAGCTTGATACTGCTGTTGAATATGATTCATCAGATCATCGTGATGTAGATTTAGTTTTTGCATTATTGATCCCTGAACAAATCTGTGCAGAGTATATTACAAAGCTCCCTGAAATTGCTGAAAATTTATCCAACAAAACTTTATGTAAACAACTGAGAACGGCGTTAAGTGCGGATGAAATTTGGAAAATTTTTGAGCATTACGATCAAATACAAGATATAGAAACAGAAGTTGTGGAAACACCAAACGAAAATAAAGAGGATGTTTCCAAAACTTAATTTAAAGTGATAAGCGAGTAAACCTATGGAAATTATAATTGTCAGTGGCCGATCTGGTGCGGGAAAATCTGTTGCACTACGCGCTTTGGAAGATATTGGTTATTATTGTGTCGATAACTTGCCATTGGATTTACTTCCACAGCTGGCAGATATTTTGTCTGCCAGTTATAAATCCGTTGCGATCAGTTTAGATATTCGTAATCTGCCTCACTTATCACAAAGTCTCGATCAGCTACTTGCACATCAAATGCAACACCATCAAATTAAGATCGTCTTTTTAGATGCGGACCGTAGTACATTGATTCGTCGTTATAGCGATTCTCGCCGTTTACACCCACTTTCAGCACAAGATCTTTCTTTAGAAAATGCAATTGATGAAGAAAAAAAACAACTTGAGCCACTTATTCTACAGGCGAATTTAATTATTGATACGACACATCTTTCAACGCATGAACTAGCTGAACGCTTACGCGAATTTGTATGCGGTCACTCAGATAAAACACTGAAAATTATTTTCCAATCTTTTGGTTTTAAATACGGCTTACCACTAGATGCGGATTATGTGTTTGATGTGCGTTTTTTACCAAACCCACATTGGAATCCAGAATTACGCTCTCTTACAGGCTTAGATCAACCTGTTGCAGATTTTTTAAGTAAGCATAATGATGTGAATAATTTTATTTATCTCACACGCACTTATCTTGAAACTTGGTTACCACTACTCGAACAAAACAACCGCAGCTACCTCACGATTGCAATTGGTTGTACGGGCGGTAAGCATCGCTCTGTTTATATCACTGAACAAATTGGCAAATATTTCCAAGTCAAAGGAAAAGATGTGCAAATCCAGCATAAATCATTACCAAACCATCAATCTGCGAAAAAATAACGGATTAAAAATATGAAAAGCAAGCCAATACGCTTGCTTTTATTTTTATAGCAAATAAAAAACGGATAATTTATCCGCCTTTCTCAACTATTCTAATTAGATTTTAATTGTTTAGCTTTACTTCGCTTTTCAAGGAAAGATTGAATGGAAATCACCTCACTGACAATTTCACCATTTGCCACACGTGTTTTTAATTTATCTCCTACGTTGACTTGGCTAATTTCAGTAATCGCCTTGCCTTGCTCATCTTCAGCGATGGAATAACCACGTGCCAGCACTTTAAGCGGACTTAATCCATCAAGTCTGCCACATAAATTAGCAAACTGATGTTGTTTATGAGTCACTATGCGATTCAACATAGTATGTAATCGAAGTTCTAACTGGTGAATATATTGCTGTTGCTTTTGCACGTTAAAAGGCAATGGATTCTTCTGCACACGAGTCGAAAGTGCGGTCAATTTATCCTGTTTTTTATTCACTAAAGTTTTAATCGCTAGAACTAAGCGGTGACTCAATTGGCTCATCTGTTGTTTTTGCACTTGCAATTGTGTTTGGGGATGCTTATGTTGTAAACGTAGGCGTAAACGTTGTAAATATTGCAATTTATCATTAAATAAACGATCCAATGCCATTTCTAAACGTTGGCGTTTATAAGCAAGTTGTTGAAGCAGTTCTTGTTGATTACGGCTCACCAATTCTGCCGCAGCCGATGGCGTTGGCGCACGTAAATCCGCCACAAAATCCGCAATAGTGACATCAGTTTCATGCCCGACTGCACTGATCACGGGAATGGTAGAGTTAAAAATAGCGCGCGCAACACTTTCTTCATTAAAGCACCACAAATCTTCTAGCGAGCCACCACCACGCCCCACAATCAGCACATCAACTTCTTGGCGTTGGTTAGCAAGCTCTATCATTTGTACAATTTCCGCAGTGGCCTCTTTGCCCTGCACTGCTGTTGGGTAGATCACCACTTTTAAACTGGGATCGCGACGTTGTAAAATATGCAAAATATCTTGTAATGCTGCCCCTGTTTTTGAGGTCACAATCCCGACTGCCTTACTAAAGTGCGGTAGATTTTTCTTAAGATGTTGCGCAAATAAACCTTCTGCAGCTAATTTCATTTTTAAGGCTTCAAACTGCTGTTGTAGCAAACCTTCGCCTGCGGGGTGCATACTTTCGATAATTAGCTGATAATCCCCTCTTGGTTCATATAAACTGACACTCGCACGCGCAAGCACTTGCATTCCGTTTTGTGGGCGGAAATTAACTCTCATATTTTTCATACGAAACATTGCACAACGGACTTGTGCATTTTCGTCTTTCAGGGTTAAGTACCAATGCCCCGAAACAGGTTGCGTAAAATTGGAAATTTCGCCTGTGAGCCAAACATAGCCTAATTGATTTTCCAACATAACACGCACGGTTTGATTCAGTTGCGAGACAGAATAAATTTGTTCAGACATTGGTAATACCTTAAGTTGAAAATTTATTTACGGTGACAAAATGAAAATAAGCAATTGTGAATTTTATTCCACTAGCACCCAACCGTCATCAATCCAGTTGCATAACGAATCAAGTAATAAATCTAATGCCGTATCTGGATCCTCATCTTGTTCACATAACGTAGTTAAGAAAGCAAAATCCAATTGTTTGCCATCCGCCATAGCTTTTAACACTTGAGCTTCAATCTCATTTAATTCATCTAGCCATTCGCCGTTGGCATAAATACGTAATGGGTTTTCAAGATAAAGCAACTTACAATTATTATCTTGCACGATCGTGCCATTTTCTTCCAAAATTGACCGCACTTCGTCTAAATCGCAATACTCTTCCGTTTCCAATAAGTCATAACGTCTTGTGCTAACAGTCGTTGCCACTGCGTGTTGAAATAAGCGATCAAATTGTGCTGAATTCGCTAATTTATCTAAAAATTGCTGTTTCATTGTGGCGATCATCGCTGGGTCAAGCTTACCTGTTGCTTGTTCAGTAGGACTTAAACGTAGCGGAATATTCATTTCCGTCACGTCAATATCAGGTAAGGATTGGCAAATGCTCTTGTTCACATTATCTAATAAATCTGCCACATTTGGATAACGCAAACCGAAAGAGAAAGTTAAGCAATCATCTTCTGCTACGCCGTAATGAGATAAACGAGAAGGCACATAAAGAATATCGCCCGGAGCCATTACTTCATCAAAAATCAAATCGCCCATATCATCAAAAATACGAATCGGCTGATTGCTTTTAAATTCTGTACTTGGATCGCACCATTTACCGAGCTGCCAACGGCGGTGACCACAGCCTTGCACTAAAAACACATCATATTCATCATAATGTCTGCCTACCGAGCCACCTTTTGGCGCATAAGACACCATAATGTCATCACGTTGCCATTGTGGAATAAACCCAAACGCATTCCATAATTGCCCCAATTCTGGCGACCATTGCTCTAAATTTTGCACCAGCACTGACCATTGTTCTGGTAAGTTTTTGAAATCTTTTGCTTCTAATGGACTGCGTTTTAATTGCCAATTATCTTCTGAAAATTGTTTGATTAAACGTGCAGTCACACCTTCTTGCTGCGCTAATTCGATAATGTCTGCTGGCTCAAACATACCGACCAGTTGTGGCAAGCCGTTACGAATTAATAAAGGTTGTTTTTGCCAATAATCACGCAAAAAGATTTCAGGGGTAATATGTTCAGGTAAACAAAATATCATTTTTCTATCCGTTATCTAAGTCGTTTGGAAATGATGAATAAAATGCACAATAACAAAACTATTTTTTCTTCGCTTGTGCTGCTTGCTGCTCTGCACGTTTACGGCGAATTTCTTTAGGATCTGCTAATAAAGGGCGATAAATTTCAATACGATCACCGTCTTTTAATTGATCTGTAAGTTTAGCAGGACGGCTGAAAATCCCCACTTTATTTTCACGCAAATCAATTTCGGTATATTGTTGCAAAATGCCTGATTGCAAAATTGCGGTTTGAATCATCGTACCTTCTTCCACCGTCAATTTTTTTAAATAATGGCGGTCGGGATAAGCATAAACAATCTCAATTTTAATTTGTGCCATTGTAAACCTCTTTTGCGCGTTGCTTGAATGCATCTATCATCTTGCTGGTTAAATGGGTGAAAATCTTACCAAATGCCATTGCAATTAAAGGATTGGAAAACTCAAACTCTAATTTGAGCGAGATTTTGCAACAACGTTCATCTAATTCATCAAATAACCATTCCCCTTGCAAAAAGCGGAACGGGCCTTCCACCAACTGCATTTTAATAGAACGATTTTCTACCATTGTATTTCTGGTCGTAAATTGCTGGCTGATCCCCGCTTTTGAAATCACTAATTCTGCAGTTAATTGATTACCTTCGTGAGTCAAAGTTCTGCCATTCACACAACCTGGTACAAATTCAGGATAAAGCTCATAATTATTCACTAATTGATACATTTGTGCAGTACTATAAGGCACGAGTGCGCTCTGATTAATTGTTGGCATTGTATTCCATTCTTCATTAAAAAAATTCTGCTCATTATAGCTGAAAAGTGCGGTCAAAATAAGGCAAGAATTGATAAAATCTGTGTTTCAAAATTGAGAACTTATGCATTTTCCGCTACAATATCGCACTATTTTGACTGTTGGAATAAGATGAATGTCTGAAATAAAATTAATTGTGGGCTTGGGGAATCCGGGGGATAAATATGCAGATACCCGCCACAATGCTGGTGAATGGTTGATCGACCGTTTAGCTCGTCAATTTAATTTTACATTGAATCCTGAAAATAAGTTTTTTGGGAAAACTGCGCGTGTTGTCATCAATGGTAATGAAGTCCGTTTTTTAGTGCCGACCACTTTTATGAATTTAAGTGGTAAAGCAATTAGTGCATTAGCCAATTTTTATCGAATTAAGCCAGAAGAAATTCTAGTTATACACGATGAGTTAGATCTTCCACCTGGTGTTGCAAAAATTAAGCAAGGCGGAGGGTACGGTGGACACAATGGCTTGCGTGATACTATTGCGCAATTAGCTAACAATAAAAATTTCTATCGTTTACGTGTAGGTATTGGACATCCTGGTGATAAAAATTTAGTGGCTGCTTATGTACTCAACAAGCCATCACCAGCAGATTGGCAATTAATTGACAAAGCCTTAGATGAAGCATCAACTTGCGTAGAAATTCTGATCAAAGAAGGCATAACCAAAGCAACAAATCGTTTAAACGCATTTAAAGCGTAGAATATAAACAAAATAAGGAAATACAAAAATGAAAAAAATTCTACCTATTTTATTCATTTCTGTTGCATTAGCTGGTTGTTCTGCGCGTGCAGTGCTTGTACAGAAAAAAACTCTTTATGATCCAACTGAAGATGCTCGAATCAGAATCTTCCAAAAAAACGGTAATAAGACAATCAAAGTAATCAATGCGACAAGCTGCAAAGAGATTGAAGATAATGGAGAAACTATTCGTAGCGGTAATCCACTTGCTAAAGAAAATAGCTATAACGGTTTACCTAGAAGAACATTAAAAAGTATCAGTATAGGGATGCCATTAACACAACGTAGCTATGATGCTATTAATCGAGATAGCTATCTTGACACAGACTCTTTTACTGAACATCGTCTTACTGCCAATCAACCTGTTGTCATCAGCGGTGCTAGCTGGTTTAGCACGTCTGGAGCGACAATGGAAACAAGTGTAAGTTGTGAAGTAAATGGCGAATTTATACCTGATGCAGGTGTAGATTACGAATTAGATTATAGATTTCTAGGTAGCAACTGTATGATTCAAGTTTATAAACTAGAACCTCTTGATACTCCTGAGGGTAAGGTTACAGCCAAATCAGGCAAAGCCGTACCTTTAAAAAAATGTGACTAAATCATTCAATTAATATATTAAGTTCTAAAGGAAAAATTATGGGATTCAAATGTGGAATCGTGGGTTTACCAAACGTAGGTAAATCAACACTATTTAACGCATTAACTAAAGCAGGTATTGAAGCAGCAAATTACCCTTTCTGTACCATTGAACCAAACACCGGTGTTGTACCTATGCCAGATCCACGCTTAGATGCATTAGCAGAAATCGTTAAACCTGAGCGTGTACTACCAACCACTATGGAGTTTGTCGATATAGCTGGTTTAGTTGCAGGTGCAAGTAAAGGTGAAGGATTAGGTAACAAATTCTTAGCCAACATTCGTGAAACAGATGCAATTGGTCACGTTGTTCGTTGTTTTGAGAATGATGATATTGTTCACGTTGCCGGTAAAATTGATCCAGCTGAAGATATCGACACGATCAACACAGAACTAGCATTAGCAGATTTAGACAGCTGTGAACGTGCAATTCAACGTTTACAAAAACGCGCTAAAGGTGGCGATAAAGAAGCGAAATTCGAGCTTTCTATTATGGAAAAAATTCTGCCAGTTTTAGAAAACGCAGGAATGATTCGCTCTGTGGGTTTAGACAAAGACGAGTTACAAGCAATCAAAGGCTATAACTTCTTAACGTTAAAACCAACAATGTACATCGCAAACGTCAATGAAGATGGTTTTGAAAACAACCCATATTTAGATCGTGTGCGCGAAATTGCCGAAAAAGAAGGTGCGGTTGTTGTGCCTGTATGCGCGGCGATTGAATCTGAAATTGCAGAATTAGATGACGAAGAGAAAGTTGAGTTTTTACAAGATTTAGGCATTGAAGAACCAGGCTTAAATCGTGTAATTCGTGCGGGATATAAATTATTAAATCTACAAACTTACTTTACTGCGGGTGTAAAAGAAGTTCGCGCTTGGACCATTCCTATTGGTGCAACTGCACCAAAATCAGCAGCCGTTATCCACACTGACTTCGAAAAAGGCTTTATTCGAGCAGAAGTTATCGCTTATGACGACTTTATTCAATACAAGGGTGAAGCTGGAGCAAAAGAAGCTGGGAAATGGCGCTTAGAAGGCAAAGATTATGTCGTACAAGATGGTGATGTAATGCACTTCCGTTTTAACGTTTAAAAACGTGTCTAAAAATCACCGCACTTTTTGCTAATCTACTCAACGCAAAGTGCGGTGTTTTTTTGAGTATTTCTACAATAAAAACAATACAGAGAAGACAGTATGTCGAATAAAAAAATTGGTTTGTTATCTCTCACCGCACTCGTTCTCAGTTCCATGATCGGTTCAGGAATTTTCAGCTTACCACAAAATATGGCTGAGGTGGCAGGAGCTGAAGCATTAGTGATCGGTTGGATCATCACAGGTATTGGGATCATTTTTTTAGGTCTTTCATTTTTCTTTATATCTCGTTTACGTCCCGATCTTGATGGTGGTATTTACACTTACGCACGAGAAGGCTTTGGTGATTTAATTGGTTTTCTCTCTGCTTGGGGTTACTGGCTATGTGCAACTATTGGCAGTGTAGGATATTTAGTGGTCGCCTTTGAAGGCATTGGTTTATTTACTGACAGTGAAAACAATGTCATTTTTGGTCAAGGTAACACTATTTTAGCTTTTTTAGGATCTTCCCTAGTTGTGTGGTTAGTTCATTGGCTAATCACTAGAGGAATCAAAGAAGCTGCATTTCTAAACTTACTTGCTACTTTCGTTAAAGCATTTCCATTAATTTTATTTATTGCACTTGCTGCTTGGTTTTTCTCACCAGATACCTTTAGTCACGATGTGAAAGCGGTAAATCTGAATAACTCAATTACAGATCAAGTAAAAAACACAATGTTAATCACGCTTTGGGTTTTCGTTGGAGTTGAAGGAGCTGCAGTACTTTCAGGCCACGCTAAAAAACGCAGTGATGTGGGGTTAGCAACAGTATTAGGGATTGTCATCGCATTGATCCTTTATGTCGCAATCACGGTTCTCTCTCTTGGAGTATTACCGCGCGAAATGATTGCGACAATGCCGAATCCATCAATGGCGGGTTTGCTTGAGCATATGATTGGCGGAAGTGGTAAAATCATCATTACATTATGTTTGATCGTTTCTGTATTGGCTTCATATATCAGCTGGACAATGTATTCTGCCGAAGTACCTTACCGTGGCTCGGAAAATGGAGCTTTTCCTAAAATTCTAAATAAAATCAATGAAAATGATACACCAATTAACTCACTTTGGTTTACCAATTTAGTGGTTCAACTCTGTTTAGTGTTGGTGCTAATGACTGGTAAAAGCTATAACGCCTTATTGCTTATATCAACCTCAATGATTTTAGTACCTTACCTTTTAATCGGCGCATATTTATTGAAGTTATCTATCCAACAAAACAGTGCGTGGTACATCAAACTAACAGGGCTACTTTCATCAATTTATGGACTGTGGATCTTATATGCTGCAGGTTTAAACCACTTGTTACTCTCTGTGCTGCTTTATGTCCCTGGCATTGCGATTTATTTGTACTCACGCTACCAACATGAAGGAAAGTTAACCTTCAAAGGTAAAGAGATTACTTTACTGGTACTAATTTTCATCACATTCGCTTTTGCAGTGTACCACCTTGCAACCACGAATCATTGACAAAAGTGCGGTAATTTTTACCGCACTTTTTGTTTTGTAGCCGAACAAACTGCTTGTAGTTCTGCTAAAATATATAGTTAAAATAATCCCCTTCCCTTCTACTCATTTTTTAGATTAAAGGAAAAAATTATGTCCTTATCTGATATCCTTAACTACCGTCGTGCAGTACGTCACTTTGATACAGAAAAACTGCTTGATAGTGAAAAAGTGAAACGATGTTTACAATTAGCAACTCTTGCGCCGAGCAGTTCCAATATGCAACTTTATGAGTTCTATCATATCACTGATAAAACTCTTCTTGCAGAATTGGCTATAGCTTGTTTAAGTCAGCAAGCAGCAAATAGCGCACAACAAATGGTTGTATTTGTCACTCGTCAAGATCTTCACAGGCAACATGCCAAAGCAGTATTAGACTTCCAAATCGGTAATATCAAGCGTAATACTTCGCCAGAACGCCAAGAAAACCAACTCAAAAAAATGAAGGCTTATTATTCAAAATTAATGCCTTTTGCGTATAGTCGTTTTTTTGGTTTACTAGGTTTATTTAGAAAATTGTTAGTGACTTTGATTAGTTTCCGTCGGCCAATTTATGTGAATATGTTGGAGTCGGATGCTCGTATTGTGACCCATAAAAGCTGTGGTTTAGCCGCACAAACTTTTATGCTCGCAATGGCGGAACAAGGCTATGACACATGCCCATTAGAAGGTTTTGACAGTGGTAGAGTAAAAAAGATTTTAAATCTACCTCGTGGTGCGGAAATTAATATGATCGTTTGTTGTGGTATTCGCACTGAAAGAGGCATACATGGAGAACGTTACCGCTTGCCTTTCGAAGAAGTTTATCGCCATAAATAACTGCTCTTATTCGCACAAAAAATCTGCATCTTACATACATTTACTTTGTAAGATACAGATTTTGAGAAAAATTGACCGCACTTTTACTTGTTCAAAAACAGAGGGCTATCCCTCAATCACTTCTGCTTGAGTCAGTACCACATTTTGTAGTACTTTAATTCCCGCTTCGATATCTCCCCACTCCGTAAATTCTAATGGATTATGGCTAATCCCATCACGAGAAGGCACAAACACCATACCTGTTGGGCATAATTTTGCCATATGCATTGCATCATGCCCTGCACCACTTGGCATAATTTCATAAGCATAGCCCAATGATTCTGCGGATTGGCGAATATTTTCAACCATTTCATCAGGTAAAACAACTGGACGATCTTTAGAAATCAACTGTAATTCCATCTCTAAACCGCGTTTTTGGGCGACTTTCTCCATCTGTTGCTGTAAAGCTACAAATACAGACTCTCTCGCCTCAACATGAATGCCTCGAATGTCCACTAACAACTCACAATAACCCGGAACCACATTCATCACACCAGGTTTAGCGCTCAAATTCCCTACCGTTGCCACAGTAGAATGACCTGCATCAATTGCTGCTTGCTCTATTGCTAAAGCAAGTTCTGAAGCCCCTAATAACGCATCGTGGCGATAATGCATTGCTGTTGCACCAGAATGATCCGCTTGTCCTTTTATTTTGACGATACAACGAATTGGTGCTGCGATCCCTGTCACTACACCAATTGTTTTTTGTTCATTTTCCAAACGTGGACCTTGCTCTATATGTAATTCAAAAAAGCATTTAAATTCATCACCTGCACGTCTCGCTTGGTGAATTTTTTCAAAGTCCAAACCAATTTCTGCTAACGCTTCTTGTAACCCATTTCCTTGTTTATCACGCAAATGCTGCAAGCCTGATTGATCTGTAACGCCACACATCACTTTACTACCTAAAGTCGCATAATTAAATCTACTAGACTCTTCGCAAGTAAAAATAATGAGTTCTAATGGATAACGAGTTTTTATACCTTGCTCACAAGCCTGAAATAAGATTTCTAAACCTGCAACAGAGCCTAACGGACCATCAAATTTCCCTGCGTTGACCACTGTATCAATATGCGAACCAAATGCGACTGCCGGCAAATGATCTTCCTCACCCGTTTTACGAATGAATAAATTACCGATTTCATCTCGGCGAATCGTAAGATCATATTGTTGGCATAAATCCACAACATATTTATGTGCTTTTTCATCTTCAACGCTGAAGGCTAAACGAGTTAATTCCCCTTCGACCGAAGATATAGATGCAAGCTTTTCAATGATTGACTGCACTCGTGCGAGATTAATAGACATAATTTCTCCTTCCTACGAAATAAAAAAGCAGTGCTTAACACTGCTTTTTTATTGGTTTTATATGTGTTGTAAGCCTTTTGTGTTTTTACAACATCCAGTCGGCCTTGACAACTAACAAACACAAATAACCTGAACTAGATCATATAATCTTGCACAAAATCATGCATATTAGTTTGCAATAAAAACTGCTTTGTACGCTCATGTTGAGGATTGGAGAAAAATGCTTCGGCGCTGTTTTGCTCAACAACTTTTCCAGCATCCATAAATACCACTCTATCTGCCACTTCTTTTGCGAATTTCATTTCGTGCGTTACGATAATCATTGTCCAACCTTCTTTAGCAAGTACTTTTAGCACTTGTAACACTTCGCCAACTAATTCAGGATCTAAGGCAGAAGTTGGCTCATCAAGTAAAATGATTTCGGGTTGCACCGCTAAAGCACGTGCGATACCAACACGTTGTTGTTGACCGCCCGATAATTGTGATGGAAAAAGCTGTGCTTTTTCAGAAAGTCCTACTTTTTTCAATAATGCTAACGCTTGCTCTCGTGCTTTTTCAACAGGCTTTTTCTGCACCACGACAGGCCCTTCCATTACATTCTCAAGCGCGGTACGATGTGGGAATAAATTATATTGTTGAAACACCATTGAAGAACGACGACGTAATGCCAATTCAGTTTGCTTCGAAATTTTTTTATCAAAATCGATTTCAAGGCTGCCATCAGTAAAACGTAATATGCCTTGATCAGGTTTTTCTAATAAATTTAAACAACGTAAAAGCGTAGTTTTTCCAGATCCAGAAGGGCCTAAAATTGCTACCACTTCACCTTTTTGAATAGTTAAGTCAATCCCTTTTAAGACTTCATTGCCTTTAAATTGTTTATGAATATTTTTAATTTCTAACATCAAAACCACCTTACAAATGACGAGAAAGTCGCATTTCTACACGTTGTTGTACGATAGATAAAACGAAGCAAATAATCCAGTAAATCAATGCAGCCTGGCTATACACCAAAATAAATTCATAAGATGAAGCTGCTACGTTTTGTGCAATGCGAAATAATTCAGTTACTAAAACCAATGATGCTAATGATGTATCTTTTACTGTGCTAATAAATGTATTCGAAAGTGGTGGGACAGATACTCGCATTGCTTGCGGAATAATCGTACGAATAAAGGCTTGGCGATAGCCCATACCAATCGCATAAGAAGCTTCCCATTGCCCTTTTGGGATCGACAAAATCGCTGCACGTACTGTTTCTGATGCATATGCACCAATATTCAAAGAAAAAGCAATAATTGCAGTTGGAAATGGATCTAACGTAATCCCAATTTCAGGCAGCCCATAAAAAATAATGAAAATCTGCACAAGCATTGGTGTGCCACGAATAATAGACACATAAATGCGTGCTAATCCAACCAATATGCGATGAAAAACAGATTGCGACGGCATTGTGCGAATAACTGCTACGCCAACGGCAATCAATAGCCCCGCGAAAAATGAAATTAACGCCAATGGAATGGTGCTAATCAGCGTTGCTTCAAGCATAGGCCAAAAAGAGCTGATCAATAGATCAGCTCGTTCTTCATTCATAAAGGGCAAATTCGAAAGAAAATTATTGAGTAATATCATCACCAAACCACTTAATTGAAATCTGTTTTAAGGTGCCATCGGCGCGAATTTCCGCTAATGCTTGATTTACTTTTGACACCAATTCTTCCTCACCTTTCAAGAAGGCAAAACCTGACGGCACCTTATCTTTATTTTCAGCGGCAATTTTCAAGCCTGCATTTGGCATTTTTTGGAAATAATCAAGCACCGCTAATTTGTCGTTTACTGTGGTATCTGCACGTTTTTGGCGAATCAATTCTAATGCTTGTGCTAAACCTTCTACTGTCACTAAATTTGCTCCGTGTTTTTGTGCAATTTTAGTGTAATTACTCGTTAAAGACTGGCCTGATTTTTTGCCTTTCAGATCTTCAAACGTTGCCACTGAATTATCATCTGCACGTGTCACAACGACGGCATTGGAATAGTTATAAGGTTCACTATAAATGTATTTTTTCAAACGCTCTGGGCTTGGGTTTGTTTGGTTAGCGATCACATCAAAGCGTTTTGCATTTAGACCCGCATACATTGCGTCCCATTGAGTTTCTTGGAGTTGAATTTTTAAGCCAAGACGTTTCGCCACTTCTTCAATCACCTCAACATCAAAGCCTGTTAATTTACCTGATGCATCGTGGAACGTGAAAGGTGCATAAGTGCCTTCTGTTCCCACTAATAAAGTCTTCGTGCTTTCTACACGATCGCTAATAGGCCCAGCGTTTACTTGGCTCGCCACGCCGAAAATTAAACTTGCTGCTAACAATGCGGTTGTTAATTTTGTTTTGATTAATTTCATATTCATTCCTTACTGTTGTGTTTATTGATTTATTGGAATGACAAGCATTATAGGAACAAATTTTCAGCACTGAAAATAACAATAAGCAGTATTATATAACCATTAGTTCTATAAATAAGGTGTGTAAAAAGAAAGAGTTGAATAAAAAAAGTGCGGTATTTTTTACCGCACTTTTGCTTAAGATGATTATTTAGTCAATTCAGTAATTAGGCTAATCACTTCTTGAACTTGAGCGCCTGAAAGTGCACCTTCGTGTACAAATTTCACTTTGCCACTTTTATCTAACACGATGACAAGATTTTCTTTTTCTTTTAACTGCCACGCATTTTTCACAGCCCCACGTTGATCTAGAACTACTTGGCTATGCGGATTTTTCTTTTTGCCTTTTTCAGCACCACTTTTCACAAAGCTACCGGTGCCAAATGTCGCATCGTCTGCGTTAATGATCGTTGTTGTTTGGTATTTTGAACGATCAAATTGTGCAGCTTTAATTGCATTAATCAGTGTTTCGTTTCGATCTTTTACATCACGGCGCCCAGCAAAATGGTTCACTATACGCACTTTACCCACAAGCTGTACTGAACTCCAAGCTTTATAACTTACATCATCACCTTTTACACTTAATTCGCCATCTTCTTCCACTGAAACCGGAGCTAATGGGCTATTTAATTGAATGTTGTGTGCAAATAATCCTGTTGAGCAAAATACTGCTGCCAATCCTAAAACCAATGTGATTTTTTTCATTTTCTTTTCCTTAATCATAGTAAGACGTTGAATTTTACAGAAAAATAAAAAATAAACAAATCAGAGCTGTTATTCACAAATTTTGGCAAAATCTCGCTTTTTTGCTATACTTTCGCGTCATTTTTATTGAGAGGAAAAATCAAATGGAACAAATGCCAAATTGTCCAAAATGTAACAGTGAATTTGTGTATCACGATTCTGTAAATTTCGTTTGCCCAGATTGCAGCCACGAATGGTCAGGCAACGAAGTAGTTGAAAGTGATGAAAAAGTAGTAAAAGATAGCAATGGCAATATCTTACAAGACGGCGACTCAGTGATTTTAATTAAAGATTTGAAAGTGAAAGGCTCATCAATTGTCTTGAAAAAAGGCACTAAAGCGAAAAATATTCGTTTAGTCGATGCAGATCATGATGTCGATTGCAAAATTGACGGTCAAAGTTTTTCATTAAAATCTGAATTTTTGAAAAAAGCTTAATTACAAATATCCTAATAGAAAAAAGTGCTGTTTTACCTAAATAACAGCACTTTTCTATTCACCTTTTTAGTTTTTTATCTTCGACAACTAGTAGAACCATATTTACTACCACCAGGCAAACATTCACAGGCTTCACCGTCACCATCACCATCTAACTGTGGAGCATTATGACGTTCCATATAGCGTTGTGCCTGCTCTTGTGTTGCAAAACTTTTACAACTCACTCGCTTTGCATAACTAGAAAATGTCAATGTACTTAATAAAAGTAGCAAACATATTTGTTTCATTTGATCTCCTTGTTATCCAGAAACACTGTTTATTCGAAGATTTTAAAATCAGTATGGATCAACATCTAGCACAATATTCAAGAAATTATTTGATCAACTTCACAGTTCTGACAAAACGGTTTTGCACTTTTTGAATTTACTCTTACACTAACTAAAAAACCATCGAAACGTTTCGATAAGGATTTTACCAGAATAAGAGGTAAGCAATGAAAAAGACAACTATACTTAATGCACAATTATCACAAGCAATCGCAACATTAGGTCATACTGACCACTTAACTATTTGCGATGCAGGCTTACCTATTCCAAACACAATTGAACGTATTGATCTTGCACTAACCGCTGGCGTGCCAAGCTTCTTGCAAACCTTTAATGTCGTAGTCTCAGAAATGTATGTTGAACGAGCTGTGATAGCACAAGAAATTCACGAGAAAAATTCTGAAATTTTGACCGCACTTTTAAATGATCTTGCACAGCTAGAACAGCAACAAGGTAATATCATAGCAGTTGAATATGTCAGTCACGAAACGTTCAAAACACTTACCCATTCTAGTAAAGCCATTGTTCGCAGTGGTGAATGTTCTCCTTATGCCAATGTAATTTTATATTCTGGTGTACCGTTTTAAGAGGCTCACAATGCAACAGGAAACCTTACTCAAAATCAGTGGCATTGATAAATCCTTCCCTGGTGTAAAAGCGCTTAGTAATGCCTGTTTATCCGTGTACGCAGGGCGTGCAATGGCATTAATGGGTGAAAATGGTGCGGGTAAATCAACGCTGATGAAAGTTCTTACCGGTATTTATAGCAAAGATGCCGGCACGATCGAATATTTAGGCCAAACAGTCGCGTTCAAAGGTCCTAAAGATTCACAAGAAGCTGGGATTAGCATTATTCACCAAGAATTAAACTTGGTCGGCAATCTCACTATCGCTGAAAACATTTTTTTAGGTCGTGAGTTTGTCACCGCTTGGGGGGCAATCGACTGGAAAAGAATGCATCACGAAGCGGATAAATTATTAAAGCGTTTAGGAGTAACACATAGTAGCCATTTGCTTTGTTCTGAGCTTTCAATTGGTGAACAACAAATGGTGGAAATCGCAAAAGCGTTAAGTTTTGAGTCAAAAGTCATCATTATGGATGAACCTACTGATGCGCTCACAGACACGGAAACAGAAGCGTTATTTAAAGTAATTCGTGAGTTAAAAGCTGAAAAACGTGGCATTGTTTATATTTCTCACCGTATCAAAGAAATTTTTGAAATTTGTGATGATGTGACGGTATTACGTGATGGTCAATTTATTGGTGAACGTGCTGTATCTGATTTAGACGAAGACAGTCTAATTGAAATGATGGTAGGACGTCGTTTAGATGAACAATATCCACATTTAGACCAAGCACCTGGTGATGTGTTACTTGAAGTGGAAAACTTAACGGGTAGCGGTATTCACGATGTAAGTTTCACATTACGTTGCGGAGAAATTCTCGGTATTTCAGGCTTAATGGGGGCAGGCCGTACTGAACTAATGAAGGTGCTTTATGGTGCACTGCCTCGTACAAGCGGAAAAGTGCGGTTACATCAAAAAGAAATTTTCAATACTTGTCCGCAAGATGGTTTAAATAACGGAATTGTCTATATTTCGGAAGACCGTAAAGGTGATGGCTTAGTGCTTGGAATGTCTGTTAAAGAAAATATGACATTAACTGCTCTCGAATATTTCTCAAAAGTTGGTCATATCAATCAACAAGCTGAAAAACTTGCAGTCTCTGATTTTATTATGATGTTTAACATCAAAACACCA
This sequence comes from Pasteurella dagmatis, assembly GCF_900186835.1. Taxonomy (NCBI): domain Bacteria; kingdom Pseudomonadati; phylum Pseudomonadota; class Gammaproteobacteria; order Pasteurellales; family Pasteurellaceae; genus Pasteurella; species Pasteurella dagmatis. Next base: position 1,266,807 of record NZ_LT906448.1, read on the forward strand.
AGCCAAGATCAGCAAATCGGTCTGCTTTCAGGTGGTAATCAACAAAAAGTTGCTATTGCAAAAGGCTTGATGACTCGTCCAAAAGTATTGATTTTAGACGAACCAACTCGTGGTGTTGATGTTGGTGCAAAAAAAGAAATCTATCAATTGATCAATGAATTTAAGAAAGACGGTTTGAGTATCATTATTGTGTCTTCAGAAATGCCCGAGGTATTAGGCATGAGCGATCGTATTTTAGTCATGCACGAAGGGCGCATAAGCGCAGAATTCCAACGTGAGGAAGCAACTCAAGAAAAATTATTGGCAGCAGCTATCGGCAAAAGTGCGGTATCAATTTAAGGATGTTTTATGACAACGCAAACTAAACCTTTCCAACTTGGAAAATTTTTAATTGAACAACGTTCGGTAATTGCATTACTGGTGTTAATTGCCATCGTATCAATGATCAACCCTGACTTTTTCAGTGTTGATAATATCTTAAATATTCTACGTCAAACCTCTGTCAATGCGATTATCGCTGTTGGTATGACATTCGTCATCCTAATTGCTGGGATTGACTTGTCTGTGGGCTCAGTCCTTGCACTAACGGGGGCAATCGCAGCCTCAATGGTTGGTTCTGAATTACCGATTCTCCTCGTGATTCCAGCGGTACTTTTAATTGGTACATTGCTTGGTGGTATGAGTGGTATCATCGTGGCAAAAGGTAAAGTACAAGCCTTTATTGCAACTCTTGTCACAATGACTTTACTGCGTGGTGTCACAATGGTGTACACCGATGGTCGCCCAATCAGCACCGGATTTTCTGATGGCGCAGACGCATTTGCTTTCTTAGGAACAGGCTATATATTTGGTATTCCTGTGCCAATTTGGATTATGGCATTTGTGTTCGCTGCTTCTTGGTATGTATTAAAACACACTCGTATTGGTCGCTATATTTATGCATTGGGAGGCAATGAATCTGCAACTCAATTATCCGGTATTAATGTTAATAAAATTAAAATCTTCGTTTTTGCAGTCAGTGGTTTCTTATCTGCATTAGCGGGATTAATTGTGACCTCTCGTCTTTCTTCTGCGCAACCAACAGCAGGTGTTTCTTATGAATTGGATGCAATTGCAGCCGTTGTGGTTGGCGGAACTAGTTTAATGGGGGGAAAAGGTCGTGTGATGGGTACATTAATTGGTGCATTAATTATTGGCTTCTTAAATAATGCACTAAATTTATTAGATATCTCATCCTATTATCAAATGATAGCAAAAGCATTAGTTATTTTGGTTGCTGTTTTAGCCGATAACTACCTTGGAACAAAAAAAGTTTAACCACTACTCTGTAAGGAGAATCTGAAATGAAAAAATTGCAAAAATTAACCACCTTAGCCTCAGCCTTAATGTTGAGTTTAAGTGTCAGTGTGGCAGCAATAGCAAAAGATACTATTGCATTAGCAGTATCAACCTTAGATAACCCATTCTTCGTGACCCTAAAAGATGGTGCTCAAAAAAAAGCTGATGAGTTAGGTTATAAATTAGTGGTACTCGACTCACAAAATGACCCTGCAAAAGAATTGGCTAACGTTGAGGATTTAACTGTACGTGGAGTGAAAGTATTATTAATCAATCCAACAGACTCTGAAGCTGTTGGTAATGCTGTCAAAATGGCTAATCGTAACAAAATTCCCGTAATTACATTAGACCGAGGTGCCGCAAGTGGAGATGTTATTGCACATATTGCGTCAGACAACGTGGCTGGTGGTAAAATGGCTGGTGACTTCATCGCTGAAAAATTAGGTGCTGGTGCAAAAGTAATTCAATTAGAAGGCATTGCAGGTACATCAGCAGCACGTGAACGTGGTGAAGGCTTCAAACAAGCAATCGAAGCACATAAATTTGATGTATTAGCAAGTCAACCTGCTGATTTTGACCGTACTAAAGGCTTAAACGTAATGGAAAACTTACTTGCAAGTAAAGGTGACGTTCAAGCGGTATTCGCACAAAATGATGAAATGGCATTAGGTGCATTACGTGCAATTAAAGCTGCAAATAAAAATGTATTAGTGGTAGGCTTTGACGGTACTGAAGATGGCGTGAAAGCAGTTCAAACAGGGAAAATGGCTGCAACCATTGCTCAGCAACCAGAACTTATCGGTGCATTAGGTGTTGAAGCTGCTGATAAATTATTAAAAGGCGGTATTGTTCCAACGAAAATACCAGTAGATCTCAAGGTAATTAGCAAATAATATTGATATCTTAGGGCAGGCAATTCGTCTGCCCTCTTACAACTAAAGAAGAGAAGTGAGAGAAATATGAAAAAACTTACCGTTCTTGGCAGTGTGAATGCCGATCATGTGATTTCTGTACCGCACTTTGTGCAACCGGGTGAAACACTAATGGGGAGCAATTACCATATTGCTTATGGCGGTAAAGGAGCCAATCAAGCTGTGGCCGCTGCAAGATTAGGTGCAAATATCGATTTTATTGCTTGTATTGGCGGTGATGACATTGGTCAAGCAATGAAAAAAGAATTTGAAAAAGACGGTATGAATACCGATGCTGTTGTGGCAATCCCAGACCAAATGACTGGCATTGCAATGATTCAAGTCGCTGCTAGTGGAGAAAATAGCATAGTGATTTCAGCTGGAGCTAACGCCTATTTAAAAGAAGATATTGTTGAAAAATTCGCTGATAAAATCACGCAAGCAGATGCATTATTAATGCAATTAGAAACGCCATTAAGTGCGGTCATTGCAGCTGCTAAATTAGCTAAATTAGCAAGCACGAAAGTGGTATTAAATCCAGCACCAGCACAAACACTTCCAGATGAATTGTTAACACAATTAGACATGATTACCCCAAATGAAACTGAAACTGAAATTCTCACTGGAGTAAAAGTAGTTGATGAACAAAGTGCAGCACAAGCTGCTGATGTTTTCCACAGCAAAGGTATCGAGACGGTATTGATAACGCTTGGCTCAAAAGGCGTTTACGTGAGTCAACAAAGCAAATACAGCGAAGTCATACCGGGTTTTCGCGTACAAGCTAAAGACACCACTGCGGCAGGAGATACGTTTAATGGTGCATTAATGACCGCACTTTTAGAAAATCAATCACTATTAGAGGCAATTCGCTTTGCACACGCAGCAGCAGCGATTAGCGTGACTCGTGAAGGTGCACAGCCTTCAATTCCAAGTCGGGAAGAAACGCTGACATTTTTACAAGAGCAATAATAGAAAGATGCCTACTTAACCATAGAAACTTTATCCCAACAGAAAGAGTGTAAATGAGACGTTCAAAATGCCAACAATGAAAGACATTGCAAGGATTGCACAAGTATCCACTTCCACCGTTTCACACGTAATCAATAATTCTCGTTTTGTGAGCGATGAAATTCGTGAAAAAGTTATGGCTGTAGTAAAAGAACTCAATTACACCCCTTCTGCACTTGCCCGTAGCCTGAAAGTGAAAGAAACCAAAACGATTGGTTTGTTAGTAACCGCCACAGATAACCCATTTTTTGCCGAAGTAGTGAGTGGCGTGGAGCGCTATTGCCATCAACATCATTACAACTTAATCCTCTCTACTACTGAAGGAAGTAAGGACCGTTTGTTAAACAATCTCAATACGTTAGTACAAAAGCAAGTAGACGGTTTGTTATTGATGTGTGCAGATGCACGTTTTCATATTGGTAAAGATCTTAATCTCAATTTACCTTTTGTAATTATGGACTGGTGGCCAACGGAAGAGAGTGCAGATAAAATTTATGAAAATTCAGAATATGGAGGCTATCTCGCAACCAAAGCCCTCATTGATAAAGGTCATAGAGTGATAGCAATCATTACTGGCAACTTAAAAAAATCCTTGGCACAGAATCGTTTGAAGGGATATCAAAAAGCACTTAAAGAAGCCCAAATTAAACCTAATCCAAATTGGGTTATCGAAAGTCATTTCGACTTTGAAGGCGGAATGCGAGGAATGGAAAAAGTGCTTGAGCTCAATCCTCGCCCGACGGCTGTATTTGCGTGTAGCGATAGTATTGCTTTTGGTGCATATCAAACCATTTGGCGACAAGGGCTAGCGATTCCACAAGATATTTCAATTATTGGCTACGATAATATTCAGCTTGCACAATATATGTCCCCCCCCCTTAGTACGATAAGCCAGCCCACGGCAGAATTAGGCAAACTTGCCGTCGAAACTCTGTTACAGCGCATTAAAAACCCAAAAGAAAATTACCGCACTTTGTTGCTCAAACCAGAGCTTATTCTCAGGGAATCAATTCAATCACGCTAGCACGCAATCTTATAAATTAGAAGTTAGAAAAAAGATGTTTAGATTTTTTAATGGATTATTTATTTCTGTTGACTTATTCACCTTATTTATCATTGCTGTGATCGCCATTGTTTTAGGATTTCACTTATTTCCGATTACCTCTTATATAATTGCAGGCGCTTTTCTTGCCGCCATATTGGCAATTTCATTCGAAGAATATATACAACCTAAACTCGCTCTTGCGACCAAACTGAATATTATCCAAGCTTTTAAAGCAGGCTTAAAAAAAGGTTTAGAACACAGCAAAAAATAGAGCCTATTGGTTAGCTTTTTCGATTTATACTTTCATTACAATAAAAAACGTGGGGAATCCCACGTTTTCTTTCATACATCAACTTCAACAGGCTTAATAATCTCGCTTGGATAGCAACCTAATACTTTCAAGTAATTGCTATATTGTTTTAATTCGTCCAAGGCTTGTTGCGTTTCTGGATTATGAATATTGGCTTCGATCTCCAAATAAAACATCTCTTCCCAAGACCTTCCATAAATTGGACGCGACTCTAATTTTGTCATATTAATTTGATGTTTCTTGAATACTAAAAGCGCATCAACTAACGCCCCTGCCTTTTGCGCAGTACTCATTAACAACAATGTTTTGGTATGAATTTGTGGTGACACTTTCAATGGATTTTTCGCCACTACAATAAAGCGCGTAATGTTGTTCGATTGATTTGCGATATTAGATTTTAATACGCTCAATCCATATAAATGCCCACCATCTTCATTACCTAATGCTGCAATATTTGGTTTATTTAAGCTAGACACTAATTGCATTGCATGTGAGCTACTTTCACAATATTCAATATGCACTCGCTCTAAACTCTTGATAAATTGACTACATTGTTGAATCACTTGTGGATGACTATAAAGCGTATCAATTTTGCTTAAATCAGTCTGACCATTCACTAGCACACAATGCTTAATTGGATAAGCTAATTCACCGACCAAAGACAAATCAGTATGCTGTAATAAATCATACACTTCATTAATTGCACCGGAGGTAGTATTCTCCAAAGGCAACACACCATAATCTGCCTCACCTTTGTTGACTCTATCAAAGATCTCATCAAAAGAGCTACAACTCAATTCAACTAAATTTTCTTGATAACGTGTCGCATAATTACGCGCAGCCAAATTAGAATACGAACCACGTTTGCCTAGAAAAGCAATGTGAATATTTTGTTCGCGTTTCTCATTCAGTTTTTTCTGCAAATAAACCTGCTGAGTCACTACGGAGTCCTCAATAATACGTTGAAAAATCTCCATAATATATTGAGGTTCAAGTTGATAATTTTGGCTTTCTGAAAATTGAACAAGTTCTTGCAATAGCTGTTGTTCACGCACTAAATCACGTAGAGGCTTCTGTGTTACCTCTTTGCTACGAGCTACATCAAATGCTAATCGATGGCGCTCAGACAGCAATTTTAATAAAGCACGATCAATACGCGTAATTTGCTGACGGATTTCACTTAAATCAAGAGACATATTTTTTCCCGCTAAAATAAAAATCTGGTGAAAGCTGACCGCACTTTTTACAGTGCGGCATATAAAATTTCTTTCACTGCTTGGCGATCTAAATTTTTGTGTTCACCTAAGTTATAACCTTGATGTTGTTCTAATTTATCTAAAATAACAGAAAATTGGCTATCATCAATAGAATAATCACGGAAACGTGTTTTTACGCCCATTTGTTCGAAAAATTCTCTAGTACGTTGAATGGCATAGTCCACAGCCTCATCTGCGTTTTCACCATTAAATTGCCAAACTCGCTGTGCAAATTGAATAATTTTTGCTCGTTTATGTATTTTTTGGTGCATCATTAATGAAGGTACAACAATCGCAAGAGTTTGGGCATGATCTAAACCATACAATGCTGTTAATTCATGACCAATTGCATGTGAAGCCCAATCCTGAGGTACTCCTACGGATAGAATATTATTAAGCGCCATTGTCGCAGACCACATAATGTTAGCTCGAACATCATAATCTGCTGGATTTTGTAGTGCTTTTGGACCTTCTTCAATCAACGTTTGGAATACTCCTTCAGCAAAACGATCCTGAATCTTTGCATTCACTGGGTAAGTCATATATTGCTCAAAAGTATGCACAAATGCGTCTACAACACCATTTGCTGTTTGTCTTTCTGGTAAAGAATAAGTAGTTGTTGGATCTAACACCGCAAATACAGGACGAACGAGCTCCGAAGCAAAAGATAGTTTATCTCCAGTCTCTTTACGGCTAATCACTGCATAGCCATTCATTTCTGAACCTGTCGCTGGCAATGTCATCACTGTGGCAACAGGAATAGTTTCCGTAATAGGAGCATGTTTTGCCAAAATATCCCAAGGTGCTCCGTTAAAAAGCGCAGCGCTTGCAATGAATTTACTGCCATCTAAAACAGAGCCCCCACCTACAGCTAAAATAAAATCAATATTTTCTTTTTTTACTAACTCAACGGCGTTCATCAAGGTTTCATAAGTTGGATTAGGCTCGATACCTGAAAATTCGATCCATTCGAAATCAGCTAAAGCAGCCTCTACTTGTGAAAAAACACCATTCTTTTTCACACTTCCGCCACCCGTAGTTACTAAAATACGGGCATTTTTAGGAATATGCTGGCTGATTTTTTTGATTTGTCCTTGACCGAAAATAGCTAAGGTAGGTAATTGGAAAGTAAAATTAAACATTGTTATTGCTCCTTAAATTGGGCCATTGTGAATAAAGTTCAGTCTATATCCAAAGCAGTGAGTGCATAAATCTACTAGGTTGATAGCATGAAGATTATTAGATGCATAAATATAACGTTAGAAAAGATTGATAACTTTTTAAATATCCTACTTCATTATACCATGATGCCATTTGTCCTCTATCATTGATCTAATTTCCCTAAAAGATTTTCCAATAAAAAAGGCGAATCTTGTTCGCCTTTATTTAATAAATTAATTTTATTTTAATCCAGATGCTGCTCTTAATTCTTCAGCCCTATCCACTTTTTCCCAAGGAAATTGTTCGCGACCGAAGTGACCATAAGCAGATGTTTCACGGTAAATTGGTTGAATCAGGTTAAGCATTTTAATTAAACCGTATGGACGTAAATCAAAGAATTCACGCACTAACGACACTAACAATTCATTTGCCACTTTACCTGTACCAAAGGTTTCCACCATAATTGATGTTGGAGCTGCAACACCAATTGCATAAGAAAGTTGAATTTCACAGCGTTCTGCAAGTCCTGCAGCAACAATATTTTTGGCTACATAACGAGCAGCATAAGCTGCCGAGCGATCAACTTTTGATGGATCTTTACCTGAGAAGGCACCACCACCATGACGTGCAGCTCCACCGTAAGTATCAACAATAATTTTACGACCGGTTAAACCACAATCCCCCATAGGTCCACCAATTACAAAACGACCAGTTGGGTTAATAAAATATTTCGTGTCTTTTGATAACCATTCAGCCGGTAATACTGGCTTAATAATTTCTTCCATTACCGCTTCATGTAAATCTTTTTGGCTGATACTATCACAATGCTGAGTTGAAAGCACAACCGCATCTACACCAACAATTTTGTTATCTTCATATTTTAATGTCACTTGGCTTTTCGCATCTGGTCGCAACCAAGGTAGAGTATCATCCTTACGCACTTTCGCTTGACGTTCCATCAAACGGTGTGCATACGTAATTGCCGCAGGCATTAATACATCAGTCTCATTAGTTGCGTAACCAAACATAATGCCTTGATCTCCCGCACCTTGATCTAATGGGTTCTCACGATCTACGCCTTGGTTAATATCAGAAGATTGTTTACCAATTGCATTTAATACTGCACAAGAGTGACCATCGAAGCCCATATCTGAATGTTTATAACCAATATCACAAATGACTTGACGTGTTAAATTTTCAATATCAACCCAGGCTGATGTAGTAATTTCACCACCTACTAATGCCATACCTGTTTTTACATAAGTTTCACAGGCAACTCGTGCTTTAGGATCTTGTTTTAAAATTTCATCTAGTACCGCATCTGAAATTTGATCGGCAATTTTATCTGGATGCCCTTCTGACACCGATTCTGATGTGAACAAATAACTAGACATAATATCCTTCTTTTTAATTAATTTAGATGTTTCTGCGTCTGGACGGCTATAATACGCCTTTAAATGAAAAATTCAATCTTTAAATCAGAAAAATTTCCCCTTTCTTAAACAAAAAAGGGGGAAATTTGGTAGGGAAAACGAGAAATGTGCAAATTTAGAAAATTTCGCTTTCGACAAAGAAATAAGCAATTTCTCGCTTTGCGCTTTCCAGACTATCAGAACCATGTACAGAATTTTGGCGTTGATTAATCGCAAATTCTTTACGCAATGTGCCCTCTTCCGCTTGTTCTGGATTCGTTGCGCCAATCAAAGTGCGGTAATCTTTAACTGCATTTTCTTTTTCCAATACCAAAACAACAATAGGTGCTGTCAGCATATAAGCGACTAAATCGTGGAAAAATTCTCGACCTTGATGCTCTACATAAAACCCTTCGGCTTGAGCTTGGTTTAAATGCAACATTTTCGCCGCTGCAATGCGGAATCCTGCCTGTTCAAAACGAGCTAAAATAGCACCAATTAAATTACGTTTAACCGCATCTGGTTTGATAATTGCTAACGTTTTTTCCATTACGATATGAAATCCTTAAGAGTTCGATTGAGTTAATAAAAGATTCGCTAAAGTTTGTACACCAATGCCTGTTGCACCTACTGCCCATAAGTCACTTGCTGTTTTACGATAGGTCGCCGAACAGTCAATGTGTAACCAATTTTGTTGATAATTTTTCACGAAATAAGATAAAAATGCTGTTGCAGTACTTGCCCCAGCCCCCACTGGTACAGTGCCTGTATTCGCAATATCTGCAAAGGCAGTACTAATTTGTGAACGGTGTAATTCAGCAAATGGTAAACGCCAGAAAGGTTCTTGCTCAATTTCTGCGGCTTTAAATAAGGCATCGACTAATTTATCATCCATTGAAAGCACACAATGGTAGTCATTACCCACAGCCACTTTTGCTGCTCCCGTTAAGGTTGCACAATCAATAATAAATTGTGGATGTTGTTTATCCGCTTCAAGTAGACCATCGGCAAGCACCAAGCGTCCTTCGGCATCAGTATTTAAAATTTCAGCTGTTACACCATTACTATAAGTGATAATATCGCCAAGTTTGAAAGCATTGCTACTCACTAGGTTTTCGGCACAACATAAATATAGTTTCACACGTTTTTTTAAACCACGCGCAATGGCTAAACCTAATGTGCCTGTCAATAAGGCTGCACCGCCCATATCAGTGCGCATTGTACTCATACCATCACTTGGTTTGATACTATAACCACCACTATCAAAAGTAATGCCTTTTCCGACCAAACAGGCTAAAACAGGCTCATCTGGGTTGCCCGTTGGGTTAAAATCCAGTTGTAACATCGCTGGCGGGTTTGCAGAACCACGACCAACATTCCAAATACCTTGATAATTTTTTTCTTTTAATTCATCACCTGAAATAATGGAAAAACTTACCGCACTTTTATCGCCATACTCTTCTGCTTGTTCTTCAATAAATTCTGCTGCTCGCTTAGCTAGCTCAACAGGAGTAATTACTTCCGCAGGTAAATTAATAATGTCACGCACAAAATCACCACATTGAATACGAGCCAAAAGCTCTGCTTGTGGTTCATCATCTAGCACTGGAAATTCCAAGGCATAATCTTGTTTTGCACTATAAAAACCTTGATAAAATGCCCAACAATTTTCTAAATCCCAATTATCACCAATCAGTTCTACATCTTTGATATTTTGAGCACGTAATTTACGTGCTACTTTTTGCACCGCCAAACAATCTGAAAGCGATTTAATATGGATAACAGCTTGATCATTTTGAAAACTTAATATCGCATTTTGCCCCCAAACCTCGCTTGCGGCTTGAGTTGATAAGATAACTTGCATTGACATAAGAAATCCCTTTTAAAATAAGTGGTAAGAAAAAGTGTTCTCAATATATCAGCTTTTCACTCATTTGTATCTGATTGTGAGTTTATCTTTTACTTTGGGTGGTAAAATATTGTACATACCACTTCACTGTATTTCGTAAGCCTTGTGTAAAATCTGTTTTGGCTTGCCACCCCAATTCAGTATGAATTTTATTTAGATTCAAGGCATATCGTCTATCGTGACCGGGGCGATCTTGCACAAAGCAAATCAACTGATTGAAATCCTGAATATTGGTCAATTGTGGTTCAAATATTTGTAAGTCTCCTACTTGACGTAATTCGTTTAAAAAGCCACAAATCTGGCTCACCACGTCGAAATTAGTAAGTTCATTGTTTCCACCAATATTATAATGCTCCCCCTCTTTGCCATTGACTAACACCTGATATAAAGCTTCAACATGATCATTGACAAATAACCAATCTCGTCGTTGTTGACCATCACCATAGATCGGCAAACTTAGCCCTTGCAAAGCACGACATATCATTAATGGAACTAATTTTTCGGGATATTGATAAGGTCCATAATTATTCGCACTGTGTGTCACTAATATTGGCAATCCATAAGTGCGATGCCAGGCTTGTACTAAATGATCGCTAGACGCCTTGGAAGCTGAATAGGGGCTACTTGGCTGATACTGGTTATTTTCAGTAAATGCTTGCTCATCAAGAGCTAAATCACCATACACTTCGTCAGTAGAAATATGTAAAAAACGGAATTCTGTTTTTTTCTTGATAGGTAAATATTGCCAATATTGGCGAGTAGCTTCTAACAGCTGATAAGTGCCTACAATATTAGTTTGAATAAAATCTGCCGCACCTAGAATGGAGCGATCTACATGACTTTCTGCTGCTAAATGCATAATTGCATCAGGTTGATATTGCTCAATGAGCTTTGCTATCGTCAAATAATCACAAATATCTACTTGTTCAAAAATATAACGGGGATTTTCTACCACGCTTTGTAAGCCTTCAAGATTGGCTGCATAGGTTAGTTTGTCCACATTTAATACAGAATGTGGTGTTTCCGCCAAAAGATAGCGGATTAACGCAGAGCCAATAAAACCTGCTCCACCAGTAATCAAAATTTTTTTCATTGTTTTTCTCTTATCGCAATATCCTTACTTAATACGCTAGCAAAATACGACCTATCTTACCCTCTTCTTGAAACATACATAATAAAAACTTTCCTGTTCAAAACAAAAACTGTATAATCCGCAAAGATTTTTTAACGAGATTCCGCCAACAAACAAAGTGCGGTAATAATTTAAGTTTATTTAGAGGAAGCAATGGCAAAAGAAGATTGCATTGAAATGCAAGGCACTATTTTAGAAACCTTGCCAAACACGATGTTTCGTGTTGAATTAGAAAACGGCCACGTCGTTACCGCTCATATTTCAGGTAAAATGCGCAAAAATTATATCCGTATTTTAACTGGCGACAAAGTGACTATCGAAATGACACCTTATGACTTAAATAAAGGTCGCATTATTTTCCGTAGTCGTTAATTTGTTCCAAGAAAAAGCACTGAATTTTCAGTGCTTTTTCTTTTATGTCGTTTTATTTTTACGACTGTGTTTTGAATAAACGGCGTCTGACTAACAGACCAATACCGCGTAGCACCACGAGCAATAAAGCAAGTGCGTATAATGGCATATTACCTAATACCGAATAAGGTGTTTTACCTGTTGTCGGTGCAATTTGGTGCGTTAAAGACGTTTCAATAAACTGTGGTGCTTGTGCCACTAACGCTCCTTTTTCATCAATAAATGCCGTCACGCCAGTATTTGTCGCACGAATAACAGGTTTACCTAACTCAAGTGCACGCATTCTTGCCATTTGTAAATGCTGCCAAGGGCCAATCGAATCCCCAAACCACGCATCATTTGAAATTGTCACAATGAAATTACTCTCTTTATGTAAATTTTGGCGGAGTTGCTCACCTAAAATAATTTCATAGCAAATTGCCGCACTAAATTTCTGCCCTTTTACTGCTAATGGTGATTGTAATTCTTCACCCGATTGAAACGCTGACATTGGCAAATTAAATACCGTTCCCAACGGACGTAACACAGCCTCTAACGGCACATATTCACCAAAAGGCACTAGATGATGTTTGTTGTAACGATTTTTACTATTCAAACTATAAGGCTTTTCTTGACTACCTAAAGCAATAATAGAGTTAAACAGTTTGCCTAAATTTGCATCGTGATAAATTGTCCCGATCATCAATTCAGTACCATTTTGACTCGCCACTTGCTGCAAACTGTGGAAAAACGGCTGAATGTCATTTTCCAATACTGGCAATGCCGATTCTGGCAATATGATCACATCACTTTTGCCTAAATGTTGCATAATCAATTTCTGATAAATATCTAAAGTGCGGTAAAGATATTCAGGATCCCATTTTAGATTCTGTTCAATATTGCCTTGTAGTAAGCTCACCGTAAGGCGTTTATCTTCTTCTTTTTGCACATAATTCACTTGCGATGCGTAGACACTTAACCCCGCGACAATCGCTAACACCATTGTTTGAGAAACAACTAAATGCCATTTTTTCTCTGATTGGAAAAACACAGAAATAACGCTAAAAATGACCGCACTTGCCCACATCACAAAGAATGTGACACCCTCAACACCAAAAATCGGTGCAAGCCCCGCAAAAGGACTATCAATTTGACTATAACCAAACTGTAACCACGGGAAACCGGTGAAAAGCCAGCCTCTTAAAAATTCTGTAAACGTCCAAATAACAGGAAAGATTGCCAAGCCAGTGACTTTAAAACGCTGAACCAGATAGGCAAATAATACGGGGTAAAGTGAAAGATAAGCCGACAATAACACGACAAGCAAATAGCTCACCGCAAGAGACGCGCCTCCAAACTGGTGAATACTGACGTGTAACCAATTGACACCAAAAGTAAAAAAGCCCATTCCCCATAGAAATGCGCCCCAAAGTGCGGTCTTTTTCTGTGGATTTTTCACTATGAAAAGCAAACCAATCAATGAAAGATACGCACAAGCCCAATAATCGAAAGGGGAAAATGCAAATACGCCAATCACACCTGAAATCAGCGCAATAAGATAAGTTAATAGAGAATTTTTCATAGTCTTCCCAGAATAATTAAGCACGAGTGAAAACTCGTGCTATTTGAATATTTATAACAAAGTTATTCTTCTTTATATTCTTCTGCTTTTTCAATTTCTGCTAACTGTTCATCCGTCACAGTAACGCGTAATTGAATAATACGACGGCTGTCAGCAGAAGTGACTTTGAAATTAATATTATCAACGGTGATCTCTTCACCCCGTTTCGGTAAATAACCAAAGGCTTGCATCACAACGCCACCAATAGTATCTACTTCTTCATCTTCAAAATCAGTATTAAATTGTTGGTTGAAATCATCAATATCCGTTAATGCACGCACAGCATAAGTGTGGCGAGAAAGTTGGCGAATATTCACTACTTCTTCTTCGTCAAACTCATCTTCGATATCACCTACAATTTGCTCTAAAATATCTTCAATTGTGACTAAACCTGATACCGCACCAAATTCATCGACCACAATCGCCATATGGAAACGCTCTGAACGGAAATCTTTAAGCATACGATCAACACGTTTACTTTCTGGTACAATCACTGCCGGTCTTAACAAAGGCAGTAAATCAAACTCTTCTGCATTAGAGCGTAAAAAACGTAATAGATCTTTGGCGTGTAAAATGCCTGCGATGTTATCTCTTTCATCAGTAATCACTGGAAAACGAGAGTGTGCAGATTCAATAATAGTATCAAGGCAGGAATCCAAATTTTGCTCGGTTTGAATAAACACGATTTGTGAACGAGGAATCATAATATCGCGAACACGCAGTTCTGCAATTTCCATTACCCCTTCGATCATTTCTCGAGTATTTTGATCAATAAGGTCATTTTGTTCAGAATCTCGAATTACTTCAACGAGTTCTTCACGATTTTTTAGCTCTCCTTGGAAAAAACGTCCAAAAAGCGATTGAAAAAAACTTTTTTTATTAGAGTGTTCAGAATGAGATAAATTTGATTGTTCTTCGTTTGCCATAAATTTTTGAATAAGTATCTGTCAATATTGACTGTTGAAAATTAACATATTTTGGATGAGATAGCAAAAAAAGCCCCTAGACAGAGGGGCAAAGGAACTAACATTCGCATTTATCGTTATTATAAGAATTGAAATCTTGTCCAATGATGATATTTTTCATTGGCTTTAGTCATACCTCCATACTTCCACCATTCTGGATGATTTGGTGTATCTGGTAAGGCTTGGCTTTCTAACGCCACACCTGAATAATCCTGATACGTACCACTATTTCTGGCAGGGTTTCCCCCTAAAAAATTCCCAGTATAAAGTTGCAAAGCCGGTTGAGAAGTCCACACTTGCATAGTTAGAGAATTATCCGATGCACGTAAAACTGCACTCGGCTCTTGATTATTCGTTTTATTCAATAAAAACGCATGATCATAACCTTTTACAATGACTTGATCATCTTGTAAAAAATCCTGTGCTATTGGCTTCAAATGCCGGAAATCAAAACTCGTCTCTTGTAAAGCTGTTAGAGGGGAATTTGGAATCCCTTCCATATCCACCGGTAAATAATAATTTGCATTTAAGCTTAAAAAATGTGAACGAATATCAACTCCATGTATAGCGTCCACTAAATTAAAATAGGCGTGATTAGTTAAATTTAATGGCGTATCCTTATCACTGATTGCGTCAAATACAATTTCAACGCAATTCTCTTCCGTAAGATAATAAGTGACTGTAACCTCAAGATTTCCTTGAAAACCCTGATCACCATCTGGTGAAAATAATTTAAAACTTACCGCACTTTCACCACATTTTTTTATCAGCCAACGTTGTTTATCAAAACCAATTACACCACCGTGTAAATGATGCAGATTTTGATTTGTAGTTAAACTAAACTCTTTTCCTTTCAAACTAAATTGACCGTTTGCAATACGGTTTGCATAACGCCCTACCGTTGCACCAAAATAAGCATTTTGTACTTGATAATGTTCAATCTCACAGCCAATCAATACTTCTCGCAATTCATTTTGTACAGGCACCTTGCAAGACATCCAAGTTGCTCCCCAATCCATTACTTGGATAGACATTCCCTTACGATTAGAGAGCGTAACAACTTGATAAGGTAAACCATCCGGCGCTATTCCCTGTGCCGTTTGTACTAGCATACACTCACTCCCTGTGATGCTGTACAAACATAGAAGTCTTCTTTTAATCCCGTCTGTTTTTCATAATTGTCTGCAATAATTTGGCGTACCGCATCCACTTTATCAATTGGGGCAACAGCAACAATACAGCCGCCAAAACCACCACCTGTCATTCGAGCACCACCCTCTCGGCCAATCGCTACCTGAGCTAACTCAACTAAATAATCAATTTGTGGCACAGTAATCTCAAAATCATCACGCATTGAATCATGGGATTGCGCCATTAACTCACCTAACAATGCTAAGTTACCACTTTTTAATGCTTCTACCGCATCCAATACACGCTGATTTTCAGTCACCACATGACGTGCACGTTTTGCGACATCCACATCAAGTGCGGTCAGTTCTGCCTCTTTTTCTTTAAACTGCGCAAGAGAAACATCACGTAATGCTTTTACACCAAAAAATTTCGCTGCAGTTTCACACTGCTGACGACGAGTATTATATTCTCCTGCCACTAAATCGTGTTTTACATGTGAATTGACAATCATCACAGCCACATCCTGTGGAATTGGCGTAGGAGTTGTTTCCAATGTACGACAATCAATCATCAAAAGATGATCTTGTTGTCCCAAAGCAGAAATTAACTGATCCATGTTACCGCATTGACAACCAACAAATTGGTTCTCTGCTTTTTGGCCAATTAACGCAATATCCGTATTCGTTAATGACAAGTTGCCGAGTTGCTGACAGAATTTTCCAACTCCTACTTCCAATGAAGCTGAAGAACTCAACCCCGCAGATAAAGGTACATTGCCTGAAATCACTACATCTGCACCATTGCAAAACTCAGGACAACGCTCTTTAATAAATTTCACAATTCCACGTACATAGCCAGCCCATTTTTTTTCTGGATTCGGCGTAATAGGTTGATTAACATCAAATTCATCCCACTCTTTTAAGTCGCTGGCATAAACCTTGAAAATTCCGTCATCACGTTTTCTACCACAAACCGCCGTTCCATAATTAATGGCACAAGGCATAACAAAACCATCATTGTAATCAGTATGCTCACCGATGATATTTACTCGTCCCGGTGCATAAACGCATAATACTGCTTGTTCTTTAAAATGCTCTTCAAACAATGATTTTGCTACGACTAATGGTGTCATAAGTACGCTCCTTTACTTTTTATTATTTAAAACTTCAAATGATAAAAGGTGTAATACCTAATGGTGTTGTTATTTTTCTTTATAATGTATTTCGCTTAATGCTTGTAAACGTTGTGCGGCTTGTTCGGCCGTTAAATCACGTTGTGACTCACCTAACATTTCATAACCCACCATAAATTTTCTCACTGTTGCAGAACGCAACAATGGCGGATAAAAGTGCGCGTGTAACTGCCAATGCTCATTCTCTTCACCGTTAAACGGTGCTGCGTGAAAACCCATTGAATAAGGGAATGAGGTTTCAAACAAGTTATCGTATTTTGTTGTTAATTTTTTCAATGCTAACGCAAGATCTTTTGCTTGTTCTTCCGTTAAATCAGTTAAACGTTTTACATGTGCTTTTGGTAACAACAATGTTTCAAACGGCCAAATTGCCCAATAAGGTACAACGGCTAACCAATGTTCAGTTTCCACCACAATGCGCTCTTTTAATTCCATTTCACGTTTCGCATAATCCATTAGCATTACAGAACCGTATTTTGCTAAATAAGCACGTTGTGTTTGGTCTGCGCGAGCAACTTCATTTGGTAAAAAACTATTCGCCCAAATTTGACCATGGGGGTGAGGATTTGAACATCCCATTGCAGCCCCTTTATTTTCAAAAATCTGCACCCATTGGTATTTTTGACCAAGCTCACGTAATTGCTCTTGCCAAACTTTTACTACTTCAGTAATTTCATCAACACTTAATAAAGGAAGCGTTTTACTATGGTCAGGTGAGAAGCAAATGACTCGACTTTCGCCTTGTGCCTTTGAAATCTGAAACAAAGGATCATCTGATTTTTCTGGATTTGGTGTGTCTTCTAACAATGCAGAAAAATCGTTTTTAAAGACATAAGGCTTATGATAATTTGGGTTTTCTTCACCAGTAATACGTTTATTACCAGGACAAAGATAGCAACTCGGATCATAGTTTGGTTTTTCATCCTCGCTTACTTTCTCCTGCTGTCCTTGCCAAGGGCGTTTTGCCCGATGAGGAGAAACTAATACCCATTGATCCGTCAATGGATTGTAACGACGATGAGGATGCTCCGTTGGCTCAAATTGCTGATGAGTCATCTACTACTCCTTTTTTGAAACCGCTTACATTTATATTGTGGCATAAGATAACAAATTCTGCAAAATAAACTGTTAAGCGGATCACAAAATTTAGAATTTATTAGTGGCTTTGATTATTTTTTGTGACTTAGTAAACAAATTTACCAGTAACCGTTTTCAAATTATCCCTATTTTTTATATGATATTGGCAATATTATTTGATTATTTAGAAGGTAGAAAGATATGGTTACGATTCACGATGTTGCGAAAGAAGCAGGTGTTTCTGTCGCGACTGTTTCACGAGTATTAAATAATCACCCTTCTGCAAGTGCAAAAGCCCGTTTAGCTGTCGAAAGTGCGGTACAAAAACTAGGTTATCAACCAAATGCCAACGCACAGGCATTAGCAATGAAGAATACTGATACTATTGGAGTCGTAGTTACTGATGTAACAGATCCTTTCTTCGCAATTTTAGTTAAAGCAGTCGATAAAGTTGCTGAAGAATATAAAAAAACGATTTTGATTGGAATTGGTTACCACAATGCTGAAAAAGAAATGGAGGCAATTGACACTTTATTACGTAAGCGTTGTAGTTGCCTTGTTGTACATTCTAAAGCATTAACTGATGAGACATTAAAAAATTATTTTGCCAAAGTGCCTGGAATGGTTCTCATCAATCGCATTGTAGAAGGTTATGAAAACCGTTGTGTGAATTTAGATAATCAAAAAGGCACTTACCTAGCAACAGAAATGCTCATCCGCCTTGGCCACAAAAATATCGGTTACATTGGCTCAAATCACTACATTAGTGATGAAATGGAACGAAAAATGGGCTATCTAAAAGCCCTCGAAAACAACAATATTACATTTAATGAGCACGCTGTAACTCACAGCTCACCTGATTTTGAAGGGGGAGAAGAGGCAATGATCAACTTACTTAGTTACAACTCAGATCTCACTGCAGTTGTTGCTTATAACGACTCAATGGCAGCTGGTGCAATTTCCGTATTAAATGAAAACAACATTAATGTTCCAAAACAATTTTCAATCATTGGTTTTGATGATATGCCAATCGCACGCTATCTCATACCCAAACTTACAACTGTAAGGTATCCTATTGATTTAATGGCTAATTATGCTGCAAAACTGGCGCTAAGTTTAGCGCACCAAGAAATTAGCGCACCAACAAATATCCAATTTAACCCAACGCTCGTACGGCGTTTCTCAACAGAGCAACCCGATAAAATGTGATCTCAATAACATTTTCACCATTAACTTGTAATCGTTTTCACAAATGTGAGTAAGATCACAGTCTTCAACCCATTTTTACAGTATTATGCGAACCAGTTATCTAGGCAAAGTGGGTTAAAAGCAAAAAGATAATGCCATCTAATGAATATAACACAGGAGAGTTATTATGAAAAAAACCGTTTTTAGTGCAGTTGCTTTAGCAATAAGTTTAGGTATTGCCTCTTCAGCAGCTCAAGCGGCAGATCGTATTGGTGTAACCATTTACAAATATGACGATAACTTTATGTCGCTAATGCGCAAAGAAATTAATAAAGAAGCGGAGCAATTCAAAAATATTGAGTTATTAATGAATGACTCACAAAATGCACAAGCGGTGCAAAATGACCAAGTTGATGGTTTAATTTCTAAAGGTGTGAAAGTGTTAGCAATCAACTTAGTTGACCCAGCAGCAGCTCCAACAATTATCGGTAAAGCAAAACCAGATGACATTCCTGTTATTTTTTTCAATAAAGACCCTGGCGCAAAAGCAATTGGTAGCTATGAACACGCTTACTATGTGGGTACAGATCCAAAAGAGTCTGGATTAATCCAAGGCTCATTAATTGCTAAACACTGGAAAGCAAACACAGCATACGATTTAAACAAAGACGGTAAAATCCAATATGTATTATTAAAAGGTGAACCAGGTCATCCAGATGCAGAAGCACGTACTAAATTTGTTATCGAAGAATTAAATAACCAAGGTATCCAAACTGAACAATTATTCATCGATACTGGTATGTGGGATGCCGCATTAGCGAAAGACAAAATGGATGCGTGGTTATCAAGCTCTAAAGCAGGTCAAATCGAAGTAATCATTGCAAACAACGACGGTATGGCTATGGGTGCATTAGAAGCAACTAAAGCCCACGGTAAAAAATTACCAATCTTCGGTGTTGATGCATTACCAGAAGTATTGCAATTAATCAAAAAAGGCGAAATCGCAGGTACGGTATTAAATGACGGTGTGAATCAAGGTAAAGCCGTTGTTCAATTAAGTAACAACCTTGCAAAAGGTAAACCAGCAACTGAAGGTACAAAATGGGAATTAAAAGACCGTGTAGTACGTATCCCTTACGTGGGCGTTGATGCTGACAATTTAGCTGATTTCTTAAAATAACAAATAAGTTGTAACTTTCGGGGAGGTTCATCCTCCCCTCTTTTTTATGTGAGGTTGGATATGACCACTCAAACTCCAAATCAAGACAGTGAAATACTGCTCACAATGACCAATGTCTGTAAATCCTTTCCTGGTGTAAAAGCATTAGATAACGCTAACCTTACTGTTCGTTCTCATTCTGTTCACGCATTGATGGGTGAAAATGGCGCTGGAAAATCAACATTATTAAAATGCTTATTTGGAATTTATAGCAAAGACGAAGGTGATATTCTTTTCTTAGGCAAGCCTGTTGATTTTAAAACATCAAAAGAGGCTTTAGAAAACGGAATTTCAATGGTACACCAAGAGCTAAACTTGGTAAAACAAACCACTGTAATGGATAACCTTTGGTTAGGTCGCTATCCATTAAAAGCAGGCTTTGTTGATCACGGAAAAATGTATCGTGACACCAAAGCAATTTTTGAAGAGTTAGATATTGATATCGAGCCAAAAGAAAAAGTGTCCAGACTTTCTGTGTCACAAATGCAAATGATCGAAATTGCAAAAGCCTTCTCTTATAATGCCAAAATCGTGATTATGGATGAGCCAACTTCTTCTCTCTCAGAAAAAGAAGTTGAACATCTTTTCAAAATCATTGCAAAGCTCAAAGAGCGAGGCTGTGGCATCATTTATATTTCACATAAAATGGACGAGATTTTCAAAATTTGTGATGAAATTACGATTTTACGTGATGGAAAATGGATCAACACCGTTGAAGTGAAAAACACAACAATGGATGAAATTGTGTCAATGATGGTAGGTCGTGAACTTACACAACGTTTCCCTCCAAAAACAAACACACCAAAAGAAACTATCTTAACCGTAGAAAATTTAACCGCACTTAATCAACCATCAATTCAAGATATCAGTTTTGAATTACGCAAAGGTGAAGTATTAGGTATTGCAGGACTTGTTGGCGCAAAACGCACAGATATTGTAGAAACTATTTTCGGTGTACGTGAACGCAAATCAGGTTTGATTAAGCTACACGGTAAAGAAATGAAAAACCGTAATGCATTTGAAGCAATTAATAACGGTTTTGCCCTTGTTACCGAAGAACGCCGTTCTACTGGTATTTATGCAAACTTAAGCATTGAGTTTAACTCTTTGATTTCAAATATGAAATCTTACATCTGTAAGTTAGGGTTATTAAGCAATGCAAAAATGAAAAGCGATACTCAATGGGTAATCGATTCGATGAATGTGAAAACTCCATCACATAAAACGAATATTGGTTCATTGTCTGGCGGCAACCAACAAAAAGTCATTATCGGTCGTTGGTTATTAACGCAACCAGAAATCTTAATGTTAGACGAACCAACACGTGGTATCGACATTGGTGCGAAATACGAAATTTACCAGCTCATTATGGAATTGGCGAAAAAAGATAAAGGCATCATTATGATTTCTTCTGAAATGCCAGAATTGTTAGGGGTAACTGACCGTATTCTGGTGATGAGTAACGGTAAAGTCGCTGGCATTGTGAATACCGCAGAAACCTCACAAGAAGAAATTCTACAACTCGCTGCAAAATATTTATAAAACACAGAATTAAGGAAATAAATTATGGCTGCGTTACAACAAAACAAATCCCTTGATTTCTTTAAACAAAATGCAATCTACTTTGTATTATTAATTTTACTCGGGATCATCATTGTTCAAGATCCAACCTTCTTGAACCTAAGAAACTTCAGCAACATCTTAACTCAATCATCTGTACGCTTAATTATCGCATTAGGTGTGGCAGGCTTACTTGTTACACAAGGTACTGACTTATCAGCCGGTCGCCAAGTAGGTCTTGCTGCGGTGGTTTCAGCAACCTTGCTTCAAGCAATGGATAACTTTAACCGTGTATTCCCTGACTTACCTGAATTATCTATTCCATTAGTAATCTTAGTTGTTTGCGCTATTGGTGCAGTAATTGGTTTAGTCAACGGCTTAGTGATCGCTTACTTAAACGTAACTCCATTCATCGCTACAATGGGAACAATGATCATTGTTTACGGTATCAACTCGCTTTATTACGATGCGGTAGGTGGTTCACCAATTGCAGGCTTTAATGAAACTTTCTCGACTTTTGCACAAGGTTTCTTTAAATTTGGTTCATTCAAACTCTCTTACATCACTATTTATGCAGCTGTTGCAACCTTTTTAGTATGGGTACTTTGGAATAAAACACGTTTCGGTAAGAATATCTTTGCTATCGGTGGTAATCCTGAAGCTGCGCGCGTATCAGGTGTAAATGTAGCTCGTAACTTAGTGGTTATTTATATGATCGCAGGGATGTTTTACGGCTTCGGCGGTATGCTAGAAGCTGGTCGTATCGGATCAGCGACAAATAACTTAGGCTTTATGTACGAGTTAGATGCTATCGCAGCTTGTGTAGTAGGTGGTGTATCATTCGCTGGTGGTGTAGGTACAGTTATCGGTGTAGTGACGGGAGTACTCATCTTCACCGTTATCAACTACGGATTAACTTACATTGGTGTAAACCCATATTGGCAATACATTATTAAAGGTAGTATTATCATCTTAGCAGTGGCAATCGATTCCCTCAAATATGCGAAGAAAAAATAAAAAAGCATATAGTACTAGCAAATCAAAAGGCGATTCTATGAATCGCCTTCTTTTCCTCTCTGCTCTTGGTTTCTAACAAACAAAAGTGCGGTAAAATTTTCAAAAATTCTACATACTTTTGATGTCATTTATCAATTAGAAAAGATATCCACATAATCATACATCAGACGAAAAATACTGATAATAATCGCTATTAAAACTCCATTTGATATTCTATAATGAAATTGTAGTACACAAATTATACAGTGTTATTCATGTAAAATAAGGAGACTATAATGAAAAAAATCACTCAACTCAGTTTAGCTGCACTTTTGGCGTTTAATCTTGCTGCTTGCGATAATGCAAACAAAACAAGTTCAAATACTGAAACCGCAAAAAAAGCAGAAATCCAACTCAGTCCACAAGAACAGTTCCGCTACGATTATGAAAAATTCGATAAATGGTATAGTGAATCAGAAAAAGAAATGAATGAACAGTTTAAGTCAATTGAAGAAAAAATGGCAAAATTACAAAGTAATAATGGCAGTATGACTTCAGAAGATATTGATAAATTATTTATACCTTTTACTGAAAAAAGTAATAAAGCCTTGCAAGAATTAGATACGCTTAATTTTAAGGATCCTGAACTCATTAACTATGCAACATTGGTTAAACAAGCTTACCAAGGTGGTATCGAGACCTTACCATTGATGTTGAAAATGGCACTTGAACCAGGTAAAGCTATTCAAGACATTTCAAAAATAGAAGCTAAATTCAATGCGTTCGAAAAAGTCCAACAAGATATGGAAAAAGAAAAAGTACGCTTAAAACAAAAATATGAACAAAAATAATTAGATATTTTACCCCGAAATAAAATAGCCATCATTATAGTTGGCTATTTTTTAGTTTTTAATTAGCTTTCAAAAATACCTCGGATTTACATAAATTGATCAATATACAAAAATATTGATAATAAAAAACTACCCCATCAATGCCGTGAGTGTATAATGGAGACAATAACGAATTTTCTATTATTTCAAGTATCTATTTTAAGGAAAACGTATGAAAAAACTATCATCAATTGGCTTGATCATATTATTTAGCTGCGCACTTACCGCTTGTGACAATAAAAGTACTGCTGTAACAAAAACTGCAAATAATACTGCGCAAACAAAATCAGAAGTTGTACTTGATGAAACGGCACAATTTAAAAAAGATTATGAAGCCATTATCAAATGGAATAATATAGAAACACAAAAGATTCAAGAACAAATAGCGATTATTCAAAAAAGAATAGTGGAACAACAAGATCCAACTAAGAAATTAACTACTGAAGAAGCTACTACATTAGTCACCAACCTCAAAAATACTATTGCCCAATCTATCAATGAACTTGATGCTCTCAATATTAAAGACCCTGACTTACAAGAACTTACCAACAAAATGAAACAAGGTAACAATCTTGCTCAAGAAAGCTTTGAAATTTCAATTACCGCATCAAGTAAACCAGCTGAAGAAACACCAAAATATCGAGCTGAATTCGAAGCAAAAATGAAAGAGCTACAAGCGCTAAATACTGAAGTGGGAGAGCTCAATAGAAAAGTGGGTGAAAAATACAGAAGTTTACATTCTAAATAACAAGACGCTAAATAGCTAAATAACTTATTTGGCTATTTTTTATTTAAACAATTTAAAGTAAAACTTTTAAGAAAATAACTGCACTTTTATATAAAAACGGTTCTTTAGATAAATCCAAAATGGATAAATATTTTATTTTTAAACTGGTTATATTTATTTAAAGGAAACTTATGAAAAAACTCTCATCAATTGGCTTAGCTATTATGCTTGGCTGCTCACTTGTCGCTTGTGACAATGAAAATACCGCTGATACTACTGAGACAAAAACAGAAACACTTATCTATGCCACAAATGCACAATTTAAAAAGGATTATGAGGCTATTCAAAAATGGGACAAATTCTCAAAAGATAGATTTCAAAAACACATCGATATAATGACAAAAAAACTTATTGCACATAAGCCACCAGCAAAAAAAATTACAGAAGAGGAAATAGATGAATTAATTGATAATATGCAACAAACTGTCGAAGAAACTTCCGATGCATTAGACAATCTCGATATTAAATCCCCTGACTTCGAGGCGTTTTTAGAAAATAAAAAAGAATTTTATAGTCGTACAGAAGAGATGCTTACGACTGCATATGAGTCAATGACAAAGTCTCCAGAAGAAGTGCTTGAATATAAAGCTAAAGTAGAGAAAATCATTCAAGAATTAATCGAAATCCGGAAGGAAGATGAGAAGATGGATAAAGAAATCAAAGAAAAATATAAATTTTCAACACCCAAATAAAGGTAAAAATCCATAAACAAGTCAAACAGTTTTTAGTTATTTTCTTATTAAAATCAATAACCAAAACTTATAAAAAAATAACCACACTTTTATATCATACAGGATTCATTAAAATCCCAAATGGATGAATATTTTATTTTTAAACTGGCTATATTTATTTAAGGAAAACTTATGAAAAAACTCACATCAATTGCCTTAGCTATTATGATTGGCTGCTCGCTTGTCGCTTGTGACAATGAAAAGACCACAGGTACAACAACAGAAAATATTCAATATACTGCAGATGTACAATTTAAAAAAGACTATGAAGCTTTAGAAAAATGGGACAAAGCCTCAAAAGTGAAAATTGAAAAGCACTTCGACGTAATAACACAAGAATATTTCAAACATAAACCATCTGGAACAAGAACGACAGAAGAGGAAGCAATAGAATTCACTAATAAAATGAAAAAAACTGTCGAAGAAATTTTTGATGAATTAGAGGAACTCAATATAAAATCCCCTGAGCTAGAAGACTTCATCGAACACCAAAAGGACTTTTATCGGTTAGCAGAAAAAACACTGGAACTCACATATATACTGCTAACAAAATCACCAGAAGAAAAGCTTGAATATCAATCTGAATCAGATGAAATTACGAAGGAGTCCCAAAAGTTCGAGGATGAAGAGAGTAAACTGCGTAAAAAAATCGAAGAAAAATATAAAAGTTTAATGCAAAAAGAAAAGAGTAATTAAAACCCATAAAAATCAAAACGTTCGAAAAAATGACCGCACTTAATTGTGCACTCTTCATCAGAGAAGGCATATATCACAAAAAAGGCACAAATTAAAAAATCTGTGCCTTTATTAGTAATCCTATTCACTTAAAATCTAGAATTAAAATTTAAAATTCATCCCCACATTAATACCACGTCCATTCTGTGGAATATAAGATAAAAATGAAGCATGATTATAGACTTTCACATTTAGCAAGTTGTTGGCATTCAAGAATAATGTATATTCATTGTTGCCAATTCGTCCATCATAGCTCACTCCGGCATTCCACATCGTATGACCCGGTGTTGGCTTTTCTAAACGTGCAACTTTATTTTGTTTGAAAACACGATAGAGCTGTGTATTAAAACTCACACCATTATCAAAATGACCATTTAGTTTTATCCCCAAACGCATTGCCGGCATACGAGGGGCATTGCCATCAGGTTGTTTTTCCCAGCCCGTTGGTTTTAAGCCAATAGGATTATAATTTTGATCATATGCTTGCTCATAACCAATTGGGAGCACTGGTAGATTTTTTAATTTACCTCGCACATAATCACCAAAAATTGATACATCATATGTTGATGAGATTTGATAACTAGCTTCTGCTTCTAATCCATAAATATTTGCTTCTGCTTGATTATAGCGATATAAATGTAATGGATAATCACTACTTAACGAGCGTGAACAACGTCCATTTGCTCGCCAAGTACAAGTTGACTTATCGTTTAAAATGGCAGCATAAATATAATTGGAAAACTGTTGGTAATAACCACTTAACTTAATCCCTAATTTTTCCCCAGAATAATCCCAACCTAATTCAATATTATTTGAACGCTCTTTTTTCAGATTTTTATTTCCAGCTTCAAAAGAATTTGTCGCTAAATGTTTTCCGTGAGCATATAGCTCTTGTGCGTTTGGTAAACGCTCTTGATGTGAAAAAATGATATTCAGCTGATGTCTATCATTAACTTGATAATTTGCTGAAAACGCATAAGAATAACCTTTTGACTTATGCGGTTGAGTAAGCTCTTGAGGCACTTGCTCTCTTGCAGGCACATTAAAGTGATATTTCATCGCAATACGCTGACGTTCCATTCTACCACCGATATCAAATTGCCATTTACCGAATTCAACACGCTCCATCAAAAATAGGCTTTGCTGATCTGTGGTATGATCAGAAAGAAGATTTTGCTTACGATATTCAAGTGTATGATTATCTAAAGCATAGCTATCTTGATATGTATGGCTCACCCCAATTAACCCACTAACATTAGCAATCGGCTGATGAATAAACTCAAGACGTGCGGAATAACCTTTATTTTTAAAAGAGTTATCCGAAATTGCCCCTGATTTTTCATCATGACGATAATCTACTTGTGCAACAGAAAAACGGACTTTATCTAAGCCTTTCACAGGATTTTTCCATTCACCACGTATATCCCAACGTTGAGAATTTAACACAATATGCGGATCAGCATGCTGATGATCGTGGCTATTTGGTTCATTTGCATGGTGTGCATGACCGTGATTACATAAGTGCCCATGGCTATGCCATGATTTTTTTATACAATCAATACCCGGGTTATTATAATCAATATCCGTTTCTTCCATTAAAAATGGATAATGTTTTAAATAAGGCTTACGCCAATGTGCATCTGACAATAACACATGCATATAGTATTCATCGTATAGATGAGAATGTGCAGGTAAGCCATATTTATCTTTACGTTGGCTATATGAAGCACCTAAATAACCTTTATCTCCCACCCAAGAAAGCCCAATACTACCACTTCGATTATCAACAAAACTATTAGCTAATTTATGCTGAGTACTCCCCTGATACTGATAAGAAGGCGTACGATAATCACCCGCTTTTTTGTACAAACCTTCAAGGTGTAACGCAAAATGTTTTGATAATCCCACATCAAATGCTGCATTCACCAAACGTTCATTGTCCACGCTGCCCGTTCTTAGGCCAACTTCCCCTTCAACACCAACAATTTCGGTAGTAGGAATTTTATTATCTACCACGTTGACAGCACCCGCAGCATTACCGGAACTATACAGTAACGTATTGACACCACGTAAAATTTCAATTTTTTTAGCTAATAGACTGTCCACAGTGACCGCATGATCAGGAGACATAGATGACATATCCAACGTTTCAGTACCACTATTAAGCAGTTTAATACGTTTACCTTCTTGTCCGCGAATTACAGGAGCTGATGCACCACCTCCAAATTGGCTAGCGTGAATACCAAGTTCATTTGACAACGCATCACCAATATTACTCCCACGTTGTTTAAGGCTATACTCCGAGATAGTTTTTTCACTTGTTATGAGACGACCTGTCAGTGGCGCGCCTTGTCTACTATCATTAAGTGCATCCACATGTATCGCATCAAGTTCAATATGGTTTCCTGTATTGGTTAAATTATTTTGTGCTACGGCTATTTGGCTATAAAGTCCCGAAATAACACACAATGATAAATACGAAATTTTTTTCATAAAATATGACATATAAATTTAAAAAGTTAATAAACGCATGCCTTGCTAAACATACGCATCCAAGCTCCGTCTTCACACACTTTTCTGATCACCATCAATAACATCTGAAATGCATCCTTAGAAAGATAGCATAAGCGCCACATTCCCACTTGGTTGGAGAACCAAATATACTTCATGCCGATTCATTCAGATTTGAACAGTATGTCCCGGTTAGCGCTAAATTATTGTCTATATATAGATCAATAACAAGCTTTTTTTATAGCGTAAATTATCATGCAATTCCTAACTCTTCCTTAACGATAGAAAAGCGGATAGATTTTTTGACAGTAGAGCTCACATATAGCCTTAATATAGGACTATTTCTGGGCATTTACTCTAACTGAATGAGAAATGAAAAAACAATCATGACAGAGGGAATGCTAGAATAAGAGCTATCATTTTGAGCCAAC
The DNA here is from genome assembly GCF_900186835.1 of Pasteurella dagmatis. Lineage (NCBI taxonomy): Bacteria > Pseudomonadati > Pseudomonadota > Gammaproteobacteria > Pasteurellales > Pasteurellaceae > Pasteurella > Pasteurella dagmatis. The sequence goes on from NZ_LT906448.1 coordinate 1,295,713, forward strand.
TTTTTAAAATATAAAAAATAAGATTACCCTTTATTACTCTCTTCCTATTTAAAAAGGCACAATATCCAAATCTAACCTTCTTGCTAATTGTAAAATGCGCTTTTTATCTTTTTGTTTACAGACAAATAAACTGTATAAATCTTGTTCCGTTTCAATATTTAACAACGTATAGTCACTCTTTTTCTCTAAACGCTCGACAATTTCATAAGGTTCAAGCGCTTTTTTCGGTAATTTGAATTTTTTACCAATTACGTCTGATAAGTATTCGCTTAACTCTTCATTATCAATACGCCAATCCGTATCAAACGAATCTAACATGGGTTGCAATAAAAAACGATAACTCAAAAATGCCAATTCAGGTTTATCACCTTCCTCTGCATAGCCTTGTTCGACTAAATCCAGTAGGCATTTTTCAGGCGCCTCTTGAATTTGTTGATAACGTTTTATAAATTCCTCTTTATCATGAATATTTAATAAAGTAGTGAAGTCATGTAATGCTTCTGTAATGTCAATTGGTTCTGGTGCATCAATATCTAATTTTTCGCACATAAAATCGACAGCTTCTTCAAGTAATTGCAGATAAGCATGATAAGTGTCCTGACTTGGATCTAGCAACTGGCTATTACGCATTTCTTTGAACAGATTGCCCGTTGTTGGTGAGGTATAAAGCAACTCCATATCATCCTTACCTTCATGATCTTGGCAAGGTATGCAAATAAAAGTGACATATTCTGTATTATAGTATTTCTTCAATGCTGGATTTAGCGGAGAAAAGAAATTGAATTTAATCGCAAAAAATCGCCAATTGCCTCCCTCAATCATCTCCGCAGGACTAGGTGGTGTGATATTCGCCTTGTTCATCAGTTCTTCAAGGGGCGTATAAAAATCCTCATAGCCTGCTTGAGTTAAAAAATGACTAGCCAAATTTTTCGTCGCTTCTGGAATATCTTCAGGGTAATAATAATATTGTGCCTTTAACGCCATACCAAATGGTGATTTAGCGAAATAAAAACGATATTGGCAATGTTGTAAAACATAGTCTTCAATCTTTTTTAGCTTTTCGATGAGTGTCATTTTGCTCTCCATTAAAAAGTGCGGTCAAATTTATCAAAATTCCTACCGCACTTTACTGACTTAAAAATATATATCAACATAATCAGTCACAGGATCACAAGGGTTCTCCATTTGTTGTAAACGCCAATACTTGCGTTTTCCCGTTGCTCGGAATTCATACGTCCCCTGTCGTATACATGCTTTACCGTTATTAATATGATCAACACGTGTGACAATTTCCCCTGTAAAAAGAAACGCTTTTTCATCAATCACCTTAATTTTGCCAAATAAAGAGACAAAATTCCCATTTAACTCTTGCATCCCTCTAATACTTAACCCATCGGCATCTCTTAAGATATCCACTGAGCCAAACGTTTCCCAACTCACCCACTGTAAAGAAAGTTTGTGTTCCCCAACCAATTTATTTTCAATTTTAGTTATTTGCTCTGGCGTGAACAACTGAGGTTGAGCATTGACACTTAACCAACAAAGACTTCCCAAAAGGGCAACGTATAAGAACTTGAGGTATTGACGTTTTTTCATAAATACAATCCTAATAAAAGCAAAAACAGCTTGTTTATTATACGATAGTATTGATTAAAAAACGGTTATTTTTGAAATACGTTGTTGATCGCGGTTGTTCATGTTGTGGTTTGTGATGAATATTTTATACTTTGGAGAAAAGGAAAGGCACTAGTAGGAATGCGAGTGCCATTGGAGAGGGTAAAACTTACGCTTAAAATGGAGTCTTACCTCAAGATAAATATTTTGATTAATTCCTTAAAATAGAGTGGAATTCATACTCTTGCTCTTAAGAAAACCATTATATCTATGTATTTTGGAATAACACGTCATATAATAAATTGAGAACAACAGTCCCTGATTTATAATACTTTATAATTGTGTCTATAGATGTATTACATGAATTGCCATGGGCAATATCATTCCTTAATTGAACTAAGGAATTTAGATCAGATTTAATATTCATTGATGTATTTAAATCTTTATGACGTCTAAGGCTATCTTTAAAACAATTTTCCCACTTAGGATCAAATCTAGATAAATATTTTTCTATTATATTTGTTTTAGGATTACAAGAACTATCCATAATATCTTTCGTTATAAACTCTTTAATCCTATTATGTGAATCAATGCAATCATCTTTTAGTTTATCACTAAGAATCTTTTTGAATAAAAATTCAATTCGTCCAGAACTTCTTACTACAGAATAATGAGTTAAATATTTAGAAATAGGAGATAATTTATGCTTACCATTACCAATAGTCTTCTTTATTTCTTCTAACTCATCAACAACTTCATCTATCTGCTTTTGCAAATCAGAATTCATATACTAATCCAAATAAAATTTCTGATGCTCTTTCTATACGACCTTTTATATTTTCTATATTTGTAGTCCTTACAGAAGTAAAACTAATAAATTTTTGGTCATTTAATAATTCTTTATATTTTGACAAATAATCAGTATGATTATTTTTCTGGAACCCAGACTGGCTAGCAAAATCTGCTGCTGCGCTAATAGCATCAAACATTGGAGGCGTGATCCTTCCTGTAAAAGAGTCCTTGTTTTGGTCAAACCGTTTAAACATATTATCTCCCAATATATCATTTAATATTGTTAGCATATTTTCAAATCTAGCTTTAAAAGATTCTTTTTTTTCGCACCCCATTTTCTGATACATGCTCATATAATTATTTAAGTATTTAACTAGGTTTATACTTCTTTGATTTTTTTCAGGAAAGTTTTTTAAGTCACTCATAGCGAAATATCGTAATATTAACTCAAGATCAAACATTCTTGCATCATAACTCTTTGAGCCAAATGCAACTCTCCATAATTCACGTTCATTTAAATCAAATAAAAGTGTATTAAAATCACCTTGATATACACAATTTCTAATTTCTTGAGGTTTTAAAGCAGAACCACTAGTATTTATTCTCTCAAATATTTGATACATCCCTGTGTCATTTTGAGGATGCTTTTGTTCAAAAATAATTGCGTGAATAGTTGTTGTTCGAATTTTTCTCTGTTCTTCTTGAGTAAGCTCTAAGAAAGTTTTCCCTCTCCATCTATCATTAATAATTTCCGAGTTAACTAAGTTAAAGGTTTTCTCCGAGTCTTGAAATTTATTTCCTTTTATAAAATCAAAAATGGTCATTATTCTTTGATAACCATCAATAATCAACATTGATTCATTTTCTTGTTTAGCTAAGAAAATACTAGGTACAGGTAAACCTAATAAAATAGAGTCGATAAATCTACTGGCTTCCTTTTTGTTCCAAACATATTTTCTTTGCAGTTCAGGTTTTAATAAATCTCCTTCTTCATACATAGTTACTAATTCTCTAAAAGATAAATCAGCCCCCCAAGATGTAATATTAAACAAATCATCATTAGAATATGACTCTGTTTCCTCTTTAAACTCAGTTATTTTTTGTTCCATAATTCTTTCCAAATATTCACTATACAGTTTAACAGATTAATTTTATAAAAATCATCTTATTATCAAACTCTAATATATACATACATTTTAATAAATTAATACTTATAATAATCCATTTAGATTAGAACATATTCTTAATTTTAAGTATTATCTATTTTAAATATAGTAAAACGAATCTATCTCAATATCAATCTCGCATTCCTAAACAATCTCATCCACGCCCCATCTTCACTCCAATCTTCTGGGTACCATGAGTTAGAAACCGTGCGGAATACTCGCTCTGGGTGTGGCATCATGATGGCGACACGTCCGTCTTGGTTAGACAATGCGGTGATACCTTCCACTGAACCGTTTGGGTTGGCTGGGTAGATTTCCGTTGGGTTAAGGTTGTTGTCGATGTATTGTGCCACGATTAAGTTTTGATCTTTTAACATCTGTAACTGTTGATCGTGTTTGAACTCGACACGTCCTTCACCGTGTGAAACCGCGATTGGCATATGTGAACCCGCCATGCCTTGGAACCAAAGTGAATTTGTCTCATTAATACGCACTAATGCCGCACGGGCTTCAAAACGTTCTGATTTATTACGCACGAAACGTGGCCAAGCGTCTGTACCTGGGATAATGTCAGCAAGGTTAGAAACCATTTGGCAACCGTTACACACCCCTAAAGTGAGGGTATTTGGGTTGGCAAAGAATTCACTAAATTGATCACGCAACATTGGGTTAAATAGGATGGATTTCGCCCAACCGCCACCTGCACCAAGTACATCACCATAAGAGAAGCCACCACATGCCACTAAGGCATTGAAGTCTTTTAAGTGGTAGCGCGCGTTATGTAAATCGCTCATGTGTACATCAATCGCCTCAAATCCAGCACGGTCAAAGGCAGCAGCCATTTCGTAATGGCTGTTAACCCCTTGTTCACGCAAGATTGCAATGCGTGGTTTCTTGCCTGTGGCAATATAAGGTGCGGCGATATCTTCGTTAATGTCGTAGGTTAAATGGGCGGAGAAGCCTTTGTTTTCTGGATCTTTCTTCGCTTCAAACTCTTGGTCTGCACATTCTGGGTTATCACGTAAACGTTGCATTTGGTGGGTTAATTCTGCCCAGATGCCACGTAGCTCAGAACGTTTTTGGCTAAAGAGTAATTTAGTACCACGAGAAATTTCTATGCGGCCGTCCGTCGTCACTTCCCCTAATTCTTTAGTTAAGTGGATTAAACCATGTTGTGATAACACCTCACGTACATAACTTAAATCGCTCTCACGCACTTGAATCACCGCACCTAATTCTTCGTTAAATAACACCGCAAGATCGTTATCGCCTAATGCGCTGATATGGATCGATAAACCACAGTTACCCGCAAACGCCATTTCCGCGAGGGTCGTGATTAAACCACCATCTGAACGGTCGTGGTACGCCAATAATTTTTGCTCTGCCACTAAGGCTTGCATTGCATTGAAGAAGTTTTTCAAGTTTTCAACGTTCACTACATCAGCAGGTTTATCACCAAGTTGTTTATACACTTGGGCAAGTGCGGTCGCACCTAAACGATTTTGACCTTCACCTAAATCAATTAATAATAAACGGCTGTGTCCTTTATCGGTGCGTAATTGTGGTGTGACCGTTTTGCGCACATCTTCTACACGCGCAAAGGCACTGATGACGAGAGATAATGGCGCAGTCACGGTTTTTTGTTCACCGTTTTCGTGCCAAGTAGTTTTCATTGACATGGAATCTTTGCCCACTGGAATAGTTAAACCAAGTTGTGGACAAAGTTCTTCACCCACCGCTTTCACTGCTTGGTATAAGCCAGCATCTTCACCTGTGTGGCCTGCTGCTGACATCCAGTTTGCAGATAATTTAATGCGTTTTAAATCGCCAATGTTAGTTGCTGCAATATTGGTGATGGATTCTGCTACCGCTAAACGTGCTGAAGCAGCGAAGTCCAATAACGCTACGGGCGCACGTTCACCCATTGACATGGCTTCACCGTGATAACTATCTAAACTTGCTGTCGTTACTGCACAGTCTGCCACAGGGATTTGCCATGGACCCACCATTTGATCACGAGCCACCATACCAGTTACAGAGCGGTCACCGATAGTAATTAAGAAAGTTTTTTCTGCCACCACAGGTAGGCGTAACACACGATGGAACGCTTCTTTTAAGTCAATTTGTGATTGATCTATAGCCGTACCTTCTACGGTTTTTGATTGCACATCACGGGTCATTTTCGGCGTTTTACCCAATAACACATTCATTGGTAAATCGATTGGGTCATTACCGAAATGCTCATCGTGTAAGGTTAAATGTTCCTGTTCTGTCGCTTCACCAATCACCGCAAATGGCGCACGTTCACGCTCACAAAGTGCGGTAAATAATTCGAGTTTTTCAGGGGCAACTGCTAGTACATAGCGTTCTTGTGATTCGTTACACCAAATTTCTAACGGGCTCATACCACGCTCATCGCTTAAAATCTTGCGTAATTCAAATTTACCACCACGCCCACCATCGTGTACTAATTCTGGCATCGCATTTGATAAACCACCTGCGCCGACGTCATGGATAAATAAAATAGGGTTGTCATCACCTAACTGCCAGCAACGATCAATCACTTCTTGACAGCGACGCTCCATTTCTGGGTTATCACGTTGTACAGAGGCAAAATCTAAATCTTCTTTTGATTTGCCAGAAGCCATAGAAGAAGCTGCCCCACCGCCTAAACCGATATTCATCGCAGGCCCACCTAAGACAATTAATTTTGCCCCTACAGGGATTTCGCCTTTTTGCACGTGTTCAGCACGGATATTACCAATACCGCCTGCTAACATAATGGGTTTGTGATAGCCACGTACTTCTTCACCCGCAAAACTATTCACTTTTTCTTCATAAGTACGGAAATAACCTAATAATGCTGGGCGCCCAAATTCGTTGTTAAATGCCGCACCACCTAAAGGTCCTTCGATCATAATATCGAGCGCAGAGGCAATACGATTTGGTTTAGAAACGGGATTTTCCCAAGGTTGCTCAAAACCGGGGATCACTAGGTTAGACACAGAAAAGCCTACTAAACCAGCTTTTGGTTTTGCACCACGACCCGTTGCCCCCTCATCACGGATCTCACCACCAGAACCTGTGGCGGCTCCTGGGAACGGTGAAATCGCAGTTGGGTGGTTGTGGGTTTCCACTTTCATTAAGATATGTGCATCTTCATTGTGATAGCGATATTGCCCATCTTGATCTGGGAAGAAACGTCCGACTTTTGAGCCCTCCATCACCGCAGCATTATCTTTATAAGCAGAGAGAACGTGATCTGGCGTTTTCTCAAACGTATTTTTAATCATTTTAAACAAGGATTTTTCTTGTTTTTTGCCATCGATGATCCAATCTGCATTAAAAATTTTATGACGGCAATGTTCAGAGTTTGCCTGTGCAAACATATAAAGTTCAATATCATTTGGGTTACGCCCAAGTGCAGTGAAATTTTCCACTAAATAATCAATTTCATCTTCTGCTAAAGCCAAACCTAATTCTACGTTCGCATTTTCTAACGCTTGGCGACCGCCAGTAAGAATATCGACTGTCGTAAATGCTTTTGGTTCTTGTTGGTCAAATAACACTTTCGCATCTTCTGCATTGCGAATAATACCTTCTAACATTCTATCGTGAATATGTGAAACCAATTTTTGTTGTTCTTCACTCGATAAAGTGCGGTCAAACTCAAAATAAAATGCAAGACCACGCTCTAAACGGTTCACCTTATTTAAACCACAGTTGTGAGCAATATCAGTTGCTTTTGATGACCAAGAAGAAATTGTACCAACACGTGGAATTACAATAAAACATTCGCCAACTGGCTCGTGTTCTGCAAGGGTTGGACCGTAATGTAAAAGCTGATCTAATTTTTCTGTTTCTTCATCACTTAATGCTTGCGATAAATCGGCAAAATGTAAATATTCTGCGTAGCAAGAGTTCACTGGCAAATCTGCCTTCTGGAAACGTACTGCAAGCTGGTTTAAACGAAATTCAGAAAGGGCTGGAGAACCACGAAAAATTTGTAACATAGGAATTAGCCTTGTTTAGTTAAATAATAAATTGAAAAAACGTGGCTATTATAAAGGGAAATGTAGAAAAACGAAAACGTTTGCGTAGATATTTACACATTAATTCTAACGAGTAAAAGTGCGGTTGTTTTTTGCAGAATTCTTATACTTTAGAAGGGATAAAGATTGAGAAAATGAAAAGGACGAACAATTGTTCGCCCCTCCATTAATAAGTAAATTAAAAAATCCGACGAGATTAACCCATACCGTATTTTTTTAATTTTTTACGTAATGTGCCACGATTAATGCCAAGCATTGTTGCTGCACGAGTTTGGTTACCACGAGTATATTGCATAACCATATCTAACATTGGGTGTTCAACTTCCGCTAACACTAATTCATATAACTCGTTCACATCTTGACCGTCTAATTGTGACAAGTAATTGCGTAGTGCTTGTTTTACAGAATCACGAAGTGGTTTGTTTGTTACTTGAGATTGTGAATTTAACACTGATACTGTAAGTGCATCAGCTGGATTACGTTGTTGTTCTAACATTGTTGTCTTTATCCATCAGAATCAAATTAAAAAAATCTTCTAATGCAATTAACTGCTCTTCTGGAGAAGTAATGGCATTAAAAGCCTGTCTAAAAACGGAATTAGGTTGAATTCCCTGTAAATACCAAGTTACATGTTTGCGTGCAATTCGATACCCTTTTTCTACACCATAAAACTGATGCAAATCTCGAATATGCTGTAAAATCACAGCGCATTTTTCATCTAGACTCGGTGCTAAAGTGATCGATTTTTTTTCGATTAGGCTATTCACTTGATTAAATATCCAAGGACTACCTAACGCCCCACGCCCGATCATCACAGCGTCTGCATTTGTATAATCGAGGACAAACTTTGCTTTTTCAGCAGAGGTAATATCCCCGTTAGCGATAACAGGAATAGAAATATGTTGTTTTACCGCTCTAATGCTGTCGTACTCAGCATCGCCTTCAAACATACAGGTTTTAGTGCGACCGTGAATCGTCAGTGCTTGAATGCCTGCTTGCTCGGCAATTTGGGCTATCTCTAAGCAATTGCGATTCTCTTTATCCCAGCCAGTTCGGATTTTGAGTGTCACAGGGACATCTACAGCGTTGACTACTGCTTCAAGAATTTGTTTCACTAAATCGGGATATTGCAATAGCGCAGAACCAGCCATTTTCCGATTTACTTTTTTTGCAGGGCAGCCCATATTAATATCAATAATCTGAGCGCCGTACTCGACATTTACTTGAGCTGCAGCCGCCATTTCAATAGGATCAGAACCCGCTATTTGAACCGCGTTAATTCCCGCATCTTGATGGTGAGCCAAACGTAACTTCGATTTTTCAGTGTGCCAAACACGTGGATTAGTGGACATCATTTCAGAAAAAGTCAAAGCTGCCCCATAATGAGAACAAATTTTCCGAAATGGTTGGTCAGTGATGCCTGCCATAGGTGCCAAAAGCACGCGATTTTTTATCTGATAAGAACCAATCCGCACTTCACTACTCCTTCACAAACATCGAATCCTTATATCCATCAATCAAGCACCCTGAATCGACAAGGGTCGCTATAATACGCACTTTTGCCTCATTTGAAAAGCATATTTTTTATACAAAAAGCAATTTTTTTTGATTTTTTGATTTTAGTTAAAAAAGAAACGTTTACATTGTATAAAAATTAAATAAAACTTGACAATTTATTGTTCTATTTGCTTTTCAAGCAAAAAAAGATATTAAGGAAATTATTTCAATTTTCCGGTAATACGACACCACTCTTCCCGCTCTTTTACTGGCTCAAGCGCAAAACTTTCCGCATAAGCATCACAAACTGACTGTGCTTGTGTTGCTAAAATGCCCGATAAACCTAAAACACCCATTGGTTGTACCAGTTGGCTAATCACTGGATAAAGCTCTTTTAATGGACCTGCTAAAATATTCGCCACAACAACATCCGCTTTTAGATCTACTGGTTTATCTGCAGATAAGAAAAGTTGTAATTTATCCGCTACGCCATTTTGCTCCGCATTATTACGGCTTGCTAAGATCGCTTGTGGATCAATATCAATTCCGACCGCACTTTTTGCGCCCAGTTTTAATGCTGCAATGGCTAAAATACCTGAACCGCAACCGAAATCGATGACTGTCTTATCTTTAAGATCAAGGCTATCTAACCATTCTAAACATAATGCAGTTGTTGGATGAGTACCTGTACCAAACGCTAGCCCCGGATCTAACATCACATTGACCGCACTTTCGTCTGGCACCTCACGCCAGCTTGGGCAGATCCATAAACGTTTACCAAATTGCATTGGATGGAAGTTATCCATCCATTCACGTTCCCAGTCTTTATCTTCAATCTGTTCAATCTTATAGGCTGAATTTTCATTAAGATAATTTTCTTCTTTGAGTAAATCTACGATTTGTTGCATATCTGTTTCTGCATCAAATAATGCAACCACATCTGTATTTCCCCACAAACGAGTTTCGCCCGGTAACGGCTCAAAAATTGGTGTATCTTGGCTGTCCATAAATGTCACAGATACTGCGCCGATTTCCTCTAAATAATCGCTCATTTGCTCTGCTTGTGCATTAGTACTATTAATACGAATTTGAATCCAAGCCATAAATATTCCTCAATGTATTTATACAGTAAAACTTATAAAACGAATGAGGGCAGCCCTGAGGTCTGCCCATCCTTGAACATTAATTATCTTACTTATTTAGCGAGTTTATATTCACCAATTTTGTTTGCAAGTAAGAACGCAATTAAACCAAACAATAGTGATGGTACGATTGCGTGGAAGTCCAATAATTTAATTGACGCTGCGGTTAATGTTATGTAAGAACCCAAACCAACAATCATCGAACAAATTGCACCATATGCATTTGCTTTTTTCCAATATAAACCAAATAAGATGACCCACAAGAATGTAGTCTCTAGACCACCTAATGCGAATAAATTTAACCAAATCAACATATCTGGTGGATTTAATGTAGCCACGGTCACTAAAATAGTGAGGAATAATGTTGTAAAGACAGAAAGACGTTTAACTCTTTTTTCGTTTTTAATTTCTTCGGGTCTGACACGCAGATATAAGTCTTTAATCAAAGTAGAAGACATTTGAATTAATGTTGAGTCAATAGATGACATAATTGCAGCCATTGGCGCTGCTAAGAAAATCCCTGCCACAACTGGTGGTAATACTTGAATCATCAAGGTTGGAATAATCTTATCTGTGACAGAAAGCTCTGGTATGACTGCACGACCTAATGCACCTGCTAAGTGCATACCCAACATTAATACCGCAATCACCACTGTCCCGATAATAATACCGCTGTGTAGCGCCTTACTGTTTTTATATGACATTGCACGCACAACAGTGGATGGTAAACCCAATAAACCGAAACACACCAACACCCAGAAGGATGCCATGAATGTGAAATCTAACGGTCTTGCTTCAATGCCATAAGGGGTAATTAAATTAGGATCAATGCTTTCTAACGTATCAATAATTTGACTTACACCACCGCCAGCATAAATTACACCGAATAAGAGCAAGAAAGTCCCTATCAACATAATCAATCCTTGAATAGTATCCGTTAACACTACTGCTCTAAATCCACCTATAAAAGTATAAATCCCAACTGTTACGGCGAAAATCAAAACGGCAAGACGATAATCAATATTTAATGTAGTTTCTAACAAACGCCCAACCCCAATGAATTGTACCGCCATCATAATGAAGAAAGAAAACAACAATGATAAGCCAGCTAATAGGACAATTGTTGGGCTTTTATAACGAGCAAATAAAATATCATTCACTGTTAAACTTTTGTTTTCCCTTGCCCACATTGCGAATTTTTTACCGAGTACGCCTAAAGTAAACAACACCACTGGTACTTGGATCATCGCTAATAATACCCAACCCAATCCAAATTTATATGCAGCACCTGGGCCACCAATAAATGAGCTTGCGCCAACATAAGTTGCCGCAGTTGTCATTGCTAATACAAAACCAGATAAGGAACGATTCCCTACATAATATTCACTTAAAAAACTACCTTTTTGACGTTTTACATAAGCATAATACGCTACTATAAATACAAAACATAAATACAGGCATAAAGGAATGATAATGCTATAGTTCATCTTTTTTATGCACCTCTAAATCAATATCAACAAACACAACTTTGATACAAGCATAAATGATAAAAGTGAAGAGAATAGGTAAATAAAGGCAAGAAAATTCAAACCAGAGAGGAAAACCTAAAAATCCTTTCGTATTTGGTAATCCATAGGCGAAAATACACCACCCAACCATATATAAAATGGTTAACCCAAACGCCCATAGCGCTTCCTTCGTTGCTTGCTTATAACGCGAATTAAGATTCATTTTATAACGTCCTTAAAAAACGAATAAGAAAAGTGGATAACTCCACTTTTCTTATTGTTAGCTTAATCGTGAATTAATCACGCATACCAAGTTTCTTCTCAAGGTAGTGAATATTTGTACCACCTTTTTGGAAATTCTCGTCCGTTAAAATTAACTCGTGTAATGGGATATTCGTTTTAATACCACTAATGATGGTTTCAGAAAGGGCATTTTGCATACGACGAATTGCCACATCTCGAGTATCACCATAAGTGATCAATTTAGCAATCATCGAATCATAATGCGGAGGCACAGTATAACCACCATACACGTGAGAATCCCAACGTACCCCTAAACCACCCGGAGAATGTAGATGCTCTACTTTACCTGGTGAAGGTAAGAATGTTTTTGGATCTTCCGCATTAATACGGCATTCCATCGCGTGACCACGTACTTTGATATCGTCTTGTTTCACTGAAATTGGAAGACCTGCTGCAATACGTAACTGCTCTTTCACTAGATCAACACCTGTAATCATTTCAGTTACTGGGTGCTCAACTTGAATACGGGTATTCATCTCAATGAAATAAAACTCACCATTTTCATATAAGAATTCGAATGTACCCGCACCACGATAGCCAATTTCAAGACAAGCTTTCGCACAACGAGCACCAATATCACGACGTACTTCTTCTGAAATCCCCGGAGCCGGGGCTTCTTCTACTACTTTTTGGTGGCGACGCTGCATTGAGCAATCACGCTCTGCTAAATAAATCGCATTGCCGTGAGTATCTGCAAGCACTTGAATTTCAATATGGCGTGGATTTTCTAAATATTTTTCCATATATACCATATCATTGTTAAATGCTGCTTTTGCTTCTGCTTTTGTCATTGCAATAGATTCTTCTAATGCTCTTTCTTCACGTACTACACGCATACCACGGCCACCGCCACCGCCTGAAGCTTTGATGATAACAGGATAACCAATGCGCTTTGCGATTTCTTTATTTTTCGCCATATCAGTGCCAACAGGACCATCAGAACCAGGTACACAAGGCACGCCTGATTTTTTCATTGCATTGATTGCAGAAACTTTATCACCCATTAAGCGAATGACTTCCGCAGTTGGACCAATAAAAGTAAAACCTGAACGTTCTACTTGCTCAGCAAAATCTGCATTTTCAGAAAGGAATCCATAACCAGGGTGAATGGCATCTGCGCCAGTTACTTCTGCGGCTGCAATAATAGCAGGGATATTTAAATAACTTTTTGTTGAAGGTGCAGGACCAATACAAATTGTTTCATCAGCAAGTAACACGTGTTTTAATTCACGGTCTGCAGTAGAGTGCACTGCAACAGTTTTAATGCCTAATTCTTTACACGCACGCAAGATACGTAATGCGATTTCACCGCGGTTGGCAATAACAACTTTTTCTAACATAAAAAAATTCCACTTTTTAGTTAAATAGCTATATCGCTATTTAAAAAGAGATTAATAGAGAAATAAGCGATGTGGCATCGCTTATTGTGGATTTATTACATTATTCAATGATGATAAGTTTTTGATCAAACTCAACAGCTTCACCGTCATTGATAAGGATTGCTTTCACAACACCTGCTTTATCCGCTTCAATACGGTTCATCATTTTCATTGCTTCAACGATACAAAGTGCATCACCAACTTTTACAGTTTGTCCTACTTCAATGAATGGTTTAGCTTCTGGACTTGGGCTACGGTAGAAAGTTCCTACCATTGGTGAACGAATTGCATGACCAGACATTTCCTCTGCGCTTACAGCTGGCGCTGATGCCACTGTTGGTGCAGCTACCGGAGTTGCTGCAACTGGTGCTGGCGCTGCTTGAACAGGCACGCTATATTGCACAGCTGCAGGAGCAACAGAACCGCGATTAATACGAACTGACTCTTCCCCTTCAGAGATTTCCAATTCCATAATGCCCGACTCTTCTACTAATTCGATCAGTTTTTTAATTTTACGAATGTCCATAATCTATGTCCTAAACTTTTTACTTTTTGACCGCACTTTTCCACCCATAATAGTGTTTTAAAGTACAAATTTGTTAATACTACATATCGTGCGAAAGATTACCTGAAAATCATCAATTTTGCGATAAAATTCTGCAATTTTCTAAAACTTAAGCCTCTTTTGACAGAAAATTTACCGCAAACTCTAATGCAAACTCATAGCCTTTTGCACCTAAACCACAAATGACGCCTTCTGCCACATCGCTAAAATAAGAATGATGACGAAACGGTTCACGTTTATGTACATTGGATAAATGTACTTCAACAAAAGGAATCGCAACAGCTAATAAAGCATCTCTCAACGCAACACTGGTATGTGTAAACGCCGCAGGATTGATAATAATGAAATCAATTTGTTGAAAACTCTGGTGAATTTTCTCAATTAATTTTTCTTCACTGTTTGACTGAAAACAATCCAACAACACATTGTGCTGTTTTGCTAATGCTTGTACATTTTGCTCAATTGTACTCAAAGACAAACTGCCATAATGTTTTGGCTCTCTTGCCCCTAACATATTTAGATTAGGGCCATTTAACAGCAAAATTCGTGTTGTTTGCGACATAATTCATTCCTAATTCAAGGTCGTGGATTATAACTATTTTTTAAGAAATAACAGCATTTCTGTGGTCTTATCAGTCAACTTGGATTTGTTCAACAAACTCTGAATCAAAATCTGCCACTGGTAACCTTGAACCGGGCCAACGTCTCACTACTTGATAATCCATTAAATCTAAAGTATCTAAACCAGGTACTGTATTTGGTGTATACTGCTGAGCAATACGTGCCAATTGAGTTAAACCAAAGCTACTTTCAATCGAAGAACTGATCACGGCTTTTAATCCACAATTATTAGCTTGCTCAATTAACTGCACACAACGCTGCAATGAACCGACTAAAGTCGGTTTAATCACGATAGCCGCTAAGTTTGGTTGTTTTTCTACACAAAAATCAGATTCACGCACTGTTTCGTCCCACGCAATTGCAATACCAGTTTCTTCTGCGAATTGCAAACTTTCTGCTGGTGTCTTACAAGGTTCTTCTAAAAACTGAATACGTGCTCGATGCTCTGGTTTTACATATTTCGCAAACATTTGTGCTTTCGTGAGTGTCCAACTGCGGTTAGCATCAAGACGCAAATGCAAGTCAGGAATCGCCTCAAGCAACATATCCGCAATCAATCCATCACGATTTGCTTCATACATTCCCACTTTAATTTTTGCAACCTTTTCGCCTTGCATTTGGTTTAATGGTTCATAAAGCTCGTCCGGGTCACCATAACAAAGTGGTGCAATTTGATAATTTCCTTCTTCAATTAATAATCCTTTCATTTCTGCTAGCGCACAACTTAAACCAAACGCCACAGAGGGATACAAATGTTCTAAAGGTAATTTACCACTCGCATTCGTCCATTCTTTTAACCAATCAATAGTTTGCTCAAGCGCCTGTTCTAAGGTTTCCTTGCTAAACTCAGGTAACGGTGCGATCTCACCCCAACCTTGAGCATCATCACAAGAGACTTGAACTAAAATACCTTCACGTTTTTTTAAAAAGCGATTACGCAAAATCAGCTGGCTATCAACCGGAATTGAATATTTATATAACTGAAATTTTCTGATCATTGTTATTTTTCACAAGTTTGGGTCACTTCGTTATAGCGACCACCATAATCTAAACAGTTATCTTTCGGATCAAGGGTTAAAAAGACCATTCCTGCAACAAATAACACCACTAAAGACAACACCATTGCCAAGCCACCGAATAGGACTTTTTTCCAAGAAAACATCGACTTGATTCCTCTATATTGCAAAAGTGCGGTCAAATTTTTCAAAATTTTAACCGCACTTGAGGGTTATGGATTACGTTTAAACTTACTGAAGTCCGGAGCACGTTTCTCATTAAACGCATTGCGACCTTCTTGGCCCTCTTCTGTCATATAGAACAACATTGTTGCATTGCCCGCTAATTCTTGTAAGCCTGATTGACCATCACAGTCTGCATTCAATGCTGCTTTTAAGCAACGTAATGCGATCGGGCTGTTGCGTAGCATTTCACGACACCAACGTACTGTTTCTTTTTCTAAATCAGCGTAAGGTACAACGGTATTCACTAATCCCATTTCTAATGCTTCTTTTGCATTGTATTGACGGCATAAGAACCAAATTTCACGTGCTTTTTTCTGCCCAACAATGCGAGCCATATAACTTGCCCCCCAACCACCATCAAATGACCCTACTTTCGGACCAGTTTGACCGAAAATAGCATTTTCAGCAGCAATCGTTAAATCACAAATCATATGTAATACGTGTCCACCACCGATTGCATAACCTGCCACCATCGCTACAACTGGTTTTGGACAAGTACGAATATCACGTTGGAAATCCAATACATTTAAATGGTGAACACCGCTATCATCTTTATAACCACCGTAGTCACCACGTACTTTTTGATCGCCTCCCGAACAGAATGCCTTTTCACCTTGTCCAGTCAATACGATCACACCGATTTTTTCATCAAAACGTGCATCAGAAAACGCTTGGATCATTTCTTTGACAGTTTGTGGTCGAAATGCATTGCGTACTTCTGGACGGTTAATGGTGATTTTTGCAATCCCATCTTCAGATTTATGATAAAGAATGTCAGTGTAACCTGCGCTACAATCTTGCCATTCAATCGGCGCATAAAGAACATCATCTTTTGGATTTTGCATCGTAACTTCCTTCAATTTTGATTTCATTTACCTAAAAGTGCGGTCATTATAGCGGAAGTTTCAACCATCCGTTATAAATTCTTTAGACAAACCTTATTTAGGTTAGACTTTAATTTACACTCTTAAATAAATCTTGGTGTTTTTTCGTTAATATTTGAATATCTGACTGCAAATCCAATGACTGGCAAGCTCGCTCAAAGGCTTGTTTCGCCATATTCAATGCTGCCACTGCAACTTCTCTATCTGGTGAGTTACGCCAAATACTTGCTAGCACCTTTTGCATCACCAGATTCACTTCTAAAACCCCTGCACCATCACGTGAAAGGGGAGCAAAAGCATCACGAATCCACTCATCGCAATCTAAAGGAATAATTGATAGGCGATCATATTCCGTCTTATCTTCAGGTATATCCTCTTCTTTTTTGACTAATAACCCCATCATCATTGCCATAATATTAATTGCTGTGCCTGGATCATTGACTGCGGCAGAAAGTGCCCGTTGTCCTGCTTCACTTAATACAATAAAGCCCCAACTTGGATCTTGATCAAAAGTACGCCCTTTGGCAAACACAAAACAATTACGTAAATCCTTGAGATCAATTTCATTTTGAGTTTCTATTTTACAAAGCACAGTATCAGGCGAAATTAACTCACCTGGACGCACACAAATATGAATATAAGCCTCTGCCCCCTCCGCTTTACGTTGTAAGGCTTGCATATCAATATGGGTTAAATAACCACTTGAATTTGCCTCTAATAGTTGTAATTGAGTACCAAATTGATGTGTAGAAACGGCTCCCATCATTGGTGAAATACGGTATTGTCTTAAAGATTTTTCCGTCACTTGCTCGATTTTTTCTAACGTATTACCCAAACGACCTAGTTGAGACAAGGTATATACCCATCGAATTAAGGTCACGATCAAATACAACAGCACCGCAATAGTACTGATAAATAAAATAAAGCGTCCGTTTTGCTCATAAAACGCCATACCTAGTGCAGTTCTTGCGATGATCGCATAAATAAATGCACAAATAAAACTAGTGATAGCGGTGCGTGTTGTGCTATCCCCCATGACTAAATCCGTTGCTCGTGGTGTTGCACCACTTGATGCTGAAGCAAATGCTGAAACCATAATGGATAAAGAAAATGTAGTGACCGCTAACATACTAGAAGCAATTACATTTAATAAACTTTCTAGAGTTTCTTGTTCAATATGTGGTAATGAACCCGCCTCAATTATTCGCGCGCCCAAACGCAGTGAAAACACAAAAATAGCCGTAATTACTGCCCATCCTGTTGCGGTCACCCACAATTTATTACTTGGTTTTTTTAATGCTAATAGCCATTGATACATCATTTACTCTTTCCTTTAAATAAAAAATAACGCATTGATAAGTGTACATTAAAACAGCAAATCTAACATAATATCAACAAGAAAATATAAAAAAGCTTATAAAACCCACCGCACTTTTCTCCTTTTGTTCATTGCATTGTTGAATGCACAGAATACTCTTTATCCATTACACACTTTCCCCTATAATAGGGCGTATTTTGCTATTTATTTTTAATCTAATTTTATAAAGAAAAAATTATGACAACATTCAATGTAAAAACTTTCCAAGGTATGATCCTTGCCTTACAAGATTATTGGGCAAAACAAGGTGCAACAATTGTTCAACCATTTGATATGGAAGTGGGCGCTGGAACTTCACACCCAATGACCGCACTTCGAGCCTTAGGCCCTGAGCCAATGGCATTTGCTTATGTTCAGCCTTCACGCCGCCCAACAGACGGTCGCTATGGCGAAAACCCAAACCGCCTACAACATTACTACCAATTCCAAGTGGTGATTAAACCTTCGCCAGATAACATTCAAGAACTCTATTTAGACAGTTTAAAAATGCTCGGTTTCGACCCAACACAAAACGACATTCGTTTCGTGGAAGATAACTGGGAAAACCCAACCTTAGGTGCGTGGGGGTTAGGCTGGGAAGTCTGGTTAAATGGTATGGAAGTAACCCAATTTACCTATTTCCAACAAGTCGGTGGCTTAGAATGTAAACCTGTGACAGGCGAAATTACCTACGGTTTAGAACGTTTGGCGATGTACATTCAAGGCGTAGACAGCGTGTACGATCTCGTTTGGTCTGATGGTCCACTCGGCAAAACTACCTATGGCGATGTATTCCACCAAAACGAAGTGGAACAATCTACCTACAACTTTGAATACGCAAATACTGATTTCTTATTCTACTGCTTCGATCAATACGAAAAAGAAGCAAGCGAATTATTAGCGTTAGAAAAACCGTTACCATTACCCGCTTACGAACGCATTTTAAAAGCGGCTCACAGCTTCAACTTATTAGATGCGCGCAAGGCAATCTCAGTAACCGAACGCCAACGCTACATTTTACGCATTCGAGCCTTAACCAAAGGTGTTGCTGAAGCTTACTACGCAAGCCGCGAAGCGTTAGGTTTCCCGGGTTGTAAATAAAGTGCGGTCTATTTTTAGGAATTTTCAAGATGAGCAAACCGGTTTTATTCTTCGCTAACCTCTGCCCAGATACAACGGCATTTGTGGCAGAGCTAAACCGCTTAAATATGGAATATGAAGCAGTTGAAATTATGTCATCAATGGCAAATTTCAAACGTTTCTTAAGATTGCGTGATAGCCATTCCGCATTTGAACAAGCAAAAGCGAATGGTTATATCGGCATTCCAGCTTTGTTGTTAGCAGATGAAACTGTGATTTTAGATATCGACCAGCTACAACACATTTTCGGCTAAAAATTAGGAGCAAAAAATGAAACTCTGGCATTCCAACACCAGCCCTTATGTACGCAAAGTGATGGCGGTGATTAAACATCATCAACTTGAAGATCAAATTGAATTGCAAACAATTCAGTCGTCTTTTGATCCAAACTCACCTCATAACCAAGATAACCCGCTTGGTCGTGTCCCTGCGTTACAAATAGATAACGGTGAGTGGCTATATAACAGCCATGTGATTTGTGAATATCTCGATCATCTCGGTGCACAAAATCAGCCAGAGCGTCATTTACTGCCTCGAGATAGCAAACGTTGGAAAGTATTACAACTGCACGCGTTAACAGACGGCATTATGGAAAACACCTTACCAATTATTTCTGAACGTTTGCTCCGTCCCGAAAATGAATGGTGGACAGCTCGTCATCAACAATTAACTGAGCGTAATATTCGTAGCTTCAAAGAATTGGAACGTTACCTTGCACAATTTGGTGATGAATTAAATCTCGGCACAATTTCTGCAGTCTGCTTAATTGATTGGTACGCCTTACGTGGTGAAAAACTCGGCGTGAATCTTCGCGAAATCACACCGCACTTAGTTGAGTGGGCAGTGAAGATGAATGAGAAGTATATTGAGTTAAAGAATACGCAACCGAAATAGTGGATGAGTTGATATTGCCATAAAACTCAAAGCCCCATTAGAAGAAAATGGGCATTTTAAGTTACTACTGTCAGCAAGTATATAATTCTATTGCTAACTAAGAAATATTAAAACACAAATTGCATTTGGCAGTAAAATGAGAAAAAGTAGATTTACTAGATAAGTCGTATGGGAGATTATTCTATGCAAAACGGTACTATTACCAAAATCGAAAATAAATATGGAAAATTAAAAAGCGATGATAATAATGAATATACTTTTCTCAAATCTAATCTATCCGATCCCAACGTTTGGGAAAAACTTTCAATAGGAATGAATGTAACATTTGATTTAGAAAAAAGTAAAAATCAGAAAAATTATGCTAATAATGTAAGCATAGCATCAGAAGAAAATAATCATTTTATCAGTACGACTAATAAAGATAATTATTTATTACCAGAAACAAAAATTAATGATAGTGAGCTTATTATCGGTATTGTTAGTTCGGTAGGCACTCCTTCACATCGTATAATAACACCATTAAAAGATCGCTTAGCAGGATTTGGTTATTCCGTAGAAGAAATTAGAGTCTCTCAGTTTTTACCTAAGCCTAATCAAGATATTAGGGAGGACGAAAGAATATTTCACTTTATGGAGAAAGGTGATTTATTTAGAGAAAAAAGTAATAATAACTCCATCCTTGCTATTGCAAGCGCCGTAAAAATAAAGGAACTAAGACATCATAAAAATACAAAGAAAAACGCTTACATTATAAATTCCCTCAAACACCCAGATGAAGTTGAGCTGCTAAGAAAAATATACGGAGATGGTTTTTATTTATTTGGTATCCATTCGGATAAACCTAGTAGAAAAGAATACTTAGAAAAAGATAAGCACTGTGAGCCCAATAAAGCTGATGAGTTAATTAAAATTGATGAAAATGAAGATAAAAAACATGGTCAAAAAACAAGGGATACTTATCATTTATCTGATTTTTTCTTAAATTTAAGTGATAACGAAAAACAGGTTAAAAATACTATTCAGAGATTCTTGGAATTAATTTTTTCTGATCCTTATAAAACACCAACATTTGATGAATATGCTATGTTTATGGCCTTCAATAGTTCTGTAAGATCTGCAGATCTCTCCCGTCAAGTAGGAGCTGTAATTAGTAGAAGTAATCAAATTCTTTCTACTGGAGCTAATGATGTCCCTAGATTTGGAGGAGGACTTTATTGGGCTGAAAAAGATAAAAATGGTGAAGTAAAAGATCAAGAATTAGGCCGTGATTATAAAAGAAGTATAGATCAGAATAAGCAAAGCCAAAGAAATATCATTGAAAATATATTAAAAAATGTTAAAGAGAAAGCTCTTCTTGAGGCAGATAAACTAGAAATACTTAAATCAATTTTAAAGGAGAGTGAAATTTCAGATTTAACTGAATTTGGTAGAGTTGTGCATGCTGAGATGGAGGCAATTCTATCTTGTTCAAGAGAAGGTATTTCAACAAAAGAAGCTATATTGTATTGTACGACATTTCCTTGCCACAATTGTGCCAAACATATTATTGCTAGTGGTATTAATAGAGTTGTATACGTAGAACCATATCCAAAAAGTAAAGCACTTGAATTTCATAATGACTCAATAGAATTACAAACTAACCTAGATGATAAAAAATCAACAAATAAAGTGATTTTTGAACCTTTTATCGGTGTTGGCCCTAGACGATTTTTAGATCTTTTCTCTATGAGCTTAGGAACAGGGACTAAACTCCGCCGTAAAGATAAAGATGGAACTATCATTGAAAGAGACGATAATAACAAAAATATAAGAACTCCTCTCTTGAATAAATCTTATATTGAGCTCGAAAATGATGCAAAGAAGATTTGGGAATCTTTTAATCCAGAGAATTAAATTTTTTTATTAATCTTAATCTAAAATACGAATAACCAAGTGATTATTCTTCAATATAGGACCTATAACCTGATGAGTACAAAATAAATGTATTCTTCAAGAAACAAATACTATCAAATACTAGAAATTTAAAATTAATTGTGTTTTACACAATATTAATAAAGAGAAACCAAATGACAACACAAAACTTCCTCGCCGAGATCGGCACTGAAGAGCTGCCACCGAAGGCGCTCAAGAAATTAGCAACTGCATTTGCAGAGAACGTGGAATTAGAGTTAAACCAAGCGGGTTTAACCTTTGACAAAGTAGAATGGTTTGCGGCACCACGTCGTTTAGCAGTGAAAGTGTTAGGTTTAGCCACTAGCCAACCAAGCAAGCAAATTGAAAAACGTGGTCCTGCGGTGTCTGCGGCATTTGATTCTGAAGGCAAGCCAACTAAGGCGGCAGAAGGATGGGCGCGTGGTTGTGGGATCAATGTTGAGCAAGCAGAACGCATTGCGACTGATAAAGGCGAATGGTTAGTTCATCGTGCAACTATCGAAGGTCAACCAACCAAAAATCTACTTAAAGATATCGTTGCAAATGCATTAGCAAAATTACCTATTCCAAAACCAATGCGTTGGGCGGACAAAACTGTGCAATTTATTCGCCCAGTTCACACTGTAACGATGTTACTTGGTGATGAATTAATCGAAGGCGAAATTTTAGGTGTCACAAGTGGTACAACAATTCGTGGTCACCGTTTCCTTGGTGAGCATGAATTCCAAATTTCACACGCAGATCAATACCCTGCGCTATTAAAAGAAAAAGGCTCAGTAGTGGCTGATTTCAATGAGCGTAAAGCGTTAATTTTGGCAAAAGCACAAGAAAAAGCGACCGCACTTGGTGGTGTGGCTGATATTGAAGAAGACTTACTTGATGAAGTGACTTCACTTGTGGAATATCCAAATGTCTTGGCAGCGAAGTTTGAAGAACGTTTCCTTGCCGTGCCTGCGGAAGCCTTAGTTTACACCATGAAAGGCGACCAAAAATATTTCCCAATTTATGACAAAGAGGGCAAATTATTACCGCACTTTATTTTTGTATCGAACATCAACCCTGAAGATCCAAGTAAAATCATCGAAGGGAATGAAAAAGTGGTTCGCCCACGTTTAACCGATGCGGAGTTCTTCTTCAAAACCGACTTAAAACAACGTTTAGAAGATCAATTACCACGCTTAGAAACCGTATTATTCCAACAACAACTTGGTACATTACGTGATAAAACCGCTCGCATTGAACAACTTGCAGGTGAAATTGCGAAACAAATTGGTGCAGATGAAACCAAAGCGAAACGAGCAGGTTTGCTCTCCAAATGCGACTTGATGACCAATATGGTGTTTGAATTTACCGACACCCAAGGCGTAATGGGAATGCACTATGCCCGTCATGATGGTGAAGATGAAGAAGTGGCTGTAGCATTAAATGAACAATATATGCCACGTTTTGCAGGCGATGAATTGCCAAAATCCTTAGTGGCAAGTGCAGTAGCATTAGCAGATAAATTTGACACATTGACAGGTATTTTCGGGATCGGTCAACAACCAAAAGGTAGCGCAGACCCATTTGCTTTACGTCGTGCGGCATTAGGTGTGTTACGTATTATTGTTGAGAAAAACCTACCACTCGATCTTGAAGAAATTGTGAAAAAATCAGCCGCACTTTTCGGCGACAGACTCACAAATGCCAACGTTGTAGAAGAAGTTGTGGACTTTATGCTTGGTCGTTTCCGTGCATGGTATCAAGATGAAGGTATTGCGGTGGATGTAATTCAATCAGTCTTAGCACGTCGTCCAACCAAACCATCAGATTTTGATGCCCGTGTACGTGCGGTATCACACTTCCGTACGTTAGAGGCAGCAGAAGCTTTAGCAGCAGCTAATAAGCGTGTAAGTAATATTTTAGCGAAAGTTGAAGGGGAATTACCTGCAACTATTGATACTGTATTATGCGTTGAAAATACGGAAAAAGTGTTGGCAGAACAAGTTATTGCACTACAAGCGGAACTTACCCCATTATTTGCCAAAGGTGAATACCAAGTGGCATTGGATCGTTTAGCTGCATTACGTGAGCCAGTGGATACATTCTTCGATAACGTAATGGTGAACGTAGAAGATCAAAAATTACGTCAAAACCGTTTAGCTATCCTGAATAATTTACGTAATTTATTCTTACAAGTCGCTGATATTTCATTATTGCAATAATTTAAAAATAATATACTAATTGAGACCTGCTACTAAAACGATATTAGTAGCAGTTTCTTCCCTATGATTTTATTTTCATAAAAAAATCCATTTCCTCACGACTTCAAGCACAAACTCAGTTCAAGGAAATGGATTAAATATTGAATAGCTTTTAATTATATCAATATATGAAAATTAAAAAGAGTAAGATATCCCGCCACCAAATGCCACATTTGATCCTGCTGTACCTAATGAAACCTTAACAGCAGTTCCATTTTGATAATAACTAGATAAACCGACTGCAATGGCATTCTTACTATCAAAATGCCCTACACCAGCACCAATAGTCGTTTTTCCTGCAACTGCTGGCACAGGAATATTTGCCATTGCAGCAATGCTAGCAATACCACGACTGCTTAGATTCCTATTTTCTTGTATAGTATTCTGTAGCTGATGATATTTATGCTGCAATTTTGCTACATCATTACGAACTTCTTTTAATTGTTGCTCGCTTTGCACCATATATTGAGCAGCTAAAGGGGACACTTGTATTTCTTTCTGCAGAGAATTAACAATGTTCTCGTTTTGAATATCGGTTGCTGTATTTCTTTCAACCTTCTCTTTTTCTGCAGATTTAGGCTCAACAGCTGCCCTTTCTTTTTCTTTATTATTTTCTGTTGATTCAGCTTTTACAACTTCCGTACTTTCTTGAGTTTGTTTAATATTAGCTAACAACTCTTTCGTTTTCTCTATCTCTTTTCTTAATTCTTCTACCTCTGTATTTTTAGTTTTTAAAGCCTCACTATCTTGTTCTAATTTTTTATTTTTTATTGCAATCTCTTTAGCTATCTTTTCAAGAAAAATAACTTTATCAGAAAGTTCTTTATTATTTTCTATCAGTTTATTTTTTTCTTTTTGATAAATTTTACTTCTTTCTACTGTCGCATCAGCAACATAATCTAAAGTATTATTTACTGTGGTATAAATTTGACCTGGCGTATTTGAGATTAAATTAACGACAGCATTTGGCAAACTTTTTTCAGCTGAAGATTTAATAGCGGAGATATTTTCCTGAATTCCTTTAAAATGTGAACCAAGATCACTTGATAATTTAACTAATTTTCCTAAATCTCCATTGAATAAACTTGCAGTTCCACTTAAAAGTGTGCCTAATAATCCATTAGAAGGATTTACTACCTCACCACGTACTAACTTACCAATGATGTCCTTGTGCTTATAAACAACAATAGGCAATTGTGCACTATGATAGACCAGGTTGCTAACATTTTGGGCAAGATTCTCTGGTGCGGGAGCAGGTTGAGATGTTGAAGTTGAAGTTGAAGCTGATGCAGAATAAGAGGCTACACTTAAGGCAATACAAATTGACAATTTTGTCATAGACGTTAATTTATTCATTTTCGATCCTTCTATTTGAATAAAAAAATTATAGAAATATAATGCGGGCAGGATTATATAATGATAAATTTATTTTTCACAAAAAAAATAATAAATTTCATTTCTATCCGAACTTTTTTTAATCTAAATGAACAAAATAAAATCAGAATAATTAATTATATTTAGAGTAATAAATTAGAAATTAAACACAATAAAAACAAAATAAATTTAGTATAAAAATCTAAAAGCCGCTAACCTGCGGCTCAATAAAAATTAGATTAGATAAAATATTAAGGTTTTAATAAATAACTTTCAGTACGTTTTCTAATAGTATCAAGGTCTTCATCGACTAATAATTTTCCGTCAACAAAAACAGGGCGTAATTGATTTATTTTATCTGATAGTTGACTTTGATTAATTGTTTCCCAATGCCCATCTTGTTTAATTAATGCTAATAATCCTTTCTTCGATCGTTTTGCTTGGCTAGTAATTGGATCTTTACAAATAGCGCGCCATTCACCATCAATTTTGACCGCACTTGCTTTCATTGCCCAACCCATCGTATCACGATTGACTTGTTGTAATAGACCGCCCCCCATACCAAAAGCAACATTTTCTACGCTAAAGCCGAGAGCAATAATTGCATCAAGAATTTTGCCTAACGAATTTAAATTAATACCGTCACCTTGAATAACTCGTACACAGTCAGGCAATACTTTATAGCCCTTGTTATTTACAGTAGTACCAAATTTTTCTGCTAAAATCTCCAAAGTGCGACAAACCACTTTGACAGGATCTCCGCTATCTGGGCGAACGACCAAAGTACCTCCTTTTAATTCCACAAGCTCTTTTAGTTCCACACCCCAAATATTTTCCAAAGCATTCCAAAGATCATAGCTATCTGACACAACAGCATAAGTTTTATTGGTACCTGCAAATTGCTCAACCATATTACGATAGGCATCGACTTCTCGTTCTTTGCCCCAAGAAGTCATTGTGCTATGTTCTGCTGCAGGAATCGAAAAAGCGGGCATTGTAGTAGCGTTATACCACCGCTTTGCAGCGATAAGTGCTGATACACTGTCAGTTCCCATAAAATTTACCAAATGAGCTAAACCACCTAACGCAACAGTTTCTAAACTTGAAGCACCACGTGCACCAAAATCGTGTAATTTGAAACCCATACCATCTAAACTATCAGCCGTTTTTTCTAATGCTGCTTTAATTTTTTGCTTACAGTAATATGATACACTTGCCACAGTAGAGGGATACCAAATTGCTCGTAATAATGCGGTTTCTAAATAGCCGACTAACCAAAAAAACTCAGGATCAGTATTTACAATTTGACATACTACGTTTCCAACAGGTAAAACAGTCCCTTCTGGGACAGCTTCAATTTTAATGGGTAATAAGCCTTGATGCTTATCTAATAAGCGTTGCCAACCTTGGCGATTAAATGGAAGACCGTGCGCAGTGAAGACAGTTTCTGCCTCATCAATATCATTATTCGTGATCGGAGTAAGTAAGTATTCTTTGATAAATGCCTGTAAACCAAAGAATAAAACATCGAGGTCTCCTCCACGTGCTTCAATATAATAAGAAATGTACTCTGTATTAGGTGGATATTGCAACCAGTGTGATGCTTTATAACTATCTACATTTAGTAATAAATTAGAAAAATTTGATGTATACATTACATTTACTCTTAATAAACCATAAAAATAAATGATATGATATATATACTTCACAAAAAAGCAATGAGAAACTTATTGTAGTTCAGAGTGTATTAACAAGAACAATCAAAGTGAGGTTTATTTTCTATAAGTTTCAAAACATTAAAAAAACAGACCGCACTTTTGATGAAATGAGTTATAAAATCTTAATAGAGAAATGATAGGCAGTGTCAACAACCCCATATATCGTGCTGTTTTATCAAATTGTTACATATCGATATCAATAAAGCTAATTTAGCTTTTTCTCTTTCCAATGACAGCTTGATAGTTTAGTGCCACAATTTTTCACAAAAAATAACCGCTCTTGAGAAACTCTTGAGCGGTTAAAATATGAATAGAAACAATGATTAAGCGTGATAACGACCGACACCTAACTCATCTTCTTTACGGGTACGATTAATCACTGCTTGTGGCGATTGAACAACTCGTAAGCCCATTTGATCTTCAGTTCGCACCACATCACCACGTAATGAGTTAGTAAATACATCAGTAATTTTAATATCAACAAACTTGCCGATCATATCAGGTGTACCCACAAAATTCACAATACGATTAGTTTCTGTACGACCAGTTAATTCCATTAAATCTTTCTTCGATGGCCCTTCAACTAACACACGTTGTTCTGTACCTAACATTGCACGGCTAAATTGCGCAGCTTGATTATTAATGCGTTGTTGTAACACATATAAACGTTGTTTTTTCTCATCTTCGCTGACATCATCTGGCATATCTGCCGCAGGCGTGCCAGGGCGTGCAGAATAGATAAAGCTGAAGCTCATATCGAAATTCACTTGCGCAATTAAATTCATTGTTTGCTCAAAGTCTTCTGCAGTTTCACCAGGGAAACCTACGATGAAATCTGAGCTGATTTGAATCTCTGGACGCACAGCTCTTAATTTACGGATAATCGACTTATATTCTAATGCGGTGTGATTACGTTTCATCATTGATAACACTCGGTCGGAACCACTTTGCACTGGTAAATGTAAGAAACTCACTAGCTCAGGTGTGTCACGGTAAACATCAATAATATCATCAGTAAATTCAATTGGATGGCTTGTAGTAAAACGCAAGCGATCAATGCCATCAATTGCCGCAACTAAACGTAGCAATTCAGCGAAAGTACAAATGCCGTCATCGTGCGTTGCACCACGATATGCATTTACGTTTTGCCCTAATAAATTCACTTCACGCACGCCTTGTTCCGCTAGCTGTGCAATCTCAAATAACACATCATCAACTGGGCGGCTCACTTCTTCACCACGAGTATAAGGCACAACACAGAAAGAACAATATTTATTACAGCCTTCCATAATGGAAACGAAAGCAGTCGGGCCTTCTGCTCGAGGTTCAGGTAAACGGTCGAATTTCTCAATTTCAGGGAAACTCACATCAACAACTGAGCTTTTACCACCACGAATTTGGTTGATCATCTCAGGCAAACGGTGCAATGTTTGCGGTCCAAAAATAATATCAACATAAGGTGCTCGTGTGCGAATATGCTCCCCTTCTTGTGAGGCTACACAGCCACCAACACCAATAACAAGCCCAGGCTTATGTTTCTTTAATTCTTTCCAACGTCCTAATTGATGGAAAACTTTTTCTTGTGCTTTTTCACGAATTGAGCAGGTGTTTAACAACAATACATCTGCTTCTTCTGGAATATCTGTAAGTTCTAAGCCGTGAGTACTATTTAATAAATCCGCCATTTTTGATGAATCGTATTCATTCATCTGACAGCCCCACGTTTTAATATGTAATTTCTGCGTCATGTCGTTTAAAAAATTCAGTTAACCTATAAAAATTTGACTGGCTATTTTACAGGCTTGTCCTGATGCTGGCTAGCTAAAAAAGAGATTTCTTTTGAATTTTCCTCTTTGGCGGTAGAATAAACCTCAAAAAAGAAAAGGAATACCTTATGGAAGTCATACAAAAAGAAATTATTGTTGTCGGTGGCGGAATGGTTGGTGCAGCTTGTGCCTTAGGCTTAGGGCAACAAGGTCGAAATGTCCAACTGATTGAACATGCACCTTTGCCAGAATTTGTCCCAGATTCCCCTTATGACCTTCGTATTTCAGCGATCAGTGCTGCCTCTGTAAATTTATTAACTCAACTCAATGCTTGGCAACATATCAAAAATAGGCGAGTTTGCCCGTATCGTGCATTAGAAACTTGGGAAATTGATGGTTTCTCAACTTATTTTCACAGTAAAGAACTCAACTTGCCAGAGCTTGGATTTATGGTAGAAAATAACCTGATCCAATTAGGGCTTTGGCAAGCTATTTCCATAACAGACAATGTACAAACGACCATTTCTCCGATTCAGAAAATCGAAAAGTGCGGTAAAAATTGGCAGATTTTTTTAGCAAATGGTGAAGCTTATCAAGCGCCTCTTGTAGTTGCTGCAGATGGGGCAAACTCAAAATTACGCAATATCGCAGGTATTGGACTCACCGGTTGGCAATATCGCCAAAGCTGTATGTTGATTACAGTAACGACAGAACTTGAACAACAAGATATTACTTGGCAGCAATTCTACCCGTCTGGCCCTCGTGCCTTTTTACCCTTATTAGGTAATAATGCTTGCCTAGTGTGGTATGACTCACCAGAACGTATTCGTGAGCTCAAACAACTTTCAGCAGAAAAATTAGCAGAAGAAATCGAACAACATTTCCCGAGCAGATTAGGAAAAGTCAAAGTACAAAACGCAAACAGTTTTGAGCTAACACGTCGCCACGCACAAGATTATTTCAAACAAGGGATTGTATTAGTTGGCGATGCAGCACATACAATTAACCCACTTGCAGGACAAGGCGTTAACTTAGGCTTTAAAGATGTAAAAGCATTACTTGAAGTGTTAGAAAGTGCGGTCAAAAATGGCGAAGATTTTGCAAGTGATGAAGTACTCGCTCAATATGAACGCAAACGCAAACCAGATAATTTAGTAATGCAATCAGGAATGGATATTTTCTACAAGGCATTCAAAGAAGATATTCTCCCCTTGAAGATCGCACGCAATCTTGCTTTGTTTGCTGCCAATAAAGCCACACCGCTGAAAAAACAAGCCTTAAAATATGCGTTAGGCTTATAAAAATTACAATAAACAAAAAGCCCTTGAATATTTTCAAGGGCTTTTCTTTGGAATATATCGTAATAAAAATTAGCGACGTAAACCTAAGCGAGCGATAGTTGAAGTATAAAGCTCAAGATTAGTACGTTTTAAGTAATCTAAAAGTTTACGACGACGAGAAACCATACGCAATAAACCACGACGACCGTGGTGATCTTTTTTGTGTTCAGCAAAGTGAGCTTGTAAGTGGTTGATTTGTGCAGTTAATAAAGCAATTTGCACTTCTGATGAACCAGTATCTTTTGCATCACGACCAAATTCAGCAACAATTGCTGCTTTTTTTTCTGTACTTAGAGACATTTGATAACTCCTAAAAGTTAAGTTAAAAATACATCGTTAGCCGATCTCTAATCCAGCTACGACAAAGGAATGTGAATTTTAGCATTGATTAGGATAAAAGCAATAAAATCTTTGTAAAATCCACCGCACTTTAAGCAAAAAGAAAGCCCGTTTTACAGGCTTTCTAAGGTTTGATTAGAATGTGATTTCAGCACTGAGTTTATAGTTACGACCCGGTGAATAGAAACGATTGATACCAGCCCCTGTTTTTTGATTAATTAAGTTACTTGTACCAAATGGTTTAATCGAACGTGCTGATTCCCAAGTTAAATATTTACGATCTGTTAAATTGTAAACACCAAATTGTAATGTCACATTCTTGATAGGTTTAACATAAGTCACAAAATCAACTAATGTATAATCATCACTACGCCATTTTATAGCACTGTCTTTATAACCTTGTTCTTTATAGAACATATTGTAAGTGTCTTTTGCCTTCTTCGCACTTACATGCGTTACATATAAATCAGCACCAAATTTATCTTCTTTATGGTCATAACCAACGCCAAAAACAGATGTTTTCGGTTGAATAGCATTCATTGGTCTATCGCCATCTAAGCGCCCTTTTTGATATGTAAATTTATAGCTCATATTAAAGCCATCTAAAAAACCAGTAAAATAACCAATATTGAGGCGAGAGCTGATTTCCATACCTTTTACTTTAGCGTTATCAACATTCACATTTTGATAAACTTGGAAATCTTGAGCCCGAGCTTGTCCACCAACAGAGTTAGTTAAATTTCTCGATCCTAAATACGACAAATCAATGAAATTACGGTATTTAGTTTCGAATAAACTTGTACTAATAAAGCCCCAATTATCATGGAATGTGAATGCGATCTCTTTATTTTCAGCTTCTTCTGGTTTTAGATTCGGGTTTGGTAAGATCGTAAAATCAGGATGCTTGAAGGTAAAATATAACTCATCCGAAGTTGGCGCTCTAAACCCTTTGGAATATTTCACTTGTAATCTTAAAAAATCTACTGGATCAAATGTTGCTCCTAAAGAATAAGAATGTTTTTTAAATTTCTTATCTTGCGCAATATAAGCAATATTCTTCTCCGCATTTTGATCATTTTCTGCTTTTTTGGCTTCCCAATCAGCTACATCTGCAATATATTGAGGATGTTGAGGATTATAATCATATTTTTTAGAATATGGACTTGGTTTCCATGGAGAAATATTATGCAAAGGAATAAATAAACCTTTCACCATATCATCAGGAATTTTTGGCGTTACTCCAGGAATATATTCTGGTTGATATTTAATATCATCATATCTATAACCTAAATCAACACTAAAATTATTGTGTAGTTTTACAGTATCAGCTAAATAAAGAGATTTATTTGTTGCCTCTACAGGGATTAAGAAAGAAGTTAACGGCTCATGGCGTGGGCATAAAAAACCATTAAAATTAGAATTAGTTTTACAATCTTTCACGTCACCAAACAAACTCATACCTAGCGTTCTTTCTGCCCACCAAGTTGGATCACTACCGCTATATCCTGCTTTATTGACCATTTCTTTTCGGACTTTAGAATAAACTCCTCCATAAGAAAGAGTATTTTCAATATTAAATACTGGAATGACTTTCGTTAAATCTAAATTAATTTGTTTAGTTTCTGTATTTAAATCACGCTCTTTATAATCAAATGAACGATATCCTTTTGAGTTAGGTAATACAATATGATATTTATCCCACCCAGCTGCTGGTTCATATGTTTTAAATACTTTCCCATTTTGTTCTAACCTTTTATTTAATACCAATTCCTCTCTCACTGGAACATCAGTGTTGTAATTGAATTTGTAAGCAACAATAGGCTGTTCACAATTAAAAATAGAGCAATCTAGCCAAAAATAAGATTGCCCGAGCCTTTTAGTAATAAAGGCTGCTTGGTTAGTTCCCTTACTAGGGATAAAAGGATTATTATTTCTATCTACTACCTGTTGATTATCTCCAACTTTTTGTAAATTGACTAAATTTCCCTCTTGATCAACTATCTTTCCATCCTTCAGCTGAATACCTAAAGGGTTTTTATAGTTATCACATAACTCATTCCCATCACAATAGTCTTCGGTTCTTGCTCGAGTTTTTATTTTTTGCTGTGAATAAGTTAATTTCAACGTATCCCAAAATGGCGTAATAGTGTAATTTTCATAAGTAAAAGCAATATTACTGCGTTTAACTTTATCATTAGCATGACGAGATTCTTTTTCATCATAAGTTAGATAATTTGACTGTGGCTGCAATGAATAAGAGCGATCATGCCCTTTTGTATGAGATTCATACACATCTGATGCAACAGTAAAACGGTGATTCTCATTTGGTGTAAAAGAAAATTTAACTAATGTACTTTCTTTAGTGATATCATATGGATCCGTTTTCTCTCTTTCTTTTCCTTGAATATCACTACCTGTTTTATAATCATAATTTTCTAACTCATGACCATCCCGTTGAGTATGCATAAATAATGCATCAAACCATTTATAACGACCTGCTGCAGTTAATGTATTTATTCGCTGATTATCTGCAGAATTATATCCGGTTTTATAGCCTAAATAAGTGTCTTTTTCCGTTAAAAAATCACGAGCATCTTTAGTTTCGAAAAGGACAGCACCGCCTAAAGAACCACTACCAACTTTTACTGAGTCAGCACCTTTAGCAATTTTAGCTTCTTTTAATGTTTCAATCTCAACACTATTTCTTGTGTTATTAAAGTTACCATAACCTTCAAATAATTCTTTGAAGCCTTGTGAAGAAAGTGTTTCTGCTTGGTGTAAACCATCAACAGTAATTGCAACTCGGTTTTCATCTACACCACGAATAGCATAACCGCTTGAGCCAAAACGACCTGCTTCAACAACCGTCACGCCTGTTTCATAACGAACTAAATCCCGGCTATCTTGTACTTGTTGACGTTTTAATTGGCTTGAAGTTTTTATTGTTTCGCCCACTTTTTTATCTTTGACACTGATATCATCTTGTTGTGAAGATACAGTTATCTTTTCAAGCTCAGTTGTATCTTGTGCAACTTCAGCGAATGTAACACTACTGTAGCCTAATAATGCCAATGTGATTGCAGAAAGTTTTATTGTATTTTTACACATATGTTCCTATACCCTAAAAAGTAATAATATATTATTCTTCGTGACCCTCTACCAAGTGAACAAAACTCACTAAGTCATCGCTACTTACTTGGAATGCTTGTCCGAAACCTTTAACAAATAACCCTTGAGATGGCTTAAAACTAAATAAGTGGAAATCTTTCATTCTTGATAATTCATCCATTAATGCACCGTGTCTTGCTTTTAATGCTTCCACACCCGCTTTCCATTCTTCAGTTTCTCTTTCAACAACACGAGCAACAGCATCGAACGATAAACGTCGACGGGCAAAGATCTGACGGCTTTTACTTTCATCTTCGATTAACATTAATGATACTTTTGGCACTTCTTGTAAGTTTCTTGCATGACGAGCGATTGTTGAAATAAATACTTGGTATTCACCATTACTAATAGCAAAAGGCGCATAGCTCACGTTTGGGTTGCCATCAGCACCCACAGTAGCAAGCATCAATGTTTTAGTTTGCGCTTTTAACTCTTGAATTTCTGGGCCTAAGCGATTTTGTAATACTTCTTGGCGATTAGTTGTCATTTTCTTTCCTTTATAACTGTAATTAGATGAATTGCTTAAATTTTTCTACTTGCTCTGGGAACAAGTTACGCTCATCATCACGACCTAAATACACTTTAAAAATGGTTTGATTATTGTTTGCAATAAATGCAATGTTGTAGCTTTCTTTTCCACGGAAAGGCAAGCTAACAAAAGCAATCTTCGCAATATTGTCTAGTTTAAGATGACCGTGCAATGCACCTTCTTCACCTTTCATATTCAGATTGTAATAGCCTCTGCCTACGATACCTGTTGGAAAGCGATCTTTAATTTCAAAGATTGAACCTTCTTTCTCAATAATTGTGGTAAAAATACCCCAACCACTAATTTCTGCTAAAATTTCTTCCGCTCTTTCCCCTGAAAATACGCGAACAAATTGATCTGGCAATGAACATAAAATTTCACCTTCTGGCTTTTCAAAATGTGCTGCCATATCCAAGGTAATGGCTAATGGATTTTGCTCGATATAACTTGCTAGTTGCTCTTTTAACATAGTAATTTTACCTTTCCGATTGAGAATTGATTCAGAAACGAATCACATTTTTATTAAAATTGATAATAGTTCTTAATTATATTTGCAATTAATTTTTTTTCAAAATAAATTACACATTTTTTGTATAAAATGTGAGGTACTTCTCTTTATTACATAATAGCTTATGAAAAATCACGAGGTATTATTAAAAGATGAAGGGATATAATGACTAAAATAAATACAATTGAATAACAAGCCAAAATTTTTACTTGTCAGCTTTAAATGAAAAGGTATAATACCGAGTTATCTTAATGATGTTTATTAATATTGCCTGGGTGGCGAAATTGGTAGACGCAGTTGATTCAAAATCAACCGCCTTCGGGTGTGTCGGTTCGAGTCCGACCCTAGGCACCATTAATAAATAACATTAAAAAAGAAAGCCGGCTTTTAGTCGGCTTTTTTCATTTATCAATCGTGCGAATTAAATGCTAAATATCGCTGCCTTTTAAATCTCTTGAATACACTTTTTCTAATACATCATCAAGATTACTTGTCACTCGGTTTGCCAAAATGATATCGGCTTTTTGCTTAAACTCTGTCAGATCTTTTATCAATTCAGCATCAAAGAATTTCTCGCCTTTATATTCTGGTTCATACACAACTAATTTTACGCCAGCATTAGTTAAACGGCGCATAATGCCTTTAATACTTGAACTTCTGAAATTATCAGAACCGGCTTTCATTGTGAGACGATATACACCAACAACATTTGGTTTCTTACTCAAAATATCATTAGCAATAAAGTCTTTACGTGTTGAATTCGACTGAACAATCGCACTAATTAAATTTTGTGGAATGCTTTGGAAGTTCGCTAATAATTGCTTGGTATCCTTAGGCAAGCAGTAACCACCATAACCAAAAGATGGGTTATTATAATGTGTGCCAATGCGCGGGTCTAAAGAAACACCATCAATAATTTGTTTTGCATCTAAACCAAAGTTTAATGCAAAAGAATCTAATTCGTTAAAGAATGCCACACGAAGTGCCAAATAAGTATTTGCAAATAACTTAATAGATTCAGCTTCTGTTGGATTGGTCAACAGAATTGGGGTATTTGGCTCAAGGCTGCAATCACGCAACATTTGTGCAAATTTTTTTGCTGCATCACTATCATCACCAACTACAATACGTGATGGGTACAAATTATCATATAACGCCTTGCTTTCACGCAAAAACTCTGGAGAGAAAATAATGCGCTCTGTATTAAACTTCTTACGCATTCTTACCACAAAGCCAACGGGAATCGTAGACTTAACCACTAAGTAAGCCGTTTTATTTTGTGCGATTGCGGCTTCTAAAACAGATTCCACAGAACTCGTATTAAAATAATCCGTTACAGGATCATAATCTGTTGGTGTTGCTATAATAATATATTCAGCCCCCCCATAAGCTTCTGACGTATCGACTGTGGCGTGTAAAGTCAGTGCTTTTGTCGCTAAATACTCGCTAATTTCAGTATCTTGAATAGGTGAAATCTTATTGTTAATGAGATTTACTTTTTCTGTTGATAGATCTAATAACGTCACATCATGCTGTTGTGCCAGTAAAATTGCGTTAGATAAACCAACGTAACCAGCCCCTACAATAGTGATTTTCATACATTTGCTCCTATATAAAATTCAAGCCCTTATAAAATAAGAGTTAGCTTTTCCTCACATAATGAAAGTAACGTTTCTGTCGTATGTCTACGATCTGGAAACTGTGTACTGAGATAAATATGACGAGCCAAAGATAGTAGTGTATAAATTTCAACATCTTGTAGATTCGTCGTTGAATTGCTCGCTAAAAAAGTGCCTAAAAACGCATTTTGATGAGCAGATAATGCCTCTTTATCTGCATATTTGCGGATTGCAAATTCTTGAATATGAGCTAAATAATTTCCTGCATCTAAAGCGGAATGCCCCAGAGAAGCTAGATCAAGATCTAAAAGTACCATTTTCCCCGGCTTGCTTGCACACTCAAGAATTTGATCTTGGTAAAAATCGCGATGTATTGGGACAAAAGAGAAATGCTCTAATTTCATTGCGAGTTTTTCACAGCCAGTCAGTACATTAGCAATACGAATTGAAAGTTGAGGTGATAAAAGTTGTGCTTGCATTAAACGCTCACGCAAAATGTGAAGCTCTTGCTCTGGTCCCCACATTGGTAAATCTATAAATTTTTCGACCGCACTTTTATGCAACGCACGGATCGCTTTAGCAACAGACTCCCCTAAAAAAGCCAATCGCTGATTTTCAGGCACGAGTACATCACCAATACAACGTCCGCTGACTTTGATTTGTAGCCAAGTTTTATGTTCAGGTAATATTCCTAATGGCTCTGGCACACTGATAAGTGCGGTCTGATTAAATCCATTTTCCCAAAGGGCTTTTTGAATATAGTAAGAACGTTTATCTAAACCTTTACTGCGATATTTTCCAATAACACATTGCTTAGCATTTTTTGTGTCGATTTGGTATTCAACTAATGCACGACGTTGCAACTTATAACGAATCAGTTTGGTCGATTCGAGCAAACCTTGATTAGCTTCAGGCAATACATTCATCAACACATCTTGCATTTGAGTCTTATCAGTTAAGGTATTTAAGATAGGATCTAAGGCAAAATCTGCATATTTTGGAGTAGCAACTTTACTACAGATTGCAGAGTCAGCTAAAATTTGTTCTGCTCGCTGTAATAGTAGCAAGGTATGCTGTTCCCAATCGAGATGACGCTTACGGAAAGGCTCAGCGGCTAAACGTAAAATAGCAGAAGCTACGAACCAAGAGAAACCTTCTAAATTTATTTCTGTCTCGGCTTTATATGCTTGCAAAAAAGTTGCTATTAAATTTTCAGCTTGCCAAACAGGAAGCACACCTTCAATTACTTGAAGTTCTAGCCTTGCTTGCATCGTTGCAAGATCAAATAATGGATTTCCATTGGCTGAACGATCCCAATCTAAAAGAGAAAGTTCATCAACGCCTTTCTTATTATGACCGAGCACTACTTGATCTAAGGAAAAATCGCCATGAATCAGCGTAGAAATCACAGGTTGCTCAATTAAACCCTTTGCAACATTTGAAATCAAACACTCAAACCAAAGGCTGTATTCTGGCAAAATAATATTAAAAGTACTTTGTACCCCTTTTAATGATTGGATTTCATCATTGATGTCATAATTTAAAGGGTGTTTATAAGCCACTTTATGAACTTTCGCTAATTGGCTTGCGACTTTTTGAATTAAATCTTCAGATGGAATAATTCCATCTTCAGGGCACAAACTCTGCCCTTCTTGCCAATCTGTAATGACAGTATTGAGTGAACCTTCCACGCCTAGCAATTTAATATAGCCTTGTGCCGCACCAAAGGCTGCCCCTACAAGAACTTTACTAAAATCACTTTCTTTGATGGTTCTTACAACTGCCAATGTTTTTTGATGATGGCTGATTCTTGCCACTAAACGGCGCTCAGGTTTATAACGCAAAACATCAACTTGTAAGTTTTCATCTTCAAATTTCGACAGTGAACAAACTTTTAAAATTTTATGACGTAACTTATTGTCAACTAGCCATTTTAAATTACGGATACCACGATCATAAGCAGGATGAAATAAGATAATGCATAAATCAAAAATCGCTAGAGGTGCATTCGGCTCACCTTGTTGAACTAATTTTTGTCTTTTCGGATTATTCCAAGAGTTCTCAAATCGTTCTGGAGTTAATGCTTTTGCATAAAAATATTTATGCATACCATCTTGCCATTTAACACGCACAGTACAAGCACAGCTGTTAGCGGGTTTATAACGTAAATATTGAATATCTGCTTGCTCAATATCTTGCAATAATGGCAGTTTTTTCAAGGTGCTGAATAAAACATCACCATCTAATAAGGCAACTAAGCCCGGTAAAGCAGTATCCCTTGCAATAATCTTCTTATCAGCATTTGTCAGCATATTTATACCTATATTTTAGCGAGATGATTTATCAAAAGTTAACCCAATTGCATTTTCCACCAAGTAGCATAATTACCAGCTTTTTCCAGTAATTGCTGATGGTTTCCTTGCTCAACAATGACACCTCTATCAACAAATAGAATACGATCAGTTCTTGCAGCTAGTGCTAAATCGTGAGTAATCATTATTGTTGTACGTCCTTTCATTAAATTCTCTAACGCACTAATCACCTGAGTTTCACTTTCTTGATCCAATCCTACCGTTGGCTCATCTAAAATAAGAATCGCACTTTTATTAATCGCTGCGCGTGCAATAGCTATACGCTGTCTTTGCCCACCTGAAAGCGATCCTCCACGCTCACTTAGAACAGTGTCATAGCCCTCTGGTAATGCAGAAATAAAATTATGTGCTTGTGCAAGTTTTGCAGCTTCAATAATTTCTTCATCACTAATATCTGCTCGATTCACAGCACCTAATGCAATATTTTCACGAACAGTTAAACCGAACAGTAAATTATCCTGTGGCACAATCGCAATCTGTCCACGTACACTAGAGATTTTATAATCACGAATATCTTTACCATCGATACAAATACGTCCCTTATTGATGTCATAAAGACGTAAAAGCAAACTAGTAATCGTTGACTTCCCAGCACCTGATGGACCTACAATTGCTACACTTTCTCCGGCTTTGATTTTGAAGTCCATATCTCGAAGCACTGCCAGCGACTCGCTGTCTTTACCATTATAAGTAAAACTTACGTGCTCAAAACTCACCTGACCCTTGACGTCAGATAATTCTGGTGCATTTGGCTTATCTTGAATATCTGGCTGCTCATCTAACAAGTTGACGACACGCTCACCTGCGGCTAATGCTTTAGAAAGTCGGCCTGTATATTTCGCATATTCACGTACAGGACGGAAGGCATTGTTCAGATAAGACATAAAAATAATGAGATCGCCGGGAGTCATTTGCCCTGCTAAAACAGAATAGGCTCCTTTCAGTAACACTGCGGCAGAAACAAAAGCCACGATCAAATCCACTCTGCGTTCTAAACCTGCAGACAATTTTTTGGATTGCACGTTTTGTTTACGACTTTCAAGATCATCACCCACAAAACTACGCATTGTTTCACTTTCTAAAGAAAGGGATTGTACAGTACGGATCGAGCCAATAAACTCTGCTGCTTTCGCTGCTAATGCACCTTCTCTTTTACGTTGCGCACGACTAACTTCGTGAATACGTTTACTCGAACGAACCGTACTCCACCAAATAATTGGAATTGCTAGCAAAGTGACCGCACTTAGTTGCCAGTTGATATATATCATCATACTGAACATACCCACGAGAATCAGGATATTGGCTAACATCGGCATTAATGCCGTAATGACCGCTTCACGCAACATTCCAATATCGTTGATTAAACGCATTGTGAGATCGCCAGTTCTGGCTTGTGAGTGGAAACGCAAAGACAGGCGTTGCATATGTGCAAACAGATCATTACGTACACGACTTAAAATTCTGCTACCTGCTAAAGCCAGCCCCACTGTACTTAAATAACTTGATCCCGCCATAAATAACGCAATCAAAATCACAGCTGCCGCACAACCGAATAATAAATGCGTGGTATCTAAGGAACTTAATAATGTTGCAACAATACCATTCGGGGGATTTTTAACGCCGTCTTTTGCTACATCAACTACGTCTAATAACACATAGTCAACGACAAAAGCTAAAGGTAATGGTTTAAGAAGACGCATACCCGTTGCAATTAAAAGTGCACATAACGAACCAAAAACGATCATTCGTTCAGGTCGAATGTACTCTTTCAATCGATACGCAACAGTCCACCAAGCACCCTTATTTCCAGACTTACTTCCCATTCTTTTGATCCTTATTTATCAATTTACTTTATGCTTATTTTTGACAAGCACGCGCAATTTCTAAAATACGATCGACAACAGACAACCAACTATGTTGCTGTTCTGCAGTCAAACGGGCCATCATACCTAATTTCTGTGCTTTGACAGGATCAGTAAATAATTGGGCAATCACATCTGCCATTTTTTCTGGATTATCAGGTTCAACTAAAAGACCATTATGATTATCATCAACAACGGTTTCCAAATGCCCAACTCGTGTTGAAATAATTGGTAAACCGGCTGCCATATATTCATAAAT
This sequence comes from Pasteurella dagmatis, assembly GCF_900186835.1. Classification (NCBI taxonomy): domain Bacteria; kingdom Pseudomonadati; phylum Pseudomonadota; class Gammaproteobacteria; order Pasteurellales; family Pasteurellaceae; genus Pasteurella; species Pasteurella dagmatis. The sequence goes on from NZ_LT906448.1 coordinate 1,336,897, forward strand.
TTTCAAAGGTGAAAAATAGAATTGTTCCATATAAGGATAAGGTGCGACTGCCACATCCATTTTTGCTAACCACTGAGGCACATCTTCCGGCAAAATTGCACCAGTAAACTGCACATATTCAGCCAGCCCTAATTTTGTGATTTCGTCATTAAGTAGTTCATATTGCGGACCATCACCAACAATCAGTAAACGGGTGTTATAACCTCGTTTTCTTAAAATTGACCACGCTTGAACTAATACCGAAACACCATGCCAAGGTTTCAGTGTGCCTAAAAAACCTACAACTGGGATATTCATTTCGCCCAAATCAACTGCAGTATTTAAACGTTTCGCATTTTCTTCTGCGGCTGGCGCAAAGCGAACAAGATCCACACCATTAGCAATCACATGCACTTTACCTTTGGCTTTCTCAAAGGTTTCAAGATAATGTTTCACACCAGGTGAAACAGCTACCATTGCATCTACATTAGAAAAAACATATTCCGCAACGGCTTGAGCTTCGTCTTCTAAAGGAAGCTCACGATGTTTTTTCTGTTCTTCAATTAAGGGGGCATTCACTTCTAAAATTGATACACATTGGTGTTTTTTAGCAAATGCTATCCCACCACGACTCCATAAAGAATAACGTTCATAGACAAGATCAAATGGACCTGATTCCGCTAAGATTTTTTCTAAACCTTCATTTGCCACTAATGATGCACGAGCACGATCTTCTGCAGAATGATTAGATAATGTTGGTAATGCGTGAACCTGAATATCTTTTAATTCTTCAGGCACTTCGCCACCCAATCGTTGAGCAAATAAAGTGACTTCTAAGCCACGTTTAAGCATACCTTTGATAACTTCTTGCACATGAACTGATGCACCCTTAGTTCCAAAAACAGGAATACCAGGATCCGCACAAATATAAGCTACTCGCATAATTTTTTACCTTCTATCTGATACTAAATTTAATTTGCAAAATGACATTGATACGATTTACTTATTAATTGCCGCACTAAATAATTGTTGCAATACTGCAACGTTCTTATCTTCATCGTATTCACTCTCAATTAATGCTCGTGAATTGAGAGATAAGGTTTTGCAAAGTTCAGGATCATCAAGTAAGCGTTCAATTGCATCTGCTAACGCTTCAGGATCATTTGGTGGCACGCATAAACCCGTCACACCATCTTGCACCAATTCAGGAATACCAGCGACTTGTGTAGAAATAACTGGAGTACCTAACGCCATTGATTCTAATAAAACAGTCGGTAAGCCATCTCTATCGCCATCTTCACTGATAACACTTGGTGCAATCATCATATTTGCAGACTTCATAAATTTGATAATTTCAGGTTGAGGCATTGGACCAACCATATCAACAACATCTTGGATATTAAGCCTTTCAATTTGCTCAAGTAACTGTCCACGTAATCCACCGTCGCCTACTAACGTGCAATGCATTGAAACCTCACGTTGTTTCAAAATAGCTAATGCATCTAATAAAACACTAAAGCCTTTCTTCGCAACTAAACGTCCAACAGAAAGGATATGACGGTTATTTTGAGTAAAAGGTTGGTAAGGAAATTTACGTAGATCCATTCCGTTATAAATTCTGACCGCACTTTTTGCATCATCACCATATTGCTCACGCAAATAGGCAAGATTGTAATCAGATACAGTTACAGTCGCAGATGCATCTCGCATTTTTTGCCCAAGCTCAGTCGATTCTTCATATTGGAAATAAATATCTTTAGCGTGAGCAGTAAAGGTGTAAGTAATATCTGCAAAAATTGCCGCTTGTCTGGCAACTGTCGTTGCTTGTGTGCCAAAGTGAGCATGCAAATGTTGAATACCACGTTTTTTAATCTCTAATGCAAGCAATACACTCTGAGCTACTTCGTGAACTGTACCTTTCGCTTTTTCTAATTTAGCAGCAAAATTGGAGAGTTTACTAAAGCCCTCATTAAGCAAAGCCCAAAATGTTTCTGTATTACGTTGCTTATCAGTAAGACGACTTACTGGTGCACGCACTTGAGAAATTCCATCTTGGAAATGAGTTTCCATTACTGGGCCTAAGGCAAAAATATCAATTTTTGTACCCGCTCTTTCATGAGCAAGAATTTCATTAACAACAAAAGTTTCTGAGAAACGTGGATAGCGTTTTAACACGTAGCCGATATACATAGGCTTTAATTCGCTTAAAGTCATTTTTTCCATAATTAGCTCCAAAAATAAGTTGGATAAATAAATTAAGAAGATTGTCTTTTGTTTACGATGGATCGGACTTGATTAACTACATTGTCCAATCCATTAAACCTTAGTACATCTCTGGCATTACGCTGTTTTTTCTGACCAGCCATCCAAGAGGATAGGGCTTCAGGAGTAAGCAAATCAGGATGTAAACAATCAATAATGCCCATCTCGGCTAAGCGAGAGGCTCGTATCCATTGCTCTTTTCTTGGAGAAATTCGTGGAACAATAAGCGCACGCTCATTGAAAGAAAGAATTTCAGTGACCGTATTATATCCACCCATTGAGATGATGCATTCTGCTTCCTGCATCAATTTGAGAGGTTCTGCAACAAAATCTACGACATGAATTTCAGGACGTTTTTCAATCATATCATGAATTTGTTTACGTTGTTCTTCTGGCATCAATGCACCAGTAATCAACAAGCCATTCCAACCTTTCGGTAATTCAGCTTGCATAAATGTTTTGGCAAGTTCAAAACCATCTTGCCCTCCCCCTACTACACAAAGTGCATAAGGATATTCAACACTTGATGAAATCACTGTATCTAAACCATGATTTTCCATCCTACATGTTTGATCTAAATAACCAACATATTGTAATTTTTCACAGATATCTTCATCAAGATTATATTCTCTAGCAAAATCAAATAAGTGAGGATCACCATATACCCAGATACTATCAAAATATAAACGAATGATTTCTAGGTTTTTCAACTTTTTCCATTGTGAAATAACTGCTTCTGGCTCATCAATAATATCACGCAATCCCAAAACAATATGAGTACCACGGCTAGCTAGAACTGGTAAAATTGTATCTAATTCATTCATTGCACCACGAGGCACATTATCTACCACTAGAATATCTGGCTCAAATAAATCTAGCGTTGAATAAATTATCTGCCTACGTACTTCAACTAAACGATCAATATCTTTACCTAAAGAGTTAGGAATATATTTACCTTCAGAAGTTTTAAAGTAACTTGGCATAGTCACTGTATCAGCCCCTTTAGGTAGCTTAAAAGCCCCCGACTCCCTTACTCCAGAAAGTAACAGAATTTCTGTATTTGGGCATGTTTGTAAAACTGACTGAGCAAGCAACATATTGCGACGAATATGCCCCAGTCCCATAGTATCATGGGAATAAAACGCAATCCGCGATGTTTCTAAACAATCGCAATTCTTTAATAAGTCTTGCATACTTGATCTTCTCTTTTGTTCCTAATGTAAATTAAGTCTAACGATAAAATAAAAACTTAATAAAAATAACTTAACTGAATAGATATTATCCTGATAAAGTATAAAAAGAAAGCAAGAAAGCCGTTTTAAGTTCATTTTTCAATCAATCAGAAGACTAAAAAAATCTCTTAAAAGGTAAAGGAATATAAGGTTATTCTTTAAGAAGAATTGATACTGATAAAGGTATAAAAAACATATCAAAAGAAGAAATAGGTGCTCTATATGTGTATAGTGTTGAGTAAAATACAGTCAAATAAATTTTCAATTGAAGTAAATTTATATCAAAAAAGATTAAAGATAAAATAATAAATTAAAACTAAAAAAGACTGCATAAAAATAAGTTAAATATTTATCATATTTTACTAATACCGATATTAATATTGTATTTTTGATATATGAATTACATAAAACGATAGAATACTATTATAAAATAACAAAGAGCATAGTTCTGTATACATTAATAAAAAAGTAAAAACACCGCCCTTTAGATTGAAGAGCGGTGCTGTCTTATATTTTTCAAGGTTTGTGGTTCAGCTTGTTATTGTTGTTATTTTTCTATTTATGTGGTTTATTAATCCCATTTACTCGCTTTTATCTCATACCATTCTACTGTTTCCTACTGTTTCCAACGGGATGAGATTAAAGTTAAAGTTAGTGTAAAACTAAAAGCTAGCCCTCTTCTATTTCATCTAGCCATTTTTTCATCTTTTACAATTTCCACCGAACACAAAAAAACCTCAACTATCACTAGTTGAGGCTCTCTCTAAATCAAAACCTGGCGGTGACCTACTCTCACATGGGGAAACCCCACACTACCATCGGCGTAACAGCGTTTCACTTCTAAGTTCGGCATGGAATTAGGTGGGTCCACTGCACTATCGCCGCCAAGATATCCCGTTGATGTTATCTTATTGTCTTTGTTCTTTAATTCGAAACAAGCTGTCTAATGAGTCTTTCCAATTTTCGTCTGCGTTATTGCTTTGCTTAGCGTCTCTCACCTACACCCAAAAACACTTGAGCGTTGTATGGTTAAGCCTCTCGGGCAATTAGTACTGGTTAGCTCAATGTATCACTACACTTACACACCCAGCCTATCTACGTCGTAGTCTCCAACAACCCTTACTGACTTTAAGTCAGGGATGACTCATCTCTTGGCAAGTTTCGTGCTTAGATGCTTTCAGCACTTATCTCTTCCGCATTTAGCTACCCAGCAATGCCTCTGGCGAGACAACTGGCACACCAGTGATGCGTCCACTCCGGTCCTCTCGTACTAGGAGCAGCCCCAATCAATCATCCAACGCCCACGGCAGATAGGGACCGAACTGTCTCACGACGTTCTAAACCCAGCTCGCGTACCACTTTAAATGGCGAACAGCCATACCCTTGGGACCTACTTCAGCCCCAGGATGTGATGAGCCGACATCGAGGTGCCAAACACCGCCGTCGATATGAACTCTTGGGCGGTATCAGCCTGTTATCCCCGGAGTACCTTTTATCCGTTGAGCGATGGCCCTTCCATTCAGAACCACCGGATCACTATGACCTGCTTTCGCACCTGCTCGACTTGTCTGTCTCGCAGTTAAGCTTGCTTCTACCATTGCACTAACCTGACGATGTCCGACCGTCATTAGCAAACCTTCGTGCTCCTCCGTTACGCTTTGGGAGGAGACCGCCCCAGTCAAACTACCCACCAGACACTGTCCGAGACCACGTTCCGCAGTCTTCGTTAGAACATCAAACGTTAAAGGGTGGTATTTCAAGGACGACTCCACAAGCACTGGCGTGCCTGCTTCTTAGTCTCCCACCTATCCTACACATCAAAATTCAATGTTCAGTGTCAAGCTATAGTAAAGGTTCACGGGGTCTTTCCGTCTAGCCGCGGGTACACCGCATCTTCACGGCGATTTCAATTTCACTGAGTCTCGGGTGGAGACAGCCTGGCCATCATTATGCCATTCGTGCAGGTCGGAACTTACCCGACAAGGAATTTCGCTACCTTAGGACCGTTATAGTTACGGCCGCCGTTTACTGGGGCTTCGATCAGGAGCTTCTCTTTCGATAACACCATCAATTAACCTTCCAGCACCGGGCAGGCATCACACCCTATACGTCCACTTTCGTGTTTGCAGAG